>CAVVTW010000003.1:0-343760 GCA_963751255.1 uncultured Gemmatimonadales bacterium | reverse complement strand
GGAAACTGGTCACCGCATTTGCCGCGGCGACCGTCTGGCTCAGTTCTTTTTGATAAGCGCCCCAATGGGACTCAATGTCGGCGACGCTCGCCTTGAGGCCCGAGGTCAGGTTCTCGCCCTTGAGCCAGTTCAACTCCTCGACGAACTGTTTGCTCTCAAAGTCGAATACCTTTTGGGCAGCCTGCCGGCTCGCCGGTCGCGGATCGGTGGCGAGCTGAAACTCCGCGCAATTCATCGCCAGCAGATTGACGACGAGATGCTGCGCGGCCGACGACAGCTTGGCCGTCGTTTCCATGTGGTCGGTCGCATCGCTCAGCGACTTGAGCGAGTTGACGCCGAGCCACGTAATGGCAGTGGCGACCACCGACAACAGTGCCGACGATGGCGCAGAACTTGGTGAACACACGAAAGCGGGCGAGGAAGGACATGACAGAGCTCCGTTTCAAAGAAAATGCACGATGAAGGGGACGACAGCGAACGCAAACCAGGCGTCTCTAGGCGTCGAGCACGACCGTCGTCGCCTCGTCGTCACCGTCGAGCGACAGCAGACGAGCCAGGTCGATCAACGCGATCATGGCGTCGTCGACAGTCACCAGCCCGGCGAGAAAGCGAACGCGTGACGAACGCGCGACCGTCGGCACCGGCTGGATCGCGCCCTGCTCGACCGATACGATGTCCAACACGCGGTCGGCCAAGAAGAACCCATCTGACGGCCCTCCACGTGGACGATGATGATGATATGCGTCGGCGTGCAGTCCGTGAGGCCCTCCCCGAAACGGCAGCGCAAATCGATGATCGGCACCACGACGCCGCGCAGGTTGAGCACCCCACGCACTCAGAACGGCTCCTGGCCGCTGGCGAGGGTGGCCCGGGCCAGGGCGTAGGTGGAGACAGGGCTGGAGAACCAGAGAAAACCCAGGATCAGGATGAGCTTCACGGTCATGAGCGAGAGCCCCCCCTGGAACATGAGGCCCGTGAGGATCAAGCCCGCTCCCATGGTGTCCGTGATCCCCGCGGCGTGAAGACGGGTAAAGACGTCGGGCATCCTCAAGACCCCGATGCCGCCGATGAGTGCGAACGCCGATCCGGAGAGCAGGAGGATCCAGCTTAAGACGTCCGCCACGGCTCCCATCATTCGGCCTCCTGGTCGTCCATTCGGCGTCCCAGGTCCCCGTACTCCGAGAACTTCAGCACCGCCAGCGTGCCGATGAAGTTGATGAGGGCATAGAGGAGGGCCAGATCCAGGAAGTGCGGTCTGCCCGTGAGAAACCCGAGAACCGCGATGATGAGCACCGTCTTCGTCCCGAACATGTTCACCGCCAGAACCCGGTCGTAGACCGTGGGACCCAGGAGGGCCCGGGTCATGGCGAGGGCCATGGTCAGGAGAATCGCCACCGCGGTAGCCGTGAACATCACTCCTCTCCCCAGCTCATCCGGCGCTCCAGGGCGCACACCCTGTGGTCCATCTCGTCCTCTTCCCTCCCGTCGACGTCATGCCACGTCAGGGCATGGATCCGGAGAATCTCGCCCTCGGTGCCGGTGGTGATGGTCCCCGGCGTGAGGGTGATCGAGTTGGCGTAGATCATTCGGCCCAGGTCGGATTTCTGGCAGGCCCGGAAGGGAACCATGATCGGGCTGATGGGCAACTTGGGGTTCAGGATCACCCGGGCCACGTTGACATTGGCCTTGGCGATTTCCTTGATCAGCCAGAGCCAGTATCCGAGGAGGTGCCAGGTCAGGATCAGGGGGAAGTCGTAGCGGTCTACTCGATCCATTCGCCACGCGAGGTAGACGACGAACAGGCAGGAGAGCACCCCGAACGCGAGGATGAGGGGCTCGAAGTGCCCCGACAACAGAAGCCAAAGGCCGAACAGGCTCAAGCCCAGAATGACGTATCGAGCCGGACGCATGCGCCGAAGCAAGAAGGTTGAGTGAGATGGCGGACGAAAGATGGCCCGGAACTTACCAGTTTGACTGGGCCCCGTCTATGATTCGCTGGACGATCTGCTGGATGGCCTGGGTGAGGCCCGCATCCTCCGTCTCGCCCTGGAGGTACTGACCCTGCCCGGAGACGCTACGGCTCTCCCAGAGGATCTGGTTGTCCACCAGGTTGATGATCTGCACCTCCACCACCAGGGTGACCTGCTGCTGAAGGACCTCCACGTTCTCACGGGTTCCACCGGACCGGTAGCTCGGGGTAGTGAGATCGTAGCGTTGGATGGTGCCTCGAATGACCGCATCCGCCACGTCCTCGCCGGCGGGCTGGAGGCCCTGGGACCGTGGGAACTCCCTGAGGAGCTGCTGAAAGATCTCGTCCGTCAGCTCCGGCCGATTCGTGTCGTTCTCGAACGGCACGATGGCCACCGTCTTCACGTAGGGCGGAAAACCGGCTCCGGCCTGGAAGCCATAGAGACAGCCCGAAAGAAGGGTCACCGAGAGGAGGAGGGGCACGAGGGGGCCCCGGCTCGATCGGGCGAGAGGCCGCCGAGACCTCGATCCGTGGCGGGAGGAAAACGTCCGGTCCTTAGAGGCCCGGACTCCAGATGGTTGGCGGAAACGACTCAACTGTCTCTACCGATTCGAGTGTGAACGTCAGCTCGAGGAACTCGGCCAGATTCCTATATACCGTCTCGACCACGCTCCCGGTAACCTCGTCCAGGGATAAATCTACTTCCTCGGCCAGGTGTCCGCCCCTGTAGAGCTCGGCCCGCTCCAGCCTCTGGCCCCGGATCTGAAATCGGAGATCCTCTCCGTCCGCCGCTTCATACCCCAGAACGGTGGATCCGTCCCCCTCGGGGCGAGCTCCCAGCAGGCGCCATCCCGGGTCGGGCCGGAACACGCCGAGGGCAGCCCAAAGGAGGCCCGGCGGGGGAGCCAGCTCTCTTGGAGCCCAGGGGGGCACCCGGAGATCCTCCCCCACCAGGGCCGCCATGAACAGGGTCTCCCCGCCGTTGGAGAACAGATCGATGCGCACCCGGTAGGGCGGTTCGACCCGCGCCACCCCCTGCCCCTGAAATCGGAAGTCGGCCTCTTTGACCCGGAAGGCGAACGACATCTGCACGGGGGTCTCCGGCAGGGTCGCTGCAAGGGCCCGAGCGGCCACTTCCTCTGCGTCCGCCAGCCCCGCGGGACCCGCCGCGATCCGAGGTACGGAATGACACCCGGCGGCAGCGCTCAGGACCAGAGCCAACCCGCCCACCATGCGCTGGGCCCGCCGGGATCGGCCAGACGGAACACGGAGCCGGGTGCGCGTCATGAGGCATCGCCAGAGCAGAGGGATCAAGCGCCCAGGCCCTCTTTGGAAGGGGGGCGGAGGCGAGTGAAGGTGATGGAACCGGAGCGGGAGCACAATGCCCCGGGCCCGGCGCACGTCCGGTGCAGGTCCTTGTGACGATCCACCAGCCCCTTCTACCTTTCCCGGCCATGCAGGATCCACCTGTCTACCTGACCAGCGACATTCACCTCGGCGCCGTCCCCCCCGACACCGAGCGAGCCTTCGTGTCGTGGCTGGAGCATTGTGGCCGCGAAGCTTCCCAGGTGATCATCAACGGCGACCTCTTCGATTTCTGGTTCGAGTACGGCAGCGTCGTGCCGCGAGGTCACACCCGGGTTCTGGGGGCTCTGGCCGCCCTCGTGGATGCCGGCATCCCGGTTCTCTTCATGGGGGGGAACCACGACTGGTGGGGTGGAGACTTCCTCAGGGACGAGATCGGGGTGGCCTTCCGCCAGGATCCCGCCGTGCTGGACATCCAGGGCCGCCGGGTCCTCCTGGCGCATGGAGACGGGTTGGGGTCAGGCGACCTGGGATACCGTGTCTTGCGGCACCTTCTGCGGGGGGGCCCCACACGCTTCGCCTTCCGTTGGCTCCATCCCGACGTGGGTGCATGGGTGGCCCGGCGAGTCTCGAAGACCGGACTGCGGGACGGCGAATCCCTGGAGAAGCAGAAGGCCCGCTCCCGGTTCCTGGAGGCCTGGGCCACCTCCCGCTTGGCCGAGTCCCCGGAACTCGATCTCGTCGTCCTGGGTCACACCCACATCCCCCTCCTCCGGGAGGTCGCGCCCGGTCGATTCTACCTGAACTCAGGAGACTGGCTGGTCCACCGAAGCTACGCGCTCCTGACGCCGTCGGCTCCGCCCCGGCTCCTGGAGTGGGGTTCTCCGGACGGGGTCAGAAGTTGAGAGGAATCGAGAAGGAGACTTCCATCCCTCCGTCAGGCGTGGGGCCGATCTCCACCGCTGTGGGGAAGTCGGCAAGATGGGCTGAGACGTACGCGTCCGCCCCCCCGAGGAAGAGGAAGAAGATCCCCAGCGCCATCCAGTCCTCCTTCTGCCCCGATCGAGTCTCTTCCAGGGCCCGGAGGTCCTCCACGTCCGGGTCGTCCGCCAAGGCGGCTTCGATCTTCGTCGGGTCGGTCACCCCCTCCCGCTGGAGGCGTGTGGTCATCACGGACTCGAGCAGCCTGAGGCGATCCCGGGCCCGGGAGAGGCGGGTCTGGGTCTTGAAGAGCATCAACCCTGCGGCGGATTCCACGGCGAAGTAGAAGCCTCCCCGGACGAAAGCCCCCACTTCCACATGCCCCCAGCCCGGTACCAGGGCGGAGCGGATGAACGCGCCCCTCGGGCTGATGCGGGCCTTCGGGACCTCGGCGGAGGCGCTGTCCGACTCTTGGGCGGGGGGAGAACGGAGAGTGTCGGGGACCTGCCCCGCTGCCCTTCCCGGCCCGGCCGCCAGAAGCGAAAGGAGACCGGCCACGGCGAGGACGAGGCAGGGGAAAGCCGGATGCCTGTCCCGGCCCGCCTCCAACCACGGCCGCGCTAACCTCTCACGCATCGTCTCTTCATCCGTGATGATCCCCCATGGATTCCTCCGCCCCCATCCTCCGGGTGAAGCCACTGGGGCGCCCCGGTGGGGCCGGGTGCCCCACCGGGAACCCCGGCAACTGGCGGGAGCGTGTGGGAATCGAACCCACCCACCCGGGTTCTAGCCGGGCAAGCTGGTTTTGAAGACCAGTCGAGCCACCAGGCCCGATCCGCCCCCGATGCGGAGGACGCTACCAGCATGGCCTTCCCGGGTCAATTCCTCCGAGTCCAGTTCCCAGAAGCAGAAAGGGTCTCCCGGCGGGCGCCGGGAGACCCTCCCTGGGGAGGAGGCTGAGGCTAGTCACCTAGCTTTGTGACGTTCTCGGCTGCGGGCCCCTTTTGGCCTTGAACGAGATCGAACTCGACTTTTTCCCCTTCCGCCAGGGTCCGGAAGCCGGATCCGGCAATGGCGGAGTAGTGGACGAAGCAGTCCCTGTCGCTGCCTTCCGGGGTGATGAAGCCAAAGCCCTTGGAATCGTTGAACCATTTTACGGTTCCGGTCGTACGCATCCCGCGCTCCTTAGTTGAACGATCCATAGTCGGAGACGGGATTCCCCGGACCTTCCGACGACTGGATACCCACACACGGCACCCGGCGTCGGGTCGGAGGCTGGCGTACCGCCGGATCCTCCGCAGCCTGACACCGAGTTCCACAGCAGAATATCCGATAACACTCTTTCTCAGATTTGGAAAGGGGCAAATCGGGGGAATTTACCTTTCGTCGATTATATTTTCCGGGCGGAGGCATATTCGCCTTGTGTGAAACGCGGAAAGCGCTTGGAGGGGCGACACGGGTGCGGTTATGGTCTTGTGCGCATAAGACCATGTCCCAGAGTCGCTTTCTTAGGTGTATCTCATGTCCTCTATGAGCTTGATCGGGAAGAGCGGATCACTGTCGGAGGATACTTCGGCGCAATTCCTGACCGATGATGAGCTCTACCCGAACACCAGCGTTGAACGGAAACGGTGGCGGCCGGTACCGCTCCCCCACCATCAGCTCGATCTCCAGACTCAGGGGCGTTACAGCCGGCCATTCGAACTCGAAGAACTGCAGGCCCCTGGAATCGACCTTCCCCAGCAGGCGTCGGCGTCCGCCCGGGCGAACATAGATGGTGGCCTCGTATACGTTGTCGTTTTCCACCCGTAGGACCACCTGGTCCATGTTCTGACTGCGGTTGAACGGGTTCCCCCCGGATCCTGCGGCGCACGCCACAACGAGGATGAGGGGCACTACACTCGTCCATCCGCGTATCCGTCGTACCCAGGGGCTCCGGGCACCCCTCAGCTCGCGCGCATTCATGGTCACTGCATTCTTTCTCCCGCCGTGATCGCGTCGAGGCCGAGCTCCTGGAGACGGCGGTTGAACGAGTCCAGGTCCCCCCCGAGAAGCCGGTTCATCTCGTCAAGCTGGTCCTGCAGGAGCCCCGACAGATAGTCGAAAACCGCATAGGACTGATCGGTGGGTCGATTCTCGGATCCTTCCACCACTCCGAGCAACGCGGCGAGCTTGTTGTTCAGCTTGATGGGGAAATTCAGGGGATCCTGATTGCTCTGGTTCCGGACCTGATAGATCTCCGCCTCCACGGAGCTCAGAGCGTCGCGAAGCGCCAGCCCGTCGGCTCTCAGGGACTGGTCCTCAGAGACCGACAGTCGCTGGTCGATCTGCTCCTTGATCCGGCGGATCCGGATCACGGCTTCGTTGGCTTCGCTGACCCGGTCTCGAATTCGGACGGCCAAGTCGAAGCGAGCCTGAAGGTCGGCCTGTGTCACCCCATGGATGCGGGGATCCAGCCGGATCTGAAAGTCTCTGGTACCCAGGTCGGTCCCGTCGACGGTCACCTTGACGGCGTACGGTCCGGGAACGACGACGGGCCCCGCGTTCCCAGCGGCCCAGAAGATCCTCCCCTCGAAGTCCGTGTACCCGTCGAGCCGCATATTCCAGCGAAAGCGGTTGATGCCGGCCTGGCGTCCGGGTTCGGGGCGTCGGGCGACGGCGGAAAATCGCGTTTCTCCGGCTTCCTCCTCCTCGGCCTGCTCCGCTTCCTCCACGACGCCTTCCTCCGCGCTCGAGGTGTAAGCCTGCAGGACTGCGCCGGACTCGTTCAGGAACTCCACCTTCACCTCTTGCGCCTTTTCTGCGAGGTAATAGGCGACATCTACCGTCGCGTCGACTCCCTGGACCACGTCCGGTGGCTGGAAGAGGTGGGTCGCCGACTCAAGAACGTCGGGAGTGATCTCCCGCAGGGGTCCGATGCCGTAGAGGATCCAGAAGGCGCGCCCGTGTGTGGCGATCGCCAGATCGTCCTCCACTACGATAAGGTCCGCCACCTGCGTGTTGGGCAGGTTCAGAGTCAGGGGTTGCCAGGACGCTCCATCGGTCCAGGAGATGTACACCGTGGTTTCGGACGCCGCATAGAGGAGTCCGGGCCGTGTGGGGTCCTCCCGAACCGCTCGGACGAAGTCATCCTCCGGGATCCCGGATACGATGGTGCTCCACGTCCCGCCATAGTCGTCGGTCTTCCAGATGTAGGGATGCCGGTCGTTGTCGACGAGGTAGCGGATCCCCGCCACGTAGGCTTTCCCCGGAGTGGTCGGGAGACGCCTCGATCGTGTTGATGCGAACGAAGTCCGGCGCATCCGGCGGGTCACGTTCGTCCAATCGATTCCCACCGTTTCGGGTCACCTGGACATACCCATCGTCCGAGCCGGCCCAGATCACGTCGGGGTCGTGGTAGGACGGGGCGATGGCGAAGACCGTCGCGTAGGTCTCCACCCCTGTCTGGTCCTTGGTGATGGGGCCACCGGACGGGCCCATGGTGCTGGGTTCGGCCCGTGGTCAGGTCCGGGCTGATCGCCTCCCAGCTCTGCCCCTCGTTGGTGGTCCTCCAGACTTTCTGGGTGCCCGTATAAAGGACATTCGGATCCTGGTGGGAGAAGACGATGGGGAAGGTCCACTGGACCCTCTCCAGGAGGTCGATCGCCGACTGCCCCATGGGATTCTCCGGCCAGACGTTCACGGCCCGGGTCTGGCCGTCGGAATGGTCGTACCGGGTCAGGCTCCCGCCGTAACAGCCGGCGTAGAAGATGTCGGGGTCCGACGGCTTGGGCGCCACGTATCCGCTCTCGCACCCACCCGACGGAGTAGAAAGGCTCGCCATAGGAGGAAAGGAAGCTCCAGCCCCGAGGTGCGACGCAGGCAGTGTAGTTGTCCTGCTGGGCGCCACAGACCATATATGGCTGGTGAGCGGTGGCCGCCACGCGGTAGAACTGCCCGGTGGGAAAATCCTGGGCAGTCCAGGTCTGGCCACCGTTGAAGGAAACGTTGGCTCCACCGTCATTGGCGTTGATCATTCGCTCGGGATCGTCGAGGCGGCGATCCAGAGATCGTGGTTGTCCCCGTGGGGAACTCCGATGGTTCGATCCGAAGCTCTTTCCCCCGTCGTCCGAGCGGAAGAAGGCCGTGTTGAGGACATAAACGCGGTCTTTATCGACGGGATCGGCGTAGATGCGGCTGTAGTAGAATGCTCGTTGCCGGAGCTTCCGTTCGTCGTTGGTGCGGGTCCAGGTGTCGCCACCATCGTCGGACCTAAATACGCCCTCCCTCCTCGTTCTCCACGACGGCGTAAACCCGCTCTGGTCCGCCGGGGAGACCGCGACCCCGATCTTCCCGATGACACCCTCCTGGGGCATCCCGGGGTTTCGGCGTAATCTCCTCCCATGTTTCACCCGCCGTCCGTGCTGCGGAACAATCCGCTTCCCGGGCCGCCCGAGGACATCCCCCAGGATTTCCTCCACGCCTCCCAGAGGGCCGCGAAGAGAATATTCGGGTTGTTGGGATCGAGGGAGAGATCCACGGCTCCCGATCGCTCGTCCCGGAAGAGCACCTTCGTCCCAGTTCTCGCCCCCGTCGGTGGTCTTGTAGACCCCTCGCTCGGGGTTCGCCATGGAGTGGACTCCGAAAGCCCCCACCCAGACGGTGTTGCAGTTCGAGGGGTGGACGCGGACCCTGGAGATGTTCTGGGTTCGTGCAAGGCCCACGTGGGACCAGGTCGTCCCTCCGTCCGTGGATTTATAGACACCGTCTCCTTGCATGACGTTTCCTCTGAGCTCGGTCTCGCCCATCCCGATGTAGACCACGTCGGGATCCGCCTCGCAGACCGCCACAGCCCCAACGGACGAGCTGTTGATCTTGCCGTCGGTGATGACTCTCCAGGTGGTCCCCCCGTCCGTGGTCTTCCATAGACCTCCACCGGTGGCCCCGAAGTAGAACTCCATCGGCCGGGCATCGCTGCCGGCCACCGCGATGGACCGCCCCCCCCGCTCCGGCCCCACGTTCTGCCAGCGGAGCCCCTGGAAGAACTCCTCGGGGACGGTTTCCTGTGCCAGGGCACGGGTGGAAAAGGCAGGGAAGACAAAGGAGGCTCCGAGAAGGAGCGCCAGGAGAGCCGGGCGGCGAAAACAGTGTCGAGAGGACATGCGTCTTCCTTCCCTCTGAACAGGAATCCCCCGCGAGGCCGGCGTCTCGGACCAGCGTCGCAGACTTCGACATGTATGCGTCTCAGGAGATCCGGGCTACGGCCTCGATCTCCACAGCCACATTCCTGGGAAGCGTCCGCACGGCCACGGCGGCCCGGGCCGGACGATGGTCGCGGAAATGGCGGGCGTACACCTCGTTCATCCCCGCGAAATCTCCCATGTCGGCGAGGAATACCGTTGTCTTTACGACCCTGGAAAGAGAGGCACCCGCCGCCTCGAGGACGGCGGAGAGGTTCTTCAGGACCTGATCGGTCTGGGGGCCGATGTCCCCCTCGACCAGGTTGCCGCTCGCCGGGTCGATGGGAATCTGGCCCGAGCAAAAGACCCAGCCGTCGACGCTCACCGCCTGGGAATAGGGTCCGATGGCGCCTGGGGCATGGTCGGTCTGGACGGGGTTGATCGGAGTCATAAGGCTCCCTGTTCGATGAAGGCTCGTTGATGTCCGAGGATTTCGGCGGGTGTGACGGTGGCCACGCCGGCCTTGCCCACCTCCACGGCGGCCGCGTGATTGGCCATAACCGCCGCTTCCAGGTGGCTAGCGCCGGCGGCCAGGGCTACCGCCATGACTGCGGTGACCGTGTCCCCCGCTCCGGACACGTCATACACTTCACGGGCCGATGTGGGCACGCGCAGGTAGCCGGCTTGCCGACCTTGGAGGGCCATGCCCTTGTCGCCCAGCGTGAGGAGGAGGGTCTCGCAATCCAGTCGGCTCCGGACGCCCTCCATCCACTCCGAGTCGTCGGGGTCGGATCCGCTCTCCCAGCGCGTCCTCCAACTCCCGATAGTTGGGTTTGAAGACGGTGGCGCCCCCGAACTCGAAGAACCGAAGCTTCTTCGGATCCACCACCACCGGGATCGATGCCTCCCGGGCTGCCCGGAGGGCCGCCCCGATGACCCCCGGGACCAGTACGCCCTTGTTGTAGTCTTCCAGGACCACGGATGCGGCCGCGGGCGCAAGGCGCGCGACGGAGCTGGCCAGGTCCTGGGCAGCCTCGTCCGAGAGGTCGGATGCGTCCTCCCGGTCTACCCGGGTCACGTGCTGGTGCCGAGCCATGATCCGGGTCTTCACCGTGGTGGGTCGCTCGCTCAGCTCCTTGACCCCCGCCACTCCGGCACCCAGGTCCGAGAGTCGGCGAAGGAGGCGGGTCCCTTCGGGATCGGCCCCGACACATCCCACCACGTCACACTCGGCGCCCAGTGCGACGATATTGGCCACCACATTCCCCGCCCCGCCCAAGGCCCAGGACTCCCCCTCCACGCGAACCACGGGCACCGGTGCCTCGGGCGAGATCCGGTCCACCGATCCGGTGAGGTATCGATCCAGCATCAGGTCTCCAACGACGAGAACCCGAATGCGGGACGCTTCGGACAGGAGCGCCTGGATGCGTGACGTCGGAATACGGTTCACGAGGAGCCTGATCGGAAAGGGGGACGAGCCGCGTTACGAGCGCCACGGCTCCAGATTCCAGGCGGCGCTCCGATGGCATAGCCAAAGCTACGTCGAGGAGCGCCAACGCCGAAGATGGGGCCGTGCCGCCGTAACCCACAACCCTGTAAGATCATATCAGATGTCGCCTTGGGCGCAGTGGGGTTGCGGGCTCATACGGCGTCAGAACTCCTCTCCGATGCCTCAGCATCGCCGTCGTCGTCCTTCCTGGTCTGAGCCCGCAAGAGGGCACCGCTGCGAAGCAGTGGTCTCGCGCGGCCGCAGCCCCCTTCCCGATCAGGCTCCTAGGGACTCATGTAGAGGAACGCCGGTGCAGGTGCCGGCTCTTGCGGTCGAGCGCGGAAGAATCAAGGCGGGAACGTAGAGATAGGTCCCGCCAGTGTAAAGCCAGGCCCCTCTCAGGCCGTCAATCCCTGTGGATGCGCAGCACCACCTGCCCCTTCCGGAGCCGAATGTGCAAGGCCTCCGGGCGCCCGTGCTCGTCCCGGCTGACCTGCACGTCCTGGGGGGCCGGAAGGGAGTGGGTCAGGTGGCCTTCCACCGTCCCGGATCGGCCACGCATGATGCTCAGTCGATCCCGTTTGGGATCGTAGTCCACACCCCAGAACGGGAAGTTCTTCCCGCACTCCTGGGCGCCCATCTCGGGATCATGGAGCTCAAGGGTCGATCGCCTCCCGGCGTTGACCCGGGTGAACTCGGTCAGTGTCCGCACCCAGGGGTGGACGCTTCCCTTCGTTGTCGGCTCGGCCCGGGCCTTTTCCCAGCGCTCCTCGGGAGGGACCACCAGGACCGACGTGGAAGCGCCCCTGATCAGGCGAGTCGACACGCTGCCCATGAGGAGGCGCCCCATGAAGGAGAGGCCATGACTTCCCGCCACAAGCAGCTGAACGGACTTCCCCTCGGCGAAGCTGAGGAGCTGGTGCGCCGGCTCTCCCTCCAGCACGTGGACGTGGAAGGCGCTCTTCCCCTCCGTGGGGAGAGCCTGCCCGAACTCCTCCAGTCTCCCCTTGATTTCCTCCTCGTAGTCGTCGAGCCACCCCTCGGAGATGGACGGGAGAAACTCGATCCCGGACATGACGTGAACCAGATGGGCCTCCCAGGGCGAAGCCATGAGTGCCACGGCGGCCTCCGCCGCTCGGCGGCTGAAGAGGCTGAAGTCCACCCCGAAGGCGGCGGATCGAGGAAGGCCATGCACGTCCTCGGGCACGGCCAGTACCGGGACGTGGGAGATCCGGATGACCTGAAGGGCGGTCTCGGTCCCGAATACCCGGTCCATGGGGCGATGGCGGCCAAGGCCCATGAAGATGGTATCCGCCCCGACCTCTTCGGCCTTCTGTACGATTCGGGCAGCAGGGAGTCCGGCCTCGGCGTGAATGCTCCACCCGGACGAACTCGCCCCGATCTCGGCGACCTGGTTTTCGATCTCATGCCTGAGCGCATCCTGCCTGGGCTGGAAGAGCTCGATCTCGGGCAGGGCCACCATGAACCCGGCATCGAACACCGGAACCGGTTCCACCACACCGATCACGTCGACTCTGCAAGGCTCAGAGGCCGCCAGGTCATTGGCCAGGCGGAGGGCACCCAGGGCAGCCGAGGTCCCATCGGTGGCGACCAGAATTCTCCGAGACATCGTGCGCCTCCTTGGAAGGCACGCCGGTGCGTTCATCTTGTTCCGGGTTCCGGACGGGCCAGCCTCCTACCGTCCACGGACAATATGTCGGGGTCGAGGCCGGGATGGCCAGACCCCAGGTGCCCGGTCGTCCTCCTCGGAGAGGCCTTCGGCCGGGAGGGCGGGGATCCTCGGCCCACGCGTGGGTGAAAGGGTCTGGGGCGTTAACGTATATGACGTACAGGGAGTCGGTGAGGATGAGGCGGCTCCCGAGGCGGGGCGGGAACCACTTGGCTCCGAGCGGGGTTCGGATTGCGGGATCCCGAGCACTCGAGTCAGTGTACAGGGTCTGGGGCGAGGCTCCTACCAGATCCGGCGTCCCTCGACAGTACTACTATCAAGCAAGGAATGAGGTGTTCTCATGCGGGTAGCGCTCGGGAATCGGCGTGGCGTTTCTGCTACCCTCCGGACGGGGCTCGTGGGAGGCCTGGGGGCTCTTGCCCTCCTCCTGGCTTCCTCGGTGCCGCTGGAAGCTCAGTACTTCGGTCGGAATAAGGTCCAATACGACGATTTCGATTTCGAAGTCCTGTCCACTCCCCACTTCGACATCCACTACTATCCGGAAACCGGAGTCGTCGTCGAGGACGTGTCCCGTATGGCGGAGCGGTGGTACGAACGGTACGCCCGGCTCTTTCAGCACGAATTCGAGCGCCCCAAGCCGCTGGTCCTTTACGCCGATCAGCCCGACTTCCAGCAAACCAACACCCTTCAAGGGTTTCTCGGGGAATCCACCGGGGGAGTGACGGAATCCCTCAAGAACCGTGTCATCATGCCCATGACGGGCTCCTACCAGGACACCGATCACGTTCTGGGCCACGAGCTGGTCCACGCCTTCCAATACAACATTGCCCAGTCCCGCCAGGGCACCGGCATGACTGGACTGTCTCGTCTCCCCGGCTGGCTCGTGGAAGGGATGGCGGAGTATCTGTCCGTGGGTCGCAATGACCCGCTGACGGCCATGTGGCTGCGGGATGCCGCCCGGAGGGACGACATTCCCTCCATCAAGCAGATGACCCGGGAAACCCGCTATTTCCCCTACCGGTTCGGCCAGGCGTTCTGGGCGTACGTCGGAGGAACCTATGGCGACGAGGCTGTGGTGGATCTCTTCCGCCGGTCGCTGCGCATGGGGTGGGATCCTGCCCTCCAGTCGATGGTGGGCATCGACTCCGACTCCATTTCGGCGAACTGGGCGGAGATGGTGAAGGCCCAGTATCTTCCTCTCATGGAGGGCCGGCAGGCTCCCAGTGAGGTGGGCACTCTCGTCCTGGCACCCTCCACCGGGGCCGGGTCCCAGAACCTCGCTCCATCTCTGAGTCCCGACGGAAAACAGCTCGTCTACATTTCCGAGAAGGACCTCTTCTCCTTCGACCTCTTCCTGGCGGACGCCGGGTCGGGGAAGACGGAGAAGACTCTCTCCAACGCAGCGGCGGATCCGCATTTCGACGCTCTGCGGTTCGTGGACTCCTCCGGTTCCTGGTCCTGGGACGGCACGCGGCTCGCGTTCGTCGTCTTCGCCGACGGGAACAATGAGCTGGTGGTGGCGAATCCCAGGAATGGGGATGTGGAAGAGACCATCGCCGTGAAGGGCATGGGAGCCATGCAGGGGCCGTCGTGGTCCCCCAATGGTGAGCAGATCGTCTTTTCCGGGTCGGTGGGGGGGATCTCCGACATCTACCTCTACGATCTCGTCTCGGAGGCTACCACGAAGCTCACCGATGATCGAAATGCGGACTTCCAGCCCGTGTTCTCGCCGGACGGGCGACAGGTTGCGTTCGTGACCGACAAGGCGCCCGACACCGATTTCCGGCTCTTGAAGTACTCCAAGTTCCAGCTGGCGCTGCTGGACCTGCAATCCGGCAGGGAGACGACGCTCTCGATCTTCGGGGACCAGGTCAAACACATCAACCCCCAGTTTTCCCCCGACGGCCGGTACCTCTTCTTCATTTCCGACGTGGATGGCTTCAGTGACATCTATCGAATGGAGCTGGCGACGGGCCAGGTCCAGCGGATCACGAAGGTGGCTACAGGGGTGAGCGGGATCACCTGGTCCTCCCCGGCGATGAGCGTCGCGCAGGAATCGGGTGAGATCGCGTTCTCGGTGTTCGACGAGTTCGAGTTCCACGTCTTCAAGCTGAGCCCGGAGGAAGTCGATCAGAAGGCGGAACTGGTCGCTCAGGCGGAGCCCGGACCGGGTCGGAATCTCCCACCCATCGCCCCCAGGGTGCCCAGCAGAGTGGCGGTCTACCTGGCCGACTACGAGACCGGCTTGGAGCCCCCGGGAACCTACGCCGTCGAGGACGCCGAGCCCTTCAATTCGAAGCTCCAATTGGACTATATCGGGCAGCCGAGCGTCGGGGTGGGAACGGACAACTTCGGAACCTACCTGGGTGGAAGCGCCTCGGCGTACTTCTCCGACATGCTCGGTGACCGATTCCTCGGTGTGGCGTTGGCCGCGCAGGGGACGCTCAAGGACATCGGCGGGCAGGTCCTCTATCTCAACCAGAAGCATCGCTGGAATTGGGGGTATGGGGCGGGGCGGATCCCTTACCAGTACCTCTTCTGGGGGTGGGGCCAGGAACAGGCTGGGGGGGTCACCTACGATGTCTTCTCACAGACCACGTACCGGATCTTCAACACCTACGCGGCGGGCATCCTCTCCTATCCCTTCTCCCAGACTCGACGGGTCGAGGCCAATCTTGGGTACACGCGCTACTCGGTGGACATCGAGGAGGATCGCATCTACTACCAGGGGAACGTGGTGGTGGACGCGAGGAGGGTGCAGCGTAACGACCTGGAGATGGATCCCTTGAACCTGGTTCAGGCTTCCGTGGCGCTGGTGGGAGACAACTCTTTCAACGCTTTCACCTCTCCGGTCCGGGGAGGGCGATACCGCCTGGAGCTGCAGAGCAACTTCGGGTCAGCGCGCTTCCAGACCGTTACAGCGGACTACCGGCGGTACTTCAGCCCGAATCTGAACCTGACATTCGCCATGCGGGCCCTTCACTACGGCCGGTACAATTACGACCAGAACCTCGTCTCCAACTCCTACATCCGACCGCTGTTTCTGGGCTACGAGACCCTGATCCGCGGATACGCTTACGAGAGTTTCTCGGCCAGCGAGTGCGGCAACTCGCCAGACGGAAGCTGCCCGACGTTCGATCGCCTCTTCGGACAGCGCCTGGCGGTGGGTAACGTCGAGGTCCGGGTTCCGTTCATCGGTACGGACCAGTTCGGCCTCATCAACCTTCCCTACGTGCCGGTGGAGTTGGTGGCGTTCACCGATGCCGGGATCGCATGGGACAACGAGAACCCGGTGGACTGGAAGTTCAGCAGGTCGGGAACGGAGCGGGTCCCCTTGTTCAGCTCAGGGTTCGCGGCGCGCTTCAACCTCCTGGGCATCTTCGTCCTGGAAGCCTACTACGCCTATCCGTGGGAGCGTCCCACCAAGGGGTGGCACTGGGGATTCAACCTCGCTCCGGGCTGGTAGCGTAGCGGCAGCCGGCGCGGCGAGAGGGGGCCCTCACGGCGGGGGAGCGTCAGAAGATCTCGATCTTCAGGTAACGGTCCGGGTGCTCCCGAAGATCCGTGGCCAGGAGCCGGATGCTCTCCACCGTCTGGGTCAGCGTTTCGTAGAGCGTGGCGTTGGTTGAGAGCTGACCCAGGGTGCCCTCCCCCGCCTCGATCCGGGCCAGGATGGTCTCCAGCGACGTGGAGACCCTGAGGAGGACGTCGCTGGTGCGGTTCACCAAGGAGAGGGCGGAGTCGGCCCGGGCAACTGCCTGAGCCACATCTCCCCCTGCCGCGGCTGCCTCCTCGATTCCCTGGGCCGATCGGTTGAGGGAGGCGGTCAGACGCGCGATCTCGGTCCCCTGGTCCTTGGTCAGGTTCGAGAGCTGGGCAAGAAGTGTCTGGAGTTCCTCGGCACTGTTCTGCACCGCATCCACGGTGGGGGGGGCGAGCAGGGCCTGGATCCGTTGGAGGACGTCCTGGGCATCGTTGCCCAGCTCGGCTGGAACGTCCAGCAGCCCAGCGATGTTCTCTCCCGGGATGGCGCCACCGCCCTTGAGCATGGTTGAGCTCGTCCCCTCCACGACCTCCACCGTGCGACCTCCCAGAATCCCCGACGAGACCAGCCGAGTGTGGGAGTCCACGGGAATCTTCCATTCCCCTTCGATCTCGAGCGTGATCCGGACCCCCTGAGGGGTGAGGGAGAACCCCATCACTCGTCCGATGTTGACCCCGCGCATCTGCACCGGGTCGCCGCGCCGGATGCCCCCCGCATCCTCCACGGTGGTGGTGATCCTGTACCGGCCCCGGAAGGTGCTCGGATTCGTGAGGAGGAAAAGAGCCAGAAGGACGGAGGCCAGCCCAATCAGCACGAAGATCCCCACCCTGAACTCCGAGTGGCGCTGGGCCCTCGGGACTGCCATCCGGAGCTCTTCATCGGTGGGTTCCCTGACTTCTCGGCGCGGCGTAGCTTTATTCTGGTTCATACCACGTTCAGTTGGTTGTCCAAGGCTTCCTCCGCACCGGCACGATCGGCGAAGGCTCGCACCACCGGATCCTCGCTCCGACGGAACTCCTGGGGCGTTCCGCAGAACCTGAGAGTTCCGGCCGCGAGCATGGATACCCGGTCACACATGAGAAGGCCTCCCTCGATGTCGTGGGTCACGATCACCGACGTGACCTCCAGCTCCCGGGAGAGTCTGAGGATGAGCCGCTCCACGGCCGCAGTGTTTACCGGATCGAGACCGGTCGTGGGCTCGTCCCAAAGCAGGATTTCGGGGCGCCCGACGATGGCCCGAGCGATGCCGACTCTCTTCTTCATGCCCCCGGACAGCTCGGCGGGAAGCTTCGAGAGAACCATGTGGGGATCCAGGTTCACGATCTCCAAGGCCCGCCAGGCTCTTCGAGCCGCTTCCTCCCGGGGCATGCTTCGGAACTCGTCCTCGGGGAGCCCCATGCAGACGTTCTCGAGCACGTTGAGGGAGTCGAACAAGGCCGCATTCTGGAACACGTAGCCGACACTTCGCCTGACGCGTTCCAAAGTGTCCCCATCTCCGTTGAATACGGATTGGCCTTTGATGAAGACGTCCCCGGCATCGGGAACGATGAGCCCGATGGTGGTCTTCAGAAGGACGCTCTTCCCGGTGCCGGAGGGTCCGAACAGGCCGAACATCTCGCCTTCCTCCACCTCCAGGCTCACTCCGGAAAGCACCGGCTCGTCGAATGCCTTGTAGATCCGGAGGTAACGGATCATTGGCCCTTCCCTCCCGGGTACGCCGGGGGCCTCCAGGGCCACGACGGCGAGGGAGCCGGCCCCCCGGGGCGCGAGGGCCTCTCAATCCAGGAACAGCGGCGGGAAGAGAGCATCCAGGATCAGCACAGTGAGGGTCATGAACATTACGGAGGCCGTCGTGGTACGTCCCACCCCTGCGGCCCCTCCCTTGGTCCTCAACCCCATATGGACGGAGATCAGTGGGATGGCGAGTCCAAAGGCCGTGGCCTTGGCCAGGGAGTAGACGAGATCCCAATTGTGCCAGAAGAGGCGGGCCCCGTAGAAGAAGGTCTCGTGGCCCAGTCCGAGGGTGATCCGCGCCGAAAAGAGACCGGCGTAGATGCCCACGACGACGGCAATGGCGGTGAGGATGGGCACGACGATGACCCCGGCCACGACCCGGGGCGCGGCAAGTATGGCGATGGGGTCCCGGCCGAGGGACTGGAACGCGTCGATCTGCTCCGACACCTCCATGGTGCCGAGCTCGGCGGTGATTCGAGCCCCCACCCGGCCGACCAGGACGACCGCCGTCAACACGGGCCCCAACTCCAGGACCACGCTCTCCACCACCACACTGCCCATGACGTAGAGCGGGATCGTGCCCGTGAACTGGTAGCCTCCCTGCTGGCTCGTGACGATGCCCGCCAGGATCGCGGTCACGATCACGATGGGGACACTCTGGACCCCCATCGCATAGATCTGGTTCAGGATTTCACGACGGGAAACCTTGAACCTGGCCAGGCTCATGAGGACGTTCCAGAACAGGAGCCCCAATTGGCCCGCGTGCTCGGTGGTGGCCCTTCCGGCCCGCCCCACGGCTTCCACGAGGCGTTTCGGCAGACTCAGGACGGTTGGCCCGCTCTCCCAACCCAGCTTTTGCTCCACGAAGAACCCTCCGCACCCTTGAGGTGAGAGTGTCTTGGCCCAGGCCTGGCGCGGTCCACGCAGCGAAATAGCAACCTTCAACCATCGCCTCTCCTGTTACCTCGCGCAAGGCGAGAGGGTCCCGGCTTTCCGCCGTGTTCCACCTCTCCGGAACCCGGGGGTAGCTTCCCCTCCACACCGACCCCGAGGATTGTGCTTTCGCGCCGTCCGGCCTAGTGTCCCGTGGCTCAGGCATTCGTACCGAGGACCCCAAGTGGAGCCTACGCTCATGTCCAGTCGTTCAACTCCGGGGCCTGCGGCTCCGGCCCGCTCGCGGCGGGGAGCGCTCGCCGTGCTTCTCCTCATGGCGACCCTGCTCCCGTGCGTGCTCCGGGCGCAGGAGACACGGTATCGAGAGGAGATGGAGGCCCTCGGAGCGGATCCCCGCGTCGTCGAGGCTCTCGGGGCTCTCCAAGGTCTGGAGGGAGAGGCCCTACGGCAGCTCATCGCCCTGACGGAGATTCCCGCTCCCCCCTTCCAGGAAGAGGAGCGAGCTCGGGCGTTCGCGACCCTCCTCCGATCCGCCGGAGCCGACTCCGTCCGCACGGACGACGTGGGAAACGTCCTGGCCTTCCGGAAGGGGAGGCTCGGGAACCGGACCGTGGTGTTGGGAGCGCACCTCGACACCGTCTTTCCCGAGGGTACCGATGTGACGGTCAGGGTCCGGGGAGACACCCTGTTTGCTCCAGGGGTCGGCGACGACACTCGTGGCCTGATCGTGGTCTGGACGGTCCTGCGGGCGCTGGAGGCCGCCCAGCTGACCACGGACGCGGACCTCATCTTCCTCGGTAGCGTGGGAGAGGAAGGGCTCGGCGACCTTCGCGGGGTGAAGCACCTCTTCCGTGAGGGCGGACCCCGGATCGACGCCTTCATCGAGCTCGACGGGAGCGGCTTGGGCTCCATCGTGTCCATGGCCCTGGGCTCGGTCCGCTACCGGGTGACCTTCCGGGGCCCCGGAGGGCATTCCTGGGGTGCCTTCGGGCTCGTGAACCCCATTCACGCCCTTGGAAGATCCATCGCCGCCTTCGCCGCCGCCGCCGACCCCCTGACCCGCTCCGGTCCCCGAACCAGCTTCAACGTCGGCCGCGTGGGGGGAGGCACGTCCGTGAATTCCATCCCGTTCGAGGCCTGGATGGAGGTCGACATGCGGTCCGAGAGTCCCGATCAGCTCGATGGGATTGCCCGGGCCTTCGAGGCCTCCATGGCTCGAGGAGCCGAAGAGGAGAATGAGGCCAGGAGGGATGGTCCACCCCTGGAATCCAGCGTGGAGCAGATCGGGGATCGCCCGTCGGGGGAGTTGGATCCCCGGACCCCTCTCGTCCAGCGAGCGATGGCGGCTTCTCGGTTCTTTGATGCCGAGCCGAGCCTGACCCGGTCGTCCACGAACTCCAACATCCCGATCTCCCGGGGCATCCCGGCCGTGACCATTGGCCGCGGGGGCATCGGAGGGGAAAACCACTCCCCCGGGGAGTGGTGGATCGACCGAGAGGGATACAAGGCGGCTCAGCGGGCCTTGCTGGTCCTCGTGGCCGAGGCGGGACTGGCGGGCCGGCCCTCCTGAGGAGGAACCGGCTCGCCTCCCTTCCGATCAGGTTCCCAGGAGCCTGATCGGGAAGGGGGGTGCGGCCGCGCGCAGGGGGCTTTCGGGCTCAGACCAGGAAGGACGACGACGGCGATGCTGAAGCATCGGAGAGGAGTTCTGACGCCGTATGAGCCCGCAACCCCCCTGCGCCCAACGTGACATCTGATATGATCTTACACGGTTGTGGGTTACGGCGGCACGGCCCCATCTTCGGCGTTGGCGCTCCTCGACGTAGCTTTGGCTATGCCATCGGAGCGCCGCCTGGAATCTGGAGCCGTGGCACTCGTAACGCGGCTCGCCCCCCTTCCCGATCAGGCTCCTAGACCCACCCCTTGCTCCGGAATTCCCGAAGCGTCGCAGCGAAGCGAGCCATCTCCTCGGGGAGCCCGAAAGAGACCCGGTTGTAGCCGAGCATGGGTGGAAAAGGACGGCCGACGCGGATCCCGGCCTGGGCCATCCGGTCGATGTACTCCCGGAGCTCTCCCCGGATCTCGTGCATCACGAAGTTGGTGTGGGAGGGTAGATACTCCAGGTCCAGGTCGTCGAGTACCTCGTAGACGCTTCGGCGACTCTCCAGGTTCGCCGCGACACTCCGCCCGACCCACGCCCGGTCCCCGAGCGCCGCCGCTCCGGCAACCAGGGCCAAGTGGTTGGTGTTCGTGCCGGGAGCGAAGGAGCGGAGGAGTCTCGTTGTCTCGGGGTGGGCGATGGCGTAGCCCAGGCGCATCCCAGCCATGCCGAACACCTTGGAGAAGGTCCGGGCCACGACCACGTTCGGATTCTCGGCCGCCAGCCGGTCCAGGCTGCGGTACTCCGGCGAGTCCACGAACTCGAAATAGGCCTCGTCCACGATGAAGTGCACGTTCTCGGGCGCTCGGCGAATCCAAGCTTCCACCTGGTCCACTGACGTAAGGGAGCCGGTGGGGTTGTTCGGGTTGCACACGTAGACCAGAACCGGTCCGGGCGCCCCCCGGGTGGCTTCTTCCATCGCCGTGAGGTCGTGGGCGAAATCGGCTCCTAGAGGAACCGGACGAAGGTCGATCCACGGATGGGGCTCCGCATAATCGAACACGTCCTCATACGTCGGCGTTGGCGCCACCATGCGAAGCTGGGGATCGAGCCTGGCCTGCACTCCCATCTGGAGGATCTCGGTGGAACCATTCCCGAGCGCGATGTGGCCGGTGGACACTCCGTGCTTCTCCGCCAGGGCTCCCATGAGGGCCTGCCGGGACGCTCCGGGATACCGGTTGGCCTCGGCCAGGCCCTCCACAATGGCCTCCCTGGCGACGGGTGGAATTCCCAACGGGTTCTCGTTGGAGCTCAGCCGGAGGGCCTCGCCCGCCTGCCGCTGCTGGCGGGGCGTGAGGAAAGGGTCGAACCTGTAGGTAGCGGGCACGAAGGCCGGGGCCGCCACCGCCAGAATCCCGCGATGCAGAAAAGCCCTGCGTTTCATGTCTCCTCCCGAGTCAGGGGATGAGGCCTTCCTTCTCCTCACCGAAGAGTGGTCTGCTGGGCGCGACTGAGGAGAATTCCGTTGAAGAGAAGCGGGTAGTTCCCATGGGGTTGTCCCCGGAACGTGACCTGGGGACCGAAGAGCAGGAGCGTGCCTTCCCCCACGGTGGCTTGAGCCATGGCCACACCACCCTGGAGCTTCTCCTGTCCCCAGGCCCATCCGCTTCGCAGCGGGTGCTCGTCGGCGTAGACGGCCAAGGGACGCACGTCCCGGGCCCCGGGCTCCAAGGCGAAGACCGGGCTCCGGGCATAGTTCACGATGAGGCTGTCGCCGAGGCCCTGGGTAACGGGACTGGTGTGTTCCAGCTGCACTTCGAGTAGGGAGCCGGGCACGTAGAATTCCTCGGACCGGAGCGGATTGCCGTCTCCGTCCACGAGGAAGTTCCGGACCGGCAGGCCCAACTGCTCGGCCAGAGACGTGGACCCTTCCAGCGCGATGATGAGGCCACCCTGCTCGAGGAAGTCACGGAGCTGCGGGATCGTGGTCTCCGCCGTGACCCTCCCCACCCGGTCCCGGTACTCCTGGGGAATGGACTGGAGATCGGGGCTGCTTCCTCCGCGGCCACCACCACCCCGGCCGCTGGAGCCGGCGGAGGGGATGGCCCCGTCGGGAAAGATGAGGACGTCGAACTTGTCCGCCAGGTTCCCCGCGTCCAGCTCCGGGGGGAAGACCAGGCTGTAGTCGAAGTCGAACTCCTCCAGGATGTAGCGCACCCACCCCGAAGGCATGGAGCCTCCGTACTGATCCCAGAGACCGATCCTGGGCCGCGCCATTTCCAGTGCGTTTCCGGCGGGACCTCGAGACACGCCTTCGAACGTGAGGCCGAGGTTTCTGGCCAAAGGCTCCAGGAGTGTACGCACGTCGGACCCTCCGGGAATGAAGAACGTGCCGGCGGGCTTGGTGACTCCGCCAACCTGGAAGGGCTCCGTCAGCCAGTACACGTCCCTGCCCTCGCGCAGGAGGCTGAACACGGCGGTGAAGGCGTTGTTCACCTCGTGACTCAGGAGGAAGCCCTGGGGGTCGGCCGGTCCCACGACCTGGCCCGCCGGAGGCGGCATGACGTCGCCCACGGACTCGAAGGGGCCGGCGACGGGATCCAGGATGCGGTCGAAATCCACCGCCATCTGAAAGGCCAGGGTCCACCCGGCGGCGTCATACGGCGGCACGGGAGGGCCGCCGGGATACTCGAAATCATTGGGATGGTCCTGAGGCTCGAACATGTCCAGCAGATGGGGCCTGTACGCCTGATCGGCCATGACCACCAGGGAGCCGGCAGGATACCTCTTCCCCTGGGCGGCGAAGGGTGCCGTGGCCCGCTGGACCTCGACACCGTTCTTTATGAGCGTGTTCGCGAAGAGGACCGCCGTGGGGAAGTCGGCCTGGTCCGAGGGGAGAATGAAGGCCCTGGGGTCCCGCTCGCCCGGATCCTCGAGAAAGTGCCGGTAGTCCTCCGGCGATCCCGAGGCGGTTTCTCCCCCCAGACTCTCGGCGGCGCGATCGATGTCCGAAGGGGTAACGGTCCAGGAATCCTGGCCACCGGCCTCGACGGAGTTCTCCCCCATGCGCCAGATGTTGAAAAGGAGAAGGTCTTTGTTCCGGCTCGCGTAGTCCATCACCGCCCAGTTGGCGGTCATGGAGTACTCGATGGACGTCCGGAAGTGGAGGGTCCCGGGCTCCACCGGCAGGGGCAGGTCGTTGCTGGGGAGCTGGCGGGCGGGCACGAAGGGGATCTGCAGGGGGTTGGGACTACCCTGGGCTTCGGTGAGGAGACCGATGGAGTTGTGGAAGTACGGGGTCGTCCTCAGCCCGCCGTTCCACCAGGTGGAGTAGCTGGCTCCGGAACGCATCGTGCTACCCCCCTTCCCCTCCTGGACGAATCGGTGGTGCATGGCGGTACCCACCTGCTCGATGGAAGTCAGGACGAGGGGATCCAAGAACTGGTTCGGCGGATCCCGGAAGGGGAGCGAACAGGATCGTGCCCCGGGGACCCGTCTGGTGATGGTTGTAGATGATCTGCGGGAACCACTCCCGGTACTGGACCCTGAGCATGTTGGTGGTCTCGGCCAGATTGCCCATGTAGAAGTCGCGGTTGTTGTCGTGACCTGCGTACTTCTCATAGAGCACGGGGATCTGGCTGTAGTTCCGGTCTTCCGGAGATCCGCCCTGGGCGTCGGTTCGGTAGTACCAGTTGGAGACCAGCTCCATCCCGTCCGGGTTGCAGTGGACGGCCAGGAGGATCACGTCGTCCAGGATCCGGAGCGTCTCGGGGTCCTGGGCCGAGACCATGCGGTACACGAGTTCCAGGAGCTGCTGGGCGCCCAGGACCTCGGTGGCGTGAAGGCCTCCGTCAATCCACACCACCGCCTTGCCTTCCTGGGCAAGGGCACGGGCCTCGGACTCCGAAACGTCCTCGGCCAGGGCCATCCGTCGTGCGATTTCCTTGTAATGGGCCAGGTTCCGCTGGTTCTCCGGAGAGGTGAGGATGGCCATGAGCTGGGGCCTCCCCTCCTCGGTGTAGCCGATGGTGTCCAGGACCATACGGTCGGATTCCATGGCGAGCTTCTCCCAATACGCCTGGAGCTGCGTGTAGTTGACGAGCTCGTAGTCCGCACCGATCGGGTGTCCGAACTCCTGTTGGGGGGTGGTGACCTGTCCGGCTGCGGGCGGTGCGACGAGGGCGAGGCCGAGGAGGAGAAGCACCGACAGGGATCGGCGGATTGCACACATAGGTCCTTCCTCACGGAAGAGGGTTGAGTCCCTACCGGGAGATGCGCCTCGGCGGGAGAGCAGCCGGGGCGGGCTCCCCTTACTGGGAGGATTCTCTGGTGCCAGGAGGGCTACGTCAACAAATGGGACAAATCCACGTCGAGGTCGATGGCTCTCCCCGGGGGGAGGAAGAGGAGGGTCGCTCTCACCCGTTCGGGAGGGAGACGATGGATCCGACGCAGGGCTTCCCGGTAGGCCTCCATCTGGTCCCTGTACTGAGAGACCAGCCGGTCCAGCGCTTCCTGGTCACCGGCATCGACGGTGTCGGTCTTGAAATCCAGCACATGGACCTGAGTCACCCGGGCGTCCTTCCGAACGGTGACCACCCGGTCCATGCGCCCTTGAAGGATGCTGTCGCCGATTCGCACGACGAACGGATCCTCCGTACGGACCTCGGCGCCCAAGGGGTAGAAGCTCCGGCCCAAGCGTGCCGAGATCTCCTCGGCCTGAAGCCACCTCTTCAAGGCGTCCATGAGCTCGCGGACCTGGGGGAGCGATAGAAAGGGGGCCTCCCTCGCCGCGACCGCCTGGAGATGGGATTCCGGCGGAGACCAATCGTCCAGCCACTGCATCTCCTGGAGCCAGGCGTGCACCAGGACACCCGTCTGCCGGGGAGTGGAGGATCTGAGGGGGAGACTTAGCCCGAGATCCACCTTCTGGAGGCTTCCCCATCCGGAGGGTGTCCGGTGTGGGAGGGATCGACTCCGAGGCCTCGGGGCTTCGGAGGCTCGGAGCCCCGCGAGGCCGGGCGCCGAGGGGCCCTCGAGGATGGCTCCTGGACGTCCCGCCTCATCGGCGGTCTTCGGCACGCCCTCCGAGGGGACAGCGGGGAGGCCCTCGCTCCATCGGGGATTCCCCTCTTCCCAGACTGTGTCCCCGAGGCGCAAGGGCGTTGCCTCGAGGCCGAGGCTCCCGCGGATGAGGGCCGAGAACTCCGTCTTGAGGATGGGGGGCGGATCTCCACCGTCCTCGGCGACGAAGAGGTGGAGGGCGTGGCGGGCCCGGGTGAGGGCAACGTAGAGGAGGCCCAGGGCATCCCTGAGCTCTCCCCTCCGGTCCTGGTCCTCCGCCCGGCAAACCTCGGGGAACAAAGGCCGGATTTCCCTGGGCACGCGGGGGAAGATCTTGACGTACCCTCCCGTCTGCGGGTCGCGGAGAGGAAGCAGGCCCGGATAGCGGCCCCTGCCCCGCCTCATGGGGAGATCCAGCTCCGGGAGGACGACCACGTCGAACTCGAGTCCCTTGGCCTGGTGGACGGTCATGACCCTGACGTCGGCGTCGGAAGGGGCCTCCATTCGCTCCGAGCGGACAAATCGGACGAAATCTTCGGGGCGAAGGGTCGCCCGGGGATCCCATCGGTACCCTAGCTCCATGAGCTGGAGGAGGCGCCTGAGATCGCGGTCGCTCAGGACACCGGCCCTCCCCAGACTCTGAGTCCATTGTGCGAGGGTGGGTCCATATCCGTGAGAGAGGAGCCGGGCCCGGATCCGTCCCGGGAGGGTCTCTCCTCGAACCGGACTGTCCGGATCACGAAGCCGCAGGATCGAGCCGAGGGGAGAATGGACCACTTGATAGCGCGAGAGGGTGTCTCCGGGGTGGTCGGCCCACCGGAACAGGGCCAGCACCGTGGAGACGGCGGGCGAGTCGGTCAGCGCCGTCGCCCCTTCCTCGGAAGCGTCCACTCCCACCCGCCTGAGTTCGAGGGTCATTCGGGCCACCGCCTGGTTCGTGCGCACGAGAACTCCCAGGCTTCGACCCGACGAAGCCTTCACCAGTTCAGCAACCCTTCCGGCTGCCCATGCCATCAGTGCAGGCCGGTCCGTCCGGCTCATGTGCGCGTCCCGGGGTCCGACGTGAACCCCCACGTGTCCCTCGAGCCTCCGAGCAGCCTCGTGAGGTGGAAAGTCCTCGTGCCACGCCCGCGCCACCTCCGCGTCCCCGTCGTCTCGTTGCCAGACCGGGTTGGAGGGAAGATCGGCGAACACCCGATTCACGAAATCCAGGATCACCTGGGATGAACGGTAGGACTTCCGGAGCGAGACCTCGCTGAGGCCGAAACGTTGCCCGACACGGTGCGCCAACTCCGGCTCGGCTCCCCTCCATCCGTAGATAGACTGCTTCGGGTCCGCGACAATCACCGTGGACCCCCTGGCCTTGCCTGTGCCGAGGATCTCTTCGGCAAGGGGAGCCACCGCCTTCCATTGGGTGAGGGCGGTGTCCTGGAACTCGTCCAGGAGCAGGTGTCGTGTCCGCTGGTCCAGGCGATACCAGAGGTCCGGCCGGGCGCCGAGGGGGCGATCACCTCCCAGGAGTAGCGTGATGTCCTGGAAGCGGTAGGCCCCGCGCTCCGCCTGAAGGTGGCTCAGACTCGTGTCGAACAGCCGGGCCAGCCTCTCCAGGGCCCGCGCCTGGCGGTTGATTTCCCTTCCGAGAACGGTGCGAGCAAGAGCGAGAGCCGCCAGGATCGAAGCTCGGAGGTCGGGGGGAATCGCCTTCCCCGAGAAGACGTCCTCGCCTCCGAGGACCTTCGCCGCCAGGCCCCGCCGGCAGAAGTCGACCCAGTTGCCGGATCGGAGATCGGCGACCGCCGTAGCCAGCGCTTTCTCAAAGGTACGGTCCGGTCTTCCCTTTCCCGTGAGCGGGACCGGGGCCTTCGTCAGAGATTCCGTGGCCGCCTCCACGAGCTCGGGCGTTACCGCGGAAGCGTCCTCCATCTCCGGAAAGGGGCGCCAGGGAGCGCTCCCCGCGGGATGGGTGAGGTGGTGGATCTCACGAAGGCCGGCGAGCTGATCCAGAAGACGGTCGTGGATTCTCCGGCCGGACTCTCCCCTCATGATCATCCGGACAAGCTCCACGGCCTGTTCCGGATCGGATCGCTCCAGGACCTCCTGAAGTGCCTCGGAGTCGAGTCTGCTGGCCGTGGGATCGTCGGCGATGGCCCATTCGGGAGGGAGCCCCAGCTCCGCCGGGAACGTTCGGGCCACCCGGCCAAAGAAGGAATCGAGGGTGCCCACGCTCAGGCGATGAAGACCCATCAGGAGCCGAGCGAGCAGGCCCAGGAAGCTGGACGAATTCACGTCCTCACCTGGATCCGGCTGCACCAGGAGCACATGGCGCCCCAATTCGGCCGCCGCCCCTTCGTCCAGCCCGGCCTCCGCCAGCCGGGAAAGGGTGCGGCCCAGGATCTCGCCGGCTGCCTTTCTCGTGAAGGTGGAGGCCAGGATATCGTCAGGTGGCACCCCCAGGGCCAACAGCCCGATGATTCGGCTCGTGAGGGTGAACGTCTTTCCCGTTCCGGCGGACGCCAGGACCAGCTCCCGGGGCAGGAGTGAGCCTTCGCCGACCGGGGAGCCCGCGGAGCTCATGTCTCCTCTCCTTCCCCCGGATCCTCATTCATCCCAACGAGAAGACCACGCCCGAGGAGGGCGGAGAGGCCTCCCTCCGCGCGCCTCCCCGATGCGCGGGGCTCGAACCTCACCTCCTTCTCTTCTCGCAGCTTCCGAATGAGGCTCCTCGCCGTCTCCAGGGCGTCCTCCACCTCGGGTCGTCCCCAAGGAGCAAACCACGGAATCCGGGGTTCTTTCTCTGCCGAAAGACACAGGTAGCCGAGGCGGACCTCGGCTTCGGGCTCCGGTCCCTCCAGAGGTGCACCGGAGGCGTCCTGAAGCCCACCGAGGAGGTGTCGATAGAGTGGAAGCTGGAGGTCTCTCCACTCTCCCGGGCCTCCGTGCGTCTGGTCCGGTCGCTGCGCCCGGTCCCCCGTCTTGTAATCAAGAACGGCCCAGGCTCCGGTACCCGGATGACGATCGATGCGATCGATCCGGCCCGAGAGGAGAACCGGAACTCCGTCCACGTCCAGCTCTACCCCGTGGGGCGGTGTCCTGGCTTCAGTGGCGAAGATCCTCCACCCTTCGGCCGTCCATTCCGCCTGCCACCGGGCGAAGGCCGTGAGCCGGGTGCGAA
This sequence comes from uncultured Gemmatimonadales bacterium, assembly GCA_963751255.1. Lineage (GTDB taxonomy): Bacteria > Gemmatimonadota > Gemmatimonadetes > Longimicrobiales > Gaopeijiaceae > CAVVTW01. Next base: position 315,222 of record CAVVTW010000003.1, on the reverse strand, counting down.
GCTGCTCCACCTGGAGGGGGACGGCGGCCAGGCAGCCGGCTCCGAAACGTTCCCCAACCACCCGGTCCAGGAGCCGGGACAGGCATCGGGCGATCCCCTCGGGGTCCGCGCCGGAAGCCTCGGGGGACCTGCCGAATAGCTCCAGGACTCTGTGGGCCAGGTTGCCGAACAGGCGAGGATCCATTTCCCGGGCATCGTCCCGGGCCTCCCGGAGCTCCAGGTGTCGCTCCAAGGCCCAGAGGTAGGGATCGTCCAGCAATTTGCCGAAGTCCGTCACGGGGAGCGGTTGAGGGATTTCGGGGAGGGGGATCACAGGCTCCGGCGGAAGGACGAACCCGCTGGTGCGGGCCAGGGCCATCGTCATGGCGGCGTCGTCCTCGTGGCCTCCGTTCCCGACTCCCTCCGCGGTAAGGCGTAAGACCCGTCGGGCCACCTTCGGTCCGTCCTCGAGGAGAAGGAGGCGACTGGGCCGGAGGGGATCTCCGGACGTGGTCCGTCTTCCGCATACGAGGTGCACCCGTCCTGGGCGCCGGGATGCGAGGATGGCGGAGAGCCGGTAGACGTCCCGGGCCATCCGGGCGTCGTTGTCCTCCAGGCCCAGTCGCGTCCGGAGGGCATTCGGGAGGAAGGGGTCTCCACTCACGGACCGCGGCAGCGAAGGCTCGTTGACGCCGGTGAGAATGAGGACCGGCGCGTCGTCGAGGTGCAACTCCAACCACCCCACCAGCTCGAGTGCGTTCTCCTCGGCCTCCTCCGGGAGTCTCTCCTCCCTCATCTCCCCGAGAAGAATGCGGATGGCCTCGGCCGCGGTCCCCGTCTCGTCCAGGGAGGGCGGGATGTCCCGGAGAGTCTCGGCGATCTCCCTCGTTCGGTGGCAGCTTTCGATCAGCACCCGGTCATCGGGGATCGCCGGGTTTCTCAGCCGGTGGCCGTAGACCGAGGCCAGAAACTCCATGATCCTCCCCATCCAATTCCCCACACTCCTCGTCCCCTCGAGGGGCCCAAGGAGGTCGGGCCCCAGGAGGGTCTCCAAGGTCCTCCGGATTCCCCCGGCCCTCTCGGGGATCGACGCCTCCCCGGCTGGAACGCGGGCGGGCAGGTGATCCTCATGGTATCGGTCCGCCACGGCGGGGGCAGCTTCATCCTCGAGAATGGCCACGATCTCCGGATGCCTCAGGAGGGCTGCCAGGGCCTCGAAGCGGCGGCCCTCCAGAAAGTCGGCGGTGGACTCCAGGAGTCGGTAGGGCGAGGTGAGGTGGAGGGGATCTCCTTCCGCGTATCGATGGGGTAGATCGAATGCGGCGAGCCTCTGCTCGAGGAAGGGGACCACCTCTTCGTCCGGCACCCCCAGCGTCACCTCCTCTGGAGAGGGCCGGCCCTCGAGCCTCCCGAGGATCTCCACCACGCACGCAGCCTGGTCGGGTGGGCGATCGCGGATGGTGAGAACCGACTCGGGGACGCTGAGGGGGTAGCGGAGCCAGAACTCCTGCCTCAAGACCCCCAGGCAGTCGAAGGCCTCCCGGAGGCCCGCGGGTGCATGGACAAAGGGCTCCACCCGGTCGGGAACGGCTTCCAGCATCGTCCGGACGAGGCGCGGTATGTCGGCGACGCCCAGGAGCAAGATCCTGCCGTCACAGGAGAGGCCACCCTTTCGCAGGGCCTGCCGGCGGGCCCAGTCCCGGTCCCTCCTCGATGCCTCCCTCAAGACTTCGAAATAGCCCTCCTGCAGGGACGCCAGAGCGGACCAACGGGGGTCATCGGAGAACGAGAACCCCTGACGACACACCTCGGCCACGTCCCGGAAGGCCTTGCCCCCGCCCCCCACTTCACGGTTCAAGCTGGCGAGCACCCGGGCCCGGGTGGCTCGGCCGACTACCCCGTCTGTTCCCGGGAAGCGGGCGAAGACCCCATCCAACAGCTCACGCGGAGCTGCGCTCAGCACCTTTCCCCATGCCCTCCTCTCCTCCACGGGGCTGGCCAGTGGGAGATCAGGCCGGTAGAGGAGCTCCGGAACGGAGCCGGGCGTAATGATCCGCGCCGGGGGCGTCAGGATGGCACCCTCGCTCTCCGATTCCTCCACGAGGAGCTCCAGGAGACGGCGCCCGGCACGACCCCCCGGGAGCACCACAGTGAGGTCGTCCAGGACGCCACCCTCTCCCCTGCCGAGCTGTTGGACGAGGATGCGCGCCGCCTGGGGCAGGAACGGCTCATCCCAGGAAAGGAAGTTGGGGTCGGGCATCAAGTCCGCTATCTCGGTGGTTGGTGGAGACCAGCAAGCAACCTTCCGCCAGGATCGGGGACGCTTCCCCTTGGCGTGAGGACCGGGAAGACACAACTTTCGCGGCTCATCGGGGGTTCCAGTGCTGGAGACCCACGCCGAGCCCGGGCCGGGCCTCGGCTCATGTGACCACTAGAACATAGGAGTGACCCAATGGCTGTGCGAGTCGGCAGGGCTGAGTGGAAGGGCAACCTCCCCAAGGGGAGCGGAACGGTGGAGACCGAGACGGGGGCCGTCAAGGGAACGTACAGCTTTGCCTCCCGGTTCGAGGAGGGGGCGGGGACCAACCCGGAGGAGCTTGTGGGGGCCGCCCACGCCGGCTGCTTCTCCATGGCATTCGCCAACATCCTCGCGAAGGCCGGCTTCGAGCCGGAGAGCATACGGACGACTGCCAAGGTCCACCTGGACAAGGGACCCGACGGGTTCGGAATCTCCAAGGTCGTCCTGGAATGCGAGGGTCGTGTCCCGGGCGTGGACGACGCCACGTTCCAGAAACACGCCCAGGAGGCAAAGAAGGGGTGCCCGGTGTCCCGGGCCCTCGCCGCGACACCCATCGAGCTCGTGGCCGAGCTCAAGACCTGAGGGAGACGGGACGGCTTGAATTCGAGTCTCCCCTTCTTGCCTGCCCCCGCCGGGGCGAGAGGTCCCGTCGATTCCGACGGCACTTGTCCTGGCGGGGAGGCACGCCGATAATCCCGGTATGCTCCTTCGGCTCGCGATAATCCTGGGAATCTCCCTCGGGGTTTCGTTTGTCTGTTCGATCCTGGAGGCGATCCTCCTTTCCGTGACCCATGGGTACGTCCACGTACTTCGGGACCGGGGAACCCGGGCGGGGAAGTATCTCCATCAGATGCAGGGCCGAATCGACGAGCCCCTCGCCGCGATTCTCGCACTGAACACCATCGCGAATACGTTCGGCGCCGCGCTGGGCGGCGCCTTGGCACTTCAGATCTTCGGACAGTCCTGGATGGCCGTGTTCTCCGCAGGGCTGACGCTGGCGATCCTCCTTTTCTCCGAGATCCTCCCGAAGACCCTTGGGGCGACTCTCTGGCCCAAGTTGGCTCCCGCGGCTGCCCTCGTCCTCAGGGGCATCATCGTGGTGGCGAAGCCGCTGATCATACCGCTGACCTTTTACGCTCGCCTCGTCACGCCGAAGCGGGGGCGCCCCTCGGCGGTCAGCCGGTCGGAGCTCCAGATCCTGGCTCGCATCGGTCGCCGGGAAGGAACCATCGATGAGGATGAGTGGCGGGTGGTAAGCAGTGTCATGAGCCTGGACAAGGTCGCCGTGGGGGAGGTGATGACGCCGCGGACCGACATCGTGGCGCTCCCCGCTGAGGCCTCCGTGGAGGAGGCCAAGCGGCTCATGCTGTCCGAGGGCCACCTCCGACTCCCTGTCTACGAAGAGAGTCTGGACAAGATCGTGGGGATCCTATTGGCCCGGGACCTGTGGAGAGCGGACCAGGAAGGTGTGACCGAGGTACGGCCTGTGATGCGCTCCGCCCAGTTCGCACCTGCCTCCAAGCCGGTGGACGACCTGATCGGAGAGATGAGGACCGAGCGGCTGAAGATGGTCATCGTAGTGGACGAGTTCGGGGGAACGGCGGGCCTGGTGACCCTCGAAGACCTCCTGGAGGAGATTGTGGGGGAGATCCAGGACGAGCACGAAGCGGACGAGCCCGAGGACTTCACGCCGTTGGATTCCGGAGACATCCGGGTGTACGGCGGTGTGCCGATGCGGGAAGCCAACCAGACCCTGGGCCTCCACCTCCCGGAGGGAGACTACGACACCGTCGCCGGCTTCGTATTCGGTCGTCTGAACCGGATTGCCCGGGTCGGAGATCGGGTCGCGGTAGACGGAGGGGCGTTCCGTGTGCTTCGAATGAAGGGCCGGCGTATCGAGTTCCTCCTCTTCACACCCGGGCCTTAGGAGTCATCCTCCTCGCGGCCTCCCGGTCCGCCCTGGCCAGCCGGCGATTCACCCTGGACGTAGACAGTGCGGGTGGGGAACGCGAACTCGATACCCTCATCCTCGAAGCGCTCATAGAGGTGGAGGTTGATGGCCTGCTGACGGTCCATGTAGGTGTTGTAGTCAGGGACCAACATGAAGTACACCGTCTCGAAGTTGAGGGACGAATCCCCGAATCCCTTGAAGTGTGCCCGGTCGAAACGGGTCTCGGGCTGCGCCTCCACCGCTTCCCGGATGATGGTGGGGATCCGCTTCAGCTTCTCAGACCCCGTATCGTAGGTGACCCCGATGGAAAAGAGGGCGCGGCGCTCCTGCATCCTCTTGTAGTTACGGATCCTGCTCCTCAGGAGGTCGGAGTTGGAGAAGACCAGTTGCTCCCCCGACAAGGAGCGGATGCGGGTCGTCTTCAGGCCGACATGCTCCACACTCCCCATGTAGTCGTCGACGATGATGAAATCGCCGATGACGAAGGGCTTGTCCAGCACGATGGAAAGGGATGCCAGCAGGTCACCCAGGACGTTCTGCACCGCGAGGGCTACGGCGATCCCCCCGATCCCCAGCCCGGTGACCAGGGGGGTGACCTCCACCCCCAGGTTCTGGAGGATCAGGAGAAGGAAGATGATCCACACCACGCCCTTGGCCAGGATCGCCAGGGCCCCCAGTGCCGTGGCCGAGCTTGGATCGGCCTCGAGCTGCCTCTTTCGGTGCCGGTCCATGAAGAAGTTCACGAACCCGGTGGACCACAGCCCGCCCTGGATCAGCAGGCCCACGACGAGGATGTGGCGGATCCAGGAGTCGGCGCCTGCGCCCAGCTCCAGGTAGAGGGAGCCGAGCCAGATCCCCACCAGAATCACGAAGAGGCCCCGGGTCTTTTCCAGGAGCTCGATGAAGAGGTCGTCCACCTCTGTCCGGGTGCGCTTGGTGAGGTTCCGCAGATGCCGGACCAGGATGGAGGCGACGAGGCGAAGAGCACCGCCTGCCGCCAGGGCAATTCCCAGGGCAACCGCCCACCGGGTCAGGGTGTTTCCCAGAAATGTCCAACTCGATATCGAGGTCCAATCCATCGTACCGTCCCCGTTTCGCTGCCGCTCTGACCCCCCGCCCCGCGTTACCTCGAGGCCCGCTCGAGGGGCTAGTCCGAGGGTGCGCCTCCCAGGGGTGGAACGTCGGTTGAAAACCCTTGACGCCCACTATGGTTTCATCTATGATCGCGCGTGCTCCGATCAGCCCCAATCATCCGAGGTCCTCATTGAGGGGCCGGGGGTCCGCGTTGGATCCCAGCCGGCCAGGCCGAGGGAGAAGTGTCTTCTCGAGCCTGGCCGTTTCCTTTTGGACTCTCCCTGTAGCGCATCGTGCGATGGTCACCCTTTCGAACGGAGGTTGGTAACCCATGGATCTGGAGGGATTCCTGTACGAGGTGGAGGCATTTCGCGACGAGATGGAGGAGTATGCCGAGGAGATGGACAGCCGGAAGGGACTGGACCTCAGCACGCCCCAGGACGTCCTGGAGTACGTGGAGGAGTACGGCATTTCCTCGATCCGAATGTGGTTCACGGACCTGCTCGGATTCCTGAAGTCGTTCTCCATCACGCCCAAAGAGCTCCAGGGGGCCTTCGAGGAGGGCATGGGCTTCGACGGATCCTCCATCGAGGGGTACCAGCGGATCCAGGAGAGCGACATGGTGGCGGTGCCCATCCCCACCACGGCTCAGGTCCTCCCCTTCCGTTCCGGTGGTTCCCGATCCATTCGCATGTTCGCGGAGATTCGGAACCCGGACGGGTCCCCGTACGCCTCCGATCCCCGGGTGGTTCTCCGTCGCCAGCTGGCCCGCCTGACGGATCGGGGTTTCTCCCACATGAACATCGGCCCTGAGGCGGAGTTCTTCTACTTCAAGAGTGAGGAACAACCGGAGATTCTGGACCACGCCGGTTATTTCGACATCAACCCCGTGGATATCGGGGATGACATCCGGGAGGCCACTGTCTTCGCTCTGGAGGCCATGGGCATTCCCGTTGAATATCACCACGCGGAGGTGGCGCCCTCCCAGCACGAGATCGATATCCGGTATCAGAAGGCCCTCCAGATGGCCGACGCCCTTCAGACATACAAGTACCTGGTGAAGGAGATCGCCCGCAGGTGCGGTGTGTTCGCCACCTTCATGCCCAAGCCGTTGGAGGGGGAAAACGGGAGCGGAATGCACACCCACCTCTCCATCTTCAAGGACGAGGAGACCAACGGGTTCTTCGACCGAAAGGACCCCCACCACCTCAGCGCCGTGGCCAAGCAGTTCATCGCCGGCGTCCTGGACCACGCACGTGAGATGGCCTTTGTGACGAACCAGTGGCACAATTCGTTCAAGCGGCTGGTCCCGGGTTACGAAGCTCCCGTGTACATCGCCTGGGCGGAGCGGAACCGCTCAGCCGCGGTCCGGATCCCGGTCTACAAGCCGGGCAAGGAAATCGCCACCCGAATGGAGCTCCGCTTTCCGGACCCCACCTGCAATCCATACTTCGCCTTCGCCACGATGCTGGCTGCCGGGCTGGATGGTGTGGATCGGGACCTGCGGGCCCCCGAGCCCATGAGCGTGGACCTCTACAGCCTCACCCCTCTGGAGAGAGAGGAGATGGGCATCTCTTCCCTTCCCCACGACCTGTTCGAAGCGCTACAAGTGGCTGAGGGAAGCAGCTTTCTACGAGAGGCGTTGGGGGATGAGGTTCACCGGAAGTTGGTGGAAACCAAGCTCATGGAGATCGACAAGTTCCGCCTCTACGTCTCTCCCCTGGACCTCAAGGAGCACCTGGTCCTCTGAGCGGCTCCCCGGGGGCTCCCGGGAGACCCACCCCGGGACGGGCCCCCCGATGGTAGGTCGGGAGGGGAGGCTGCTGGCCGGCCTCAGACCTGCGGTCCCGCCTCGCCACCGGCCGGCGCCTCGGAGGGAAGCGCATCTCCAGGGTGTTCCTCGGTCCAGAAGGAGATCGCCAGGGCCACGGCTCCGCAGGAGATCGCCATATCGGCGACGTTGAAGATGGGCCAATCCATGAACCCGAGGTTGATGGGACCGATGAAATCCACCACACCTCGGGTCCAGCGGACGCGGTCGATGAGGTTGCCCATGGCCCCGGCGAACACGAGCGAGAGCGCCAAGAGGCGGAATCGGTCCCGGGGATCCGTGCGGGCCAGGAGAGTTGCCAGGAGCACCAACGCGATCAGGGTCACGGGGATGAAGAACCAGCGTGGGTCGTTCCCCAGGCTCAGACCAAAGGCCGCTCCGCGGTTGTAAGCCAGTGTCAGGGGGAGGATGCCCCCGAGCAGGTCGATGGATCCGTCGTGCAGCACCGCCATGGCCCAGCGTTTGGTGATGATATCGAGGATCAGCACCAGCGCCAGGACGGTGACGATTACGCTTCTTTTTGTAGTCAATGAACGCGGCAGTCCATAGGTAATCGGCAATCGAAGAGGCCAAAGCTCCGGGAACCAACATCGAACCATGAGGGAATCGAGTCAATCGTCCCGCGGCTTTGTCCACTCCCATTACCAGGCGAGTTCCGAGGGGGTTCCCCCTTCCCGCCGCGTTGCCCCGCCGACCCGGCCCGCGTCACCGGATCCATGTCCAGGGTCCCGGGTATTTTTCGTGGGACTCAGGAAGGTCCGTCTCCGACGCCCCGGGGTCGGGCAGCGGGGGCGCGCGCTGCCCGGCGGCAGCGTTCACTCGTCCCTCGAGCACTCGACGACAGAAGCATGATTCCAGCTACCCGGCTCCTCCCGGCCTTGGCACCCATCGTGGGTGGCGGAGCCGTCCTCGTGTGGCGTTTTCGGGAGACCCGCACACCCGTAACGCCGAAGAAGATCCTGATTCCGCCCCTGGGCATGAGCACCGGTTTCATGATGTTCGTCGTGCCTTCGATGCGGATCCCGTGGAGCTGGGCGGTGGTCGCCTTTCTCGTGGGGGCCCTGGTCCTCTCCGTGCCCCTGGCTCGCACCTCCTCCCTGAAGCTGGAAGGAGACGCCGTGATGATGCGGCGCTCCAGCAGCTTCCTCGTGATTCTCCTGGGCCTGCTGGCCATGAGGCTCCTCTTGCACGACTACGTGGGGCACTTCCTCTCGACCCAACAGACCGCTGCGCTCTTCTTCGTCCTCGCCTTCGGTATGATCCTCCGGTGGCGGGCCTGGATGTATTTCCGCTACCGGGCGATTCGAGACTAGGCTCGCCGCGCCACCACCAGATCGGTGGGTCCCGGGAGGTGAATCCGCTCGACCGCCTCGAACCCGACCTTACGCAACCACTCCGAGTACTCCTCCCCACTGTAGGAGCCTCCCGCCCGGGTCCCCACCAGCATGTTCAGCGCGAAGAGTGCCCCGGTCCGGGGCCCGGTCTTTTCGGTGTTCAGGATGAAGTCCTGGATGACGACTCGGCCCGAGGGCCCGAGGGCGTCGAAGGCCTTTCCCAGCATCACTCGGTTCTCCTCGGGGCTGTTCATGTGGCAGATGGCGGACAGGAAGACGAGGTCGTAATCCTTTCCATAATCATCGTCCCGAAGATCGCCCACCCGGGCCCTCACCCGATCCGCCAAACCCGCCTCCTCGATGTGCCGTTGGGCGATGCTCACGACGCCGGGTCGATCGAGGAGGTCGGCGGTCAGGTCGGATCGGGCCCGGGCGAAGGCAATGGAATAGGCGCCCGATCCTCCCCCGAGATCAAGGACGCTCCGAACCCCCTCCAGATCGAGGGACCGGACCACGAGGGGGGCCCGGAAGGCCGCGTTCCTGTGCATGGCAGCGATGAAGGCGGTGGTCCACTCGTCCTCTTCGGTCGAAGGTGGGGCGGGCTCCCGCCCTTCCTCCTTCCGGATCACCGAGGTCCCCGCTCGGACACACTCGGTGAGAGTCGACCAACGGGGCCAGAGGTGGGCGGTGTGCAAGAGCGCTGCCCGGGAGTCATGCTCCCCGCCTTCCGCGAAGTACCGGGCGGCAACCGGTGTGTTCTGGAAGACACCGGCGCGTTTTTCCATCACTCCCAGGGCCACGAGCGCGTTGAGGAGGGTTTCCGTAGCCCGGGGATCGGTGTCCAGCTCATGGGCCACCGCCAGGGCGTCGGCCCCAGCCCCGACCGCCGAGAATGCGTCGAGCTCCAGGGCGGTGAGGAGGACCCGGCTCTCCCGAAAGCCGTTCAACTCCTGCTGGAGGTCGTCCGGCAGAAGCCCCGCGTCCTCCCGAGCCTTAAGGGCCGCGAGCATCCTTCGCTTGTTGGTCTCGATCTCCTCGCGAACTGCGGTCGGGTCCCCGCTCAGGAGGCGTTCCACCACCCGTCCCCCGCCGAAGTGCTCCCGGACGATCTCCTCTGCATCGCCCGGCTGGACCCCGGAGTACCACACGCCTTCCGGGTACACGACCATGTTCGGTCCACGGCCGCAAAGTCCGATGGAACCGCAGGTCGTAACCTGTACCTCGGCGGTCAGTCCTTGCCGGGCGATCTCACGCCGGAGCGCTTCCAGCGTCCGGGGAGAGCCGTTTGCGGTGCAGGATGGCGCCCCCTCCGGCTTCTGCTGCGTGCACACGTACACATGATGGCGAAACGGTTCCATCGCTCCTCCTCCTCTATCTCCATGCGATCCGATTCGTCCGGGAGGGTGAGGCTCTCCACGAACGCCCGCCTCCCGCGGTCCTTCCATCAGCCATGCTCTTCCATCTCGGTCATGACGCGCCTGAGGGCCTCCGGTCCGGCGACGTCCGAGTCGAACAGGGGGACCCTCAGCCGCGCCAGCTTCCCGAACTCTTCTTCGATCTCTCTCAAGTAGCGGGCTTCCCTTTCCCGTCGACGTGCGAGAAACGCCCCCTCGGCTTCGGCCGGCAGCACCCGGTTCACGATCACCGCCGCCATGGCGACCCCCGATCGGCGGAGCGCTGCAGCGGCTTTCCGGGTCTCGAGGATGGGAAGCCTCTCCGGCGTCAGGACAAAGGCGAAGGCCGTGCGCCCTGGGTCCGTGAGGATCTCCCGAGCGGCGCGGAAGCGGGCCTGGCGCCGCTCCAGGGCCTCCAGCACGGGGTCGTCGGCCGAACCGGCCTCGCCCGCTGCGGCTCCCGCCACGTTTCTCCACATGCGGCCCAGGGATCGCACCTTCCGGCGCCGGGAGACCAGCCCGTCGATCCAACGGCCCATGAGCTCGGGGAGCGAGAGGAGCCTCAGAGTATGGCCGGTGGGGGCGGTGTCGAAGATGACCCGGTCATATTCGGCTTCCGCGGTCCGCATGAGCTCGGCAAACCGGTCCAGGAGGGCCGCTTCCTCCGCTCCCGGAGAGGAGCGGGCCAGGTCGATCTCGTGCTCGACCTCGTCCAGGATGCGGGGAGAGGCCACCTGGCGGACCCGTTCCTTGACCTCGGCGATGTAGCGATTGGCCTCGGCCTCCGGGTCGATCTCCAGTGCGTCCAGGGCCGGGAGGACCTGCCGGGCTTCGTTCCCCAGGGGTTGGCCAAGGATGTCCCCCGTGGAGTGGGCCGGGTCCGTGGAAACCAGGAGGGTCCGGCTGCCTCCTTCCGCCCAACAAAGAGCGAAGGCCGCGGCCAAGGTTGTCTTGCCTACGCCACCCTTGCCGCCGAAGAAGGTGATCGGGGTGGGGTGGTCCCTCAGCAGCACCGGAAACCGCCCTCGGGGGCCCGCTCCATCCCCATCCGCCGGTGCCAGTCGTGGAACTGCTCCATGACCTCCGGAAGCAGCTCCAGGGTGTAGAATTCCACCGGATTGGGGACGCCCAGCAGGTCCGAGGTGGTCAGGAGTAGGAAGAGGTCCTGCTGACGCGCGTACTCTCGCCGAATCTGCGACCGGTAGGGAGCCATGTAGAGAGCCTCGTACAGGTCGCGGAAGGCTCGGAGCGCGCGTCGGATCCGTTCCATTGAAAATCTCATTGGGTGCCCAACACGTCGTACACCACCTTCTCCCCGGGGGTGCCGCCGCTGCCACCGCCGAGCATCCTCCGGAAGGCGGCAATGGCCTCCAGGATCAGCCAGATTTCCAGGGCGAGGATGAGGGCCCCGACGGCGAAGAGGAGCCACTGTCGTCCGAAGAAGCCCGTGAGCTGCTCGATCATGGCCCAGGTCGTCATCACGAAGAGGAAGACCATGGGCAGCGCCGTCACCAGGACGTTCCGCTTGAGGCGCCACAGGAACGCGCTCAACACCAGGAGGGTCAGAGCTCCTGTGAGCTGGTTCGTGGTGCCGAAGAGAGGCCAGATTCGCATCCCCCCGGCCCCCCGGTCCACGCCCAGAGCCAGCACGCCGATGGTCACCACGGCTACCAGGGTAGCCACGATCCCATTCCTCAGAGGCTTGATCCGGTACTGGGATCCCAGCTCCTCCAGGATGTAGCGCTGGAGTCGCACGCCAGTGTCCATGGTGGTGACGGCGAAGGAGATGACCACCACGGCGGCGAAGATGGTGGCCACGTCGTGAGGGATGCCGATTCCCTCACACAGAGCCCCTACGCCGTCCACGAAGGCGTTTACCCCACCACTCGACGCCGAGGCGAAGGAGGCGTAATGCTCCCTCCACCCATCGGTGCCCGCGTAGAGGGCGAATCCGGCGGTGGTGGCAAGAATCGAAGTGAGGGCCAGGGTGCCCTCTCCCACCATCCCCCCATAGCCCACGTAGCGTGCGTCCGTTTCCTTGTCGAGCTGCTTGGACGTGGTTCCCGATCCTACGAGGCCATGAAACCCGGAGATGGCACCGCAGGCAATGGTGATGAAGAGGAGGGGAAACCAGCTGGGGCTGTCCGGAGGCAGGTGGTGATTCACCGCCGGCGCTACCACCGGGGGATTCACCACCAATATCCCAAGAAAGATGACGGCCAGGGCCACGAACAGCTGGTGACTGTTGATGTAGTCCCGCGGCTGGAGGAGGAGCCACACGGGGAGGGTGGAGGCCACCCCGCCATAGATGAGCATGACGATTACCCAGCCGGCCCGAATCCCATCTCCGGTGGCGGCAACCTGAGCGGCTGCCGCGTCGCCTCCTGCGGCCTGCAACTGCGCGGCGGTAGGGGCGAAGTGGAAGAAGTCGGGAAGCTGGGGGTGGATGTACTGGCCGAACCAGATGTAGGTGTAGAGGAGGAGGAGCGCGACGACGCTCGGCACCAGGATTCCCGCCCGTGTGCGGTAGACCAGGAGCCCCACGACAACCGCCGTCGGGAGCGCCATCCAGATGGGGAAGATGGCTCCCGGATTCGCGATGAAGAGGTTCGCGATCACCACGGCGAACACGGCGTTCACCATGAGGAGGAGGAAGAAGATTACGAAGAGGAAGAGGACGCGGGCCCGGGAACCCAGGATTCCCTGGGTGACCGTTCCGATGGAGTGGCCCCGGTGCCGAACCGAGATCCAGAGGGCGCCGAAATCGTGCACTGCTCCGGCGAATACGGTGCCGAGCACGACCCAGAGAAAGGCGGGGAGCCACCCCCAGATCACGGCGATGGCCGGTCCCACGATGGGAGCGGCACCGGCCACCGATGTGAAGTGGTGTCCAAAGAGAACGTGTCGGTTGGTGGGCACGTAATCGATGCCGTCCTCGAACTGATGAGCCGGGGTCACATAATCCGGATCGAGGCGGTAGACGCTGCGGGCGATGTATCGGGAGTAGATCCGGTATCCGGTGAGAAACGCCAGCACGCCGACGACAAACAGGACGATTGCACTCATGGGCCTCCCCGGGGGGCGATGGTTTCAGCGGGACGTTCCGGGGATAGTCTGGTGCCGGAGGCAGGGAACGCAAGCCGGAGCCCCGGGAGGTGGACAAAGGAACCCCCCGGGACCCCGGGTCCGGGCGCGGGCTACTGCCCGAGTTTCACGACCTATTCCCTACCTCCGCCGGGCTCGATGGCGGCGAGCCGAGCGTAGATGTCGTGGATCTTCCGCCTCATCTGCTTGATCCGGGCCTCGTCTTCCGGCGTGCTCCACTTGGGCTCGTGGATGGAGAAGATCTGGTGGTTCAGGTCGTCGAGGAGGGCCCGAGCGTTGGCGCACCATTCCTCGGTGCAGTCCATGGGCATCTCCGCGGCCTCGTTCACGGTCTGCTCGAGCTTTTGCATGGACGCGTGGAGGTTCTCCGTGTATGTCTGCCATGCCTGGGACAAGGGAGCGTGGACGCCTGCCTGGATGGCATCATCGAGCTTGGACATTGGGGATCTCCTTTGGTCGGGCCTGGTCTCTCAGAAGGCTTTGAACGGTTCCGTCGGTATCCGGCCAGGCTGTGCCCGCTTTCGGGGCAGGAGCCAGGCGGAAGGACTTGTCCTTGTTCACCCGTATGGCCTCCGGAGGGTCCGTCATGGAGGTCCGGAGCCGAGGAACCTCGTCCCGGATGCAGTTTACGCGAGGGCAGAGGGGAGGCGGCCGAAGAGGAGGAGATTCTTCGAGGACAATGCTCAGTTTCACAGGCCGAGAGCCAGGAGAGATAAGGACATGCGGATCGACGAGATGGAGACCATCACCTTGGACCTCGACACAGCAGCTTCCCTGCCCGACGCACAGGCTGAGGCGCGGGCCGCGGCAGGCACCGCAGACGACGCTCTCAGGCTCATTGCCTGGTACGATCGACAGAGAGGCACGGGCGGTCCCACCGATGCGTGCGCAGGAGAAGTGCCGAAGTGTATCCGTGACTACGCCAGTAGCCACGGTGCCGAGCGTCGAGTCTGGGTCAACGACGGACGATACGAGTTCTATTTCGCCTCCACGGGCACGGACGTCGAGGAACTGGACGAGGAGTGGGCAATTCGAGTCCATGAAGGGGCCGAAAGCAGCGAGTTCGACAACGTCCAGGGCGGCTGACACCTTACCGCCCGAGGGCCCCGGAACGGCTGGCCCGGGGGACCGGCCAGCTGGGTCCAACCCACCGGGCGACGCCGTCTCCCTATACCCAGGGCGGTGAGCAACGCCCCCACCCACGCGGCTGCGTGGGCGTTCGATCCGGCGGTGTCTCTCCTGTGGGTTCTTGGGATGTCCGCGACCCACGGGGTCGAGGTCTTCCCACAACCTGGCCGGGCCTGTCCGGAAGGGGGCTGAAAAGCGGGTTGCCCGTTCCTTTCCGATCCCGATCTGTTGCCCCTGGAGGGCTCTCCGGACCTCCCTCACCTCGTCCGCTTCACGGGGGAACCGGCGGCTGAAAGGCCATGTACGACGCCCGGGGAAATCGCGCGCGAGCGCCCATTCTCCAGTCCCCGCCACGCACGCTGACCGGCTCGCCCCGACTGATGGGCCGCGTGGCGCGGAGTGAGGGAGGATCCCCTTGTTCTTGACCCGCCGGTGGTGACGGAGGCATCGTCGGGGGTGGTGGGACCGAGCTCATTCCGCAGGCGACCATGGTTATCGAAATCACCACTCTCGGAGGTCTGAGCATCGAGGACGACGCGACGGAGATCCCGGCGTTCTCCGGTCAGCCGATCCGCACGGCGCTGCTGGTCTACCTTTCGGTGGAGCGCGAGACCACCCGGGATGCGGCCATGGCCGTGCTCTGGCCGGAGCGGGATCGTCGCCGGGCTCGCCACGCCCTCAGCCAGACCTTGTACCAGCTCAAGCGGACGCTCGGCGAGGAATGGCTGGACGCCCGGGGCGAACGGCTGCGTGTGACGGAGCGCCTGCTCACCGACGCGGGCCGCTTGGCGCGCGCCGTGGAGGAGAGTGACTACGAGACGGCCGCTGGCCTGTACAAGGGCCCCTTCCTCGACGGGTGGCACCTCGGGGCTTCGTTGGAGTTCGAGGCATGGGTGGACCGGCAACGGGACAGGCTCGCCGTGTTGTATCGCGAGGCGTGCCGCGGCTGGGTGGCCGAATGCCAGGCGCTGGGCCAAGGCGCCGTCGCCGTGGAGACCGCCCGGCAATGGGCCACGAAGGAGCCGTTGGAGCCCGAGGCGCAGCACCAGCTCATCTCGCTGCTCCTGGAGGCTGACGATCCCAGGAGCGCACTGCGCCACTACCGCAGCTACGAGCGTCGGCTGCGGAAGGAGGGTCTCGAGCCACTCCCGGAGACCCGACGCCTGCTGGAGCGGGTTCAGCTTCGGGTGGGGCACCCGCCTGCCGACACCGCGGCCGGAACGACGCGGGACCGCCCCGGCGTAGCGGGTGGCTCCGGACGGGTCACACCACACGACCGCCCTATCGCGGTGCTCCCATTCCAGCACGACGGGCCCGCGGAGGAACGCTACTTCACGCAGGGCTTTGCGGACGAGCTGAACAGCGAGTTGGCGCGCATTCCGGGGATCGCGGTGACCGCGAGGACCAGCGCCATTCAGTTTGGCCGGCGCGACCTCCCGCTCTCCAGGATCGGCCACGAGTTGGGTGTGACGCACGTGGTCCGGGGCTCCATCCGATGGGACACGACGGCGGTTCCGGCCCGGATCCGGATTCGTGCAGCGCTGGTGCGCGTCGCGGATGGCACGCACTTGTGGGGCCGCAGCTACCAGGTCGATCTCGCCGACGGGTTCGAGGTGCAGGCCGACATGATCGCGGCCATCACCGCAGGCGTCGGGCTCGCGTGGTGCGGTGCCGCTCCCGTCACCCACGCTCGAACCATGGCGCGGGAGCGAGAAGCGCAGGAGCTCTTCCTGAAAGCGTTCCAGCATGCGAACCAGCGGAACGAGACGAGCTTGAGAACCGCGGCGGACCTCTACCAGCGGGCGATGGTCCTCCAGCCCGATTTCGCCCGGGCGTATGCCGGACTGGCCCAGGTCTACGCCGTGTTCCCGGGCTTTACGGGAGCCCAGCCGCGGGAATGGTACCTGAAGGCTCGCTCCGCCGCCCGCAAAGCGCTCGAGCTGGACCCCGATCTTGCCGAGGCCCACGCGGCCCTCGCCTTTCCCCTCTTCCACCTGTGGGACATGAACGGGGCGGAGCATCACCTGGACCGCTGCGTAGAGCTCGCCCCCAGTTACGCACCGGCCTGGGTCCGGCGGGGATACCTGTTCTGTGCCACCGCCCGGCCACGGGACGCCCGCCACGCCGCCGAGCGGGCCCTTGCCCTGGATCCCCTCTCCGTGGCCACGAACTTCGACACGGGCTATCAGTTCTGGCAGCTCCGTGACCGCGATGCCGCACTTCGCCAGTTCCGGCGCGTCCAGCAGCTCGACCCACGCTTCGATCCCGCCCATTTCTTCCTCGGGGTCCACAGCTATCAGGGGGGCGATCTCGACAGGGCGCGCCAGGAGTTCTCGCGGATAGAGAAACAGGGGCCGCTGTGGCCGCCCGTGATCGATCGCCTCCATCGCCCCCCCGAGGCCCTGGCGGCGTTGGATCGCATAACCGAGCTTGCACCTGGGCCCGTGTCCAATACCTCATGGCGGCCGCCCTCTATACACTCCTTGGCGCCCACGACCGCGCGCTCCACTGGCTCGAGGGGCATGCCCGGAATGTCCGGGGGGAGCCCGGCCGCCTTGAGACCGGCGGTCCCAGCCTCACCCATGTCGCCCGCGATCCCCTCTTCGATCCGCTACGCCCCCACCCCCGCTTCCGGTCACTTCTTCGCCGCATGGGTCTCGTTGGTGACCTTTCCGCGCCCGCCGACGGCGTCCCGGGCACGAGTGATGGTTCCGCTGCCGCCGAAAACGGCAGTGCTGGCGCTGACGCCTTTCTGACCGCCGCTGAGAGACGAATGAGGGGCCCCTCCTAGATACGGAAACACACATGCGGAATGGTGTGCACACCAATACGGGAGGAACCCTCATGCGAAACACGACAGTTCTTGCCATCCCCATCCTGCTGCTTGCGGGCGCCTGCGCCGAACCGGGTCCGACAGAGCCCCTCGCCCCGGCCGACGCTGTTCTGGACCTTGCCGCTCAGGTAGCGGGGAAGGTGGAGCCCCATGGCCGACCCATGGTCATTGATGCGGTCATGGGCCAGGATCTCAGCGCAGGCACCTGCGATGTCCCCGTGCCGACGGGAGACCCCCAGAACCCCACCGTCCTCGTGCAGATTCCCCGGCTTGTGCCGGCCTGGGGAACGGCAACGCACATGGGGAAGATCAGCCAGCAGATCTGGCATGACGAGTGTAGCTTCGCCCTCCATGACGACCTTCCGGTCATCGAATTGGACGGGCACTTCCGGGTCCAGGCGGCCAACGGCGACACGACGGAGGGGACGTGGAGCGGCTACCTCCTCCTGGCCGGACCGCAGTCGGGGCATTTCTTCAACACGGGCTGGATCACCGGGGGGACCGGGCGCTTCGAGAACGCCTCGGGTGAGTTGGCGATCCAGGGGTGGAAGAACCTGGGCCAGGGGACTGAGCCTAGCTGGTACCGGGCCGAAGGGACCATCTACTACTAGTCGCATGAAGGGGGCAGAATGAGAGCGGGAATGGCGGTTGTGGCTTCCTGGCTGATGCTCGTGCCGTGTGGACTCGGCGCCCAGCACCAGCCGGTCCCGCTGCCCGGCACGGAGCTGCGCCGGTTGCACTCCACGGTCCTGGACCGCGACATGGAGCTGTACGTGAAATTGCCTCGGAGTTATGGCGATGGGGAGCGCACGTACCCCGTCCTGTTCACCACCGACGGCAACCGTTCCTTCCCGCTCTACGCCACCACCTCCCTGATCTACGAGACGCCCGGAAGCGGCAACCCGGAGATCGTGATCGTCGGCATCGGGTACGCTGTCGACGACGACCCGCTCCTCGCCCTCGAAGACTGGACGGTGTGGAGGACCCGCGACCTCACGCCGACACGGCATCCCGACGTGGATGAGTACTGGAATGCCCGGCTGTCCGGAGGGCCTCCGTCACGGGCGGGGTTGCCGGTCCGGACCGGCGGAGCGGCCGAGTTCCTCGAGTTCATCCGCTCCGAGGCCATTCCATTCATCGAAGCCAGCTACCGCGTCTCCACCACCGATCGCGCCCTCGCCGGCTACTCCTACGGCGGCCTCTTCGCGCTCTACGCCCTCTTCCACTCGTCGGGGACCTTCTCCCGCTACTTCGTAGGCGACCCGAGCATGTGGGACGAGGTCTTCGACTACGAGGTCGGCTGGGCCGATGCCCACCACGACCTCCCCGCCCGCGTCGCGTTCGTCACGATGGGGGAGCGTGAGTCGGTCCGACGTCTGGTAGACGGTCTCGCCGCCCGCGGCTATCCGAGCCTCGATCTGCGCCTGGAAACCGTTCAGGGAGAAGAGCACGCCGGCGGTATGCCTGGGGCCATCAGCCGGGGGCTGCGTCTCCTGTACGATCTCCGGTAGCCCGACAGAACGGAGCCCGCAGAGGACATCGACGCCTCCCACCCCCAGCGCGGCCGCGGATCGAGCCCAGGACTCGTTTGAGCCCCATGACCGCGCTCGATCACATCGGTACGTGGCGCCACAGGATCCGCGCAGAATCCTCGAAGCCAACCCCGTCCTGGCTAATCGGGGAAATCCTTCCTTCGGGCTCGGGACCGATCCCCAGGTTCAATCCCGTCGCTGCCAGTCGGATCCGCCTCTCAGCGTGTGGCCTTTGCCATCGGGTCCCACGTCGCCTTCTATCGGGGGTGAGCTCTCTCCACATGTCTCTCCCGCCCCCTCCATCAGTGCCGCTCTGGATTATCTCCGCTCGATCGTGGGTGTCCCCTGATGGATGATCCGCCGCCGGAGGCTGAGGCCAGCTCGCTCCTCACCTCAACCGCTTGACTGTCAGGAATGAGACCTGGCGCGGCGACCGGTACACACGTTGGGTGGTCTCGTGGTAGTCCGATTCCGAGGCCTGGAAGATATCCATGAACACGCCGGGGTTCCGGTCCACCATGGGAAACCAGGAGCTCTGGATCTGGACCATGATGCGATGGCCGGCCCGAAACGTGTGGAACGCGTCCTGGAGCTTGAACGCCAGGGGAGTCGGGGAGCCGGGCCGGAAGGGTTCCGGTGCGGCCAGGCTGTTCCTGAACTTCCCCCGGAGCACGTCGCCCCGCACCAGCATCTGGTAGCCGCCCAGGGGCGCGTAGCCCGCGTCTCCTCCCCCTCCTTCCAGGGTGTCCGGAAACACGTCGATGAGCTTCACGATCCAATCGGCGTCCGTGCCGGACGTGGAGACCACCAGGGTTACCTCGATGGGGCCCGCCACGGTGAAATCCTCCGTGAGGACCTCCGACTCGTAGGTCAGCACATCGGGCCGGCGGGAGGCGAAGCGCTGGTCTTCCAGCATGAAGGCCCGGTTGTACCAGGTGACGGTTTCGGCCGTGTAGGGCACCGGGTGAGCCGGATCGTTCACGTACTCGTCGTACTCCCGCTCCACGGCTACCGGGGCCTCGAACCCCAGGCCGAAGCCGTCCTGGAGGAAGAGAGAGGCGTCCTGGACGTCGGCTGGGGGCCAGGCGTCGAAGCGGCTCCACTCCTTCGCGCCGGTGTCGAAGACGTACGCCTCCGGGAGCTCCGGATCCGGGGCGTCTTTGAGCCAGTGGTCGAAGAAGGGGCCTTCGATGCTGTCGGTGTAGAAGAGGGACGTGGCCGAGCCCCAGCCGATCTCTCCCAGGGAATCCCCCCGGGAAGAGTTCCACCCACCGTGATACCAGGGCCCCATGACCAGCGTGTTCACCACCCCTGGCGACTGGGCCTCCTTGGCCTGATAGGAGTTCAGGGCCCCGAAGAGGTTCTCCGTGTCGAACCACCCCCCTACCACCAGGGTGGCAGGCTTCAGGTCGGTGAGGTGGGGGAGGATGTTCCTCGCTGCCCAGTAATCATTCCACTCGTCGTTCGCGGTGAGGGTGTCCCAGAAGGCCACCTGGTGATGGAAGTACATCGCGTTGGCGTTGGACAGGGGGCCCATCTCCATGAAGAAGGCGTATTCGTCCGGGGTGCCGTGGTCCAGGCGCTGGTTCGGCTCGGTGGTGGGCTCGGGCCGGGGCCAGCCGAAGCTGGAGTAGAAGTCGAAGGCGTGGGGGAGGAGGAAGGCGCCGTTGTGGTAGAAGTCGTCGCCGGCCATCCACTTGGAGACGGGTGCCTGCGGGGAGGTGGCCACCACGGCGGGGTGGGCGCCGATGGTCCCCATCCAGGTGTAGAAGCCTGGGTAGGAGATCCCGCTGATCCCTACCCTCCCGTTGTCCTCTTCCAGGTTGTTCACCAGCCACTCCACCGTGTCCCAGGTGTCGGTGGTCTCGTCGATGTCTTCAGGCCCGTCCTTCTCGGTGAGGACCGGCCGAACGTTGGCGTACTCTCCCTCGGACAGGTACCGGCCGCGGACGTCCTGGCACACCATGATGTACCCCTCCCGGTAGTACCGCTCCTGCTGGTTTCCCAGCCCATCGGGATAGGCATCGGGCCCGTAGGGGCGGCAGGCGTAGGGCGTCCGCCGCAGGAGAATGGGATACTGGGTGGAGGCATCCCGGGGAATGAAGATGGAGGTGTAGAGCTTCACCCCGTCCCGCATGGGGATCATGACCTCCTGCTTCCGGTAGCGGCTTCGGAGGTTCAGCTCGCCCTGGTCGGGCGACGAGCAGCCGACGAGAGTGGACAGGGCTGGACTGCAGAGGAGGAGCAGCGCGAGAGCGTAGCGACGCATGGGGTCGGCTCCTGGATTGGGCGGGCCGCAGAAGGACCGTGGGAATATAGGGGGCTGATGCCTGAGGGGCGATCCAGTGACCGGGTCCTGGAAGGGGGGCCCGGCGGCACGTCCGAGGCTTCGAACGCCGTGGCCGGCCTGGCTCACCCCGCACATCGGTCCGATTCACGACATCGGCTGGCCGCCGATTTGGATCCACGTGCCCACCTCCACCGTCCTGTAGGCGGGGCCAAAAGCCCGCCGGAACATGTCGATCGCCTCGTCACCGCTGTCGTGCGGGTCCAGGCTCACCACGCCAGGCGAACGGGCTTCCAGAATGGTGATCGCCCGCTGGACGTCCTCCTCGGACACGGGGCTCCAGGGCCCTTTCCCGGAAGCCAGGCGCCGCTGAACGTCGATTCCGAGGAGCCTTCCTCTCCCCTCCGGCAGCGGGTAATGCAGTCCTCCCACGATCCCGTAGATGGGCCGGGAGAAGACCGCCTCGGTTCGCTCGACCAGCTTCGGGACCGTCTGGTGTCCGCAGCCGACGATGAGAACCAGCCCGTGGCCTGCCACGTTCACCACGAGAGCTTGCTCGTCGACGGCTCCGATGAAGAGGCGCCGAGGGATGGTGCCGGTGGTGGCGATCCCGGGACCGAGGACGGTGGGGTCGGGCGTGGGCACCGGTTCCAGACCCGGGTAGGTCAGGGGCACCGGGACGTACACCTCCTTGCCGCCCAGGTCCACCTGTTCGTTGCCCAGGGAGAAGGTGCCCGCCCTGAGCCAACGCAGTCCGCCGACATGGTCCACGTGGTCATGGGAGATCACGATGGCATCGATCTCGTCCAGAGACACGCCCAGGGCCTGCATGTTGTGGAGCAAGGGCGACGGATCGGTTTCACCCGCATTCAATCCCAGATCGAAGAGGAGAGTCATGGAGTCCGTTCGGACGAGGTAGGAGAGACCGGCCTCCCCTCTCAGATGGTCTCCGGCAGTGTACCACGTGGACAGAGGAAGGATGTCGAGGGACCGGGTCTCCCCCAGCTCTTCGATCCGGGGAGGGTCATACTCCTGCCAGGCTCGCTCGGCGGCTGCCGTCCCGCGCCAGTGAAAGACGACGGCTGCCCCGGCTCCCCCTACGACTGCGATTACCACGAACCCGACCAGGCCAATCCCGATCTTGGCAGAAAGACGCATCGTCTCAGACCTCCTCCATGGGCTTCGCGGATCGGAAGGTGAGCGCAAAGCCTGCCAACAAGAGGATCGCTTCAGCGACCGCCGTCCCGAACGGCGGTCTTCCCGGAGTGCTGCTCCTCACCACGTACGTGGCAGAAATCGAGGGCACCAGGAAGATCAGGCCGATCACGGGGATAGCATAGTCCGCCCACCTGCGTCCTCGGCGAAAGGGAACGGCCACAAGAATCAGGAGGGCCGTGCCGGTGGCCAGCATCCCGCTGCCAAGGACCCGCATCGCGGCGAGCCAGAGCGTCTGGAACTCGCTCGGCAGCTCGTTCCAGCTTCTGCCCAGGGCCGCCGCGTGGTAGGGCATGAACCGGTCCCGAGACACGTAGATCGCGCCGCCAAGGAGCAGGAGGAGGGCCGTCAACGTGTAGCAGACCGCCGCGATCCAACGTCTGATCATGAGCTCGCCTCCTGGGGGGAATGGTGGACCGATTCCCATGACGGACGGACTCTCGAGCTTATCGCATCATAGGACAAGGAGCCCGGCCTGACCAATGCATCGGCGGCCCCGGTGATCACTGCGGTCTTCCCCTTGAATTCTCTCATCTCCCTTACCTCGTCTGGTCTGGAGCTCACGTACTGCGGCCGTGAAAACGAAGCCTCGCTCCCCTATTGGGTCACCCTCTGGCTCGGTAATGCTCAGGGCCTTTTCGATGGGGAACACATTGAAGGGTACCGCACGACGGAGCTTGAGACTTGTTGCCGGAAGAACGTCGGTCATGCCTCTCCGGCTGATCTTCTCCACCAAGTCGTAGCGGTCATCCGAGGCAAAGCTCAGGCGGGTCGGAGCGTCCTCCACAGGTCCTCCCGGGGAGTACCTCTGAGTCTCGCGAGGTAGTTGGCCGTCGCGCTGGTCGAGTTGTCCGTGCCACCATAAGTTGTGCTTCCCCTTCAGCATCGAGCGCCGAATGGAACACCATCTCGTGACGCAGCGACTGGCGGAGCGCCTGGCCAATGGCGTTTCGGAACCGGTGGCCCACCTGATCGTGGAAACGATCTGGCTGGCGGTGGTGGATGGCACGCTCTCTACGGGGGAGCGGCTCCCCACCGTGCGCCAGATCTCCATCGCCTTGAACGTCAGCCCTCGCACAGTCGAACGGGCCTATCGGCAGCTGGAGCAGCGAGGGGTCATCGCGACGAGACGGGGCGAAGGGACCTTCGTGAGCCTGGCCACGCCCTCCGAGGAGGAGCGGGCTCGACACGAGGCCTTCGCCGATCTGTGCCGGGAGGCCGTGGAGCGGGCTCGTAGCCTCGGATTCAACGTCGATGATTTGATGGACAGTCTGCTGGACTACCGGACTCTGGAGCGCAACTCCCACTAGCAGGAGAAGCAGTCATGCCCGATCCCCGTGGACGCAATCTCCCCAGCTTCCTTGGTGGGTCCTCTCGTGGTGGGAGGATGGTGAAGAGCTCGCCGGACGACACCCGCTATCCCTTCGCGGCTCTGGCGGCGGCGGTGGGCGGAGCCGGTGCGACCATCGGTGGCCTCCTGCTGGCAGGGTTGGCCATGCCTTGGGCTGCCGGGGTGGCGGCGGTTGTGGGTGCAGCCTTCGGTTCCTCCATCAAATATACGGACCAGTGGGAGAAGGCGGTGGTGCTACGGTTCGGCCGGTATCGGGGCCTGCGGGGGCCCGGGCTGTTCACCGTCGTCCCCATCGTCGACCGGATCGGCTACCACATCGATCAGCGGATCCGAACCACGGCCTTTGCGGCTGAGTCCTGTCTCACCCGCGACACGGTCCCCGTGGACGTAGACGCCATCGCGTTCTGGATCGTGTACGACGCCGAGCGTGCGGCCCTCGAGGTTCAGGACTACCAGGAGGCGGTCATTCTTGCGGCCCAGACGGCCTTGCGGGACGCTATCGGGAAGCACGATCTGGCCGAGCTGATCCAGTCGCGGAAGGAGTTGGGTCACGGTCTCCAGGAGGCGCTGGATCGGAAGATGCATGATTGGGGCATCCAGGTGCAGTCTGTGGAGATCCGGGACGTGGTCATTCCGGAGGCCCTTGAAGAGGCCATGTCACGGCAGGCCCAGGCGGAACGGGAGCGACAGGCCCGGATCATCCTGGGGACGGCGGAGACCGAGATCGCCGCCAAGTTCGTGGAGGCTGCTGAGCGGTATGCCGAGAAGCCGGTAGCTCTCAACCTTCGGGCCATGAACATGCTCTACGAGAGCATCGTGAAGCGAGGGTCGCTGATGGTGGTGCCCTCCGGCCTGGCCGACAGCCTCAACCTGCCGGGAATCATGGGCATGGCCGGGGCGGCGGGCTTGCCTGTCGAAACCGGGAAGCCGGCACCGGGAGCGTCGAAGAAGGAGCCCGACGAGTAGGCCGGGCTCGTTGGATACTCGGTCCGTGCGTGTGCTCGCAGACGGGAGGCCTTGATGCGTTCCAGCTTTGTCTACGTCCCTCTTCCCTTTCCGTTTCCGCCTCGCTGGGTTCAAGCTCTCGGCGTGGGGATCATGATGTCCGTCTTTTGGGCCTGTGCTGACGAAGCTCCATCGGGAGAGGCCGTGTCCGATGAAGAAGCCATGGTCTTCCCCGAGCAGAATCGCCCCGATGTCCGAGGCACGGAGGGTGCGGTGTCAGCCGATCATCCCCTGGCGGCCGCAGCGGGTCAGGATATCCTACGGCGTGGCGGGAACGCGGTGGACGCGGCTGTGGCCATGGCGGGTGTCCTGGCCGTGGTACGACCGCACATGAACGGGGTGGGGGGAGACGCGTTTGCCCTTTTCTACAACGCGGAGAGCGGTGAGGTAGTGGGGCTGAACGGGAGCGGGCGATCCGGCGCGCTGGCCACGCCGGAGTTCTTCCAGGAGAACTTCTCCGGCGAAATCCCAGGGAACGGTCCTGGCTCCGTGTCGGTTCCGGGGGCGGTGGCGGCCTGGGCCGACGCCTTGGAGCGCTTCGGGACCATGGAGTTGTCCGAGGTCTTGCAGCCCGCCATCCGTTACGCCCGGGGGGGCTTCCCGGTGTCCCGCCGGCTGGCCCAGGACTTCGGGGAGCAAGGTGGAAGCCTGAATGCAGCTGGGCGGAATCTCTATCTGCCTGGAGGCGCACCGCCCCCTGTGGGCAGCCGGCTGCGGAATCCAGCCTTGGCCATGACGCTGGAGAAGATCGCCCAGCAAGGGAAGCGAGGCTTCTACGAGGGGCCTGTGGCCGAGAGTCTGTCTGCGTTCCTGGAGGCTGAGGGCGGATACCTGCGCGACCATGACTTCGCCGAGCACACGTCGACCTGGGTCGAACCGCTCTCGGGCGAGTATCACGGGTACCGCCTCATGGTCATGCCCCCCAATAGCCAGGGGGTCGCGCAGCTCATGCTTACGGAGATGGCTAAACGCCACTCGTTGAAGGAGATGGGCCACAACGCTTCGAGCTATCTCCACACTCTCATCGAGCTCAAGAAGCTGGCCTTCGCCGACCGGGACCGATGGGTGGCAGATCCGCAATTCGCGGACATTCCCTTGGATCGGCTCTTGGATCCCCAGCGGCTGTCCGAGCGGGCCGAGCTCGTGGATCCGGAACGCGCGGCGCCTGAGGTCGCGCCGGGGGTGGGGGGAGAGGGGAATACCGCGGAAGGAGGAGCGAAGAACGGAGCCGACGATTTCGGAGACACGGTCTACCTGACGGCGGTGGACCGTTGGGGTAACGCCGTGAGCTGGATCCAGAGCCTCTACTCCGGCTTCGGCTCGGGCTTGTTGGAGCCCGAGACTGGGGTCCTCCTGCAGAATCGTGGAGCGCTGTTTACCATGGAGAAAGGGCATCCCAACCGGGTCGCACCCGGGAAGCGTCCATATCACACCCTGACCCCCCTCCTGGCGCTTCGGGAAGACGGCTCTTTGGGCTTCACTCTCGGTACTCCCGGGGGGGACAGCCAGACCCAGAGCTTGCTCCAGATCATGAACAACATGATCCTCTTCGGGATGAGTCCCCAGGAGGCCGTGGAAGCTCCCCGCTTCCGGAGCTACGAGGGTCTCCGAGTGGCAGTGGAGGACCGGATTCCCTACGACGTGCGAAGCAGCCTCGCGGCTCTGGGGCACCAGGTTCGGGTGGTGCACGGGTGGACAGCTACCTTCGGCGGGGCTCAGATGATCTTCCTGGATCCCGACTTCGGGACACTCACGGTGGCCTCGGATCCTCGCCGGGAGGCTTACGGCTTGGCGTACTGAGCCCACGGCTCTCCGGGATGCTCCGCTTTCCCCGTGCTCCGCCAAGACCTCATCCGCCCTGCGGCTGTTGACTTCTCGACCGTCGCCCGTGGACGGTGGGACCACGATCTCATGGCTCCTCCTGGTCCTCCGTGCCCTCACTGGCATGGCTCGATCCCATGCCTCCTTGGCGGCTGAGAACGCCGTCCTCCGCCACCAACTCTCCGTGCTTCAGCGGGAGCGGCCCAGGCCGTGCCTCCGGCCGGCAGATCGAGTGCTCTGGGCGGCCGACCCAGAATCCCTCGCAGCCACATCAACCTCATCCGCCGCATCTCGTCTGATCATCCCGAGTGGGGCGAGGACCGGATCGCCCTGGAACTCAAGGTGAAACTGGGGGTGAAGCACGCTCGCAGCACGATCCGCCGTTACATGACCGTCAGGAAGGGAGGCGGCGGGCCCGCCTCCGCCACCTGGCGCACCTTCCTGGCTGGTCACGTCAGCGAGTCTGTGGACCATGGACCTGACCACCCAACCCCTGAGGAACTACGCGGTACGGTACCTCCTGGTGCTCATGGAGCTGCGTAGCCGAAGGGTGGTGCACGTTCCGACCTCCTACCTGGGGACTCGACCGCCAGGGGCCTGGAGGCTCCTAAGGTCCTTTCTTGATGAAGAACCCTGACGTCATACGTTTGTGCCAGGTTGGCAGAAGGTCAAGCTATTCGGGCTCTTCACCTGTTTCCGTCCTGGCCTTTGGCCAGTCCGGGCGGGGGTGTTGAGCTGCGGGAGTCGAACGGTCCGTGCAAACCGTAGGACCCAAGCCGGCAAGTGGCCGCGAGGAAATATCTTAGATTCCAAGAGGGCGAAGGCGTGTAACCTGGGGCCGTTGCTACCCCCCCTGCCCCCCTCTTTACCTCACTCGCCGGTGAGCGCTTCCATGGGGGCTACCGCCGAGGCCCGCCGGGCCGGAACCCAGAGAGCCAGGAAGGAGACCCCGGCCAGGATCAGGGTGACGGAGAGATAGACAGCAGGATCCCGGGGGTTCACACCGACCAGAAAGCTCCCCATGGCCTGGGTGACCAGAAAGGCCAGGGCCAGGCCCAGCATAAGGCCCAACAGGGCGCGGCGCCCCCCCTGTCCGATCACCATTCGGACCACATCACGCGGCTCTGCGCCCATGGCCAACCGGATCCCGATCTCACTGGTCCTCCGGCCCGTGGAATAGGCCGTTACCCCGTAGATCCCCAGAGCTCCCAGTAAGAGGGAGAGTATGGCGAAAATGGTCATGAGGTTCGCGATGACCACGAAACCGCCGATGTTGTTCTCAACGAGTTCCTCCATGGTCCGGACCTGGGAGAAGGGCAGCTTCGGGTCGATGGACCAGACGGCCTGCTTGATTGTCTCCGACCATCTCTCCAGGAGGGCCGGCGGTCCGGATAACCAGGGAGCGGGTCCGAACGGCTGCCGGCGAGATGGAGAGGTACAGGGCCGGACCCGGGGTCTGGGCCAGATCTGCCTCCACTACATCGTGGATCACGCCCACGATGGGTACGGGGGGAGGGTGTCGGATCCAGCCTGGATGAGGGTGCTCAGGGGGTCGACGTCCTGCCCCAGATATCCGCTGACAAAGGCCTCGTTCACCACCGCCACCGCAGGAGCGTCTTCGTCGTCCGTGTTCCGGATGGGGCGCCCTGCCACCACACGGAATCCCAGAGCATCGAAGAGGCCACCGGACAGATAGGTGAGCCGAGCAGTCCGATCAATGTCCTCCCCGACCATACGGATGGTGCGAACCCAGGTCGCGCCCATGAGGGGATGACTCTGGGTCGTTCCCACGCCCACAACTCCTGGGACCTCGGCTACCCGATGCTCTACGCCATTCCAGAAGGCACGGGTGTCGGCGGGTTCAGGATACTCTGTGGCCGGTGGCGTCAAGCGAACGGTGAGGACATTGTGGGGATCGAACCCCAGATCCTGGTTCTTCATCCCCGAGATGCTCTTGATGAGAAGGCCTCCGCCCACCAACAGGACCAGGGCGAGGGCCGTCTGCACCACCACCAGTGCGCTTCCATGGTGGGCGGAAGACGTTGATCGGCCACTCCGGCCCCCGTCCCTCAATTCCCCGATGCCCGACCGGCTGGCCCTGAGGGCCGGAAACACTCCGAAGAGGAGTGCAGCGGTGAGGGTGATGGCCATGGTAAAGGCGATGACGGATCCGTCCAGGCCGAACTGGAAGTTGGGTGAGGTATAGGTGGGAAGAGCGGCAACAACCCCCCGGTAACCCCAGTTGGCCAGGAGAAGCCCCAGAGCCCCCCCTATGGATCCCAGCACCAGGCTCTCGGTGACCAGCTGCCGAATGACCCGTCCTCGTCCCGCCCCCAGAGCCGAACGGATGGCCAATTCACGAGCCCTGTGCTCCCCTCGAGCCAGAAGAAGATTGGCCAGATTCACGCAAACCATGAGGAGGAGGAAGCCCACGGCGACCATCAGGATCAGGGAAGAAGATTTTCCCCAAGGTCCGAGCATATCCTCATGGAGGGACACAAGTTGGACCGTCCAGTCCGCATTCGTCTCCGGATACTCCTCCTGGAGCTGGACAGCGATCTGTCCAAGCTCGGTGCGGGCCTCGTCCAAACCCACGCCCGGGGCCAGGCGACCCAACGCCTTGAGGAATTTTTCGTCTCGAGTGTGGTCGCCTGGAACCAGGTCCAAAGGAAGAAACACGTCGGGGCGGGCATCCAGGAACCGAAAGTCCGGGGGCATGATCCCCACAACCACCCGGGGCACCCCTCCCAAAACAATGGTGCTCCCCAGAACGCCCCGATCTCCGGCAAAGTGCCGCTGCCAGAAACCGTCCGTGAGGATCACCACTCCGTCTCGGCCCTCACCGACCTCTTCCTCAGAAAAGCCACGGCCCAGGGCCGGCGTGCGTCCCAGAAGCCCCAGGAGGTTGGGTCCCGCCCTGACACCGGAGAGAAGCTCCGGGGGCCCATCCCCCGTCAGGCTGAAGTCATGGCTGTAGAAGATCGCAAGATCTTCCAGGGTGTGGGAGCGCGCCATCCAGTCCTGGGCGTTCAGGGGACTGACGCTGACTTTGTCCCAGCCCTTGACCGGGTTCTCCTCGAAGAGGAGCACCAACTCCTGCGGCTCCTCGTAGGGGAGAGGGGTGAAGAGGAGGCCGTCCACCAGGGTGAAGACCGAGGCGTTGGCCCCGATGCCCACCGCAAGGGTGAGAATCACGGTGGCAGAGAATAGGGGCCTTCGAATCAGAGCCCGGACGGCGAAGCGGATATCTCCCCAGATGGTTCCCAGCATCTCCCGCACTCCTGTCCCCTTGATGGATCTCCGGTAGGGCCCTTCCCTCTCGGAGTCCTCTTGTCCCCGGCCCAACCCGGGGCCAGCCTTCGAGTCACTCGTCGAGCCACTCCTCCAGCCACCGCATCCCAACCACCGCAGATCCAGGCATTCGATCTTCCCCAGAAGCCCGCTCCGCTCCCCCTCCCAGCGGAGGAGGGCCAGAAAGGTCTCCTCCATCTCCTCCCCATACCGCTCCCGCATCTCCCGGGGGTAAGCCCGAAGGAAGACCCTGTAGATACGCCTGGCTGCGCCCTTCTCCGTCCGTCCCTTTTGGATGCGCCGTTCCTGGATGCGGTCATGCGCCTTGGGGTTCCTCCCCCACCCTCCTCGCCCGGGCCAGGTGGACCAGCTCCTCCATCCGTGCTACCTCCTCGGCCAGCACCACCCGGCCGCTCTGGGTAACGGCGTAGAAACGACGCTTGCCCCCTTCCGTCGGGGCTTCCTCCGGTGGCTCCACCTCCTGGATGAGTCCCTGACTGGCCATCTCCCTCAGGGCGCCGTAGAGGGTCCCGGGCCAGAGGCGCATCGCACCTCCGGTGCGCAGGAGAACCTCCTCCATGATGGCCGTCCCGTGCAGCTCCTGGTCTGCTAGAGAGAGGAGGATGTGGAACCACTTGGACTTGAGCTTCTGGGATCCGGTCTTGGCCATGATGGACACAAACTCCCTATTTATACGATTTTGTATCTATACAAACCAGTATAACCGAAGGAGTCGCGGAAGAACAGGCCGTAGTGCTGGGGCGTGGCTCGGAGTCCGAAGCGGATTTCCCTCCCCCGAGTGAGCTTCACAGCACATGGACGCTGTCGGGCATCCACACACCGGTCCTCGCGTTCAAGATCATGCAGGCGAGGCTGGTGTCGATCCGCTGGCAGGGTCCGGAACCCTCACTCCGCCCGAAGGGCCCCGGCCGGATCCGTCGACGCGGCTCGCCGAGCCGGAACCCAGGACGCCACCAGGGCCACACCCAGGAGGCCGAGTCCGACTGCGGCATAGGTAAGGGGGTCCGTCGGCTCCACGTCGAAGAGGAGGGCCGCCATCAATCGGGAGAGCCCGAAAGCCACCACCATTCCCATTGCCAGCCCGACGCCGGCCACCTGGGCTCCCTCCCGCGCCACCATCCACCTTACTTCCGAGGGCCGGGCTCCCAGGGCCAAGCGCACTCCGATCTCGGCCCGGCGACGCCCCACCAGATAAGAGATCACGCTGTAAATCCCCACCACCCCCAGAACCAGGGCGACTCCTCCGGCCAGGACCAGGAGAACCATGGTGAAGGCCATTCGGGCACTTGCGTCGGCCACGATCCGTTCCGTCGTCCGAACCCGGGCGATGGCGACATCGGGATCCACCATGGCGACCCGGTCCCGGACGGCGCTCAGGAGCCCCACGACGTTCCGTGCCCGGACCGCCACCGCCCCGCTTCGAGCCGACACCCCCGGGTTTGCCGGTCCTATGAGGGGGAAATAGATGAGGGGATCGGCCACGTGCATCAGCTCCCGTGCCGGGACATCCTCCACGACGCCTACCACGGTGCTCCAGGTCGTATCTGATCCCAAGGCAACGCGTCGGCCCAGGGGGTCCTCGCGGGGGAAGTAGTCCCTGGCCAGGGACCGGCTGATCACCACTACCGGCAATCCCCCCTCCACGTCGGCCCGCTCCAGAACCCGCCCCTCCAGAACTTCGATCCCCATGGTACGGAAATAGCCT
The DNA here is from genome assembly GCA_963751255.1 of uncultured Gemmatimonadales bacterium. Lineage (GTDB taxonomy): Bacteria > Gemmatimonadota > Gemmatimonadetes > Longimicrobiales > Gaopeijiaceae > CAVVTW01. The sequence continues at coordinate 284,066 of CAVVTW010000003.1, read as the reverse complement.
GGTCCGGCTCGCCGCACCGCCACCACCGGCGGGAGCGTTCCCTCCGGCTCCCCCCGCCCTTCCACCCTCACGTGGTTTCCGTTGCACCAACCGTCCAATGGCAGACAGGTGACGACCCCCGCCGCCTCCACCCCCGGGAGTCCCTGGATGCCGGTGATCAGCGCCTGACTGAAGGCCGCCGCGGCCGCTCCGTTCGGATATTCCGAGGGGGGCAGGCCGAAGGAGAGGGTCAGGATTTCGGGGCTCGCATCGAATCCGGGATCCACCGCCCTCAGGTGCACGAAGCTCCGGACCATGAGGCCTGAGCCTACCAGGAGGATCACCGCCAGGGCCATCTGGCCCGCCACCAGCACGCTCCGGCCCCGCACCCGGACCCGATCTGCCGTTGCTCCGGAGGTGGCTCGGAGGGTGCCCACGATGCTGGCGTCTCTCCGGAGGAGGGGAATGGCGCCGAAGGCGAGGCCGGCCAAGGTCATGACTCCCAGGGCAAACACCAGGACGCTCCCGTCCAGGCCTACTTCCTGGAGGCGGGGGAGACTTGCCGGGCCGTGGCTCACCAAGAGCCGAACCGCTCCCTGGGCCAGGGCCAGGCCCGCAAATCCCCCGAGCCCAGAGAGAAGAACTCCTTCCACCAGGCTATCGTACACCTGGTCCAGGCGGCCCGCCCCCAGGGCTCCCCGGACCGCCACCTCCCGCTGCCGACTCTCGGCCCGGACTAGAAAGAGGTTCGCCACGTTGGCGCAGGCGATGAGGAGGACGATCCCCACCGTCCCCAGCAGGATCCAGAGCGTTCGGGCCACCGGGCCCACCACGGAACTCTTCAGCGACGTGACCAGCGCCCTAATGCCGACGGACTCCAGGATGAACCGAACCCCTCCCGGCTCGTCCGGGAAGCTCTCCGCGAGATCCCGGTAGAGCGCCTGTGTCTCGCTCCTGACCTCCGATTGCGTGATCCCAGCCCGCATCCTGCCGACGACCTGGAGCCAGAACCCGCCGAGGGTCGTGTTCCCGTCAAGGTGCAGCGGGAGCCAGAGGCGGACATCGTCGTCGGGGAACCGAAAGGCCGGTGGCATCACTCCCACGACTTCCGTGGGAGTGTTGTCGATGAGGATGGTCCGGCCGACGATAGCGGGGTCACTCCCGTACCGCCGCGACCAGAGGGCGTGGCTCAGCACTACCACCGGAGGCCCATCCGGTTCCCCGTCCCCCTCCAGGAACCAGCGGCCCCTCTCTGGCGGAACGCCCAGGACCTCCCCCAGGGAGGGTGTCGCCAGGGCCCTTCGCACCCGCTCCGGATCTCCGTCCCCCGTCACCGTCACCGCATCGGAGGAGAACGCGCCTACGGAGGTCATGGTGTGCTGGTGTTGGGAGATGTGATACACCATTCCCGGTGTGAAGCCGAGCCCCTCCGTGAGGTCGATGCCCGGTCCGGCATTGTCCATCCATACCAGCTCGTTTGGCTCCGGGTACGGGAGGGGGTTCAGGATCACACTGTCCAACACGGCGTAGATGGCCACAGTGCCCCCCATTCCCAGCGCCAGGGTCAAACTGCCCGCCAGGGCGAACCCTGGGTTTCGAATCAGCCTTCGGACTCCGTGCCGGAAGTGACGTCTGGCCACTCCCCGGCCCCGCCGGGAGCCCAGGGCCACCCAAGCGAGCCCGCCCCATTCCCGTAGATGGAAGGTGCAGCGCACGAGACGCCCACGATCCTCCACGGAAGCCGCCCGGCGGCGATAGGTCTCCAGCATGTCGGCGGCCCACTCTCGATCCGCGGTAGCGTAGAGACGAAGGAGGACGCGGTACACCCGTTCAGTCCACATCGTGACTTTCTCCTTACACCGTCCGGGGGAAGAGACGCTTCTCCCGAGCCGCCGTTACCAGGCCCTGGAGCCGCTCCATTTCCAACCCGACCACCTGACGCCCCAGGGGCGTCAGGCGGAAATACCGGCGTCGGGCATCCGGGGAATCTGCCTCCGCATCCGGATCGTGGTTTACCAGACCGTCCTCCGCCAGTCGCTTCAACGCCTGGTAAAGCCCTCCGGTTGTGGGGTTCAACCGCCCCCCGGATCGCTCCTCGATCTCCTTCCCGATGCCGTACCCGTGAAGGGGACCGTCCCCCAGGGCCAACATCACGTGGAGAGCCAGATCGCTCAGGGGAAGAAAGGCCTCTGGGTTTCGTTGATCCGTCATCGTGCTCCCTCCATCCGTCCTTTCTTGCCGATGTGCGGCGCCGTGGCTCTGGACCGGGGTCCCAGACCGTTGTCCTGGCCCGGATTTCTTACCCGCTGCCCTGCTCCGAAGTGGCCCACGGCACCCGATATCCCCACGGCGCGGCTCTCTCGCGTCTTACACTATATGACTCGCTACAATAGTAGGACGCTCCGAAGGTCGAGATGGTTTCAGGGACCGTGCTCCGCGAAAACCTCATCCGCCAAGTGACGGTTGACTTTTTGACCGTTTCCCCCGGACCGTTGAATCATGATCTCATGGCTCCTTCTGGTCCTCCGGGTCCCTATCGGCATAGCTCGATCACGTGAATGCCTGGCGGCTGAGAACCACCTGCTCCGTCACCAAATCACCGTGCTTCAGCGGGCGCGACGAAGGCCGATGCTCCGACCGGCCGACCGAGCGCTCTGGATCCGGCTCAGTCGGCACTGGAGTCGGTGGCACTCCGCCCTGGTGCTGACCCAGCCAGCAATGGTCCTCAAATGGCATCGGGAAGGATACCGCCGCTACTGGCGACGACGATCCGGTGGGTTGGGCGGTCGACCCAGAATGCCTCGGAGCCACATCAACCTGATCCGCCACATCTCGTCCGATCATCCCGAATAGGGCGATTACCGGATCGCCCTAGAGCTCAAGGCGAAACTGGGAGTGGAGCACGTTGCCGGTACGATCCGCCGGTACATGTTGAACAGCGAGGTAGACGGCGGTCACGCCTCCACCACCTGGCGCACCTTCCTGGCCAGTCACGCCAGCGAGTTGTGGACCGTGGACCTGACCCCCTACCCCTTGTGAAACGACTCGGTGCGGTACGTCCTGCTGCTCATGGAACTGCGGAGCCAAAGGGTGGTACATGTGGTGGTGACGAACTCTCCTATCCTGGTTTGGTTGAAACAGCGGATCCGGAAGGCGACTCCGTTCGGTTCGGTGCCCGATTCCTAGTCCATGACAACGACGGGATCTTCGGCCAGCCCGGACCAACTCCACCATCTGCCGCCTAAACGCGGCTGGGTACTTCTTCCTCTCTTCTGACATGCGGACACCTCCTTTACCTCAATTCTGGGGTGTCCACCGAATCGGGGGAAGCTCAGACGGACATCATCGAAGTGGCCGCATTCAGCGACCTGTTCGGCGAGCTCTTGTAGGCCACGTGGCGCGCGGGGCTTCTGAGCTTTGCGGTGCCCGACGGCATGTTCGGTGGCGCACTGGCGACGGCGGGCGTCACCTTCGGCGTCACGATGGCGCTGTCGATGCGCGCCAGCGCCGAGGTGGACTCCGACTTGCACCACGCGTGGCTGAGCCTGACGGCGATCGATTGGAGCGAAGCGGAGGTGAGTGTGTCCGATCGCGTCGGCCTGGATCACCGCGCCGCGCTGCAGAGCTTGATGGCGTCCGATTTCGCCCAGGGCCTCGTGAGCGCCATCAACGCCTCGCTCGCCTGGCGCATGCCGACGCCCGGCTTTGCCTTCACGGACGCCAGTCAGCCTTTCGCTACCAACCGACTCGGGTTGATGCCCACCAGCACGACGTACGCCGACGGCGTGGTCCTCGCCGTCGGGGCTCCCTCGGCCGACTAGCCAGCGCATCGCCTCTCCCCTCATCACGGCGCGCCTCTTATCTTCCCCGTAGCCTTGGAGGCGCGGCGAGGTGCGAAACTTTCGCGCTTCGTCGGGGGTTTCCAAGAGAACGAACTCGACGGCGGCTCACGCATCGACCGCCGGGCGTCTCGCGGGGAGCTCGGGCCCGAGTCGTGACTCGCGATGCGACGAGGTGAGGCGATGGTGGGCGAATCTCAAGTCGACGTCTTGGTCATTGGCGGCGGTCCGGGCGGGACGCCCGCGGCGATGGCGCTCGCGCAGGCGGGAAAGCGGGTGATGCTCGTCGAGGCGGGCCGCGGCCTCGGGGGGACGTGCCTGTTTGAGGGCTGTATCCCCTCGAAGATCTTTCGCGAGACCGCGGCGCGACGCCAGGCGATTGCCGAGGCCGGCGCCTTCGGGGTGCGCCGGGCGACGACGGGGCTGCCCGAAGTGGATTGGGCGGCGGTGCAGACTCGCCGCCACCGCATCCTCACCCAGCGCGCCCAAGGTGCCCTCGCGCGGGCGAAGACGCTTCCGAGCCTGGAGGTGATCTTCGGCCACGCGCGGCTGACCGGGGCGCATACGGCGCTCGTCGAGCAGTCCGATGCGCGCCGCAGCGTCCGCTTCGAGCGCGCTATTCTCGCCACCGGCTCGATCCCCAATCGGCTCCCCATCCCCGGCGCCGAGCTCCCCGGCGTGCTCGACTCGGGGACACTTATCGAGACGGGCTTTGTGCCCGAGTCGATGGTGCTCATCGGTGGCGGTCCCATCGGCGTCGAGATGGCGCAGATCTTCGCCATGCTCGGCAGCCGGGTGACGATCTTGGAGGTCGCGCCGGGCATCCTCGGGCCGGTCGATGCGACCTTGGCGGCGCGGCTCACCGAGCGGCTGCAAGAGGACGGCATCGAGGTCGAGACCGAGGCGCGCATCGAGGCCATCGAGGGCGACGAGCGCGCGCATCGGGTGCGCTATCGTCGGGCTGGCGAGCAGCACGAGGTCGAGGCCGAGGCGGTGGCGATCGTCGCTGGGCGCCACCCGAACGTCGCGGGCCTCGGGCTCGAGAGCACGGCGGTGCGCTACGATGCGCACGGCGTCAAGGTCGACGCCACGCTCGAGACCGACGAGCCGGGGATCTACGCCACCGGCGACTTGGTGGGCCAGCCGATGTTCGCCCACTGGGCCACGGCCCAGGCGCACGCGGTGGCGCGCCACCTGCTCGGGGCGCCGGCCGTCTTCCCGAAGCCGGAGCACAACACCGCGGTGATCTTCTCCCGTCCGGAGCTCGGCATGGCCGGCCTGACCGAAGAGGCGGCCCGCGCGGCGGGGATCGAGGTGGGCACGGTGGAATACGATTACCGCATGGATGCGCGCGCCCAGATCAGCGGCGACGCCGAGGGGCTCTTGCGCCTCGTCTTTCGTGCTGACGACCGGCGCATCGTCGGCGTCCACGCCCTCGTCGAGGGCGCCGCCGATCTCATGGGCGAAGCGGCGGCCATCGTGCGCAACGGCCTGACGCTCGAGCAGCTCGCCGCGTCCATCCACCCGCACCCGACGTTGACCGAGGCGTTTGGTCTGGCGGCGGCGGCGGCGCTGCGTTGAGCTGAGCGCCCGACAAGGGCGTAGGGGGCTTTCGAGGACGACGCGCTCGCCTCGCTAGACGGGCATGCTCCACTGGCCAAGGGATCACCGCCGCAAAGAGCTCGTCGCGCCGCCGCGTCGGCCGCGGGTGTTCGAGACCGCCGTGCGTCCGATCGCCACCGAGCGTCCGATCCACGGTGTGGCGGTCCATGCCGGAGCCGGTATCGCTCACCCGGAGAATTGCCCGGACCCCCTCATCGCTGGACGGAGAAAGGCCGGTGGACACCTCCACGCTCCCCACCTCTCCCCCCATGGCCTGGGCCCCCTTCGTGATGAGGTTCATGACCACCTGGGAGAGCTGGGCGGGGTCTGCTTTGACCGGGAGAGGATCCGTGGACAGGTTCACCTCCAGGCGGACCTTCTTGGGAAGCGAGACCGTCATGAAGGACACTATTGAAGCTGTGGGCGATTCCCCCAGCCAGGACCCCCAGACTCTCCAGCTTCTGGGCATGCATTTCCCCAAAATCCCTAAAGTGGAGGCGGCGGGAGTCGAACTCTCCGCGCAAACGGTAGGGGCCAAGCCCGTAAAAGCTATCAGGGAAATACCTTACACCCTATGGGCGGGAGGGACTGTAACCCCAAACTGTAACCCCTTTTTGCCCTCTCCCCTGAGCGATCCCCTTCCCCTTCTCTCTCTTCTCAAACAAGGCTGCTCCCGGCAATCAGTCCGTCCTGGGCATTGATGCGGCCACTGCCCAAACCCGCGGGCTACCCCTAGAACCACCGTCTGACACCAGTGGAATGTCCATGTGGTATTGCTGGAACAACCCGCTAAGCGTGGTGGGCTCCGGCTTGGATTCGATGGTAGCGAACCGCGCGGCCAACTCGTCGGCCTTTGCCTTCGCCTCCTGGGTGGTAGTCACCCCCCGGTTGGGGCCACCGTAAAGGACACGTCCACGGCGTCGTTTCCACCGGAGAGGTTCAGGACCGGCACGCTGGCCGTGTACGTCCCGGCGGCGAGAGATCCAGTCGCCACCGTGAGCGTCAGCGTACCGGTTGCGGCACCCGTCGCGGTCAGCCACGTCGTGCCCGAGGGCACGAAGGTGATCGCGCCGATGGCCACGGTCCCGAGGTCTGCGAATGAGCCGGCCCCCGTATTGGTGATCGTGACCGTCTGCTGCGCCGGACTCGCTCCGCCGACGGTGGCATTGAAGCTCGCGGTGGCCGACGACAGCGTCAGGACCCGCTGCCCGATCCTGAACGAGACGTTGAGCACTTCGCTTCCCCCGTTGACGCTCCACACGGTCAGGGACGCCGCGTGTGTGCCCGCCGTGAGTGCACCCGTGGTGGGAGTCAGCGTCACCGTGGTAGATGTGTTGGAGACCGCCAGCCAGCCCGGTGTGCCGGTGCCGTAGGTAATCCCCGAGGTCGTGATCGCGCCCAACGCGCCCCCGCCAAAGTTGTTTAACGACACCACCTGGGGAACCGGACTAGCGCCACCGACCGTGGCCGCAAACGAGACCGGTGTTGTGCCCAGTTCAAGGTCGGCTGGGGTCACCGCTGCGGCCACGGTGGACTGTACGCTGATCGTCTGGGCCGGGACCAGCGGCCTCAGCGGAGCGTTGGGCGCGAAGACCCCGTGGTAGCGGTGACGGTGGATGCGGGGAGGGGGGAGGATCCTGGCGAGCCGGTCCAGGAACTCCAGGGCCGAGAGACGCAGGGCGGTGCGGCCGGCGAGGTCGGGCCTTGGGAGGAGGTAGAGGATCTGGTCGGAACGGTTGCCGACCAGATGGAGTCGGTTAAGGGCGAAAGGCGGCCTGGCACAATACCGGATGAGCCGCTCCAGGCCGGCGCGGTCGGTAGCCTCGATCCTGACGCTGCCGTCGAGACTGAACCCACCACCGTGGGAGAACGCCGTCAACTGCACCCGGTTGCCACGGCGGACCGCAAGAGTTTGAGATTACCCATCCCTTCCACCCACTGCGAGGGGACCGCTTTGCGTTGCTTGCCCATCGTAGGGACTGGGGTAGGGATCGGGTGCTCTTCGAGGATGGAGAGGGGCGCGTACGGTGGCTGGCCACGGCATGGACGAGTGTGGCGGCGCCCGACCCCTTTGTGACCCTCTCGGGGGGCCGTTCCTACTTCCGCATTGAAGAGCTTCTGAGGCTGGCAAGGTTGGTGACGGAACTCTCCCCACCTGAGGGAACGTGTAAAGAGGTTTCCGCCGTGGATGTAAAGAAGTCTTCGTCACGGTGTGGTGGGTGAAGAAGACATGAATGATAGTGATAGCAACAAGATCGGTGATGTTATGGATAATGTTCTCTTGACATCCTTGGGGATACGGCGCAAACCTATTAACACACGACCAACCACGCTACCAGGAGGTGTGTCATGTCGGAGGTGCCCGGGCCGGATGGGAAGGAGCGATCCTTGAGGGAACACGGCGTGCTCAACCCGAAGCCTGAGGATGTGCGGGACAAGAGGTTCGAGAAGGAAGGGTTCTTCGACCCCCGGGATCTGGTGCAGGTGAAGTACGAGATGGTGCGTCGGGTTCGAAGCGGAGGGGCGACGGTGACGGAAGCGGCGGATGCCTTCGGATTTTCGCGGCCGACGTTTTATCACGCCCAGCGTGCTCTTGAGCAGGAGGGGCTGTTGGGCTTGTTGCCGAAGCGACCGGGTCCGAAGGGGGCCCGCAAACTGACGGAGGAGGTGATGGTGTTCATCGAAGGGCTTGTCGAGGAGGGTCCGGATGTGAACAGCGAAGAGCTGACCCGACGGGTGAGGGAGCGGTTCGGGCTGTCGGTGCATCGCCGCAGCATCGAGCGGGCGCTGGTGCGCCGGGAAAAAAACGCCGGAGGTCGAGTTGAGGATCGCGAGGAGCGCCGACACGGACGACATGGAATGGACCCGGCGTTATGAGGCGCTCCGGGCCCATGCAGTCGGTGAGGCCCCACTGGACTTCGTGCCCTTGAGGCTTGCGCTTCTGTGCCACCGGGGCGTGGTGGCCTGGATCAGCGCCGAGATGAGAGCAAGCGATCCGAGGGTCGCTACCGGAGGCTCCCCCGCCTTGGAGCAGCGAACCGAGGACGGGGTCCGGGGGCCCAGCTCCGAACTCGTTCCGTTGCTTGCCACCACGGTTCTCCTGGTAGCGAGAAGGAGAGCCTCATGAATCCAACCACTTCGAAGGTCAGCGGCGATCACCTGCGTCGAGAGGCCTATCTCTACGTACGCCAATCCTCTCTTCACCAGGTGGTGCAGAACAGCGAGAGCACGAAGCGACAGTATGCGCTTCGGGAGCGAGCGGTGGCCCTGGGCTGGGCCGCCGACCGGGTGGTGATCGTCGATGAAGACCTGGGCCAGTCGGCGGCAGCCGGGGCAACCACGCGCGCCGGGTTCCAGCGGTTGGTCGCCGAGGTGGGGATGGGGCGCGCCGGTGTCGTGCTGGGGCTGGAAGTGTCGCGTCTGGCCCGAAGCTCGACGGAGTGGCACCGGTTGCTGGAGATCTGCGCCCTGACCCAAACCCTCATCATGGATGAGGACGGGATCTACGATCCCGCCCACTTCAACGATCGGCTGCTTCTGGGCCTGAAGGGCACGATGAGCGAAGCAGAGCTCCACGTGCTCCGTGCACGGCTCCAGGGGGGCATCTTGAACAAGGCCCGGCGTGGGGAGCTGAAGATGGGATTGCCCGTGGGGCTGGTCTACGACGCCTCAGACCGTGTGGTGCTGGATCCGGACCAGCGCATCCGGCATACCATCGAGCACTTCTTCGAGACCTTCCGGCGGGTGGGCTCGGCGACGGGTGTCATGAACCACTTCCGCGACAACGAGCTCCTGTTCCCCCTACGTCTGCGCACCGGACCCCGGAAGGGGGAGGTGGTCTTCCAGCCCCTGCGCCACGCCCGGGCCATCAGGATGCTGCACAACCCCCGCTACGCAGGAGCCTTCGCCTATGGCCGCACCCGGACGCGACCCAGGCTGGGGGGTGGGGTGCGCGTCCGAACGCTACCGAGAGAAGAATGGCAGGTACTGATCCCCGACGTGCACGAAGGCTACATCACCTGGACGGAGTACGAGGCCAACGTGCGTCGCCTGCGTCTGAACGCCCAGGCACGAGGCCAGGATCGGCGCCAGAGCCCGCCCCGCGAAGGGCCGGCCCTGTTGCAGGGCATGGTCGTGTGCGGGCTCTGTGGGGACCGGATGACGACGCAGTACCAGGCCCGGCCCGACGGCACCAAGCGTGTGAGATACGTTTGCCAGCTGGGCCGCCTGCAGTGGGGCGACCCAGCCTGCCAGAACGTTCTGGGGTCGGAGCTGGACCAGAGCATCGGAGAGTTGCTCGTCGAGGTGATGACGCCCCTTAGCCTTGAGGTCGCCCTCTCGGTGGGTGACGAGCTCCGAGCTCGAGCCGAGGAGGTGGACCGGTTGCGTCGGGAAGATCTCGAACAGGCACGCTACGAAGCGGATCTGGCGGAGCGACGGTACCGCCGTGTGGACCCTGATCACCGGCTGGTGGCCGACGCCCTGGAAGCGGACTGGCGTGTTGCGTTGCGGTCCCGCTGACAGCGTGAGGGGGTTCCGGTTGCAGACGTGATGTCGTGAGTTTGGGGTTGTAGGAAGGGCAGGAGACACGGAAGTTCGAAGCCCGCGGCGCTATCGGGGCGCCACGGGCTTCGTTCACACTGTCGAGCCTCGTCCTCTAAGGGGAGGGCAACGAAGGCCGACATCCAGTACTGAAGAAGGTGGCAAAGGCGGAGGCGGAGGGCAAGCGTGTCTTTCAGGTGGCGGCGTACGAGGCCGACGGGGAGGGTGTGCTTCGGCCGGTGCTGCCCAGGCGCTGTGCCTTCGCCCAGGGGGCGGGGGGGTGCCACCTGTACATCGATCATTACTGGGCCTACCCCGTTTCAGTGGACAGGTGAGTAGTGCGGTTAAGTCAGTCTGATTTCTTCTTCCTTCCCTCCCTGGGGTGAGGAGAGCTTCCGCTGCTTGCAGCGGAGTAGAACCCGGCCCGGCCAGGAGGCCTTCGGCATACAGCGGGAAGTCAGCCAGGTCCAGGGTTCTCGCGGACTCCGGGCCAGTTCTTCGCCTCGAACTTCGCCGGCGACAGGTAGCCCAGAGACGAGTGACGCCGCCTGGGGATTGTACCACCCCTCGATGTAGCGGAACACCGCCTGTCCTCGCTTCCGGCGGGCGGTGGAACGTATAACGGTCCAGCAGCTCGCACTCCAGGGTTCCGAAGAACGACTCGCACATGGCATTGTCGTAAGCGTCCCCCACCGAGCCCATGGAGGGCCGGACGCCCATCAGCTCGCACCGGCGTCCGAAGGCCAGCGACGTATACTGGCTCCCCTGGTCGCTAGTGATGGATCACGTCCTTGCGGCCTGCGCTGCACCAGCGGCCATGTCCAGGGCCGTCCAGAACCAACTCCGTTCTCAGGTGCGTCGCCATGGCCCAGCCCACGATCCGGCGGCTCCAGACGTCCAGCACGACGGCCAAGTACAGGAACCCGGCCCAGGTGGGCACGTAGGTGATGTCGGCCACCCAGAGTTGGTCCGGACCCGTGGCCGTGAAGTCCCGCTTCACCAGGTCCGGTGCGGGTCGAGCCCGCGTCGTCCCGCACCGTCGTGCGCGCCCACTTGCGCGGGCTTACGCCCTGCAACCCGGCCCATCTCATGACCCGCGCCACCCGGTTCAGACTGGCCTTCGGGCCCTGGGCCGCTCCACCAGCTCCGCATGGACCCGCGGAGCCCCATACGTCCCGTCGCTCTCGTCATGGATCTCCCGGATCGTCTCCAGCAACGCGGCGTTCGCCTGGCCCGGGCCGAGGGCTCTCGCTTCAGCCACGCGTAGTAGCCGCTACGCGACACGTCCAGCACCCGACACATCATCGCCACCCGGTAGCAGGCCTGGTTCGCCTTCACGAATCCGTAGGCTTCGGAAGCGTAATCGACTCCCGGGCGAACCAGGCCGCGGCTTTTCCCAGGATCTCCCGCTCCAGCTTCAGCTGCCGGTTCTCACGCCGGAGCTCCCGGAGCTCGGCCCGCTCCGCCGTCGTCAGCCCGTCGGCCCGGAGCCCCTCGTCCAGGTCGGCCTGGACCACCCACTTCCGGATCGTGTTTGCCGATGGCTCGAACTCCTTCGCCAGGCTCTCCGGGCTCCGGCCGGCCCGGACCATCTCCACCATCCGCCGCTTGAACTCAGGCGGGTATACCTTTCTTCCACTTGCCATGCGGACACCTCCTTTACCTCAATTCTGGGGTGTCCACCGAATCGGGGGAACCTCATTACCGAGCTCGCAAGACGGGACCGCGCTTCCCGCTGGCCGTAGTGGGGTGCCGGGAGCATACGGACGGGCGCTACACGCTCTATCCCCCCGGACAGGTGCCCTACGGCCGGGAGGCGGTGGCCCCGTACGGGCCATCGGGCGAGCTGCGGGTGGAGGCATCGACGGGTGAGCCCGTGTGGGAGGCGACGGTGTTTGCTGCCGCCCTGGACGTGGCGAGAGGGGAACGTTGGCCGGCGGACAGCCCGTGGGATGATCCTCGGCGGAGGCGGACGCAGGGTCGACGGCTGAGCCTGGTCGGCTGGCTCCTGGGCGTGCATCCCGAGCAGGATGAGCGGACGAGGGAACGGATCGCGGCCCGGCTCGGCGTGGCGCTCCTGCGGCTGCGTGAGCAGGCGCGGCGTTGGGGGAGGCGATGGTGGACGCGGGGGGCCGCCGTCGTGACCGTGCTCCTGATGATCGATCCGGCGGGCTCGGTCCTGGACCGGCTGCTGGCAGCCGGCGCGGTGGGAGGCCTGTGGCCCGAGCCTCGCCGAGAGGTGGTGCTGCCGGGCCGCTGGGCCCTCCTCCGTTCCGGTGAGCTGGAACACCCCCCTTTCGGCCAGCCTCCGAGCCGGGGACCTCCACCCACGACTTCGCATCCTCCCGGCTCCAGGTCGGGGATATAGCATCGGGGCATGACGACGATGCCCCCTCCCCCGGTTCCACCCTCTTCGGAGGCGCTCCTGCGCTACACCGTCCTCGCCCAGGTGGAGGCTCTGATCCTGGAAGGCAGGAGAGCGGGCGCCGCCGTGCGCGAGGTGGCCGGGCGCGAGCACGCCCATCCGGACGGACACCGGGTCCGGGTGAGCGTGCGCACGATCCAGCGTTGGCGCTCGGCCTACGCCCAGCGCGGCATCGGTGGCCTCGAGCCCGCGAGCCGCAAGCGCACCGAGACGTCCCTCGTTCTCGACGAGGAGTTCGTGGCCTTCCTGCGGGCCGAGAAGGAGTGCGACCCCCGGGCCAGCGTGCCCGAGCTCATCCGCCGGGCTCGGGTCCGGGGCGTCGTGCCGCCGGACGAGCCCCTCGAGCGAACCACGGTCTGGCGGGCCTGTCGCCGGATGGGGCTGGCCACCCGGCCCCGGCCCAGCAAGCGCGAGGGCAACATGCGCCGTTGGCGCTATGCACACCGGATGCAATGCATCCTTTGTGATGGGAAGCACTTCCGGGCCGGTGCCGGGCGCCTCCGGCGCGTCGCCCTCTTCTTCCTCGACGACGCCACCCGCTACGGGCTCGGTGTCCGGGTAGGCACCTCGGAGTCCACCGAGCTCTTTCTCCATGGGCTCTACCGCCTGGTCCTGACGTACGGGTTGATGGACCTGATGTACCTCGACCGCGGTCCCGGCTTCATCTCCGCCGACACCCTGGCCGTCATCGAGGGCGGACTGGGTGCCTGGCTCATCCACGGTACGGCCCACTATCCCCAGGGGCGCGGCGCCGTGGAGCGCTTCAACCGCACGGCCTATGATCAGGTGCTTCGCTCCCTCGACGGTGCCGCCGACGTGGACCCCGACGGTGGTGCCCTGACCCTGCGCCTCGGCCACTTCCTCGATCGCTACAACGACACGGGCCACGAGGCCCTGGACGGCGACACGCCCCGCCAGCGCTGGGAGGCCGGACGACCGCTGCGCCTGCCCAGCAACGAGACCGATCTCTACCGGCGCTTCGTCGTCCACGAGCGCTGCAAGGTCTCGCACGATCACGTCATCAAGAGCGAGGGCCAACGCTGGGAGGCGCCCTACGGCCTGGCCGGTCGCTGGGTCGATGTCACCCGTCACGTCCTCGACGGCCGGCACTGGGTGCTGTTCGAGGGCCGCATGATCCAGCTCGCCGAGCTCGACCCCCTCGCCAACGCCACCGATCGCCGGGCTGCGTCCTCCCCTCCCCTCCCCTCGGAGGGCGTGCCCCACACCGCTGCCACCCTCGCCTTCGGCCATGATCTCCGGCCCCTCGTCGGCCCCGACGGCGGCTTCAGCGACTCCGATCCCGAAGACCCCGAGCAACACTCTGAACAGGAGAACCACGACTCATGAGTCTCGACCTCAGTCCCCTGGGCTTCCGCAAGACCCCCTTCACCCGTGAGCTGGCCGTCACCGAGCGCTTCGCCCTCCCCCCTCAGGACGAAGCCATCGAGGCCCTTACCGAGGCCGTCAGCCAGCGCATGAGCGCCGTCCTCATCGCCCCCGCCGGAACCGGCAAGACCGTGGCGCTGCGGGCCCTCCTCTCCCATCTGCCCGAGGTTCGCTACCAGGTCCGCTACGTCAAGGTCACGGGACTCAGCAAGCGGGATCTTTGCAGGGAGATCGCCGTCGTCTGCGGCCTCTCGCCCACCGGCACCTATCCCGCCCTCGTGCGCAAGCTCCAGGATGCCTTCGAGCATGCCTCCACGACCGACGGCGTCCGCCCCGTTCTCCTCCTCGACGAGGCCCACGATCTGCGGCCCGAGTCCCTCGCCATGCTCCGTCTCCTCACCAACTTCGACATGGACAGCCGCCTCGTCGTCTCGTTCGTCCTCGCCGGCCAACCGCCGCTCCGAACCCTCCTCGCCCGCCCCCAACAGGCGGCCATGGCCCACCGCCTGGCCCACTACGCCACGCTTCGCCCGCTCTCCCGTGACGAGACCCACGCCTACGTCGCCCATCGCTCCGCCGTCGCAGGGGCCCCCAGTCCCCCCTTCGACGGCGATGCCCTCGAGACCCTCTTCGAGATGAGTCGCGGCAATCTCAGGGCTATCGACCGCCTCGCTCTCAAAGCCATCGGGTTGGCCGTCCGCTCCGACCGCTCCGTTGTCTCCTCCGGCGACGTGATCACCGCCCGCGAGATGTTGGGGCCATGAGAGGCCTGCCCACCGTTCCCGTCCACGCCATCCGTCCCGAACCCGACGACGTCGGCTGGCTCGTCCAGGACCTGTGGGGTGCGGCAGCCGTCGGCGTGCTCGGTGGGCCTCCCAAGGCCTGCAAGTCATGGCTGGGACTGGACCTGGCCGTATCCGTCGCCTCCGGCACTCCCTGCCTCGGCCGCTTCGAGGTCCCCACCCCCGGCCCCGCCCTCGTCTACCTCGCCGAAGACGCCCTGCCCCGGGTACGTGAGCGCGTCGCCCACCTCTGCCGGCACCGCGGCCTGTCCCTGTCCACCCTCGACCTGCACGTCATCACCGCTCCCAGCTTCCGCCTCGACCGCCACCCCGACCGTCTCGCCCTCGACCAGACCCTCTCCGACCTCCGGCCCCGCCTCCTCGTCCTCGACCCCCTCGTCCGGCTCCACCACCTCGACGAGAACAGCGCCTCCGATATCTCCGGCCTCCTCGGCTTCCTTCGCGAGCTCAACCGCCGCCATCACCTCGCCCTCGCCCTCGTCCATCACATGGCCAAACGCTCCCGCAGGGACCCCGGCCAGGCCCTGCGCGGCAGCTCCGACCTCCACGCCTGGACCGACTCTGCGTGTTACCTCGTTCGCCGCTCCGATGGCCGCCTCCGCCTCACCGTTGAGCACCGCGCCGCCCCCGCTCCCAACCCCCTGCTGCTCTCCCTCGTCCACACCGACGGCGAGCCTCTCCACCTCCAGATCCAAGGCGATGACCCCGGGCCCCTCCCCCTCGCCGAAGCCGTCCGCCACGCTCTCCGCAACGCCCCCCGACCGCTCTCCAGATCAGCTCTCCGCCAACGCCTCCGCGTCAACAACGCCCGCCTCGGCGATGCCTTGCTCTCTCTTGAACAGCGGGGTCTCGCTTGCCGTACCCCCGAAGGATGGGTCCTGCCTGCCCCCGACGACGATCCCCAGCTCCCTCTTCCTCACTGACCCCGTTCCGTCCGTTCCGCACCCCAGGCACACTCGGAACGGAACACCCCCCCCTTCTGCCCCATCACCCACTCCGCGCCAGCCCGCCTGCAACCCGCCCCGTCAGGGGGACGGCAACGCAACACGGGGAATCAGGACGGCGCTCATGGGTGTTTTGCCCATACCTGTTATTACATGATGCTGCAGTTGGTACATCTCGAAGGACCCTGCGATGAGGAAGAGACGCTGTTACGTTGCGCGCCCGTTGTCAGAGAACGAGGGTTCTTGTTGCAGGGATAGTGGCGTGAGCTTGGGGTTGTAGGAAATCCAAGAGGGACGGAAGTTCGAAGCCCGCGGCGCTGTAGAGGGCGGCCGCGGGCTTCGCTCACATCGTGGCCCGGTGTTCTTCTCTTGAGGGGAGGGCACCGGGGATCCACGTCCAACACGTGGAAAGGTGGCAAGGGCGGCGGCCGGGGGCAAGCGTGTCTTTCAGGAGGCCTTCTACAAGGCCGACAAGCAGGGCGTTCTCCGACCAGTGCTGCCCACGCGGTGCGCCTTCGCTCGAGGGGCGGAGCCGTGTCACCTCTTCATCGACCACGTTCGTCCTCGCAAGACGGGACCGCGCTTTCCCCTGGCCGTAGTGGGCTGCCGGGATCATCCGCACGGGCGCTACACGCTCTACCCCCCGGGACACTTCCCGTGCTCCGCGAAAACCCCATCCGCCCTGTGGCAGTTGACTTCCTGATGTTGCCCATGGACTGTGGGGCCATGATCTCATGGCTCTTTCTGGTCCGATGCGCCCTCACGTGTATGGTTCGATCCCAGGCCTCCCTGGCCGCTGAGAACGCCATCCTTCGTCACCAGGTTACGGTGCTTCAGCGGGAGCGACCCAGGCCGTTCCTCCGGCCCGCTGACCGACTGCTCTGGATCTGGCTCTGCCGGCACTGGAGTCGGTGGCGCGCCTCACTGGTGCTGATCCAGCCGGCAACGGTCCTCAGATGGCACCGGGAAGGCTACCGCCGCCACTGGCGGCGGCGATCCGGTGAAGCGATCGGTCGACCCAGAATTCCCCGCAGCCACATCAGGCTAATTCGTCGAATCTCGTCCGAGAATCCCAGGTGGGGTGAGGACCGAATCGCGTTGGAGCTCAAAGTGAAACTGGGGGTGGAGCACGCTCCCAGAACGATCCGCCGTTACATGGTGACCAGAGAAGACAACGGACGTCCAGCCTCTTCCACATGGCGCACCTTTTTGGCCGGCCACGCCGGGGAGTTGTGGACCATGGACCTGACTCACCCAGCCCTTGTGGGACTACTCGGTGCGGTATGTCCTGGTGATCATGGAGCTGCGGAGCCGCCGGGTAGTCCACTTGGCGGTGACCGCATCGCCGACTCTGGCCTGGCTGAAACAGCGGATCAGGGAAGCCACTCCGTTCGGTTCTGTGCCCCGATTCCTCGTCCACGACAACGATGGGATCTTCGGCCAGTTCGGCGGGCGCAGGTCGGGCAGATCGGGAAGATCCTATCGCAGTGCCCTGGATATGTGGTTGGGAGAAGTGCTGGGCATCAAAGGGATTCCGATCCCCTACGGTGCCCCCAACGCAACTGCGCACATTGAGCGGTTCATGGGGAGCCTCAGGAGGGAGTGTCTGGACCACTTCATTTTCCTGTCCGAAGACCACCTTCGCCGCACCGTCCTGGCCTACATTGCATACTACAACGAAGCAAGGCCTCATCAGGGAATCGAGGGAATCCCGGAATTCGGACCGGGCCTGCCGAGGGCGACGCTTCAACAGATCGGGGACATTCCGATGAGGGCCGTGGCACACCCAGTCCTCGGTGGTCTCCACCACGACTACCGCCTCGCCGCGTAACCCAGCTTTGCTTCCTGATGCTGATGCTGGTCCAATTGGGCTCGGTCATTCTTGGTCACGCCCCCAAGCCTGGCTCTGCCCTCTTCCGAGCCCGAACGGTCCTTCTCGGCAACCGCTTGACCCCGAAGAAATCAGGCTCCTCGCTGGTTCAGATGGGTGATTCAAGGTTGAGCTTTCCGGCGATGAGGTAGAGGACGGTGATGAGGTTCCGGGTGGTGCGGTAGCCTCGAGCCTTTGCCTTGGCAGCCTGAATCAAGCTGTTGATGCCCTCCAGGATCCCGTTGCTGATATGGGAGTGAAACCAGTTGAGCAGGCCGGCCCAGTGCTTCTTCAACGTCTTCGCTACCCGGATCATGGGATCCAGCCGACTGTGGGTGGCCCAGAAATACCATCGTGTCAAGAAGTCCTCGGCCGACACGGGAGGAAGTGTCCAGAGCTCCTGGAAGGAGAGCTTCATTTGACAGGCCCGGGAGGTCTTCAGACCGAGGCGCTTGGGCGTGAGCTCATCCAGAAGAGCGCGTTGCTTCTTGGTCAGGTTCTCCGGCTTGATCTGCTCCGCCCCTCCCCCGTGGGCCAGTGGATCCAACCGGAACCGGCCGAAGGTGGAGGCGCCCCGCCCCTCGGTGGCGAACAGCACCCGGGCTCGATCGAGATCCACGAAGGATGTGATGTAGTTGTGGCCCCGCTTCGTGCTCGTCTCGTCTACGCCGATGCGCTCCACCTCGGAGACGTCCATCTCCTCACGAGCCTCTTCCACACAGTGGTGCAGCACACGCCAGAGCCGAGTGTCATGCTCCCCTGCCAGCCGGCCCACGGCCGCCACGGACATCTCCTTCACCAGGGCCAGCACGAAGACCTCGAAGAGCAGGGTGAAGCCGCTGCCGGGTCGGGCCCACGGGACCTCCACCTGTTTCACTCCATGCTCGGAACATCGGACCCGAGGCACCGGCGCATGCAGGTAAGCCTCGTGCTGGAAGAAGTTCAGGTGTCGCCACTCCTTCTGGGTCGTGTCGTAGGCTTTGCAGTCCTCTCGCCCGCACACCGGGCAGCGGAACGAAGCACCGGGAGCGAAGTCGATGTAGAGATCCAGACGCCCCTTGCCTTCATCGAACTCCACCGCTTCCACTCGCCACGGAGGCGTGAGTCCCAGCGCTGCTTGAAACAGATCGATGTCCCGCATGGCTTCCAGCCTCCTGGCCCTCCCCTCCGCGCGGTGCATCGGCCCCAGGGAGGGCACGGGCCCGGCACACGGGCGGCCGCCTGCCGCCCCCCCACGATAGCCCTCCTCCCCCATGTCCGGGAGGACGAGAAAGCCACTATCTACCCATCCAGAACAGCGAGGAGCCAGAAATCAGGCCACGGAACTTTCGTCCTGCCGTGAGCGACTCAAGAAACCCCGAAAATCCAGGCGGATGGGGTTTCTAAGGAGCACGGCCCTCGATTTGGGTCGCGGCGAGGTCGGCGAAGCATCTGAAGAGGTCAGCCATATGCGTCCTCGGGCCAGGGGGCCCGTCGCGCGGCATTGGTCCCTAGGCAAGCAGGTACCGCAGCTTATAGGCCGTTATCGCGGATAGAAAGAGAGCCCTTGGGGTCCGCCGGAAGAAGGAACCGGCTTCGGCCTACGGGGAGACTGTACTGCTCATTGGCACAGCCGAGCAAGACGCCGCGACGGCCATTCTCTATTCGCAGGGCGGTGGCTATGACCCACCGGTACACCTCTGCGATTCGCGTACAGACTCTGCGAGCCGCTACCGCACAATGTCTCGGCAGCTCACGCCCCGTGGCCGTCAGGGTTGTCGCGACGATGGAGCCTAGAGCTGGAGAGCAGCGTCCGCTGCTAGGCATCCTAATCGCCCACGTTCCGTTGGAAAACGGGACCAAACCTGTTGGCGGCGAGCCTCCCAGGCGCACGCCATCCTTGTAGAGGTAGTAGCGGTTGTCACGGTCGGATAGCTCATCGCCTCTGCTCGACCCGGCGTGCCTCCGTCGGGTCCACTCCGGTCGCTCGTCGCGTCGGAATGAACGCTGCCACCACGGCGACCCCGACCAATGTGGCCCAGACGCCGGTGAATGTGGTCGGGTCGCGGTGGCCGACCTCGAAGAAGAGTGGAGCGAGGAGGTGCGAGGCTCGATGGGTCGCCGAGTCGGCACGCTTGACAGGAACGGCCGGCCAGGACAATGTGAGTCACAATGTGACTCGTTGGAGCCTACGATGTCTTCCGAATCCCTCGCTGAGTTCGAGTTCCTCGTGATGCTAGCCACCCTTCGGCTCGGGCCGGACGAGGCCTACACCGTTGCCATCGCGGAGGACATTGCCAACCGCACCGGCCGGTCCGTACGTCGTGCCAACGTCTTCACGACGCTGCAGCGCCTTGAGGCAAAAGGGTTGGTGTCCACCCGGCTAAGCGAGCCCAGGGCCGAGCGAGGAGAGCGCCCCCGGAGGCTCGTCTCGGTAGAGCCCGAAGGACTCGCCGCGGTCCGTACGACGACCGGTGCCATCCGTGCTATGATCGGGGACATGGCGGGGCTGGTAGGGGAGGTGGGGTGAGACTGCCACGGTGGATCGCGGCGTTTCTCGGATGGCTTGCTCCCCCGGGCCGAATCGACGACCTCCTTGGGGATCTTGAGGAGGTGCATCGTGCACGCGTGGCGCGCCGCGGTAAGTGGATGGCTTATGCCCTCACGAGTGCCGAGGCCATCGAGACCGCGGTGATACTCCTCTGGGAGCGCCGACGATTGCGGAAGGCTGCCCGCCCGTCCAGGCTATCCGGGTCGGTGAAGGGCCGCTCGAAGGCGGCGCCCATCTCCCTGCTGGACTTCAAGCTCGGGGTCCGCATGCTCGTGAAGTACCCCGGCTTGACCCTCGTGGGCGGTCTGGCCATGGCATTCGGCATCTGGGTCGGAGCCGCTGGCTTCGAGTTCTTCACCCAGGTGGTCCACCCGCGCATCCCTCTTCCCGAGGGGAGCCGCATTGTGGGCATCCGGGTCATCAATGTGGAGTCGGGCCTGAACGAGACACGCCTCCTCCACGATTTCGCCAACTGGCGCCACACGCTGTCCTCGGTGACGGAGCTCTGCGCCGTTCGTCCGATTTGGCGGAACCTGGTCGTGGGTGACGATTGGGGCGAACCGCTCGGAGCGGCAGAGGCCACCGCGTCAGCCTTCAACATGGCTCGAGTACCTGCGTTCCTCGGCCGCACGCTCGTCCAGGACGATGCCCTGCCGAGCGCGCCCCGGGTCGTGGTGATCGGCTACGACGTATGGCGCATACGCTTTGACTCCGATCCAGGAATCGTGGGTCGCTCGGTTCGCGTCGATGGTGACGAGACCACGATCGTGGGCGTGATGCCCGAGGGCTTCGCGTTTCCGGTGAACCAGGCTCTGTGGCTACCCCTGCGCGACGATCCCGGGGCCTTTGAGCCTGCGGAGGGTCCGAGCGTGTACGTCTTTGG
Organism: uncultured Gemmatimonadales bacterium; assembly: GCA_963751255.1. Classification (GTDB taxonomy): domain Bacteria; phylum Gemmatimonadota; class Gemmatimonadetes; order Longimicrobiales; family Gaopeijiaceae; genus CAVVTW01. The sequence continues at coordinate 263,263 of CAVVTW010000003.1, read as the reverse complement.
ACGGCTCGCACCCGACGCCACGCTCGAGCGTGCGCAGGCCGAGCTCGGCGCTGTCGGCGCCCGTGCCGCCAGGGATGACCCTGCCGTGTACGAGCACCTCCACCCCCAGGTCCTGCCACTGGCGCAATCAATCCTGGGTCTGCCGGGAATGATCTGGCTGGGGCTGGGCTCGTTCAACCTCCTCCTTGTGCTACTCCTGGTTCTCGTGTGCGGGAACGTGGCGCTCCTGGTGTTCGCCCGGGCCGCCGCCCGCGAAGGGGAGATCGCGGTGCGTATGGCGATGGGCGCCAGTCGCGTGCGCATCGCTGCTCAGCTCTTTGCCGAGGCGTTGGTGCTCGCCGCCGTGTCCGCCTCTGTGGGCCTCGCCGCCACGGGGGTCGGACTCCGGTGGGTCTTCGCCACCATCCTCAGAGAAGCCCTGGACGGGGAGCCACTTCCGTTCTGGGCGCACGCAAGCCTTTCCCCGTCTACGGTCGTCTACGGCGGTGTTCTGACGCTCCTGGCCGCGGGGGTAGCGGGCGTGGTGCCGGCCCTCAAGGTCACGGCGGGGGACGTGGACGGTCGGCTGCGTCGCATGACCGCCGGCGGTGGCGGGCTCCGATTCGGAGGTGTGTGGACCGCGGTCATCGTCGTGCAGGTCGCAGTCACGGTGACCTTCCCGGTGGTGGGGTGGGCCGTCCGATCGGAAGCTCGGAGCATCCGCGACTCGGACGTCGGATTCGCCGCGCCGCAGTATCTGACGGCTCGGCTTCAACTCGAGCGAAGAACTCCCCGGAGATTGGCCAGCGAGCAGGATCAAGCCGAATTCGACGCGCATTTTTCGCGCACGGTCCACGCGCTTCGCGCCCGCCTCGAGGCGGAGCCTTCCGTCGCCGGCGTGACCTTCGAGAGCGCCCTTCCCGGGACGTATCACTACTGGCGGCGGATCGAGATGGACGCGGGCGGGGAGACGTCACGGGACGAGTTGGACCAGGAGGGCCCTGGGCGCAGGGTGGCCGGCGCGGCCGTCGTCCCGGGATACTTCGCGGTGATGGGCGCGGATGTCCTGCAGGGGAGGGACTTCGCCTCGAGCGACGCAGGAGCGAAGGCCCGCACCGTGGTAGTGAACCAGTCCTTCGTCACTAGGGTCCTCGGCGGCCGGAACCCGATCGGGCGGCGTCTCCGGTACCTGGGTTCCAATGAGAATTGGGACGGCATTGCGCTGGGCGACGAGCCCGGGCCGTGGTATCGCATCGTGGGTGTGGTGCCCGATCTCGGCATGACCAACGGGTCCAGTCCCGGGATCGTTGGGGCCGGCATCTACCACGCGGTCCCCGAGGGAGACCCCCGGGCGGCCCGGATCTTCGTGCACGTAGCCGGAGGCGCCCGCCCGTTTATGAGCCGGCTGCGGAGCATTGCGGCGGACGTGGAGCCTTCCCTTGGACTCGGCGACCTCCAGACCGCCGATGGAGCCAAGGACGACACCCTCCGCTTCTACTCGTTCTGGTTCTGGCTCGTCGTCGGTGTGAGCTCCGTGGCGCTCTTCCTCTCCCTCGCTGGCATCTACGCGGTGCTGTCCTTCACCGTGGCGAGGAGGACACGCGAAATCGGTGTGCGCGTCGCCCTCGGTGCCCGACCCATCGCCGTTGTCCGTGCGATCCTACGCCGCCCCCTCATCCAGGCGGGGTCTGGGATCGGGGTGGGGTGGATCCTCACCGTGGCACTGATGGGCGGTGCGACCTGGGGCGGTTACAGGGCCTTGCCATGGCTGCAGCTCCTCGCCTATGGAGCCTTAATGACAGCCGTCTGCCTCCTGGCCGCAGTGGTGCCGGCTTATCGGGCACTCGCCGTCGAGCCCACGGAAGCATTGAGAGAGGACGGATGAGCCTGATCCGTTGGGTTGTGGCTCTCCTTGGAGAAACACCCAGCGAGCACGACGGTGACGATATCGCGGGGCGGGGCGCGTAGCGCGGTGCGGATCCTGATTTCCCGGGTGCGCTGCGAGCCCCCAGGCTGGGGTGAGGCGAAACGTCAAATTCCCCGGGACACGGCAGCCGGCGGCACGGACACCTCTCCTGCCAGTCGTCCGCATGCCGAGGTGCGCCCGAGAACTGCCGCAGATCCCGCCACCGGGCGCCGCCGCCAGCAGCAGGACGATGGGCTTCGCCGCAGCGATGTCTGCAAAGGTATGCCAAAACACCGTCATTCTGGGCAAAACAAGGGCCGACCAGCGTAATGCGCCGATCGGCCCTTTTTCCTTTAACCACGCCGTTTTTTCTACTTCCTGCGTCACTCAGCGTGACGTTCGAATAGTCGGGACGGCCGGATTCGAACCGGCGACCCCCTGAACCCCATTCAGGTGCGCTACCGGACTGCGCCACGTCCCGCCCTACGTCTCATCGTACAACCGGTCCCGGAACCTGTGCCCCCTGAACCCCATGGAGCTGCGGTCGCCGTCCGCGGCGATCCTCGCTCGTCTCGCGGCGGGGCCCGGTGGTTCGAGCCACGACCTTGATGGCCGCTCGGCTCAGGTGCGCTACCGGACTGCGCCACGTCCCGCCCGTGAACCGCAGGGTGATCCCAAAGGTGTCCGATTCCGATGCCCCCCGTCAAGGCCCCGCTCCACGGGGTATGTCGGGGCCCCCGGGGCGCCTGTCGATACGGGATTACCGAGACCTCCATACGGCCAGGTCCTGATTTCCCAATAAGATTTCTCGACAGATCTTGTTTCCCTAGGAAAGAAAGTGGGAGCCGGATGTGATGAAGTGGAGTTGGGGAGATCCCCGGGTCGGCTCTCGACGCCTTCAATGCGGGGGTGCGCGTCATGGACGGAATGACCCGCCGAGCGTTTGTAGGGAAGGGAGGACGGGCCGCCGCAGCAGTCTTGGCGGGAACGAGCTTCGCGGCATCGCCCCTCGAGGCTGTGGAGGGTGCCTGGGCATCCGGTACAGACCGCGCCACGAGAGGCGGAAAGCAGGCCGCCATCCTCTACGACTCGACGCTGTGCATCGGCTGCCGCGCGTGCGAGTTGGCCTGCAACGATGAGAACGAGCTGGGACGGAGCCCCGAAGAGATCTTCGTGAAGGGCGAAGAGCAGGATTTCCGTGCGCTCAGGTCCCAGGTGTTCACCCGCGTGACCCAGCATGACGACCTCCCGGGTGGCGCCTGGGTAGCCTTCGGGAAGGCTCAGTGCATGCACTGTCTCGACCCGGCCTGCGCCTCCAGTTGTCCGGTCAGCGCCCTCGAGAAGACTGCGGAAGGTCCGGTGATCTGGCATGAAGAGCTCTGTCTCGGGTGCCGGTACTGCATGATGGCCTGTCCGTTCATGGTACCCCGTTTCGAATGGGGCTCCAGGGTGCCGCGCATACGGAAGTGCCAGATGTGCCACTCGCGAATCGAGGAGGGGCAGTCCCCAGCTTGCGTGGCCATCTGCCCGACGGGGGCGCTCAGGTTCGGGACGCGGGAGGAACTGCTGGATGAGGCCCATCGACGAATCCTGGAAATGCCCCGGGGCTACATCCACCACGTGTATGGAGAGACAGAGGCCGGAGGCACGAACGTCCTCCACCTGGCGGCCCATCCGTTTTCCGATCTGGGCTACCCCGGCAACGTGCCCAACGAGTCGAGCGCGGAGCGGACCCGTCCGGCGATGGCTGCCATCCCCATCGTGCTCAATGGGCTCATTGTCTTGCTGGGAGCCTCAGCGTGGGCCCTCAACCGGCGGGACGAGGGCATTCGAAGGAAGGAAGAGGTGAACCGATGAATGGGCGTCGCCTGAAACGACCGCCGGTTGGTCTGGCCGGCTTGGCTCTGTTGGCCCTCGGTGCGCTGGCGTTGATCCTGATCGGCCTCAGATTCGCCCTGGGACTCGGGGCGACCACGCATCTAAGCGATGCCCACCCCTGGGGATTCTGGATCGGCGTGGACGTCCTCGTGGGGATCGCTCTGGCTGCTGGTGGCTTCGTGATGGCCGGTGTCGTCCACATCTTCGGCGCTCGGCGATATGAGGCCCTCGCCCGGCCGGCCATTCTCACCGCGTTTCTCGGCTATCTCCTGTTCATCTGCGCGCTGATGGTGGACCTGGGAAGGCCGTGGAGCATCTGGCGAGCCCTGGTATCCTGGAATCACGGTTCCCCGATGTTCGAAGTGGCCTGGTGCGTGATGTTCTACACCAGTGTGCTTGCGCTGGAATTTCTGCCTGCGGTCCTGGAGAGGCTCCGCTGGCAGAGGGCGCTCGAGGCGTGGCGGGATTCGGTCCCTGTCCTCGTGACGGGGATGCTGACCCTGTTCTCTTTCGCCATGACGGGCAATCGCTGGTGGGCGGGGCTGACGCTGTTCCTCCTGCTCACGTGGGAAGGGTTCATGCGAACGGGGAAGATGTCCCGTGACCACCAGATTCCGCTTCTCCTCATCGCCGCAGGGGTGGCCCTCTCCACTCTCCACCAGTCGAGTCTGGGGACGCTGTTCCTCGTCGTGGATCGCCTTGGCCCGCTTTGGCGTACGCCGATTCTGCCGGTCTTGTTCTTCCTGTCGGCGCTCATGGTTGCCCCAGCCATCGTGATTCTCGAAGCATCTCTCACCGCCCGTCCTCTTCGTAGACGACCGGAGCGCAGGCTGCTGGGGGACCTGGCCCGGCTCATGCCGAAGCTCATTGCGGTCTACGTGGTGGTCCGGGTGGGCGACGTCTTCCTCCGGGGGGCGGTCTTCCCCGCCATGACCATCTCCTTCCAAGCCTGCTGGTGGTGGCTCGAGATTGCTCTCCTGGTGACTGCCCTGGTCCTCTATTCCACCCCTGAGCTGGCCTGGAGAGAGAATGGACTGGTCGCTCCCTCCGTGGCCACCGTGCTGGCACTGGTAGCCCACCGCCTCGGTGTGGCCATGATCGGCATCGCCGTCCCCGGGGCCTCTCCCTATGTCCCGGCCTGGACGGAGGTCGCCATCACCGTGGGCCTTCTCGCGCTGGGGGCCCTCGGATTCAGGGCGGCGGTTGCGTTTCTCCCGATCTATGAAGATGCGGCCCTTGGTGTGCCGGCCCCGGTTCCCCTGAGACTGCCCAAAGAGCGGGACAGGGCCGAGGAGGTGGTGGGGGGACGCCATCACGCGGCAGTGGCCTCTTGACAGGGAATGGCAACGATGAACACCCACACTTCTCCGCGGAACACCGCCCTCTGGATCCGTGCCATCAGCCTCATTCTCGGAGGAATGGGGGTGGTCATTCTGGTCTTCCTCTCGCAGATGGTAGTGGCGCTACGTGTTGATGTCGCTCGCTTGGGCGAGACCCTGGTGACGAAGGAGCAGCTGGCAAACCTCGCCGTTCGCCTCGGGCCCGAGGATCCGGCTTTGGCGGGGCTTGAGGGAACCTGTACAGACTGTCACGATGTCACTGCGTTTCGGGACTCCCACATGCTCAATGACCTCACGGTGGAGGATGTGGTGGCCCGGATGAGCCAACTGGTGGGAGCTCACATTTCCCAGGAAGAAGTCCCCAGAGCCGAGGCGGCCCTCACTTTCATGAAGTGCGCTCATTGTCACACGATCGACCGACTCAAGGCCGTGGCGATCCTCAGTCCGGAGGAGAGGTGGGAGGTGATCCTCTCCATGATGGAGGAGCCGGGGGCGACGATATCGCAGGAGGATGCCCGACGAATCCGTGATTTCTACGGGGACTTCTGGGGATGGCACCGGCCCTGAGCCAGGAATCTGGGGCGGCTCCGGAGTAGGGCGAAGCGGGTTTGCGCCAGGCCTTCGGAGGGTTGACCCTCTCCTTTCCCGATCATAACTTTCCTTTCCTCGTTGCGGGGTGGAGCAGCCAGGTAGCTCGTCGGGCTCATAACCCGAAGGTCGCAGGTTCGAATCCTGCCCCCGCTACTTTTGCTCGAGCGCCGCCGTGTGCGGCGTTTGGTTTGTAGGGCTGGTTGAGAAGCGCCCAAGGCCAGGTAGCTCAGATGGTAGAGCACGCGGCTGAAAACCGCGGTGTCGGCGGTTCGATTCCGTCCCTGGCCATTTGCAGTCGGCGCACGCCGGGGTGGGTGGCAGTTCAGAGGTCCGTAGCTCAATTGGTAGAGCACCGGTCTCCAAAACCGGCGGTTGGGGGTTCGAGTCCCTCCGGGCCTGTGCCGAGATGGCCGGTCCCCGGCCGTGAGACGAAGGTCCTTGAGTGCCCATTTCGAGCTCTGGCCCCCATCGTCTATCGGTTAGGACACCACTCTTTCAAGGTGGAGAGGGGAGTTCGATTCTCCCTGGGGGCATGGCGAAAGGCTTGGATGAGTTGGAAGCAGGGGCTGTAGCTCAGTTTGGTTAGAGTGCCGGTCTGTCACACCGGAGGCCGCGGGTTCGAGTCCCGTCAGCCCCGCTCGAGTTGCTGATTGATGATCATGGGTTAGGTTTTTCTGAGGCGGGGCTGTAGCTCAGTTGGGAGAGCGCCTGAATGGCATTCAGGAGGTCAGGGGTTCGACTCCCCTCAGCTCCACTGAAGGGCTCAAGCCTGGGCCGGGAATGCTTCGACCGCTGGGCCTGGAGGATTCGCAACGGGCTCGGGTGGCGGAATTGGCAGACGCGCAGGATTCAGGATCCTGTGGGGGCAACCCCGTGAGGGTTCGAGTCCCTCCCCGAGCATTCCGGCCCAAATCTGGAACCCGCACCGGCCGATCTGACTCGGGTCAGGCTCGGCCGGTTCTGGTCTGAGGTCTTGCCCACGTGCTGGAATTGGTAGACAGGCTGGTTTGAGGGACCAGTGCCGGAAACGGCGTACAGGTTCGAGTCCTGTCGTGGGCACTTTTTGTTGGTCGGGCGCCCGTAGCTCAATTGGATAGAGTACTTGACTACGGATCAAGGGGTTGGGGGTTCGAGTCCCTCCGGGCGCGTGCGCTGCCTACCTCTCAGACCCCCGAAAGCGCCGCGACAGTTGGAGGGCGCGTAGCTCAGTTGGTTAGAGCGCTACGTTGACATCGTAGAGGCCAGAGGTTCGAGTCCTCTCGCGCCCATGCAACTGGGGCCGTAGCTCAGTTGGGAGAGCGCTAGAATCGCACTCTAGAGGTCAGGGGTTCGACTCCCCTCGGCTCCACTCGGCCGCCACCTTAGCTCAGCTGGTAGAGCACGTCACTCGTAATGACGGGGTCGTCGGTTCGAGTCCGACAGGTGGCTCTTGGTCGGCCGACCGCAGGTCCCCTCGGCGGGAAGGGTGCAGCGGAAGCCGGAATGGGTTATAGTCCGAAGTGGATGCCCCGTGGTGTAATTGGCAACACGTCTGACTCTGGATCAGAAGAGTCCTGGTTCGAGCCCAGGCGGGGCAACTCGTGGTTTCGACCCTGGAGCGAGGGCGGAGCCGGGTAGCTTGGAGGGGTGGCCGAGTGGCTTAAGGCGGCGCCCTGCTAAGGCGTTGACCCGAAAGGGTCTCGTGGGTTCGAATCCCACCCCCTCCGCTGAGATCCTACAGATCGAACTGACGTGGGATTCGTTCGAGCCGAGTGAGACCTGTGGCCGAACGAGACCACCGAGGGAAGCGAGGTTATTTTGGTCCCCTCCGCTTGCTCCCTCGGTCTTGGCGTGCGTAAGAGAGAGCGCTGCTGGACGGGTGGCCGAGTGGTTTAAGGCGCACGCCTGGAGAGCGTGTGGGCAGCGAATACTGCCTCGTGGGTTCGAATCCCACCCCGTCCGCTCTGGAAGACCTGGAAGGTGACGTGGGATCCGTTCGGGCCGATTGAGGCCGGAGGCCGAACGAAATGACCGAGCGAAGCGAGGTGCACCCCTTCCCGTCATCTTCTCCGGCGCCAGCGATGGGCGCCGTTTTTTTCGCGGGGCGTGGCTCAGTCCGGTAGAGCGCTGCGTTCGGGACGCAGAGGTCCCCGGTTCAAATCCGGGCGCCCCGATTGGATGTTCGCGAATGCGGTTCAAATGGTCTTCGCCCGGGTTTGAAACGGAGGTTCGAGCCGAGGGGCCCGAGGGGCTCGGGTAGATTCCCGCGGGTGTTCCCCGAGACGAGCGAGGCGCGCCGCGGGCGGGCCGCAGCTCCATCCGGGCGCCCCGATTGGTTGTTCGCGAATGCGTTTCAAATGGTCTTCGCCCGGGTTTGAACCGGAGGTTCGAGCCGAGGGGCCCAGGGGCTCGGGTAGATTCCCGCAGGTGTTCCCCGAGACGAGCGAGGCTCGCCGAGGGCGGGCCGCAGCTCCATCCGGGCGCCCCGATTCAGGTAGCGCGATTGCGACCTCGGGTCAGCCTCGGGGATTAGGGTCGCCCGCTGTTTTCATCTTGTAGGTCGACGCTCCCGCGGATGCCCAGCGAGCTCTGTCGGGACGACGCCGTTCTGGAGCGCTGGCAGAATGGTAATGCACTCGCCTCGAAAGCGAGCGCCCGAAAGGGCTTGGGGGTTCGAGTCCCTCGCGCTCCGTTTCAGGTGAAACGCCCTCCTGGCCCTCACGGGCCGGGGGGGCTTTTGCTTCGATCCAGGGAAGCGGACCCGCGCGTGGTCCTCGCCCCCCCAGCGTCTGCGCTTCACGCATCCGCCCGTTTCCGTCTCGGCGAGGCCTCGACGGACCCGGTTGGGGGTGGAGCTGCGGGGCTCCGCTCCTCGCTCGTCTCGGGCCGTCGGCCGGGGCCTTGGTGTGCCCGTGAGCGGGTGGACCGACGGCCTTCGGCTCGAGTCCCTCGCGCTCCGTTTCAGGTGAAACGCCCTCTGCAGAGAGGTAGCTGCGGCTGTCTGCGGCCCGGGTCGTGTGGCCAACTCTCCCGCGGGCGCCCCCGAGAGCCGCGGGTGGAGCATTTACCATGACTATTGTTGGAACCCTCCCGGCGTGACTCCGCTCGATGGGTCCTGGGAGCCTTGACTTGAGTAATCCTCGTGAACTCCCCCGCGGTCGATCCTCCGCCCTTGGTCGGAGAGTCGACCCCTATTCCGCTTCGGTTTGCGCTCCGTGTCAGGGCAGCTTGAGTGCCGACCAGGGCGCCGGCCCGGTGGAGTGTCGCTCCACCCAGAGCACGATCCGGTGGTTGCGGAAGCTGGGTCTCAATCGTTTGCCGAGATCGACGGGATCGTGGACAGGCTCTCCCGTTGCGAGCACCCGGATCTCATCTACCCCCCGTGCCAGGATTTCCTCAACCGTTCGCACTCCCCCGAAGTGATCCGGCCAGGGCCAGCCCTGGGCGTGCACCACTCGGCCATCATCCCCCGAGGCCCGCAAGGAAACCGCGGCCAATGCTCCCACGACGCCTTGCTGCGTCCCCCCCAATCCCTCGAGGCGGAGTCCGAGGTCGCCAGCGAGACGTCGAGCGTCGTCCTGGCCGACGGGCTCCTCCTTGCACAGCCGGCCGAATCGAAGGAGCTCCGGTGGTGGGGAGCCGGAGAGTACCGCCACACACAGTCCGGGGTCGCTGCCCGGCGGGGAGAAGTCGAGGACGGCTTCCCGGACGGTGCCGATGAGAGTCTGCAGCCCTGCTGTCTCCAAGCCCTGGTTGTGCCGTGGATGGGGTCCGTGGAGCCCAAGGGATGCGGATCCGTTGTGACTGGTGTAGGGAATCCGTGGGTCGAGGAGGAGCTGGTGGCGGAGAACCACGTCGCAGTGGAACTCCGCGGGGAGCGCGCGTGCTATTTGTCGGGCGAGCTGGTTCGTTCCCGCGGTGTCGGGGAGGTCCGTGTCGTCGATCCCGATCAGGATCACGGGTGTGTCAACCGCCGCCGCACGGGTGTGTCAACCGCCGCCGTCGGTGCCCCGGAGGTGGAACCACGCCACGGCGCTGATTCCCCCGGCGATGAGGCCCGCCACCGTGTAGCTGATGACCGCTTCGGAGGCCCAGGATGCAAAGGGCCTGGTGCCGGTCAGTCCTGGCACCCCCAGCACCTTCATGCCACCTCGGGCGATCATAGCGATGATGTTGCTGAGAGTGCCGGCGAGGAGGAAGGCCAGGTAGAGCCTCCGGCCTCCGCCTGCGGCCAGGAGGGCCAGGTCCAGAAGCGGTCCGGTTACCACGAGGGCCGTCAGGGCTCCTGCCCCGATCGCCGCACCGCCCGCCGTGAACCCAGTCGTCGCGATCACGGCCCCCATCCCCATGACGGTCCCAGCACGGCGCCGCGGCACGAGAGCGAAGCCCATGGCCATGGGAAAGACCGAGTAGACGATCTGGTGACCCGGAATCCCGAGCCGGAGTCGTACGAAGGTCGCCAGAGCAGCCGCTCCTGCCCCCATGAGCAGCAGGGTGAGCACTTCCGCGAGACCCACCGCCTCCCCCGACGATGCCAGCGAGGGGATCCGCGACCGCTCCCGCAACCGGGAGTCGGGTGGAAGGAGAGCGGTGAGTGAAATCACGTTGGCCATAGAGCTACCACCTGACGCTGGCGCCGGCATAGAGGACGCGCGTGGACCGGGGGGAGCCATACTGCTCCTCGTAGGCGACGTCGAAGAGGTTGTCGGCGCCAATGTAGATGCTCATGGCGCCCATCGGAAGGCGCTGGGTCAGCCGTAGGTCGGTGAGCGTATAATCCGGGAGGTGTCGCCGCTCGATGGGATCCCGCCTCGAATAGAAGACCTGATCCGCCAGATGCAGGACCGTGAGAGCTGGCTGGAGGCCAAAGGGGAAGGCCCACCGTGCCGCTCCTGTCAGGCGATGGCGCGGTCGGTACTGCAGTGCCTCCCGGGACGCCCCGGGCGATCTGTCCTCGGTGTCCAGGAACGTGTACCCGGCGCTCACTGTGAGCGGCGGAAGCGGATGGCTCCGAGCCGTCAGCTCCAAGCCCGTAAAGCGATAGTGGTCGTTGTTCTCGAACAGCCGCGTCGCGTCGAGACGTTCGATATAGTTGCGGGCGTCCATGCGGAAGACTGACGCTTCGACGATGGTGCCCCTAGCCCAGTCTCGAGTCACGCCGACCTCGATCAGATCCGCCGTTTCTGTGTCCAGGTCCGGGTTTCCGCCATCCTCGTCGAAGAGTTGGCGAAGCGTAGGAAATCGGAACTTGTGCGCGGCGGAGATGCGGAGCCGTGTGGCTGGCGACGCCTCCCAGTACACGGCACCCATGGCCCCGTTTGCGGGGGCCATACCGGCATGGTCCCGGTCCAGCCAGTGTCGCATCGCCCCGGCGACAATGCCGATGGTCGGGACCGGGTGGACCTCGTACTCGATGGCGGTGCCGAACTGGGACAGGGTATGGTCGACCCTGAAGCTGCGGATCTCCCAGGTCGAAGAGCCCCCTCCTCCTCCGCCCCCTCCGCCCCCTCCGCCACCCCCGCCTCCGCCCCCTCCGCCTCCGCCTCCACCCACCTCGACGTCCCGGATCTGGCCGTCGGCCGACCATTGGTCACGTTCGGTGGAGAGGCCCAGTGTCACTCGACCCCATTCGCCGAGGTCATAGCCCGCCTGTACGGAGCTTCCCGCCAGGCGACTCCGAGTGTCCTGGCGATATGTGCCGCGAACGGCGGGGTCGTCCATGGAGGTGAAGGTGGCGTCGTCGTAGCGGGCCTCCCGCAGATCCAGGCGGTTCAGGTACACCCACGAGCGGACCCGCAGCCGCCCCGGCTCCCACGAGCCGAAGAGCTGACCGAAGGCGCCATCTCGGTCCTCCACTCGGTCGTACTGCGGGCGTTGGGCGAAGGGGTCGGAGGAGTCCTCGATCAGTCCGGGCGGGATGCCGTAGCTTCCTTTGGCTCTTCCGGCCACCACACCCAGCTGGATCTGGTCGCTCGCGCGAAAGGACCCAAGGCCGAAGAGGTTGAGGCGGTCCCGGTCCGCGTTTGCCCGGGGGAGTTCGTCCCTGGCCCCGAGCGTAGGGGACCCGGCAACGGAGGGGAACGTCGAGGCTCGTGCCGCGCTCACGCTGGCAAGCCCTGACAGGGCTCCGCTCCCGCCGGACAGGTCGACCTCAGCGAGCCGGCCCTCGCCCTCACCCGCTTCGGCGGTGGCCGCCCCCCTAAGGCCCTGCTGCCTGCCGCGGGTCACCACGTTGATTACCCCGGCGAGCCCACCTTGTCCGTAGAGCACCGAGGACGTGGCGGTGGTCACCTTGATCATGGCCACGTCTTCGAGAGGCACGAAGGAGGGGTCGAACTGACCATCGTACGTGGAGTTGAACGGGATCCCGTCGAGAAGCAGGATCACGTGGCGAGACCGCAGGCCCCGGAAATCAACGCGCGGCACACCGGCTCCGCCCGTTCGGATGTTCAGTCCCGGAACGAGGGCCAGGGCCTCGTCGAGGGTGGTCGCGCCGGTGGCCCGGATCTCCTCGGCGCGGATCGTCCGGACGGTGCCGGCGAGCTCGGAGACCGGGCGATCCGCGGTGACGATGATTTCCCCGAGCTCGAAGTGGGGAACGGAGTCGTCCTTGACGGGGGTCTGAGCCGCGACTTCGGAAGGGAGGAGGGCGGCGACAACCAGAGCGATGACCGTCCTAGAGTGATTCTTCGGCATTTGAGACATGGAGACATTGAAAGAGGGCGAGCAGCTCGAACTCCGTGACATTGGCGGATCTCGCGGGAAGGGGCAAGATTGTGGACGGTACTCCGGGACTGCCTGCCCACTCCACCGGACCCCTCATGCTCGGACGCTCGACACCGGCACGACCGAAGCGCATCTGGCTACGCCGTGGTCTGGGGGCGGCGGCAGCCGTCTACGGGAGCGTCTTCCTCTTCAATCTTCTCAAGCCCCTTCCGGAAGGGATCTCCGTGGCAGGCCCCCCCCGCGACCCGTCCGGGTTCGAGTTCCTCTATGACTTGACGTACCAGCGCGCGGGCCAGGTGGTGACGGACCAGAGGATCTTCGACCGGATCTTCTCCATGATTGACGAGGCGGAGGACTTCGTGGTCCTGGACATGTTCCTCTTCAACGGCGAAGACGGCGGATCCGGGGATTACCGGCCTCTGGCGGCGGAGCTCGTGGAGCATCTCCTGGCTCGAAAGGAGGCCCGCCCGGCCTTCGAGGCCGTCTTCATCACCGACGAGATCAACAACTTCTACGGCGCCTACACGAGCCCTGAGATTTCCCGCCTGCGGAGTGGGGGAGTACAGGTCCTGACGACACGGATGACTCGCCTCCGTGACTCCAACCCGGCCTACTCGGCGGCCTGGAGAGTGGGGGTGGGCTGGCTTGGCACCCGGGGCCCGGGGTGGCTTCCCGATGTTCTGAGGCCTTCGGGCCGGAAGGTCACGGCCCGGGCCTACCTGAAGCTCCTCAACTTCAAGGCGAACCACCGAAAGCTCCTGGTCACGGAGAAGGGCTGTATCGTCTCCTCCGCCAATCCCCACGACGCCAGCGCCTTTCACTCCAACATCGCCTTCGTGGGGGCCGGGGCCATATGTGCGGATCTCCTGGAGTCGGAGCGTGCGGTGGCGACCTTTTCGGGCGGGCCCGTGAATGCGTGGCCGGGATACCCCGAGACCCCGGCGCCTGCGGATGGACAAGGGCTGGCGCAGCTGATGACGGAGGGAGCGATCAAGAACGCCCTCCTCCGGGACGTGAATTCGGCTGGTCCCGGAGACCAGGTGGACATGGCCATGTTCTATATCGCGGATCGTGACGTAGTGCATGCCCTGGTGGAGGCCGATCGACGGGGTGTGGCCGTGCGACTGGTCCTGGATCCGAACAAGGACGCTTTCGGGAGAAAGAAAGGGGGGATTCCCAACCGGCAGGTGGCGGCTGAGCTCGTGGCGGCTTCGGAGGGACGGATTCACGTTCGATGGTACGATACCCACGGAGAGCAATTCCATACCAAGCTCGTTCTGGTGACCAGGGGGGACTCCGTGACCGTCTTCGGGGGTTCCGCCAACATGACCCGTCGCAACCTGTCGGACTACAACCTCGAGACCGACCTCCGCATCCAGGTCCCCCGGGAGGCCTTCCTCGCCCGTGACGTATCGGATTATTTCAACAGGGTCTTTGCCAACCGGGACGCGGCCTTTACTCTCCCCTTCGACGCCTACCGGGATGACGGTTGGATGAAGCGGTTGGTCTATCGCATTCAGGAGTCTTCCGGCCTGAGCTCCTTCTGAGCCATGTCCTCCATCTTGAGAATCCCAGGCTCGCGACAGACATTGACCTCGGCTCTCCGCTTCCCGATCCACGAGGCCCCATGAGCGTATCCGCGAACGGGCCGGTTCTCGCCACGGTGCGAGCCCCCTTGAGAGCGATTGGAGAGATCGTGCTCCCGGGCTCCGATGCTCTCGACGAGGCCGGTTGGCGCCGGGTCGAGTCCATCGTCGAGGGCGCGTTGGCGAGGCGACCCCCTCGGACCTGGCGCCAGCTCCGCGCATTTCTCCGTGTGCTGAACCTGCTCTCGCTGCCCCTAACGGGCAGGACCATGGTGAAGCTCCCTCTGGCGCGGCGGGAGTGTTTCTTGAAGGGAGTGGAACGATCTCCTCTCTCCCTCCTGCGTCGGGGCCTGTGGGGGGTCCGAACGCTCCTCCTCATGGGCTACTACAACCAGGAGTCGGTTCGACGGGCCATCGGGTATCGGGCACGTCCTGAAGGCTGGACGGCCCTGAGGGGCCGGGGTTCCCCGCACCATGACGACGCCGGTGGCGAGACGGAGCCCGGGGAAGCCGAGGGGCCTCGGAGGAGGCAGGCCGACCGAAATCCCGAAATCTCCGGGTCGGCGGGCGAGGGGGGATCGTGAAGAGGGTGGCCGCCGACGTCGCAATCGTGGGATCGGGTGCCGGGGGGGGAACCGTGGCTCAGGCCTTGATCCCCTTGGTGCAAGGTGGAAAGAGAGTGTTGGTCCTGGAGAAAGGGCCGCGCTTTCAGGATTCCGAGTTCAACGGTCATGAGTTGGAGATGGCCGACGCTCTCTATCTCGATGGGGGAGGGTTCCTCACTTCGGATGCTTCCATGACCCTGGCCGTCGGGGAGGCCTATGGGGGATCCACGTTGGTGTACACGGGAACCTCGATGCATCCACCGCAACGAGTGATCAGGGCCTGGGGTGTCCCTGGACTGGATCCGGAAGACCTGGTGTTCCGTTCGCGAAAGTACGCCTATGAGAACAACGTTTCCGAGCTGTCGCCCAGGGAGGTCAACGAGAACAACCGGCTCTTCCAGGAGGGGGCCATCTCGGCGGGATACGAGCCCCGACAATTCCCCGTGAACCTGCGAGGGTGCCGGGGCTCGAGCCTCTGCAACCTGGGGTGCCCGAATGGCGCGAAGCAGGGCACCCACAAGGTGCAACTCCCGAGGGCGGAGGCCGCGGGCGTGGAGGTAGTGACCCGAGCGAAGGTCCTGGGAATCGGCCAGCGGGAGCTCAGGGTGAGGGTGGAGGAGAGGCCCGAGGGGGGCCTGGGGGGGAACCCGAATGGGAGCCGGGGGAGTACGTCGTGGGGGCACGGAAGATCGTCCTCGCCGGGGGGGTTCTGGGCACGCCACCCCTGCTGTTGCGCAGTGGCTTCGGCTCGGACCTCCCGCATCTCGGGCGCGGATTCACCTGCCATCCCGCATTCATCCTGGTGGGTGAGCACGACCGGGCGATCACGAACGACGTAGGGCACCCGAAGAGCTTCTTCGTGGACCGGGCCGCCGAGGAGGGCTTCGTTCTCGAGACCTGCATGTATTTCCCCTTTGTGACGGCGAAAAACCTGACGGGGTTCGGACAGGAGCACGCCTCGTTCATGGAGGCCTTCTCCCGCCTCCAGATGATCCTCGTCCTGGCGCGCGACAAGGCGACCCCGAGGAATCGAATCACCGTGGACGAAGCCGGGGACCCCGTCGTCCATTACACCTTCACTCCGGAGGTGGTGGAATCCCTCGCCCGGGCCACCCGCGCTGCGGCGTGGATCTTCTTCGCGGCGGGTGCGGTCCGGGTGCACGCGCCACTGGCCTATCCACCGGCCTTGGGTCGGGGGGAGGCGGCCCGGATCGACGAGCGAATCCAGGCGAGACACTTCCTCCCGGGATCCACGTCCGTGTCGGCGGCCCATCTCATGGGTGGCGCAGGGATGGGGGCCTCCGCTGGAGACTCCGTGACCGATGCGTGGGGCCGGGTCCACGGCTTTCCTTGGCTGAGGGTTGCCGACGCCAGCCTCTTTCCGGACTCCCTTGAAATCAACCCATACCTGACCATCATGGCCCTGGCCGACCGGGTCGCCGAGGGGATCCTGGAGGATCTCGGTTGAGGCGGACCGCCGGGACTCTGGTGGCGGAGGCACTCGCGGACGAGGAGGTGCCCTTCGCCTTCGGAATTCCGGGAACCCACAATCTCGAGCTCTACGAAGCCCTGGCGTCTTCGGAATCCACGCGCACGATCCTGGTGACCGACGAGCAGAGCGCGTCCTTCATGGCGGATGGTCTTTGGCGTGCCTCGGGCAAGCTCGGGTGCGTGAACGTGGTTCCGGGAGCCGGACTCGCGCACGCTCTCTCGGGAGTGGCGGAAGCCTTTTTGGACAACGTCCCCATGCTCGTCCTGGGCTGCGGCATCCGTCGGGACTCGGGCCGGGCCTTTCAGCTCCACGACGTGGATCAGCAGGCCCTGGTCCGTCCCATCGTGAAGGCTGCATACCGGGTCGGGCGTGTCGGGGAGAGCTATGGGCTGATTCGGGAGGCCTGCCGGGTGGCGCGCTCGGGTGTTCCCGGGCCCGTGTTCGTCGAGGTGCCGGCAGACCTCTACGTGGTGGGGGAGGATGTGGCCAAGGGCTACCGGCGATCCGACGGCCGGGGGACACCAGCCCCGCCGGCCGAGAGGGACCTCGCGAAGGAAGCGGGACGCACGGTGGAGATCCTGCGGCGAGCGGGACACCCCCTCCTCTATCTGGGGGCCGGGGCGGCGTCGGCGGGCTCGCGGTTGACGGAGCTGGCGGAACGTCTCGAAGCTCCGGTGGCCACCACGTTCCAGGGAAAGGGGATCTTCCCGGAGACCCATCCTCTCTTCCTCTGGCCCGGTCTCGGGCAGGCTGCCCCGGGTTTCGTCCGCGACATCGCCTCCGGACGGGGAGCGACCCTCGCCATCGGCTGCCGGTTCAGCGAAGTGGGAACGGGTAGCTGGGGGTTTGTTCCCCCCGGGCCTCTCGTTCACGTGGACATCGACCCATCGGTGCCGGGGAGAAACTTCGAGACGCACCTGGCGGTGGAGGCCGACGCCGGCGCCTTCGTGCGCTCCCTCCTGGAGGCGCTGGACCGGGAAGGGGACGGTGGCCGAGAGAAGGCCCTGTTGGGCGGGACGGACGGACTGGGTGCCCCGGACCCGAACCTCCGAAGGGCGATCCGCGAAGGGCACCAGAGAGTCTGGAAGGACTGGCTCGAGCCCGTGGGTGGGAGGGGGGTGACCCCCGCCCACCTCCTCAAACGCCTCCAGGATCACCTGGGGCCCAACGCCGTCTTCACCACCGACAGCGGGAACGGAACCTTCTTGGCAGTAGAGTGCCTCAGGCTCGAGATGCCTGGAAAGTTCCTCGCGCCCGTGGACTTCTCCTGCATGGGCTACGCGGTTCCTTCCGCCATTGGTGCCAAGCTCGGGAGCCCGGAGTTTCCCGTGGTGGCCCTGGCCGGCGATGGAGCCTTCCTCATGACCGGTCTGGAGCTCCTCTCGGCCGCTCGCGAAGGGGCGGGAGTAATGATCTTCGTGCTGAGAGACGGGGAGCTTGCCCAGATCGCCCAGTTTCAGGAGACAGCCATGGGCCGGCGGGTGTCGAGTACCGTGGCGGATTACGATCTCCAGGCTCTGGCCAAGGGAATGGGGGTCCCCTTCCTTCTCCTGGAGTCGGACGACGACATAGGGGAGATCGTGGAGGAGGCTGCCTCTTTGGCGGCATCGGGGTGGCCCGTCCTCGTTCAGGTGGCCATCGATTACACCTCGAAGACCTTCTTCACCAGGGGCGTGGTGAAGACCAATTTCCTGCGGCTCCCCTTACGGGATCAGCTCCGATTCGTGAGCCGCGTCCTGAAGCGGCGGCTGTCCGGGTAGAGCCGTGGCCGCGCCCGCCCCTCTCGGCGTCTCAACGGACTTCCGGCTCGGCGCACTAGACGTTGAAGCGGATGTTCAGCAGATCCGCGTCGGCCACGATGTAGTCCTTGCCCTGGACCTGTAGGAGCCCGGCATCCTTCACTGCCTGCTCCGAGCCGAACCGCATGAAGACCTCGTAGGGAATCACCTCGGCGCGGATGAAGCCTCGCTCCAGGTCGGAATGGATCTTCCCCGCGGCCTTCCGGGCGTTCGTACCCCTCCGGATCGTCCAGGCTCGGACCTCGTCCGGTCCCACCGTGAAGAAGGAGATCAGGTCCACCAGCCCGTAGGCCGTGCGAATGAACCGGGAGAGAGGCAGCTCCGACAGCCCGAGATCCTCAAGGAAAGCCTGCTGCTCCCCGGTATCCAGGGCGACGATCTCCGCCTCGACACCGGCAGAGAGGGCCAGGCCCGCCGCATGGAGGGCCTGGATCCGTTCCGCCAGGCTGGACGGCAGGCCCACGCCGGTCTGGTCCTCCTCTCGGTTGAGCGCCACGAGGAGGGGTCGGTCGGTCAGAAGGCCGTACCCCCGGAGGATCCCACGGTCCATCTCCTTCTCCGACACGGCGCGGAGGGGTTGGTCCCTCTTCCAGCACGGCCTGGGCCCTCTCGAAGGTTGTGATCTCCTGGACAGGCGCCCGCTCTTTGCGGGCACGCTCCAACCGCCGTTCGACGACCTCGAGATCGGCGAAGACGCACTCGGTGTGAAACGCGTCCAGGTCGCCCTCCGGGTCCGGGTCGACGTCGAGCGCCGGGTTCTGGAAGTCCCGGAGGACCAGACACAGCGCCTCCTGGTCCCGAATCTGCTGGAGAGCCCGGGGGGAGAGCCCCTTCTTTTCGGCGCCGTGCTCTCCAGGGATATCGGAGAAGCTCATTTCCGCGTACGTGGTCTTCTTCGGCGAGAAGACCCGCGAGAGGTGATCGATGCGCTCGTCCGGCACCTTCACCGTGCCCAGCCGGACATCCCCCCCGAACCCCACGGGGGCGTCGAGCCCTGTCATGGAATTGAAGACGGTGGTCTTCCCCGAGCCGGCGAACCCCACAAGGCCAATCTTCATGAACGAACCACGATCCTTTCACAAACGAGCCCCACGCCGCAGCAGAAGGCGTGGGGCGACGGCTCCGCCAGCGTCGGATGAGCCGTTCACACGAAACTCTAAGTTTAACTTCCCGGGCCGCGAACGGGAACCTCGTGCGCTGGCCTTCGGCCCGTCCCGGCAGCCCTCCCCTGCCACTTCCGGCCGCCTACCCGTGGTCGTGGCGTTCGCATCCCAGTGGCCGGTCAGGGCCACATCTTCTTCCGCGGAATACCTTTAGCGGCTGAAACGCTTACCCCCACTTTACTTCAACCGGATTTCCGTCTGGCTCCGTTGAGATGCGGACCGTAGAATACTCCCCGACCCCGCATCGGTCTCCAAGGCCTTTGACGGATTCTACCTCCCCTCACTGAAGGCTTCCACCTGGAGGGTCGCATGAAAAGATCACGCCGTCACACGATCAGGGCTCTGCTGGTCGTGTCTCTGGCCGCGCTTCGGTTCCTGCATCAAGGCCGGGCCCAGGAGCTGAGCCTCGAGGACCAGGTCATCGAGAGGGTCCTGGACAACGGCCTCACCGTCCTCATGGTCGTGCGCCCGGAGACACCCCTGATCCGATGCATTCTGGCCTACCGGGTTGGCTCCGTGAACGAGCGGCCCAGGATTACGGGCATCTCCCATTTCCACGAGCACATGATGTTCAAGGGCTCGAACAGCATGGGGGTGAAGCCGGGAATGCAGGAGCGGGACCGTGAGATCATGAGTCGGATCGATGAGGTCATGGCCCAGATCATCGACGAAGAGGCGAAGGTCACGGGCCGCGACGATCAGAAGATCATCGAGTGGAAGGCCCAGATCTCCGAGCTCATCAACCAGCAGCGGGAAGAGACCATGCTGAGCGAAGAGCTGTGGGGCGCCTATCAAGCTGCCGGCGGTACGGGCATCAACGCTTCCACCGGTCAGGAGATGACCCAGTACTACGTGACCCTGCCCAAGAACAAGATCGAGCTCTTCCTGGCCCTGGAGGCGGACCGAATGGTGAACCCCGTCTTCCGGGAGTTCTACTCGGAGCGGGACGTCATCGCCGAGGAACGCCGCATGAGCGAGAACCGGCCCGGCTTCTTCTTCAACGAACAGCTCAACGCCACGTTCTACGCTGCCAGTCCGTACTCCTGGTCGGTGGTGGGGTGGATGTCGGACGTGACGCGGATCACCCGCAAGGAGATGCAGGAGTACAGAGACCTCTACTATCAGGCCCGATAACGCGGTCCTCGTGATGGCCGGCGACATCGACGTGGAGCCCGTCATGGCCAAGGTGGAAGAACACTTCGGGCCGAGTGCCGCCCAGGGGGAAGTCTCCTCGAGTGCGGACGGAGGAGCCGAGCCCGGAGTTCTACAAGGAGACGGTGGGCGAAGACTTCGACGCTCCCTATATCGAAAAGCGGGTCTACGGTCGGGCGGCCACCAATCCCTCGGTTCAGATCATGTTCCACGTCCACCCCGGTCTGGCACGAGGACCTGGCTCCCCTGTACATGCTGGGCGAGGTCATGAGCTCCCGCTCGGGCGACATGTACCAGACCATGGTCGTGGACCAGGACGTCGCCACCCGCGTCAGTGCCCGGGCCTCCACCTCGAGTACGACGGGGCCTTCAAGTCTCGGCGACGGTCAAGGAAACGGGGCGCCGGGCTGTGGCCGCTCCGACGAAATCGAGCGGAACCTCTGGTGTTTCCTGGAAGACGCAAGTCCCAACCTGTGGACCCGAGCTTCTGGAACGAGTCAAGAACCAGGAAGAGGCAAGCTTCCTCCAGAGCCTCCGGGGCACGGGCATCGCCAGTTCGCTGGCACGGATGGAGGTGGCCTATGAGTGGGAGTTCATCGAGGAGCAGTACCGCCGCCGGATGGCCGTGACACCGGAGGACCTGATGCGTGTGGCCCGGAAGTACTTCACCCGGGACAACAGCGTGACCGGCGTCCTGGAGCGCGAGAGATGACCTCTTGGAACAGATCAGAGATGAGGATACGACTATGCTTGAAGAGAGGGATTTCCCTATCGCTCGCTCTGGTGCTGGCCCTCGTCGCGCTTCCTGCTTGCGATGGTGGCTCCAGAGGCGGCCCGCGTCCGGAGGACCTCAGCTACGAGCCCCTGGACTTCACGCCCCCAACCCGGCCGACTTCCGCGCCGAGCTCTCCAACGGCCTCGTGGTCTACCTCGCAGAGGATCACGAGATCCCCTGGTTCGACGCCACCCTGATGGTGAGCGACGGGCCGTTCCTGGAGCCCGCCAACAAGATCGGGCTGGCCTCCCTGACGGAGCGGCTCATGCGGGAGGGAGGCACGACCTCCATGACCGGTGAGGAGATCGACGAGAGGATGGACTTCCTCGCGGGTTCGGTTTCGGCCACCAGGCTCTCCGATCCACATCGGCATCTCGACGAGGGTCTAGCCTTTGGATGGACATCCTGACCCATCCGGCATTTCCCGGCGGACAAGCTCCGGCGTCAGAAAGAGAGCCGCGCTGGTCCAGCATCCAGAACCGAAACCAGAACGTATTCGACCGTGGCCGGGCGGACCTTCGATCGGACCTGGTCTACGGGGAGGACTCCCCCATCACCGCCGAGCAAACCGAAGCCATCGTCAACGCCTTCACGACGCCAGGATCTTGTCGACCTGGCACCGGAAGGTATTGGGGCGCCAACAACGCCATGTTGGTCGATCGCCGGTGATTTCGACAAGGAAGAGATGCTCCGGACGCTGGAGGCGACCTTCGGTCAGTGGGCGGATGCCGAGAAGGCAGAACCACCGATTCCCGAAGTGGCCCAGGCGGCGCCTGCCGGGGTGTACATGATCGAGCCCGAGGTGATTCCCAACCAGGGCGTGATCCGGGTCGGGCATCTGGGGCTGATGGAGGATGATCCCGATTACCCGGCTGTGGACCTCATGAACTATATCCTCGGAGGGGGCTCCTTCTCGTCCCGGATCACGCAGATCGTCCGGTCCGACAACGGCCTCGCCTATTCCACCAGCTCCCGGTTTTCGGGAGGAAGCCTCTATCCGGGGACCTTCTCGGCGAGTTGCCAGACCAAGAACGCGACGGTGGTATTCGCCACTCAGCTCATGCTGAACGAGATCGAGAGGATCCGAGACGAGCCGGTCCCCGAGGAAGACCTGGAATTTGCCCGCACCGCCCGGATCAACGCCTTCCCGGCCATGTTTGCCGGAGGGCGAGGGGGTGGATCATCGACTCTTCGGCACCCTGAACAATTTCGCTAGGCTCGAGTTCGATGGCAGGCCCGATGGATTATTATGACAACTACGTCCAGCGCTACGAGGCCGTAACGGTGGAGGATATCCAGAGGGTAGCGCAGAAGTACCTGCAACCCGAGAACATGATCATCATGATTGCAGGTAACATTGCCGAGAGCCGGGCCGGCGCCGACGACATGCTTCCCGAACCAATCCACCATCGATGAGATGGCGCGTTCTTCGGAGGCCGTACCATCGATGGCCTGGCCGAAGAAATATGGTGACGGCACGGTGCACGTTCTCGATTTGAATTAGACCGGATCTGGGCACCGGTTCCGGTCGCAACCGGCCGCAGGAAACACGAGCCCTCCCGGCTATGAGGGCCGGGAGGGCCCTGTTTCGGCCTCGCCGGTCAGGCCCCCGTATTTTCCCGCTCCCCCGCCGAGGGGCGACGGACCGGTCTCCTGCCTGGGCCCTGCTAGCTCATGTCCCGGATCCGCACCTCCACGCCCCTTCCCCTCCGGCAAGAAGGCGAACCAGCTGCGTTCGGGTCCGTGTCACCGAAATGATACGGGTAGAGGATTCTCGGACTGAAAGGCACGGGCGGCCTCGGCCACCATGGCTCGGGGGTCATCGTGTAGGGCAGGTTCATGGGGAGGAAGGCCACGTCGATGTCCTTCAACGCCTTCATCTCAGGCGTATCTTCCGTGTCCCCCGCTACGTAGACCCGCAGACCGCCGAAGGTGAGGAGGTATCCGTTCCCGCTCCCCTTGGGGTGATATGGTTCGCCGTCCTCGGCCGGACGTTGACGATGTTGTATGCAGGGATAGCCTGACGGGAAGCCCGGCCCCACTGTCGCCTCAGAACCATTGGCCATCACCCGGGCGCCCTCCACCTGTCCGTCGCATGAGGGAGACACCACCACCTCGGTCCCCGTCCTTCCTCACCTCGGCGATGGCCGGGGGTCCAGATGGTCGCCATGCTCGTGGGTGACGAGAATCAGGTCCGCGTCAGGTAACCGGGAGTAGTCGGCCTCGCGCCCACCGGGTCAATGTGGACCACTTTCCCGCGTACCGGAACATGAGTGTGCCGTGGCCGATGAACGTGATCCGAAGCTCTCCGGCCGAGAGTGGGTATCGCGTCCTCCTGGAATTCTGCCTGGGCGCAGGCGAGGTGGGCAGGACGGTGCCCACCAGAAGGAGAAACGAGAACAGGGCGCGCCCTTCGCATTTCGAACTCCTTTCATTCAGATTCCCCGGACTCGCCTTCCCCCTCCTGACCGGCCACGCCGCCGCTCCTTCCGGCCACGCCGCCGCATCCGCGAGACGCCATCTCCCTACCGCTGAACCCAGTTCTCCAGGAACCGCCCGCCTTCCCCGCTCCGGGTGAGGATCGCGTCCAGGATGGCACGGACCTGGTCGTCGGGAAGGGTTCCGATCACCATCCGCCCGTTTAGAAGCATCGTGGGCGTCGATCGGATCCCGTAGGAGTACCGGTCCGAGGTCTTTTCGTACTCCTTTCCCGTCTGGATGAGACTATCCACGAGGGCCAGGGTAGCGGAATCTTGCGGGGCGTCCAGGACCCCGTACCTCTCCGCCAGGCCTTGGCGCCAGTCGGGGTCCCGGGGCTGGGGCCAGCTTGCCCAGACCTCGTCGTGGATCTCCTTGAACTTCTCCGGGTCCCGGGCGGCGAAGTAGGTCATTTCGCAAGCGCCCTTGTGGAGGTCCTTCTCCACCACGTCGTTACAGAGACCCTCCAAAGGGAAGGGCTGGAAGATGACGTTGATCTTGCCCGGGAACTCCTCCTCCATCCGATGGAGCTGCTGCGCCAGGAAGAGACAGTCCGGACAGAGAAGATCGCCGTACTCCACGATCTGGATAGGCGCGTCTCCGAAAGCGTCGGTGGAACGGATGGACCAGAGGGGAGACAAGGTGCTTGGGAGCGGGACTTCCGGCAGACCGAAATACTGCTCCACGATGCGAGCCTGGACCCCACCCGTCTGTGCGTCCACTCTGGCGTCGTGGTAGAGGAGAAGCCGTAGGCCCCGAACGCCGTCACCACCGCGAATGTCGCCGAGGTGAGTCGGGGATGGGCTTCCGCCACTTCCGGAGCAACCCGGCGTGCTCCCCGTCGATCCCGTACCGCCAGAAGAGGAAGAAGCTGATGAGTCGAGAACAGGTAGAAGCCGCTGCAGAGCAAGCAGAGACTCCCGAGGATGAACACGGAATAGCAGAGAGGTGTGGCAACCACTCCGAGGAGGTTGAGCAGGGCGATGCTCTTGTTGGTGCGTTCGAAGCGCGGGGAGGGGAAAACCGCTCCCAGCATCACCAATCCCCCCTACGACGGCACCGAAATAACCCAAGGGGACCCCACCGATCTGGGAGATGGAGGAAAACGCCGAGCTGTCACAGTTGAAGAAGGCGTTGATGTCGCAGAACGACCCCTCCCAGATCGTTGCCGGGAAATTTGCGGAAAAATAGTGGTCGATGGTCATGATCGACGCCACGATCATGCCCACCCCAGAGATGAAGCTGAGGATTCTCGGGACACTGACACCCTGCAGAGTGAGAGACCGGTCCATGTCGACTCCGTGCGTTATTTGTATTTCACCGAGCACCCGTACGGTTGGCTCACCGGCAGAGTCACCGGATTCCCGGCCATGGCCTCGTCGATGGCTTGGACGAGATAGTTGGTGGCGCCTTCCAGGGACGCTGGATCCGAGGACGGCCTGTCATCGATGGCGCCGTCATACAGGAGAATCCCCTCGGGACTGATGAGGAACATCTGAGGCGTGGTGCGAGCGCCGTACTTCTTCCCCACGGTGCCCTCGGGATCCAGGAGCACCGCCGTGGCCTGGTTGCCCTTTTCCTGGTTCATCGTGTTCATCTCGTCCGGCTCGTAGTATCCCTGCTTCCCCGGCGCGGAGGAGACGACGGAAAACCAGACGACCCCTTGGCCCCGGTACCGGGTCTGGAGGCTCTGCATGTTGCCGCTGTTGTAGTGCTTCTGGACGAAGGGGCAGCCGTAGTTCAGCCATTCCAGCACGACCCACTGCCCCTGGTAATCGGAGAGGGAGTGTTCCTTCCCGTGGGTGTCGGGCAGGGTGAAGGAGGGGGCGGCCTGGCCGATCTCGGGGTTCGTGAGCTGGGCTGAGGCCGGAGCGAGGGCCGCGACGACCAGCGCTCCGGCCAGTGAGGATGCGAGCAGCGTCTTCATGGCAGTCCTTTCCTCTCGATCGGGTGGTCCGGGAAGGATGAGCCGGAGGCCGGTTCCTCCGAGGCCGTTCCATAGGACGATGTTACCTGGGAGCCGTCCCGGGGGAGGACCGTTGCGAGCGCCTCCAGGACGATTCCTTCCGTGAGGAGCGCAGGGAGAAGGTACGGTTCAGAGCCTGCGCCTCCGGCGTAGAGAACGTAGACTGGGACGCCACTCCGGTCGAGAGCTTCCAGGGCCGCCGTGATCTCCGGGTCCTGACGGGTCCAGTCCGCCTTGAACAAGGCCACGTTCCGATCCTGAAAGGCTCTCTGGATCGCGTCGGTGGAGAGGACCACCCGCTCGTTCACCTGACAGGTGAGACACCAGGCCGCCGTGAAGTCGACGAAGACCGGTCGTCCTTCCGCCAGGGTCCGGTCCACTTCTTCCTGGGTGAAGGGGAGCCACCCCTCCGCCACTGCCTCCATGGGCCCCTGCGCGCGACTCGCGCGAACCACGAGGAGAGCCGCGAGGACCAGAACCGCCACGGAGATGACCCGGGCGACGACTCCGCTCCGCAGGTCAGTCCGGTGCCAGCGTCCCACCATCCACCCGGCTGCCGAGACCAGAAGGAGGGCCGAGAGGAGGTAGGCAGCCCCCCCCATCCCAGTCTGCTGGCCGAAGACCCACACCAGCCAGATGACCGTGGCGAAGAGAGGGAAGGCCAGGATGTTCCGCAAGGTCTCCATCCATCGGCCTGGTCTGGGCAACCGCTCCAGGAGGCCCGGGGCAACGGAGAGGATCACGTAGGGCAAGGCCATCCCCAGGCCCAGGAACCCGAAGATCAGCAGGGTCTCGGAAGTGGCTCTCGTGAGGGCAAAGCCCAGGGCGGCACCCATGAAGGGTGCCGTGCAGGGGGTGGCGATCACCGTGGCCAGCACCCCCGATGCCAGGGCTTCGCCGTAGCCCGAGGGCTCCCCTGGCCGACTCCCGAGGCGTGTGAGAAGGGCTCCGACCTCGAAGAGCCCCATGAGATTGAGGCCAACGGCGAAGAACAAGGCAGCCATGAAGGCGACGAAGATCGGAGACTGGAGCTGGAATCCCCAACCGAGCTGGGCGCCTCCGGCCCGGAGCGCCACCAGGAGCCCACCCAGTGCCAGGAAGGTGAGGATCACTCCCAAGCCGAACATGAGTCCCTGGTTCCGGATCCGGGCCCGGTCGCCCCCACCGTGGCTGGCGGCTCCCAGGATCTTGAGGGAGAGGATGGGGAAGACGCACGGCATGAGATTCAGGAGAATGCCCCCGAGGAACGCGAAGAGCACGGCCAGCACCAGGCTCAGCCCGGCGGCTGCCGTGGCGGTCCGGGCGCGCGCCCGGGCTCCGCCGGGCGATTCGGCGGAGGCAGGGCCCTCCGCAGGAGGAGCCGTCGGCCCCGCGGCATCCGGTCCCGCCGCTTCAAGGGGCGGGGCTCCTGCCACGGGCACGCTGACTTCCATCGCCCGGACATTCCCCTCACGGTCCCAGGACCCCCCTCCTTCTGCCGTGAGGACCCCTCGAAGAACCGGTGACGGCTGCATGGCATAGGGCGAAGCGGTCAGCCCGAGAGTCAATCCGCCTCCTTCCCGGGTGGCCACCTGGGGGGCGGCGTGATCCAGGATGCTCGTCTCGGCGGGAAAGAAATACACGCTGTCGGGGATGGTCAGGCCCGGCCCGTCGGGCTCCACGGAAAGGCGATAGCCGTCGTCGGTCACCTCGGCTTCGAAGGTCCACCCTTCCACCCTCCTGGGAAGGCGGTCCCGGGCCTGGGCGAAAAGGCTCACCCAGTACGGATCGGGCTCGGGCGTGGCTGCCTGAACGGGAAGCTCAAGGGAGAGCTCTCCGTAGGCTGGCAGGCAGATCCTCTCGCAGATGAGCCAATCCACCCGGGCCTCGAGACGGACCACTTCCCCGGGTGCGAGGTCGTCGGGCGGCGTGAGGTCCACGAGCAGGACCACCTCCCCGGAGTAACCGTAGTCCACCAGGGGGAAGGCCACGATGGGATGAGGCGGCGGCCACTGGATTTCCCCGGCTTCGAAGCCGGGAGGCAGGGTCCAGGCGATCGTAGTGGGCAAACCCGAGTCGCCGGGGTTTCGCCAGTAGTTGTGCCAACCCGGGTCGAGCTCGAAGCGCACCGCTACGGTGAACGGCGTGCCCGGTCGAACCGAAGTGACCTCGGAGATAAGGTCGGCTTCGCTATGGGGACTGGGGTCTTCCCCGCCCTGCGCGCGAACGGGCAGAGGCCGGACGGTACCTGCGAGGGCCGCCGCCAGGATAGCCGGAAGGAGTAGGCCCGAGACCGACGGGAGTCTCGCGAATGAGCGCACGAGTTCCGCAAGCTCCTGAAAAAGTTGACTGCACGGACACAATTTCAATGGGAGTGTACTGGAATCAGGTGGAGGATTCCAGACCGTCCTCGTTTCGGTGCTTTTCGAGGAATTCATCAGTCCCCTCCGGGAGGAGGAGGCTGTCGGAGATGGCGGCGATCTCCTCGGCCTGCTTCCACGCGGCCCTCAGGGCCATGAGCTCCCCTTCCAGGGCTCTCCTCTCCTGCTCCTCGTGGAGAGCCATCTCGAGGGCGAGGCGGGAAGGGTGGGGTAGCTTGTGAATCACTCCGGCGTGCTTCTCTTTCATCGGACGCCAGGAGCCGTCTCCCACAGGCCGTCTCCATAGATTGCCCTGCTGGCGATCCAGATCGGGAGAGGCGAGACGCAGGTACTCTTCGGGGTGGCCCGCCTCCTCGATCTCCCGGACGGCTTCCTGGACCGTTGCCTTCCGGGCACCGGAGCGATTGATGGCCGGGACGATGCGGCTGGCCAGCTGCAGAGCCTCGGCTCCCTCCCAGCGACGGTTCAGGCTCCCTCGCTTGATCTGGATGACCCAATCCTCATCGGCGCCCGCGGCCAGGATTCTCGCGCTCTCCAGGTGGGGGGCCTTCAGCTTGAGAACCTTGCCGTCCTCGTCGTTGACTCGGACCAGGGTACGGGCGTTTCTGAACGCGCTCACGAAGTTGCCCGATTGACCGACGAGTGCCCCTGAGATGACGCCGGTCGCCACGCCGGCGATGGCAATGGTCCCCACCACGGCCCCTGCCCCCACTCCCACGAGGATCGCTCTCCTGCGGCGGCGACCGAACTGGTCCCCGTATCTCCAAGCGGCGAACTCGGGTCGCATGGGAGCGCCGATGCGCACCAGCTCGGTCCCCTCGGGGTGCCGGGCCAGCCCGATGTTCTCAGAGGAGACCCGGGTCCGGATCCCGTAGAACAGACGCTCACAATCCTCTATTGCCTCCCAGCGTTCCTCGATGGGGCTGAGGTTCCAGCGCTCGCAATGGCGGCACACGGCCCAGAGACGTCCCTTCTGGGAGTCGAAGGCGAGGCGCCGCCCGAGGGGGAAGTGCTCCACCACCTGGTTCTTCCCCAGGGACTGATTGCAGAACATGCAGGTCGAGTACATGACGATCAGACTGCCTTTAGTAGGATGGCGCCGGCCCTCTCCTCGACGGTCGGGTGCCCGGACGCGTTGCGAGACCCCC
Organism: uncultured Gemmatimonadales bacterium; assembly: GCA_963751255.1. Classification (GTDB taxonomy): domain Bacteria; phylum Gemmatimonadota; class Gemmatimonadetes; order Longimicrobiales; family Gaopeijiaceae; genus CAVVTW01. Next base: position 234,340 of record CAVVTW010000003.1, on the reverse strand, counting down.
TTCGGATCCCGCGCCCGCTCTCCCTACGTAAGTAAGATAGGGCTTCTTCAGGCCAGGCCCGAATCCGGGGCCGCTTGATCCAGCCCAGGAGGAAGAGGGCTCCCACCATGAGTGCCTGCGGCGCATAGGCATTATGACGTATGGAGTGGAGAGGAGTGACGTAGCAACTTCTATGGAGAGCGTGCACGTTGAATGTTCGTGCTCCCAGGGCCCGCCCGTGGTAGAATGAGCCATGGATGGGGCCGCCCGTCGAAAGCCACCTGCGGTGTAGAGGCTTGCCCATGCATGAGATGAGCATTGCCCACGAGGTCTGCCGCATCGCTCGGGAGAAGATGGGGGAAGACGGCTGCGCCAGGATCGTCGCGGTGGGCCTGGACGTGGGCGATTCGTCGGGGATTGAGGCCGACAACCTCACATTCTGGCTCGAGATTCTCCTTTCCGAGGCGCCCTTTCGCCGCGCCCGCCCCCGAGTGGAGAGAGTGGAGGGGGACGTGCTTCGCGTGAGCTACCTGGAGGTCGACGATGGCGATCCGGAGGATTGATGTACGGGAGCGGGTCATGGCCCGTAACGACGAATTGGCCGCCGTGGTCCGCGAGCGTCTCGCCGACGCGGGGGTCCCGGCCCTGAACCTGGTTTCTTCCCCGGGGGCGGGAAAGACGCTTCTTCTGGAGAAGACGCTCCAGGCTTTGGGCGACGAGCTCTCCCTGGCCATCGTGACCGGGGACGTGCAGACGGACAACGACGCCATGCGTCTCGCTCGCCACACGGATCGCCTCGTGCAGGCCGTCGTGACAGGGGGAGGGTGCCACCTGGATGCCCGACAGATCCTGACGGCGCTGGAGCGGCTGGAACTTCACGACACCGACCTGCTGTTCATAGAGAACGTGGGGAATCTGGTTTGCCCGGCGAGCTGGGATCTTGGGGAGACGGCAAAGGTGGTGGTCTTCTCGGTCCCGGAGGGAGAGGACAAGCCGGCGAAGTACCCGAAGATGTTCGTGGAATCTCGGTACGCGGTTCTGAACAAGGTCGACCTCCTTCCCCATGTGCCCTTCGACCTGGACCGGGCCGTCGCCTATGCCAGGGAGGTGAATCCGGAGCTGCGGTTCTTCTTCACCTCGGCCCTCACCGGGGATGGGATGGAGGAGTGGTACCGCTTCGTCCTCGATACGGCGCGGAGTGAGGGAATGCCCTCGTGACGGACGAGCGGGCTCTTCAGGTCCCATTGCCGTTCCCCGGTCCGTGTTCCCCCCGCGTCGGGAGCTGCCCGGACCACCAGGAGCCTGATGTCGGGGGACTTCGGCGCTTTTCCGTGGCTTCCTCCATCTCTTCCACCGTCCGGGGCCAGTCTTCCTTGAGAAGTCGTGAAAGGGAGCGGTCGGCGAGGAGCCTGCCCCCGGTCTGGCACCCGGGGCAGTAGTTGGTTTCTCTGTCCGCGTAGACGATTCGCTGGATCGGGGCTCCGCAGACCGGGCAGGGCTTCCCGTACTTCCCGTGGGCCGCCATCGCCGGATGGAACGCCGTGACTTTGTTCGGGAACCGGTCTCCGGCCTCGTTCTGGAGACGCTCCGTCCACCCGCGGAGCGAGCTTCGGGCAGCTGCGAAGAGACGCTCGAGCTCCGGGTCCGAGAGCTGGCGTGTGAGGCGCACCGGCGAGAGGCGGGCGTAGAGAAGGATCTCGTCGGAGTGGGCATTGCCGATTCCACTAATGAGTCGTGGGTCGGTCAGGGCACGCTTCACGGTCCGATTCTCTCTCAGGAGGGCCGCCCGGAACGCAGGAAGGTCCGCTTCCAGCACCTCCAGGCCTCCACGATCGTGCGCCGCCAGCCCCTCCCTTCCACGGACCACATGGAGGGTCGCCCGCTTCTTCGTGCCCACCTCGGTGATGAGAAGCGTCCCCGTGGGAAAATCGAAGGCCACGTGGGCTCCCTTCCGCGGCACCGCCACGCCGGGATTCCGCCACTTGAAACGCCCTGCCACCATGAGGTGGAACACGGCGAACAGCTCGTCGTCCAACTCCCAGACGATGCGTTTTCCGAGACGGCTGACCCCCTGGACCGTCTTCCCCTCCATGGACGACACGGGGGGGGAGTGGGTCCGGAGTAGCGAGGGAGAACGCATCCGTACCTTCTCCAGGGGCTGCCCCACGATCCTGGGTCGCAGCGCGTGGAGGTAAAGCTCGATTTCGGGCAGCTCAGGCAAGAGAGTCCCCTCCCTCCATGTCCACATCGGGTCCCGCCTCCGGCGGGTGTTCAGGCGCGGCCGGGATATGGTTGGGTGCCTCAGTCCCCGGTGGCGGGCTCCTCTCCGGACCGGCCCTCGAGTGCCTGCACGGCGTCGTCCACCTGGTCGTGAAACCAGTTCCGGATGTTCGCCCTCTTGACAATGGCGCGCAGTGCCTCGGCCCGCCGGCGCTTCTCCTCCGGTGGCATGCCAAGGGCCTGGTGGAGCGCCTCGGCGGTCCCGAAGATGTCGAAGGGCGAGACCGTGAGGGACTCGTCACCGAGCTCGTAGAACGCACCGGCAAACTCCGAAAGAACCAGCACCCCATCCCGCTGGTTGACCAGGACGCCTTCCTTTGCCACCAGATTCATGCCGTCGGCCAACGGATTGACCAGGAGCACGTCGTACAGCTCCATGGCGGCGATGGCCCGGTCGTAGTTGTCTCCCACCACGATGCGAACCGGTTCCCAGTAGGGTGTGCTGTAATTGGCGTTGATCATTCCCGCCTCGGACATGACGTCCCGCATGTAATCCTTGTACTCGGTCACTTCCATGCGTGAGGGGACGAGTAGGCCCATGAGCTGTACCTTGCCCCGGTGCTCGGGGTGCTTCTCGAGCAGCGTGCGGTACGCTTCGAGGCCCCGGAGAATGTTCTTGCTCGGCTCGATGCGATCGACGCGCAGAATGAGCTTGCGGTCCCCGATGAAATTGTAGAACTGCGTCTTGAGAAGATGGGTCTGCGGCTCTCCGGAGATGCTCTCCAGTTTCTCCGTGTCGATGGAGATGGGGTAGGCGACGGCTCTGACCTCGCGACCGTTGTATTCGATGGAATCGCGTGCCCCGTAGGAGTGGGCTCCCTTCAGGTAGAACCGACAGGTTTCCACGAAGTTGAAGGCGTCCTTCTCGGTCTGGAAGCCGACTCGATCGGCCGTCAGGAGGCTGGTCAGAATGGCGCCGCGCATCTGAGTGGGCAGAACGCGCCACGCATCCGGTCCGGGCCAGGGGATGTGGATGAACGGCTGGATCTGAACGCCGTCTCCCAGGAGCTCCCGCAGATAGTGGGGCACCAGATAGAGTTGATAATCCTGCACCAGCACGACGATGGGGCGATCTTCGTGCTCCACGGACTCGGCCACCACCGCCGCGAAGGCCCGATTCACTGGCTTGTAGCCCGTTTCCCATGCATCCCATGTCTCCTGGGTGATGCTGGGATCGCGAGGGGTATCCCATAGCTGGTGCTGGATGAACCATAGCAGCGGGTTTGAGATTACGTTGTAGTAGCCTTGGTAGGCCTCCTCCCGCGGCTTGATCAGGCGCAGTGAAACCCCCTCGACCTGCTGGGCTGCGTCTGGCTGCTCATCGACCCAGGCTCGGTCGTCCCTGTCCATGGCGGCGGCCACCCACAGGACGTCGTGTCTTTCGGCAAGGGCTCCCAGCGCCGTGACCAGGCCGCCCGCGCCCCTCTCCACGCGGAATGACCCGTTCGAAGTCCTTCTGAAGGAGAAAGGGCCCCGGTTCGAGACGATGACCACCAGAGGTTCCATGAGGTGCTCCCAACGCGCCCGCGCCGATACGGTCAGCTGAAGGAGGCCGGATTGCCCGCACGCAATCTAAGGCCACCGACGCCCGAGACCGAAGAGAGGCGTCCTGACCGGGGAGGGATCGACGGGGCCCTCGAGGGGAATCTTCGCTGCCCGTCGGCCGCTGATTACTTCGCCCTCCACACGATGGGAATCTGGATCCAGACCGGTACCCGCTTGTCCCGATTGAGGGCGGGCGTGAATCGGATGATCGGCGCGATCTTCAAGGACGCCTCGTCGAGGTCCTTGTGCCCGGAAGAGACGGCGATGAGGGAGTTCTGAACGATCCCCTCCTCGTCGATGAAGAAGTGGACGATCACGGTTCCCCCGATGCCGGCATCACGCAAGATGGCCGGATATTCCCGTTCCATGGCCCGCTCCAGCTCGGCGCGGTTCTGAATGTCGGGCTTCACCGTCCAAGGGGTGAATGTCGGTGCGGTAGCCAGGTCCGTTTGCACGGCCTCCGCGCTCGGCGGCGGCGGCAACTGTTCCACCGGATTGTCCTCGAAGGTGGTGGGGGCGATGGTGATGTCTTCGTCGATGGCCGCCGAGGCGATGACGGGGGTCGCCGGGCGGGCGATGGCCTGCGGGGGCGGCGGAATCTTGATCTCCGGCGGAAGGTCGATGATCTCAGCCTCGTCAGACTCATAGGCGAAGTCGGCGGCCTGGAGGCTCGGGAAGAAGTAGAAAGCGCAAAAATGGATTACCGTGGCGAGGATCAGCGATCCCCAGAGCCACGTGCCGAACGAGTGCTTGAACCTCTCGTTGGCGCTGGCGACGATTTCGCTCCCACCCGTCTCGGCACGCATTCCGTACCCCCTTCCTGGTTGGGGATGCAGGACCAAAGCGGCTGATCCAAATCACCTCAGGCCACCCTTGCCGCGAGGGTGAGGGTCAGCCAAACACCCGGGCATTTCGTAACAACTATGACAATAGTAGTAGCAACACTCCTTCACGCAAGGGTTTGGAGGGGGCTGGGTCCGCGATACGAGCCACCGTTTCCGGGCTCGTAGGGCTGGACGATGCTATCTTGGGTTTCGATTCACCGAGACCTTGGACAGCGAGGGCTGGAATGGCTTGTGTCGATCCGGACGGGACATTGACGGTCACGGCGAGGCGGCTGCTGACGAGTCTCTCCGATGGCCCGCTGCTGCCGGAAGAAATCATGACGCTCCTGAAAGTCCCCCTGTTCATGCTCCGGGGGAACCTCCGAGAGCTGGCTGAGATGGGGTTGGTTCGAGAGGACGGGGGACTCTACTACCTCACGGACAAGGGCCGGGCAGGGCTCTGAGCCATCGGTTACGAGCCCGGGGGTGGAGGTTGCGAAGACCGAGGGGCGTGTCGGTAGCCGTCACTCACACTCTACTCGCAGCACTCGTCTACAAATCAACGTACGGGAGGCCCCTTGACGGGGGATCGGGAATCGGGCTAAGGGGGGCACTGGCCCCCGTCGAAATGTGGTGGGCAACGGGGCGGTTGCCCACCGGCCGGTGGAGGGCATGGGGAGGCGACCCCTCCTCCCCTCCAGCTCCTTCGAGGGGAGCTGGTATGGGGAAGATGCGCCATGGCGCCAAGCAGGTCCATTGATACCGAACCCAAAACGAGTCTCAGGACAGTGGGAAAGGGATGGATGGCGATGGAGAGACCGGGTCCCTCCCGGGAGCTGTGACATCCACGGCCGGTAGAGGGCTGGAGGGCCGGGAACCGAGCGTTGACCGCGGTCCATTGTTGCTTCTATTCTGAACAAACTTGCCGACGACCCGGACTCTGACAACATGCTCGAGCTGAGAGCCTTCGGTGCGCTGGACCTTCGGGACGCCGAGGGGTCACCTTTGGGGTCGGTGTTGGTCCAGACAAAGCGGGTGGCCCTTCTGGCCTACCTGCTCCTTTCTCGCCCGGGGGAGCTTCACCGGCGCGATTCGCTCCTCGCCCTCTTCTGGCCAGAGGCGGACCAGATCCATGGGCGCAACTCCTTGAGCCAGGCGCTGACCTTCCTGCGGAAGAGAGTAGGTCGGGGGGTGCTGTTGGCTCGGGGAACCGGAGAGGTGGGGGCTGACCCACGGCACGTTCGATGCGACGCGCTGGCCTTCCAGGAGGCTCTCAAGAATGAGGATCATCCAGGAGCGCTGGAACTCTACACGGGGGAGTTCCTGGACGGCCTCCACGTGAAGGGAGCGCCTGGCTTCACCGACTGGGTCGACCGGGAGAGGGTGCGCCTGAGAGAGGCGGCGGCCGGCGCCTCGTGGCAGTACGCGCACCAGCTCATCCGAGCGGGATCGCCGGTGGTGGCTGGGCGAATGGCTCAGCGTGCGCTGGAGTTGGTGCCCACGGACGAGAGCCCGGTGAGGGAGTTCGTCAAAGCCCTGGCCCTCGCCGGGGATCGGGGGGCGGCGCTTCGATTCTACCAGAGGTTCGAGATGCTCCTCGGGGAGCAGCTGGGAGTGGAGCCGGCACCGGAGACCGAAGCCCTGGTAAGGGTGGTCCGAAGGGGAGAGTTAGAGGAGGTAGACTCCCGAGCCCGAGGGTTCGCGGAGACCAAGGAGCAAACCCGACCCGCTCCACCGCTCGGGGCATTGGACGATCCACGGCCAGGAATCGCCGTGCTCCCCTGTGAGAACCTCAGTCCTCGGGCCGAGGATGCCTATTACGCTGATCTCCTGCACGATGCCATCATCACGAAGCTCCAGATGGTCTCGGGCATCGTCCCCACGGGGCGATCGTCCGTACTCTGGTACAGAGACCATCCGGCACCGCCGTCCAGAATCGCCCAGGAGCTGAATGTCGCGTATCTGGGCGAATCCACCGTGCTGAAGGAGAACGACCGGATCCGGGTAACGTTCCGCCTACTCGAGGGGAGGTCCAGCAAGCAGATCTGGGTGGGGGCCTTTGACGCAACGCTCGCTCTCGGGGGCGTCATCGACATGCAGGGCGAGATTGCCAGGAGAATCGTGCATGATGTAGGGGCGAGGCTGACCGCTGAAGAGCAAGCCAGATTCGCACTGAGGCCGACAGATAGCCTAACCGCATACGAGTTGTACATGATTGGGCGGAACCGTCTGTCCCAGTTCTCGAAAGAGAAGCTCCAGGAGTCCATCGAATACTTCAGAGCCGCCATCAGGGAGGATCCCCGCTTCGCCCTGTCCCACTCGAGTCTCGGAGAGGCACTCGTCCTCCTCCCCATCTACGATCTGACCATGGCGCCCGAGAATGTCAGGAAGGAGGCGCGAGCCGCCCTCAGTCGGGCCATGGAGCTCGATCCCGGCCTCGGAGAGGTCCACGCGGCCATGGGTCTCTTTCTCCAGTTCCTGGAATGGGACTGGGCCAGGGCCGAATGGCATTACCTGGAATCGCTGCGGTTGAAACCGGGAGACGCACTCACGCGCCTCTACTACGCTTCCCTGCTTTCCGGGCTCGGGAGGATTCAAGAAGGAGTGGAGCAGGCCCATCTCGTGCTGGCCATGGATCCCAGGTCCAGCGGAGTGATGTGGTCCGTGGGGAACAGACTGTGGGATGCGGGCCTTGTCGAGGAGGCTCGGTGGGCATTCCAGCGGGCACTCGAGATCGAGCCCGCTATTCCGTGGGCCCTCGAACATCTGGCCATCAGTTATGCCCTGGGGGAGCCGGTGGACCTGGGCAGAGCGGCGGAGCTAATGTCGGAGTTCTTCGCCCGCCTCGGGTACCCCGGTACCGGTCGCATCGGCCTCCTGGTGGAGGCCCTCGGAGGAGAATCCAGCGCCAAGGCCGAGGCGGTTGCCTTGCTGGATGAAATCGTGGACCAGACCATTCTCAGCCGCCCCCACCTTCTCTTCGAGTACGCTGCCCTTGCGCCTATGGAGGTCTTGTTCGATGTGCTGGAGGAGGCTGTGGAAGGGAGGCATATCTGGATGTCCTGGATCCCCATCGATTGTTGTGGGGTCCGACCGGAGATCCGGGACGATCCCCGTTGGGGGGTCTTTTTGAGGAGAATCTCCCACCCGGGCATCGGTCTCTCCTGAATGGGCTCCCCTTTCCGATCGGGCTCTTAGCCGACGACCAGCTCCTCCTGATCGGCTGAAGGCGTCGCGGGGACGACCCGCCTCCGAACCGCGGCCACGCCCTCCTCCACCACTCTTGAAGGCGTGATTCCGAATTCCTCGTAGAGGACCTTCCACGGCGCTGAGGCCCCGAAATGGTCCAGGCCGATGGCGATTCCTCCCGCTCCCAACCAGCGCTCCCATCCCACGCTGGTTCCCGCTTCCACCGACACTCTGGCCGTCACCCGGGGGGGAAGCACTCTTTCCTGGTAGGTCCGGTCCTGGGCGGCGAAGAGGAACCAGCTGGGCAGGCTCACGACCCTCGTGGGGATCCCTCGAGCCTCGAGCGTGGCCCGGGCCTCCACGGCCAGATGCAGCTCCGAACCGCTTGCGATCAGGATGAGATCGGGTTCGCCGGTGGATGCCTCCTGGAGCACGTAGGCTCCCCGCCTCAGACCCTCCGCACCTTCCTCGTGGTCTCGCTCCAGGGAGGGGACTCCCTGCCTGGTCAGGGACAGGAACGACGGCCCGCTCCGGCGTTCCACGGCCACTTTCCACGCCACGGCGGTCTCGGCGGGATCCCCGGGGCGCAGGTCCAGGACATTGGGTATGGCCCGCAGGGCGAGGAGGTGCTCCACCGGCTGGTGGGTCGGGCCGTCCTCACCCAATCCGATGGAGTCGTGGGTGAAGACGTAGATGACGGGGACCCCCATCAGGGCGGCCACCCGGATGGCCGGACGCATGTAGTCGGAGAAGACCAGGAAGGTGCCGGCGAAGGGGCGGATCCCCCCGTGGAGGGCCATGCCGTTCAGCAGCGAGGCCATGGCGTGCTCCCGCACCCCGAAGTGGATGATCCTTCCGCCCGGGCTTTCCGCCAGGAGGTCTCCGCCTCCTTTGATGTCGGTCTTGTTCGAGCCGGCCAGGTCGGCGGATCCCCCGAGGAGGTTCGGAATCCGGGCGGCGAGCGCCTGGAGGACCACGCCCGAGGACGCCCGGGTGGCTTGCGGCTTCTCGAGCACGGCCAGCTCCGGAACGTCCGCGTCCCAGTCCTCCGGGAGCTCGCCGGCCATCATGGCCTCGAGCTCGTCGGCCTCCGCCGGGAACGCCTCCCGGTAGGCTGCGAAGCGCTCCTCCCAATCGTCCTGGAGCTTTCGCCCTCGGATCTGGCATTCCTCCCGGCACCAGGCGAGGGCCTCCGGATCGACGTAGAACGGCTCCAGGGAGGGGTAGCCCAGGTTCTCCTTGGTGGCCCTGATCTCCTCCTCCCCCAGGGGCGCTCCGTGGCTGCTCTCGCTTCCAGCCTTGTTGGGGCTGCCGAAGGCGATCTGAGTCCGTAGAACGACAAGGGTCGGCTGCTCGATGTTGGCCCGGGCGTCCCCGAGGGCCGCGGCCATGGCAGCCCGGTCGTTCCCGTCGTCCACCCGGAGCACCTGCCAGCCATAGGACCGGAACCGCATCGCCTGGTCGATGGACGTGGCCAGGTCCGTGCTTCCCTCGATGGAGATGTCGGTTGCTGTCGTAGATCCAGATGAGCTTGCCGAGCTTCTGGTGTCCTGCCATCTCCGCGGCCTCGTGGGAGATCCCCTCCATGAGGTCGCCGTCGGAGCAGAACACGTAGGTGAAATGGTCCACGACGCGTGTGCCCGGAACGATTGAACCGGTCCGGCAAGCCACCGCTCCGCCAGGGCCATGCCCACCGAGTTCGCCACGCCCTGCCCCAGAGGCCCCGTGGTCGTCTCCACGCCGGGAGTGTACCCGAACTCCGGGATGGCCCGGGCGTCCGGGACCCCCACTGCCGGAAGGATTTCAGGTCCTCCAGGCGTCAGGTCGTACCCGGTGAGGTAGAGGAGGGAATAGAGGAGCATGGACCCATGGCCCAGCGACAGGACGAATCGGTCCCGGTCCGGCCAGCTGGGGTCCATCGGGTTGTGCCGGAGATGCCGCGTCCAGACCTCGTATCCCAGGGCCGCCAAGCCCATGGGGGCTCCCGGGTGTCCGGAATTGGCCTTCTGGACCGCGTCCATGGAGAGGACACGGATGGCGTCCACGAGGTGTTGGTCTCGGTCAAACGGCTGGCGCTCGGGATCCGGCAAGGGCATTCGGTGTGTCTCCAGGATTGCGGCGCCGCCCCGGTTCGGGTCCGTACGCCTGTTTGGGTCGTTATCCCACGACGAAGTTCATGAAGCGATCCGGCACGAAGATGACGCGTCGAACCGTGACGTCCCGCGAGGTGACGGTCGACGTTCTCCTCGGCACGGGCCAGGGCCTCCACCTCCTCTTGGCCGGTTCCGGCGGGAACCTCCACCGTGCCCCGTAGCTTCCCGTTCACCTGTACGGCGATCTGGACGGTCTCCTCCGCGGCCTTATCCGGGTCGAAGCTCGGCCAGCCTCCCGACTCGAAGATGGATCCGGAATGGCCCAGGCGCTCCCACAGCTCCTCGGCGAGATGCGGGGCGAAGGGGGCCACGAGAAGCACCAGGGGCTCCACTTCGGCCCGGGCCGCTTGCCTACCCCCGGTGCGGACGGCGTTGAGGTACTCCATCATGGCCGCGATGGCCGTGTTGTACTGGAGGTTGGGCACCTGTTCGGACACCTTCCGGATGGTCTGATGCAGCTTCCGCTCCACCGCCGGATCCGGAAAGGCCTCTTCGCCCTCCACCCCTGCCGCCGCAATCACCGTGTCGAAGAGCCGGTGCAGGAACCCGAAGGGCCCCTGGATGCCTTCGTCCCGGTAATCCCCCCCTTCCGAGAAGGGCCCCAGGAACATGAGGTAGGTGCGGAAGGTGTCGGCCCCGAACTCCTCGATGATGGGATCCGGGATCACGACGTTGCCTTTGCTCTTGGACATCTTGGCCCCTTCGCGAATGATGAGGCCGTGCTTCCGGAACTTCGAGAATGGCTCGTCGAAGTCGAGGAGGCCCATGTCCCGGAGCGCCATGGTGACGAATCGGGCGTAGAGTAGATGGAGGACCGCGTGCTCCTCACCACCGATGTAACAGTCCACGGGGAGCCATCGCCGGGTGATCTCGGGGTCCATGGCGATGTCTTCCCGGTCGGTGGACGGGTAGCGGAGGAAGTACCAGGACGAGTCCAGGAAGGTGTCGGAGACGTCGGTTTCGCGACGGCCTTCCCCTCCGCACTCAGGGCAGGAGGTCCGGTACCAGGCCTCCACCCGTGCCAGGGGACTGACTCCCGAGTCGTCCGGCTTGAAATCCTCCAGCGCGGGGAAGGACCACCGGCAGGTCGTCCTCCGGCACGGCCACGGGGCCGCACTCCGCGCAGTAGATCACGGGAATGGGCGGCCCCCAGTACCGTTGGCGTGAGATGCACCAATCGTGCAGTCGAAAGTTGACCTTCGCCTCGGCAAGGCCCTGCTCTTCCAGCCAGGCCACGATGGCTCGCGCACCTTCCTGCCAGGGAAGGCCGTCGAAGCGGCCGGAGTTCACCAGGACACCGTCCCCCGCGTAGGCCTCCTCCAGGGGCGTCCCGGCGTCTTCACCGGGGCCCGCCACCACCCGGGGGATGGGCAGGTCGAAGATCCTGCGCGAACTCGAAGTCGCGCTGGTCATGTCCGGGCACCGCCATGATGGCGCCCGTACCGTATTCGATGAGCACGTAGTCGGCGATCCACACGGGAATCGGGCTGACCCGTGGCCGGGTTCTCGCAATAGGCTCCCGTGAAGACCCCGGTCTTGGTCTTGTCCGTCTTCTGCCGGGCGACCAGGTCCATCTTGGCGGCCTTCGCCTGGTAGGCCTCCACCTGGCGCCGACGATCCGGGCTCGTGAGGACGGGCACCAGCGGGTGCTCCGGAGACAGGACCATGTAGGTGGCTCCGAAGACGGTGTCCGGGCGGGTGGTGAAGACCGAGATGACCGGTGGCTCCGGCCTTCGCCCTGCATGCCGGCGCCGGCCCCTTCCGAACGGGAGCGCCCGCGGCGCTCTGTGGGAGCACTGGGAAGCGCAGAATGGCACCATCGCTTCGGCCGATCCAGTTCTCCTGGGCCTTCAGGGTGGTCTCGGACCAGTCGATGGTCCTCAGGTTGTCCAGCAGCCGCTGGGCGTACTCCGTGATCTTGAAGAACCACTGGGCGATGCGGCGCTGCTCCACCGGGGTGCCGCACCGCTCGCAGAGCCCCGGCGATGACCTGCTCGTTGGCCAGCACGGTCTTGCAGGACGGGCACCAGTTGACGGGGGCCTCCTTCCGCTCCGCCAGGCCCGCCTTGAAGAGCTGGACGAAGATCCACTGGGTCCACCGGTAGTAGGCGGGATCCGAGGTGTTGACGGTGTGATCGCCAGTCGAACATTCCTCCGATGCGCCGGAGCTGCCGGGTGAAGTTCGCCACGTTGCGATGGGGTCAGATCCATGGGATTGATCCCCCGCTTCAGGGCGAAGTTCTCCGAGTGGATGCCGAAGGCGTCGAAGCCGATGGGCTCGAACACCGTCCTGTCCCCGTCAGGCGCTGGTAGCGCCCGTGGACGTCGGCGCCCGTGAAGGCATAGATGTTGCCCACGTGGAGCCCCTCGGCGGAGGGGTAGGGGAACATCATGAGATTGTAGAACGGCTGCGGCGCTACCAGCAGCTCCTCGCGGGTGAAGCGGTTGGTCCCCTGCTCCTCCCAGATCGCTTGCCATTTTCGCTCGACGGCCCCGGGCTGGTAGCCGTCCGTCCGATCCTGTGCCATCGTTTCGCGCGTTTCTTGAGCTGACGAACCGGTGTCCCGTGACGACCGGATGCCGTAGCAATGGTAAACCGCCAAGTTAGCCGTGTGGGGGGCACGGTTCAACGGGACCGTCGGGTCGGCCCGCGCGGCCTCCGCCAGATCTTCTTCTCGGGGGCTCCGTTGGGATTGGCCTCAGCCGGCCGGGCCCTCGTTCTGGAGCCCGGTGGACGGAAGGACGTCGAAGGGGTCCGGTAGCGTCTTGACGGTCGCCGTCATGTAGGCGACGGTCTCCGCCAGGTCCCCCTCGTGCTCCCGAAGGAGGGCATCGAAGCCCGAAAGCCTGTGGAAATACCGCATTCGGGACAGGAGAATCGCGTTGTTGAGGGGCTGGTTGAGGAAGGAAGCCACCAGGGGAGAGGCGTCCTCCCGCCCGGAACGCCCAGCTCGGACCTCTCCTCCACCATCAGGGCGCGCCGTCCCTCGATCTTCTCCTCCAGGGAAAGGGTCGTAGAGTCGTAGACGGCCTGGAGCCTCGGCACGAAGCGGTCCAGGAAGGCGGAGAAGGCCATGTACTCCTTCCAGCGCCTCTGGGCGGAAGCGCATTGGGGAGTCTGCTGTTGGCCCTGCAGGCCGCAGAAGAAGCGGATGGCTCCCACCTGCCCGACGAATGTGGCGTAGCTCTCGTTGAACCGAACGTGTCCGGGAACGAAGAGCTGGTTATGGGCCAGCTCGTGGAGGATCGTGGCCACCAGCTCCACGTCGTCGTAGCGGAGGATGGACGAAAGCAGCGGATCGGCGAACCACCCCAGTGTGCTGAAGGCAGAGGTGGTGCGAAGGAGGGTGTCGAAGCCCTGCTTCTCGAGCTTCTCCTCGGCCTTTTCGGCGGCGCCGTGGCTGGAGTACCCCTTGTACGGCACCCGCCCCACGATGGGGAACCACCATGTCTTGGACACCAGCCGGTCCTTGTAGGCCGCCGAGAGTACCCACGCCAGGGTATCGCTGTCGAGCTGGGTGAAGCTGGTGTAGGAGTCGCCCGCGTTCAGGTCCAGCATGTGGATGGCGAAGGAGCGAGCTTGCCGTGCCAAGAGGAGCTTGCGCCGGGTCTCGGCATCGGTGGAAGGGTCCTGGATGACCTCCTCCAGGGGCCTGCGCCCGGCCAGGATCTTCATTTCCGTCCACCCGGCTCGGGCCACGTACACGGGGGAGCAACCGGAGCAGCTGAAGAACATGAGTGACGCCATGAGTAGCACGGCCGCGATGAGAAGGGGGCGTGGGATCCAGCGGGAGGTCCGGGACCGGCCCTGCCCATCCATCTCCTGGCCGCCGCGGGCGCTTGCCATCAATCAGGCCCCGCCGCTGCTCTCGAGGGCAATCAGGACTGCAAGATCCACGAAAATCCTCCCTTGTCGAGATGAATTGGAGGGGACTCGGCTCTCGCTTTCTTCGAATACCTCAGAGATTGTCCGAGGTTCGCACAGCCCGGGGGGGTTATATTTTCCGGAGAGCCGGGTTGTGCCCCTTCCTCGATGGGACCGTCAACTGTGGCGCACGCCGCAACATGAACCCCTCGAGGACGAGATTTCAATGTCAGGATTTCAATGCGATTCGTCCTCCCTCTCCTTCTCCTGCTGCTTTCCCCGGTCTTCTCGGGGTGCGATGGCTCGGCTCCGGCCGATGAAACGCAATCCTCCCCCGGCGAGATGGCCCGCTCCTCCTCCGACTCCCTTCCGGCGCCGGATCCGGGCAGCCTCGAGGAGGTTCGGGCCGCCGTTCAGCCCGTGGCGCCGGTGGACGCCGAGAACGAGGACGGAGCCGCCGTGCCCTCGGCCGAAGCCTCCGACGGAGAAGACACCGGCCGTCCCCTCTCGCCGGAGGATTTTCCTCGCCCCGAGCGAATCCGAGGGATCTACCTGAATGCCTGGACGGCGGGATCCGCTCGCCGGAGGGAGGCTCTCATCGCCCTGGCTCGGCGCACGGAAATCAACGCCTTCGTGATCGACATCAAGGATGCGTCGGGCTACGTGAGCCATGACAGCCAGGTACCCCTGGCTCGGGAAGTGGGGGCGACGGGAGAGATCAGGATCCGGGATCTCCCCGGCCTCCTTCGCAGACTGAGGGATGCGGGAATCTACCCCATCGCCCGGATCGTGGTGGCCAAGGATCCGGTCCTCTCCAAGGGGCGGTCCGACCTGGCCATCCAGGATTCCGCCGGTGGTGTGTGGATCGACCAGGACAGCGTCGTTTGGCTCAATCTCCAGGACTCCCGGGTCTGGGATTATCATATCGCCCTGGCCCGCGAGGTCGCCCGGGCAGGATTCCCCGAAATCCAGTGGGACTACGTGCGCTTTCCCGACGCCCCTGAGGAGCTTCTGGCCCGGGCCGTGTATCCCGGGGCGGACGGGCGCTCGAAGACCGACGCGATCCGGTCCTTCCTGGGCTACGCCCGGGAACGGCTCAGGCCGGAAGGCGTCCAGATGACGGCGGATGTGTTCGGGGTCACGACATCCTACCGACGGGATGTGGGCATCGGGCAGCTCTGGGAATCGCTCATCGACCAGGTGGATGTGGCCCTCCCCATGGTGTACCCGTCCCACTACTGGCCGGGCAGCTTCGGATTTCAGAGCCCCAACGCCTACCCCTACGAAATCGTGCGTCGGGCCCTTCGCGACGCCGTGAGCCGGTCCGCGGCGGTGGCCGGCGCAGGGTCCGTGCGTCCCTGGTTGCAGGACTTCTCCCTCGGCGAGCCCCAATACGGCGCTCCTGAGATCCGGGCTCAGATTCAGGCGGCGTACGACGCCGGCGTCGAGGAGTGGGTTCTCTGGAACCCGGGGAGCCGCTATACCGAGGCCGCCCTCATTCCGAAGCGGGGACTGCCGTCCTGGCTGGAGCCTGTCATCCGGGTGGGTGGCAAGGTGGTGGCCGTGTCCAAGCGCTTCCAGGTCCTTGGCGAGGAGGAGAAGGCTGCGGAGGCCTCTCCTCCCGACACCCTCGGGTCACAAACGGGGACCCTCCCCTTGGTGGGCGGCAAGCCCCGCGGTAGGGCGCTGCCGGCGGTTCCAATTCCCGACACCAGCCGAGTGCCGTCGGGAGGTTAGGTCCCCATTCAGGAAGCGGCCAGGGAAGCGAACTGGAGCTCGTGGAGACGGGCGTACAGTCCGCCCTTCGCCAGGAGCTCCTGGTGGGTCCCCGTCTCCCTCAGCTCGCCGTGGTGGAAGACGAGGATCCGATCGGCACCCTGGACCGTGGAAAGGCGGTGTGCAATGACGAGGGAGGTCCTCCCTTTCATCAGCTCCTGGGTGGCCCGTTCGATTTGAGCCTCGATCTCCGAGTCCACGGAGCTGGTGGCCTCATCCAGGATCAGGATGCCAGGGTCGAAGGCGAGGGCGCGGGCGAAGGACAGAAGCTGCCGTTCTCCCACGGACAGAGAGGCGCCCCGCTCCCCAAGGGGTTGCTGGAAGCCCTTGGGGAGCAGCTTGATGAAGCGGTCGGCTCCGACCCTGTGGGCCGCCTCCGTGAGCTGCTGACTCCCGATGGCGGTTGAGCCGAGGCGGAGGTTGTAGGCCACGTCCCGACTGAACAAGAAGACATCCTGCAGGACCAGCCCGATTCGGTTTCTGAGCTCGCGGGCGCTGACCTGGTCGATGGGCACGCCGTCCAGGAGGATCGCCCCCTTCTGGGGTATGTAGAAGCGCATCAGAAGGTTGATGAGTGTGGTCTTTCCCGCGCCGGTGTGACCTACGATGGCCACCTTCTCACCGGGCTGCACCTTGAATGTGATGTTCTCGAGCACCCAGTCGGGCTCACCCTCTTGGGTCTCACCATACGCGAACCATACGTCTCTGAACTCGATCTCCCCTCTTGGGGGAGACGGGAGGGGCCGGGGATGCGGAGGATCGGTGATGAGGGGTTCCCGGTCCAGGAGCTTGAAGACCCGCTCCGAGGAAGCCATGGCGCCCTGGAGGAGGTTGTATTTCTCCGAAAGATCCTGAATGGGCCTGAAGAACCTGCGGGCGTATTGGAGGAAGGCGGCGATCACCCCCACGGTGGCGGTTCCCTGGAGGATGGAGGCGCCTCCGCTCCAGAGAATCAGCGCGAGGGCGATGGCGGTGAACAGCTCGATGACCGGGAAGAAGAGAGCGTAGTAGGTGATGGACCGGAGGTGGGCCTCCAGGTAGTCCTGGTTGATCTCGTGGTGGCGGCGGGCATCCGCTTCCTCGCGGTTGAAGAGTTGTACGACCCCCATTCCCGTGAATCGCTCGTGGAGGAAGGCGTTGATACGGGCCAGTCGCACGCGGATGTCCCGGTAGGCGGTCCGGACCCGAGCCCGGAAGAGGAAGGCGGCCCACCCCACGAAGGGAAGGACGCTGAAGGCGACGAGGGCGAGGCGCCAATCCATCTTCAGCATGGCGGCGACGATGAACCCCAACGTGAACACGTCCCCGAACACGGTGACGATACCCGAGCTGAACAACTCGTTCAGGGTCTCCACGTCACTGGTGATGCGGGTGATGAGACGTCCTACCGGGTTCCGGTCATAGAACCGGAGATCGAGGGTCTGGAACTTGTGGAAGATCTGTCGACGGAGGTCGTACATGATCCTCTGGCCCAGCCAGGTCGTGAGGATCCGTTGGACGTATTGCAGGACGAAGCCGAGGACGATGGTCGCCAGGAACACGATGGCCAGGTAGGAGAGGAGTCTGCCCGTTCCCCGACGGAATCGCGTTGTCCAGTGCGATCTTGGTCAGCCAGGGCCCAACGACCTCCAGGGCCGAGGAGAGCGCCAGCACCAGCACCGCCACGAGCACCAGCCACCAATGGGGGCGAAGGTAGCTCAGCAGCCGCCTCATGAGGCGGGCGTCATACGCCTTCCCCAGGGCCTCTTCTTCGTGGATGGGTGCTTTGGGGTTCATCCTTTTCGAGCGTCGAGCTCGTCCAGCAGGTCCCGGAGCGTCACGTCACGGGCCAACAGGGCCACGAGAAGGTGGTACATCGAGGTCCGCCTCCCTCGGCCGCGATGTGTGCTGGTCTCCCGACGACAGGGCGAGGATCAACTCCGCGAGTCTCCTCGCCCAGCTTCTTTATCCGGAGATTCTCGTCGTCCAGAAGGCGGACCGTGTAGCTCTTCGTGGGCCGGTGGGCGGCCCGGCCCTCCAGTACCTTCCAGAGGGACGGGAGGGTCCCTTCGGGGTTCGGAGCCGACTCGTCTCCGACCTCCCCTTCGGCTGCGCCCTCCCCGGCGAGTTGCCCGAAGCACGTCGTCTCTCCCGTGTGGCAGGCCGGTCCCCGGGGATGCACCAGAGCCAAGACGGTGTCCCCGTCGCAATCGGCGTGGAGGGAGACCACCTCCTGGACGTTCCCCGACGTCGCGCCCTTGTGCCAGAGCTCCTGACGGGAGCGGGACCAGTAATGCATCTGCCCAGACGCGAGCGTCCGCTCCAGGGCCTCCTGGCTCGCATAGGCCACCATCGAGGACTTCGCGGGTGGAAGCGTCCTGGGCGACGATGGGCAGGAGGCCCCGCTCCCCGAAAGAGAGGGCGCGGAGGTCGTCCGCAGTCCGAACCCTTTCGGTCGGACCTGGGTTTCATGCGATTCATCGGACTGGCAGTCCCCATGCTGCGAGAGCCTTCTTGAGCACACTGATCGTCGTGACCCCGTCGTGGAGGATCCCGGCGAGGAGGGCCGCTGAGGCCCTTCCCTCGAGAAACGCGTCCCGGAGGTGCTCGGCCGAGCCCGCGCCGCCGGAAGCGATCACCGGGACCGACACGCTTTCGGCGACGGCCCGGGTGAGCTTCAGGTCATATCCCGTCCGGACGCCATCCCGGTCCATGCTCGTGAGAAGCACCTCGCCGGCCCCCCTTCGGACGCATTCCTGAATCCACGAGAGGCCGTCGAGGTCCGTAGCTGTCCTCCCCCCTCCACGTAGACTCTCCAATCCGCCTCCGTCTCGGGCCACGTCCACGCTTGCCACGATGCATTGGCTCCCGAAGCGCTCGGCGCCTTCGGCGATCAGCTCCGGGTTCCGGACGGCGGCCGTGTTCAGGCTGATCTTGTCGGCCCCTGCCCGAAGGAGCCGACCCATGTCGTCGAGGCTCCGCACTCCTCCACCCACAGTCAGGGGGATGAAGAGGGCCTCGGCGGTTCGCCGGACCGTGCCCAGGAGCGTCCCCCTGCCCCTCGGGAGACGCCGAGATGTCCAGAAAGACGACCTCGTCGGCGCCTTCCCGTTCGTAACGCCGGGCGAGGGCCACGGGATCGCCGACGTCCCTCAGATCGCGGAAGTTCGTGCCCTTCACGACCCGTCCGTGATCCACGTCCAGGCAGACGACGATACGAGAGCGTAGCATCACTCTTCCCACTCCAGGCTGACGGACCCCTTGGTGCTGAAGACCTCATCTCCCCTTCGGAGGGCTTGGCGGAGAGCCAGCCCCACACCCTTCACGGCGGCCTCCACCATGTGATGCCGATCTTCCCCCCGGACGATGCGAACGTGTAGCGTGGCCT
This sequence comes from uncultured Gemmatimonadales bacterium, assembly GCA_963751255.1. GTDB lineage: Bacteria > Gemmatimonadota > Gemmatimonadetes > Longimicrobiales > Gaopeijiaceae > CAVVTW01. Next base: position 215,362 of record CAVVTW010000003.1, on the reverse strand, counting down.
CCATGTTGATGGCCAGGCTCTGGAGGAAGTGCCGATACAGCCGAGACGGGAGGGGTCCGACGTAGAAAGGGCGGCCCCCCAGATCAACGGCCACCTGAGCGAGAGCGTCGTCCATGGGTACGAGGGCCCATCCATACCGGGCGGCGGCAGCGGGCGTCTCCCTCCGGAGGGCCCGGCCCAGGGCGATGGCCACGTCCTCCACCAGATGATGTCGCAGGTCGCCCTTGGCCTCGAGCTTCAGTCCGAAGCCGGAGTAGCGCGCCAGGGTCTCGACCATGTGGCTGAGGAAGGGATCGTCCGTGCTCACGTGGACCTCCCCTCCATCGAGCTCCAGCGAGAGGTGGACGGAGGTCTCCCGGGTAGTTCTTCGAAGTCTTGTCATGCTCAGGACTCCTGGGTGACGGCTTCGGTCATGCTCCAAACTCCTGGGCGACAGCCTCCGGGGATAGACGACCCGTGTAGAGAGCCATGCCCAGCACCACGCCCGCGGCCCCCGCGTCCCGAAGGGCCCGGAGCTCATCCAGGGTGGAGACGCCCCCCGAGATCCAGACGGGATGCCTGCTCCCGCGAACGACTTCTCGGGCTGCCGAGCGATCGACTCCGCCCATCCGACCCTCCCGGGCGACATCGGTCCAGAGGACCCCGCCCACGGGTAGGGGGTCCAGGCGGTCGAGGAGGGCCTGGAGGGGAAGCGCACTGGCCTCGGTCCACCCCTCGAGGAGGACCCGCCCTTCGCGGGTGTCGGCCGCGACCATCAAGCGGCCCGGGTGTTTCATGGCCACCAGCTCCAGCCACTCCGGGTCCTTGACCGCCCGGGTCCCGACGACTACACGGCGGGCTCCGAGTCCCAGAATCAGCTCGACGTCCTCCTCGCTGCGAACGCCCCCCCCTGCCTGGACGACTGCGGGAGTCTCCCGAAGAAGGACACTCATGAGATCCCTGTTGTGCCCGAGGGAGAGGGCCGCATCCAGATCCACGACGTGAAGATGCCCGAACCCGGTCTCCCACCAGCGCAGCGCCCACTCCTTGGCGTCGGGAAGGGAAATTCGCTCCTCCTCGGGCCTGCCGCCCACGAGCTGGACGCAGCGTCCCTGCCGGAGGTCCACGGCCGGCGCGGCGATCACCGGATCTGCCCAAGGAAGTTCCGGAGGATCCGGAGGCCCTGTGTCGAGCTCTTCTCGGGGTGGAACTGCACGGCCCAGGTGTTGGCCTTTCGGACGCCGGCCGCGAAGAGCTCCCCATCGTAACGGGACGTGGCTATCACGACTCCAGGGTCCGTGGGTTCGCACACGTAGGAGTTCGCGAAGTAGCCCACCAGGCCTTCCACCCCCTCGAAGAGAGGATCGGGGCGCACCTCCACATCGTTCCATCCCATCTGGGGTACCACCCTGGACCGAAGACGACGCGCGCGGCCACTAAACAGGCCCACTCCCCCTCCGGCGCCTTCGTCGGATTCCTCGAATAGGATCTGCATCCCCAGACAGATTCCCAGGCAGGGAAATCCGTCCTCGAGCGCTTTTCGGATCTCGCCGACCACTCCATCCAGGGCATGCACCGCGGCGCCGAAGGCCCCGACGCCAGGGAGGACGAGGGCCCTCGCGGTGAGGGCCTTCCGCCAATCCTGGGAGACGCTCACCGACGCGCCTCCCGCTTCCAGCCCCTTGGCCAGGGAGTGGAGGTTGCCCACGCCGTAGTCGAAGAGGGTGAGGTTCACCACGGTGCCCTCTCCCGTCCGTTCGCCTCCTGCGGCCCGTTGTCCCGGGTGTCCGGGTCGCGTGGACCGCCCTCCGGCCCGTCGTCGCCCGCGAGGAGATCGTCCATGGCCGAGAGGAACCGTTCCATCAACTCCCACGGTCCCACGGTGACCCTGAGAGCGTCGCCGACCCCGGGCAGGTTCTGAAACGGCCGACAGGCGACTCCGCGCTCCCGGAGTGCCCGGTTCACCCCGGTGGCACTGGCCGGTTCCACAGGAACGAGGAGGAAATTCGCCTGGGAAGGGAGCGGCCGGAGGCCCCGGAACCGGAGTTCCTCGGCGAGCCGGTCCCGGTTTTGAAGGGTCTCCCGGAGGATCCGCTCCTCCCACCATGACGTGTCCTGCAGGACCGCGAGCGCTGCGGACGTGGCCAGCCCGCTCACCTTGTACGGGCCTCGGGATTTCTCCACCTCCCGCACGAGATCCGGAGACGCGACGCCGACGCCGACGCGGAGTCCGGCCAGGCCGAAGAGCTTGGAGAAGGTTCGGACCACCAGAAGGCGTGGGGACGCCGGAGCCTCCTCCAGGAACGAGTCCCGAGCGAAGTCCGCGTACGCCTCGTCCAGTACCACGATGGGTCCAGCGGATCCACCCAAGGCGAGCAGCCCGTGCAACCACTCCCGGGGGACGGATCCGCCCGTCGGGTTGTTGGGCCTGCAGATATAGACCAGATCCGGTTCGTCGAGAAGCAAGCGCCCCGGGTCCGTCTGGGCTTTGCTCCAGGGGACGCGCTTCACCTCGAGGCCGTTCATCCGGGCGAAGCTTTGGACCATGGAGAAAGTGGGGTCGGGGAAGCACAGCTTTCCGGGAGGAACCGCCGCAGCCCTGAAGACGGAGTCCAGAAGGTCGTCGCTCCCGCATCCTGTGACCACGCATTCCCGAGGCACGCCGTGCCGACGGGCGAAGGCCGCCTTGAGCTCGTCGGCGTACACCGACGGATAGCGCCTGAGGTCATCCACCGAGGCCTGGTGCACGGCCTCCAGCGCGGCGGGATGTGGCCCCCAGAGGTTCGTGTTGTCGCTCAGGTCCACGCTGACCGGTACTCGAGCCGGGTCGTAGGGCTCCAGTTCCCGGTAGTCCGGGCGGGGGAACCGGGAAGGAGGCACCTCGGGGTTCATGAGCTGGGATCCCGACTCGCCCGTCGACATGGGTTCGGATCTCTCCTGTGGGCCACGGCCGTTCACGCCTGCCGTCCCCTTTCGAGTTTGTCGTCGCTGATGCGTCGCTTCCGATCACGCGGGCCTCCGGCGTTCACGCCTTCGTCCCCCTCGCCCGAACGGCTTCGGCGTGGCCCGGGAGGTTTTCGGCCTCGGCCATCCTCGCCACGGCATCGCCCATCGCCACAGCGGCCTCCGGGGTGATCTCCTGCCAGGTGAACATCCGGAGGAAATGGAGAGTGGAGAGGCCGGAGAAGGACCGCGCCAAGCCACCCGTGGGAAGCACGTGATTGGCCCCCGTAATGTAATCCCCGAAGGCAACCGACGCCGCCTCCCCCAGGAAGACCGTGCCGGCGGTGGGCACCTTTCCCATGTCGGACTTGGGATCTCGAGAATAGATGGCCAGATGCTCGGGGGCGTAGGCCCGCGCGAAGGACAAGGCCTCCGCCCAGGATCCGGCCAGGAGGAGAGCCCCGTACCCGGCCAGCGCGGATTCCGCGATAGGACGTCGGGGTGCTCGGGACAGCTCATCCCGTAGGACCGGTCTGAGTCGGGTCAGCAGGGCCTGGGAGTCCGTGACCAGGGCCACGGAGGCTTCGGGATCGTGCTCTGCCTGACAGATCAATTCCAGAGCGCAGAGGCGAGGGCTCGCGGAGCCGTCGGCCAGAACGAGAACCTCGGAGGGCCCGGCTGGGGAGTCGATGACCAGGTCCCCGGCCACCTGGCGTTTCGCCTCGGTCACGTAACGGTTCCCGGGTCCGACGATGGCGTGCACCTTGGGCACGGACTCGGTTCCGAAGGCGAGAGCTCCGATGGCACCGGCCCCGCCAATGGCAAAGAGCCGGGAGGCGCCCCCGATGAGGCACGCGGCCATCACTTCGTCGGAGGGTGTGCCCCTCTCGCCGGGTGGGGAGCACACCACTACCTCCTCCACGCCGGCCACCCGGGCCGGGACCACACCCATCAGAACGCTGCTGGGATAGGCGGCGCGCCCCCCGGGAGCGTACACCCCTACACGGGCCAGGGGAACCGATCTTCTACCCAACGTAACCCCTGGTCGGACCGTAAGTTGAATCTCCTCCGGGATCTGAGCTCGGTGGAAGGCGGCGATGTTTGCAGCAGCCTCGGCGAGGTCCCGTCGCAGCCGACCCTCCAGCCTCTCGGCGGCCTCCGTCCATCGCTCCGTCGGAACCTCCAGGGACCTCAGATCCACGCCGTCGAAGGCCCTCGCCATCTCGAGAAGTGCCGTGTCCCCCTCGCTTCTCACCCGCCTGAGGATCCCCCGTACGCGGTCCTCGAGCTCGGGGGAATCGGCCGGCCGGCGGTCCAGGAGCCGGTTTCGTTCCGGGACGGAGAGGGCAGCCAGGGTGGTGTCGAATCGAATCTCCATGGGGGCCTCAGGGCATGAGCCGCTCGATAGGGGTGACCAGGATTCCTTCGGCACCCAGGGCCTTCAGGCGGTGGATCGTCTGGTAGATCCGGTCGGCGTCCACCACCGCGTGGGCCGCGACCCAGCCGTCGCCGTTCAGGATCTCCACGATGGTGGGGCCCGAAAGGCCGGGAATGACCTCTCTGACCTCGGCCAGACGGTCTCTGGGCACGTTGGCCATGAGGTACCGTTTCGTCTTGGCCCGAATCACGGATTCCAGGGCCACCACCAGCTGGCTGATGACGGGACCCTTCCCGGGGTCACGCAAGGCCTCCCCCGTGGAGATGAGTCGGGCGGTGGAGTGCAGGATCGTCGCGATCTCCCGGAGACCGTTCACCCTGAGCGTCGAACCGGTGGAAACCAGGTCCACGATGACGTCAGCCACCCCCAGGTGCGGCGCAATCTCCGCCGCTCCGGTTACCGGTGCTACCCGGACATCCACCCCAGCGCCCTCGAAGAAGGCCCGGGTCACCCGGGGGAAGGCGGTGGCCACCCGGGTTCCCGGCGCCAAGGAGCTCACCTCGAAGAAGGCGCTCTCTTCCCGAGCGGCGACAACCAGGCGGCACCGTCCGAATCGGAGGTCCAGGAGTTCGTCCACCTCTCGTCCCCCCTCGGCTACCAGGTCGGCCCCCGTCGCGCCGAGGTCGGCTGCGCCGTCGGCGACGAACTCCGGAATGTCCTGGGCCCTCACGAAGATAGCCTGGAAATCCTCGCCGAGACTGGCCACCAGGGCGCGTTCCGCCCGGGACTCGGCCTTGAGGCCGGCCTTCTCGAAGAGGCCGAGGGCCTGCTCGGCCAACCGGCCCTTGTTGGGCAGCGCGATTCGCAACAATGGACATCTCCTCCGCCGGGGGTTCCCTCCATGAGGGGTTGAACACCCCCACAAAGAAGCCGCGGCCCGTCTCGAGACGGGCCGCGGCGGCGATTCGGGTCTGCGTCAGCTCCCGCTCAGGTGCAGACCACCTCCGCCGCACGGCCCGCTGGGGCCGGGTGGTGATGATGGTGATGGCTACCGGAACGTTGACTGATCATGCCGGAAAGCTAGAAACGGTGGGTCGTCGGGTCAAGGAGTGGGCGGGGACAGGCGGATGCCAGGGTCTCGAAACGTGAACCGGGGAGGGAACGGTGGGTACCTTGACTTCTCGACACCCGCTTCCGGGGCCCTCACCCATGTGTCCCGGGACCCGTGCTTCAGCTAAGATCGTGGGATGGACCACTGGATCCGAATCCGGGGCGCCCGGCAACATAATCTGAAGAACCTGGACCTGGATCTCCCCCGGCGGGCTCCTCACGGTCATCACCGGGCCCTCCGGCTCCGGGAAATCCTCCCTGGCCCTCGACACCCTCTTCGCCGAGGGACAGCGGCGTTACGTGGAATCCCTCTCCACCTATGCCAAGCAGTTCCTGGACCGGATGGAGAAGCCCGCGGTGGATCTCATCGAGGGAATTCGCCCCGGCGGTGGCCATCGAGCAGAAGAACCCCACCAAATCGAGTCGGTCCACCGTGGGGACGGCCACGGAGGTCTTCGACTACCTCCGCTCTTCTGTGGTCCCGGGTGGGGCGGACCTTCTGCCCCGATTGCGGGATGGAGGTCCGTCCCGACACGGTTTCCGGCGTCGTGGACCGGGTCTCTGGCGCTCCCGGAGGGGACCAGGATTCTCGTTGCCTTCTCTCTCTGCCCTGAGTGGGCGGGTCACCCACGCGTTGGTCGTGGAGAACCTCCGCGCCATGGGGTTCCTCCGGGTCCTGGCCGGAGGGCGGATGATGGATCTGGCTGACCCTGGAGCAGAGGATCCGGAGACCGTGGGGCTGGATCTCACCGAGGCGTCCGAGCTCCTGGTGGTCGTGGACCGCTTGAAAGTGATCCTGAGATCAGGGACCGGCTTGCCGACTCGGTGGGTACGGCATTCGCCGAGGGAGAGGGAGAGTCCGTGGTGGTATTCCCGGAGGCGGAGGCGCGGGGAGCACCAGGAAGGCTTCCCGCAGGAGCGCCTCTACTTCACCGAGCACTTCCGGTGCCCGCGACATCCGGAGCGGGAGTTCCCCGAGCCGACCCCCCAGCTCTTCTCCTTCAACAACCCCTACGGCTCCTGTCCGGTCTGCACGGGTTTCGGCGCGACGCTGGAGTACGACGAGGATCTCATCATTCCCAACCCTCGCCGCTCCATCCAGGAAGGGGCGGTGGATCCCTGGACCAAGCCGCGGTACTTCCGGGAGCAGGACCGGCTCCGGGCCTTCACCCAGGGATCGGGGCGTGTCCCTGTACGCGCCCTGGGAGGAGCCTCCCTGAGGATTTCCGGGAGGTGGTCCTCCACGGCGGGAGCGGGCTTCAGGGGCGTCATTCCCTTCCTCCGCTCCCGGGAGCCGAAGCGCTACAAGCGGTACATCCGCGTCTTCCTCCGGCAGTACCAGAGTCCGCGGCCTTGCCGGGCGTGCGGCGGGGCTCGGATCCGACCGGAGGCCTCTGCAGGTCAAGGTGGCCGGTCGGAACATCGCCGAGATCTCCGCCGCTGCCCCTGGAGGAGCTCCATCTCTGGGCCGAGCGACTGGAGCTGGTGGAGATGGAGGCACGCATCGCCGAGTCAATCCTCCGAGAGCTCCGGGCTCGTCTCATTTTCTGGTGGAGGTGGGCCTCGGGTACCTGACGCTGGATCGCCAGACCCGGACCCTCTCGGGGGGGAGGCCCAACGAATCAACCTGGCCAACTCCCTGGGCTCCAGTCTGGTGGACGCCCTCTACGTCCTGGATGAGCCCACCATCGGACTCCACCCGAGGGACACGGCCAGCCCTGCTCCATCTTCTCGGCTCGCCTCAAGGATCGTGGGAAACACGGTGGTGGTGGTCGAGCACGACCCCATGGCGATCCGGGCGGCGGACCACGTCGTGGAGCTGGGACCGGGATCGGGGGAGAAGGGGGGCCAGGTCGTTTACGAGGGGTCGACGGCGGGGTCTGGCCGAGGCCGATACCGTCACCGGGACGATACCTCTCCGGACGCTCCCCCATCGAGGTTCCCAAGCGGCGCCGGAGGGTGGATGGGGGGCGCCTGAGCTCTGACGGGGGCCCGCCTGCACAACCTCCGGGAAGTGGACGTGGAGATTCCCCTGGGAGCGCTCACGGTGGTTACCGGCGTGAGCGGGTCGGGCAAGTCCACCCTCGTGCACGACATTCTCTACCGGGCCCTGGAGCAGGAGCTGGGGGAGGAGAGACCAGCGCCAAGGAACACCTGGGCGAAGCGGTTGGGGAGTACACCGCCCTGGAAGGGATCGGTCGACTTGGAGGAGGTGGTTCTGGTGGATCAGTCCCCCATCGGCAGGACGCCGAGATCGAACCCTGTGACCTACATCAAGGCCTGGGACGAAGTACGGCGAATCTTCTCGGCCCTCCCCCTCGCTCGCCAGCGTGGCTTCGGGCCGGGCGCTTTCAGCTTCAACGTGGATGGGGGCCGATGCGAGGCGTGCAAGGGGGCGGGGCGGGTCGAGGTGGAGATGATCTTCATGGCGGACGTGTACGTGCCCTGCGAGGTCTGCGGGGGCACTCGCTACAAGCCGGAGCTCCTGGAGGTGACGTACAAGGGCCTCAACGTGGCCCAGGTTCTGGAGCTGACGGTGGACGAGGCAATCCGTTTCTTCATCCGCGAGGACAGACTCGGGCAGACCCTGTGGCACCTTCAGCAGGTGGGCCTCGGCTATCTCCGGCTGGGCCAGCCTGCTCCTACCCTTTCCGGGGGCGAGGCGCAGCGCCTGAAGATTGCCCGGGAGCTGGCTTCGGGGGCCGGACGGAAGGGCCGGAAGGTCTATATCCTGGACGAGCCGACGACGGGGCTCATCCGGCGAGGACGTGAAGAAGCTCCTGAAGGTCCTGGATCGGCTCCTGGAGGTGGGACACACGGTGGTGGTCATCGAGCACAATCTGGAGGTCGTCAAGACCGCGGACTGGATCATCGACCTCGGTCCGGGAGCCGGCGCCCGCGGAGGGGAGGTGGTGGCCATGGGTAGACCGGAAGACGTGGCCAGCATGCCGGAGAGCGTCACCGGTCGTTTCCTCGGCCCCCTCCTTCCGGCCATCTCCGGGGAATGAGGATGGGACCGTGTCCGTGACTCCGCCGCTATCCGTGCTCTTCCCGGTCAGGAACGGTGCGGCCACGGTGCGGGAAGCACTGGATTCCCTGGCCCGGCAGACGTTTCCAAGCTTCGAGATCCTCGCGGTGGACGACGGTTCTACGGACGGCACCGGGGAGATCCTGCGGGACATCGCCCGGAGCGACCCCCGGATTCACGTCTTGCCCCAGGAGCCGTTGGGGATCGTGGCGGCGCTGGAGCGGGCCCGTCGGCGTGCCAGGGGGCCCTACCTCGCGCGAATGGACGCCGACGACGTGGCACATCCCCAGCGCTTCGAGCGCCAGATGGAAGTCATGGCAGGGGACCGGCGGGTGGTCGTCTGCGGTACCGGGGTGAAGTACTTCCCCCAGGGGCTGGTCAGGCCCGGGGCGCGTCGGTACGAGATGTGGATCAACGGCCTCACCACGCACGAGGCCATGGAACGGGACCTGTTCGTGGAATGCCCCCTTCCCCATCCGACGTTCGTGCTCCGGGCAGACATGGTGGACGCGGTGGGAGGGTATCGGGAGATGGGCTGGGCGGAGGATTACGACCTCGTGCTGCGTCTCTGGGAAGGAGGAGGGCGCATGGGGAAAGTCGCCGATCCCATGCTCGCGTGGCGAGAGGCCCAGGATCGACTCTCCCGAGTCCACCCCTCCTATTCGCCGGACAGCTTCTGCCGGTGCAAGGTCCACTTCCTGCTCCGTTCGCACCTTTGCAGGGGGCGGGGAGTGGTGGTATGGGGAGCCGGTCCCGTTGGCAAGGCCTTCGCCCGTGAGCTGAAGCGTCAAGGGGGACGGCTCCATGCCTTCGTCGACCTGGACCCACGGAAGATCGGCCGGGAGATCCACGGGGTCCGGGTGGTTCATCCCTCGCAGGTGCAGCAGTTCGCCGGCTCGTTCAGCGTGGCTGCGGTGGGTCAAACCGGGGGTCGGGACGAGATCAGGAGCGCCCTCTCCGCTGCCGGCTGGGACGAGCTTCGGGACTTCGTCGCCGTCGCGTAAGCCTCCCGTGCGGGAGGCCGAAGGGCACTCTCTGAAAGAACTTCGGAGACGCGGTCCGGGACCGGAACGACCCGCCCCGGGACGGCCTGTCATTCCAGCATGAGAATGCCCATTCCCCACCTTGCTCAAAACAGGCGTTTCTCGTTATTTTACAAGGACTTCAGAGTGATCATGAGCCTTCGTTTCGAGAGGCTGAGCACCGGCTCCGCAAGGAGACAATCTGCGTGACAGTCGCACCCCCCAGACGCCCCTTCCAGTCGGTCCCCTGAATGGGTCCTCTCCTGGATTCGGAACATCGTTCGGCCATGCCCCCGGGAGCGGGAGATCTCCGCTGCCGGAGGCGAGGACGAGAGTGGGTGTGTCGACGCACCGGTCGCCGGGTCGCCAGGTCATCTGACCGGAGCATGGGACGTACCACCGAGTAGGCATTTCAATGGACAATCAGGAAAACGAAGAGCAGGGGGGGCCGCTCCCATCCCGCCCGGTGAGAAGGTTCTCGCCCGGCTCCTCGAGGACGAGATGCGCGAGTCGTTCATCGACTACTCCATGAGCGTCATCGTCCAGAGAGCCCTGCCGGACGTGCGTGACGGCCTGAAGCCCGTCCACCGAAGGATTCTCTACGCTATGCACGAGTTGGGGCTCTCCCCGGGGCGGGCCTACAAGAAGAGCGCCACGGTGGTGGGTGAAGTATTAGGCAAGTTCCATCCCCACGGTGACATGGCGGTCTACGACTCCCTGGTCCGGATGGTCCAGGACTTCTCCCTCCGATATCCCCTGGTGGATGGCCAGGGCAACTTCGGATCGGTGGACGGGGACTCCGCGGCGGCCTACCGGTACACCGAGTCGCGGTTGCACCCCCTGGCCATGGAGCTCCTGGAGGACATCGACAAGGAGACGGTGGACTTCGCGCCGAACTTCGACGGACGCATCGAAGAACCGACCGTTCTGCCCGGCCAAGGTTCCCAACCTCCTGGTGAACGGCAGCTCCGGGATCGCCGTGGGAATGGCTACAAACATTCCCCCGCACAATCTCCGAGAGGTGGTGGATGCCGCCATCGCTCTCATCCAGGATCCCGAGCTGGGCCAAGAGGAGCTGGAGGGCTACGTCCTGGGGCCGGATTTTCCAACGGGTGGATATATCTGCGGACAGGAGGGGATGCGGGACGCGTACCGGATGGGCAGGGGCCGCATCATCATGCGGGCCCGAGCCGAGGTGGAGGAGACGCCGGTTGGGGAGAGAGGATCGTCGTCACCGAGATCCCGTTCATGGTGAACAAATCCCGGCTCATCGAGCAGATCGCCCAGCTGGTCCGGGACAAGAAGCTCACCGACATCCGGGATCTTGAGGGACGAGTCCGACCGGGAGGGCCTGCGCATCGTCGTGGAGCTCAAGCGCGACGCGATTCCCGCGCGTGGTCCTGAACAGGCTCTACAAGCACACCCAGATGCAGTCCACCTTCGGCGACCATCCTCCTCGCCCTGGTGGACGGCGTCCCGAGGGTCATGGGCCTGCGGGAGATGCTCCTCCACTTCATCGACCACCGGCACGTCGTGGTGGTGCGGCGGAGCGAGTTCGACCTCCGGAAGGCCAAGGATCGGGAGCACATCCTCGAGGGTCTGAAGATCGCCGTCGACAACATCGACGAGGTGATCAGGATCATCCGGGGGTCCGAGGACACCGAGACGGCCTCCATTCAGCTTCGGGCGGCCTTCGACCTCTCGGAGAAGCAGGCCGAGGCCATCCTGAACATGCGCCTCGCCCGCCTCACGGGCCTGGAAATGGAGAAGCTGGACCAGGAGCTGGCCGAGGTGCGCGCCAGCATCGCCGAGCTGGATGCGATTCTCGGCAGCCGCGAGCGGCGGATGCAGATCATCCAGGACGAGCTTCCCAGGAACTGGCGGGGAAGTACGGAGATGATCGGCGGACGGAGATCCTCGCCGGTACCATGTGTTCCTCAACGAGGAAGACCTCATCGCCGAGGAGGACATGGTCATCACGCTCTCCCACCAGGGCTACGTGAAGCGCATCGAGACCGGTGCCTACCGGTCCCAGAGGAGGGGAGGCCGGGGGCTTCAGGGGATGGGCACGAAGGAGGAGGATTGGGTGGAGCACCTCTTCGTGGCCTCCACCCACGACTACCTCATGATCTTCACCCGATCGGGCCAGTGCCACTGGCTCAAGGTCTGGGAGATTCCCCCGTCGGGAGTCGCCATTCCCGCGGGAAGCCCATCGTGAACCTCGTGAACATGTCCCAGAGGAAGAGGTCGCAGCGGTGGTCCCGGTGCGGGAGTTCGCAGACGACCTGTACCTCCTGTTCGCCACCCGGAAGGGTCTGGTGAAGAAGACCCCCCTTTCCGCATACGGCAACATCCGGACCGTGGGCCTCAACGCCATCAACATCCGGGAGGGTGACGAGCTCATCGAGTTCGCATGATCACGGGGAGTCGCGACGATGTGATCCTGGGCACACGGAACGGGATGGCGATCCGCTTCAGCGAGAAGGACGCCCGCCCCATTGGAAGGGCCACTTCGGGGGTACGCGGGATCCACCTTGGCAAGGGCGACGTGGTGGTGGGAATGGTGACCCTCCTCAGGCCGGACACGACTCTGTTGGTCGTGACGGAAGGGGGGATGGGGAAGCGGACTCGCGTGGACGCCTACCGGTTCCAGCAGCGGGGTGGAAAGGGAGTCATCAACATCAAAACCGGAGCCAAAGCCGGGCGTGTAGTGGCCATCAAGTCCGTGATGGAGGAGGATGAGTTGATGGTCATCACTCGTCACGGAGTCGTGAACCGACAGCGAGTGTCGGAGATCAGGACCATCGGCCGGGCCACACAGGGGGTCCGGCTCGTGAATCTGGACAAGAAGGACAGCGTCGTGGATGTGGCCCGTGTGATCGCCGAGGACGCCGATGAGGGTGAGGTCGGGGAGGGTGCGGCGACAACCGGGACGTCCCAGCGAGAGCCCTTGGCCGAGGCCGATCCCGTGGCCGAAGCCGATGTTCGAAGTCCAAGAGGACTGAGTGGCGAATCGGGCCGTGACGTCCAGGAGCCTGGTGACCCTCGGGGATATCCGTGCGGCCGCGGAGCGTATCCGTGGGTGTCGTACTCCGAACTCCCCTCCTACCTTTTCCGGATCTTTCCGAGGATCTGGGGGGGGAGATCCGCCTCAAGTGCGAGTGCCTTCAAAGGTCGGGGTCCTTCAAGGTTCGGGGGGCCTTCAACTTCGTTTCACAACTCTCCGACGGAGCTGGCGGGAGGGGTCATCACCTATTCCTCGGGCAATCACGGGCAGGCCATGGCCCTGGCGGCCCGAGAGAAGGGGTCCGGGCCGTGGTGGTGATGCCCACCACCGCCCCTGCCGTGAAGGTGGAGGGGGCCAGTCGGTTGGGAGCCGAGGTGGTCTTCGAGGGCACGACCTCCCTGCACAGGAAGGCCAGAGCCGAGGCCATGGCGGATGCGGAAGGCCTCACGATGGTGCCTCCCTTCGATCACCCCGCCATCATTGCAGGGCAGGGTACGGCAGGCCGCGAGATCGCCCTGGATTGGCCCGAGGTGGAGGAGGTCCTGGTACCCATCGGGGGTGGGGGGCTGGTCGTCGGGCATCGCCGTGGCGCTGAAGGGACTGGCGCCGGGGGTCAGGGTGGTCGGGGTGGAGGCGGCAGGAGCGCCCCCTATGCGGACAGCCTCTGGATGCCGGCGGACCCGTGACTCTAACCAGAATGACACCATCGCGGACGGCCTGGCTCCCGTGAGGGCAGGCGATCTCACCTTCCGGCATGCCCGGGAGTTCCTCGATGACGTGGTTTTGGTGGATGACGAGCCATCAGAAGGGCCGCTGCGTTCCTTCTCACACGCAGGAAGCTGGTGGTGGAGTTCTCCGGGGCGGCGGCGGTGGCGGCCTTCCCGAGAGAGCCACAGGGAAACAGGCGTGGCAGGGTGGCGGCGGTTCTGAGCGGCGGGAACCTTGACCCTTCGCTCATGGGGCGCCTGGCCCGGGATGGGGAGATGGGGCTGGCCGGGGAAATGTGCAGGTGCCTATGACCCTGACATCCGTTGCAGGAATCGAGGTAGGTCATGCCGAGGTCCCCGGGAGGAGGAGCGGGTGTACGGTCGTTCTGGGACCCTTCCGCGGAGCTGTCGAGATCCGCGGGCATGGCCACAGGCACTCGGGAGATCGAGGTCCTATCCCTTTGTCACCTGGCGGGCGAGGTCCACGCGGTGCTTCTCACGGGCGGATCGGCCTTCGGTCTCGCGGCGGCTGACGGGGTCATGGTTGGCTTTCCGAACGGGGCCGAGGGTTCGAGACCGGTGTGGCGCCCGTTCCCCTGGTACCCTCGGCGGTCCTCTTCGACCTCCAGGCCCAGGTCCCGAGGCCGGGCCCCCAAGAGGGCCGAAAGGCTGCCGAGGCTGCGTCTTCCAGCCCGGTTCGGGAAGGAAGGGTGGGGGCCGGAGCAGGTGCTACGGTCGGCAAGCTTCTCGGTCCGGAGCAAGCTTCCCCCGGGGGGGTCGGAAGCACCTCCCGGCAGTGGGAGGGAGGCACGGTTGGAGCGCTGGCTGTCGTGAATGCGTTGGGGGATGTGGTCGGAAAGGACGGTCGGGTTCTGGCCGGCGCGAGGGGACATGCCGGCTCGCCGGTTGGGTCCGACGCTCTGTTGCTGCAAGGAGGAGGCAGGCTCCCGGGTTGGCCCGGCACCAACACCACCCTGGCCGTGGTCGCCACCGACCTGCCCCTTTCCCGTGTGGACCTGGCGAAGCTGGCCCACCATGGCCTCCACGGCATTTCCCAGGGCCATCATCCCTGTTCATACTCCCTTCGATGGAGACCTGCTTTTCGCTCTCTCCACCGGGAAGCCGGAGGCCCCTTCTCTCCCGGCGATCTCCTGATGGCTCTGGGAGTCGCCGCCCGGAAGTTGACGGAGGGGGCCATCCGCAGAGCGGTCACGGCGGGCGAAGGGGAGGGACCGCATCCCCGGTGGGGACCCATGAACGCCTGCTCCTCTTCGACATCGACGGGACCCTGGTGAGGGGCGGACCGGCGAAGCAGCGTTCGAGATTGGCCATGAGGCGAGTCTTCGGAACCGCAGGGCCCATCGACAGTCACGATTTCTCGGGAAAACGGATCCCCAGATTGCCCGGGAGCTCCTGAGGGATGCCGCATTTGAGGAACGATCGGATCGATGCGGGGTTTGGAACGCTCTGGGAGCGAATATCTCGTGGAGCTCGAGGCTCAGCTGCTCGAAGCCCATGCGAGTCCTTCCGGGCGTGCGTCTGGTTCTGGACCACCTGGCGGGGATGGCGGATATCGGTGTTGGGCTCCTGACGGGGAACATCGTCGGGGGAGCCCGCCTGAAGCTGGGATCGGTGGGTCTGATGGACTACTTCCCCGTGGGGGGGTTCGGTTCCGACAGCGAGGTGAGGGAAGATCTCCCTGCCGTGGCCATCCGTCGCGCCGCCCGCGCCTGGGGAGTCGAGTTCGCTCCTTCGTCGGTGGTGGTGGTGGGGGACACGCCCCGAGACGTCGCGTGTGGCCAGCACGGCGGAACGCGCACCGTAGCGGTGGCCACGGGACGATTCGACGTGGCGAGTCTGGTCGCGGCGGGCGCGGACGAGGTCCTGGAGGACCTGGGTGATCTGGCGGGGTCGGTGGAAGCGCTGCTGCGCTGAGTGGCATGAGCCGAGCGGACGAGCTGGCGGGGGCGGGCGCTCCAAGGGGGGGAAGCCTGGACCTATCCGAAGTATGGGGGGGTAGGAACTGCTTTCGTGCAGAAACGAACAGATGGGGGAACTGCCATGGGTAATGGGAACGCCGGAGGTAGTCTCCGACGCTTCTACATCGTCTTCGGCGTCGTGGCGGCGATCGGGCTCGTAGCCGTGGGGTGGTCCATCGCCTCTCACGCCATGGGACAGGCGGCCATGGAGCCGGTGAGCCTGGAGGGAACCGAAGACCTTCGTCGCCTGACGGAGATGGCGATTCCGGTCAGTATGGGGAGAGAGGATGCTCCCGTCACCCTCCTCGTGTTCGAGGACTACCTCTGCAGCCACTGCGCGGTCTTCAGTCTCCAGGAGAAGCCCCAACTCGTGTCGGAGTACGTCGACAGCGGGAAGGTCCGGCTGGTGTACTACGACTTCGTCCTGAATCCAAGCAAGGATGCAGGGGACTTCGTCGCCGCCCGGGCCGCTCGTTGCGCGAACGACCAGGGGCGATTCTGGGAGTACCAGAATCAGCTCTTCCGAAACCAGCTCACCTGGGGGGCCGCCCGGGACAAGATCGGAATGCTCGAGGATTACGCGGAGGGTCTCGGCCTCGACATGGACCAGTTCAAATCCTGCCTCAACAGCGACCGTCATGCCCGGGAGGTCACGGCCAACACCGAGTTGGCCCACTCCCTTGGGTTGGGGGGGACGCCCGCGGTCCTGATCGGTACCGGTCAGGGCATGAGCCGACACCTGAGCAACTACGCCTTCAGCGCGATCCGAGCCGCCGTGGATTCCCTTCTCCAGGAGACCGCCGGCCAATCGGCCGGGAACGGGGGCGGCTGATCCGTCCAGGGAGTCGTGAGTTGCGCGCCTTCAGGTGTGAGGGAGCATGATCGAGACCAGAGAGTCGGCGACCCATAACCCTCCTCACCGTCCCCCCGCCAACCGGATGGCACTGGCGATTCTGGCCCTCTTGGGCCTTCTGGTTTCCCTGTACATGTTGAGCTACGCCCTCGGACTCACCGGCTCCGTCATCTGTGGGGTCGGAGACTGCGAAAAGGTGCAGACCAGTGTCTATTCCCACATCGGGGGCTTCCCCGTGGCAGGCTTCGGCGTACTGGGGTACCTGGGGCTCCTCGTAGTCAGCCTCGCGGGACTTCAGCCATCGGCCGGAGAGTCCCGGGCCATTCCCTTACTGCTTCTTGTGGGGGGACTGCTGGGTGTCGGCTTCAGTGGGTACTTGACCTACCTCGAGGGGTTCGTGATCCACGCCTGGTGCCAGTGGTGCATCAGCTCCGCCATCATCATGCTCCTGGCCTTCCTGGCCTCCCTTCCGGAGCTTCCACGACTCGGAGGATCCTCGTGAACGAAGAAACAGTACGAATTCGGGTTCTCCTGGCCGATGATGGCGCATTCCATCAGGAGGAGCTGAGTATTCCTGCCGCGAGCCTCCAGGAGCACGACCGCCTCATCGACGGACTCCGGGAGGACCCGGAGCTCCTCAAGCGCCTCTACCTGGACCTGGGCCGCCTCTGCGCGGCGTGGGTGGTGGCCGAAGAGAGCTGAAGGGCCCGCTCCCTGGTCCACTCCTCGACAATGGGGGGTGGCCACTCGTTGGCTTCCCACATCTTCCGGATCCGGCGCACCTCTTGGCGGGCCCGCTCCGCCTGGCGCGGCGTCACCCAGCCTCGACGCTCCGCCTCCTCGAGCTCTTCGACGTCCAGCACCAAGAGCTCGCCCTGCGGGTTCAGCCAGAGGTCGAGGAAGAGGTCGGTGGTCTCCCAGGTCCCGGGCTCCGGAAAGAGCGGGGGAGTAAGAATGTTGGCATAGAGGCCGGTGAACGTTCCGTTCGCCCGATGGAACCGCCCAATGTCGTGCCAGAGGCCGGGAAAGGTGAACCACACCGCGTCGGAGCCCTGTTCCAGCGCCACCCGGTCCTGGATGAGAACAGGGAAATCGAAGGAAACGCTCTGGGCCAGTGTCACCTTCACATCGGGTGCGTCGAGAAGGAGGCGCTGGGTGAAGACCTCCAGCCGGTCGGGCGGACGGCGGTAGTGGATGTGAACGAGAGGGAGGCGCCGGGTCAACGGTTTTCCGGGTAGACGGGTTCCACGAAGACGTCCAGGATGCCTCCGCAGACGGAGCCCGTCCAGGCCAGCGGATCGTCCGTCAGATCCAGCCGGACCATGCGGGGCCGCCCGCTTTCAAGAGCCTCCCGGGCCGCACGGATCACTTCCGCCTCTCCGCAGCCCCCTCCGACCGTGCCCACCAGGCCGCGGGAGGGATCGATGAGCATCTTCGCCCCATTCTTCCGTGGCGTGGAACCCCGGGTGGCCACCACGGTCGCCAGGGCGCAGGGGCGTCCGGCGCCGAGGGCCTCCAGGAGACCTTGGTAGACGGCCCGGTCCTCGTGGGTCATGGGTGCTCCCCCATTCGCTGGAGGATCCTCTCGGCCTCCTGGAGCGGCGAACCGGTGCCACCTCTCCAGTGGTGCACCAGCTCGGCAGCCACGCTCACGGCGATCTCGGCGGGGGTCTCGGCGCCAATGTCCAGGCCGATGGGGGCGTGCACCGCACCCAGGAGATCTCGTGGGGTTCCCTCCCGGAGAAGCGCCTCGAAGGTGGCCCTCACCCGGCGGCGGCTTCCGATCATTCCGATGTAGCCCGGGAGGGGGGTGTGACGCAGGACCTTCCGAAGGCACTCGTAATCGTGACGGTGGCCCCGGGTTACGAGAATGACGTGACTCCAAGGGTGAAGAGGCACCTCGGCGAATGGGTCGGCGAAGTCCACCCTCCGCACCTCTTCTGCTTCCGGGAACCGCTCCAGGGTGGCGAACTCCGGGCGGTCGTCCAGCACGCGGACCTGGAGTCCCAGCAAGTCGCCCAGCGTGCAGAGGGGCTGGGCCAGGTGTCCCGCTCCGACAATCACCATCTCAGGAACGGGGTGATGAAACTCCAGGTAGACGCCAACCTCCTCCCCCCCCTCCGTGGGAAGCGTTCGTCGCCCAGGCAGGATCGACACATCACCGGACAGCCCTGCCCGGGCCAGCCCCAACGCCGCCTCGTCCGTCACAGGATCTCCAAAGGAGCCCACGAGGGCCCCGCTTCGAGCCACGACGCGCCGGCCTATCCGGTCCGGGTCCGGGCCTTCCAGCACGACGAAGACCGCGGCGTCCTGGCCTTCGCTCAGGGCGCTCAGGAGTTGGCCAGCGGCTTCGGGCAAGGAGAGGGAACGACGGTGCGGCATCAGGATGGCTTCAGGAAAAGTGCTTCCGGTAATCTTCCGGAGTGTCGATGTCGGCCAGAATCCCGGCATCGTCCACCTGGACCTGGACCCGTTCCGAAAGATAACGGCGCACAACCGTTCTGGCCCCCTCAGGGAGCACATCATCCAGGAGCTCCGGAAAGACCTGACGGGAGAAGAGGACCGGGTGACCCCTCCAGCCTTCGAACGAAGGGATCACCACGGGAGCGCCGGTTCGGCGAAAGGCCTCGATGAGGGCCCGGACGGTCCCGGGATGGAAGAGGGGATGGTCAACCGGGGCGAAGAGGACCGCCTCCGCCGCGGCCGGCACGGCACGGAGCCCAGCCCGGAGAGAAGAGACGGGGCCCTGGGCCGGATGCGGGTTCAGGATTACCCCCGCCCCGTGCTCTCTGGCCTCCGCCTCCACGGGTCCTCCCTTATCCCGGAGCACCACGATCAGGGGGTCGGCCCCACCCTCGCGAAGGGTGCAGAGGATCCGGGCCAGAAAAGTGGAGCCCCCCGCGTCCAGAAGGGGTTTGAGGGTGCCCATGCGGTGGGAACGCCCGGCAGCGGGAATGATGGCTGGGATGGCCTCGGTCATGCGTGCGCAGAACGGCGGGGAGACGACGCCACCGAGGTCACGAGGGGGACCCCGGTGGCGTTGCAGCCTCGTGGACCGGGGAGGAGTCGCTGAGCCCCGGCCCCTCCTCTCTTTCCGTTCAGGCTCCTAGAGCTTGGGCCGCTGCTGGGCCGTCTCCGGTGTCAGGCGCACCGGAATGGGATCGCCCCGCTCCACCGTGACCGGGATGTTCCAGTATAGTTCCGTGAAGGGGAGCTCATACCGGGCGTAGACCCACCACTGGCCGGTCGGCACCGCGATCAGCGCCTGCCCCTCGGCGTCGGTGGTGTCCACGACGA
This sequence comes from uncultured Gemmatimonadales bacterium, assembly GCA_963751255.1. Classification (GTDB taxonomy): domain Bacteria; phylum Gemmatimonadota; class Gemmatimonadetes; order Longimicrobiales; family Gaopeijiaceae; genus CAVVTW01. The sequence goes on along the minus strand of CAVVTW010000003.1, from coordinate 196,059 downwards.
TCTCCTTTCCCAACTCCTGGAGCTTCCTGGTCGCCACGTCGAAATAGGGCCCGAAGGCCTCGTCCTCCCACTCCTCCCGGATCAGCCGCATGGAGTCGGCCCGCTGGATGTACCCCTCCTGGAGGTCCGTGAACCGTTGGAAAGCCTGGTTCTTCTGGCGCTCCACCCGGCCGAGTTGCGCGTCCGTGTCCTGGAACTCCTGGAAGAGCTGGGCGTACCGGGGCTCCCCCCGGGCCAATCCGTTCATCTGGTCGTTGATCTGTTGAAGCCTCTCCCGGAGGGCGCTCCACTGGGCTTCGGAGGCCTGCCACTCTTCCTGCGCGGCGGCGATCTCTTCCTGCGCCGCGAGGAGGTCGGCGGGGATCTCCGGCTCTGGGGTCCCGTAGGCCGTCGCGAGGGAGTCGAAGATCTCATCCCGATCGAAGGGCAGGACCTGTATCTCCGTGTCGGCGATGGGCCGCGCCACCATGCCCTCTCCTTCAGGATTCGCCACCTCCACCTCCGCGGTCACCGCGATTCGTCCGGGACCGCAGGCCGTGGAGAACAGAGCGCCGAAAAGCAAGACTGTGAGCGAGCTGCGCCTCATAGAACACCCCCGGTTTCTGCTGTGTCTGAGCGGCCGCAAGGTACCAAGTGCGGCTCCCGGCATCAAGCCTCGGACCTGGACCGCTCTCCCCGATTCCCCTGGACCGTCCTCCCATTTCCCCCACCAGGCCGCCGGTCGTGGGGGTTCAGGGGAGCACGGTTCCCAGAATATAATTCATGGGGTTCACGGCCTGTCCACCAATCCGGACCTCGTAGTGGAGGTGCGGAGAGGTAGAGAGCCCGGTGCTTCCTACGTTCGCCACCACTTCCCCCCGGACCACCCTCTGCCCGCGGCGCACCAGCAACTTGGACGCATGTCCGTAGCGGGTGACGTACCCGTATCCGTGGTCGATCTCTACCGTGTAGCCCAGTCCAGCCTTCCAGCCCGCGAAGGTCACCGTCCCGCGCGCGGCAGCCAGGATGGGCGTTCCCACCGGGGCCGAGATGTCGATCCCTTCATGAGGAAGGGCCTGGTGCGAGATCGGGTGCATCCGGGAGTTCGAGAAACGGCTGCTCAAGACTCCCGCGGCCGGAAGGATCGATGGGGTTGCCAGCAGGAGATCCCGGTGGGCCGTGAGGCTATCGGACGCCTCGGCGAGACTGGCCGCCAGGAGGCGGGCTCTGCGCTCCAGGGCACCGAGGTCGTAATCCACCGCGAAAGCCGTCTTGCCCAGCACGGAATCCATGGCCCAGAGAGGGTTGCCCTCCATGGTGGCGAGTCCGGGGCCCCCGATCCCGACCTCCAGGATGTCCTCATCCGTGGCGTCCAGCCCCGCCAGGACCCGCACCCGCCCGTCTTCCGCGCTCAGGTTCGCGAGGGTCTGCTCCAGACCCTGAAGCCGGTTCTGGAATCGATCGAGCTCCTGGGCCAGCTGGGCGTTCTCGTCCGCCAGGTGCATGGCCCTGAGCCGGGCACCGCCATCGAAGAGAAGGAAGACGGACAGGACACCAACGAGAACGGAGAAGCCGGCCAGGAGCAGGACCATGCGCCTGAGGGTTTTGCGGGAGAGGGTGAATTGGCGAATCCCTTCCGGGTCGTCTCCGAGAAGGAGCAGGGTCCAGTTCTTCTCTTCCATGCGCGCCGGTCCATGCCTCCGCGACAAAGAGACCACCACAAGGTGAACTCCTTGTGGCGGTAAGCACCCAGAATTCTGTCAATAGAGGGACAAGCTAGGCCTGGCCTCTGAACCCGTCAACCGGAGTCGGCCCTCATTCGGCTTGAAGGTCTTTTCTGGGGAAAAGGGGATCGCCACGAACGATAGTCCGGCCGGCCAGCCCGAAGTCCAGGACTTCCGTCAGTGTCGGGACCTCTCGGACACCCAGTCGCCGGGCGAGCTCTTCCATGGCGCGGGGAAGGATGGGCTGAAACAGGGTGGCCAGGACCAGGAGGGCCCGGGCCAGGGAAGCCAGCGTCGCGTCCAGCTCGTCTCCCGCATGGGGATCCTTCGCCAGGCTCCAGGGAGCCTGACTCTCCACGAAGCCGTTTGCCATGGAGGTGAGCTCGAGGGCTGCGGCGATTCCCTGGTGAATGAGGGACGCGTCCATGGCTTCCCCGTACCTGGCCACGGCGAGGCGGGCCGCCTGGTCCAGGGATCGAGGTTCCCCGGACGGAATGACTCCCCCCCGGTATTTCTTGATCATCGCCAGGGTCCTACTGACGAGGTTGCCCAGGTCGTTGGCGAGCTCCGTGGTGTAGCGTTCGTCGAACCGCTCCCGAGTAATGTCTCCGTCGCCGTTCCAGGGGACCTCCCGCAGGAGGTAGTATCGAAGCGCTTCAGGCCCATGGCGTTCGATGGCCTCGGGCAGCTCGAAGGTCACCCCGGCCGACTTGGAGAGCTTCCGCCCGCCGTAGGTCACGAACCCGTGAGCCCATACGGTTCGGGGGAGCTCGACCCCGGCGCTCAACAGGAAGGCCGGCCAGTAGATGCAGTGAAAGCGGGTGATATCCTTGCCGATGACATGGACATCGGCGGGCCAGTTCCGGAGGTAAGCCTCCTCCGGGAAACCGATGGCGGTGAGGTAGTTGGTGAGGGCGTCCAACCAGACGTAGACGATGTGGTTGGGATCGTCGGGCCAGGGGATACCCCATGGCAGTCTGGAGCGTGAAACCGAGATGTCCTCCAGCCCCCCTTCCAGCACCTTCCGTATCTCGTTTCTCCTGGCTTCCGGGAGGATGAACTGAGGCCGTTGGTCCAGCAGCTCGAGGAGTGGCTCGGTGTAGGCCGAGAGGCGAAAGAACCAGTTCTCTTCCTCCATCCACTGGATCTCGAGGGAAGGGTGGATGGGGCAGCGCCGCTCGTCTCCCTCCTGGAGGAGCTCGTCGCTCGTCTTGTACCCTTCACATCCCACGCAGTAGTAGCCGGCGTACGTCCCTTGGTACAGGTCTCCTCTTGCACGGATTCGACGAATGAGCTCCTGGACGCCACGGTGGTGCCGTTCCTCGGTCGTGCGAATGAAGTCGTCGTGGCTGATGTTCAGGATCTTCCAGACATCCTCGAACTCCCTCGCGATGCCGTCCACCCACTCCTGGGGGGTCACCCGGGCAGCCTCGGCGCTCTGGAGCACCTTCTGGCCGTGCTCGTCCATTCCGATGACGAAATGGACAGCCTCCCCCTTCCTTCGGTGGTAGCGGGCGATTACGTCGGCACCGATCTTTTCCACCGCGTGGCCGAGGTGGGGCGAGCCGTTGGCGTAGTCGATGGCAGTCGTGATGTAATATCGCTCAGTCGGAGCCACGGTCGTTGGGCCTCTCCGATTTCTTCCCGCCGTTCTTGTCGCCCCGGTCGCTCCGGGCGCGGGGGCCGTCTCCTGCGCGGGCGACTTCGTTCCGGAGCTCTTCGAGTGTGACCGAGCGCCGCTCCCCTCCCGCATCCTTCAGCGTCAACCGCTCGGCCCAGATGTCCACGGAAACGACCTTTTCCGTGCCACGACTGGTCCTGAGTGTCCTGCCTTCCCGCGGGAAGCGTCTACGCGCCTCCACATAGGTCTGATGTTCGTACATCAGGCAGCACATGAGGCGACCGCAACATCCCGAGATCTGTGCGGGATTCAGGGAGAGCTGCTGGTCCTTCGCCAACTGGAGGCTCACGGGCTTCAGGTCGGGTAGCCACGTCGAGCAGCACAGCTCCCTGCCACAGCGCCCCACTCCACCGAGGAGCGCCGCCTCGTCCCGGACCCCGATCTGACGGAGCTCGATGCGGGTCCGGAAGGTGCGGGCCAGATCCCTGACCAGCTCCCGGAAGTCCACGCGCCGCTCTGCGGTGAAGTAGATGATGAGCTTTTTGCGGTCGAACTGCCATTCGGCCTCGGTGACCTTCATCTTGAGGCCATGCTTCGCCACGAGGGCACTGGTCTCGAAGCGCACCTGTTCCTCGCTGGCGCGGAGATCTCCGAGCTGACCCACTTCGGTGGGCTCGGCGACGCGAAGGACTCTCTTTTCCGGGGCGGGCACAGCACATCCTCGGGCCGATGCGGAGCATTTCCGCTCAGCGATGCTCCCCACGGCCGTGACCTCCCCGAGATCCTCACCACGATCCGCTTCCACGACGACGTGCAGCCCAGGGCGCACGTCCAAACCCCGGAAGGAAAAGTAATCCTTGCGGGTGCCCTTGAACTGGATCTCGACGAATCCTGCCATGACGGGTTCCTACTCCTTCCCCTCCCACTCACCCATGCCCTCGAACTTGACCTGCCGGTCCCGAACGAGGGCGTCGGGCTTCATTCTCTTCAACTCGGACAGGTGCCGTGCGAGCACCTCTTTCACCTGCCGGGCTGCCCCATCCCAGTCGGAATGGGCTCCCCCCGGAGGCTCGACGATGATCTCGTCGGCGATCCCTCTCCGGAACAGCTCTCCAGAGGTGAGCTTCAGGGCACGAGCCGCCTTCTCCCGCTCGTCCGCCGTGCGCCATAGGATGGCCGCGCATCCCTCTGGGGAGATGACCGAGTAGATGGCATGCTCGAGCATCAGGATCCGGTTCCCGACCCCCAGGGCCAAAGCCCCGCCCGATCCGCCCTCCCCGATGACCACGCACACTACCGGCACCCGGAGGCGGGCCATCTCCCGGAGGTTCCTGGCAATGGCCTCGGCCTGCCCTCGTTCCTCGGCACCCACGCCTGGATAGGCCCCCGGCGTGTCGATAAACGTGATGATGGGCCGCTTGAACTTCTCCGCCAGGTACATGAAACGGAGTGCCTTCCTGTAGCCCTCGGGGTGGGGGGACCCAAAGTTGCGCCAGAGGTTCTCCTTCATGTCACGCCCCTTCTGGTGACCGATAACCATCACCGGATCGCCGTCGAGACGCGCCCAGCCCGCTATGACTGCACCGTCGTCCCGGAAGGCACGGTCTCCGAAGAGCTCGGTCCAGTCCGAGAAGATCCTGGAGACGTAGTCCAGTGTGTAGGGACGCCTCGGGTGGCGGGCCACCTGAACCTGCTCGAGGGGTGTCAGGTTCCGGAAGGTCTCCTCCTTGAGGACCTCCAGCTTTCGCCCCAGTATACGGACCTCGTCGCTGACGTCGAGTCCCTTGTCCTCGGCGCTCTGAAGAAGGGTCTCAATCTGCCTCTGCAACTCGACGATGTCCCGCTCGAACTCCAGGTGTCGTGGAGTGGCCAAACCGTTCTCCTGGTAAATATCCCTGGACGGGAGACGACCTCGTTATTCTAACGCGTTCCCGGGGGAAGGGTGAACCCTCGTGGGCGCCCGGCGGGGGCTCGTGCCCTCCTCCGCTCCGCGCCGGCCTCCCTCGGGCCCCGTTCCCTCAGAGCTGCTGCCGTATCACCTCGAAGGGCTCCACATTCCCATAGCCCAGAAAGCGTCCCCAATACCTGGCCGTGGCTCGGGCGAGCTCGGGGTCGAGGTGGGGGCGTCCCCGATCCTGGGCTTCAAAGAAGGAGAGGGCGAGCATCTTCTGATCCAGGTAGTCGCTGACTTCCTCGAAGACCGTGGGCCGGAAATCCAGGGTGGTGGTGGCGGACTGATAGCACAGGAAGTTGCCGATGTCGGTGGCAGCCACTTTGGCGGCCTCGAAGGCGCGCTGCCGACTCTCTCTCACATCATTCGGTGACGGCGAGAGGATCAGTTGAGGCGAAAGATCGTCCAGGAGGTCCCCGAGTCTCATGAGGCAATGGTCCATTTCGGGAAGCTTCGGGGCGTCTCGAGGAGGCAGATGGAGATGGAGGTCCAGGAGCTCGCAGGCCCGGCGACAGGCGGCTCGTCGGTCCTCACTCTCCCCTCCCTCTGCCCCGGTGGAAAGCACGAGCACCTCCACCCGGTCCCCCATCCCGACACACTTGAGCAGGGTGGCGCCGCAACCCGCCTCCACATCTCCCGGAAGCGCCGAGACCGCCAGGATCCTCCTGGCCCCCTCTTGCTCCCGGATCCGCATGGCCAGGAGCTCGCGCACGGTGCGTGCCACCTCCTCGGGTTCCAGTGGCTTGGGAAGGACTTCGTCGGCCCCCTCCCGTTCCGCCGCGTCCGTCCAGCTCGGCTCGGAATAGGCGGAGATCGCCACGACAGGAGTGTCAGGCTGGTGGGCCTTGCTGGCCTGAATGACCTCGACTCCATCCCTGCCCGGGAGGTTGAGATCGGTGATGACCAGGTCCCATCGCTGGGCTTCCACGAGCTCACAGCCCCTGATGCCGTCCTGGGCGATGACGACCCTGACTCCCCCATCCCTCTCCAGGGTGGCCTGGGTCAGTACGGCGTCCGTGAGGTTGTCCTCCACCAGGAGAATCCATGCATCCCGTCGCTTGGCTTCCGTCATGCTCCAGGTCTCGCTCGAAGCTGGGAACGTGAAAGCCCCTCAGTATGGTGAGGGCTCTTCGATCCGTTGGCATCTGTCCTCATCCGGTTTCTGCCCCGGACCTCCGGGGACCCGGACCGGACGGGCGCGGCTGCGCCGGCTCACTCCGGCGAAGGCTCTTTGTGGACCATGTGTGCGCTCCGCTGAGCCGTTGGGAAGACGACGACGTCCTGGATGTCCACGTGATCGGGGGTGTTCACCACGAAGACGATGATCTCCGCGATGTCTTCAGGTCTGAGAGGCTGGTATCCCTGATACACGGTGCGCGCCCGCTCGACGTCTCCGTGGAAGCGGACTTCGGAGAACTCCGTCTCCACGAGACCCGGGTCGATGCTCGTGACCTTGATGCGGGTGCCCAGGAGATCCAGGGCCATTCCTTCGTTCAACGCCCGGACGGCAAACTTGGAGGCGTTGTAGACCGCCCCTTTCTGATAGACCTGGTGGCCCGCGATACTGCCGATGTTCACCACGTGTCCGGTGTTTCGCTCGACCATCGCCGGAAGGATGGCCCTGGTCACGTACAAGAGGCCCTTCACGTTGGTATCCAGCATATCCTCCCAATCCTCCACCAGCCCCTCGTGGAGAAGGTGAAGTCCGAGGGCCTTCCCGGCATTGTTGAGGAGCACGTCCGGAACGACGCCGTCGGCTGACAGCCGGCCTGCGAACGCCTCCACTGAGGCCCGGTCCGTTACATCGAGTCCCTCGACTCTGATCTGGATCGAGTGCTCCCGCTCCAGCTCGCTCTGGAGTGCGGACAGTCGGTCGGACCGGCGGGCGCAGAGGATGAGGTCCGCCCCCTGGGCGGCGAAAGCGCGGGCGGACGCCTCGCCGATTCCTGCCGAGGCTCCTGTGATGAGAACGGTCTTCCCTTGAATTCGATTCATGGTCTCTCAGTTTGGATGGGATTGCCGGGTAGAGGCGACTCCTTCAACCTGAGTGCAGGGATCAGGAGTCCGTGGACTCAATGTCCCACGGATGGGCCACTCCCACAAGCGGGGCGCGCATGCTCGATCGGCTCATGGCGGACCTGGTCGTGATCGTCCACCTGGCGTTTATCGTCTTCGTGACCGCCGGCGGATTCCTCGTACTCCGTCGTCCCTGGGTGGCACTCCTTCACCTTCCGGCGGTGGGATGGGGGATCTTCGTGGAGATCTCGAATCGGGTCTGCCCCCTCACCCCCCTGGAGATCCACTTCAGGCGGCTGGGAGGAGAGGCGGGATACGGAGGTGGGTTCATCGATCATTACCTTCTCCCCGTCCTCTATCCCTCAGGACTCACCCGGACCGTCCAGATCGGTCTCGCCATCCTGGTGGCCGGCGTGAACGTGGCGGTCTACGGCCGGCTCCTCGAGCGTTGGAGGAAGCGGGATGCCCGGAGAGACGGGTAGCCGGCCGGGCCGGGAGCCTGCGCGCGATCTGCCTGGGCCGGTCCGGTCGACTTCCTGGAGAGGGTCCGGCCGATCTGGTGGAACGGGAGGGGAGTTGACCCGCTCTTCGGCTCAAACCGCCAAGAGCCGTCCAGGGTGCAAGGACGCACAGGTGAGCACGGCGGCGAGAGGGTCTCCCCCGTCCTTTTCCCAAGAGTACTCGTTGAGAAAATACTGGTGGAGACGGTGAATCCGCTGGGCCCAGACGCCTTGTGCCTGAAGGCCGATGGCGGCGGTCAGGTTGGAGATGGCCAGGCGGTTGGGCCGTGTGGGACCGCTCCAGGGTTCGGGGAGATCCCGCCGAAAATAGCCGGGAGGCGAGATCCACCGGCCGTCCAGCGCCGCCAGGGCTCGCTCCCGCACGAGGAGGGACCAGGGCTCCCCCGGAAAGAAGTGGGTGATCCACAGTAGCAGACCCAGGTCCACTCCATGGTCCGGCGCTAGAGATTGGTAGGTCTGGCGCACCATTCCCTCCATCTCCTCGATCTCTGGGCCGAGTGCGGCGGTGCCCAATTGGCGGTAGACCGCGAGGCCCAGGAAGACCTCCAGCTTGCCCGGACCAGACCCGGGAAACGGGTCGGAGAGATCCTCGTCCATCCGGGCGATGATACCGGACGGAGGTCGCACGAAGGGGGCGTGGATCTCCCTGACCAAGGAAAGCGCCCGGAGCCTGAAGGGAGGGCGCAGCTCCCCGAGACGGAGAAGGGCGAAGGCCCAGAGGGCCTGGGACCGGAAGGTCTGGCCGCAGCCGTCTGGGCCCTCGGCCAGCCGGATCCCTCTCCTACGGCCCAGGACCCGATCGACCTCCTGGGCCACCCACTCGGCCTCCGCCAGGAGGGCGCCCTCCCCGATCTCCTGGTAGAGGGATACGAGGAGAATGACGCCGAGGGCGTCGGTCCACAGGTCCCTCTGCCCCCGAGGCCAGAGCCCGCCATCCCGGAGGCGGGAGAGCCGCTCCGAGACGAGGCTGAGCGTACTGTCTTCGGGTCTGACCGGTGCGATCAAGGGACCTCCGCTGGGGCGATTCCGATGGCCACGCGGCGGAGTGCCGATGCCCATGCGGGGAAAACGCCCCGTCGCATTTGTCTCAGGTCGAGACAGGGTCGGGCCCTGACCCGCGAATAACGGGATTCGGGCCTGACCCGACAGTCTCCTACATAGCAACTCCCGTACCCAAGGACGCAGGAGGGGGGAGGATGCCGGAATTGGTCGTCGCCGCCGAGGAAAGCGGGGGTTGCGGCGGGATAGGGGGAGGCCGTTATTCATTCTCCGCAGCGTGCACCTTTCCCCTGAAGGAGGCGATATGTCCGAACAGGCCGGAGTGCGGCTTTTCCGATGGGACGAGATGGAGAAGGAGAAGGTGACGGAAGGGATCCACCGGAGAATCATTTCCGGTGAGAAGGCGATGATTGCCCATATCTACCTCGACAAGGGTACGGTCGTCCCCGAGCACTCCCACCATAACGAGCAGCTCACGTATCTCCTGGATGGGGTCCTGAGGTTCTGGATCGGGAAAGAGAAGGAGGAGGTGGTTCTTCGGGCGGGGGAGGTCTTGCACATTCCCGGGAATGTGCCTCACGCTGCCGAGGCCGTAGAGGACTGCCTGGACGTGGATGTCTTCAGCCCTCCTCGGCAGGACTGGTTGGATGGGACAGACGACTATCTACGCGGAAAATGATTGCCGAGGCACGGACATGGAACTGGGACTGAAAGGCAAGGTGGCGCTCGCGGCGGCCTCCTCGGCGGGGTTGGGCCGAGCGGTTGCCGAAGCCCTGGCGTTGGAGGGGGCCGACCTGGTGATCTGTTCCCGCCGTGAAGCCCCACTTATGGAGACTCGAGACCACCTCGAAGGGTATGGTGGAAGGGTGGTGGCGGTTCCTGCCGACCTGTCGGAGCCCGCGGCCGTGGAGTCCGTGGTCGGCGCCGCTCGAGAGGCGTTCGGGCGGGTCGATGTACTGGTGACGAATACGGGTGGGCCTCCGGCGGGTCCGTTCGAGGCCCACAGCCCGGAAGTATGGGAAGCCACCGTGAGGCAGAACCTGTTCAGCGTCATCAACCTGGTCCGGGCGGTGCTCCCGGGCATGCGGGAGAGACGGTGGGGACGCATCATCAACATCACCTCCATTGCGGTGAAGCAGCCGTCGGACAACCTGATCCTCTCGAATTCGGTCCGAGCCGCCGTCACCGGCTTCGCCAGGACCCTCGCGAACGAAACCGCCCGGGACGGAATTACGGTGAACAATGTCATGCCGGGCTTCACCCGGACGCAGCGCCTCACCGACCTGGCCCGGAAGAGAGCCGAGATCAAAGGGTGCGAGCCCGAGGAGATCTGGGCACTATTGGGACAAGGAGGTTCCCATGGGCCGTGTGGGAGAACCCAGGGAGCTGGGAGCGTTGGTAGCTTTTCTCGCCTCCGAGCAGGCCAGCTACATCACCGCCCAGTCCATCGCCGTGGATGGGGGCTGGATCAAGTCACTGTTGTGAGGGGGATCTCATGTCGACGGGGCTCACAGGCTCGGAATGGATCTGGAAGGACGGAGAGCTCATCCCCTGGGGGGATGCGAAGACGCACATCTTGAGCCTGGCGGTCCAGTTCGGGTCCTCCGTGTTCGAGGGAATCCGAGCATACCGGACCGACCAGGGATCGGCCATCTTCCGCCTCGGGCCTCACATCCGGCGTCTCTTCGACTCCTGCAAGATCTACCGGATGTTGCCTCCGCACCGGCAGGAGGAGGTGGAAGCGGCCTGTGTGGAGACCGTGCGGGCGAATGACCTGGGGGACTGCTACATCCGACCCATGGTCATCCGGGGCTACGGCTCCGCGGGTCTCAACCCGGCGGCCAGTCCGGTGGAGACCTACATCTGTGCCTGGCCGTGGGGCACCTACCTGGGGGAAGGGGCGCTGGAGAAGGGTGTGGACGTCTGCGTGTCGAGTTGGCTTCGGGCCCACCCGGATACCTTCCCCGTCCAGGCGAAGGCGGCGGGTCACTACAACGCGGCTCAGCTCATGAAGATGGAGGCTTTGGCCAACGGATACGTCGAGGCCATCGCTCTGGGCCCCTCGGGGCTCGTGAGCGAGGGCAGCGGTCAGAACGTCTTCCTCGTCCGAGGGGGAGAGCTGCTGACCCCCTTCCTTGACGGCACCAATCTCACCGGGATCACCCGGGACAGCATTATCCACGTTGCCAGGGACCTGGGTTACGAGGTCCGGGAAGGACAAGTCGCCCGGGAAGCCCTGTACACCGCAGACGAGCTCTTCTTCACCGGGACCGCGTCCGAGGTCACCCCGATCCGGTCCGTGGACAAGATCCCCGTGGGGGAGGGGAAAGCGGGTCCTGTCACGCTGGCCATCCAGAAGCGGTTCATGGCCCTCGTTCGAGGGGAGATCCCCGACGAGCGGAGTTGGCTCACTCCTGTCTCGTGAGGCTCCATGAGGCGCCTGGAAGTCCGCATCCGACGCTCGAAGCGGATGGGGAAGCTGGCGCTTGTGGCGGTCCTCGCGGTTTCGGTAGGGCTGGGGATCTTCCTCGTGCAGGGCCTGCGGCTGGCGGTGGGGCTGGACCGCACGAGTCTGCTCGCGCGGGGGGTTCTCGGGCTGGCTCTGCTCCTTACCCTGGATGTCTTCTCAGTGGTTCTCATCCGGCGCCAGCACCGCCGACTCGATGAGGCCCGCTCCGACCTGGAGGCCTTGGTGCGGGGCGAGCCTCCGGAGTAGGGAGACCCGGCGTGCCTCCTGAGTGAAGAGACCCGGCGTGCCCTCTGAGGGACGCCGGAGCTGGATCGGCCGCGAGGGGCCCGACCTGGACCGCCGGTTCCCGGCTATCCTCCCTTCGGCCACCAGGGGATGAAGGCGCTGGTCCGCTCCACGTATGCCCGATAGCCTTCCCGACGCCGGGCCAGGGCTCGCTCCAGCAGGGGAACCCCCGACACCTTCAGGAGGAAGAAGGTCATGAGAACGGGGCTGAAGATCGTGAGCCTTCCTGCAGGTGTGGAGGCGGCCACGAGGTAGATGCCCAGCCAGACCAGGGACTCGCCGAAGTAGTTGGGATGCCGGGAGTAACGCCACAGCCCCTGATCCAGGACTCGCCCGGCGTTGTCGGGATTCTCCCGGAAAGACCGGAGCTGACGGTCCGCGACCGCCTCGATGATCAACCCAAGGAGCCAGACCCCCAGCCCCAGCCCGTCCATGAAGCCCAGGGCCGCCGGCTCTCCCGCCCGTTGGGCCACCTGAACGGGCATGGTGATGAGCCAGATCAGGCCGGCTTGAAGGAGGAAAACGGTGAAGAGACTCCGGGCGGGAAAGGAGCCTGGATGTTCCCGCCGCATGGACGCGTAGCGGAAGTCCTCCGGCTTTCCCTTCTTCCTGATCCCTATGTGGATGGCCAGCCGCAGGCCCCAAACGACCGTCATCCCGGTTATGAGGAGCCTGCGCGGCATTGCGCCGTGGGTCACGGCGAAGGAGAGGAGCGCCAGGGCCGCCCCTGTGGCCCCCCATGCGATGTCCACGATGCTGACGTCCTCCAGGCGCAGGCTGGCCAGCCACACCAGGACCATGAGGGACACCGCGACGGCCAGGTTCAGGCCCAGGAGGCTGGGAAGCGAATTCATCGAGGTGGCTCCGGGGAGAGAAGCGAGGGAGAACAATGGCGCCATTCTCCCGGATTGAAAAGGGAGCTGAGGGCCGCCCTTGGACGCGACTGCGGGGTGCCCTCTAATGGCCCAAAGGCGAGGAGGGAAAGGTGCGCGAGGAATGGTGAGAGCGAAAGCCTGAGACCGATGCCTCGTAGAGATCTCGTGGACACGTCCGCCTCTCTTGTGGCGTTCGAAGGCCATCCTGCCCCGGGGAGGTGTGACGGGAGAGACGGATCGCCGTCTCTCCACTCCGCGAGGAGAGTTGAGAGGGGCCGATGGAGGTGCCCGAGGAAAGTCGACTCCCACGTGAGCATGGACGACACGAAGCCGGTCCACCGCTGTCTCTTCTGCCACCGGCCGTTTGCCGACGGCTGGCGTTTCGGCGGGCTGCCCCCTGCCTGGCGAATCGCCTTCGATTCGGGCCGTCAGCGCATCTGGCTGGTCTGTGACTCCTGCTACCGCTGGAACCTCTGGCCACCGGAGGAGCAGGGTGGGGCCCTCTCGGCCCTGGACCGAGTCGCCCGGGACAGGGGACAGGTGCTGGCCCGTACCGAGAACATCACTCTCCTCGCGGTGGGGGAGATGATCCTCGTCCGAGTGGGAGACGCCACGCTTCACGAGAGGGCATGGTGGCGCTACGGGAGAGAGATCCTCACCCGGGAGAAGGCCTACAGGAGTGCGGGTGCCCGCCTCTCCGCGTATGCCTATGGGGCGCTGGTGGCAGTGGCGGAGAGCGTGGGTCTGGGGGACCGGAACTTCAAAGTCCGCTTCGAGGACGGGCTCACGGAGGAGGTTCTCCGCTGGAGGCGATTCGGATGGGCCGCATGGTTTGGCCGCCTTCAATGCCCGTCCTGCGGGAGCTTCCTCCGGGCGGCCCGTTTCGATCTGTCGTGGTGGTTCTATCCGATGTTGGACGAAAGGGGCCGGCTGGCTCTCGGAGTCCCCTGTCCCCGTTGCGATCCCTGGACGCCCGAGAAGATCTACCACCTCCAGGGTTATGACGCCGAGAGCGTGCTCCGCAGAGTTCTGGCGTACCAGAATATCACCGGTGCGGGAGAGAACGCCGTGGAGGAGGCGGTCCGGGAAATGGAGCGGGCCGGCTCCCCTGAGGCATTCCTGGAGACCGTGGGGCGGAATGCTCCCTTTCTGCGGGAGCTGTCCTTTCCCCAGGCGATCGCCCTGGAGATCTCCCTGAACGAAGGCGTGGAACGGCGGGCGCTCGAGGCCGAAGCCCGAGGCCTGGAGTTCATGTGGAGGCGGGAGGAGGAGCTGGCGCGAATCATCGAGGAGGAGTTGGACCCGCGGAGCCTGCGGTCCAAGCTGCGCCCCCGCGGCCGGGGCGGCGTACCGCCCCAGCGAGAGTAGGATGGGTGAGGAATCTTGCGGAATGCTCGGATTGTCTGTTTGAGTCGTCCAGGGGGTGGAGTCATGAGCGAGAGGACCCGGCGGAAGACCTATGCTCTTTGCCTCAGCCTCTTGGCCTGCATCCTGAGTGTCCGGGCGGGGGGCGCTCAGGAGGTGAGGGCGAGGGTGGTGGACGAGCAGACACGCAAGGAGGTGGTGGGGGCGGAGGCGATCCTACTTGGGCCCGATAGTGCCGAGATTACCCGGGCCACCACCGGGCCGAACGGGTTCTTCGAGTTGGCGGCGCCGTCGCCCGGCACATACTTCATTCTCATCGAGTCCATGAGCTACGCCGCCCAGACCCGGCAGGTCACCCTGGGGCAAGGCCAAACCGTCATTCCGGCCTTCGTCCTCCAGGTGGATGTCATCACCCTGGACACGCTGCAGGTGGATGCGGAACGGGGTGTCGTTGTGCCTCAGGGCGTCGTGGGCTTCTCCCGGGCCACCCATCTCGTGGCGGGTGAGCGAATGGCCACGTTGGAGAGAATCGGGATCTCCTTCACCGGTGCCGTGCGTGAGCTCGGCGGCAGCGTGCGGGTGAAGGATGTCATGGTGGGTGAGCGCCATCTTCCCTGTATCGAATCCAGAAACCGAGTACCCAGCTTCCGGGACAGCGATACCCGAGGGAGAAGCGGCAATTGCCTGATGGTGGCGATTGTCATCGATGGTACGGACACGGGGCTGGACGGCGTGGATGCGTTGCGATTCGTGCAGGGCCTTCAGGTCTCCGATTGGGAGAGCATAGAGTACCTCTCTCCCGTTGATGCTGGCTTTCGGTACGGCCTCCGCGCATCGGACAGGGGGGCCCTGGTCCTGTGGACCCGCGGACGAGGACCCCACCGTAGCGAGGCCCGGGGGGGTGGAGGAGGGACGCGGAGGTAGACGCGCGCGGCGGGTTTCCGAGGAGCGCCCGGGAGGTTGTTTCACGGATCGGCCCGGGGAGTCTCCGGTGGGCCGACCTGTGGGGTGGCCCTCAGGGTCGCGCCTCAGCGAGGACCTCCTGGCCTCAGCGCCGCGCCTCACACGCCCGGGCCTCAGGTCCGCGCTTCAGCCACGAGCTCAAGGCCGCGCCTCATACGCCCGGGCCTCAGGTCCGCGCCTCACACACCCGGGCCTCAACGCCGCGCTTCACCCATGGCCTCCAGGGCCGGGAGGAAGACCTCGTCCGGGATGTGGGCCTCCTGCTTCCACTCCGCTCCCGCCGTCCACATGTCCGGCTGGACGCCGCCGCGCTCGTTCTCCTCCACCAGCGCCTCCACCGGGCCCTCGCCCAGCTTGGGCGGCTTCCGGCGTCCGCCGTAGAAGATCCGCCCCCGGGGGCTGAAGAACACCGGCCGCCCCTCGCCCCACCAGTCCATCTTCCAGCCGCTCTCGTGCACCAGGCGGTGATGATGGGCGCATAGGAGGGCGCAGTTCGACAGCTTCGTCTCTCCCTGGTCGGCCCAATGCCGGATATGGTGGACCGCGGTGAACCGGCAGCCGCAGCCCGGGAAGCAGCATCCCCGGTCCCGGACCTCCAGGGCACGACGCAGGGCGGGCGGGATGGTGCGCCTCTTGCGCCCCACGTCCAGGACGGAGCCGTCGGTGTCGTAGCGGATCCGGACGACGGCCGCGTCACAGGTGAGGCGGCGGGACGTTTCACATGAGCCGAGCGGCCACTCGGGAGGCGGCGCACTGCGCTCCGGCGGGGCGTGCCGCGAGACCGCCGAGCGAAGCGCAGGCGAAAGGCGGGTGCCGTCTTCCAGCTCGGAGCGGCCGGGCTCTCCTCCAGCCATGAGGGTCTGTGGGTCCACGTGGAGAATGACCTGGTACCGCTCCGGCCGGGTTCCGCTGATGGGCACCGGAAGTCGGGAGACCGAGGTCCTGGAGGTGCCGGTGCCGGCGGGCTCGCCCCCGCACTCGCAGGCGGCCTCACATCCCGAGGCGTGCGGGGCCCCGCTCTCTCCGCCCCCACTCTCTCCGCCCTCTCCTCCCCTCCCCCCGAACCCCGCCGCCAGCGCCCGCTCCGCCAGCAGCCCCAGGGCGTCGGCCCGGAGCTGGGCCGCGGCCCGCTCCCTCTCCGACTCCGGGACCCACGGCCCCTCCTTCTCCTTGAACAGGGCGTCGCTGGCCGCCTCCACCGCCCGCATCAGCAGCGCGCCCACTTCCGCGGGCAGCCGGCCCCGGACCGCGTACATCCCGTCGTCGTCGGGAAACACCGACAGCGTCCGGCTCTCCCAGCGCCGCTGCTCCCACTCCACCTCCTCTTCCCGGCTCCCCCGGCGGTAGGCCCGGAGGGTGCGCTCCAGCTGGGCGATGGTGCAGCCCCGGGCCAGCTCCAGGAGCTCGTCCTCGTTGGACGCCTTGGCCACCCGGGTCAGGGCCCGGGCCTGAGAGAAGGACAGCTCGCCGCGGGCCATGGAGGCGCTGGTCCGGGGAAGGCCCGCCAGGGCCCGGGCCGTGCGCACCTTCTCCCGGGCCGTGCCCAGGTCGATGCCGGTGCGGAACGAGAGCCAGTGGGCACAGGAGCGGTGGCCGCCTAGCTCCCACCCCCGCCGCCGGTCGAACTCGGCGATGAGGGTGAGGAGGCGGTGGGTGGCCGCGTGGATGTGAGCCGCCAGGGTGGTGATCCGCTCTTCCAGCTCTTCCAGGGCGTCGGCGTCCTGGAAGGGATCGGAGACGGGGCCAGGGGCGTGGTCCGACGGGTCGGGGCCTGGGGCCGCGGAGTCTTCCTCCTGTCCGAGGGCATCGCCGCCGGGCCGGGAGCCGCCGCCAGGCCGGGAACCGTTGCCGGGCCGGTAGCCGCCGCCGGGAGGCACAGCTTCGCAGACGAGCAGACAGGATGGAGCGTGGGGGCCGAAGCAGACCATGGGAGATCTCCTGTTCGCAGGGCACCGAAGAGACACCGAAATATAACCAGGGGTTTCGGCGGGCCCTGGAGTGGCGTGAGACGGGCGAGGAGGGGAGAGAAGGCTTCAGGAGCCTCCGTTTCAAGAGAACGGGCGGTAGGCCGGAAGGCAGGCCTCCCCACGGCCGCGTGCGGGAGGCGTCCGGGATCGCGCCGAAACGGACGCCGGAAAGTCGTCCATGCTTCGTTGGGACGCTGAAATGCGCGGATGGGCCAGCGCGCTCCTGGGGCTGGCTGTGCGAGCGTCCGGTCAAACGCTACCACCCGCGGATGGGCCGCCGCGTCGTCGCCCGAAACGTGCTGGGGTGAGGGAGCGCCGCTGCCGGCACGATCCGACGTTTCACATGAACCGTGCTGGCGAGTGTCTTCCGCGCGCTCGCGTGGCCGGCGGCCTCACCGCCGCCGCAAACAGGGCCGCCGCGCCGTCGCCCGAAACGTGCTGGGGTGAGAGAGCGCGGCTGTGCCGGCACGATCCGACGTTTCACATGAACCGTCCGGGTCAGCCTCCTCCCCGCAGCCGCCAACGGGACCCGAAACTTGACGCCCCCCAACGTCGTAGAAATCGCCGTCCCACAGCAGAGCCCCAGCCCCGTTATCAGCGTGCCCGACGTTTCATGTGAACCGCTCCGGGAGTCCGGCAGGATAGCGTCGACTCGGGCGGGTCAGCACTGGCGCCCGCCAGAGATGCGGTTCGTGGGATGGGGGAGGGGGTAGCGATGGCTCACCCTCTTACGTAGAGGGCGTTCACGGTGGACCGCTGGCCCTTCTCGGTGGCCACCACGACGGTTTGACTGGGCTCCTGAGGCAAGAGACCGTGGCGTGCCATGGCTTCGTCCAGGTCCCGGGCATAGAGGAGCACGCACGTATCCCCCCCGGGGAGGCCGGTGTAGGTGTGAGGCTGGCCGCGCACGGGTGACACGCCGTCACCCGTGAGATTCAGGTCCGGCGTGAAGTGCGCCACGAGACATTGGCCCCCGGACCGTAGGACCCGCGCTGTCTCGGCGACGGCTCGGTGCCACTCGTCCAGGTCCCGGGCGTTCTGGTAGAGTCCCAGAGCCAGAACGAGATCCATCGAGTGGGACTGAAAGGCGGACAGGTCGTCCATCCTGCCCTTCCGTATGCGCTCAATTGCCTCCTTCTGCCCTAGCACCGGCGCGAGTCGCCTCCGCGCTTCCTCAACCATCGCCTTGGACGCGTCAACGGCGTGCACGTCGCACCCAAGGTGTGCCAGGAAGACGGTGTTTCGCCCCCCGGCGCAGCCGAGATCGAGCACCCTGAGCCGCTCCGGCCGCTCCACCCTCTCCATCATGCTGACCAGGCGGTGGTCCGGGTCACGGGCGGCGAAGCGCTCCACGACCTCCCTCCGTTCCCAGAAGGGCTCTTCGGTCGTTCCATTCCCACGGGACTCGTCCGCATTCGCGTGGGGTTGCGAGTCCTTCCCGGTGTCCGTGGGCCTGGTTGTCATGTGCGTTTGCCTGGCTGGCCTGGTTGAAGGAGCAGACGCCCATAGGCGGCCCGCAGACGTACTGGCCTGCGTGCGGAGGCCGACCACGGAGCAGCCCGCGAGGCTTTCTCCTGAGGAGACCCCCCCTGAAAGCAGCGGTTCCTCGAAGACCCGGGCAGGGAGCCGAGGCCTTTCCGAGGAAGCGAGGACAGAGCTCACGAGTGGATCCCGGCGGCGTCCTTGGCCGGTGGGTAGCTCGCCTTCGGGCGGGCGCCACCCGAGCGATCATCTTGTCGGTGGCCTCGAGGTCAGATCCTCTCGGGTCAGCCCCCGGCCCTCCGGACCAGGTCGAGCACGAGTTTCACCAGGAGGAGGACCAGGGGTGTAGCGTGGAGGAAGAGATCGAAGATGTCGATGGGACGGGAGAGTTGGCCCTTCGAGAGCATCCGGAGCTTCTCCACCAGGTGAGGCTCCGGGACGAACGGCGCAAGCGCCAGGAGAATCGCCACGGGGACGAGGACCGAGTAGGGTGGAAGGTGCATTGCGTTAGCTCCGGGATAAGGGGCGGACGCATCCGTCCTGAGTTCGACTCCCGCACCATGGGGTGATCCTGAGCGAAGGCCACCGTTTACATCGAGCCGGGGCGCTACCGAATCGGGGTCGCCGACGGGAGGTCTTCCCCGTAATTTGACCCGCCGATGCGAACCGGGCCACCGGGTAGGGGCTGGGCCCGGGTGGGGATGCCCTCACCGTCACGGATGAAACTGTTGGGCCCCTTCATGCAGTACGGGAGTCAGAAGGGGACCCAGCACGGGAGGGGGCCCGATCGCCCCGACGGACTCCAGGATACGCGATCCATGCGAACGAATAGAGGCGAAAGTTGTATTGATGTTGTCGTGTCCGTCCACCGACGGGAAGCTCCATGGCCTTCAACCGGGCGCGATGAAACGAGGGAGATTTCATGACGCCTTGGGTCCTCCGTCTCCTCCTGGCGAACGTAGCCGTGTTCTTCCTCACGGCAGCCCAGCCCCACGTCGGGAGACCTCCTCGCCCTCTGCGCCCCATTTCATCCTCCTGCCGGCCCTGGGGTGTGTTCACCTACATGTTCGTCCACGCCGGCTTCTGGCACCTCTTCTTCAACATGCTGGGGCTCTTTTTCTTCGGCCCTCGTCTGGAGATGCAGCTGGGAGGGAGGTCCTTCCTGGCCTCTACTTCATCAGTGGGCTCGGGGGCGCTCTCTTTTCCTTCGTCTTCGCCCCCAACGCAGCCGTGGTCGGGGCCTCCGCCGCAGTCTTCGGCGTCCTGCTCGGGTTCGCGTATTTCTGGCCGAGGGAGCGGATCTACATCTGGGGCGTCCTCCCGGTGGAGTCCCGTTGGCTCGTATGAGTCCTTGCCGCCATCTCGCTCTGTTAGCGGGAGTCTCCGGTAGCGGATCGGGCATCGCCCATTTCGCGCACCTCGGCGGTTTCGCTGCCGGTTACGTCTATCTGCGTTGGCGGAAGCGGAAGTACCTCCGCCAGTGGCAGCCCATGGCCACCCCGAAGGCCCAACTGGCGAAGGCCGCCGCCGAGAACGGCGATGGAGATTCCCTGAAGGTGGAAGTCCATCCGGTTCGAAGAGCTCCACGAATTGAACCGTGGCGAGGTGGAGCGATTACTGCGAAAGCCTCCTCCGAGGGAGTCCTTCCCTGACGCCAGACGAGCGGGCGATGCTGGATCGTTTCGCCACCCCGCAATAGTCGGTTGGCGCATCGCCGTCCGTTCACAGCCTGGCCGGAGACGGGGTCATGGAGTCATCGAGGTGACAAGAGCTGGCGGTGATGGAGCGCACGGTAGGTTCGAAGTCCCTGGCGACCTTGCCGGGGTGGGTCGCGTCTTGTCCGGATGCGAGGGTGCCCAGGGCCGGAGGCGGCGGATCTGGTCTTGACCAACGGGAAGGTCGTTACCGTCGACCCGGATGCTCCCGGAGGCGAGGCCATCGCGGTGAAGGGACCACCGGATTCTCGCCGTGGGGAGCGAAGAGGAGATCGAGGACCAGTACGTCGGACCCAGGACCCGGGTCTCGATCTGGAGGGTCAATTGGCCGTCCCCGGTTTCATCGACTCCCACGGACACTACATGGGCCTGGGTGAGTCCAAGATGATCCTCGACCTGACCCGAGCCCGGACCTGGGACGACATCGTCGCGATGGTAGCCGCGGCCGCCGCCAGGTCGGAGCCGGGGGAGTGGATCCAGGGACGGGGATGGCACCAGGAGAAGTGGGATGCTGTGCCCGTTCCCAACGTGGACGGGGTCCCCACCCATGAGAGCCTGAGCGCTGTCTCGCCCGAATAACCCAGTCTACCTCACCCACGCCAGCGGCCACGCCTCCATCGTCAACGCCCGGGCCCTGGCACTGGCGGGAAT
This sequence comes from uncultured Gemmatimonadales bacterium, assembly GCA_963751255.1. Lineage (GTDB taxonomy): Bacteria > Gemmatimonadota > Gemmatimonadetes > Longimicrobiales > Gaopeijiaceae > CAVVTW01. Next base: position 175,475 of record CAVVTW010000003.1, on the reverse strand, counting down.
CGACGCGAGACCCCGGATCCCGCCGGTGGGAACCATCGTCAAAGACGCATCCGGCGAGCCGTCGGGCCTCCTCAGGGAGACGGCTCAGCGGATCGTGGGGCGGCTTGACCCGGTCCCGGGAGGGCCGCAGCGCCGGAGGAGGTGGATGCAGAGCTCGGGAGGTCGTCCGCTTGGCCGGGGAGGATGCCCTCTCCAAGGGCGTGACGAGCTTCCATGATGCAGGCGAGAACTTCGCCACCATCGACTTCCTCGAGAACTGGAGGAGAAGGGGCTCTCGCCGGTACGCCTCTACGTCATGGTCCGGCGGGAGCCCAATGAGGACATGGACGACCAGGCTGGACGAGTACCTCATGCTGCCGGAGGGGAACGACTTCCTCACGGTTCGCTCCATCAAACGGCAGGTGGACGGCGCCCTGGGATCCCACGGGGCGTGGCTCCTGGAGCCCTACGAGGACCTGGAGACCACCGGCCTGACGCTCGAGCCCCTGGACGACATCATGGAAACGGCCAGGCTGGCCATCAAACACGGCTTCCAGGTGAACACGCACGCCATCGGCGACCGGGGGAATCGGGAGATCCTGGACCTCTACCAGCGCGCGTTCGAGGAGGCGGGAGTGGATGGCCAGGACCCTGCGGTGGCGGATCGAGCACGCCCAGCACCTCCATCCCGACGACGTGGGCCGCTTCGCAGAGCTAGGCGTGATCCCTTCCATGCAGGCCATCCACTGCACCAGCGACGGGCCCTGGGTCTACGAGCGCCTCGGGGCCGAGCGGGCCGAGAGCGGAGCCTACCTGTGGCGGGACCTCATCGACTCGGGGGCCGTCGTGAACAACGGAACCGATACTCCCGTGGAAGACGTGGATCCCCTCCCGGGCTTCTACGCGTCCGTCACCCGGATCATGTCCGAACGGCGAGGCCTTCTTCCCGGATCAGGTCATGACCCGGGAGGAGGCGCTGGCCTCCTACACGATCAACGGGGCCTACTCGGCGTTCGAGGAGAACATCAAAGGCTCCCTCACGCCGGGCAAGTATGCCGACATCGTGGTCCTCTCCAAGGACATCATGACCGTCCCGCAGGCCGAAATCCCCACGGCGCGGGTTTCTACACCATCGTAGGCGGAGAGGTGCGGTTTCGGGGAGGGGATTGAGGCGGCTAGACTCTGCGGGGGACGCTTCCTCCCGGGCCCAACCGACGCACCTCCCCCCGCGGGGTCACCGGTTCGGCCCGAGGCCTGCCGCCGGTGCCCTCAGAAGGGTTTGTAGTTCGCCAGCCAGGCCCCCAGGAGTCCGAAGAGAGGTAGGATGAAGAGGATTCCTCGGGCCCACGTCCGCTTCCGATAGGGAAGGGCGATGAGGGCACCGAGGATAACCCACAGCGTCAGCTTGGCCCACACCCACCCCGGAAAGGCTCCCCCTTGCATCGCGCCGATTCGTGCCAGGAGACCGAATCCTCCCACCAGCGCCACCAGGGCCCCCGCACCATGGAGCATGAGGAGAGGGCGGAAGTTGGGATTCTCGGCCTTGGACTGTCCCCCGGCAGCGTGGGCCGCCATCCCGGCCAAGGCGACGAGCAAGGTGAAGATGCCCAGAAGGTGAATCATCTTGTAGGCGACATAGGACATGGATACCTCTCCTGCCTCCCGTGGTTCTGACGTCTCTCGGAGTCCAACCGCCGGAATCGGCCACCGCTCCTGCACCGTAACCCCGGTCCCAACCAGGGGATCCTCCTGCCCTTCATCCTGGGGCCATTCCCCGGCCGCCGGGAAAAGGTCGCGCCCCCGTTGTGGCATTTCAACGTGAGCGTTAGCGTGGCCGTCATGAATCGGGCTATGAAGTGGCTCATTCCCGGGGGCGTTCTTCTCGCCGTATCCCTGATCGTGGTGGTGGGTTGGGGGCCTGTGGCATTCGTGGAGGAAGCCGGAGGCGTCCTGTCCTGGATCGTGTGCGGGAGCGCCGCGGCTCTGGCCGTCCTCTTCCAGCGGAGCAGGGTGATGGCCGTCGCCCTTGGACTCTTGGCCATCGACCTCACGGCTTCGAGCCAGGCCGTCGGCTTCACGGGTCTGTATTTCTTCAGCGGGCTCCTGGCGGTCCTCGTGGCGGTCCTCGCCTTCACGAAGGACCGGGGCGTCTTCTCCCCGTCGGGCCTCATCCAGGTGGGGGCGGTGATCACTCTCGGGATGGTCGGCGCCCTGTTGCTGTCGGTGGCTCCCGGCGACGTGGCCGGCCTTCTGGCCGCCATGCCCCTTCCGGCTCGGGCAGCCCTCTGGTCCGGCCTCCCCCAGCCCGTGTTCCTGGTCTTCGGCGTGGCTCTGGCAGCGACCCTTCTTCTCTCCATTGTTCGCAACGGGCCCGTGGAGCGAGGCCTGTTCTGGTTTCTGCTGACGGTGGGAGCGGGCCTGTACTTTTCCACCGAAGCAGGTTCCATGGGCCTCCTGTTCCTGGCCGCCGGCCTGACGCTGGGATTCTCCGTCCTCGAGACCTCCTACGCCATGGCTTATCGGGACGACCTCACGGGGCTCCCATCCCGGCGTGCCCTGATGCGAGATCTGGAGACCTTGAGAGGGACGTACTCGGTCGCCATGGTGGACGTGGACCACTTCAAGCGTTTCAACGACAAGTTCGGCCACGATGTAGGGGACCAGGTACTGCGGATGGTGGCCTCCCGGCTGGGGAAAGCCCCAGGGGGTGGCAGAGCGTACCGGTACGGGGGAGAAGAGTTTACGCTCCTCTTCGCTGGAAAGAACCTCCAGGCCTCCCAGCGGCACCTGCAGGAAGTCCGGAAGGCCGTGCAGGACGCCGTGTTCATCCTGAGAGGCTGGCGGCGTCCCAGGACGAAGCCGGTGGATCCGGGGGCGTGGAAATCCGGAGACCGACCGGCAAAGCGGCTGTCCGTGACCGTGAGCATCGGAGTGGCCGAATCCGCGGGGAAGGAGGGGTCGCCGGGGGTGGTACTCAGGCGGGCGGACCAGGCATTGTACCGGGCCAAGGCGGCGGGACGGAATCGCGTGGCAAAGTAGGTCCACAGCGCCGGTGGAGTCCCGGCCCTTGCCGCGACTGGGCCAGGCCCCCGTGGAGCCGTCGCCGGAAGAGGGGGCCTCCGGAAGAGGAGGTCGCCGCAAGAGCGGGTCGCCGGAAGAGGGGGCCTCCGCAAGAGGGCGTCGCCGGAAACGGCCGTTGCTTCGGACTTCCGTCGCCGGTAAGGCGGTCAGCGCCGGCCCCGCTCGAGAGAGACGGGGTGGTGGCATTCCCCCGCCCGAACCAGGGCCCAGCGAAAAGCAGGGGGCCCGATCAACTGATTCACGGCAATCATGGCCACGATCACGGTGGCGACGTGGACTCCCCAGATCGGGAACCGGTCCCTCACCAGGTTGGCGATTCCGAGGGTTACTCCCGCCTGGGCGAGAAAGCCCATCCAGGCGTGTCGCCGAACCGCCGGCGGGTCGCCTGCGAACCCGGCCCCCAGGTACGTGCTGAGCCATAGGGCCCCCGCTCGGGCCAGGAGGATGGCGGTCACCAGCGCCCAGGCGTTCCCGAGGGCCGTGATGTTCAGATCGGAACCGGCGACGGCGAAGAAGAGGGCATAGACGGGAAGGGAGTTCGCCTCCAGGGCGTGGATGAGGCGCCGACCCTGCCGGGAGAAGTTCTGAACGAAGAACCCTGCGGCCATGGCGATGAGGATATATTCGAGCCCCAGTCGTTCACCCAGATAGACCGAAATGAAGGCCACTCCCAGGACAAAGAGGATTCGGTAGCTGCGGACCCGCCGTAGGTACTGGGTCACCAGCCACCCTAAGCCCACCCCCACCGCGAGAGATCCGAGGATTCCCAGGAAGATCTCACGCACCGCCTGGAGGCTGAACCCGGCGGCTGGATTGACGATGGCGGAGGCGAAGGGGACGAGGAGGGCAATGAGCACGAGGATCACCACATCCTTGACGACCGTGATCCCCAGAACCGTTTCGGTGAGAACGCCGCGGGCTTTCTCTTCCGTGATCACGGCGATGGTGGTGGCCGGTGACTTGGCCACCGCTACCAGGCCGAAAATTAGCGCCACGGCCACGGCGACCCGCCGGGGCTGACCCTGGAGAAAATCGATCGTGCCTCGCGCCCAGTACACGGCTCCGCCGACCAGGCCGAACACCAGCAGGACCTGAAGAGCAGTGATGATGCCGATACTTCGCACCCGGCTCCTGAGCGACTCCATCCTCAACTCTCCGCCTGCGGAGAGGGCGATGAGGGCCAGAGCCACCCCGTTCACGAAGCGGAACTCTCTCAAGGCCTCCATGGGCAAGATGCCAAGGACATAGGGGCCCACGATAATTCCGATGACCAGGTAGCCGGTGATCTGCGGAAGGGCGATGGAACGGGCCGCTCTCCCGGCCAGGTAGGAGGCGATGAGGAGGAAGCCCAGGAACAGTGTGGCCGACCCGAGCCTGGTCCCCGGGACGCGCAGGAAGCCGAGGGCATGGGTGATGCCAACGAAGGCGACGAGGGTCAGGAGTCGGGTCATGTCCCAGGATCGGCGAGCCGTGGCGCTCGAGCCGAGCGTAGCGAGACGACCGAGTGCTCGCAGGTCAAACCGGCTCGCCCCCCTTTCCGATCAGGCTCTTAGACAGTAACGCGTGGGCCCCATCCGCCGCTACGGCCTCAACCGCCAGGGGGCAATGCATACGAGAGGTTGATATCGTCCCCCGGAAACATGTGTCGGCATGCCTTTTGCCCATATCCGCCGTTGTGGTACCGTCTTCGACCTGGTCCCGGACCGGGCTCACCGCCACGAGCCCGTGAATCCGGCCTGGTCCATGAGGAGAAGGGAAATGTCACCCCGGCCCGAATCCGCCCGAATCGACCGGAATGCCCGTCTCGGGGCTCCAGCTGTGGGAGCCCCCACGCAGATTCCTGGGGCCAGGATTCGGAACTTCGACGAGGTGTACCTCCCGTGGACCCCGGAGATGGTGAGGGTGGAGGCAGCTCGCTGCCTCCAGTGTCCGTCTCGGGCATGCGTGGAGGCGTGCCCCTTGGGCAACGACATTCCCACTGCCCTCAGACTGGCGGAACGTGGTGAGTTCGATCGAGCGGCCGAGGTCTTCCGGCGGACGAGCAACTTCTCGGAGATATGCAGCCGCCTCTGTCCTCAACTCTCTCAATGCGAGGGCGCCTGTCCGCACGTTCGCGCTGGACGCCCACCCGTGGCCGTGGGGCGGATCGAGAGCTTCCTGGCGGATCGCTATCGCCGGGACCATGGTTGGAGCGCCGAGCGCCCCCCCTGTTCCGGTCGCCGGGTGGCCGTAGTGGGGGCGGGGGCCGCGGGACTCACGGTTTCGGAGGTCCTGGCTGCGAAGGGCCACTGCGTCACTGTGTACGACCAGTGGCCCGACGGGGGTGGAGTCCTCCGCTACGGGACTCCGCGATTCCGCCTGGATCACGCCCTGATTCGGAACCGCCTGGCCTACCTCAGGACGCTTGGAGTGGAGTTCGTATTCGACACCCGGATTGGTGAGGGAAGGGGCGTGGACCAGCTCCTCGCCAGCGGATCCGATGCAGTCTTTCTGGGGACCGGGGCTGGTTGCCACTCCTCTGTTTCCCTGCCAGGGTGGGACCTCAAGGGGGTCCACGATGCCACGTCCTTTCTGGTTCGGGCCAATGTCGAGCAGGACCTCCGCCCCTCGGACATGGAGGATCCGCCGAGACTGGGCCGCCGTGTCGCGGTGATCGGGGGGGGGGAGACTGCTCTGGACTGCTCCCGAACCGCCATGCGGCTTGGTGCGGAGGAAGTCACCTGCATCTGCGGCAGGGCGGAGAAGGAGGCACCTGGGGATCCGCGGAATCGTGCGCTGGCCAGGGATGAGGGCGCGAAGTTCCTCTGGATGACCGAACCGAGGAGGATCCTCGGAAACGAGGAGGGGGCGGTGCGAGCCGTTGAGCTCACGGGGGTCCAGGGTGACCTCTCGCCCTTCCAGATGTCCGTGGACTCGGTGGTGGTGGTGTCGAAATCCCGACCGGACACGGCCCTAGCGGAGAGCCTTCCGGCGCTGGAGATAGACGCGCAAGGGCGGGTGGTGGTGGATCCGGCCACTGGGCGCACGAGCGTGAACAGGGTGTGGGCCGGAGGGGAAAACGTGTCAGGGCCTTCCAGCGTCGCCCACTCCGTGGCACAGGCCCGGGCTGCGGCACTGTCCATCCATGAGGCACTGACCGGAGACGCGTAAGGCTGCTTGCAGGTGGCAGGAGCGGGGTCCCTCCGACTGGAGGGGCCCCGCCGTATTTAGTTGGGTAGGTTTTGCGACCGACCTGATGGAAGCGTCAGCCTGGGGAAATGGAAACCAGGCCTGGATCGGCTGGATGACCTGATTTCCGGGGATTCAAGAGCGCGATCCGGCCGTTCTATGCAAACCGACCGGGGCGCCACACATACCATGGTCACGCCTCCTCCGAGTACGCTGCTCCGACCTCTTCACCCACCGTGGGCAAGGAGTCGTGAGAATTCAGCGTCGGGTCCCGGTGGAGGTGGAAATAACAGTTCCGCCCCACGCTCTGGCGGAGGAGGCACCGGTCCCTGAAGTGGATTCCGCACCGGAGGCAGATGCCCTCCCGGGTCCGGCCCTCTTTCACCATCCGCGTCGACAGCTGGTCCAGGAACTCCGCCGTTGACTGGAGCTGCTCCGGAGGGAGCGTTCCGAAGACCTCCTTCAGGACCTGGTTTGTCGCCACCTCATACTGGGCCAGCAGGCCCCGACCCTCCGATGTCAGGGAGAGCTCCACGGCCCGGCGATCGGACGCCGCTTCCGTGCGACGGACCAGGCCCCTCCGGACCAACCGGTCTACGGCTTTGCTCGCAGCGGCATTGCTGACTGCCAGGAAGTCGGCCACGTCACCGATGCGCCGGGCATTCGTCCGGGCCACCAGCTTGAGGACTCTGAGCTGAGAAGGGGTGACTCTCTCTTTGGTCACCTCCTTGAGCTCCTCTTCCATCCACTCGTCGATGGTGGAAGAGAGAATCCGGACACTCCCCAAGAAGTCGTTGATCAATCCCACTGTTGTCCCCCTTGCGGCGGGGCCTCACTCCCCGGACCACCTGGGACAGGTAGCCGGCCACATTAACATTCGTGAATATTGCCAATGTTAAGTAAGCCCGCAACTCCCTTGACCCGGGTACATCTTGTGGCAAGCTCCATGCCTACCAGATCTCTCGCGCTCCGGGGGAGGGTCGCAAATGGGAGAGGTGAGACCAGGGTCGACGGAGTGAAACCAGCATGGGCCTGCCTTTTGGCGCGTCTGGGAGCCCCTGGTTTGTCGCTCCTACCCGGCCCTTTGCCGGCATGCGCCAGAGGTGAGACAAATGTGCCGGAGAATCTGTCCCGGCGTGGGACATAGCACCACAGGGCCGGAGAATGCCCGGAATTCCGGCTCCCACCCCGTATGTGTCGGTCATGGAGACAGGGGAGATCATGAGGCGAGAGGACGGGAAGAAGGTCCTGGTCATCAACCCGGGTTCGACGTCCACCAAGGTGGCGGTCTTCGTGGAGGAGCAATGCCAGGAAGAAGCATCCCTTCCGGTGTCCCCGGCACCGCCCGGAAAGGGTCTTTGGGCTGAGTTCCCGACCCGGCTGACGGGGATTCATGCATGGCTGGAGGATCGGGGGATCGCGTGTAACGAGTTCTCGGCGGTGGTGGGCCGGGGAGGACTCCTCAGGCCCGTGGAAGGGGGGACCTACCTGGTTTCGGAGGCGATGTTGTCCGATGCCCGGTCCAACGTTCAGGGGTCCCACGCCTCCAACCTGGGGAGCGCTCTGGCGCAGGCTCTGGCTGAGGAGGGAGGCCGGGCGCCGGCGGAAGAAGAGAGTGGGAGCCTCGTCGGCGACGAGGCCCGATCCGGGAGCCGGATTCCCGCTTTCGTTGTGGACCCCGTCTCCACGGACGAGTTCGACTCTTTGGCCCGGATATCGGGTCTCCGGGAGATCCCGAGAAGGAGTCTGAGTCACGCCCTGAGCATTCACGCACTGGCGCGGGAGGCGTGCCGGACGACAGGTCGGGCTCTCCGGGGATCGCGGTTCGTCGTGGCTCACCTGGGTGGCGGGATTTCCGTTTCCCCGGTGGTGGACGGACGGATCGTGGACTGCAACAATGCCAATAGCGGAGGTCCGTTCTCGCCTTCACGTTCGGGCGGGCTTCCAGTCCAGGAGCTCCTGGAACTTGTGTCCTCCGGGGAATTCTCCCCGAGGGAGCTGCGGAGGATGACGACCAAGGGAGGCGGACTCGTGAGCTACCTTGGGACCGACAATGCCAAGGAGGTAGAGGCGCGCATGGCCGCCGGGGACCAGGAAGCCCGAAGGATCTACGAGGCCATGGCGTACCAGATTGCAAAGGAGATCGGGGCCATGGCGACGGTCCTCTCGGGGAGAGTGGATCGGATACTGCTTACCGGGGGATTGGCTCAGAGCCGGATCCTGATGGGCTGGGTTCGCGAGCGAGTGTCCTTCATCGCGCCCGTGGAGGTCTGGCCCAAGGTCGAGGAGATGAGGGCTTTGGCTCAGGGGGCTCTCCGGGTCCTCAGGGGAGAAGAGAATGCGAAGGAGTACTGAGCGCTGATGGACACCCAACCCGTGCGTCTGCCCGGGGCCCTCCCCATGGGCCCTCTTCGATCCCTGTCCGACCTGGTCGTGAAAGCCCGGTCCCGTCCCACCCGCATCGTCGTTCTTGCGGCGGCGCAGGACGAGGTGGCGTTGGAAGCGGCAGCCCAGGCCGAAGAGGAGGGCCTGGCCAGGTGCATCCTCGTAGGCGACCAACACCGGATCGAGGCGATTCTCTGGGACCTCGGGCGGGACCCCAGGGATTACCAGATCGTCAATCGGCAGGAACTCCTGGAGGCCGTGGAAACGGCCGTTGAGCTCGTCCGGAACGGAGAAGGCCACATCCTTATGAAAGGAAAGGTGACCTCCGGTGACCTGGTCCGGGAGGTCCTTCACCGGGAGCGTGGACTCAGGACCGGGCGCCTCCTCTCCGACGTCTTCCTGTTCGACTCGCCCCTCCCGGGAGAGGCGCGAATCCTGGGTATCACCGACGGGGGCGTTAACCTGGCCCCGGACCTCGAGGCCAAGGCGGGAATCCTCGAGAATGCCGTCGACGTGTTCCGAAGGCTGGATTACGGACGGCCCAAAGTGGCGGTCCTCTCCTCTATCGAATCGGTCAACCCGGACCTGCCTTCCACTCTGGATGCCGCTGAGCTTTCCCGACGCGCCGACGCGGGCGCGTTCGGAACGTGTGATGTGGACGGGCCCCTGGCCATGGACCTGGCGATCTCGCCGGAGGCGGCTCGAAAGAAGGGAGTGCAGTCCAGGGTGGCCGGGGCCGCGGATATCCTCCTCTTCCCTTCCATCGAAGCCGCCAACATCACGGCCAAGGCGCTCCAGTACATGGTCCCGTTCGACCCGGCCCACGTGGTTGTGGGAGCGGCCGCGCCCGTCCTGATTCCCTCCAGGGCCGAGAGCGTCCAGGCCAAGGTCAACGCCGTGGCGCTGGGACGGATGATGGTGGTGTAGGGAACTACCCCTCCAGGGTCGACGTGTCCCCCTCGGGCATTCCCATGGCCCGGGCTTTCAGGAGTCGGCGCATGATCTTCCCCGAACGGGTCTTGGGAAGGTTGTCCACGAACTCGATCTGGGCCGGTTTGGCGATGGGGCCCACCTCGTGGCCCACGTGCTCCTTCAGCTCCTTCACCAACTCCGGGCTTCCGGACACCCCCGCTCGGAGGATCACGAACGCGTGGATCACGTTTCCCTTCATTTCATCGGGAATGCCGATGGCGGCGGCTTCGGACACGGCGTCGTGGCTCACCAGGCCCGACTCGATCTCGGCAGTCCCGAGGCGGTACCCCGAAACCTTGATGACGTCGTCCATGCGGCCGATGATCCAGAAGTATCCGTCCTCGTCCACTTTCGCCGAGTCCCCGGTGAGGTACTTGCCCTCGTAGGTGGACCAATACTGTTCCAGGTATCGGTCGGGGTCCTTGTAGATGCCGCGGAGCATGGCGGGCCACGGCGTGGTGAGGACGAGCTTCCCTTCCTCTCCGGGGGCCACGGGATTCCCGTTGTCGTCGAGGACCTCCGCTCCGATCCCCGGGAAGGGTTTGGTGGCGGAACCCGGCTTCAGCGTGAAGGATGGGACGGGAGTGATAACGAACGCGCCCGTCTCGGTCTGCCACCAGGTGTCGATGATGGGACACTTTCCCTTTCCCACCACTTCGTGGTACCAGCGCCAAGCCTCCGGGTTGATGGGCTCCCCCACCGTGCCCAGGAGCCGGAGGGTAGAGGTGTCCCGCTTGTTGACCCAGGCCTCGCCGAAACGCATGAGGCCGCGGATGGCGGTGGGAGCGGTGTACAGGATATTCACGCCGTACCGCTCCACGATTCGCCACCACCGGTCGGGATAGGGGTACGTGGGTGCCCCTTCGTACATGATGGAGGTTGCCCCCAGGATGAGGGGCCCGTAGACGATGTAGGAGTGTCCGGTGATCCACCCTGGATCGGCAGCGCACCACCAGCGGTCCTCGGGCTTCAGGTCGAAGGCGTACTTCAGCGTCGTGGCGATTCCGACCTGGTATCCCCCATGGGTGTGGAGGATGGCCTTGGGCTTGCCGGTGGTTCCCGAGGTGTAGAGGAGAAAGAGGGGATCCTCGGCGTCCATGACCTCGGTGTCACAACGTCCTCCGTTGGACCGGCCCACCGGGAGGGACATGAGGTCGTCGTAGTAGTAGTCCCTCTCCTGCTCCATGTGGACCGGCTCATCCGTGCGTCGGATGACCACCACGTGCTCGATGGTCCCGCAGCGCTGGAGGGCCTCGTCGGCGATCTCCTTCAGGGGTACGATCTTGCCGCGGAGGTACCCTCCGTCGGCCGTGATCAGGACTCTGGATTCGGAATCCTCGATGCGCTCCGCCAGCGCCTCGACGCTGAAGCCACCGTAGACCACGGAATGGATTGCGCCGATCTTGGCCGTGGCAAGCATGGCCATCATGAGCTCGGGAATCCGGGGTAGGTAGATGGTGACCCGGTCTCCCTTCTCCACCCCCATGCTGCGCAGGATGTTCGCGAACTGGCAGACCTCCCGGTTCAAGGCGAAGTAGCTGTAGGTCCGGAGGGCACCGTCCTCTCCCTCCCACACCAGGGCCAGTTTGTTCCGGGTGGGATTGTCCTGGTGGCGATCCAGGGCATTGAGGACCACGTTGGTCCTGCCTCCCACGAACCACTTGAAGAACGGCGCGTTTGAGTCGTCGAGCGCTCTCTCCCACGGCTCGTACCAGTTCAGGAGTTCCCTGGCCCTCGCCTCCCAGAAGGCCACGGGGTCGGCCGCGGCTTCAGCCCGAAGAGCGTCGTAGTCCGGAACGTGGGCGGCATCGATGATCTCCTGGGATGGACGATACAACTGCTGGTCCTCGGACATGGGGCCTCCTGAGGGTCGCGGGAGCTGATCCGGAGTTTCTCTGATGGAACGGGAGACGTGTCCCGAATCGAGTTTAGCCAAAGGGAGAAAGCACGTCCAGCGGCGGTCACAACGTGCTCTGTTTCGCCTTTCATCCCCTGGCCGTGAGCCTTCGAACCACGGGCCCGACCGTGAGTCCCTGGGCCACGATGGAGAAGACCACGACCGTATAGGTTACCGGCACGACCACGTCCCGGGCGGGTCCCGGGGGCAGGGAGAGGGCGAGGGCCACCGAAATGCCTCCCCGGAGGCCGGACCAGGTGAGGATCTTCACGGTGTGGGGGCTGAACGTGCGGAACGGTCGCAGGATCGAGACGGGGATCCCCACGCTGATCCAACGGGCCAGGACGACCAGGAGGACAGTTCCCAGGCCAGCCGCGAGAATCCGCGGGTCAAATTTGATGAGGAGAATCTCCAGCCCGATCATGACGAACAGAACGGCATTGAGGAACTCATCCACCAGTTCCCAGAAGGAATCCAGGTGCTCCACCACCTCGGGCGTCATGGCAAAGCTCCGGCCCTGGTTCCCGATCAGGAGTCCTGCCACCACCATAGCCAGGGGGCCGGAGATGTGGAGGGTTTGGGCGAGAGCGTACCCGCCGGTGACGATGGCCAGGGTCAGTAGAATCTCCACCTGGTAGTGATCGACCTGGGCCAGCATTCGATAGACGATCCAACCGACCGCTCCCCCGAAGACAAGACCGCCTCCCACTTCTGTCCCCACCAGCTCCAGGATGGCCAAGGTGTCTCGCTCCACCGCCACGGCTTCAGCGCCGTGTCCCGCCCCGTATCCTGCCCCTCCGGTGGCAACCTCCAGGATGAGGATGAAGAGCACCACTCCCACACCGTCGTTGAAGAGGGACTCCCCCGTGATCTTGACCAGGAGCGAGTCGGGGACCCCCGCCTTCCGGAGGATGGAGCCGACGGCAATGGGATCGGTGGGGGAGATGAGGGCGCCGAAGAGGAAACAGTAGGCTGGGGATAGCTCGAGGCCGACGGCTCGGAAGATCAAGTAGGCACCCGCTCCCACCACGCCGGTGGAGATGAGGACTCCACCGGTGGCCAGAATGGAGATGACCAGCTTCCGTTCCCTGAGGTCATCCAGGTTGAGGTGGAGTGCCCCTGCGAAGAGGAGTGCTCCCAGCATGCCGTGGAGGAGGGCTTCGCTGAAGTCCACGCCCTCCAGAGCTCTGGTCAGGAAGCCCGACCCTCCGACTCCGAGAGCGCCGAGGACCACCAGGGCCAGGGAGAAGAGGATGGAGATGACCATGATCCCGATGGTGGCGGGCAGGTGCAGATAGCGGTGGTTCGCCCAGGCGAAGACAGCCGCCAGCGAGACGAGGATCGCGAGAAGATTGAAGATGTCCATAGGCTCTTCCGGGCGGCGCGTTGAAGGGCGCCGCCCGGGGATCGAGGTCCGGAGAGTGGCCCGAAACGGTCAGGCTTTGGCCGGCCGAGCCAGGCGCATGGCTGATTCGAAGAGCACCGGCATGGCGATCATTCGAATCACGATGGCTCCAATGAAACCCCCGATGTATACGATCGCCAGGGGCCGGTGCAGCTCGGAGCCGGTGCTCACGTGGAACGCCAGGGGAATGGACCCTACGATCATGACCAGGTTGGTCATCAGGATCGCGCGGAATTTCTTGAGGGAGCCGGCGACCACCGCATCCCGCAGGGGGGAGCCACCCTTCAGATAATCGTTGATCTTGGCGAGCAGGATGACGTCGTTCTGCACGCACACCCCCATGAGGGCGATGAGCCCGATCATAGAGGAGACGTTGATGGTCTGTCCGGCGAGGAAGAGCCCCACGACGGCTCCCACCAGGGACAGGGGGATGCTGACGATGACGAGGGACGCCTGCAACATCGAACCGAACGAAGAGAAGAGGATCACGAAGATGAGCAGGATGACCACCGCCATGAGGATAGTGAGCTTCCTCTGCGCCCGCTCCTGGTTCTCATAGGTGCCGCCGAACTCCACGAAGTACCCGGCGGGAAGTGTCACGTCCGCGGCGATCTTCTGCCGGGCTTCCTCCACCAGGCTCCCCACGTCCCGGTCCACGACGCTGCATACGATCAGCTTCCGGCGCAGCATGTTCTCCCGGAGAATGGTCTGGGGGCCCTGGCTGTGGCTCAGGCTCGCGAGTTCCCCCAGGGGGATTCGCTCGCCGCTGGGCGCGTCCACCAGGAGGCTCCTGACCCTCTCCTCATCGGTGCGGTACTCCTGGGGCAGGCGCAGGAGGACGGAGGTAATGCGATTCGGCTCGTAGACGTCCGTCACTTCGATCCCGTTCAAGGCCGTCTCCACCAGGTTTGCCACGTCACTCACCGGGATTCCGTACCGAGCCAGCTTCTCCCGCCGCAGGTCCACGACCAACTGGGGGATGCCGGTGGTCTGCTCCACCTGGAGGTCGGCGATGCCGTCCACTCCGTCCAGGACCCTGTGGATCTCCTCGATCTTCTGATTGAGCACACCCCAGTCCGTGCCGAAGAGCTTGACGGATAGCTCTCCGGCAGTGCCGGTGAGCATCTCGGCCATCTTGTTCGCGATGGGTTGCTCGAAGATGTAGGCGACTCCCGGAATCTGATCCAGTCGGGCCCGCATGTCCTCGGTGATCTCGGCGAACCCCCGAGTGCGCTCTTCGCGGGGAACCAGCCGGATGTTGTACTCGCTGTGGTTCACCGGGTGGAGATGTTCCGACCCCTCCGCCGCACCGGTGGTCCGGGCGACCGACATCACTTCGGGCAGGGACTGGAAGATCTTCTCGATCTCATAGCCCACCCGTCCCGTCTCCCCCAGGGACGTCTCGGGGAGCATCAGGGTAGACGCCAGAATCGAGCCCTCGTCCAGGGAAGGCACGAACTCCTTTCCGAGACTCTGGTAGAGAATAACCGCCGCGATCACCAGAACCAGGGAGCCTCCGAGGACGGCCCTGCCATGGTTCAGCCCTGCTTCGAGGAGGTGCCGGTAGCGCACCTGCAAGGCTTCCACAAAGCGGTTCCGCCGCTCCTTGCCGATGTGCTTCGGAGTGAGGAATACGGAGCAGAGGACCGGCTGAAGAGACAAATTGAGCACCAAGGCGCCGAAGAGAGCTCCCGCTACGGCGATGGCGGTGGGGCGGAACATGGCCCCCTCGATTCCCTCCAGGCTCAGGAGAGGGAGGAACACGAGGATGATGATGAGGGAGGCCGCGAAGAGGTGGGTCCCCACGTCCTTGGCGGCCTCGTAGGTCAGCTCGAGGGTGGAAGCTCTCCCCTTATTCTCCCTGAGCCCCATCACGATGTTCTCCACCATGATGATCGTGCCGCTGGCCACTTTTCCCACACCGATGGCCAGGCCTCCCATGGACATGACCGTCAGCTTCACGTCGAACAGAGACAGAATGATGAAGGCGATGAAGATGGAGAGGGGGATGGTGAGGGCGGCAATGAGAGAACCTCTCAGGTCCCACAGGAAGAGCATCATGATGAGGATGATCAGGATCGCCCCCTCGATGATGGACCTCTGCACGTGGCTGATGCTCTTGGCGATGAGAATGGACTGGTCGTAGAACTGCTCGATGCGGACCCCAGCCGGGACATCGGAGGCGATCTGGGCCAGAGCCGCCTTCACGTGGTCGATGGCCTCCAACGTGTTCCCTCCGTACTGCTTCTGAACCACGATGTCCACGGAGGGCTGACCGTTGAAGCTGGCGTCGTCCCGGCGGAACTTGCCGCCTACCCGCACATCCGCCACGTCCTTGACGTACACTGGCACGTTGCTCCGGGAGGCGATGACCGTGTGGGCGATGTCATCCACGGTCGAAATGCGCCCGAGCCCCTTGATGAGCTCCTCCTGGGCGCCCCGGGAAAGGATTCCTCCTGAGAAATTGCGGTTGCTGTTCTCGATGGCGTCCCGGACATCGTCGATGGTGATCTCGTAGTGCGTGAGCATCTCAGGCTTGAGGTAGACCTGAAACTGCTTCACGAATCCGCCCATGTTGATGACGAAGGAGATGCCGGGAACGCCCTGGAGGCGGTACTGAATGGTCCAGTCCGCGATGGACCTGAGGTCCATGGGGTCCACTCCTTCGCCTACCAGGGCGAACTCGAAAACTTCTCCCATCCGGGAGGACACCGGTCCCAGGTGGGGCCCCACGGTGCCCTGAGGCAGGCTACCCGCCACGATCTCCAGGTTGCTGGAGACGATCTGCCGGGCCAGGTAGATGTCGGTGTCCCAGTCGAACTCCACGGTGACGATGGAGCTTCCGGTGGCCGACTCCGAGCGTACCCGAGTGACGTGGGGAGCGCCGTTCAGGAGGCTCTCCAGGGGAAAGGATATGAGCCGCTCCACGTCTTCGGCGGCCATACCGGTGTTCTCGGTGACGATGGTGACGATAGGGGCGCTGAGATCGGGGTAGATGTCCTTGGGCATCCTCATGGCGAGGAGGATGCCGACCAAGGATACCAGCCCCACCAGGAAGACGGTCAGCAGACGGTTCTCCAGGGAAAAGCGGATCGTACGATTGATCATGGTCTAGGTCTCCCCCCTGGGGTCAGTGGACGTTTCCCGATGCCAGGACAGCCTCGAAGAGCTTGGACTTGAGCTGAAAATTGCCCTTCGTGGCCACCCGTTCTCCGGCCTCCAGCCCTCCGAGGATCTCGACGAAGCTTCCCTCGTGGGCGCCTAGCTTCACCAGTCGGGGCTCGAACCGGAGTCCCTCTCTCTTGACGAAGACCATGGACCAGCCCCGGTCGTCCAGGACTGCCTCCGAAGGCACCGACAGGGCGGCGCCGTTTTGGCTCAGCTCGATGGTCAGGTTCGCGAACATCCCTGGCTTGAGCTTCAGATCGGGGTTGGCCACCTCGGTCCGGACCGTAATGGTGTGGGTCTCGGGATCCAGGATGTCACTCACGTAGGTGATGGTGCCCTGGAAGGTCTCATCGGGATAGGCAGGAACGGTGACCTCCGCCTTCTGGCCTACCTTGACCTTGGCGATATCCTTCTCGTAGATCGCGGCTTCGACCCAGAGTCGTGTGGGATCCATGATGGTCAGGATCTCCGTGGATTGATCTACCATCCCCCCGAGGATGGCGTTGTTGGCCACCACCTTTCCCCCGATGGGGGCGAAGAGGGTGATCACCGGATTGATCTGGTGGGTCTCGCTCAGGACCCGGATCAGCTCCTCGGTGAAGCCCAGGACGTGCAGCTTCTTCTCCGCCGCGTCGCGGTTGGCCTCCGCCACCCTCAGCTCCGTCTGCGCCGAGGTGAAGTCCTTTCTGGCTCCCACTCCGTTTTGATAGAGTTGGTTCTCCCGCTCGTGGTTGGCCTGGGCCAGCTCGTAGTCGGCATTGGCCCGGTAGAAGGCGGAAGTGGCCTCTCCAACCTCCTCGCTCTGCAGGACCACGAGCTCCTGGCCGGGCTCAACCCAGTCACCGACACGAGCCTCGATCCGGTGTATGCGCGCGGTGAACGGATAACTCACGATGGCCTCCCGGTACGGGTCGGCCAGGACCCGACCCATGGCCGAAAGGCGTGAGGCCAGGGCACGGTGTTCCGCTGCCACCGTTTCGATCTGTACGCTGGAAGCTTCGCCTTCGGAGAGAGAGACGTCGGCTCCGCCCACCCATGAGGGGAGAGAGTCCCGATCCTGGGAGGTGAGGGCGGCCGCATCGTCGTGTGCGGGGGGACTATCCGCCGGTTCCCCCGGACGCGCCTCCGCGGTTGCGTCGTTGTAGGCGGAGCCGTTGCTGCAGGCCGCCAGGAACGAGATCAGAATCGCCGCCCATGCCGGCGGCCGGTGCGACTGGATCGGGGTCATCTTCTTGCTCCTGGAGGGGGCGGCCGATGGATCTCTCCATTCCCGCCCTGGCGATGTCATAGTTGTAGAGGGCGTCGGCGTAGGTTGTCCTCGCCTCGTTCAGGGTGCGCCGGGCCTCGATGAGGTCCAGGGCCGTGATCTGTCCCTGCTGATAGCTGAAGAGGTACATCTGATAGGCCTCCTCGGCCTGAGTCAGGATGTCCTCTTCGAAGCTCCGGATCTGTTCGGCGGCGGAGGTGAGTCCCACGTAGGCTTCCTCCACCTCGAGGGCGATGCTGTTGGCCAGGTGGCTCCGCTCCTCCCGGAGGGACCGGAGGGTGGCGTCGGCCTCCGAGATCTCACCCATGGCCGGTTGCCAGAACAACAACGGGAGCTCCAGGGAAAGCGTCACGTCCCAGGTGCCCTCCTCCCCCGCAATGGTGTGTTTGAAGAGTCCGATGTCGAAGTCGGGGAGGTAGGAGGCGTAAGCGTTCTTTTTCCGGTAGGACTCCCGTTCCATGCTGAAGGCGTTCTTCTTGAGCTCTGGACGGGCTTCACGGGCGCTAGCCTTGAGATCTTCCAGCTCATAGACGAAGACCGGGATCTTCAGCGCACCCTCGAGCTCCAGGGGGGCGGAAGCCTCCCGGGCCAGTAGGAAGTTGACGCGGGCTCGAGCCAGGCGAACTTCGTTCTCGGCGTTGCGGGCATCGTTTGCCGCTTTGGCGGCTTCCACTCTCGCCCTCACGACCTCCACTCTCGGTACGTCTCCAGCTTCGAACTTCGCCTCGGTCATGGTCACGAAATCCTCGGCCAGTTCGAGGTTCTGCTGGGCGTATCGGCCCTGCTCCCGGGCCAGGAGGAGAGCGTAGAAGCCCTCGGTCACCTGGTAGGTGATGTCCAGCTCAAGGAGGTCCCTGTCCGCAAGAACCTCGTTGGATTCCTGCCGAGCCATTCGGCTTTGGTAGTAGGTTCGGAGAGGAAGGGGTACGGTCTGACTGAAGCCCACGTAGCGCTCGCCGTGGCGGCGGAAGTCGGTAATGCCGGGCTGGAGATCGGAATCGATGTCCAGCGAGGGCTGGGGCAGGCTCCAGGCTTGCCGTACGCGGGCGAGGGAGGCATCCACCTGCCCCCCGGCAGCCAGTAGCATGGGATTCATCTCCAGGGCGATGGACAGGCACTCCTGGAGAGTGAGGGACTGATCCTGGGCCCGTGTGCGAAGAGGACAGAGGCAAGCCATGCCCACCAGCACGGCGACGGTGAGGGTCTGGCCAACCTGGAAGGAGCCGGGCAGGGGACTGCCGGCCAGGATATTCTTGGCGACCTGCCGACCCCTCTGAAAGCCCATAGTTGGGTTCATGAAGTCTCCCTCCGTGGTGCAGGAGGTTGCCGGAGCCGAGTATCGAAGACTCGGGGTGAGATGTGCCTGGTCAGGTCGCTTTCGGGACCGCCTGGGCCGGGACGCGGGAGACTACCGCACCGCCTGGGCGAGGGCGGACGGGCAGTGACCTTCAGGTCTGTGTCGGGGGGGATCAGACGAGAGGAGGCGCCCGAGGATGGGGGAGGGGAAGCCGGGTGGTATAGGGTGCCGGGGCCGGGTCAGGGACTCCGGGCAAGGACATGGCCCAAGCAGTGGCCGGGAGGGGCGGAACCCCCGCGGGGGCCCATTGATTCGCGTGCTGCTGAATGCAGATCAGATGGTCGTGGGGAAAACAGTGGGTCTCGGGATGGTGCTCCGCTTCCACCCCGGGGCGTCCGTCTCCCCTGTCCATGTCGAGGACGGGGATGAGTCCGCTCAGGGTGGGGAGTAGAACGAGGAGCAGGAGCGCCGGGAAGCGCCGTCCGGAACGGTCCGCCGAGCTCATTCGCGCGAGATGCGTTGTTCCTCCTCAGGCTCGAGGCAACCGAGACCCACCTCCAGATAGTCAACCTGGTTGTCCATGTCAACCTGTGTGTGCCCGGAAGCCGATAAGTGGGTGGAGCCCGAGTTCGGATCTTGCCCGGCTCTCCAGGCGCCAGGGGACCCGGCTCCGCCTGGCGAACATGTCTTCCCCCGCACCGCTCCGGCCTCGACGTTGGCTCTGGGTGCCCTCGTGGGGCCCTCCCGGCGATGAGAGTCCGGTCCGCCACGGCGGATGGAGGCGTGGACGGCCTCCCTACCGGTCTCCGCCGGGAGGGGTCACGGTCACCAGACGGGTCCCAAGCCGGTGGAGTTGACGGTAGTTGGCTCCCTCCCGCACGGCTTGCATGACCGCGGGGATGTTCACGACCTCGGTACCGGCCACCAGATCGACTCCGTGGTCGAAGCACACGGGGCTCAGGGGGGAGCTCGGACCGAGAAGGAGGAGGTAGGCTTCGGGAGCCACGGCTTCCATCAGCTTGCCGAACGTCCCGTTGATCAGAGTCATGGAGGTGATGGCCACCACCGAACAGGTCGGCAGAACCTCGCGCCCAGCCTCGGGGGACAGTTCGCCCGGCATGGGGTCCTGCTCGATGACGAAGAGGTGGCCGACGCGTTCCTGAACGGAGGGGATGAAGGGGAAGTGGCCGACGAGTGCCACGTCCCGATCCTTCCCCTTCCGAGCGATGACTTCGGCCGCATTGATCTCCCGCCACGTCTCCCGGTCGTGGACCAGGAGAGCGTTGATGGCCGCCAGCCCCACGCCCCGCTCCGTCGGGCTGGAGGAGTGGATGAGCTCGACGAGCTCATCCGGTGCCCGGCTTCTCAGGTGGCCGGCAGCTTCGACGTCGTTCACCTCCCCGTGGGGGTGCCGTCCGGCCACCGTCGACGCCAGCCCGCACTGGCGTCGCCCGTGTCGCTCCACCACCACCCCTGTCCAGTGGAGGCCCACCGCCAATTCCACGGTGCGTCCGTCTCGGGGGAGGGAGATCGTGAGGGCGTGCAACAACCTCCGCATCCGGTCCTCTCCGAATCCGGCCGGGGCATCGGGCGCTGTGGCCGGCACGCTACTCTCCTTGTGGCGGGTGCGTTGTCCGCAAGGGCCCAAGGTTCCTGTCGATGAGGGCCGTGGGGTCCGGGTCCCTTCCCATGAATTCCCGGAAGAGCTCCTCCGGTTCGGCGCTGTCGCCCCGGGTGAGGATGGCGTCGAGGTACGCCCGTCCCACCTCCCGGCTCAGGATCCCTTCGCTGCGGAAGCGAGTGAATGCGTCGGCCTCCAGCACCTCGGACCAGAGGTAGCTGTAGTAGCCCGCGGCGTAGCCTCCGCTGAAGAGGTGGGTGAAGGTCGTGAGGGGGTGGCTTCGAGCGAACGCGGGGCCGGGCACGAGGGGGAGGAGGGTCTCTTCAGTGAAGGCCATGACCCTGTCGCCGTCCTCCGCGGAGTGCTCGTCGAGGCCCGGGGTCCCCAGGGCCGGTGCCAGCTCACGGTGCAGTGCCAGGTCCAGCGTCCCGAAGGAAAGCTGTCTCATCTGGCGCCATCCTCCCTGGAACCGCCGGGCGGCCATGAGCTTCCGCAGAAGATCAGGGGGCAAGGGTTCGCCGGTCTCGTGGTGCCCGGCCCAGAGGGCCAGCGCCTCCTCTTCCCACGTCCAGTTCTCCATCAGCTGGGAGGGGAGCTCCACCCAATCCCAGGCAACGTTGAGACCCGCCCTCCCAGGCACTGGAACCCGGGAGGTGAGGTGATGCAGCAGATGGCCGAACTCGTGGAAGATGGTCTGGACCTCCCGGTGGGTCAGGAGGGCCGGACGCCCCTCCTCCTCGGCCGGGGAGAAATTGCCCGCGATGAATCCGAGGTTGGGGGCGGTGGATCCGTCGGGCTGCGGTCCCCCGGTGAGGAGATCCTGCATCCAGGCGCCTTGACGTTTCTCCTTCCGGGGAAACCAGTCGGTGTAGAAGGAGCCCAACCAGGTGCCCGCCTCGTCCCGGAGCTCGTAGAAGCGAACGTCGACGTGCCACACGTGAGGGTTCTCCACCTCGTCGACGACCAGGCCGAACACCCGGCGGACCAACTCGAAAAGGCCCCGGAGCACCCCGGGTAGAGGGAAGTAGGGCCGGAGCGCCTCGTCGTCGATGTCGTAACGGGCCTTTCGCAGGGATTCGGCGACGAAGGCGACGTCCCACGGCTCCAGCGTGCCGAGGCCGAGCCCTGTGGCGTGATCCTGGAGCTGGGCAACGTCCCGCGCCCAATACGGGTGGGTCCTCTCCACCAGGTCCACCTCGAAGGCCACGGCCCGGTCTCCCGACTTGGCCATGGCGTCCTCCAGCCGGTAGTCGGGGAAGTCCCGGTATCCGAGAATGTCGGCGAGCTCCTGTCGCATCGCCAGGATCCGGGGCAGGAGGGGCACGTTATCGAAGGCGTCGTGCCTGCACCGGCCCACGTACGCGCGGTGGAGCTCCTCCCGGAGAGTCCGATCCGTGCAGTACTTCATCACCGCCTCGTAGGACGGGAAGTCCAGGGTCAGGAGCCAACCCCCGACACCCTTCTCCATGGCGGCTTTCCTGAATCTCTTCCGGGGGCCCGGGGGCACCCCTTCCAGGCGTTCCTCTTCAGTGATCGGCAGCTCGAAGGCCGCGGTGGCGTCCAGCACGTTCTCGCTGAACCTCTGCTGGAGCTGGGCCAACTCGAGTCGGACTTCCTCGAGCCGCGCCTTTCCGTCCGCCGGCAGGTCCGCACCCGCTCGCCGGAACTCCAGGAGGGTCTTCTCCAGGTGCCGAGCCCGGATTCCCTGCAACTCGGCCGCCTCGGCGGTGCGGGAAAGAGCCTTGATCTGGGCCCAGAGCCCCTCGTTCAGCGGGAGCCTCGACCAGAACGCGGTGATCTCCGGGAGGACGGCGTTGAAGGCGTCCCGGAGGGGGGGCGACTCGGCCACGGAGAGGAGGAGGTGCACTGGATGGAGGGCCTCGCTGACCCCCTGGGTGATCCGATCCAGTCGTTCCAGGGTGTTCCCGTAGGTTCGGGGCTCCGGGTCCCGGGCCAGCTCGTCGATCTCCGCCTGGGCCCGGGCCAACACCTCTCGTACACCCGGCTCCACGTGGTGCGGACGAATGTCCTGGAAGGGAATCGTGAAGGACCGGGACAGGAGGGGGTTCGTTTCCGCCGTGACGCCGGGAGCCTGGCTCATGCCTCCAGTTCCTCCACCTCGTAGCGGAAGCGGACGTTCCGTTCTTCGAGCTCGTGGAGCACGAACCGGAAACAGGCTTCGTCTCGCCCCACCAGCTCGGGCGGGGAGATTCCCGGCTCCGCGTAGAGGCCCCGAGCCAACAGACGGACCATGGCCGTGGCCGTGTACCCGGTGGTCCGGGCCATGGAGGAGGTATGGGTGTCGGCGTCGTACCGGTCCAGGAGGTGGAAGGAACGGCGCTCCTGCCGGCCGTTCGCTATCCCTTCCACCCGGATGCGCATGACGGTGAGGTCCTGCTCCTTGTCGTCGAAGGCCCACGCCTTCTCCAGGAGACGTGCCGTCACCTGCATGGGAGAGACTGTGGCATCCCCGAAGGTCATGGGCTCGGCGTCGAAGAAGCCCGTCTGTCGGAGCCCCTTCATCCAATCGGCGTGACCCGGGTAGCGCATGGTCTTCTCCACCATCTCCGGGGTTTCGCAGGTATCCAGGAGGGTCCTCAGCCCGTCGGTGTAGAAGGCCTCCAGCGCCCCCACCTCCGGGAAATCCAGGGCCTCGAGGCCGGAGAGGGCCGGCACCACTACCGTCCTCCCGTTTCTCCTGAGGCGAGCCGGGCGGGTGTATTCCTCCAGGACATCCACGGGAGAGAAGGGCGCCTTGTACTCGAATGGCCAGTGACGGACCAGGGGCAGCCCACCCACCACGCACTCGAAGCGGGTGGTGCGCTCCATGTCGGCTTCCATACGTCCCAGGATGAGGTTGCTGCAGCCCGGGGCCACCCCCGCGTCCACGATGGCGGTGAGGCCCTGAGCCCGGGCCAGACCGTTCAGCGCCAAGGGGTCCTCGGGGAAGAAGGCGATGTCCACCGCGGGACGGCTTGCCTCCAGCACCGCCTGGAGCGTCCGGTACCCCATGAACCCCGGCACGGCACCCACCGCCAACTCCTGGTCCTTCATCACCTCTCTCACCTTCGCGGAGTCGGAGAGATCCGTTTGCCTAGTAGTGATGCCGGGAATGCTCGCCAACGCAGCCAGGGAATCGTCGGACACATCGACGACCGTGACCTGGAAATCGGGATCCCGGGCCAGGTCGATGGCCATGGCTCGGCCCACTCTGCCAGCTCCGAGTACGGCGATTTTCATACGCTTGCCCCCCCTGTGCGATTCCTAGCTGATGTGAGCCTCCGCTCTTCGGGTTCCCG
Source organism: uncultured Gemmatimonadales bacterium (assembly GCA_963751255.1). Classification (GTDB taxonomy): domain Bacteria; phylum Gemmatimonadota; class Gemmatimonadetes; order Longimicrobiales; family Gaopeijiaceae; genus CAVVTW01. The sequence goes on along the minus strand of CAVVTW010000003.1, from coordinate 151,936 downwards.
GTGAACGGAGGACGCCAGGAACAATGGCACAACCAGCGTCCGCGGTGAAGCCTAGCTGCCTGGCCAGCCCCGGCGAAGCTGCGAACGGGCGAGCCGGCGAAGCGGGCGGTGATGGGTGGGGGTCATCGCCGTTGCCTGTTATCGGCCAGCCCACGGAGGGCGAAGGGAAGGAACATCGTGGAGAGAATGGCGAAGCCGGCCCCTGCCGCAAAGGCGGCAGAGGGCCCTCTCCATTGCCAGAGGACGCCGAAGAGGAGGCTGGCCGGCAGGGCTCCCAGGCCCACCGCGAAATGGTAGGCTCCGAACGCCCGGGCTCGGAGGTCTGAGGGGGCCAGCTCCGCCACCAGCGCCTTCTCCGGTGACTCGGTAAGTCCGTAGAAGAGGCCGTAGACGCCGAAGAGGGCCCAGACCTGCCAGGCCGTGCTCGCCAGGGCGAAGCCACCGTATACGAGGGCGTAGAAGAGCCAGCCTCCCAGGATCAGACGCTGGGGGCGCACCCGATCGCTCAGCATGCCTCCCGGCACATTCCAGATCATCTTGCTTACGTGGAAGGCACCCCAGAGGAGAGGAAGCGCAGCGGCCGGGACCCCGAGGCTCTCGGCGCGAAGAAGGAGGAAGGCGTCGGACGCGTTGCCGAGGGTGAAGAGGAGAAGCACGGCCAGGTAGCGGGGGAACGTCGGGCCCAGCTCCCGGAGGCTCGTGGGCGCGGGGGCCGGCGGAGTCGACGGAGACGGAGCGGGGGAGGACGCCCCCGCGGCGCCCGCGGAGGCGTCGGGGCGTCCTCCATCTCCGGCCTGGCCCGGCTTCACCTCCCTCACCCTCCTCCATACCAGGGCTACGGTCAGCAAGGCCGGAACCGCCGTCAGGGCGAAGACCAGCCGGAGATCTCCCGGCGCAAGAAGGAGGATGCCGGCCGCCAGGAGAGGCCCCAGCACCGATCCCCCGTGATCCGCCGCCCGGTGGAGGCCGAAGGCCGTCCCGGTCAGATCCTGCGGCACGGAGTCCACCAAGAGGGCGTCCCGGGGGGCCGAGCGGACGCCCTTGCCCAGGCGGTCCGCAAAGCGGACCACCAGCACGTGCCAGGGAGCCGCGGCCAGGGCCAGGAAGGGCCGGGCCACCGACGCCCCGCCGTATCCCCATACGACCAGGATCTTCCGCCGACCGATCCGGTCGGAGAGAATCCCGCCTCCCAGCTTCGCCAGGGAGGCGGTGGTTTCTGCGATGCCCTCCACGAGCCCGAGAAAGGCGGGCCCCGCCCCCAGGACACTGACCAGGAAGATCGGCAGGAGGGGATACGCCATCTCGCTGGCCGTATCGTTGAGAAACGACGTTCCGGCCAAGGCCCCGACGTTCCCCCTCAGAAGGGAGCGAAGCCTACCTTCCTTCCGCTTCCGCATCGCCCTTGAGGTATTTGCCGTACCAGGCCAGGTACTCCCTGTACCGGTGCACGTTGTAGGACGGCACCCGGAGCCCGTGGGGCTGCCCCGGGTAGACCACCAGCCGAGTGTCGATGCCCCGGCGCTTCAGGGCCTGGTACATCTGCTCGGAGTTGAGCATGGGCACGTTCCAGTCGCTCTCTCCTCCCATGAAGAGGGTCGGGGTGGTCACCTTCGCGATGTCATTGTAGGGAGAGAGCTTCTCCCAGAGCTGCCGGTTCTCCCACGGCACGCCCCATTCCCGCTCGTTCCCCAGCTGGTAGTGGTCCACTCCGAAGTTGGCGACGAGGAGGCCCATGGAGGCGCCCGAGATAGCGGCCTTGAATCGTGTGGTCTTCGTGATGACGTAATTGGTCAGAATCCCACCGTAGGACCAGCCTCCCACACCGAGTCGGTCAGGATCGGCCCAGCCCTGCTGAATGACGTAATCCACACCGGCCATGACGTCCTGGAAGTCGGGGATCCCCCACTTCTGCCAGAGGGCCATGCCGAACTCCCGGCCGTAGCCAGACGATCCCCGCGGGTTCGTGATGAGGACCACATACCCGTTGGCCGCCAGGAGCTGGGCCTCGAAGTTGAAGCCCACGCCGTACATCCCGTTCGGACCTCCGTGGATCCGAAGGATCGTGGGATAGCGCGTGCCCTGCTGGAAGCCCGGTGGAAGGTAGACCCATCCCTCGATCTCGGTGCCGTCGGAGCTCCTGTAGTGGATGTCCCGCACCTCCGCGAGGTGGAGATCAGCCATCAGCGAATCATTGACGTGGCTGAGCTGGTGGAACCCTTCGGGATCCCGGACGAAGACTTCCCCCGGGAGGTCATACGTGGAGTTCACCGCCGCGAGCTTCCCGTCGTCGCTGGCGGAGTAGCCTCCGACGCTCACCACGCCGTCGATGACCCGGCTCACCTCTCCGGACCGGGCGTCGATGCGAGCCAGGTGGCTCTCCCCCTCCTCCCCGACGGAAACGAGGATGGCGCTACCGTCGGGCGTGTACTTCGGGGACCCCACGTTCCGGTCCAGCGCCTCGGTCAGCACCCTCCGTTCGCCACTCCCGTCCGACGCCATGACCGCCAGATGGCTCGTCTCGAAAGCACTGAACCTCGGGTCGTGGATCCCGGTGGTGTAGGCGATCCAGTCACCGTCGGGAGACCACGCGGGACTTCCATCACTGCCTTCGTAGTCGGTGATGCGGACGAGGGTTCCTCCCCGGTCCGTGTTGTCGGCGGACACCACCCAGATGTCGTTGTTGGAGTTGGCGTCGGGATCGGCGGTCCGGTTGCTCACGAACGCGACGCGGGTACCGTCCGGGCTCCATGCCGGACTTCCCTCGTCCCACCTCCCCGAGGTGATCTGCTGGAGCACCTTCGTATCGAGGTCGAAGACATAGAGGTGGGTCTTTCTCTGGTCGGTGAGGTAGCCGGTCCCGTCCCGCTTGAACTGGAGACGATCAATGACCCACGGCTCCCGGACCCGGGTGCCGGCCCCGCTGCCGGCCTGGCCTCCTGCCGAGGCCGTGTCCGGATCCCGAATGGTCAGCACGAGCCTGGACCCGTCCGGGGACCACTCGTATCCCCCCACGCCCTGTTCCACCTCCGTGAGCTGCCGGGCCTCGCCCCCGCGGCGGTCCAGCAAGAAGACCTGCGTCCGGGAATCCTCCCCCCGGCTGGCGGTGAAGGACAGGTATTTCCCGTCTGGACTCCACTTGGGGTTCGAGGCGGATTCACCGGACATGGTGAGGGGGATGGGGTCACCTCCACTCGTGGACACCATCCAGATCTGCGTATTGGCGTCGTCCTTCTCCAGGTTGGTGGTGGTGACCGTGTAGGCGACCCATTCGCCGTCGGGGCTGATCTCGGGGCTCCCGACCCTTCTAAGCCGGTAGAGATCCTGGATTTCCAGGGTGCGGGGCGCGGTCTGGAGGGTAGGGGTAGTCTGGAAGGCCGGCCCGCCTTGGGCTGCCGGCGAAGACAGCGCCCCCAGGGAGGACGCCAGAGCCAGGAGGCCCGCAGGCACCATCGCCAGGCGCTTCATCGCTCACCTCCTTGCCCATCGGCCGGTTCGTCCCGTTGTTTCACGTACTTTCCGTACCAGGCCAGGTATCGCTTGTAGCGATCCACCTGATACGGGAGGGAGATCCCGTGACTTTGCCCAGGGTAGACCACCAGCTCAGTCTCCTTGCCCATGCGCTTGAGCGCCTCGTAGAGCTGCTCCCCGTTGTTGATGGGGACGTTCCAGTCCTTCTCGCCTCCCATGACCAGGGTCGGGGTGGTGATGTTTTGCACCTTGTTGAAGGGGCTGATGCGCTCCCACGCCTCCCGATTCTCCCACGGAAGCCCCAGCTCCTTCTCCCACTGGAGCTGGTAGTGGTCGTGGCCGTAGTTGGTCACGTAGAGGACCTCGCTGGCCCCGGTGATGGCGCCCCTGAACCGCCCGGTCTTCGTGATGACGTGATCGGTGAGGATCCCACCGTACGACCATCCACCCACCCCCAGACGATTCGGGTCCGCCCAACCCCGGCGGATGGCGTAGTCCACGCCGGCCATGACGTCGTCATAGTCCTTGTTGCCCCAATCGGCCCAGATGGCGTAGCTGAAGGCCTGACCGTAACCGGAGGAGCCCCGGGGGTTGGGGTGACCACGACGTAGCCGTTGGCCGCCAAGAGGTTGGCCTCGAAGTTGAAGGAGTGGGTGTACTGGGCCACCGGTCCCCCGTGGATCCGGAGGAGGGTGGGGTATCGGAGCCCCTCCTGGTATCCGGCGGGAAGGTAGAAGAACGCCTCGATCTCGGAACCGTCGGCGCTGGAGTAGGTGGTGTCGATCACCCGCCCAAGCTCGACGCTCTCCAGAAACGAGTCGTTGACGTGGCTCAGCTGGGTCAGGCTGCCGTTCCCCTCCGCCGTGAAGATCTCCCCGGGGTTGTCGAGCCGGGACACGGAAGCGTAGATCCTGTCCCCGGGCCCCAGGTCGAAGGCTCCCGCCGAGAGAGGTCCGGAAATCGGCCGCTCGATCCGGCCGCTCTGTGCATCCACCCGTCCGATGTGGTCCTCCGCGGAGTCCTCGATTCCCACGAAGATGAACCGGCCGTCGGCGCTGAACCGAGGGAGCTCACGTTCCGGTCCAGGCTCTCGGTGAGAATCCGCACGTCTCCGCTTCCGTCGGCCCGGGCCACCGCCAGCTTGTTCACGGCGTACCAGATGATCTCGGGTTCGGTCACCGTGACGTAGCCGATCCACTGTCCGTCGGGGCTCCAGGTGGGGCTCGAGTCCGAGCCCGGGTTGTCGGTGACCTGGAGGAGAGTCTCTCCTTTGGTCGGTGTTGGCGGCGTCCACGACCCAGATGTCGGTGTTGTCGTTCCCGTCAGGATTCCCCGTGCGGTTGGCAACGAAGGCCACCCGGGTCCCGTCGGGACTCCATGCCGGTTGGGATGCGTCGAAGTCCCCGGATGTGATCTGGGTGGTCTCTCTCGTGGCCAGGTCGAAGACGTACAGGTGAGTGTGACGGTTCCCCGTCAGGTAGCCCACGTAGTCCTGTTTGAATTGGAGGCGGTCGATCTCCCACGGTGGGGTGGTCTCGGGCCTTTGGTCCGGGGGGAGCGTATCGATGGGATCCGGGTCCCGGATGGAGAGGAGGAGGCGGGACCCGTCCGGAGACCACTTGTACCCGTCGATGCCCCAGGGCTCGTCGGTAAGCTGCTGGCCCTCCCCCATTCGCCGGTCCATGACCCACACCTGGGTGTGGGCGCTGTCGCCCCGGGACGCGGTGAAGGACAAATACTTCCCGTCCGGGCTCCAGTCGGGGCTGCCGGCGGAGTAGCCGTCCGCCGTCATGGACCGGGCCTCGCCTCCCTCTGCCGGGACGAGCCAGATGCGGGTGCCGCCCTCTCCAGGCTCCAGGGAGGAGGTGCTCACCGTATAGGCTACCCAGGCTCCGTCAGGGCTGACCTTGGGGCTGCCTACCCGCCGGATCCGAAGCATGTCGTCGATGGTGAGGGGCCGAGGCGGGTCCTGGGCGCCGGCGTGAGGCGGCGGTGTCGCGACAATCAGGAGCAGGAGCTGGAATACGAGGACGAGGGCTGACGGGACCATGCGTCCGTGGCCGCTCCTCCTCACGGAGGACGGAGAAGGTTCTCGCGTGTTCATGGAGGGTCTCTTGTAGAGCGATGGGCGGGACCGGTGCTGCTGTATCATGATGAAACATGCCCACATTCGGCGTGGAACGGGAGGGGTGAGCTGCCCGTGGCCTATCTCCGTAGCCCGTCCTCCTCCAGTACCTCGTCCAGAGCCCGGATCAGACGGTCCGCATCATCCGCGTTGAAGACAAGCGGGGGCTTGATCTTCAGGACGTTGTCGTCGGGCCCGTCCGTAGAGAGGAGAATCTTCCGGTCACGGAGGCGCTCCTTGACCCTGGAGGCCTCCACCATAGCCGGTTCCCGGGTCTCGGGGTCGTTCACGAGCTCCACTCCGATGTAGAGCCCCATGCCCCGGACGTCGCCGACGAGGCCATGGCGCTCCTGGACCTTGCGGAGCCCCTTCAAAAGGTGCCCCCCCACCCGCCTGGCGTTCTCCTGGAGCCCCTCTTCGGCCAGGACGTCCAGGACCGCAAGCCCCACCGCGCAGGACACCGGGTTTCCTCCGAAGGTGTTGAAGTACTCCATTCCGGTGTCGAAGGAGGCCGCGATCTCCGGAGTGGTCACCACCGCTCCGAGAGGGTGTCCGTTCCCCATGGGCTTTCCCAGGGTGAGGATGTCCGGCACCGCTCCCTGGGCCTCGAAGGCCCAGAAGTGGCTTCCGACGCGGCCGAATCCCACCTGGACCTCGTCCGCCACGCAGACGCCCCCGGCCCGGCGAACGTGCTCGAAAGCGGTTTCCAGGTAACCCTGGGGCGGAACGATCTGGCCGCCGCAGCCCAGGAGCGGCTCGCAGAAGAAGGCGGCCACGGGTCTGCCGTCAGACTCCAGGTTCGAAGCCAGCTCGGCCACGTGGCCGGCGTACCGCGGTCCCAGGGCCTCCGAGGATTCAGCCGCCCTGTACAGGCCTCGATATGGGTCGGGCATGACGGTGGTGTGGACCCAATCGGGAGCGCCCTCGCCTCCGGGTCCGTCGAACTTGTAGGGACTCAGCGCCACCATGGATGTGGTATTGCCGTGGTAGGCTCCCTCCACGACCAATACGTCCCGCCTTCGGGTATGGGCCCGGGCCATACGGAGAGCGAGCTCATTGGCCTCGCTCCCGCTGCATACGAAGTGCACCACCGAAAGGGGCTCGGGTAGGGTTGCCACCAGTCGCTCGGCATACTCCACCAGGAGGTCGTGCAGGTAGCGCGTGTTGGTGTTCAGCAGCGCCATCTGGCGGCAAGCGGCCTTCACCACGCGGGGGTGGCTGTGCCCCACATGGGGTACGTTGTTTACGCAGTCCAGGTAGCTTTGACCCATTTCGTCCACGAGGAACTGTCCCCGTCCCCGGACGATCTTCAGGGGGCGGCGGTAGGCGACGCTGAGGGTCGGGCCGAGGTGCCTTCGGCGAAGCTCCAGGATCGCCTCACGGCTCCTCCCGACAGAGGGGGTCAGTGGTGCCCCAGAGGGACGTCCAGGTTCCGCGGGACCTGCGGCCAGGGTGCGGCGGAGCTTCCCGGCCGGGTCCAGGGAGGGCGATGCGCGGCCCAAGTCCAGGTCCGACTGTGTCTTCCACGGATCGGGCACACCCAGGATGAGATTGGGGTCCGGGGACAGGGCTCTCCACACTTCCCGCTGGGACGGAGGTGCCACTCCGGGGAAATCCCCCTCCAGACCCAGCGTGTCGGTGATCACCTGAAAGTGGAGATGGGGGGGCCACCCCCCGTTTCGGGGGAAGCCTCCGATGCGGGCGAATGCATCTCCGCGGGCCACGCTCGTTCCCGGGGAGAGGCGGGTGAGGACGTCGGGGTCCAGGTGGCCGTAAAGGGTCCAGAAGCGGAGGGACCGGCCGGGCGGTTCGCCGAGCCCGGAGCCCCCACCGTCCATACGGTGTTCGAGGATGACGGTGGGGCCGTAGTCGAGGGCGCCCGCGTTGTCGGCCACCGAGTACACCACCGCGTCGAATGGAGCGAACACCGGCGACCCCGCGTCCATGAAGAGGTCCATGGCCATATGGACCGTGCGCCACTCCGGGGCGCCGTCCCCCGGGGCACGGAAGATGTCCGAGGTGTACCAGCCGGCGGACCTCGTCGTACCGGCCCACTCCCACCTCGGCTCCCACCGCCCGGAGCTTACCGAAGAGAAGGTCGGTCCACCCTTCCACATCGTCGGCGTCCGGCGTGAGACCGAACTCCAGCGGTCCACGGAGAGGTCGAAGACGTGCGCACCCGGGCCGATCCAAGGCCCAAACCCCGGCCCGGACCCGATCCGGCACGGCCGGTCTCTACGACCGGCGCGGCCTCTTCGCCATGGGCCTCGAGCCAGTCCACGACGGAACGGGCTCCGGGCACGGGCTCCAGACCGCATCGCTGCCGGAAGAGGTAGTGTGGAAGATCCGGACTCTTGGCCTGAAGGAGGTCCAGGAGGGCCCAGGCGGCCTCCTCGCTGACGCTCAGGTACTCGTTGTCCGGCTCCCGGCGGCGCTGGAAGGCGGACATGGCCACACTCACGCAGAGCCTCAGCCCCATGAGAGGGAAGAGGGCCGCCATCTCCGCTTCGCTGACGGGAAAGGCCCGATGATACCCGTTGACCACCTCGGCGGCCGCCGAAAGGGGGTCGTCCTTGCCCAGCATTGCGTAGGCGGCTGCGATGGCGGCCTCCGCCACCGTATAGCTCAGGACCGCGTCTCCGAAGTCCACCACCCCCACCACCCGCCGATCCTCCGGACCCGCTCCTCGCTCCAGTGGGCTCACCAGAACGTTGTGATCGTTGGCGTCCCCGTGGATGATACTCGTGCGCAGGTCCGGCGCCAGCGGTTCGAGGCGCGCCAGAAGCCTCCCGGATATCCTCTCCAGGAGGCTCCTCCGGGCGGTGTCTCTCACGTCGTCGGCGTGTGAGGAGATGGTCTTCCCCGCTTCCAGGAGGTTCCATGGGAGGGCCCGGCTCTGCGCCGGATGCGCAAAGTCCTCCAAGGCCAGGTCCATGCCTCCCAGAAACGCTCCGACGCCCTGCAAGAGGGGAGCCGTGTGCGGATTGGCCTGGTAAAGGGAGTCGCCGGGAAGCCAGGTGAGGAGCCGGGTGAGGTAGACGTGCCCTCCTGGTCCCGGGATCTCCACAATCTCTCTCCCGTCTTCGGCGAAGAGGACCTTGGAGAGGCCGAAGCCGGCCCGGGCGAGGTGCTCGAGAACCCGGTTCTGGAAGTCCAGGACCTTACGGTCCTCTCCCGAGTGGGCCAGCTTGAGCACGTACTTCCGGCTCCACCGGCCATCGGAGAGAAGAAAGTTCTGGTCCCGGTCCGAGGGGAGGGGTGGGCCCTTACGGGCTGTACCGAAAAATGCTCTCTGGCGATTTCGAGGGCGCGTTCGGGCGAGAAATTCGGGCGGGTCGAGGGCTCGTTGGTCATGGTAAATGGGTTGGGAAGGGGTGGGGAACAGGGCTCCTGCGAAAATGCTAGGCACCCAGTAGGTTGAACGCCAGTGATCTCCCCGATGCCCCTGGCCAGGAGCCTCTCATGAGCGACGGAACCCTCCCGACTCGGCAGTGGCAGAGCACTTGACAGGCAGATGAGAACAACGACCTTCTCCCGACGGGAGTTCCTGGGATGGGCGTCGCGGCAGGCAGCGCGGTCGGTCCTCGTGGGGGCGGAGCTTGCTCGCCCCCGGATGAAGGACGGGAGGTGCGGGGACGCAAGGGGATCAGCCGTCCGCCAGCCGGGACCCCTGGCCCCTGGTGCCTTCGAGCTCGAGGAGATCTCCATCACCGAATTACACGCCGGGTATGGCCTCCGGCGGTGGACGGCTCGCCGATCACAAGATGTACCTCCGACGGATCGAGGAGATCGACGGCGGGGCCCCACTCTACGGAGCATCATCGAGACGAACCCCGAGGCCCTGGACGTCGCCGACCAGTTGGACCGGGAGCGGGCCCAGGGCCGGATGCGAGGCCCGCTGCACGGGGTCCCCATCCTCTCAAGGACAATATCGGCACCCACGACCGCATGACCACGACTGCCGGATCCTATGCCCTGGAGGCTCCATTCCTCCCGAGGATTCCATGGTGGCCCGGAAGCTCCGGGAGGCCGGGGCCGTTCTTCTCGGGAAGGCGAACCTGAGCGAGTGGGCGAATTACCGATCCTCCCGATCCTCTTCCGGCTGGAGCGGACGCGGCGGCCAGTGCAGGAATCCATACGTGCTGGACCGCAACCCCTGCGGATCCAGCTCCGGCTCCGGGGCCGCCACCTCGGCCAGCCTCTGCGCTGCAGCGATCGGCACCGAAACGAACGGCTCCATCGTCTGTCCGTCCAACGCCAATGGGGTCGTAGGGATCAAGCCCACCGTGGGCCTCGTGAGCAGAAGCCGGATCATTCCAATTTCCCACACGCAGGATACTGCCGGCCCCATGTCCCGGACGGTGAGTGATGCCGCCCTGATGCTGGGGGCCACTCACCGGAGTGGACTCCTCTGGACCCGGCCACCAGCGCCAGCCAGGGGAACGCCTTTACGGACTACACTCAGTTCCTGGATCGCCAACGGCCTCAGCGGTGCGCGGATCGGCATCGCCACACAGTACTCGGAGGGTCACGAGGCGGTGGAGGAGCTGTTCAAGGCGGCTCAGGAGGTCATGCTTGGAGCCGGCGCAACCCTGGTGGAGATCCCCCCGTGGATGGCTGGCGCCAGATGGGTAGGTACTCCTCCACGGTCATGCGCTACGAGTTCAAGGCCGACCTCAACTCCTACCTGGAATCTCTCGGTCCCGAGGCCCCGGTGAAGAGCCTTGAGGAGATCATCGCGTTCAACCGGGCCCATGCCGACGATGGAAATGCCCTTCTTCCAGCAGGAGATCATGGTGGAGTCCGAAGCGATGGGGCCCCTCTCCGACCCGGAATACCACGAGGCACTGGCGAAGCCATGCGCCTGTCCCGGGACGAGGGGATCGATCGGGTCATGGAGGAGCACTCGCTGGACGCCATCGTGGCACCCACGGGGAGTCCGGCGTGGACCACCGACCTCGTCAACGGCGACCGTTACCACATGGGTAGCTCCAGTCCCGCCGCCATTGCCGGGTATCCCAACATCAGCGTGCCCATGGGTTCCTTCCTGGGACTGCCCGTGAACATCAGCTTCTGGGGCAAGGCCTGGAGCGAGCCGGCGTTGCTCCGGATCGCATACGCGTTCGAGGAGAGGACGCGCCAACGGATCAGGCCGACGTTCATCCCGGCCCTGGCTCTCGACGCGCCCAGGGGCTGAGGCAGGGGGGCCGCTCGGCCGCGCCCCTCTTTCGGATCCGGCTCCAGATTCTGCTCTGAGCCGCCGAGGCCCGCCCGTCGAACGGAGTCACCTCCACCGACCCGGTGGAGGCCGGCTACTCGTACCGGATGGCCTCCACCGGGTCGGTGGAAGCCGCCCGGCGCGCAGGCAGCCAGCTTGCCAGGAGCGCCACCGCCGTCAGGGCGAGCGCCACGGCACCGAAGGTGAGCGGATCCACGGGATCCACGCCGTACAGGAGAGCCCTCATGAGCCGCGTGAGTCCGAACGCCCCGACCAGCCCGACGACGACTCCGGCTCCGGTCAGGACCAGGCCCTGCCGAAGCACCAGCCCCTGGACTTGGGCCGAGCTTGCACCCAGAGCCAGGCGTACCCCCAGCTCCCGGGTACGCTGGCTCACCACGTAGCTGATGACCCCGTAGATGCCGATCGCGCCCAGGAGGAGTGCCACCGGCGGAGGCGAGCCCCAGCATGACGAGGGTGAAGGAGGTCCGGGCCATGGACCGTGATACCAGGTCATCCAGGGTCCGGACGCTGGCCAGGGGAAGGTTGGGGTTCACCTCCCAGATCGCGTCCCGGACCTGAGTCAGGAATGCCTGAGATCCCACACGGGGGCTTCGGATCACGTAGTTCATGAGCGGCGCACCGTGATCTCGCTCATTCGATCCTGGGAGATCCTCCCACAGGTTTCGCTGAAGAACGGGCCAGTAGACGACTGCGGTGGGGTCCTGGTCCAGGCCATCGTCCCGGACGTTTCCCACTACCCCGACGATCTCCGCCCAGCTTCCGGCGATGAGTCCGGTGCTGATGCGCTTCCCCACCGCCTCCGCCGGGTCATCCCAATACTCACGGGCCAGGTTCTCCGTGATCATGGCCACGCGGTTCAGGTCGAACGAGTCACGCCAGTCGATGGCACGGCCCGCGACTACCGGGATCTTCATCGCGTTGAAGTAGTTCCCGCCGACCCACTTGAACCGGCGGATCGGTGGAATCTGACCCTCGGGCACCGGGAAGCCTTCCACGAAGATAGGGTCGTTGGAGTCGTAGCCATCCATGGTCGCGGATGACGAGGCTCCCACGTCCTCGACCCCGGGGATCCGGCCCAGTCGTTCAGCCAGCTGTCGGTGCGTCTCAGCCACGCCCTGGGGATCGCTCACCTCGCCCGGCAGGACATTGAGCCGGACCAGGAGAACCTGGCCGGGGTCACGGAAGCCAGGGTCCACGTTCCGGAGAGCCTGGAAGCTCCGGATCATGAGGCCGGAGCCGACCAGGAGGAGGAGGGCCAGCGCCATCTGGGCCACCACCAGGCATGTTCCGGGCCCGATGCCGCTCTCGGCCTGCGCTGCCGCCTCGTCCCCCCTCCTTGAGGGCGCCGCACCGTGTCCTCTCCGTACTTCCAGACGGGGAACATCCCGAAGAACGCCCGGAGAGGAGAGAGAGAGCCAGGGTGAACAGCCGAGGACCCGCAGTCCAGGGCGATCTCGTCGAGACGGGGAAGCTCGGGGGCCCGAGGGCCATGAGAAGCCTCAGTCCGCCCTAGGCCAGGCCGAGCCCCAGGACTCCTCCGACGACGCCCAGGAAGAGGCTCTCGAGCAGGAACTCGCCGGCGATGCGGGGCTGTCGGCGCCCATGGCCGTACGCACCGCCATCTCCCGCTCCCGCCCCTCGGCCCGCACCAGGAACAGGTTGGCCACGTTGGCGCAGGCGATGAGGAGGACCATCGCCACCGTACCCAGCAGCACCCAGAGCACGTTGCCCACGTCGCCCACCACGTCCTGCTTGAGGGCGTGGACGTTGGCTCCGAAACGGGCTGTTCTGGAGCATGTCCATGGCTGATGCCGCCGGGGTAACTCTCCACGGCCATGGGGATCATGCGGCTGACGTCGGCGTTGGCCTGCGCCAGCGTCACGCCGGGCTTCAGCCGGGCCACGCCCTGGTAGCTGAAGTTGCCCAGGAAGAGCTGGGCCCGGTCGAAGCGGAAGGGCAGGTAGAAGGCGGGGTCGTAGGCCAGGAAGCGCATGTCCGCGGGCATGACGCCGATGATCTCCCGGGGGGTCCCGTCCACGGTGAGGGTCTTGCCCAGGATCTCGCGTCGCCACCGAAGCGGGTCTGCCAGTATTCGTAGCTGAGGATCACGGTCGCGGGGGTGCCCGGGGTGTCGTCCTCCGGGCTGAAGCGTCCGACCCAGGACCGGGCTCCAGAGCGGAGGGCCCGGAAGGTGCCCTCCGTGACCCGCATGGTCTCCACCTCCTCGGGCTCGTCGATTCCCGTCACCGAGGCCGTTCCGTTGTCCCACATCCCGATGTCCGAGAAGGTCCTGCCCTCATCGGCGTAGGTGTAGTGCAAGCGCCGGGGACTGGTTCACCTGGTCGAAGCCCAATCCGGGGGCCGTGTGCCAGACCCCCACCAGCTCATCGGGATGGTCGAAGGGCAGCGGCTTGAGGAGGATCCCGTTCACCAGGCTGAAGATGGCGGTGTTGGCGCCGATCCCGATGGCCAGCGTGGCCACGGCAATGAAGCTGAAGAGGGGGTTCCGCAGAAGTCTGCGGGTCACCAGGCCCAGTTCTCGGGCTAACGCGCTCATGGGGCTTTCGGTCTCCGTCTATCGTTCAAGGGCCGCCTGCCGTCGGCCTGCGGGCTTCCATCCAGACGAGAGTCCGGGAACCTGGGTTTCGGACGCGGTGCGGGGAGCCGTCCCGGAAACGCATCCGCGGCCCTGTCTTGCCCTGGCCCGCCCGTGGGGGGCATCTTCGACCGGGCGAACACGGGTGCGTCGCCCAGGAGGCTCTAACGATGTCGAACGGCCCCTCACTCCTTGAAGGCTTCACGAGCAAGCGCGTCCTCTTCGGTGTCGTCGTGGTTCTGGGTGTGGCTGCGGCGTTCTTCGCCCGCGCCAGGAGCCGTGAAGCCGCGCTCCCTCCCGGCTTCACAATCACCGCGGGTGGAGATTCGGGGTCTGGCGGGGAGATGGCAGGCCCCACCCGGCGGGAGTCCCTGGGCCAGCTCATCGCCGCCACCGTAGGCTCGGAGGGAGAGTTCCAGGCCTCCATCGCCATCCTCCCCCTGCGCAACCGGACCGGCGACACCCTCTTCGACACGCTGGGCGACGGGATGACCGACGAGCTCATCACGCGTCTCTCACACCTCCGGGGGCTGAAGATCATCTCCCGCCAGTCGGTCCAGGAGCTGGAGGGCCTGAACCTGAACCTCTCGGAGATCGCCGACACCCTGGGAGTGGATCACATCCTGGAAGGGACGGCCCTGCCATACGAGGACGCGGCCCGGATTCAGGTTCGCCTGATCCAGGTGAACGGTGACAAGGAGCTCTGGCAGAACGACTACAGCCTCGACCGCACAAACCAGATGAGGGCCGTGGAGGAGATCTCCGACGAGGTGAGTGCCGCCCTCCTGGAGGAGGTGCCCACCCTCTCCTTGAGGAGCTCGATCAGAACCACCGAAAGCCCTGGATACGTGTCCTACCTGGCTGGGAGTCGCCTCCTGAACACCCGGACCCGGGATGGGCTCCTCCGGGCCATCGACGCATTCCGCACCGCCATCGGGTTCGACAGCACCTTCGCCCTGGCCTACGCAGGCCTCTCCTCCGCCTACGCCCTATCGGTCACCTACCGGTACGAGATCGGTGTGGACGCATACGCCGCGTCGGCCCTGGCGCTGAGAGCCGCGGAGGAGGCGATTCGTCTCGATCCGGAGCTCGCGGAGGCCTACGCGGCTCGAGGCTACATGTCGAGCATAGCTCTGGCGCCCGCGCAGCTCGTGCTGGAAGACTTCACCCGAGCTCAGGAGCTTCAGCCCAACGCTCCCAACGTGTCCGCATGGCTGGCGAATCTCCTGATCCGGGAGGGCTACTACGATCAGGCGCTCGCCCAGGCCCAGCGAGCGGTAGAGCTGGATCCCCTCTCGCCTCCCCGTCGTACGGGGCTGGCCTACGAGGCATTGAGGGCCAGGGATTACGGGCTCGCCATCGAGCAGGCTCGGGCGGCCCAGGCGCTGGAGGCGGGCGTGATCCTGCCCCGCTCCATCCAAGCGCTGGCTCTCCTTCTGAGCGGACGAGCTCAAGAGTGCGCGGCCCTGGACCTTGGGCCCCACGCGGGCCTCCGGGCCATGTGTCTCCACGCCCTGGGCCGGGTGGACGAGGCGTCGGCCATCGCCGACTCCCTGGGGACGGCCCTCCTGGCCGGAGACCGGCTCCAGCCCGACTACACCAACGTGATCCCCGCAGGGGACCTGGCGGCCTACTACTCGTTCATCGGGGTACCCCGGAGGTCGATTCCGTGGATTTACCGCGTGTACGCCCTCTCGCCCAGCGGGATCGATGCGCGGGTCCTGGAGTCCGGGGTGTTCGACACCCTCCTCGCTGACGGGGAGCTTCGGAGGGAGGTGAGCGAGATCCGGGACCGTATCTGGGCCAGGGTGGAGGACGAGCTTGCCGCCGCCGAAATCCCTGTCGTGCAGCCGGAGGGTTAAAGAGGATCCCGGAAAGGGGGGCCGTGTCTGCCTGGCGGTGCTCGGCCCTCGGTCCGGCAGGGTCTACATGGTCCCGGGGAAGGCGTGGGAGGAGGGCGGCGGCCGCGGCTACCCTGATCCGGTTCTTCCGGACCCACCCGCGCCTTGGGGGGAGAGGGAGAGGGCCCTGGGGATGCTCCTCCCCCGAGCCCTCGCTCCCCAGACGATCAAAGACCGCTCGAAAGAGGCGTGACGGTGACACGAATGACCTGATCCACGGCCGGGTAGCTATACCCGTCGTTGACCTGGCGTACCTCGCCATTCTCGTCGAGGCCGGTATTCGGCGCCGGCTGCCGCGGAGCCTGGTTCGGGCCTACCCCAGGGAATTCGTTCACCTCGGTACCGGCGTCCCAGAGAAGGAACATACCGGTGATATCGCCGGAAACCGGATTCCCCATGGCGTCGAAGAGAGCCACCCCCGCCTCCGCCGGGGCGAAGAAGAGATCATTGCTCTGCCCCAGCATGGACGCGAAGGAGAGGCGGTCCCCCGGCCTGGCCGTTACGGTAAAGATGAAGGCATCTCCGGGGAAGGCCGGTCCGGCGCTGGAAGCGCCTTCCGGGGTGTTGAACACTCCGCTCTCCACGACGCCCGTCTTTGCCGCGACGGCGACGCCGAGAGCACTGGGATCGGCGTCCTCCGCCAGGGCCTCCAGACCTTCTCCACGATCAGGCATTCCGGCGGCGAAGAGTACGGAAGGAACCGTGTGCACTGCGTACACACCGGGGGCTATGGGGCTGGTGAGGCCTGTCTGCCCCACCGCCGAGGCTGCCAGCTCGGCAGGGTTCCCGTCCTCTGCGATCCGCTCCAGCCCCTGGCCTCGGTCAGGCTCTCCCACGGTGAATAGAGCATCGGTGCCCGCGCCGACGGCCCAGATACCGGGCGATATCGCTACCGGCGCGTACCCTCCCGTGGAAAGGGGAAGGGCCTCCGGACCGGCCACGTCCTCGATCCGGATGCGGAACCGGGTTCCACCCATGTGGGTGAGGGTCACCTGGATGGCGTCGGCCACAGAGGGGAGATTCCCGTAGGCATCGTCGGCGAGGCGCACCATCGTGTTGGGATCAGGGGCCCCGGTGTCGGCGCTCCCCTGTCTGGGGGCCTGGTCGGGTCCCAGGCCCGGCTCCTGGTTCACCTCCGTTCCGGCGTCCCAGAGGTACACCTGGTGGGTGATATCGCCGGACAGGGGCATGCCCGCCCCGTCGAAGAGCTCGATGCCATCCCCGTCGGGGGCGTAGAAGAGATCATTGGATTGGCCGAACATGGAGGCGAAGAACACCCGGGAACCGGGCCCCGCGTCGAAGGCGAACTCGAACGAGTGTCCCGGCGTGATTGGCCCCGGCGCGTCCGAGCCCGAGGGCATGGAATAGACGCCGGAGGAAGTGAAGTCGTAGAGCTGACTCACGTTCTCGTAGCGGACCTCGAACATCACTTCCTGGTCCTGGGGCTGGGGACCCACCGAGTCGCCGTCACACCCGAAAAGGACAACCACGGTGGCCATTGAGGCCAAGCGGGAGAAGCACCTTACCGGTGCCGAGGCATACCATTTGGCTCCGCCCGATCGGCGCTTGGGGGTCGAGATGTCTTCGTTCCGTTCCATCATGCGTTTACTCCCCTTCCGTTGGTGTTCGAGACGGGACAGCGGACGAATCACCACGAGAAGAGGGGCAACGCCGGTGCCGTGATGCCCGGAATGCCCGATGAAGTTGTAAGATGTTCTATTTCAACTGTTTATACGAATGGCGAGTAATGGTGTGCTGGATAGGGGATGTTCCATGAAACACGACGCGCGTTTCATGCATCCGGATGGAACGTTTCAGCGGCTGGCCGCCCGGGAGATGGTGATCCCCACAACCGGACCCCCCTCGAGAGGAGCCAGGCCACCCGCGGCGATGGCCCGTCCGTCCGCCTGGAGGCGAAGCTGGTACTGGATGTGCGCCGCCGTGAGAGAATCTTCGTACTCCCGGGGCTGCCGTTGATAATCCGGGTTGGCTACCAGGAACCAAACGTAGTACGTGTCCCATTCGGTGGGGATGGGGATCTCCTGGCTCTGGCCCGGAATTGGGGCCCCCAGGACGGCGGCCCCGAAGAAGGCCACCGCCGCGCCATTCAACCCGGGCATTTCCTCTCCTTGTACTGAGGCGTTCCTTTCCCCTGGTCGTGCCCCATGGATATGGGGACTCCTTTCAATTGAATGAGGGCGTTCCTTCGCTCCGGGGCAAGCCCAGCAGCGAGGGTTTTCGGCGTCGAAGGACTGGATGAGCCTGAAAGACGCCTCGATGCGGACGGAAATGGGGAATCCACCCGAGGTCGGAAGTGTTGTAGGTATTGAGACCACCATCATTGTCTTCGAGACGCGACCGGGGAGGACACCGTGACCCTTCGACCCATCAAGCGCATGAGCCAGGCCATGCCGACCCTGGAGGGCGCGGGGGTGCGCCTGCGCCGTGCCTTCGGCTTCGGAAAGACCGAGGACTACGATCCCTTCCTCCTGCTCGACGACTTCCGAAGCGACGTCCCCGAGGACTACCTGCCCGGATTCCCGTGGCATCCCCATCGTGGTATCGAGACCATCACCTACGTGCTCGCCGGCAGCGTGGAGCACGGCGACAGCCTCGGCCACAGCGGCACCATCGGCCCGGGGGACATCCAGTGGATGACCGCGGGGAGCGGCATCATTCACCAGGAGATGCCGAAGGGGGATCAGACCGGCCGTATGCATGGCTTCCAGCTCTGGGCCAACCTGCCGGCCGCGCTCAAGATGACGTCTCCCCGCTACCAGGAGTTTGCGGCGGCGGATATCCCCGAGATCACGGACGACGACGGTACGCGCGCCCGTGTGGTGTGCGGGAGTCTTTGGGGGGTGGCCGGTCCGGTGGATGGCATCGCGGCCGACCCCGTTTACCTGGACGTGTCGGTGCCGCCGGGCAAGACCAAGATCCTCCCGGTGGAGACCAGGCGGCACGCCTTCGCCTACGTATTTGCCGGCTCGGGGAAGTTCTGCAACGCCTCCGGTCCCCTGGACGTGCCCACCGAGGGCGTGGGCTGGTGGTCGAACACGCCGCCTCCTGCCGCGGCCCGAAACCGCTCCCTCGTCCTCTTCGACCGCGGCGACGAGGTGAGGGTGGAGCCCGGAGACGAGGGGGTGCGCTTTCTCCTCGTCTCCGGCGAGCCCCTCCAGGAGCCGGTGGCCTGGTATGGTCCCATCGTGATGAACACGCAGGAGGAGCTGCGGCAAGCCTTCGAGGAGCTCCAGCTCGGGACCTTCCTCAGATCCGAGTAAGGGAGCGCGAGGGGCCTCAGGAATCCGGCTTGCGGATGCCGTGGGGCCCGCTTCCTTCTTCGGCAGCCAGCTGCGCGGCCTTCACCGCGGCCGCGGCGTCGATCACGTCGAACCCATCCCGCGACACGGAAGTCTCGATCAGGATTCTCTTCAACTGCTGGACCGTCAGTCTGGGATTGGCCGCTTTCATGAGGGCCAGGACGCCGGCCGCGATGGGAGGGCCGTTCGAGTATCCCCACCCGTCCTGGAATACGGGATCGATGTCGTAGGGCCACGTGTAGACGTCCCTCTCCGGCACGGCCTCGACCGGATGATCCGGAACCGACACGATCCCCACGTGGAGGATCCGGTCGTCGCAGCCCCCCTGCTCGCAGAACTCGAACGAGCCATTCCTGTGCACGAGATACTCGGGGTGGACGTCCACGAAGATGGTACCTTTGCCCTCGGCATACTGCACGGCCTCGTGGAGCTTGTGCGACTGCTTCACCGGTCCCATGGAGCTCGTGACGACGGTGGCGCCGTGATCGGCGGCGTATCGGATCCCCTGGACCAGGTAGGCCTCATAGGGTTGCTCGCCGTTGTCAGCATCCGTCCCGGGCTCGCTCATCGGACGAGCCCGCACGGGTATAATCCTCGCCTGGGGGGCGATCCGGTGAACGATTCCCGCCATCCATTCCCCGTGCCACGGCTCCATCTCTCCAATGTCCTGGCCCGGCACCAGGGAGACGGCATCGACGTATTTCCCGGCGGCCTCCGGGCTCAAGTCGAAGAGCCAGTCCAGCACGGCGACCCGGACGCCGGCCCCCTTCGATATGCTCCAGGCCTCTTCGATCCTGTGAAAGGCGAGATAATCGGTGCGGTTACCGGCGTTCTCCGACCTCTGCGCGGCGGCCGCCATTGCTGCGCAGCCCAGAATGACAAGCGTGCTCGCTATCCTCTCCAAGCCCGGGTCTCCCATCTTCTCTCTCCCATTCGGTTACGCCTCGGACGATTCGAGCGATCTCTCATCGCCATCGCTTACCGACTCTTGGACGAGGAACATGGGCCGAGGGTTTCTTGGCCGTCGAGACCAGCGTCGGAGCGCTCCCCCCTCCCACCCTCGCGATCCCCCCCTGCCGCCAGGCTCAAAGCCCCTGGAAGAGCGCCCTCAGATCCAGGGACGGCGCCCGCGTCTTCGTGGCCCGGGCCAGGAATCCTCTTGCCAAGGCGTCCTTCCCGATTCCCAGGGCCGTCGAGATGAGGCCCAGCGCCTGGGCTTGCTCGGCACCGTCGAGCTCATCCAGGACCTCTTTCCAGATGGACTCCTCCAGTGCGTTGTAGGCGATCTGCACCTCGAGCAGATCGAAGCCGGCTGCGTGTCGCTCCGCTGCGATGCGATCCGCGTGTTCGAGCATGGGGCCGGCCTGACGGGTGGCGACCGTGTCGCGAGTGGTCTCGTAGAGGGCGGTCACCAGCTGCCGCGTCTCCTCGGCACCCAGAGCCCTGTAGTGGCTCAACCGCGCCCCCTCCATGGCTTCAAGGGCTCGGTGGATGATCGCCGGCTTGCGGTCGTGCAACAGCTGCTGGAGGTCCATCCGGGGCGGCTCCGGTTCGGGGGTCGGGCTGCACGGTGTCGGGAGTCGGCATGCACGGTACATGGTGCGGTGCCTCATGGGTGATGGTCAAGCGAGCTTCGGACGAACTGGCGAGGGTGAGCCTTCCGGGGGGGCGGCCCTTCCATCGGGAACATTTCACGTCCATAGCACCAGAACACATTGTCCCACGTCCCTTCGATCCCGCAGGGCGCAACGGAAATCGGTGCCCTATGCCACACGAGGAATTTGGTGGGCTCCCTCTGGAGTACCTGCACCTCCTCCGCCTGGCGGAAGAGGAGCACGGCCTCGACCTCGTGCCCCTGCGCACTCTGAGCGGTGGGCGGACGGGGGCCTTTCTTTATCTCGTCAGTGCATCCACCGGCAGTCTCCAGAACATCCGTCACTTCGTGCTGAAGCTGGACCGGGTCAACACCCGGGCCAGCCAGACCGAGATCGAACGCCATCGTTTGGCCATGGACCAGGCCCCCAGATCGTTCGCTGCGGAGCACATTCCGCAGTTGGCGTTCGAGGTCCAACACGAAGGAGCCGTCGCGCTCTTCTATGCTGTCGCCGGACAGTCTCTCCAACGCTTCCGAACGCTGGCATCTCTGGAGAGTCAGAGCCAGCTGGAGATGCTCTTCGCTGCGACGTGCGATCACCTCTTGAGGGGCTGGAATTCCGAGTCCGTGTTCCAAAGAGCGACCCACCCGAAGGAGCTTCTGGAGAAGTGGCTAGGCTACCGGCTCAAGCGGAACGGCAACATCGGATCCCTGCTCGAGGACACCCTTCTTCTTCCCCCCGACACCGAGGGGTTCCTGATCCAGGGACAGGTGTTTCCCAATCCCCTGAGCTTCGGGCTGGATGTGGCGCGATGGGGGGGAGCCAGAGGGATCGACGTCCTCGTGGGCCACCAACACGGCGACCTGAACATCGGCAATATCCTGGCGGAGGTCACTCCCGGAAAGGACTCCCCGGATGGCTTCTTCCTCATCGATTTCGCGCTCTACAAGGCAGGAATGCCCCTCCTCTACGACCTGTGCTACCTGGAGATGTCCTACCTGACCCGCGAGCTGGAGCGAGCCTCCCTGGACAAGTGGGTTGCGTTCAGCGACCACTTCTCGGCCCAGGACCGTCCGGATCCTGGAGCGGTGCCCGTGGAACTGGCCGGGGCGTGCGCGGTCATCAATGCGGGGAGGGCGTCCTTTCAGCGCTGGGTGGATGAAGCGCATCCGAGCCTGTGCGACGATCTGTGGGGCCAATACTGGATGGCCGCCGTGGCCGCAGGCTTGAACTTCTGCAACAAGAGCGCCCTTTCCATCGAGGCGAGGCTGGCCGGCCTGATCTACAGCGCCGCGCACCTCAAGCGGTACTGTGTCCAGTTCGGCGTGCCACGTCCTGTGGACGTACGCTTGCTCTACGACGCTGGGCGATGGGGAAGGAAGAGCCTGGGGGAGCCGGCCTCACCTGCGGGGGTCGAGGAAAGGCGCCTCCCGGCGCCACCCACAGCCTTCATCGGCCGAGAGGCGGAGGTGAAGGCGGTACAGGACCTCCTGAGTGCGGAGGATGTGCGGCTGCTGGCCCTCACCGGCCCAGGGGGAACCGGAAAGACAAGGCTGGCGCTGCAGGTCGCGACCGAGCTGGTCCATGGGTTCTCGGACGGCGTCTTCTTCGTCGATCTCGCCGCAGTCGTCGAGCCTGACGCCGTCCTGCCGGCCATTGCCATGGCGCTGAGGGTGAGGGAGGCCGGTGAGCGGCCGCTGCTGGATGAGATCGAGGCACACTTGCGGGGCCTCAAGACGCTACTGGTGCTCGACAACTTCGAGCAGGTCGTGGGGGCGGCGCCCGGGCTGGCCCAGCTCCTCAGGGGTTGCCCGGGTTTGAAGCTCCTCGTAACCAGCCGGGAAGCCCTGCACCTTCGGGGCGAGCGCGTCTTCCCGGTTCCCCCTCTGGGGGTGCCCAGCCACGAACAGAGCAGCCCATCCCTCGAGGAACTGGCCCGATTCGACGCCATCCGGTTGTTCCTGGAGCGTGCTCGAGCCGTAGACCCCGGTTTCGAGCTCACGAGCGAGAACGCCCGGACGGTCACCGAGATCTGCGCCCGACTCGACGGACTTCCCCTGGCTATCGAGCTGGCGACCGCCCGGTTGAACGTGTTGTCCCCGAGGGGTTTGCTGGAGCGCTTGGGGAGCCGCCTGAGGCTTCTCCGCCGCGGAGCCCGTGACCTGCCAGCGCGCCAACAGACCTTGCGCGACACTATTGCCTGGAGCTGTGACCTGCTCGATGACGGGGAGAGGCTGCTCTTCTCCGTTCTATCGGTGTTTCCCAGCTGCACCTTCGAAGCGGCCGAAGCCGTTCCCTCCGCCATCAAGAAGTTCGTCGAAGCCGACATGGACGTGCTCGACGGACTGGACTCGCTGGTGGGCAAGAGCCTGATTCAACGCACCGACGGGACCGGCGAAGGACCCCGGTTGGCAATGCTCGAGACGATCCGGGAATATGCCGGGGAACGGCTGGACGAGGACCCGGAGCTCGCCGCGGCTGCCCGCGCCGCCCATGCCAGCTACTACGCCGATTTCGCACGGAGTCACTGGGAACGTCTTACGGGCCACGGTCAGGAGGCGGCACCGGTGGAGCTGGATGCCGATTTCGAGAACCTCCGCATCGCGTGGCGCCACTGGGTCGCCCAAGGCGACCTGGAACAGATGGGCAGCCTGACCGACTGCCTCTGGATGCTCTACGACAAGAGGGGCTGGTATCAGGCGACGGTGGACCTCACCACGGATCTGCTGGGTGTCCTCTCCTCCACGCCCTCCACGCCCGATCGCGCCGAGCAGGAAATCCTCCTCCAGACGAGCCTCGTTCGAGCGCTACTGGCCGTCAAAGGCTACACCCCCGCGGTGGAGCGGGCCTACACTCGAGCCCAGGAGCTCTGCGAGGCCCAGGGAGAGGTCCCCCAGCTCTTCCCCGTGCTGCGGGGACTCAGCAGCTACTACGCCTACCGGGCCGAATTCGAGCAGGGAGCGCGAGCCGGAGAAGCAGATCATCGAGCTCGCCGACCGTCTCGGGGATGCGGGCATGCGCGTGGAAGGGCTCATGATCTCCGGGTACTGTCGGGCGTTCAGGGCGACCTGAGGGCGGCCTGGACCGGCTAGAGGGGAGCTTGGCCGGCCACACCCCCGGGAACCACCACGCACGGCGGTTCCGATTCGGCACGTACCCCGGAGTGACGGCCCGCACCGCCTGCGGCCTGGTATCCTGGATGCTCGGCTTTCCGGATCGCGCTCTGGAGAGGACGGAGGAAGCCATGGCGTTGGCCAACGAACTCGGCCACCCCTTCAGCATGGCCTACGCACGACTTCCATGCCGGCCTGCTTCGTCTGTGGAGGCGTGAGGCGGAGATCGCCCGGGCGCACGCGCAGGCCGTCTCGAGATTGCCGACGAGTACGAATTCCAGATCTGGAGCGCGGTAGGCACCTGCCTCGACGGCGCCGCCCTGGCAGGGGTCGGAAGGCCGAGGAGGGGCTCGACCCGCCTCCAGGACGGCATGGCACGCTACCAGGGGTTGAAGACCCGTCCCCCCGTCTTCTGGCCCATGCTCCTGACCATGCACGCTGGCGTGTGCGCCCTGACAGGAAGAGCCGTGAAGGCACTGAGTCTTCTCGACGAGGCGGCCCAGGCCGGAGGGATGACCCCCGGAAACGTCATGGCTTCGGACCTCTGCCGGCTGAGGGCCGAGATGCTCCTCACGCTTTCACCGGAGAACATGGCCGAGGCCGAGTCGCTGCTGCTACGAGCCGTGGACATCGCACGGAACGGCCAGGCAGCGCTGCTGGAGCTGCGCGCCGCCACGAGCTTGGGCCGGCTGTACGAACGGCAAGGACGGGTGGAAGCGGGCAGAGGAGTGCTCCAGGCCGCGTACGAGAAGATGACGGAGGGCTTCACGACGGCCGATGTGAGAGAGGCTGAGGCCCAGCTAATGGCCTATTCGTAGCCCGAATCCACGGTACGGAAGACGAGGAGAGCGGGATGAGTCCGCCACCGGACGGACGTTCGGAGGGTCATGAAGCCGGCGTGGGGGCGACGGAGGCGCTGAGCCTCCGGGTCAGCGTCGCCGCACTCGTCAGAGTGCTTTTCGCGAGTCCTGAGGACGGGCGGACGATGCTCGTGCTCGAGCGGACCGCGACGCTTGGGGCGGGCGACGGACGACCGGGAGTGTCGGTGGCGGCCAAGCCTTTCGGCGGGGGCGTCCGAATCCTTGATCCGGAAGCGCTGCGTGAAGCCATCGGGGACTTCCAGTTCGACAGCGAACGATCGCGGCGGGAAGGGGACTTCCGCCTTCAGATCCAGCCCGGGTCGTGGGAGGAGGTCAAGAGCGTCTGCCGAGCTCACCTGGGGAAGAAGGGAGGCGGCATTCTCGATCCGAGTCCCGACCGCGAGCTGGCGGAGGAGTTCGGCGACGCCCTCGGCCTGACCCTGGATCGGAGTCAATACCGATCGGCCCCCCTGGGGATGCTTGCCGACGACGAGCCCAGAAGAACGACGAAGCCTTCGGGCACCCGGTCGCCCCACGGTACGGGTCTACTACCTCTTCGAGGCGTGGCTCCAGGCTCCGGAGATCCTGGTGGCGGCTCTGGAGAGCAGCCGGCGAACGTCCGACCAGGATCTCCGGACCGCCGCGCTCGAGGAGGCCAGGGAAGGAGGCCGGGGAAGGGCCAACGCAGCTCTGGTCCTCGGGCTCGAAGAGTTCCGTGCCCGGTACTTTTCCCTACCGGAGAAGCGGCACGGAAGGCCATTCCGCCTGGAGGGTCGCCGGTTCGCCGGAAACGTGTCCATCATCCTGGAAGGCATTGGACACCCCGGGCTCGAGCCCTACGAGCAGCGGGCGGGTTGACCGGTCGCCGCCTGGAATCCGGAGCCGTGACGTTCGCATCCCGGCCTGCGCCCCTCTCTCCGACCAGGCTT
The DNA here is from genome assembly GCA_963751255.1 of uncultured Gemmatimonadales bacterium. GTDB lineage: Bacteria > Gemmatimonadota > Gemmatimonadetes > Longimicrobiales > Gaopeijiaceae > CAVVTW01. The sequence goes on along the minus strand of CAVVTW010000003.1, from coordinate 126,787 downwards.
CTGGAGCGTTCATCGCGGATCGGCCAGATCGTGACCCAGGATGTACGGCACGTCCAGGGAGTCCGTCCAGGTGGTCCAGACCTGGCCCCGGGAGGCAGCCTGGAGGAGCTCGCCGGAAGGGAGCGTGACCCGGAACAGGGCCCGCGCCCCCGAGTCGAAGCACACCCACTCGCCCGTGGATGGGCCTGTGAGGCGCTCCAGCCAGATCGTCCCGTCGGTGCCGGCGAGGAGGGCCCGGATCGGCGGAAGAAACCCGACGCCGAGCCCGAGCTGCTCACGGATGAGCTCGGGAAGGTCAGCCGGAGCTTCGGGAGGATTCGGCACCCCCATGGCACGCACTTTCGCCAACGCCGCGCGGACGGTGTCGGCTACCGCCCCGATCAGTGAGTCCTCCGCCTCTCGGTCCAGGGAGAGGGGGGAGAAGAGGACCGTGTCCCGGGCCTGAAGACTGCCATCCGCGCCATACCGGCGTAGCTCCACGGCGCCCGGTGAGGTCCCTGTCCCTCCCCATTCGGCCACGACCGCCCCTCCACCGAAGGGAAGGGCCTTGAAGTAGGGAGGGGGCGGGTATGGACGGCCGGCGACCGACCCGACACCCGGGAGATAGAGACTCGGAGGGTCGATGAGGGTCGCGATCGTGTCGGCTTCTCGGTCTCCCGCGTCCACGATCATGAGGGGAACCTCCCCCCGGCCTCTGCGTCCTCCCAAGGGCACCACGTCGACGACCAACGTAGCGCCTCCTCTGAGCATGGCGGCCGGCCCTCGGGGCACGCCTCCGCGTGCGATGACCTGCCTCGTGGGCCGCTCGGTTCGGAGGTACTCGCCGTCCAGGGTGAAGAACGAGACAAACGCCGGCACCAAGTTCCGGATCCAGAGGGTGTCGCCGACGAATCCCGCGTCGTAGGCGAATGTGAATTCCCCGGGTCCCTCTCCCGGGCCGCCGATGACGTTCAGGAATGTTCCGTCCGGCCCGAAGCGCCTCGCCTCGTTCGCGGATACGGCAAGAGCGACGAGGCTGCCGTCAGGCCCCACCGCGAGCCTCGGGACGCGGCTGAAGACCTCCTCCTCCGGCACATCCATCCCTCCGAGGCGATAAACCTCTATGGGCACCTTCTCGGGGAGCCTTCCCGCATCGATTTGCCGCGTCTGGAGCGGAGCATCGGGAGAACCACAGCCGGTGAGGAGGTGGCTCACGAGGGCCAGGGAAGCGGAGCTCTCCAGGAAGCGAAGGCATGACATGGGGCAGCCTCGTCTCTCTCGAGGGTCGCGGGTATGCGGCTATACTCTACCTGCACATCTAGGACAACCGGGGGGGTGGACGCAAGGGCGGGGTGCGGGGGCCTACGCGGGCCTCCCGGAGTGGCTCCCGCTTCCCGGGCTGGGAATTGGGATGTCTGAGGAATGGAAATCGGTGTGTCCGAGCAAGAACGGCTGTTCTCGGCGCCTGGGGGTAGGTGGTTGGAGGACGCTGGCCAGGCGAAAGAAGTGTCGTCCCAATAGGACAGCGGGCGCACGCGGCGCCGAAAGGCCTGCCCGAGAGCGCCGACAAGGTGACCGAGGGGCCGCCAGGAGAAGATGTCTCCTCATCCGGAACAGCCAGGAGCCGAGGAGACGGGGAAACCCCGCCCCTACAACCCTTGACGCGCGGCGAAATGTGACGACATTATTGACTCCCCTCGCGCGGAGCGAGCGGGAAGGAGAGGAAGGACCAGAGCGAGAAAGCGGAGGTCTTCCAACGGAGGCTCCGCTCTTTTTGTAGGCGGCCGGTCGGCTGCGATCCCCGGCGCGGGGGAGAGTCCGCGCGAACACGTGTCGGACGGTGCGGATCATCCGGACTCCGACCAGCACAATACCAAGGGAGCAGGTTGATGCGTACCAAGGGAACCGTGAAGTGGTTCAACGATCAGAAGGGTTTCGGCTTCATCACGCCCGAAGACGGACAGAGGACTGCTTTGTCCACCATTCCGCCATCCAGGCCGATGGATTCCGGACCCTGAACGAGGGCGACCAGGTGGAGTTCGACATCGTCGAGGGACCAAGGGTCCTGCGGCGGAGAACGTCGTGCGCGTCTGATCACTGGGCTGCGTGCCCCGCAGGTTCAGAGCGGCCGCTTCGGGTTTCCGGGGCGGCCGTTCTCGCTCTCCGACCACTCCTTCATCCAGGCCTCGATCGCCCGTTGGATGTACGACGGGTTGAAGAGCGTCCATTCTCCCAGGTCATCGGGAATCCGATGCCGGGCAGCGGCCTCCTCCGAGGTCCAACCATCCGAACGGGCCCGCCGGGCCGTGGCCTCGATTCCATCGATGACCTGGAGGTACCGGGCAAGGTCGGCCGGGTCCGCCACGGGGCCGTGCCCGGGCACATAGATCCGCCGCCCCTGGGCCTGTAGGGTACGGACCGCTCGGGAGAGCCGGCTCGGGATGGCGTCCACGTAATTGGGGAACATCCCGTTCCAGACCAGGTCCCCGGACCACGTGATTCCCTCCTCCGGGAGCTCCACGGTGACGTCACTGGGGGTATGCCCCAGGTGCGGGACGATGCGGACCTGCCTCGCGCCCAGGTCCAGTGTGGCCGGCGCGTCTTCCGCCACCAGGACCACATCGGCCCACCGCCCCCGCAGGCTGGTGGGACTCTCCGGCGGCAGGCTGTCCACGACGAGGCTCCTCGTGGTGCCGGTGGCGTGAACCGTGGGTGGGGAGCCGAAATACCCCTCCAATCCCCGGGTGTGATCACTGTGGTAATGGGTCACCAGGACATGGGTCGGCCACCGGCCGGTGAGACTTCGGGCCTGCTCGGCGATCCAGCGCGCCCCCTCCGGGGTCTGGAACGCTTCCACCACCAACACCGCCTCCCGTCCAGCGAGGATCCCGCCGTTGCAGACCGTCGTATAATCGCCGCCGAGAGGAGTGGAAACGAAAGCCCACAGGCCATCGCCGATCACCTCGAGACGTCCGAAGGGCTCGGCGGCCACCTGGGGATGGGAAGTGCGGCTGGTCCAGAGGGCCCTGGCTGCGGCTGGGAATGGACTGGCCATGAGGGCGAGGTGCGCTCCGCAGGCGGAGGTCAGCTGAAGGAAGCGTCGGCGGGATGTGGAGGATTCCTGCTTCACCTTGGGCCGTCCTTTTCGTTGGCAGCGTTCGTGGCGAGCCGCGATCGCTGGCGCAAGATTGTCCCCTCGCTGAGCGCCACTTCAGGTCCCCTCCCGCTCCAGCACGAAGTCCAGCTCCAACCGGATCTCGTCCGCCACGCTCAGGACCCGGGCCACGCTCGGCTTGGTGAGGTCGAAGGTCTCGAAGGGGAAGGAAGCCGTGGCAACCCCCGTGACGAGGGAGGGAGAGAGGTCGGCGGTGACGGTCCAGGCGACGGGTTGGGTCACGCCATGGAGGGTCAAGTTCGTCTCGAGCTGGAAGGTCACCGATCCCGATTGGGCCATGGGGAACGAGAGTCCTATGAATCGGAGAGGGATCAGGACCGCTTCGGGATACTCCTCCACCTCCAGGGTGCGCCTCCGCACGTAGTTGTCCCGGCGCTCACTGTCGGTAGCGAGGGTGGTGAGATCGACCCGGAACTCCGAGCTCTGGGTGTCGATCTTTCCATCACCGGCCACGGCGATACTGCCCTCCACCGAGGAGGTGGTCCCGACGGCATCGCTGGGAAGGTCGATGCCGGCGAGCTGCTCACCCACCCGGTACCTGGCATCGGACCGGTCCTGTACCAGAACCCAGCGGGTGAGCGCCGTGTCCTGGCTGGAAGCCCGCGAGACGTTCTCGACACCTTCCGGGGATGCCCTGGTCACGGCTTCGGGGGGCGTCGTGGCAGGGAGGGCGAGACCAAGGCCGAGGGCAAGGGAGAGACGGAAGGGGGGAAACACAGCTCCTCCTGGGAGTGAAGGGGATCCGCTCGACGCACAGCTTGGAGTGAAGCCATGGACCCCCGAGAGGGGGTTGGGTTCCCTCCTGCCTTCCTCCGAGGTTCCCCGATGATGAACCTTGGATGAATGGTCCTCACCGAACCGATCCGGGCCCTGCATCGAAACGGTCCAGCCCGAGGAACGCAGGGACTTCCCGTACGTGCGGAAGTCAAAGTACGACTTGGTCTTTAGCCGCCCGGCGGTCCGGCCCGCCTCTTGCTCTTTGGTTGGTCAACTGCTTGCCCCACACCCAAGGAGGCCAACCATGTCCAGACCCTTTTTCATCCTCCCCATGGTTCTCCTGCTGGGTTCGCTCCTCCCGGACGCGGGGTCGGCCGCACCCCAGGACTATGTGGTGATGGGAAATCCATTGGTGAATCTCAGGACCGGTCCCAGCACCAACGCCATGGTCATCGGAAGGGCGGAAAAGGGTGACGTCTTCCAGGTCGTGGGTCAAACCGAGGAGTGGTACAAAATTCTCATGTTCTCGGGAGAGACCCGCTACGTGACCAGGTCAGAGTTCGTGTATCCCCTGGAGGCAGGGCAGTTGGTGGAAGGCCACGCCATGACCCTCCCCAACTCCACGGCCCGGTGCCGTTCCATCTTCTGGGATACCGAGAAAGGCTTGGACCGAGCGGCCCGGGAGGCCTTGGAGATCATCCCCGCCACACTCAACAGGGAACGCTACACGGTTCTCAAGAAGATCCTGGAGGACAGGATCCTCCTGGAGATGTTTCACATTCACGGTCTCCAGCCGGCCCTCTACCGGGATCTGGTGGCCGAGGCCAGGCGGGAAGGATGGGAGTAGGGTGAACTCTCCCGGACGAAAATCCGACCCGGAATTGGAAAAACGAAGCCCGGGCCGGGGGTGTTCTCCCGGCCCGGGCTGAATGTGGTTTCGGCCCTGCGGTGTACGCCAGGGCCCGGTTCGAGGACTTACCGAACCCGGACGGTGGTCGATACCGTGCCGCCCTTCACGGCGGAGTAGGTGACCTTCATGTCCCCGGTGCCCCGGACCAGATACTCGATGGTCTTGGTGGTCCGCCCGGGATGGCCGCTGCGGACGATGATGCGCTTCAGGTCCTTCTGGTCGATCATGCTCCGTCCTGCCCGGCCGGATTCCGGTCCTGCACCCATCCCGCCGCACGATCTCCACGTTCCCGTCCACCGTGAGGAGGTCCGGCCGCACCACCCGGTCGTTCATGGCCCCGGGCGGTGATGGTGGGGACCAGGCGCTCGTTGGTGATGTCCACCTGGACCCTGTACATGCCCCCACCCAGGCTCTCCACCCGGGTCTCCCCCATCTTCATGATGGGCAGTCATGTCCGCATGGTAGAGCGTGAACGCCATGTTCCGGTGGAAGAGCTCCATGCTCATGAACCGGGGGTTGACTCGGCTGGTGAGCTTGTCCCAGTCCCACCCATCTCCACCTCGCCGTATTCGCGGGTGGTTGAAGGGCTTCCAGTCGCTGAAGTTCGTCGCCGTACTCCAGGAAGTCGTCGAAGAAGTAACGGAGACGCTGTCCCTCGATGGGCGAGTCGGGGTTGCCCTGCTGCTCGCTCCGAGCAGCGGGCTCTGGAAGTACTGGTTCCCGTTCCAGAGCTCGTTGGAGAAGGACACGATGCCGTGGCCGTCGCTGGTCCAGTCGATGGCGCCGCCGTGCACGGTGTACAGCCCCTGCCAGATGATGAGGTACTCGTACCAGGGCAGGATGCGCTCTCCCGTTCTCGCCGATCTCGTTGTAGACCTGGATGTCCGAGCTCGGATAGTCCCCGTACCAGGCCGAGCCCGGGCCTCGAGAATCATGCCGCCGTTGTTATGGTAGGTCTGCACCCCGGCGATGTTGGGGTGGGCAGCCAGGAACTCCTCGGTGGCCCGGGCTTCCGGGAGCTGGAAGGGGTAATCCATGGCGCCGCCCTGGATGTAGTTGGGCTGCCAGTCCGCGGCGTAGTTCCGGTTGGGGTCGTAGCTCCCCGGGGCCGTCCTCGTTGACCCGGCCGTCGCCGTCGTTGTCGATGCCCTCCTAGCCCAGCAGGACCCAGTCCCCCTTCTCCCAGGGCGCCACGGCTTCCATGATGCCGGGGATCGTCGGGTTGAGCCGGTAGGTTCCCTGACACCGGGCGTGACTTGCGGATCTGCTCGATGACGCCGTTACCGTTCATGTCGTCGGGGCCGTCCTCGTCGAAGAGGCCGTCCCCGTCCTCGTCCACCGGCACGTGGCCCGTGCGGGCGCCGGATCCCGGTCCTCGTCCAGGAAGTAGTCGCGGCCGTCGGGATTCACGGTGGGAACGATGTAGAACACCTTCTCGTCCACCAGCCGGGTGATCTCCGGGTTCCGGTCGTAGTTCTCCATGAGATACCAGATGGTGTAGAGGCAGATCTCCCCACCCTGGATCTCGTTGCCGTGGACGTTGGCCTCGATGTACATCCCGGCCTTGCTCAGCTCGGGGCCGGTGTCCGGGTTGTTGATGGTCATGACCCAGAGCTCCCGGCCGTCGTAGCTCTTCCCCATGGACGAAAGGGTCAGGAACTTCGGCCACGTCCTGGCCATGAGCTGCATGCGCTCACCGATCTCGTCGTGGTCGAGCCAACGATCCCAGGTGAGGTCGAGCGTGTGGGGCGGGTCCGAGCCCCGCTTCTCCTGGGCTTGGAGCCCGGCTCCCTGGTCAGGCAGGAAGCGCGGCCAGGGCGAGGGCGGCAAGAGGAGGTGGCCGCCAAGAGTCGGAAGCTTCTCATGATGGGCCTCCTCACCTGAGGGTCACGGTTGCGGTGTCATCGCCCGACTTCTGGGAATGGAGCTTGATCTGGACCTGGGCTCCCTGCCGTCCCCGGATGACCCAGGTGTAGCTCTCCCGGGTTCCCGATCCGTCCAGCACCCCCACGGACACCGTCTTGTCCGCTCCGGTGAGGATGTCGTCGTCGTCCACCTGGATCTGCACGCTGGTCGGCCCCACCGACCCGGGACGTCTGGCCCGTGTCGGAGCGAGGTGGGGAAGAACCCCGCGTTCTCCACCTCGACGGTGACGTTGAACACGCCGCCGCCAAGGGCCGTCACCTTGGCGTCCGCGATGCGGACCCGGGGCAGCATGCCCGCCAGCTCCACCAGGAACTCGCCCTGCTTCTCGCCCAGCTCCGGAAGCTGCTCGGCCGGTGGGTTCGTCGTGACGTAGGGCAGGAACCCACCGATCTCCACGTCCCCCAGGTCGGGTGCTGGAAGGGCGTCCAGTCGGCGAAGGCCTCCACCCCAGCTGCTCCATGGCAGAGAGGATCTGGCGTCGCTCCCGAGCCGCCGGGCCACGGCGCGGTCTGCGGACCTGCCATTCCGCCGCCCCCGGCGGCCATCATGGATCCGGCGGGCATCCTCCCGCTGGCCGGCCCCCGCCCGCCCGCCGCCGCGGCTGGGGCTCCGCTGCGTTCGCACCGCCACTCTCCGCGGGCCGATCCGGCCCGGGCAGCTCCCCAGCCCGGCGTGGTGAAGGAGGGCACGCCGTACTGGAAGTAGCCGTACTGGAAGAAGGCCCCCTCCGGCGTCCGGTGCACCGGGACGTTCTCGATGCCCGTGATCCGCTTGTAGGCGTCCGACACCGTCGTGAAGTACACCTGGTCCTGGGTCGGCCACCGTCGTGGCCGGCCGGGTTCCGGAGCACGGATCGTTGTCGCGCTCCCGGCTGGGCTCCCCGCAGGTACCCCCCTCCTCCGCCGCGGCCGCCGAAGCCGCCGAATCCGCCGACCACCGAAACCGCCGCCTGCAGCGAAGCACCCTACACTGAAGACGTCGGCGTTGGAGGCCTGGGCGAAGACGGGAAGGTCCAGGACCTTGGCCGACGCCAGGGCCCCCCGGGAATCGGGCGGCGTCACCAGGTTGTCGGTCTCCCCGAAGGTGAGGATGGCGCCGATGTTGCGGTGCGCGATCACGAAGTCCATCAGCGCCCTGGTCTCCACCTCGCTGACCATGTACGGCCCGGCGTCGGCCTGCCAGTAAGGATATTCGTGCTGGAAGTTCCGGTTCAGGTCCACGCCGCCCGGACCGTCCTCGTTGATGAACCCGTCCCCGTCGTTGTCCGTTCCTTCGAAGTACAGCGTGTAGGCACCAGTCTCGCCCTTCGTGGGATCCGCCCGCTTCATGAGCCGCTCGTCGGCAGGATCGATCATGTACGCCCCCGACGGATCCGCCACCCGCATGACCGTGACGTAGCCGTCTCCGTTCAGATCCTCCGGACCGTCCTCGTCCACCCGGCCGTCGTTGTCATCGTCGAAGGGGCGGGTGTTGGTCCTCCGGTCCCACTTCACCGCGGCGAACATGGCCTCCGCCCCGTCGGGGTTCAGCCGGGGGAAGAAGTAGAAGACGTGCTCGGCCAGGACCGTCCGGACCGCCTCGTCCGAGGCGTGCGCCACGAGGTAGCGGATCGCCTCCAGCGAGAGTTGGCTCCCCACGAGATGGTCCCCCTCCAGGTTCCCGACCACCAGCACCGCCGGTCGCTCGTCCAGGGGCGTTCCGGCAGGGTTGGCCACCTGGACCATCCATACCTCCCGCCCCTCCAGTGTCGTGCCCAGGGACTCCATGTTGGCCAGATCCGACCCGTTCACCACCGAGCGCAGCTCTCGCGTGAAACCCTCGTAATCCAGGTAGGAGGCCGTCTGGCCTCGCAGCAGCCCTGGCAACGCCAGCACCGTGCTCAGGACCAGAGCCAGCCCCGTTGCCACTCTTGAACCGCAGATCCTCATAGTCCGCGCTTCCTGTTCCGGGTTGAAGTAGACAGAAGAAAGAGTTGAAGTCCTCGGGAAGAGAATAGGAAAACGTCCGGGCCACGGCCAGCGGACGTGCCCTCCGGCGACTTCGGCATTGTCCAACGTGGGACAGACGACGGCCTCGTTTCGTTGAGCCTGCAGGGGGCGCGGCAGGGGGACGTGCTGGTACCGGTCCCCTGGGTTCTGGCCGTGGACTCCACCGGTCCGAAGGGCTTTGACGCGGGGCTGGCGGAGAATTAGCCTCAGGCCCAGAGAGGGGAGTGAAATGAAGGTCTTGTTCGTGGAGGACGACCGTCGGATCGCTTCCATGGTCCGGGAGGGGTGCCGCGAGCAGGGCATCGAGGTGGTGTTGCGTCATGACGCTGCATCAGGCCGACAGAGGCCCTCTTTTCGGGCTACGACGTGCTGATGCTCGATGTGCTCCTCCCCGACGGGAGTGGCGTGGAGCTCTGCCGGTCCCTGCGGGACCGGGAGGCGTGACACCCCAATTCTCATTTGCACGGCACGAGACGCCCTGGAGGATCGGGTCAGGGGATTGGATGCCGGAGCCGACGACTATCTGGTCAAGCCCTTCGCTTTCCCGAGTTCCTGGCCCGACTCCGGGCGCTAGCACGGCGGTCAGCGACCATTTCAGCCCGAAACGATGGAGGTCGCCGGACTTTGGGTAGATCTCAGGAGTCGGGTGGTGCGGCGAGAGGGTCAGGATATCTCCCTGAGTACCCGGGAGTGGGACCTCCTGGAGTTTTTCCTCCGCAACCAGGACTCGGTGCTGAATCGGGCCAGCATCTCTTCCTATGTGTGGGATGACAATCATGATCCGGCCTCGAATGCCCTCGAGGTTCTGGTTCGCCGCCTCCGCATGAAGATCGACGAGGGATTCTCCTCGCCCCTCATCCACACCTACCGGGGGGCGGGCTACCGGTTCGGATCATGAAAGGGACCCTGGCCCGGTTTCGCTTCTGGCTTGTGCTGGTACTTCGCCGTGTCCGTCCTGGCCCTCGGCGGCTTCGGGGGGGTGGCCTATTGGCTTTTCGAAAAGCGTCTGCTCGGAGACACCGACCGGATCCTCATGGAGCATCTGGAGGGGGGGAGCCCCGGGGGATGGGGTGCAGATCTTCCGATTCGACGGAGCTGGGCAGACCTGGGTGCATTCCCCGGTGCCGGGTGGCTCCACCCCTATGCCCGAGGAGGTGGCCCGGGCGGGACACGTGGAGGCCACCCTCAGGGTGGACGAGGACCGGGACCTGAGGGGTGAGGAGTCGGAAGTGGAGCATTTCTGGCGAATTCTGGGCCGGAGACTCCCTCCCGCTCTTTCCGATACCGGGCCGGGAGTGAAACGGCCGTGCTGGCCGTGACGGACCTCCAGACCTTTACGGAGCGAACGCCAGATCTGCTCATGGCCCTCGGTCTTGCCGGGGTGGCGGCACTCCTCCTGGTTGGAGGAGGGGGTATATCCTTGCCAGGCGGGCCATGGCACCAGCCGAGGTTGTGTTCAATGGAATGAGGCGATTTACGGGAGATGTAGCTCACGAGGTTCGAACCCCCCTCCAGTTCATCCGAAGCCAGGTGGATGTGGTTCTCCAGCAACCGCGAGACGTGGGACAGCTTACCGGGAAGCCCTGGAGGCCGTGGGCTTCGAAGCCCAACGGCTTTCCCATGTCGTGGACGGATTCCTGACCCTTGCTCGGGCTGAAGCGGGGACTTCCAGCATCTCCAGACAAACGTGCAGGTCTCGGACCTCATCTTCGACGCACTCCCGTCCGCGCAGCGCCTTGCGGCCCCCGGGGGATCACCGTCGACATCGAGGTCGAAGGGGATTTCCAGGTGGCGGGGGATCCGGTTCTTCTCCGCCAGGCCCTTTTGATCCTCGTGGACAACTCCGTCCGATACGCCCCGCGAGGAAGCCGCATTCTCCTCAGGGGCCACCCGGAAGGAAAAGGTGTATGCCTGGAGGTGGAGGACGAAGGACCCGGTATCCCGGTCGAGGCCAGGGAGCGTTTTCTGGAGCGGTTTCAGGGGAAACCCGGGGGAGGGGAGGGCCGGCCTGGGGTTGGCTATCGTCCATTGGATCGCCGAAGCTCATGGGGGCCATGTGGTCATCCTGGATGCGCCCAGCGGGCGGCGCCTTGGTGCGGATACCCTCCCCTCCCCCCTGTTATCTCCCTGAAAGGTCCCGATGGCCAGATTCCGCCGTGTGAAGACCCTTTCCGCCGCGATGGAGGACTATCCATGAGCAGCTGGGTGCCCGTTGCTGGTCGTTACTGCCTCGCTTCCTTCTCGCCGCGTGCTGGGAGGAAGAGGAGTCAGAACCGGTCACCGTTTCCGAGAGCGAGCCGGGTCTTCTGGCCCAGGCCGTCATCTCCTTCCGACTCCGCCGTGGCGCTGGCCCGAGCCCGGGTCCCCGGCGGGCACATCGAGCAAGCGCCGAGATCGAACGCGAGGGCGGTCTCCTGATCTACACCTTCGACGTCACCCCTGGCGGAGACGAGGACGAGGAGAACGAAGAGCGTGGGGAAGGGGCGGAGGGGTGCCGAGACGGTGATCGAGGTGCACGTGAACGCCCTCTCTGGAGCCGTCTCTAGCATGGCGGAGGCCGGGGAGGCAGGGGAGAACGAGGCGGCGGAAGCGACCGAAGAGGCCGGGGGGGAAGAGGGTGAGGAGGGCATGGAGGCCGCCTCGGGGCAGGTCACGGAGGAATCACCCGGGCTCCTGCAGCGGGCGGCCTTCTCTTCGGACTCCGCCCTGGCGCTGGCCCGGGTCCGATTCCCGGAGGCGCGCCTCCTGGGTGGTGAGCTGGAGATGGAGGGCGGACGACTGGTCTACTCACTGGACCTGGGCGTCGAGGGCGAGGAGGGAGTCACGGAGGTCTGGGTGGATGCCCGCACCGGTGAGATCGTGTCGGTGGAGCATGAGGCAGGCGGCGAAGCCGGCGGCGAGACAGGCGGCGAGACAGGCGGCGAGTGACCTGACCGTCCGCGGCCGGGGGAAGAGAGCGGAGTCCGAAAGGAAGGGTCTTTCTGGTACGACGTCCATGGCTCTGATCGGTGAGTCCGGGTGGGCCCGTTCGACGAGGTGCCGGCTTCTGTTGGCCGCCACGGCCGCTCTGGCCCCATTGGGGTTGGAGGCCCAGGTTAGCCATCCGTCCAGCATCCAGGCGCTTCGCATCGAGGAAAGCATCGTCCTGGACGGTCGTCTCACGGAGTCCCCATGGGAGCGGGCCCGGCGCATCTCCAACTTCACGCAGCGCGAGTTGGATTTCGGGGAGCCCGCCTCCGAACGTACGGAGGTGGCGGTCCTCTTCGACGACCAAGCGCTCTACGTCGGGTTCTGGGGCTTCGACCGGAGCCCGGACCGAATCCTCGCCAACGAGATGGCCCGGGATTTCTCCTGGAGTGGGGACGACAATTTCGAGCTGGTCCTGGATCCCTTCAACGACGACAGGAACGGCTACCTCTTCGTCACCAACCCCAACGGGGCGCTGGCCGATGCCCTGATCGCCGAGAACGGGGGCTCCACGAACCGGGATTGGGACGGGGTGTGGGAGGCTCGGGCGGAAGTGACGGAGGAGGGGTGGTTCGCGGAGATTCGAATCCCCTTCTCCACTCTCCGATTTGGTCCTCGACCGGAGGAGGGGTGGGGGATCAACTTCGAGCGGAACATCCGCAGGAAGCGGGAGCAGGTCCTCTGGCAGGGGTGGTCCCGGGATTTCAACCTGGAGCAGGTGAGCCTGGCCGGGACCCTGACCGGTCTCGGGGATCTGGGCTCGGTCCGGTTGGTGGACGTGCGGCCCCACAGCGTCGGAGGGGTGGAGTGGGAGGAGGGAGAGGACCGCAGTTCGGTGGGGCACCTGGGCCTTGACGTGCATTACCTTCCTTCTCCCGCCTGGAGACTCAACTTCACGGTGAACCCGGACTTCGCCCAGGTGGAGTCGGACCGGGAACAGGTGAACCTCACCCGCTTCTCCCTCTTCTATCCCGAGAAACGAGAGTTCTTCCTGGAGGGACAGGAGTTCTTCGGGTTCGAGATCGGGTCGGACACCCGCCCCTTCTACAGCCGTCGCATCGGGCTGGCGGAGGATCGAACCGAAATCCCAATCCTGGGGGGCGGGAGGGCGCTTGGGAAGTGGGGTGGAACGACCCTGGGAGCCATGGTTCTCCAGACCGCCGAGGAGAGGGGCGAGCCCTCCACCAACTTCGGCGCGTTCCGGCTGGCGGCAGGACGTCCTGGAGGAGTCCTCGGTGGGTGCTTCCTCGTGGCCACCCGCCTGGAGCCCGGCCGCTCCAACCTCACATACGGCTTCGATCTCGGGTACGCCACGTCGGAGATGTTCGGGGAGAAGGAGTTCGAGGCGGGCCTGGTCATGGCCCAGACCTACACTTCCGACGCCGCGAGCAAGACCGGCCTCGCCCACCGCCTCTACCTCGCCTACCCGAACGACCTTGTGGACCTCAGCGCATCGTGGACGAGGGCCGACGACGCCTTCAATCCCGAGGTGGGGTACGTCCGACGGAGCGCCTACCAGCGGTTCGGGTCCGAGCTCGCCATCTTGCCCCGGCCTGGCTTCCTTCCGTTCATCCAGCAGCTCGAGTTCAAGCCCTGGGAGGTGTCCTACTACCGGAATGACACGACGGGGGACCTGGAGTCTCTCTACCTGCCGAGTTCGTGCCCCTCGCCCTCACCACCCGGAGCGGGGAGTCCCTGGAGCTCGCCGTCTCGCGCCGGGCCGAGCGACTGGAGGATCCCTTCGAGCTGTTCGAGGACGCGGAGATTCCCGCCGGGCGAGTACTGGTACACGCGCTGGGCCCTGGACGTGAGCTCCTTCTCGGCCCGCTCGGTGTCGGGGGCGTGGAGATGGGGTGGGGGGAGTTCTACCTGGGCGCACCAGCTCAGCGTCGATGCCTCGGGGCGGTGGAAGGCCGGCAAGCACCTGACCCTGGGGGCCGATTACGGCCACGACCGCATCACCTTGTGGGGGGACGAGTTCCTGGTGGACGAGGTGGGGGCACGGGCCGATTTCGCATTCACTCCCCGGCTCTTCGGCGCCGTGGCGGGACAGTGGAACAACGAGGATGAAGAAGTGATCCTCAACTTCCGCCTCAACTGGATTCCCCGGCCTGGATCGGATCTCTACCTGGTCATCAACCAGCAGGGCGAGACCTGGGAATCGCGGTGGAATCCGACCCACACCACGGTCCTCACAAAGCTGGTGTGGCGCATGGCCTTTTGAGGTTCTCCCTCGTGTCCCCCATATTGTTTGCACACCCCGCGAGATCCAGTTCTCCAGGGCGCCATGGTGTGCTCGAACGCCTCGGCTGCCTGGCCGTCGCGACGGGCGCGCGTTTCGCCGAGGTTACCATGTCCAGATCCGGCTCGATCGCGTTGGTCCTCTCCCTTTTCGCCGCCGTCGCCTCCGCCGCCCTCGTCTCGTCCTGTGAGACGCCCGTTCAGACGTTCACCCTGGAGAAATGGGACATCGGCGGCGAAGGAGGCACGGACTACCTCACCGCCGAACCCGGGACGTCCCGGGTATTCGTCTCCCGAAGCAGCCACGTGATGGTGGTGGATGGCCGCTCGGGAGCTGTGATCGGGGATATCCCCGACGCGCCACGGGTGCACGGCATTGCCCTGGTGCCGAAATGGGAGCACGGCTTCACCACCAACGCCGGGGACTCCACCGTCACCATGTTCGACTTGAAGACGCTGGATGTGATCAGGAAGATCCCCACCCACACGGGGGGGCTGGACGGGATCATGTACGACGGATATTCCGACCGGGTGATCCTCACCAACCACAGCCGTCCCGTGGGGACCATGCTCGCGATTTCCGCCGAGACCGGGGAGATCGTCGGCACCACCGACCTGGAAGATACGGCCCCTGAGGGCGCAGCCAGCGACGGGGCGGGGATGCTCTTCGTGAACAACGAGGGCACGAGCACAATCCAGGTCGTCGACGAGCAGACGATGCAGGCCGTGTCCTCGTGGTCTCTCGCCCCCTGTGAAGGACCCACCGGGATCGCCTTCGATCCCGGGACCGAAGCGGATCTTCTCCGGATGCAGCGGCACTTCGGTCGTATCGGATCCGGCCACCCAGAAAGTGGTCGCCACCATCGGCAATGGGGAAGGGGTCGACGGCCTCGGCTGGGATCCGGGGGAAAAGCTCATCTACATCCCCGCGGGGCGCTCCGGAAGCGTCACGGTGGCGCACCAGGACGGGCCCGACACCTATTCGACCCTGGCCACGGTCACCACCGTTCCCGGGGCCAAGACGATCTCCGTTGATCCGGTGACGCACCGAGTGTACCTGTTTCAGCCCGAGTACGGGCCGCCGCCGGAAGGCGCTCCGGAAGCGGGGGCGGGAGGCCGAGGCGCCCGGGGTCCCATCGTGGCGTCCTGGTTCATGGTGATCACGCACTGAGGGGTCGCCCCGGCCCGCTTGCTCGGGTCGGGGACGCGCGTCACCAAAGACCGGATGCGGGGTCTTCTCGGCATGGAGAGCAACGCACGCCTGACGACTCCGGGGGTCCCTCTCCATGGGGGCGTTTTGGGCAAAGGTCGGCGGACGGGAACGCGGATCCTCCTGGGCCTGGCTCTGATCCTCGTGGGGTGGGAGAGCTGGCTCCTCGTCTCCAGGGCCCGCACCGGCCGAAGTGACATCGGTGTCTTCCTTCGGTCCGCGGGCATCCTGAACGAGGGCGCCGGGCCGGAATTCTACCAGGTCAGGGATTCCAGCGGCTGGTATCACGCCGTGCCCCCTGCGGCCCTCGCCCCCTTTCAGCCACTGGCGCTGTTGGGGTCTACGGGGGCGGGAATCGTGTGGGCTCTGGCCAATCTCCTCTTCCTCTTCGTGGCCCTCCGCTCTCTCCGTAGCCTCGTGGGGATGCTCGGAAGGGAAGGGGAGCTGGATCGCGACCTCTATCCGTGGTTGGCCGCCCTGCTGATGGTCATGGCCGCCGGCAGTATCCAGGTGGGGCAGTTCAGCCTCCTGTTTCTCACCTGCTGGATGCTGGCCCTGGAGGGGATGGCCCGGGGGCGCTTCGCTCGGGCCGGCTTCGCCCTGGCCCTCCCGGTGGCCATCAAGGTCTATCCGGTCCTTTTGCTCGCGGTGCCGGCGGTTCTCGAGTGGAAGGCCATGCGGAAGGTATTCGCACCGTTTCTCGCCGGAATCGGCGCCTTCACCCTTGTCCTGCCCTGGATGACCGTGGGATGGAAGGCCGGCCCCATGGTCCTCTCGTGGGTGCGGTACGGGCTATTGGGGGCCGATGGCAGGGTGGAGGGGTACCTGGCGGGCCCGGGCCCCGCCACAACCCAGAGCCTCGGCTCGCTGCTTTCCCGGTATCTGGCCGGTGGGTCGTCGTTTCACGCCCGGTACA
The DNA here is from genome assembly GCA_963751255.1 of uncultured Gemmatimonadales bacterium. Classification (GTDB taxonomy): domain Bacteria; phylum Gemmatimonadota; class Gemmatimonadetes; order Longimicrobiales; family Gaopeijiaceae; genus CAVVTW01. The sequence continues at coordinate 110,758 of CAVVTW010000003.1, read as the reverse complement.
CCTGGCTCCCGCACCTGCAGCTCGCTCCGGCCCTCGTCCTCGGCATGACCGGAGCCGCCTGCCTGGCCATGGTCTTCCTGTCCGCGTGGGCCACGCTGAGGCTTCGCCGATCTCGGGTGCCGGAGGCCAGCCGGCTCTTCCTGAGCCTGGCATTGTGGTCCGCCACCCTCTATGCCGTGCTTCCCGAGACAAAGGCCCGGTACGCGGTATACACCTTCTTGGCCTTCATCCCCATGGTGGATTGGACCTTTCGGGCGGTGAGCCCGGGAGCGCCAGGGGACTGGATTCGGCGTGGGTTGCTCACGGGGGGTTGTCTCGCGGCCGTGCTGCAGGCCCTGCCCCAGGCCATCATCGTTCTCGGCCTGGGGTACCTCGGCTCCCTCGCGCTATGGGCCTGGAATCTGAAGTGGGTCTTCGTCCGCAGCAGCTCCGAGGCTCTCCAGGCCGGGCGGGAGGAGGCCCCGGGACGGCCCCCGGGATTGCCTCTGTCCTGGAAGTCACCCACAACATCCCCGCCACGACGAGGTCCCGGAGCCGATTGCCCTGAATCCTCTTGACCGGGAGGGAGTTCCGAGCGAGGGTCTTCCCTGGATTCGCACCTCAGCCGGGGAGGCAGGGATTGGAGATCTCCGTGATCCTGTCCACCTATCGGTGGCCCCGGGCTCTCTCCCTCGTCCTGAGGGGATATGCCCGGCAGACATGGACGGGCTTCGAGGTCGTGGTGGCCGACGACGGGTCGGGCCCCGCCACCGTCCAGGTCATCGAGGAGGCCCGCTCGGAGCTGGGTCTCCGGGTCGTCCACTGCTGGCAGGAGGATCAGGGGTTTCGGAAGACCGAGATTCTGAATCGCTCGGTTCTCGCCGCCCGGGGCCAGTACCTCATCTTCAGCGACGGAGACTGCATCCCCCGGGAGGACTTCGTTGCCCAACACCGTAACCTCGCACGGAGAGGAGTCTTTCTCTCAGGAGGGTGCGTGCGGCTTCCCCGGGTCCTCTCCGAGAGGCTTTCGTTCGAGGATGTGGACGCGGGGCGGGTGTTTGACCCTCGCTGGCTGAGGGCCCAGGGATGGAAGGCGGGGCACAGGGGGCTTCGCCTCACCCGCTCCCGTCCCCTGTCCCGGATCCTTGATGCCGCGACCACAACCCGGGCCACATGGAACGGGCACAACGCGTCCACCTGGCGTGAGGCAATCCTCCAGGTGAACGGCTTCGATCTCGGAATGGGCTACGGAAGCGAGGATCGAGCTCTGGGGGAACGCTTGAGGAACCTCGGCCTCAAGGGTGCGCGCGTCCGCTTCCAGGCGCCGGTCGTCCACCTTTACCACGATCGGCCCTACAAGGACCCCGAGGTGATGCGGCGCAACCGGGAAATCCGCGAGCGCATCCGAAGAAGGCGGGAGACCCGGGCGGAAGCCGGGATCGCCCAGCTGGAGGAGAGCACCCGCTGAGAGGGACGGCGAAGGGAAGGCGGGGGTCGTCGTCCTTGCGCACTCCACCCTACCCGAGCGATATGGTGGTGGCGAATGAGAGACGCCTACCTGGATCCCGGGGAGTCACCTTGATGTGCAGATCCGTGACGACGCGTGTTTCCCCCTCGAGGCGAGTCGTTCAGCGACTCATTGTGGCCGTCCTGGGTCTTTCGGCCTGCGGGCCCGGCGCTGCGGACCGGCCTGGTGCACAAGTCTCGTTTCCGGCCGAATGGCCCTTTCCCGCTGACGAGCTTCCGGTCACAGCCGCCAACGGGATGGTGGTGAGCACCGATGCCTACGCCTCCCAGGTCGGCGCGGATGTCCTGGAGGCTGGGGGTAACGCGGTGGACGCGGCCATCGCCACCTCCTTTGCCCTCGCGGTGGTGAACCCCGAAGCCGGCAACATCGGGGGTGGTGGCTTCATGGTGGTTCGTCTGGCGGACGGCGTGACTGCAAGCCTGGATTACAGGGAGAAGGCACCTCTTGCGGCGAGCCGGGACATGTACCTGGACGAGAACGGCGAGCTGACGGAACGCTCCACTCTTGGTCACCTGGCCGTGGGGGTGCCCGGGACCGTGGCCGGTCTCTGGGCGGCGCATCGGCGCTTCGGAACACGGCCCTGGGAGGAGCTGGTGGCGCCCGCCATCGCGCTGGCTCGGGGCTTCGAGGTGAGGGAGCGGGAAGCACGGCAGTTCGCCGATGCCCGGGATAATCTGCGTATCTTCCCGGCGACCGAGTCCACCTTCCTCCCAGGAGGCCGGCCGCCCACCGTGGGAGACACCTTCCAGCAGCCGGATCTGGCGGCTACCCTGGGCCGGATCGCCACGCAGGGGCGAGACGGATTCTACAAGGGCACCACGGCCGACCTGCTGGTGGCCGAGATGGAGAGGGGCGGGGGGATCATCACCCACGCCGATCTCGCCGGCTACGAAGCAGCGTGGCGAGATCCCGTCGAAATGACCTACCGGGGATTCACCTTCGTGTCCATGCCCCCCCCTTCCAGCGGAGGTGCCACCCTGGCCGCCACGGCCAAGATCCTGGAGGGGTATGACCTGGGGGCCCTGGGCTACCACTCTACCGAGCACATCCACCTGCTGGCTGAAGCGTGGAAGCGGGCGTACGCCGACCGGAACACCTACCTTGCCGATCCTGACTTCGTATCCATGCCCCTGGAGCGGATGATCTCCGACGAGTACGGGGCAGCGCGCCGGGCGACGATCTCCATGGATCGGGCAACACCCTCCGCTGAGGTCGGGCCCGGGCTAGGCGCTCCGGACGAGGGCCAGACAACGCACTTCTCCATCGTGGACGGCATGGGGAACGCGGTAGCGGTCACCACGACGCTCAATTCCTTCTTCGGCAGCAAGGTGACCGTCGAGGGAGCGGGCTTCGTCCTGAACAATGAGATGGACGATTTCTCGGCTCGCCCAGGCCATCCCAACCAGTTCGGATTGGTTCAGGGCGAGGCCAACGCCATCGAGCCAGGGAAGCGTATGCTCTCCGCCATGACGCCCACCGTTGTGCTCGACCCGGCGGGGAGGCTCTTCCTGGTCGTGGGATCGCCGGGAGGGGCCACCATCATCACCAACGTCTTTCAACAGATTTCCAACGTCGTCGATTTCGGAATGGGAGTGAGACAGGCAGTAAACGCCCCCCGTGTCCATCACCAGCATCTTCCGGACAGGATCGAGTACGAGCCCGGTGGACTGGAGCCTGGGGTCATCAAGGCTCTGGAAGGGCTGGGGCACGAGATGCACGCCCGTGTGAGCCAGGCAGGGGACTATTCCTGGATCGGGGACGTTCAGGCCGTCATGCGTCTGCGAGACGGAACTCTGGCTGGGGCCTCGGATCACCGAAGGGGTGGAGCTGCAGCAGGATATTGATGCGGTGCCACCCGCGAGAGAAACGGCACCGGACGCCGATTGCCAGGAGCCAGAAGGAGAAGAGCATGAGCGACGGACACACCACTCGAAGGGATTTTCTGCGCCACTCGGCCTTGGCCGGGGGAATGGTTGGGTTGGGGGGCCTCCCGAACACGCTGACCGGGCTGGTGGAGCCGAGGGTAGGACCTCGGCACGCCGCTTCCTCCAGGAGCCTCTCCATTCTGTTTCTTGGCGGGACGGGGTTCATTGGCCCCCACCAGGTGCGCTATGCCCTGGAAAGGGGCCATCAGGTGACCCTCTTCAATCGGGGACAGACGAACCCACAGCTCTTCCCGGGCGTGGAGAAGCTCCGAGGGGACCGGAACGGAGACCTGGAATCCCTGAGGGGCAGGAGCTGGGACGTGTGCATCGACAACTCGGCTTCCACTCCCGAATGGGTGACCCTTTCCGCCGAGCTGCTCCAGGATGCCGTGGGCCTCTACTACTACGTTTCGTCCCGGTCGGCGTATGCCGATTTCAGCAGCGTGCCAATGACTGCCGCGGAGCCGACGTACACGTACGAATCCGCGGGGGTGGAGCCCGGGGCGGACAACCTGCCGTACGGACTCAGGAAGGCCCTGTGCGAGCGGGAGGCCCAGCGGTTCTTTCCCGGCCGGGCCACGGTGTTTCGGCCAGCCCTCATCGTGGGGCCCGGGGACCTCACGGACCGGTTCACCTATTGGCCGGTGCGCATCCATCGGGGTGGGGAGATCCTCGCTCCGGGCGACCCCTCCGATCCCTGCCAGATCATCGACGCCCGGGACCTCTCGGAGTGGATGATTCGAATGGCCGAAGACGGGGAGACGGGCGTGTACAACGCTCTGGGTCCGGCCAACCCCCGGCCCATGGAGCAGCTCCTCTATGGAATCCGGGCCGTGACCACCGCCGAGGCCACCTTTACCTGGGTTTCTGCCGACTTCCTCTCGGAGCATCGGGTCCGGCCGTACTCCGACATGCCGGTCTGGATGCCGCCGGGGCCGGGGAGAGAGGGGTTCGCCCGATTCGACATCCGGCCGGAAATCGAGAAGGGCCTCACATTCCGGCCGCTGGCGACGACCACCCAGGACACCCTGGAGTACTACTTCTCCCGCCCAGAGGCGGAGCAGGTGGAGCTTCGAGCCGGACTGGATCCCGATCGGGAGCGTGAAGTCCTGGCGGCTTGGCACGAGGCCGGCGTGACGGGTTGACGGGCTGACGGCGGATCCCGGGGGCCAGCACGTGCCCCGGGGTGCGAAACCCAGGCACCTCCCTCTTCCGTAGAGAAGAGGGAGGTGCCGTTTCACTCAGGAGGGAGATCTACATGGCCAGCGGAAGAGGTACGGCGGGCAACGTCATCGCGGGGATCGCGAGCTTCATCGTGCCGGGGCTCGGTCAGCTGGTGCAGGGACGCGTCTTCGCCGCGATCTTCTTCTTCCTGTTTGCCGGGGTCATCTGGCTCATCTCCTTCGGGACCCTGGGGTGGATCGGGCACGTCCTGGCCGCGCTCCATGCCGCCCTCTACGATCCCGATTGAGGCCCCTCAGCCTCACCTGCGCCGAATCTCGACATTCCCGCTCACCGTCCTGAGGGTCAGGTCGCGCCCCCCGCCGCCGATGGTCCCCTGGACGCGGGAGCCGATCCACCGGTGTCGGCGGCTACTGATCGTGATGTCGAAGTCGCTGCTGAAATCTCCCGAGAGGGATTCGAAATCCACGTCGGCAGCGAAATCGTTCGGGAGCCAGAGGACGATGTCTCCGCTCACGGTGTTGAAATCCAGGTCCTCCGGGCCCACCTCGCCCATTTCTATCTCCATGTCCCCGCTGACCGTGTTACCCCAGGCCCGGCCGGTGGTGGAGATCGTGATGTCCCCGTCCACGGTGTTGGCCCGCACGTCGGAGCGCAGCGCGTCGGCCTGAACACTACCGGAGACCAAGGAGCCCTCGAACGACACGCCGGCGGGAACGTGGACCTCGTACTCCACGCTCACGTCGATGCTCACGTTCCTGTGTCGGTCCCGATCCTGAGAACGGTCCCGGTTTCTCGGATCGCATTGACCCCTGCCGTGGTTCCAGGAGCCGTAGACCGCACAAATGATGATTCCATCGGCGGTCTCGACCGTCTCGATGGCCACCTCGCCGAAGTCGTCGGCGTCGCCTCGCTTTCGGGCCACCACCTCGGCCCGGTCCCCGGAGGCTGGGACAGCCCGGATCCTCCCCGATATCCCCTTGACGTCCAGGACCTCGCCGGGGGCCATTCGCCCGCTCCATTCGAACGTGGCGGTCTGAGCAGCGGCAGGCGGTGGCGAAAAGGCCAGCCCCGCCGCCAGACCGAGGGCCAGAGGGATAAACGCGCTGCGCATGTCGTCTCCTTGTTTCGGCCGATGGGAGCCGGCCCGAAAGTGAATGACTCCTGTGTGGAGCAGCTCCTGTCGTGGCGCTCCTCCGGCCGGACACGCCGCCGTCGGCATGCGCGTCCGTCCGTCTGGAGATTGGATGACCTCCAGGCCGGGTTTGTTGGAACCGGGGGGAAGGGCGGGAACGATCCGCGGGGATCAGGGATTGGTTGTGGGGAAGCCAAAGAGATGTGTGTCCACTTTACAGGACGGACCATGTCCTTCAGGAGGGAGCGTTCGCGTCTTCTCTCCCGCCGGAGATGAGGGCATGTCAGGGCTTTCCTGGAAGTGCCCCCTGGCACGTGTTTTGCCTTCCTCTTTTCAGCGGAGGGGCTCCTTCAGCGCCCCGATGAGTATGTCCTGGAGGTTCGATATGAGACATAGAATCACCCTGACCCTCGGCCTCCTGGGCCTTGCGCTGGCGGCGCTGGCGCTGGTGCCCGGTCAGGAGTTGGAAGCCCAGCAGGGTCGGGGCTTCCTCTTTGGCAGGCCCAAGGTCACGCTCTCCTTGAACATGGGGTACGAGCTGGCGCGGGCCGGGAGCGACGTGTACAGCGATTACCTGTTCAAGGACCTGACCCTGGGCAAGAGTGACTTCAACGCTCCCGTGCTCGCCGGGAACCTGGCCGTTCACCTCAACGAACGGCTGGATCTGGCTCTGGAGGTCGGTTATTCCCGGACCGAGAGTTGGTCCGAGTACCAGGATTTTGTGGACTCGGAAGAGCTCCCCATCGAGCAGAACACTCGTCTCACCCGGGTTCCCATTACGGCGACGTTCAGGTATTTCTTCCTGGACCGGGGCCGTGAGGTGAGCCGGTTCGCATGGATTCCGGCCGCCTGGTCCCCGTACGTGGGGGTTGGCGCCGGCCGCATGTACTACAAGCTGTCGCACATCGGAGACTTTATCGACTTCTCTGGTCCGGACCCCAACGCTCTGCCCATATTCAGTGACCGGCTCGTGTCCGACGGAACGGCCTGGACCGGCCATGTGGTGGGGGGAGCCCAGGTATCTCTTACGCCTCGCCTCGTGCTGACCGGAGAGGGCCGTTACGTCTGGGCGAAGGCGGACCTGGATCGGAACTCGTTCCAGGGATTCCAGCCCATCGATCTATCCGGGTTCCAGGCCAGCGTGGGCCTTGGTGTTCGGTTTTGAGCCGAGAAAGGACAATGAAATGAAGACGCGTCTGACCATCCGCAGCCTCGCAGCTGGTGGTCCTCTGGCATTGGGCCTGCTCATCGCCGTTGCGGTTCCGAGGACGGCCTCGGCTCAGGAAGTGGATGCTCGCTGGCTCCCGTGGTTGGGGTGCTGGGAAACGGTGGACGGAGGGCAGGAGGCGCCGATGCTCTGTGTCCGTCCGACCACGGACCGACAGGGTGTGGAGTTGGTGACGGTGGCCGACGGCCAGGTGATCTCCACTGAGGCGATCCGCAGCGATGGGGTACCACGGGAGGCCGTGCGGGAGGATTGCCAGGGCATCGAGGAGGCCAGGTTCTCCCAGGACGGCCGTCGAGTGTACACCAGGTCCCAGTACACCTGCGACAGCGGATCGGAGAGGGCTGCCACGGGGCTCATGGCCATGATCAACCCCGCCGAGTGGATGGACGTCAAGGTGGTGGAGACCGGTGGGCAACGGGTGCCCTGGTCTCTGAAGTACCATCTGGCTCCTGCCTCCAGGGTTGCGGCGGCGGGGATGGAGAACATCGTCGCTCCGAGGGCGCTCGCCGTGCGGGAAGCTAGGATCGCCGCGTCGGCGCCCCTCACCGCGGATGACCTCATCGAAGCGACGGGGAGAGTGGATCCGGAGGCGGTGGAGGCTCTAATCGTGGAGCGGGGAGACCCCTTCCCGGTGGACGCCGACCTGCTATTGAGACTCTCCGACGCCGGGATCTCGCCCCAGGTCATCGACCTCGTCGTGGCCGTTTCCTATCCGGATCGCTTCGAGGTGAGGCCGGGTGCGGTACCCGTGGAGGAGAGGCCGGATTATTCCCGTGGGACAGACTATCCGCCCCGGTACGTGGGTCCCTGGGGTGGGAGCTTCTGGAACCCGTACTTCTATGACCCATACTACTACGGCTACAGAGGCTACGGTTACGGTTACGGATACGGCTACGGATACGGTTACTATGGCCTCTACCAGCCCACCACGGTCATCGTGGAGCCGCGTGCTTCCTCGGGGGGGCGGATTGTGCGGGGTCGCGGATACACCCGCCCGGGGTCCAGCTCGGGCACGGGTAGTGGTGTGGTTCCTCGCGGCTCTTCCTCCGGTTCCACGGGGAGGGTCTCTCCATCCGGAGGCGTGAAGACTGGTGGAACGTCCAAGCCCACGGGGAGGGTGGCCAAGCCCCGGGGTGGTGGTGGGGGAGGCGGGTCCCGATAGCTGAATCGGGAGGCCCCGACACGAAACCGCCGGGAGGCTGCAGGCCTCCCGGCGGTTTCGCGTCTCGGTGCGCCGGCCTCGCTCCAGGCTCGACAGGCGTCTGGCTTCAGGCGCTTCGGTCCCGCCGGACCTCCTCCGTCACGACCCCAGCCAGTAGGTCGCCTTGACCATGAATATGTTGTCGGCCGGGGCCCGGAACATGGCGTCCGCGTCTCGGCTGAGATCGAAGTTGCCGTAGTCGTAGTAGTCGGACCGGCTCTGTTGCCACACCAGGAAGAGCGTCGAGCCCGGCCTCCACTCCCACCGTAGGACACCGGTCCCCCGGAGGGACACGTTGTTGAAGTCGCGGTTGGAGATGGTGAAGGGGATGCGGGCCCGCTTCCGTCCGGGTCCACGACGTAATCCCCGGACCCATCCCGGGAGACCTCACCCCCGTCGATCCCGTACCGTAGGAGGTCGAATGTGCGCGGGGTGCTCAGTTCCTTCAGCGTGCCGTAGTCCCCGTTGGCGATGAATGGCTGAGCGAACATCTCCAGCGTGAGGTTGGGCGTGAACGTGACGTTCAGTCGCGTCTCAAGCGAGAGGGTCGTCTGGTCCAGATCGGCGAAGATGTAACGGTTTCCGTAGGTCCGGCTGGCCAGGGGGTCCTCCACCTCGCCCAGGTACTGGGCGACGGCGTGGTTGAAGGAGATTCGGGGGCCCAGGGAGAGCTCCCAGGTGCCGCTGGGTTTGATCCCCAGGTTGAGGCTATAGCTGCTCTCCTTCCGCCCGGCCACGTCCCACTCGTAGCGGGCGGAGGCTCGGCCTGTATAGGGCTTGCTGAAGTCGGTGCTGCTGTTGAGCGAGATCTGATGACTCGCGGGCTTCTCCGCCAGCGGTCCGCCCCGGGTGAGTCGATCGTCCAGCGACCGGAAGCCCCGCTCGTAGCTTCCTCCCAATGACCAGTAGTTCATGAAGGTCAGGTTGGTGCGGAAGGAGAGATTCGTGTCGAGTCGATTCCCGTCGAAGTTGAATCCGGTCCTGGGGCTCACGCTCACTTGCCATCGGCGGAAGATCTCGCCCGGGCGGTTCTCCTGGTATTCGAGCTGGCCCTCGATGTCTCTTCGGTCGGCATTCCGCTGGTACCCCAGGTCATTGACCTCGAACCCCGGGCTCGTGGTGCTCAGCTGGACGTTCCCCCGCCAGTGGAGCCCGGCCTGGCGTCGTATTTCGAGGTTGGCCGTGTAGCCCTTGAGGGAGGTGGCATCGGGGTTCAGTCGAATGTGACCGGCGTCGGGGCGCTGGTAGTATCGGGCCGATGAGGTCTGTGCATCCTCGATGACTGCCGGTGTCCCCGCGATCCTGCTTCCCGCCATGTACCCCGAGAGAGACCACGCCCGATCGCTCCACTCATGGAAGAAGTCGAGCCCCCCGGTATACGCCGAGGCGCGAAGCTCCTGGGCCATGACCTTGTTCCCCAGGTCCCGGTTCACGGCCGTGCCGATCCACCCGATGGCGGATTGCCCCTCGCGGAAGTCTCTTCGGAACCGGGCCACGAAGTAGTTGCTCAGCGGTGAGACCTCGGCCTTGTAGGTCCTGCCGGGTTCTGTTCCCACGTATTCGGCCGTTTCCCGGGCGGTGACGGCTTCCATGAAACCGATGGACCATCCTCCGGCGGTCTGACCGGTGAGTTTCCCCGCCCCGAGGATCGTGGTGGCGTCCGGGCTGTCCGAGTACACGGCGCTGTCAGGGGTGCCTCCCCGGGGCGAGTCGCCGATCCGGCGCGAATAGAGGAGTTGTGTCGGCCCACCACCACCACCGCCCCCTCCGCCCCCACCGCCGAACATCCCGCCGCCGTGGCCCCCACCGCCGCCGCCCTGGCCAAAGGAGAAGATGCCTGCACCCTCGACGAAGAAGGGCCGCTTCTCCTCGAACCGGGTCTCGAAGGCGGTGAGATTCACCACGGCCGGATCCACCTCGACCTGTCCGAAGTCGGGGTTGAGGGTCGCGTCCAGGGTGAGGTTGGAGCTGAGGCGGTACTTCAGATCCATCCCGGCTCCGTAGAAGAAGTCCGATCCGTCCCGGAACGGATTTCGGAAGGGCACCTCGTCGTTCTGGTCGATCCGAACGTAGGCGGCCTTCCCCTGGACGTAGGGCAGAATCTCCAGGCCTTTCGATTGTTCCAGCCCATCCAGCCCAACCAGACGCCCGAACCGGGCGATCCCTCCGGCCTCGTCCTTCGGCGTGAAGGAGAAGAGCTGCTTCTCCCTGTTTCGGGCGATGTCACGGGTAAGCTGGATGCCCCACTCCTGGTCCTCTCCGCTGCGAAACCTGAGTTGGGAGAGGGGAATCCTCATCTCAGCGGTCCATCCCTCCTCGTTCACGTTGGTGGCCGCTTCCCATACCGGGTCCCAGGAGCTGTCTCCGTGCTCGTCCTGCCCACCCGTGAGGGCCTGATCCGACCGGACGCCGGAAGGATTCACTTCGAAGACAAAGCCAGTCCGATGGTCGTTGTAGCTGTCCAGGGAAACGGAGAACCAGTCCGAGTCCATCAGGAAGCCGTCCCGTCTTCCGAGGCGTGTCGAGACGGGGCTGTCGTCCTTGAGAATCGCCCCGATGTAGAGAGCGTCGTCGTCATACAGGACGAATGCCCGTGTGCCCTCGGATCCAGGCTCCCCCTCGAGGGGGTCCAATTGGGTGAATACCGTCGCGGGCTCGGCTCGGCTCCAGGCTTCCTCGTCGAGAAGTCCGTCAAGCTGGATTGCCCCCGACGCTCGGACGGCTCTGATGACGGGGAGGGCCGCCTCTGGGGCCGGTGGGTCGTCTCCCTCCTGGGCCTGCGTCTCTGATGGCAATGCGAGGGAGAGCGCCAGGAGGATTCCAGAAAGTGCCCAAGCCAGGGTCGTCCGGCTTGTCAGGCGATCAGCTATCATGCTTTCGGCGGTCGGTTCACGGGCTCGAACGAATGAAATGCGGCACACCCAGGGGGCAGCCGATGGCAGAACTCCACTATAATCACACCCATCCAGCGGAAGACAAACCCCCCTGCGTCGAAAGTTGACGTCTGCGAGCCGCTCCCGTGGGGTGGCGCACACCCCCGGACGTAGCCAGCCCCATGTTCCGTCGACCGGCTGCGGGCCGACTTCGGGCCCCGATGCTTGCTCGGCGGCCTTCCCCGCAGCAGCTTCCTGTCGGAGCCCCCGCTGCCCCGGAGGGAGCCCGGGTGTGCGGGAAGAGAGATCCTTCGACGGTGCAGGTGGTCCAGCCATGATCGGCTACATTCCCGGAGGCACTCTCCGACGGGCCCTCCCATCCCTGCTCGTTGGCGGAATCCTCTGGGCCGTCCAGCCCGTGCGGGCGGGGGCGCAGCCACCTCAGGCCGCTGGGGGCTCCCCGGGGAGCGTGGTGGTGGAGCTCTACGACCTCGTGACCTTTCCGGCGGGTCGGACGCCGGACTGGGATGCGGTCAGGGCGCTCTTCCTTCCCGAGGCGGTGGTGGTCCTCCGGACCACTCGAACCGAGACCCGTGTGTTCACGCTCGAAGGATTCGTCCAGGACTGGCTCGACTTCATCACCCGGTCGAATGTGGGCGCGACCGGTTTCACCGAGAGGATCGTTCGTACGCATGCCACCGAGTTCGGTGACATCGCCCACGTGTGGGTCCTCTACGAGGCCGAGATTCCTGGGGGACAGCGTCCTCCACAGCGTGGAGTCGACAGCATTCAGCTGGTTCGACGGGACGGCGCCTGGAGGATCGCATCCATCACCAACGAAATCCCCACGCCGGATCGACCGATCCCGCAGGTCCTCCGGGGGGAGGGGTGAGGGTTGTGGAGGCCGTCGGGAGAGGAGTGTAGAAGCGAGGATCCATAGCCCCAGGGCGACTGGGAGCGGAGGGTGATGGACGATGGGTGAGATCATGCCTGCCGTGGAACTTGCCGGCCTCTTCTTCCTGATGGCGGTTCTCTACGCGGCGGTGGGGCAAGGAGGAGGGTCCGGGTATCTGGCCGCCATGGCACTTCTTGGCGTCTCTCCCGAGAACTTCAGACTCGTTGCCCTCGTCCTCAACGTCGTGGTGGCTTCCATCAGCCTGGTGAAGTTCGCCCGGGCAGGGCATTTCGACGCCAGGCTCCTCCTTCCGTTCCTTCTCGGCTCCGTTCCTCTCGCGTTCCTTGGGGGGCTCCTCTCCCTCCCCGGCCCCATGTTCAGGATCGTCGTTGGAGTCGTGCTCCTCTGGGCCGCCGTGCTCTTGATCTGGCGTCCGCCGGTTCCGGACGGACAGGTGAAGGGGCCTCCACCCCCCTGGGCGGCTACCGCCACCGGAGGGGTGATCGGTTTGCTCTCGGGGCTCGTCGGTATCGGGGGGGGCGTCTTTCTGGCCCCGTGCATCATCCTGAGGAATTGGGCCTCCACGAAGCAGACGGCCGCTCTCTCATCCGGGTTCATCCTGGTCAACTCGCTGGCTGCCCTCCTGGGCGTTCTCCACCATACCCGGAGCCTCCCGGCCCTCCTGCCGGCGTGGATGGCGGCCGTCGCGCTGGGTGGCTGGTTCGGGGCTGAAGTCGGTGCCAGACGCCTGAGTCCGGTGGCCCTGCAGCGGCTTCTCGCCGTTGTGCTTGTCGTGGCGGGGTGCAAGATCGCGCTCTCGGGATGATCCGCTCCTGGACCCCGCCCATCGGATAGCCGGCGGGAAGAGGCAGGCATGGGCCTCCGGGGCCGGGCGGTGGACGGAAAGGAATCCTCCAATGGCCTGGTCCTCGCTTCTCAGTGGACCTATCATAGCTGTTCACGCCTCCGTGGCTGGTCCGAGGTGTGCCCCGGGGGTGGGGAAGTGGCCGTTTCGGTGTGTTCGCCGACCCTCAGTTGCCAGGAACGGCTGGAGGCAAGATGGCCAGGATCCTTGTTGTGGACGACGAGGAATTGGACCGGGTGCTCATCCGGTCCATTCTGGAATCCGAAGGGCATCAGCTGCTGTTCGCCGCGGACGGGGAAGCGGCGTACAAGACCTGCCGGGACACGGACGTGGACGTGGTGATCACGGATCTGGCCATGCCCCGCGTGAACGGTCTCCGACTGATTCGGGAGCTCCGGGAGGCCTACTTCGACATGCCCATCATCGCCGTGTCCGGATGGGCTGCCGACCAGTTGGATCTGGCCCAGGACTATGGCGCCGATCTCACTCTCTTCAAGCCACTGGATGGTGAGAGGCTGCAGACAGCTGTGCGTCAGTCACTTCAGCCGAAGCGTCCCCCGCCGCCGCCGACCGGGCTCTTGTGGTAGCGCCGTTCGAGGATCAGCCGGGACGCCCAGAGTGCAACCCAAGAACTCTCACAAAAGACGCGACCGATCGAATGGCCATTGTCCTGATTGTTGACGACGAGGAGATCGACCGGGTCCTGGAGACCGCGATTCTGGCCACGGTCGGGCACGAGCTGCTCTATGCGGCCGATGGGAAGGCTGCGTACGAGGTGTTGCGCACCAAGGACGTGGACGTGGTGATCACGGACCTGGCCATGCCCGAATCCAGCGGCTTACGCCTCATCAAGGAGCTCAGGGAGGACGGGTTTTACGTTCCAATCATCGCCATCTCGGGTTGGGCGGCCGATCAGCTGGACCTTGCAGAGAGCTACGGGGCAGACTTCACCCTCTTCAAGCCCGTGGACGGACATGACTTGATCCGAGTCGTGGAAGAGGCGCTGGAGATTCCGACTCCCCGGCCTCCGACGGATCTCTTCGGGGTGGACCGCCCCCTCGACCGCAAGGGACGGGTGGAGCAAGGAGGGCCGGACGCGGAAGGGTAGGGGAGAGCTGCGGCAGGCCTCCCCGTTCCAGGACTCTTCCTTGCTCTTTCAAGGAGTGTGCGCCAACTTGCACAAAATCTCGCCTATCCGCTCATCTCGGGCTTTCTCACCGGTGGCGGTGGGGAGGGCCTCCGCGCACGAGAGGCGTCGGCAGTGGCAGAAGAGATCATACTCCTGGTCGAGGACAACCTGGATCATTCGGTCATGGTCCAGGCGTTGCTGGATTACCACGGCATCGGGAAGCAGGTCCTGGTGACCCAGGGGGTCGCCGAGGCCAAGGCCTATCTTCTCGGCAAGTGGCCGTTCGACGATTCCACCCGCTTTCCGCGTCCCACGCTCGTCATCCTCGACCACTGGCTGAACGACGGTACGGGCCTGGACCTGCTGGAGTGGGTGGCCGAGCGGTCCGATCTCCGGTCCATCCCGGTCGTCCTCTTCACCGGGTGCCGCGATCCAGAGGTTCGGGATCGGGCCTTCGCGCTGGGCGCCAGAGATTTTCTGGTGAAGCCGGAGGGGTTCGAGGACCTGGGGTTGGCCATTGAGCGCCTGGTACGGCCCAAGAAAGCGGGGAATGGTCCTCGGTCCGGCCATGCCCCGGGTGCCGAGAAGGCCGGCTGAGCTCCCTTTCGAGATCTCCTCTCCACAGCTTGCAGGTCTCAATGGTCCAAGGCACCTTGGATCCAGACGCTTCTCGCCCAACGCCCGGAGGAAGCCCATGCGCGGCAAGCCCCTTCTCTTCCTGAGCCTACTCCTCCCGGTCTTCTCTTCCTGTGGCTCGCCGGGCCCGTCCGGATCCTATCGCGTGGCCGTGGCCACATTCTCTCATGAGACGTGCACCTTCTGCCCCGGGGGCGACGTGACCATTCAGGACTGGGAGCGTGTCAGCCCTCCCCTGGGCGGCGACCAGCTGTTGCAGGAGGGAGAATACATCGGCGGCTTCGTGAGGATGGCCGGTGATTACGACGACATGGAGCTGGTGGGACTCACTTCGCCGCTTGGGGTGTTCGGGGGCTCCTCCAGGAGTTGGAACACCCAGGAGACGTTCGACCACTATCTCGACCTCATGATCGAAGACCTGAAGGAGGCCATGCCGGTGGACGGCGTTTACCTGGCACTCCACGGGGCGATGGCTGTGAGGGGGGTGCCCAGGCCCGAGGCCGAGATCGCCCGACGGTTCCGGGAGGTGGTGGGCCCCGACGTGCCCATCGCCGCCAGCTTCGACCTTCACGGGAACGAGGACGGGGAGTTCCTCCGGTGGGCCGACTTCGCGTTCACGACGAAGCGCTATCCCCATTACGACGCCGCCCTTCAAGGGGCTCGGGCAGCGCGGGCTCTTCACATGACCATGAAGGGAGAGTACCGGCCCACCTCCGCCACCCGGAGACCAGGGATCATCACCGCTACGGTCCTGCAGTGGACAGGTGCCTCTCCATCCATGGACATCATGGAACGTGCCCGCCGGTGGGAGGCCAGGGAGCAGGACGTCTTCGTGAGCGTCTTCTATGGGTACCCCTGGTCGGACGTTCCCGACGTCGGCGCCACCGTCGAGGTCATGACCAACAACGACCAGGCGCTGGCCGATCGGATCGCCGACGACATGAACGACTACTTCTGGCGGGTTCGGGAGCGCTTCGCGGTTGGACGGTACCCCCAGCCGGATGAGGCGGCGCGCGAGGTGCAGAACGCCATCGCGAGAGGCGCCACCCCTGTGGCGGTGGGAGATCACTCAGACCGACCCGGGGACGCGACGCACATCCTGAAGGCCTTCGAGGCGGCGGGCATCGGGAAGGTTCTCTACGGCACCATCACCGATCCCGGGGTTCTCCAGGCTCTGGACGCGGGAGGGGCTGCTCCCGGAGACGCATTCGACATGGAGGTGGGCGGCTTCACTCCCTCCGGGGGGACTCCCGCCCCGATCCACGGCGATCTCCTCTATTTCGGAGAGGGCTTCAGCTTCGACCGAGTGGCCGTGGTGGGCTTCGGGGAGGGGAACGTTCTCTTCATCACGCCGACCTACGAGCAGGTGACCGACCCCCAACGCTTCGCCTTCGCGCCCGTGGACCTGAGCGACTTCGACGTCTTCGTCGTGAAGTCGAGGGTCCACTTCCGGCGTGGGTTCGACGAGACGGGCTTCGCGCCGACGATCATCGTGGTGGAAGCCCCGGGGCCTTTCGTGGGGACGACGTTCCTGGATGCCCTTCCCTACGAAAACGCGGACCTGAGCGTGCTCTATCCCTACGGCGCTCCCCCGGAACGGCGATAGGCCCGGAACGGATGTCTCCCCGACGCACCCACTGACTCGGCGGTCGGCGAGGGGGGGAGGGTCAACCCAAGACCGCGGTCAGATCCGGAGGGGGCCGCCAGGGCTCCATCGACTTGCCGAAGTCATCGAAGGAGTAACCGAACAGCTCGATATCCGTCGCGTAATGATCGGCCACCAACTGAGCCGTGACGTCGTCGTAGTAGACTCTGTAGTCTTTCGACCGCCTGGCGGATTGGCGCTTGTGGGGAAGCTTGATCTGGGGGATCCCTCCGAGGCGACAGGCTTCCCGGAAGTCCTCATGGAGGCGCTCGTAGCGCCCCACGAAATCGACGATGATCCGCCCCGAGAATTCCGTGATATAGTGGGCCTGGAGCTGACGAGAAGCCTCGAAGAAGTACTCGAAGGGCCGGTCCCAGTCGAACTTGTGCCGGAGGAACTCCTCGAAGGTCTCGAGGTCGCTCGTTCCCGAGGCCGGTATGCCCTTGAGGTGGTGCCACGAGCTCACCTGCAGGTCCCATGGGTTGCGGACGAACGTGAACTTGAAGAGCTGGCTCCAGAACGGCTCCCCAATGCACTCGTAGGCGGCGATGGCCTTGGCATGACGGGGGAACTTGGCCCCTGTCTTGTACTTGAGGATTCGGGTCAGGCCGTTCACGAGGTGGATGGGGATGGCGTAGGGGTCGGTCCAGTGCAGGCGGGACAGAGCGGCTCTCATGCTGGTCCCACCCGTCTTCGCGATGTGCACGAAGAGAATCCGGTGACGCGGAGAAAGGAACATGGTTCGGTCCGGTGAATGCTCCTGTCGGAGGAGCCTTCGGTTCGCTGGACAACAGACGTTCGTGGATCGACGAAGATAACCATCGAGACCCCCTCTGGGCAGGTGTGGAGCCAATGGGCCCCGGAGGGGCGAGGGGGGAAGTGGGGCATTACCTTGCCATGGAGGTGTGGCCTTCTGCAAAGTGCCCCTTGATCCGTGGTCCGTGTGCCCGCCGGTCCGTGGGCTCACGCTCCCGACCGCCCGGGCCGTCACCGGAGATGCTTGATGAGCCTGCGATCCTACGTTCTGTCGGAAACCAATTGGAAGACGATACGGGAAACCGAGTACGAGGTTGCCATCCTCCCGTGGGGTGCCACGGAGGCCCACAACCTGCATCTTCCGTTCGGCACGGACACCCTTCAGGCCGAGGCGATCGCTATCGAGGCGGCCCGTCTGGCCTGGGAGGAGGGCGCCCGCTGCCTCGTTCTCCCGCCGGTCCCCTTCGGGGCCAATGCCCAGCAAGTGGAGATCCCCCACACGTTGAATCTGAATCCCAGCACACAGGCCTTCGTGCTGGCGGATCTCGTCGAGAGCCTGGAAGCGCAGGGCCTGAAGAAGCTCTTGATCCTGAACGGGCATGGGGGGAACGAGTTTCGGCCCGCGATCCGTGAGCTCCAGGCCAAGACGGAACTGTTCCTCTGCCTGGTGGACTGGTGGTCGGTCCTCGACCCCGCCGAGTTCTTCAGCGATCCCGGGGATCACGCCGGGGAGTGGGAGACGAGTCTGATGCTCCACCTCGCACCGGATCGAGTCCTCCCCCTCCAACAGGCCGGCCTGGGGGAGGGACGGGGGTTCACCATCGAGGCCCTGCGGGAGGGGTGGGCGTGGGCGCCCAGGGACTGGGTCCAGGTCACGCTCGATACGGGGGTTGGCGACCCGGGGAAAGCCACAGCAGAGGCGGGAGCGGCGTTCTTCAAGGCACTGACGATGCGAATCAAGAGCTTTCTCGTGGACCTGGCCGCGGCGGACTTGGACGCCCTCTATGCCTGATTCGGGAGGAGATCCGAGATGCTCGTAACCGTGAGGGACGGTTTGCGTTTGAATGTCCGGGTGGTGGGTGCGGGGGAACCCCTGTTGTTGATCCACGGCTTCACCGGCTGCGTCGAGGCCTGGGGAGAGGAGCTGATCTCGGGTCTGTCGAAAGCACACCAGGTGGTGGCAGTAGATCTGGTGGGCCACGGAGAGAGTGACGTCTCCGCCGACCCGGGCCGATATCGAGTCCACGAGCTGGTGGAAGATCTGACGCAGGTCCTGGACGCCATGGCGATGGAGAAGGCTCGCTGGCTGGGCTATTCCATGGGTGGGCGCATCGCCCTGGCCGCGTCGATTCTGGTTCCCTCTCGACTCTCCGGCCTGGTGCTGGAGAGCGCCTCCCCGGGCCTGGCAAGGGAGAGCGAGCGGCGTGCCCGCCGCCGGGCTGACGAGGCTCTCGCGGAAGGTGTGCTGCGGGGAGGGATGGAGGAATTCGTGGATCATTGGATGGGGCTGCCCCTCTTCGCCACCCAGGGGAAGCTCCCCCGGGAGGTCCAGGAGAGAAACCGGGAGCGCCGGCTTCGGAACCATCCCGAAGCCCTGGCGGCATGTCTACGAGGGATGGGAACGGGCGCCCAGCCCTCGTTCTGGGACTCACTTCCCCAGATCCGGGTCCCGACTCTCCTCCTGGCGGGGGAGGAGGACCGGAAGTTCACGGCCATTGCCCAGCAGATGGCGGAGAGGATTCCCGGTGCGGTCTTGCGCCTCGTGCCGAGAGCCGGGCATGCGATCCATCTCGAGAATCCCTTCGCCTGGCTGGCGGCGGTGAGAACCTTCGGTCCCGGGAGCCCCTGAGGGTTCATCCCGCGTCGGCCGGGGATCGATCCGACGTCGGCCGGGGATCGATCCGACGTTGGCGCAATGAACCAGCTCCTGGACGAGGAGAAAGGAACGCTTGTCATGAAGACCATCGGGCTGCTTGGGGGAATGAGCTGGGAATCTACCGTTCCCTATTACCAGGTGCTGAACCGGGAAGTGGCTCGTGGGCTCGGGGGACTCCACTCGGCCAGGATCATCCTCGTCAGCGTCGATTTCCAGGAGATCGAGGTTCTACAGCACGAGAATCGCTGGAGTGAGCTCGGTGAGATCCTGGCGCGCGATGCGAGGGCAGTCGAGGGGGCCGGAGCCGACTTCCTGGTCTTGTGCACCAACACCATGCACCGCGTGGCCCCTGTCATCGAGGCGGCGGTGGACATTCCGCTCCTGCACATTGCGGACGCGACAGCGGCCGCGGTCGGGGAGCGGGGGCTCAAGCGCGTCGGTCTCCTGGGAACGAAATTCACCATGGAGGGAACCTTCTATCGGGGCCGACTCGAGGAGCTCCACGGCCTGGAGGTGATCACCCCCTCGCCGGAGGACCGGCGGGTTGTCCACGACGTGATCTACGGCGAGCTGGTGCTCGGCAGGATCCTGGAGACGTCCAGGGCGGAGTACCGGCGGATCGTCGAGAGCATGGTGGGAGCGGGTGCGGAGGGGGTGATTCTCGGGTGCACCGAGATCGGCCTGCTTCTGCGGAGTGAGGACGCCCCAGTGCCCGTCTTCGACACCGCCCTCCTTCATGCGAAGGCGGCCGCCAGGTACGCGCTATCCGGGCATGCTGAGGGCTCAACGACAAGGTGAGGCAGGTCCGTGAACATCGACGAATTCCGAGGCAAGGTGGGACGAGGAGAGATCGTCCCTCTGACCGCTTCCGAGTGGGAAGAGCTAGCTGCCCAGTTTCCCGTGGTGGAGCGACATCCCACCCAGCTCGCAGGAGACCTCCTCATCGTCGGGGCCGGGGAATTCCTGGTTGCCGTGGAGGCTCCCTCCCCCGGGGCCCGCGTGGCTCGACTCCTCGGTGGGCCGTCGGAGGCGAAGGCCTTCGTCGAGAAGCGAACGGAGGAATATGAGCGAATGTGGGACGGGTGTGGCGTGAAGGTGGAGTATTACCGGTGATCCGACGTCTGCGGTAGGTGTCCGTGGCCCATTCCACTCCCGGCGATTTGTTCCGGCGCCTGGAAGAGTTGGAGATCCCGTTCCGGACGCGCACGCATCCCCCTGTCTTCACGGTGGAGGAAGCCAAGCGGCTGAGAGGCGATGTCCCGGGATGGCACGTGAAGAACCTCTTCATCAGGGACAAGAAGGGCACCATGTGGCTCCTGTCCACCCCCGAGAACCGGGAAGTGGATCTCAAGGTACTTGCGGGTCTGCTGCGGGCTCGGGGCAGGCTCTCCTTCGGGAGTGAAGGACGTCTCAGGAAGTACCTCGGGCTAACGCCTGGGGCAGTGACCCCTTTTGGCGTCATGAATGACAGGGATCGCCACGTGAAGGTGGTCTTGGATCGGGCACTCCTGGACGGTTCGCCGGTGAGCTTCCACCCCCTGGACAACGCGATGACGACGACACTCTCGTCCGAGGGGCTCATTCGCTTCCTGGAGGCGGAGGGCCACCCTCCCCTGGTCCTGGATCTGGAGGGGGGCGGAGGTCCCGGCTCTGGGAGCGAAGGAAATCAGCGCTCCAGTTGAGGGAAAGGTCCGCCTGTTTTAAGATTCATACACCCCATGTCCATCTAACAATGGCTCGAGCCAAAGAAGTCCAGCACCATGCCCAAACCTAGCGGCGCCATCGTGATCATCTGGCGTGATCTCGCGGAGGAAGGCTACACCTACGCCGAGATTGCCCGGAAATTCCCTGACTACACCGTCAACCAGATCCGGCACTACTGCCTCGGAAACACCGGGGCACGTCTCCCGGGGCCCATCCAACGTTCGGGCCGATGGGAAGGCCGGAATGTCTGGCTCCAGGGGGAAAAGTCTCCCCATGCTGGCATGACCAAGGCCAACGCCCTGGAGGTTCTCGAAGACTGGGACGAGGCTCGGGGGCGGTGGAGGCATTCGGCTGCGTATTGGGCCGACGCCCTCGGCGTTTCTCCAAGCGCTATTCAACAGCTGCGAAGAGGCGATACCTGGAAGCACCTGAACCACCCCAATCAGCGTCGGAATCGGGAGAAGAAGAGGGCCTGATTTTCGCTGGAGCAACAAGAAGGGGCTGAGGCTTCGGAGGATACCTGTCGTTCCTCTTCCGTGACATCGACCCCGGGCCGAGCGCTGAGCCCAGGGCCCGGGGTGTGATGTCGTCTGTGGGTTCTTGATGCCCATCCATGCCAAGTCATCTTCCCGCGGGGCACCGTATGGCCGATCTTCGCGACGCCGTTGAGGATTTCCTCTCCCTGAAGAAACTCGCCGTGGCAGGTGTATCCAGAGACGGGAATCTTCCGGCAAACGCCATCTTCCGGAAGCTCAGGGCCAACGGCTTCGAGGTATATCCCGTGAACCCGAGGGCGGAGGAGGTGGAGGGAATGCCCTGCTTCCCCGATCTTGCGTCGGTCCCCGCTTCTCTGGAGGGCGTGGTCATCGCCACGCCCCCGGGTGCGGCGGAGGACCTGATCCGGGAATGCGCGGAGCTCGGGATCGGCAAGATCTGGATGCACCGTTCCTTTGGAGGTGGCAGCGTGTCGGACTCCGCGGTGCGAAGGTGCAAGGAGGAGGGGATCTCGGTCATCCCGGGAGCCTGCCCCATGATGTACCTGGAGCCGGTGGATTTCGCCCACCGATGCTTCCGCTGGATTCTCGGTGGGATCGGCAAGCTGCCCGACCCGGAAGGATTCCCGGAGGGGCGTTAGGGAAGGCTGGTGATGGCCCGTTGCCGGGGCTCCCGGCCGGTTCCCAGGCGTAGCCCGGTGTCGTCAGGGGGTCGACGGTTTTCACGGCCTCGGCCAGATTCACGCGGAAGGGAGGAGCACGATGGCCTTCACGATTCGGCAGGTTGAGTATTTCAACGCGACGGTGCGGGATCAGCCGGGAGAGGGATACAGGCTTCTCGCCCAACTGGCGGAACTGGGTCTGAACCTCGTGGCCTTCACGGCGGTACCCGTGGGGCCGACCCACACTCAGCTTACTCTGTTCCCCGAGGACTCTCCCATGATGCTGTCGGCGGCCCAGAGGGCCGGCTTGCATCTGGACGGGCCCTATTCGGCCTTCCTGGTTCAGGGGGACGACGAGCTCGGGGCCCTCGTGGAGATTCACGAGAAGCTCTACCAGGCGAAGGTCAACGTGTACGCCTCCAGTGGTGTGACCACGGGACGGGGCACCTTCGGATACCTGATCTACGTCCGTCCGGAAGACTGCAACCGGGGCGCCAAGGCTCTTGGCATCTGAGGCTCCCTTGGGAGGGGACTACGCAGGAGATTGAGCGTATGGAGATCGCTACCCTCGGCGGAGGGTGCTTCTGGTGCCTGGAGGCCGTGTACGAAGACCTGGAGGGCGTGGAGGGAGTCCACTCGGGGTATGCGGGGGGAGCGGTGGCGAACCCCACCTACGAGCGAGTCTGCCGTGGGGATACGGGGCACGCCGAGGTGGTGCAGGTTCAGTTCGATCCGGAGATCACTTCCTACAGGGAGATTCTGGAGGTGTTCTTCGCCATCCACGACCCGACGACCCTGAATCGCCAGGGCCCCGACGTAGGCACCCAATACCGATCGGTCATCTTCTTCCACTCCCCGGCGCAGAAGGAGACAGCGGAGAGCTTGATTCGTGAGCTGGAATCGGAGGGGCTCTGGACGGATCCCATCGTGACGGACGTGGTCCCGTTCGAGGAGTTCTTCCCCGCGGAGGCCTATCACGACGATTACTTCCGCCGCCACCCCGAGCAGCCCTACTGTCAGGCGGTGATCAGTCCGAAGCTGGCGAAGTTCAGAGCCCGGTTCAGTCACAAGCTTCGGAGCCACCGGGAGGGTGGTTCCGGCCGATGAAGGGGAGGCCCGACTCCGGGGATCCCGGGGTCCGGAAGGCGCGTCGCCTGGAGTACCTCACGCTGGCCTGGAACGCCTGTGAGGCCGGGATCGCCATTGGAAGTGGTCTCTTGGCTGGGAGCACCGCACTCCTCGGATTCGGTGTGGATTCTCTGGTGGAGAGTACGTCCGGGGGGATCCTCCTCTGGAGACTCCGTGGAGATGGCGGGAGGGAAGAGAGGGAGGAGCTCGCCCTGCGCCTCGTTGGAGTCTCGTTCCTGCTCCTGGCTGCCTGGGTGGCTTGGCAGGCCGGTGCAAGCCTGATCGGGCGGGAAGTGCCCGATGAGAGTCTCGTGGGAATCGGATTGGCGGTGGCCTCCCTCCTGGTCATGCCCCTCCTGGCCAGGGCAAAGCGAAGGGTCGCCGCCCGGATGGGTAGCCGGGCTCTGGCTGCCGACTCCAGGCAGACCGATCTCTGCGCCTACCTCTCCGGGATCCTCCTCGGGGGCCTGGGCCTGAATGCCCTCTTCGGGTGGTGGTGGGCCGATCCGCTGGCGGCCTTGGCCATGGTGCCCCTTATTGGAAAGGAGGGATACGACGCCCTCCGAGGCGAGGCCTGCGCCGACTGTCGGGTCGGTCTCCCCCGGGATCTCGCCGCCTTGGCCTCCTGCCAGGGGCCGGTGTGCGAATGCCAGGACGCGGACTGAAGGGACAGATCTATGCGCGAAACCGTTGGGCAGGTCCGGCATCCGGCCCTCACCGACCAACAGACGGGCCTTCCCAATCGTCTCCACTTCGATACCGTCTTCGAGGTGACGTTTGCCGCCGCGAGGCGCGGTATCCCCCTCACCCTGCTCCTCCTCGAGATTGACGGGTTCGTGCGCTGGTCCGCTGACGCGGGTCCGGCGATGGGGGGTCGGACGCTCCGGTCCCTGGGCCTGACGGTGGCCGGAGGGGTCCGGATGTCCGACCTGGTGGCCAGAACCGAGGAAGCTCGGATTGCCGTTGCCCTCCTGGACTGTGACCTGGCGGGGGGAGAGGTCGTCGCGCAGCGACTCCAGGGCCTGCTGGATCCCTTCCGAAAGGAGGCGGGGCTGCGCGTGAGCATGGGTGGGGCGCAGGCTCGGGCGTCCATGGTTCACCCCGAGGATCTCATCAGCGCCGCCGAACGTGCCCTGAGGGCCGCGCAGGCCCGGGGCCAGGACCAGATGGAGCTGGTGCGCTGATGCGGGCCGGGCCGGGGGCGGCACCTGCTGAACAGAGCTACTTCACCCGGGAGTCCTTCCGCTTTCTCCGAGAGCTGGCCCGGAACAACGACCGGGAGTGGTTCAACTCCAACAAGCTTCGTTACGAGGAGGACGTCCGGGACCCTGCCGTCCGGTTCGTCGTGGCCTTTTCCTCGGACCTCAAGGCCGTCAGCCCCCACTTCCGCGCCGATCCACGGGCCAACGGGGGCTCGATCTTCCGAATCTACCGGGATGTCCGCTTCGCCAAGGACAAGAGTCCCTTCAAGATCCACACGGGCATTCAGTTCCGGCACGACCAGGGAAAGGACGTCCACGCCCCCGGCTTCTACCTTCACCTCGAGCCGGGCGGTTGCTTCGGGGCCATGGGGATCTGGCACCCCGACGGGAAGAGCCTTCGAAAGCTCCGGGAGGCCATCGTCGAGCGGCCCGATCGCTGGAGAGCCGAGGTCACGAGCCACACCTTCACGGAACGGCTCGCCCTCTCCGGGGATCGCCTCTCCCGAGCCCCCCGGGGCTTCGATCCCGACCACCCATTGGTGGAGGACCTGAAGTGGAAGGACTTCGTGGCGGTGGCAGACTTGACCGAGGACCAGGTGGTGGAGCCGGGCTTTCTGGAAGACTACGCCTCGCTGTGTCGGGCGGGTGCGGGGTTCATGGCGTTCCTGTGCGAGGCTCTGGAGCTTCCGTTTTGAGGAGCTGTCGCGGCTTCCTTCCTCCATGGGCGGCTCTGGGGCTCGCGGCCCTGCTCCTGGCCCCTGGCCCTCTGGCCGGGCGGGTGCAGGAGCTCCGGGTGATGACGTTCAACATCCGCTACGGCACGGCGGACGACGGCGACAACGCCTGGCCCCTTCGTAGGGGGTTGTTGTCAGAGGTGGTGGAGGACTTCGGCCCGGACATAATGGGGGTCCAGGAGGGGCTGGCCCTTCAGCTCCAGGAGCTGGCAGGGAGCCTCCCCGATCACGACTGGCTTGGCGTGGGTCGGGACGACGGGAAGGCCGCGGGAGAGTTCTCCGCCATCTTCTATCGGAAGACCAGATTCGATCTCCTCGAGGAGGGCACCTTCTGGTTCTCCGACACCCCCGAGGTCCCCGGATCCATGACCTGGGGAAACTCCCTTCCCCGTATCTGCACCTGGGCACGATTCCTCGACCGTCGGGCCAGGCGTACCGTCGTGGTCTTCAACCTCCATTGGGATCACCAGTCGCAGCCCTCCAGGGAACGGGCTGCCCTCCTCCTCCTCCAGCGGATCCGGAGCCGTGCCCACCCGGAGGACTGGGTCATCGTCACCGGGGACTTCAACGCCGGGGAGACCAACCCGGCGTTCCGCTCCCTGGTCGCTTCCACGGACCCCTCTCTCCAGGATTCGTATCGGGTGCTCCATCCCGACTCGGAGGCGGTGGGTACGTTTCACGGCTTCCAGGGGGGGGGAAGGGGGCGACAAGATCGACGCTGTGCTGGTGGGTCCCGGATGGCGGGTCGTGACGGCGGAAATCGTGCGGGCCTCGCTGAACGGGCGTTTTCCGTCCGACCATTATCCCGTGACGGCCGTTTTGTCCTGGGGCCCCCAAGGGGAGTCGCGATAGAGGGGGGACGTTTCGACCTCGCCGACGCCCGGATCGTGGCGTTTCAGCGCAAGAGGAGACTCGCATGGAAGCAGGCCAAGCGTTCATCCATCGGTCCCGGCGGTACCTGACCAAGGATTACCTCCCCAGGATACAGCGTGCCGTGGAGGCCCTTCCCGAAGAAGATGTATGGTGGCGGCCGAACCCGGCGTCCAACAGCGTGGGGAACCTCATTCTTCACCTGGCGGGAAACGCGCGGCAGTGGGTTGTGAGCGGAATCGGGAAGGCGCCTGACGTACGACAGCGGGACGAGGAGTTCCGCCGACCAGGAGAAGGGAAGGCCGACGCCCTCCTCACTCTCCTGGAGGGAACCCTGGCCGAAGTAGATAGGGTGCTGGCGGAACTCCCCGCCGCCGAGTTGGGCTCCGAGCGGGTGATCCAGGGAATGAACGTGACGGTCCTGGATGCCCTCTACCACGTGGTGGAGCACTTCTCCATGCACACAGGCCAGATCATCTATGTTGCCAAGCTCCGGTCAGGCCGGGACCTGGGCTTCTGGGAAGTAAAGGACGGCCGGGCAGTCCCCCGTTGGTGAAGGCGTCAGTACGCGTCTCGGTCCAGGCTCACCTTTCCCGCCAGTCTTCGGTACACGAACGTGGTGTAGATCGAAACAAGGATCATCCCCGGGATCCACCAGTAAAGCGCTACCCGGAGGGCATAGGGGGGACCTGCGGCGTTGTGAATGGTCAGAGCCGCCCCTGGGTCGCCCGCCACGGGAAGGACCATGGGATAGAGGCCGAACACCACACTCACCAGCATGAGCGCCAGGAACCCCGCCGATCCCAGAAAGGCTGGGAGCTCCTTCCTCCGGGCTGTGAAGACGCGGCTCCCGACGAGACCGGCCAAAGCCGCCAGGGGGATGAGGTACGAGGCCGGATTGGCGTTCATCCGAGTGGGCACTTGGGGCTGAATGCTGAAGGTCAAGACGGTTACCAGGGCCAGGAACAGGAAGAGGAGCGGCCACGCGATCCGGGCCGCCACGGTGGCCCGCTCCCGGACCGCCCCTTCCGTCTTCAGGATGATCCACATGGAGCCGTGGTAGGTGAGAGCCAGGAGGCTGGTGACCCCCACCGCCACCGTATACCAGTCCAGAATTCCCAACTCCGACGTGCGGACTCCGAAGGAAGTCCATAGAGGGGTGAAGAAGTACCCGTCCTCACCCATGGGAACTCCGCGAACGACGTTTCCCAGGGCTGCCCCCAGAAAGACGGTCAGCAGCAAGCTCGCGAAGAACAGAACCGCGTCCCAGAACGGCCGCCAGACGGCGCTCTCCAGGTGACTCCGGAACTCGATGGAGATGGCACGGAGGATCAGGAGCCACAGCACGATCATGAGGGGGAGGTAGAAGCCGCTGAAGGCGGTGGCGTACAGTCGGGGAAAAGCCAGGACCAGCGCCCCTCCCCCGGCCAGGAGCCAGACTTCGTTTCCGTCCCATACGGGTCCGATGCTCTGGAGAACCGTGCGCCTTTCGTCGTCGGTCCGGGCCACGAAGAGGTGGAGCACGCCGGCCCCGAGGTCGAACCCGTCCAACACGACGTAGATGGCGATCATCACGGCAACGATGTAGAACCAGAGGGTTTCCATTCTTACCTCCCCTCGGCAGGGCTGGAGTGGAGGTCCGCGCCGTCGCCCGCCGGCGAT
Organism: uncultured Gemmatimonadales bacterium; assembly: GCA_963751255.1. Taxonomy (GTDB): domain Bacteria; phylum Gemmatimonadota; class Gemmatimonadetes; order Longimicrobiales; family Gaopeijiaceae; genus CAVVTW01. The sequence continues at coordinate 83,449 of CAVVTW010000003.1, read as the reverse complement.
CCCCCGTGCCCTCCGGGTCCGTGGGCGACCTCCCGCACCGCCAGGAAGAGGAAGAGCAGCCCGAGGATCAGGTAGAGCCCCATGAAGCCCAGGAGGCTGAAGACGGTGTTACCGGACGTGACGGTCACGGAGTAGCCGTCCTGGGTCTTCATGACTCCATGGACCAGCCAGGGCTGCCGGCCCAACTCCGCCGTGAGCCAACCCATGTTGTTGGCGATGAAGGGAAAGGGTGCGGCCAGCATCAGGACCCAGAGCATGGGCCGGGTCGTGTGAAGCCTGCCTCTCCACAACAGGAAGCCGGCCACGAGCATGGCGGCAATGAAGAGCGTGCCGAGTCCCACCATGATGTGATAGGCGTAATAATGCAGCGCTATGTTGTCCGGCCAATCCTCTCTCGGAATGTCCTCCAGCCCACGGACCTCTGCGGCCCACCTGCGATAGGTGAGGAAGCTCAGAACCCGGGGCAGGGTCAGGGGATTGTCCAGGCGCATCATCTCCACGTCCGGCTGCCCGATGATGACCAGGGGGGCCCCCGCCTCGCTCTCGAAGAGTCCCTCCATGGATGCGAAAGCGGCCGGCTGATGTTCAGCCACATTCACGGCCTGCCGGTCCCCCGTGGGGAAGGCCGCGAGAAGGGTGGCGGGCAAGCCCGCCACCACGGCGATCCGAAGAAAGACCCTGCCGTACTCAGCCCGGTGCTTTGCCTCTGTCGTTGCTTCCGCCCGATCCCCCAGCAGCACGTAGAAGGCCCCGACGGCCGCCATGACGAAGGAACCGGTGATGACGGCGCCGATGATCGTGTGGAGGTATTGCCAGCCCAACCACGGATTGGTCACCAACGCCCAGAAGCTATTCAGAGCCAAAGTGCCATCGGCCAGGACCTCGTAACCCACCGGGTGCTGCATGAAGGCGTTCGTGGCTACGATGAAGAATCCCGAGATCCAGGCGCCGGCGAAGACCGCGAACGCGGTGACCCAGTGCATCCTCGGGCCGAGCTTCTTGTGCCCGAAGAGGAACAGCCCCAGGAACGACGATTCCAGGAAGAAGGCGAAGGTCCCTTCCATCGCCAAGGTCTGTCCGATCACTCCTCCCGTGGCGTGAGAGAATCGGGCCCAGTTCGTTCCAAACTGGAATTCCATGGGAATCCCGGTGACCACGCCCATGGCAAAGGAGAGCCCGAGGATCTTCCCCCAGAACCGGGCCGACGCCTCGTAACGGGGCTCGCCCGTTCGAAGGGCAAGCGTCTTCAGGACCACCACGAGGAAGGCCATCCCCATGGTGAACTGGGGGAACAAGTAGTGATAGGAGACGGTGAAGGCGAAGTGGAACCGATGGAAGAAGAGAGTTGCGTCCATGGCGCTCTCCAACCCGGCCGTTTGTAGGTGGTCGAGGCAGGTCCAGCCCTCGGACATCCGGAGGGCGCAGGGCCCAAGCCATCGATCTACGGCCGATGAGCGAGGGATCCGTCGCCGCGGTTCTGGAAAGTGGTGAGGGTCCTGTCCAAGGACAAGGCGCGGCCGGAAGATCCGGGACTCGAACGAGGAGGCGAGCCGTTGGTCCTGCCGGGCGCGCGGCTCTATCTTGCCGGCAATGCCCCGGGGGCGGGAAGCTCGAGGAGGGCCCCCAATGCGGACGGATGAAGTGGGGGACGGGGGAATGGATCCGTTCCCGGGGACCCGGGACTGCTGGATGGAGGAGGGACGCTCGGTGGCAGCTCTCGACGGGAACCTGAACACCCTGGAACCTCTCGCCAGGTGGGTAGGATCGTATGCCGGCTGGGAGAGGACGGGTGCGGCGATCGGCCTGGGACTGACCGCACTCCTGGCGTGGGCCGTTGTGGTGTCCCGGAGGGAGGGGGAGGCCCGGGCCGGCCGCCGCTTTCTTACGGCGGCCATCTTCCTTTTCCTCTTTTCCCTCGGCACGCTTGCGCTACCCAGTCTCTGGGGGGCCTTGGTGGGTGCCATGATCACAGGAGGGACGGTCGTCCTTGCCTTCGTGTTCCTCTTGCCCGGGTCCGCGCCTCCCGGTGAGGATCTCGGTAGGCCGGTCCCGGGCGTGGACGAACGGGACATCATGTTCTCCAGGGCGGAGCTGTCGCCGGGCTCTTTCCGTTTCCGGGACTACTACTCCGTCCATCCGGGGAAGCTGGAGTTGGACGACGCCTTCCGGAGGGAGCCGGGTCTCCTGGCTCCCGGCTCGAGCCAGTTCCATCGGGAAGGGTTCGCGGCTGCGGACGCCGCGTTCTGGACCATCGAAAGGCTCCGCCCTTTCGTGGAGGGGGAGGAGGGTGGTACGGAGGGGCCGCCCCCTTCACGGCAGGAGGTCGATCCCACCCTCACCACCGGCTTCCTCAAGGCCTGGTGCCTGAAGCTCGGAGCCCATTCTGTGGGCGTTACCGAGTTGCGTGACTACCATCTCTACTCCCACGTGGGGCGAGGCTTGGCCTACGGGGAGCCCGTAAGGCTGGATCACTCCCGGGCCCTGGCCCTGACGGTGGAGATGGATGGGGAAATGGTGGGGGCAGCTCCGCGGAGTCCCACGGTCATGGAATCGGCTCATCAATACCTGCGATCCGGCGTCATGGCGATCCAGCTGGCGGATCTGATCCGTCGTCTCGGGTACCGGGCCCGAGCGCACGTGGATGGGAGCTACCGGGTCATTTGCCCACTCGTGGCGAGAGACGCCGGTCTCGGCGAGATCGGACGGATGGGCCTGCTCATGACGCCCAGGCTCGGCCCCCGGGTGAGGATCGCGGTGGTCACCACCGACCTTCCACTGACCCCGGATCACCCCCGGCGGGATTTTACCGTCCTCGACTTCTGCGCGCGCTGCCGGAAGTGCGCCAGGGCCTGCCCCAGCGGGGCCATCTCCATGGGAGATCCCTCCCCGGATGCCAGGGGGGTGCGGCGCTGGCGGATCGACTCGGAGGCCTGTTTCACCCTTTGGACCCGTCTTGGGACCGACTGCGCCCGGTGCATGGCCGTATGCCCCTACTCCCACCCGGACCATCTCCTTCACAACGCCGTCCGATGGGGGGTCCGGAGGAACGCGGCGTTCCGGCAAGGAGCCGTCTGGATGGATGATCTCCTGTACGGCGCTCGCCCGAAGGGGAAAGAGCTTCCAGCATGGTTCCACCCCGAGAAGAGCCACTGAGTCATGAGCAGCGATCCGCCGAAGAGCCGCAAGTACTCGGAAGAGGAGTTCGCCTTGATTCTCCGGAAGGCATCGGAGATGCAGGACTCGAGAGCCTCGAGCCCAGGGGATTCGGGCGGCGGCAGGTTTTCCCTGGAGGAGATTCAGTCCATCGCCGCCGAGGCTGGCATCGATCCCGACGCGGTGGCCCGTGCGGCTGCGGTCCTGGGTGCGCTGGAGCCGGTGAAGAGGCGTGGAGTGTTGCGCTTGCTCTTCGGGGAGCCCGGGACTGTCCACCTCGACCTCGAGGTTCCCGGGCGCGTGCCCCCGGAGGAGATGGGGCGCATCCTGGCGGACATTCGCCGCGTGCTGGAACACCAGGGGCAGGCGTCGGAGGTGCTCGGGGGTGTACAGTGGAAGACCGTGGGGCTCCTCAGCGCCATCCACGTGAACATCTCTCCCCGGGGCGAACGAACCTCCGTGCAGGTCGTGGGGGATCGCTCCAGCGCGGGTGCCGCGACCTTCATCTTCCCCATGGCGGGGGCGGGGATCCTCGTTGGTGCCCTGGGGGCCGCCTTCGATCCTGGCTCCGCGTTGGGTATCACCGCTCTGGTGACGGGGTTGATGGGAGGAGGATTCCTGGTGTTCCGTACATTGTGGGCCCGGGGATCCAAGCGGTTCCGCCGCCGACTCACGCAACTGATGGAGGCGCTGGGCCAATCCGTGGGAGCCGCGGCCGTCCCATCCGGCTCCGGGGCGAAGGGCGAGAATCCTCATTGGCTTGAGCCAGGCCCGAAAGGGAGAGGAGGATGAGCGAGGAGTCGGATCGTTGCCAGGACTCGAGGAGGTGCACTCGTGGGTCCGGAGGCCCTGGGAGCGGGGGCCGTGGCCGCCGTGGCGCTGGCCGCTGGTTCATCCCAGGTTCAGGCTATGCCGCGTGCTTTCTCCTCGCCCTGGGGTGTGAGTCCATGGCTCCCCGGATTCCGCTGACGTACCCGGAGGCTCGACGCTCGGACCAGACCGACGACTATTTCGGCACTTCGGTTCCGGATCCCTACCGGTGGATGGAGGACCTCCAGAGTCCCGAGGTGGAGGAGTGGGTGAAGGCCGAGAACGCTCTCTCCGTCCCATTTCTGGAGGCATTGCCCGGGCGGGACGCGATCGGATCACGCCTCACGGAGCTCTGGAACTACGAACGTTTCGGGGTGCCCTTCAAGGAGGGGACCCTCTACTTCTTTACTCGCAATGACGGGCTTCAGGACCAGGACGTGGTCCTCGTGGCCGAGGCCCTCGATGCCGAGCCGCGGGTTCTCATCGATCCCAATACCTTCAGCGACGATGCTACGGTGGCCCTGGCCGGGATGAGCGTCAGCCCTGACGGGCGCTACGTCGCCTATGCAACCTCCGACGGGGGAACCGATTGGAACACCTGGCATGTGAAGGAGGTGGCGTCGGGTCGGGAGCTGCCCGATGCCGTGGCCTTCACGAAGTTCACCTCCGCCTCGTGGCTCCCCAACGGTGCGGGCTTCTTCTACTCGCGCTATCCCGCTGGGCCCGGTGGGGAGGGAGACGGCCAGGCCCAGGTCCGGATCTACTTCCACTCGGTGGGGTCTCCCCAGGACCAGGACGAGCTGGTCTATGAAGTGGCCGGCTCCGAGAGCCAGAACCCTTACGGGACCGTCACGGAAGACGGACGCTACCTGGTCATCGAGCTTTTCGAGGGCTACGACGCCAACGCTGTTCTGTACCGGGACCTGGGGGCGCCGGGGGGGCGGGTGGAGCCGGTCCTGGCCCGGTGGGACGCACTCTACACCTTCATCGGTAACGACGGGCCTCTCTTCTTCTTCCACACGAACAAGAACGCCCCCCGGAACCGGGTGATCGCCGTCGACATTCGGAGTCCCGAGCCCGAGAACTGGACCGTCATCCTGCCCGAGGCCAGCGAGACGCTGGAGTCGGCCTCCTACGTGGGCGGGCACTTCGTGGGGCAGTTCCTCCGGGATGCCCGCAGCCTCGTGCGGGTCTTCGACGGGAGCGGACGGCTGGTCCGGGAGGTGGATCTCCCGGGGATCGGCTCCGCGTCCGGCTTCGGCGGGCACGCCGCCGACCCGGAGACGTTCTTTTCCTTCGAGAGCTATACCGTTCCGCCCAGGATTTATCGGTACGACGTGACCACCGGCGTTTCCGCCCTCTTCAGGGAGGCCCGGGTCGACATCGATCCGGCCGCGTACGAAACGGTCCAGCTCTTCTTCCAGAGCAAGGACGGCACCCGGGTCCCCATGTTCCTCACCTACAGGAAGGGACTGGAGAGGGACCGGCAGAACCCCACCCTTCTCTATGGTTACGGCGGATTCAACATCCCCGAGACCCCCTCCTTCTCGGTGGCACGGATGGTCTGGCTCGAGATGGGGGGAGTGTTCGCGGATGCGATCCTCCGAGGAGGTGGGGAGTATGGAGAGGCGTGGCACCTCGCGGGGACGAAGACCCGGAAGCAGAACGTCTTCGACGACTTCATCGCCGCGGCCCAATACCTCGTCCGGGAGGGCTACACATCGACCCCCAGCCTTGCGATCCAGGGAGCCAGCAACGGCGGCCTTCTGGTCGGGGCGGTGCTCACCCAGCGCCCGGACCTCTTCGGTGCGGCTCTGCCCGCAGTGGGGGTGCTGGACATGCTCCGTTATCACACGGCGAGTCTGAATGCCCGGCAGTGGTCGTCCGACTATGGGCTGAGCGAGAACGAGGAGGAGTTCCGGGCGCTCTACGCCTACTCGCCCTATCACAACGTCCGGGAGGGAACCTGTTATCCCCCGACCCTGGTGACGACGGCGGACCGTGACGACCGGGTCGTGCCGTGGAACAGCTTCAAGTTCGGGGCGGCTCTCCAGGACGCTCAGGGCTGCGAGAACCCCATTCTGGTGAGGGTGGAGACGCGAGCCGGTCACGGTGCGGGAAAGCCCACCTGGATGCGCATCGAGGAGGTCACCGATGCCTGGGCCTTTCTTCGCTGGGCCCTGAAGTTCTGACGTTGGCGTAGGAGTAACGCCCAGGGCCCTTCCACCGTCCCTCCATGGCAGGTGAGGAGCCCGCAACGAAGCCGGAATCGGACGAAACGGGAGTCACGGATCATGACCCGGGGAATCAGAAGGAGGAGCGCGGCCTGGACTGTGGCGGGCCTCACGGTGCTCGTGGTCGGTGCGCTTGCCCTCCTGGAGCTGGTGCTCTCTCCACCCTCCGGTGGACGGGGACCGTTCACGGTCCATGACAGCGCGGGGGTTCGGATCGTGGAGAGCTCAGCTCCGGTCTGGGGGGGAGGACCGGGGTGGCAGCTGGCGGAAAGTCCGACGCTCCGCCTCGGGGTCGTGGAGGGGGATCCGGTCTTTCAGTTCGACGGGGTCACCGGTGCTCAGAGGCTGAGAAACGGTGCCATCGTGGTGGCGGACGGAGGCTCCCAGGAGGTGCGCTTCTACCGGGGATCCGGCGACGTGGAGGCCGTGGTGGGAGGAGCCGGTGAGGGCCCCGGGGAGTTTACCGGACTGGCTGCCCTGGGCACCGACCCTGGTGGGCGGATCTGGGCCTGGGACTTCGTTCTCCGGCGCATCACCTGGCTGGATTCCATTGGCGCGATCCAGGAGGTGACATCCCTGGGCCCGGAGCCGCCCATGCTGAACCCCATTGGCGTCCTTCCCGACGGCTCTTTCGTGCTGAAACAGCTCTGGGCGGCAGCCCAGATCGCCCAGGCGACGGAGACCGGACTGCGACGGGACCGGATCGCCTATGTGCGTTTCGACTCCCGGGGCACGCTTCTGGACACGGTTGGCCTCTTCCCGGGCCGGGAAGTCTACGTGTCCGAGGAGGGGGGGCGAGGGGTGATGAACACACCGCCATTCGGGAAGAACTCCGTCGGGGCAATCTGGGACGGATCGCTGGCCATCGGGTCCCAGTCCTCGTTCGAGCTCGGCCAGTACGGCACCGACGGGGCCCTCGAGAAGCTCGTGAGGATCCCGGGGCGGGATCTCTCCGTCGGGGACGACGATCTGGAGACCTACATCCAGGAACGCCTCCGCGCCGTCGCCCTGGAGGACCAGGCTCGCTTCCGCCAGAGTCTGGAGGCGATGCCGGTTCCGGCAACCAAACCCGCCTACGGCGGCTTCCTCGCCGACGAGGGAGGCAACCTCTGGGTAAGCGAATGGGCCGTTTACCCGCAGGTCCCCCTCCGGTGGACGGTACTGGATGAGGGGGGCCGGTGGCTTGGGGAGGTGGAGATGCCCGAGGGCTTCCTCCCCTTGGCCATCGGTGGTGACTGGATCCTGGGGGTGGAGAAGGACGAACTGGACGTAGAGTATGTGGCCCTCTATGACCTCCTGAAGGGGTAGGCGATCTCGGCCACCCCCTCCACGAGGCGGTCCACCTCTTCAGCGGTCGTGTAGAGGCTGATCCCCGCCCGCACGAGACCTCGCCCTCCCAGCCCCAGGCGATCCACCACCGTGGACGCATAGAAGTCTCCGTGAGAGAGGAAAGCCCCTTTCCCGTCGGCTAGCCTGGAGGCCACCGACCGACAGCCGACCCCATCGACGGTAAAGGCGAGCGTCGGCACCCGGTTTCCTCCGGGTGGTGGGCCGTAGAGTCGCACGCCGGAAATCGCTTCCAGGCCCTTCCAGAGCCTCTCCAACAGCGCGTCCTCTCGGGGCTGAAGCCCCCGGAAGAACGCATCGATGCGGCCGCTGCGGCTGTCGGACCCGGCATTCCGGCTCAGGCCGGCCAGGAAATCGATGGCTGCCGAGGTGCCGGCCATGCCCTCGGTGCTGAGCGTGCCCGTTTCGAAGCGCTCCGGACCCAGATCCGGAGCGGGGGCCAGCCTCGGAACGTCCAGATCCGCCAGATGATCGGACCGGATCCACAGCACCCCCATGTGGGGGCCGTAGAACTTGTAGGGGGAGCATGCGAGAAAGTCGCACTCCATCTCCCGGACCCGTATGCGCCTGTGTGGCGCCAGGTGGACGGCGTCCACGAAGACGAGGGCACCGGCAGACCGGGCCAGCCGAGCCAAGGGTCGGACGTCGGTGAGAGTGCCCAGGGCGTTGGAGGCGGCACCGAGAGCGACGAGGCGCGTCCGCGGCCCGAGGAGGGAGGGAAAGGCCTGCAGATCCAGGGTGCCGGTGTCGGGATCGAACGGCAGGGTCCTGAGCTTGACACCCCTTTCCACCTCGAGGGCCTTCCAGGGATCGACGTTGGCGTGGTGGTCCAGCTCGGTCACCACGATCTCGTCTCCCGGGGAGAGGTCCCTTCCGAGGGCCCTGGAGAGGTGGAAGGTGAGGGTGGTCATGTTCGATCCAAAGACGATCTCGTCGGCCTGGGCGGTGAGGAAGTCGGCCATGGCCTCCCGGGCCTGATGGCGCACCCGGTCCGTCTCGGCACTGGTCGGAAAGGCCCAGTGCGCATTGGCGTTCCGGTGGAACAGATAGTCGGCCATGGCGATGGGGACGGAGCCGGGGACCTGTGTGCCACCGGGGCCGTCGAAGAACGCCACGGGATGGCTCCCATGGGTCCGCTCGAGGGCGGGAAAGTGAGACCGAATCTCCTCCGGAGCGCTGAGGGTGGGGGACGGATGTCCACCCGTGGGATTGGTATGGCTGGGCATCGGATTTATGCTCTTTCACCCTTCGGGGTTGATGGCGGCCGCGACAGTAGACATTGTACCGGCCATGGCTATCACCGAGCAAAGCCCCGAGAGGGCACGGCGGTCTCTGATTCTGTGGGTCCTGGCGGTGATCATCATGTTCGTCGCTGCAGACTACCAGGAACGAACGGGGCCCACGAAGGAGTTCGACGGGGCCTTCCAGATCGCGGGAGAGGCATATTCGTACGAGCTTCTCCGGAGCGGGAACACCGACGCCGACGCCCCCGTCGAAGTCCCGGACCCGGGTCCGACGGTAACGGGCCAGGTCTTCTTCAAGCGGTATCCCACGGACGATCCGTTTTCGGTCCTCCCCATGCGGTCCGTTGCCGGGGACCTGGAGGCCCTCCTTCCGGCCCAGCCGGCGGCGGGCAAGCTCGAATACTACGTTGTGTTGAGCACCCCCGAGGGCGAGATCCGGTTGCCTGAACAGGACACCCTCGTGATCCGCTTCAAGGATCCGGTGCCCCTGGGGGTTCTCCTTCCCCACGTCATCTGCATGTTTCTCGCCCTCCTGCTGGGCGTCCGAACGGCTCTAGGCGCCGTGTTCCACCCGGTACGCCTGAGGGCGCTGTCCTGGTCCACGCTGGGTCTGATGACCGTCGGGGGAATGATCCTGGGACCCCTCGTCCAGAAGTACGCCTTCGGGGCGTTCTGGACCGGCTGGCCCTACGGCTACGACCTGACCGACAACAAGACGCTCATCATGTGGATCGTGTGGGTGGCTGTGGCCCTCGTCCTGGGGAAGACCCGGCCCGAGAAGGGGTGGCTTCCCCGGGGGACCATCGTGGCGGCTGCGGTCGTCATGATGGCCGTATACCTGATTCCCCACAGTCTCCGAGGGAGTGAGTTGGACTACAGCAAGCTCGAAGAGGGTGCGCCCGCGGCGGAGGGGCTGAGATGAGTACGTTCGAATGCCCGATCCGGTCCACCTGTTCCGCCGGCAGAGTGCCGGGAATGACCCCCTTTCTGGCTTTCGTGCTCCTTGTGGCCTCGGTGGCGGCCATGGGAGAGGCCCAGGAGCCTCCTCCTCCGCAGCAGACGGTGGTGCGGGTGACGGAGCCGGGCTTTCCCGGTCCCGCGGAGCTCGCGGTGGCCATCAATCCTGGGAACCCGGAGAACGTGTTGATCGTGTCCCTCGCGGAGGGACCCGCGGATGGGCCCAGAGTGACGGACTACGCGTACGTGAGCGAGGACGGAGGCCTGAGCTGGGTCACGGTGCCTCAGCCGAATCCCGAGGGCCGCACGCAGGGCGACGACGCCGTGACCTTTGACACCGCGGGTCGGGCGTACCACTCCTACATCTCCTTCGAGGGGATCCGGGTCCTCCGCCCCGAGAGGGCGTGGAACGGGATCTTCGTCGGCCGCTCCGATGACGGAGGCCTCACCTGGCGTGAGCCGGTACCCGTGGTGGACCACATCAACACGGTGCAGCCCTTCGAGGACAAGCCCTGGATCACCAGCGACAACGTGCTGGGCTCACCCAACCAGGGAAACGTCTACGTCGCGTGGACCCGGTTCGACGTCTACGGGAGCGCGGACCCCAACGACAGCACCCAGATCTTCTTCTCCAGGTCCACTGATCAGGGAAGGACCTTCTCGGTTCCGATCCGCATTTCCGATTCCGGAGGGGACGCCCAGGACAGCGACAATACCGTGGAAGGAGCCGTGCCGGCGGTGGGCCCCGGAGGGGAGGTCTACGTGGCCTGGGCCGGCCCGAAGGGGATCGTCTTCGACCGGTCCCTGGATGGCGGTTGGACGTTCGGAGAAGACCGGGTCATCGCCCAGAATCCAGAGGGGTGGGACCTTCCGGTCCCCGGCCTGACGCGACACAACGGCATGCCGGTGACCGGCGTGGACGTGAGCGATGGCCCCTACCACGGGTCCCTCTACGTCAACTGGATCGACGCGAGAAACGGCGATCCCGACGTCTTCGTCCTGGCTTCCAGAGACGGGGGAGAGACCTGGGAAGATCCGGTTCGGGTCAACGACGACCCCGTGGGCAACGGGCGGCCGCAGCTCTTCACCTGGATGGCGGTGGACCCGGTGGACGGCTCCCTGAACGTCGTCTTTCTCGATCGACGCTACGGTGAGGGGGACGCCCAGGGCGTGACCGTGGCGCGAAGCTCCGACGGGGGGAGAAGCTTCCGGAACATCCGGATCGACCAGAATCCCTTCGTCTGTCCCGAATCCGTATTCTATGGGGACTACCTGGGGGTTGCGGCCCTGGACGGCCGGGTCGTGGCGGCATGGCCCCACTGCCTGGAAGACGGGGCTCTGGCTCTTTCCGCCGCGACACTCCGATTCTGATGCGTGCTCTCGGGAGGCCCCGGTGAGCCACACCGGAGAAGGTGAAGGAACGGGCCTGCGGCGAGCGCTGGGCCCGTTCGACGCCACCATGGTGGTCGTGGGCGGAATCATCGGCGCGGGCATCTTCATCAATCCGTACATCGTCGCCCAGCGCCTGGACACGCCGGTCCTGGTGCTTGGGGCCTGGTTCGCCGGTGGAGTGATCGCCATCGCCGGGGCCCTGACCTTCGCCGAGCTCGGCGTGATCCGTCCCCGGGCGGGGGGGCACTATGCCTATCTGAGGGAGGCCTACCACCCGCTTCTGGGGTTCCTGTATGGGTGGGCACTTCTCTTCATGATCGAGACCGGGGCCATTGCTGCGGTCTCCATCACCTTCGCCGAGTACACGCTTCGGCTCCTGGGCCGGGATTCCGGGGGGACCTTGCCCCTGGCAATGGCAGCCATCGTCGTGGTGGGGGCCATCAACGCTCTGGGTGTGAAGCCCGGGAGCCGCGTCCTCAACCTGTTCGTGGTTCTGAAGGTCGTGGCGCTGGCTCTCCTCGTCGGTGCCGGGCTCCTCATCCCGGGGGGAGGGGAGCTGGCACCGGGAGCGGCGCGGCAGCCCTCCATGCCCCTCTCCTCGTTGGCTGCGGGCACCGGTGGGGGCGGGGGCGTGGGGACCGTTCTGCTGGCCTTCGGCGCTGCACTGATTCCGGTGATGTTCTCCTACGGAGGCTGGCAGAACGCGAATTACGTGGCGGAAGAGATCAAGGATCCCCCGCGGAACCTCCCCCGGGCCCTGCTCCTGGGTACGACCGTGGTGGTCCTTGTCTATGTGCTGGTCAACTGGGTGTATCTGCGGACCCTTGGGCACGATGGGCTGGCGGGGACGCTCACTCCGGCTGCAGACTCCGCCCGGGTTCTGATCGGGCCCATGGGCGACCGACTCCTGGCGTTGACCATCTCCATCTCCACGTTCGGATTCCTGAATCTCACCATGTTGGCGCCGACCCGGGTATACTATGCAATGGCTCGGGATGGCGTCTTTCTTTCCGGCGTGTCCCGACTTCATCCCCGCTTCCGGTCCCCCACGAGGGCCATCTTCCTCCAGACGGGGTGGGCCCTGGCCCTCGTGGCCACGGGGACGTACGCTCAGCTCGTGGACTACGTGGTCTTCGCAGACTGGATCTTCTTCGGACTCGCCGGAGCGAGCCTTTTCGTGTTCCGGGTTCGGATGCCCGTGCAGGACCGGCCCCCCGGCACTTTCGCCACCCCCGGCTACCCCCTGGTTCCGGCCCTCTTCACCGCGGTGGCGCTGGTCATCGTGCTGAGCGTGCTGCGGACCAACCCGGTTCGGTCGGGTCTGGGCCTCCTCCTCCTCGCCACAGGCATACCCGCCTTTTTCTACTGGAAGAAGCGCTATGGAAGCTCATCGCTCGCGCCTTGATCCCTGGAGCCCCTACGTCGCCTGGATGAAACGGGCGCCTGAGGTCACATACAACCTCATGGGAAGCAACCTCCTCCATTGCCAGGTGGAGGACCTTCCGGGGGCCCGGGAACGACTCAGGTTGGATGACCTGCACGAGGAGGGTTACGCTCCTCTGGTGGAGGCCATCGCCGCCCGGTACGATGTGGCCCCGGAACGGGTCTCTCTGTCGACCGGCGCTTCGGGGGCCAACTTCCTGGCGTGCGGCGCTCTTCTGAGCACTGGCGACGAGGTTGTGGTGGAGCGCCCCACGTACGATCCCCTCCTGGCGATTCCCCGGTTTCTTGGGGCCCGGATCCACCGTTTCGATCGGGTCTTCGAGGAGGATTTTCAGATCGATCCGGACCGGGTCGCCAACGCGGTGAGCGCACGGACACGGCTCATCATCGTTACGAACCTGCACAACCCAACGGGTGCCCTCACCGCGAGGGATCGGCTGGCGGAGTTGGGAGAAGTCGCGGAGAGCGTAGGAGCCAGGGTTCTGGTGGACGAGGTGTACCTGGAGTCGGTCCATGGAGCGGACGTCGCTCCGGCGGCGAAGATCTCCCCGACCTTCATCTCGACCTCCAGCCTCACCAAGGCCTACGGGCTCTCGGGACTCAGGGCCGGGTGGTCTCTGGCGGATTCCGAGCTTAGTGAGGCCATGAAGCGGGTGAGGGACATCGTGGACGGCGTGGGTTCTTTTCCCTCGGAGCTTCTGGCCCTCCTCGCCTTCGAGAACCTCCCCGCGCTGAAGGAGCGGGCCCGCCGGATCCTGGAGCCGAACTTCGCACTGCTGGACGAATTCATGACCGGACGGTCCGAGCTCGAGTGGGTAGCGCCGGTCGGTGGATCCGTCGGCTTTCCCCGGATTCCGGGCCTGAAGGACACCTGGGAGTTCGTGGAGACGCTTCGGGACCGGTACCAAACCGGGGTGGTGCCGGGCCGGTTCTTCGAGATGCCGACCCATTTCCGGGTGGCCATGGGAGGGGAGAGGGACGTCCTCGAGCAGGGCCTCGCTCGTCTGGGAGAGGCCTTGACCGCCGAATTGGGCTGAACGGCCCGGAGCGAGGGATCCCGGCCGGCGTCCTCGGCGTGTGGGACCCTCCGCTCTTCCGGTGGCCGAAGGCGGCTTCGGCGCCTCGGCGGTCACCGATGGCCGATGCGCTCAGCCTATGATGGCGCCCGTGAGCTCGTGGCAGTTGATGCAGGTCGTGAGAAACTCCCCGTAGAGCTCTGCTCGGGCCTCGGAGCTATGCGCGGTCTCGGCCCGCGATCCCAAGGAATACACCTGCTGGACGAGCTTCCTGATCTCCTGGGCGTCCTTCGGATCGGTAACCAATTCGCCAGCGTTCAGCCATCCCTCCCGCAGGGAATGGGCTCCCGACACCCAAGCGAAATCCTGGGGTCCCAGAAGCCCCTCCCACATCCTCTCCGCCGCCCATACGTGCCGGGCCATCTGCGCGTCGGAACTCTCGCCGGTGGGCGGCGCAGTCCCCACGAGGAACCGGGGTGTCACCTCGTATTGCCGGTGGCAATCCCCGCAGGTCCGGCCCATCTGAGCGGCGGCCACGGCCGCTTCAGGAAGGTCAGGGGCAGTCTGGATCTCGACTGCGTATTGGGCCATCAGCGCGCCGAGCTGGTCCGATCCTTCCGGCAACTTGCGCGTATCCTGGTGGTTACCCAGCCACTCGGCACCCTCACGGGCACGTTCCAGGTTCCCGCGCACCAGGGCGTCATGCACCTCGCTCGCCCGGTCCAGATGGGCATACATGTGTGCTTGGACGGGGGACACGCCCGGTGGCCCGGGGCTGCAGGCGAGCGCAAGGAGCGGTAGCGCTCCGAGGGTGGCACCGTGGGCGCACGGTCGAAGGAGAAGGTTCATGGGGCTACCCTCCTTTCGGTGCCCTGTGAGGGCGATTTCTGGAGCTGTGGGGGAGAGTGCCTGCTCCAAGAATGCCTTGCTCCGGCCCAAAAGACAACAATTTTCGCGACCTTCGCGAGTCGACGAGGCAGGCCGAGCGGACTCCGCAGGGCTCGGCGCCGAAAATCAGCCCCGTGACATCTGGTGCAGGGCGAATGCGGCGCCCTGCGGATCCAAGCACTGAGCGATCAGGTCGCCCCCGGGAACCGTTTCGGGTCCGTGGAGGATCTGGCCGCCCAGCTCCTTGACCCGCTCCACCGCCGCGTGGATGTCGGGGATCCTGATGTAGTGGAGCCAGTGGGGTGGAGCCGGCATCTCGTCTGGCTTGTCGAACATCCCGCCGAATGGGAATCCCACGTCCACCTCCGGGCCGAAGAGCTGATAGATGCCCAGGGGTCCCATGTCCATGGCCTCATTCCGTTTCCAGCCGAAGATCTCGCTGTAGAACGCCATGGCACTCTTGTGGTCCGTGGTGGCCAGCTCATGCCAGGAGAACTCCCCCATGGACGGAGCCGCCACCTCGCCCCCAGGACCATCTTCGGGCGTGTAGGGAGCGAACACCGCGCCCTGGGGATCCTGGAGCACCACGAACGTGCCTACGCCGGGCAGGGAGGTCGCCGGCACGACCACCTTGCCCCCTGCCTTCAGCGTCCTTTCCACCACGGCGGCGGTGTCCGGGACCGTCACGTAGGCAAGCCAATGGGGTGGGGCTCCGCCGGCCCGGGCTTCTTCCGGAAGAGGCGCTCTCCCCCCGATCATTCTGTCACCGACGGTCCACATCATGTAGGGGGGACCTCCGGAAGACTCTCCCTCCTCCCAGGGGGTGGAGCTCCAGCCGGCGACCTCGTGATAGAAATCGGCGGCGGCGTCGGGGTCTGGAGTCATGAGATCGTACCACACGAATCGCCCGCGGGACACGGATGGGGACATGGATGCCTCCTGGTTCGATCGTCTCAGATGAGCGCTGGGGATGCCGAGACGCCATTCGACCCGCGGGAGGCGCTCCGGTTCCCGGGGAGCGCCCCCCGCCGTGCTCCAGGGGGCGTCGCTCCTCAGGACCTCCTGTGATCGTCGATGAGATCGTAGGTGCCGCCGTAGGTCAGTTTCCGGATGTGATCCCGCTCCAGGAACTCGTAGGGAAACCCCCGGTCGATCCGGCTCGCCGTGTCCAGGCGCTCGAGATGATGGTCCTCGAGACTGACGGACAGAGCGCCCAGGTTCTCCTCCAGCTGCCGAGCCGTCCGGGCTCCGAGGAGCGGAACGAACACGCCGGGTTGTTCCCGGATCCACGCGATGGCGGCCTGGGAGGGAGTGCAGCCGATCTCTTCGGCCACTGCCACCACCTCCTCGGCGATCTTGAGCATGGCGGGATCACGTCCCTTGGTATCCTTCGCGCGTCCCCCCACTTCGGATCCGCCTCCATTGTATTTTCCCGTCAGGACGCCGGAGCCCAGAATCCCCCATGGAGTCACGGCCAGGTCCAGGGCGCGGGCCATAGGGAGGAGCTCGCGCTCCGGGGTTCTCTCCACGAGACTATACTCGATCTGGAGGGCCACGAAGGGACTCCATCCTCTCAGATCGGCAAGGGTGTTCGCCTGGGACACCACCCACGCTGGAGTGTCCGAGATCCCGACGTAGAGGACCTTTCCCGCTCGAACGAGGTCGTCGAGGCCCTTCATGACCTCGTCCACGGGAGTCATGAAGTCCCAGGAGTGAACCCAAAGGAGATCCACGTACTCGAGGCCGAGGCGCTCCAGGCTGCCGTGGAGGGAGCGGACCATGTTCTTCCGGTGATTCCCGGCGGCGTTGGGGTCGCCCTCCCGGTCGAAGAGCGTGTACTTGGTGGCGACCACGAAGTGGTCTCGGTCACCGGCCACGAACTCCCCCACGAAACGCTCGCTTGTCCCATCGGTGTATCGATTGGCGGTGTCGATGAGATTCCCGCCTGCGTCGGCGTAGGCATCGAAGACCCGACGGGATTCCTCTTCCGAGGCACCCCATCCCCAGTCTTCCCCGAAGGTCATGGTCCCCAGGCCCAGCTCTGAGACGCGTAGGCCACTCCTCCCCAGGAGTTTGTATCGCATGCTGGCGTGTCTCCGGTGGTTCGGTTGAAATTGTAGACCACGGCTCCGGGCCGCGCGTCGAGCCGGCGGCCGGGTCCGTCATGGGGAGCTACACCTGCTGGAGGCAAAGGGGTTCAACGTGAGTTCGACGCCGACGAGCCGCATTTCAGGGGAACCGATCTCCATGCTCGCGCTGGGTGATTCCTATACCGTGGGAGAGGGGGTGTCCCCCGGGTTGGGCTGGCCGGACCTCCTCGCCGACGCCCTCGGGCAGGAAGGCGTGCCAGTCCGGGGACCGCGCATTGTGGCTCGGACCGGCTGGACCACCGAGGAGCTCGCCCTCGGCCTCGGCGAGGCCGGCCTCTCCCGGACCTTCGACCTCGTCTTCCTCCTCGTCGGGGTGAACGACCAATACCGGGGACGGCCCCTGCGGGCGTATCGGACCGCTTTTGGGGACCTCCTCTCCCGCGCCGTGGTCCTCGCGGGGGGAGAGGCGGGGCGGGTTGTGGTTCTCTCCATTCCGGATTGGGGCGTGACCCCCTTTGGCGACGGAGAGGATCGGGACAGGATCAGCCGGGAGATCGACGAGTTCAATGTCGTCGCCTTCGGGGAGAGCCAGACCTGGGCCGTCCGCTTCGTGGATGTCACCGGAATCTCGAGGGAGGCCGGGGCCAACCGCCGCCTCCTCGCGCAGGATGGCCTCCACCCATCGGAAGCGATGTACAGGAGGTGGGTGGAGGTGATTCTCCCCGTCGTCCGGCGGGCTCTCGACCTCCGTCCAGGAGGAGGGCACTCCCCCCGGAGCCAGGGGACCTGAAGGAGCCGGGGGCCGGAGGCGTAATCGGAAGGAAGGCGCAGGAGCCCGAGCCCTCCTCGTGGCTGCTCGGATTCAATTCCAAGGTGTCGAAGACATGAGCTACGTACCCATCGTTCCATCGGTCGTCGTTCCACCCCCACCGCCTTCCCCCCGAACTCGAGAGCTGGCGGGACTCCTGGGGAAGGTGCTGGAGGAGTACAGGAAGGCCCATCCCTCCACGACCTCGGCCGAGATTCGCGCGGCCATCCGCCTGGCCGCCGTCTCCGCCGCCCCGGTACGACGGGCCGCCGCCGCTCTGGCTCTGGGCGCCGTGATCGGGGCCACGGCTCTCGTGCTGGTGCTCGGGCTTGTCCTGTCCCACGAATCCGGCGGTGGGGAGGGCGCGACGATACTGAACGCGCTTGTGGTGGGCCTGGTCATCGTTCTGCTGATGGGCTTTCTCCTCTTCAGGCTCCGGTCCCGGTGAAGGGGCCCGAAGACCCCGCGAAGAGGCGAGTCGTCAGGTCCAGGATCCGGGGTACTCGCGCGAAGAGCGTTTCCACGGGTCGCCGGGCGTAGCGGAAGCATAGGTACGCCCCCCAGCGCCTGAGGAAGAGATCCGCTCCCACCACCGAGCGGAGAAGGTGGCCCGGCCAGTCGGTGAGGGAAGGCTCGTTTCTGAGGACCTTGTCGGCCAGAAAGGGGCCCGCCACCGAGCCGTACTGGATCGCCTCCGCGATCCCCTCGCCGGTGACCGGGTCCACGCCGGCGGCTTCTCCCACGAGCATGACCCGTCCTCGCGCGAATGGCTGATGAGGCTCGAACCCTCGCTCCACCATCTGCTTCTTTCGGCACCGAGCGGGATCCAGCTCCAGCCTCCGGAGGCGCCGGTCCAGGAGGGCTCCGACGTCGGGCGGCTCGTCGCCCGGGAAGACGAGGCCGTATACGCCTCGGGACATCATGATCCGGTTGGCCACTGGCGTGGGGAAATCCCAGGCGTACCCCTTCAGCCCTCGGTCCGACACGTCGAAGTGGAGAACCGATGGAGGAGGATCCCCGTGCACCCGCTCCGAATCGACTTCCACGACCCGGGCCCGGAGGCTCCCGAAGGGGAGGCCGAGCCACCGCCGCACGAAGCTCCCGACACCGTCGGCTCCCACGAGGATCTTGCCCGAGAACGAGCTGCCGCCCGCACCCACCTCCACTCCCCTGGAGCTCACGGAGATCTCCTCAACGGGCATTGCCTCGAGGAGGGTGATCCCCCTCTTCCGAACCTGATTCGCCAGCTCGGCGTCGAACTCCACCCGCCGGATCGTGCGGCCGATGGGGCCGGGAGCCCTCTCCGAGATCCCCTGGGGAACCGTCATCCGGACCCCCGTTATGGAGACGGACGGGACCTCCACGTGCACGCCGATGCCGGCCAAAAGGTGGTCCGCCCGGGCTCCGACCGCACCGGCGCAGAACTTGTCCCGGGGGAAGGTCTTCCGTTCCAGGACCAGAACCCTGTCCCGGAGCTCCGGTGTGGCGTGAACCAGAAAGAGAGCCGTGGACAGACCCGCCGGGCCCGCCCCCACGATGATCACGTCGTACGGCATGGAGTGGAGCCCTCCGGCCTTGCCAGGTACGGGGTGTCGCTCCCAAACATATCCACGGTGGCCGGCTTGCGCACAGGCCCCCACCCTGGTGCATCGTCGCCCGAAGCCTAGTTTTCAGCCTGGATGTATGGCTGGACCTGTAGTCCTTCGAAAAAGGAGCGGACCCATGGGTCGTGGTTCCAGAACCTGGCTTGGCGTTCTCGTCTTCCTCGTGTTGTCGTCTCCATCCCTCCGGGCCCAGGAGGTGGGGCCGGCCAGTGGATCTCTGGTGGTGGTGGGGGGCGCCATGAGGGACCGAGCCATCATGGAGCGGTTCGTGGAGCTGGCGGGAGGACCCGGGGCTCGGATCGTGGTGGTCCCCACCGCCGGGGGCGCGGAAACCTACGACGACTCCAGTTGCGGGCTCGGAATGTGGCAGGAGCTGGGCGTGGCTCGGGTGACCTGCCTTCACACCAACGACCGCGTGGAAGCGGACTCGGAGACCTTCGTTGAGCCCCTCCTGGATGCCACGGCCGTCTGGTTCAATGGGGGTCGACAGTGGCACATCGCCGACTCCTACCTGGGCACTCGAACCGAACGGGAGTTCCAGCACGTCCTCGACCGGGGAGGAGTCATCGGCGGATCCTCCGCTGGAGCCACCATCCAGGGCTCCTACCTCGTT
Organism: uncultured Gemmatimonadales bacterium; assembly: GCA_963751255.1. Taxonomy (GTDB): domain Bacteria; phylum Gemmatimonadota; class Gemmatimonadetes; order Longimicrobiales; family Gaopeijiaceae; genus CAVVTW01. The sequence continues at coordinate 63,850 of CAVVTW010000003.1, read as the reverse complement.
AGGGGGGACACGAGCGGCAACACCATCATGATGGGCGATCATGAGGTCGGGCTCGGCTACCTGAAGAACACCGCCGTGGATCAGCACGTCCTGCGGCGGAACCGACAATTCGATCTCATCCCGGTGATCGAGGCTCATCCGGAGCTTCTGGGGATCGGCATCGACGAGAACACGGCCATCGTCGTGCAGGGCGACGAGTTCGAGGTGATCGGTGCTTCGAACGTCCTGATATACGACAACCGGAAGACCGTGGGAGAGAACGGACGCTTCTACTTCCTCTCGCCGGGCGACAGGTTCAATCTGGCCACCCGGCAGGGGACCCGGGGGACCCGGCCTATCGAGAACGTGAGGGATGAGCCGTGGCCCAACGGGGGGTGAGCGCCTTCTTCAGCCAAGGCGCCGCGCCACCGTGTCCTGGTAGTTTCGCAGTCTGGGGCTGACCTCGACCTGAAACGGTGGATCGGCCGGAGCCATGCCTCGAATGGAGGGAGGTAGAGCCGCCACCTTTCGTGCCGAGCTCTCCCGAATCTCGTTCAGGGAGGGGCGGGTCCCGGGCAGCCGACGCCCCTCCCTCATGACGGTTGCCAGTAGGGGACTCCCCGGGTGTTCTTCCTCCTCCAGGGCCACGACGTCCCTCTGGATCCCCTCCCCCTCCTCGATGCGAAAGACCTGCTTCCTCCCCGGGAAGACGGTCTTCCCGGTGGAGAGCTTCAGCCGGCCCCGGCCAGCGTAGGCGGTGAGCTTGTACGCCATGTCGAGATAGGGCGCGTCGCTGGACACGCTCATGCGAGTCCCCACTCCGAACCCGGTGACACATGCACCCGCCTCCAGGAGATCGGCGATCTTGTACTCGTCCAGACCCCCGCTCGCGAAGATCCCCACCTGCTCCAGCCCCGCCGCGTCCAGGATCTGCCGCGCCTGCCGGGACAGATCAGCGAGATCGCCCGAGTCCAGGCGGATTCCTCGGACCTTGAAGTCCTCGCCGAGCTCCGAGGCGAGCTCCACCACCTTCTTCACCCCCTTGAGCGTGTCGTAGGTATCCACGAGCAGGACCGTGTCAGGGTAGAGCTCCGCGAACTCCCGAAAAGCCGCCAGCTCGTCGTCGTGGGCCTGGATGTAGGAGTGGGCCATGGTCCCGCTGACCGGGATTCCGTAGATCCTTCCCGCCAGGACGTTGCTCGTGGAGGCCAGTCCGGCGATGTAGAAGGCGCGAGCAGCCTTGAGTCCGGCATCGGTGCCGTGGATCCGGCGGAGCCCGAAATCCACCACGGGGCGGCCGTCCGCCGCCGCCACCACACGGGCGGCCTTGGAAGCCGCCATGGTCTGGAGGTGGATCTGGTTCATGAGAAATGTCTCGACCACCTGGGCTTCGGGGAGGGAGGCCGTGACTTCGACGAGGGGCTCTTCCGGAAATACGGGCGTCCCCTCCTCCACCGCTCGAACCTCACCGCGGAAGCGGAGCGCGCCGAGCCAGTCGAGGAACTCGTCTCGAAAGGCCCCGAGCGTGGAGAGGAACGCCAAGCTGTCATGGGAGAAGCGAAAGGTCTCGAGGAAGGCGAGAACCTCGTCGAGGCCGCAGGCCAGCATGAAGTTCCTCCCCGGGGGAAGCTTCCGGGAATGGAGACTGAACGTAGCCTCCTCCGTCAGGCCCTCGGACCAGTAGGCCTGTAGCATCGTCAGTTCGTACTCGTCCGTGAGCAGGGCGGCATTCTGCGGAGAGACCCAGTGATCCATGGGATCCATCTGCACCAATTCCTCCGGTTCGGGGTTGCACCACGATACCAGCGGAAGGTACGGATTCCAACCCGGGTCGAGATGTTGGGGCGGTGGCGGCGGCGTGTAAGCGGCGGGTGGTTTGGGTGCTGGAGGTCTTCCCCCTATCTTGTTGCACGCTCCCGTGTTCCCCCTCCCAGGAGAGATGATGAACGACTTGAGCGGTCAACTCGGCGACGTCCTGTCCGTGCTCCAGAGCCTGGTGGTGACCTGGGGCCTCAAGGTCCTCGGTGCCCTCGTGGTCTTCTTCGTGGGTCGGGTGGTTGCGGGATCGCTCCGCAAGGGTATGGCTCGAGTCACCGAGAGGACCGCCATGGACGCGACTCTCGAGAAGTTCGTGAGCAGCCTCGTCTATTACCTGGTCCTGGTGGTCGCCGGGGTGGCCGCGTTGGGAATGATCGGGATCCAGATGGCTTCGGTACTGACGATTCTGGGGGCTGCCGGTCTCGCCGTGGGCCTGGCCATGCAGGGCACTCTCTCCAACGTGGCGTCGGGGGTGATGCTCCTGATCTTCAGGCCTTTCAAGGTCGGGGACTTTGTCGACGCCGGGGGCACGAAGGGTACGGTGGAGTCCATCGGGCTCTTCACCACGACGCTGAATACTCCGGACAATGTGCACATCATTCTACCGAACTCGGGGATCTACGGCGGCACCATCCAGAACTACTCGCATCATCCCATTCGCCGGAACGACCTCCTGGTCGGCATTTCCTACGACGACGACATCGGCAAAGCCATCCAGACGATCCGCAAGGTGCTGGAGGGGGATGATCGAATCCTGGAAGACCCGGCGCCCGTGGTGGCGGTCAGTGAGCTGGGAGATTCGTCGGTGAATCTGGTGGTTCGGCCCTGGTGTGCCTCAGGCGACTACTGGCCTCTTCGCTTCGACCTGACCCGGACCCTGAAGGAGGAGCTGGAGGCGGCGGGATGCTCCATCCCTTACCCGCAACGGGACGTCTACCTGCACAACGTGGACTGAGGAGAGAGCCCGACCATAAGACGTTCCGGCAAAGGAGAACGGCGTTGGCCCTTGTAGGGATCGTCTCCGATACCCACGGACTGTTGCGGCCGGAGGTGCTCAGGGCGTTCAGGGGGGTGAGCCACATCATCCACGCGGGGGACGTCGGTGACCCCGCGATCCTGCATGACCTGGAGAAGCTGGCTCCGGTGTCGGTGGTCCGGGGCAACACGGACCGAGGCGAGTGGGTCTCGGCCCTGCCGGTGAGCGAGGTGGTGGAGGTCGAGGAGACCCTCATCTTTGTCATCCATGACCTCGCGGAGATGGATCTGGATCCCGAGGGATCGGGTTTTCAGGCCGTCGTCTCGGGCCATACCCACCAGCCGGAGGTCCGCCAGTTGGGGGAAGTTCTGTACGTCAATCCCGGAAGCGCGGGTCCCGTGAGAGGATCCAGGCCCGTGAGCCTCGCCCTGGCGGAAGTACGAGGGGAAACCATCGAGGCCCACGTGATCCCACTCCTGTCACGGAGGTAGTGGATCAGAATCGAAGGGAAGTCATGACGTAGCCGAAATGCCCCGTGCCCTCCAGCAGGCCGAGGGCCTCCATGGCGGGTCCGGACCACGTCAGAGAGTACCCCGCCTGGACCGTCAGGTACTGGCGAGCCCTGACCCGGGCCCACAGGTCCGCCTCCTCCCCGAGGCGGGCGCGGGTGAGACTCTGATCCTGCGCGGTTCGGAACTCGTGGAGGTCCAGGTTCAGGGAAAGATCGCCGCCAGGGCTGAAGGCGAGCTTCAACGCTGCGTCCACGAGCCCGAGTCCACGGGTGTCGGTCGGGACGTCCGTGAAGTAGTCCGCCCGCCCGTAGTACCGGTTGCGGGCACCGAAGAGCGTGGAGAAGGAGTCAATCTCGTCGTCGTCCGGATGCGCGTCCCCCGAGAGGTAGTCATACCATAGGGTGATCGTTCCCTGGCCCCGTGCAACGGTCATGCCCGCCTCGCCCGCGAACATGAACGCCTCTACGTCTCTCCCTCCCCTTCTTCCGAACTGATAGAGCCCCTCGGCCCGGGCGGAGAACAACTCACTCCCAGTCCTCCAGACCCCTCCCACCGTGGTCTGCCGCGTGCGTCCCGTTCCATCTCCGCGATCGTGGACACCCAGGAGGTCCGCGGAACCGAGTCCCCCCAGGGGCGCCGAGTACCACGCGGCCGTCAGGTCGGCGCTGCCGTCATGCGAAGGAGAGGAGTCCTCCCGGATCTTGAGGTAGACCAACTCCAGGCGACCTTCTCCCAGGGGACGGATCCAACGGGCCCCATCGAATGTCTGGCCCGCCTGTCCCCAGTCCGGCGCTCCCACGAGGCGTTGCTCGGCGAGTCCCACCTCCTGTCGGCCTGCTCGGACCAGGCCGCCCACCGCCGGAAGAAACGCCACCTCCAGGAACGCCTGGTGAAAGTCCACAGCGTCGGCGTTTCGATCCCGGACGCTGCTCTCTTCTCCCCAATCCCTCACATCCTGGATCTGGACGACGAGGCGAAGTCCAGGCTCCATGAGGGCGTCCAGCGAGATGCGTGTCCGCATCGAGGTCACACCGTCCCAACCATTCTCCACCGGTCTTCGGATTTCCGAGCGGGGCCGCACCTCCGCGCCCCAGCGGAGGACCGGGGGACGCTCCTGGCCGTGGATGGGAAAGGGAATCACCGAGGGTAGAAGGAAAGCGAGCGAGCGAGCGAAACGAAGCGCCGTGCGTGCGCGACCTTTCAAGGGCATGGGGCGTCCCGGGGTCGAAGGGCAAGACATCCCTGATTGAGCAAACCCCGGAAGATACGGACTTGGGAGGGCTTGGCCAGTCCGGGGTCCGTGGAAGGGAGGTGGCGGAGAAGACTCTGGCCCGTGCCAGGCTTCCCTCCCTACCTTGAGGTGGATTCATCGCCACCAACTCCGAGCAGCAGGGGAGGGTTGCCTCCATGAGCCCGACCGTTCGGCCTCCGCTGGCCGTGGCGTTTCTTTGCGCCGTGGCTTCCTTCTCTGTTCCCGGTCCAGGCCGGGCCCAGGAGCTTCCGACGCCGGAGGACATCCAGGCCGCCGAGACGGCGCCTCTCTTTGCTACCCACGCGGTCCTGCAGATGACGCTGACTGCGGACTTCCACACGATCCGGCGGGAGGATCGAAGCGATGAAGACTCGGAGGAGCGGCCCGCGGTGGTGGAGTGGGTCGACCAGGACGGCTCCGCCGGGCGGCAGGAGATCAATATCCGGACCCGAGGCAACTTTCGGCTCTCCAAGAAGAACCGCGAGTTTCCACCTCTGCGCCTGAATGTGAAGAAGGGCGAGGTGGAGGGCACCCTCTTCCAGGGCCAGGACAAGATCAAGGTCGTGTCCCCCTGGAAGCTCGGTCAGGACTACTGGGAGCAATACGTCCTGGCCGAATATCTGACATACCGGATGCTCAACCTTCTTACGCCGTTGAGCTTCCGTGCCCGCCTGGCCCGGGTGACCTACGTGGACGGGTCGGGGGAGGACGATTCGTTTACCCGGTACGCGTTCCTCCTGGAGGACGACTCGGACATGGCCACCCGCAACGGCGGCCTGAAGCAGGATTGGCAGGGCGGGCAGCTGAACCCGGTACTCCTGGAGCACCGCCAGGCCATCCTGGTGGAGTTCTTCCAGTACATGATCGGCAACACGGATTGGTCCGGGGCCGAGATGCACAATATGGAGCTGGTTCGGCTTCCCGATGGCCGCGCAACCACCGTCCCCTTCGATTTCGACTTCTCGGGAATCGTCGATGCCAGGTATGCGGTGCCCGACCAGCGCCTCTCCATCCGCTCCGTGCGACAGCGCCTCTTCCGAGGGTTCTGCCCCGACCAGATGAACCGCCGGCCCGAGGAGTACCAGGCCATCGTCGAGCTCTTCAAGGAGAGGAAGGAAGAGATCTACGACCTGTGGCGAAACCAGGAGGGTTTGGACCAGGGGCGCCTGAAAGACACGTTGGAGTACCTGGACGAGCTCTACGAGATCCTTGATCGGCCGGACCGGGTCCAGCGGGATCTCCTGGGCCAGTGTCTTCGCATCGGCACCTGATGGTCGGGGCGGTGCGGACCCAGGATCTTTACGATTTCAAGAGTCCGTCCAGGGGATGGGGAGGGCCGTTCTGCGCACCTCCTCGCCTCCCCTCCGGAACGGCAGTCGGACGCGTCCGCGGGACCGGCGGCAGTCTTCCCCCGAAGCTCCCGGTCAGAAGGTAATCCTCGTCCTCCCCCCTGCCTCGGATTCCTGCTCCTGTCGCGGAAAAGCCCGGGAGGTAGTACCGTACTGCGCCATGACTCCGACCCTCGTTCTTCTCGCCGCCGGTCTCTCCACCCGATTCGGACGTCTCAAGCAACTCGAGCCGGTCGGACCCGGTGGTGAGGCCCTCCTGGACTATTCCGCGCACGACGCCCGGATGGCGGGATTCTCCCGGGCCGTCCTGATCGTCCGGGAGGAGCTTGAATCGCGCTTCCAGGTCCACGTTCGGGCGAGGTGGCCCAGGGACCTGGAGGTGATCTACCACCCGCAGAAGCTGTCGGACCTCTGTGGCCTTTCGATCCCGTCCCTGAGCGATTCCGCCCTCCAGGCCCTCCTCTCAACCCGCCGAAAGCCCTGGGGTACCGCCCATGCCCTCCTGTCGGCCCGCCGCCATCTGCCCGACCCGTTCGTGGTGGTGAATGCGGACGACTTTTATGGCGCGTCGGCCTACGTCGAGGCCTTCTCTCTCCTGAACGAGGATCCGGATGAGCCACGGGCGGGGCCACCATCCTTCGGTCTGGTGGCCTATCGGCTGGATGCTACCCTCTCCGGTCAAGGGGGCGTGAGCCGGGGAGTCTGCAGGGTGAGTCGCGAAGGATGGCTGGAGAGGGTGGAGGAGGTGCTGGACATCCGCCGTACCGAGAAGGCGATCGTGGGACGGACCGTTCCCGGAGAGGGCGTGATTCTCGCGGGAGACGAGGTGGTCTCCACCAACTTCTGGGCCCTTACACCGGACGTTTTCCCTCTCCTGGAAGCGGGCTTCGGCCGGTTCCTGGAGTCCCTGGCCTCAGGACCGGTTCGCCCTGCGGACCCACCGAGTGGCGGGGATCAGGGGCCCGCGAGGGAGCCGGAGTTCCTCATTCCCACCGAGGTCAATCGGGTCCTGGGCTCCGGGGACGCCCGGGTCCGGGTTCTCGAGGCCCAGGACGGGTTCTTCGGCCTGACGCACCCGGAGGACCGTGAATGGGTAGCGGAGCGGCTCGCGGAGATGGCCCGGGAGGGCCTGTACACGGACCCGCTCTGGACATGACGGGGAAATGGATCGAGCCGTTGCCGACAGGGCGCTTGGGTCTCCGGGCCCGGGCGAGAACCCCGGGCAGGGAGTGAAGCGATGCAGCTGACGACCACCGATTGGCTCGTGGTGGTGACCTACGGACTCATCGTGCTGGCCCTGGGCCTCTACTTCGCCCGTAGGGCGGGCCGGGGCATGGACGAGTTCTTCCTGGCAGGACGGAAGCTCCCCTGGTGGCTTCTGGGCACGTCCATGGTGGCGACCACCTTCTCCACGGACACACCCAACCTGGTCACGGACATGGTTCGAACCGGGGGGGTGAGCCAGAACTGGCTCTGGTGGGCCTTCGTCATCACGGGCATGTGCACGGTCTTCTTCTACGCCAGACTGTGGCGTCGCTCCGGTGCGCTCACGGACATGGCGTTCTACGAGCTCCGCTACTCCGGTGCTCCGGCAGCCTTCCTGAGAGGCTTCCGATCCCTCTATCTCGGGGTGTTCTTCAACGTCATGATCATGGCCACGGTGACGTTGGCGGCCATCAAGATCGGGGGGGTCCTCCTGGGAGTGGGGAAGTACCAGGTCGTACTGTTGGCGGGGACGGTCACTGTTCTCTACTCCGCCACCTCCGGGCTCTGGGGGGTGGTAGTGACGGATCTGCTCCTCTTCGTTATTGCCATGGTCGGTTCGGTGGCCGCTGCCTATTACGCCGTGATCCAACCCGAGGTCGGGGGCCTGACGGGCCTCGTGAGCAACCCGGCTCTCCAGGGAAAGCTCTCCTTCCTTCCCGACTTTGCCGACTGGAGGACGGCCGCCGCCGTGTTCATCGTACCCGTGGCCGTCCAGTGGTGGAGCACTTGGTACCCGGGTGCGGAGCCCGGGGGCGGAGGGTACGTGGCTCAGCGGATGCTGGCGGCCCGCAACGAGAAGGAGGCCATGGGATCCACGCTCTGGTTCAACGTGGCCCACTACGCCCTCCGGCCCTGGCCCTGGATCCTCGTGGCCCTCGCCTCCATCCTGGTCTACCCCACTCTGGAGTCCATCCAGACGGCCTTTCCGCACCTGGATCCGTCCATCATTCGGCACGATCTGGCCTACCCGGCCATGCTGGTGTTTCTCCCCCACGGCCTTCTGGGCCTGGTGGTGGCCTCGCTGGCGGCGGCCTACATGTCAACGATAAGCACCCACCTCAATTGGGGCGCGTCGTACGTGGTGGACGACTTCTACCGCCGCTTTGTCGCCGGGGACCGGGACGAGCGACACTACGTCGCCGTAGGGCGGATCGTGACGGTCGGGCTCATCGTGTTGGCCGGCATCGTGTCCCTGTGGCTGGAGAACGCCCTCCAGGCCTTCCAGATCCTCCTGCAGATCGGTGCGGGAACGGGCCTGGTCTTCCTGCTCCGATGGTTTTGGTGGAGAGTCAATGCCTGGAGCGAGGTGGCGGCCATGGGGATCTCGTTTCTGGTGGCCCTCTATTTCCACTTCGTTCACGTTCGCCTGGGATTCGGCGCCCTGGATGCCTCTGCTCAGCTGGTGATCGGTGTGGCGATCACCACGGTGGGTTGGCTGGTGGTGACGCTCCTCACCGCACCCGCCTCCAAGGAGAAGCTCAGGAGCTTCTACGAGGAGATCCGCCCCTTTGGGTCGGGGTGGCGGAGGATTCTGGACCTGGGGCCCGGGGACCCGGGTCCCGAGGCTGGGGGGGTAGCCGCGGGACTGCTGGGGTGGTTCTTCGGGGTGGCCGCCGTGTATGCAGCCCTATTCGGGGTGGGATTCGTCCTATACGGCAACCTGGGGGCCGGAATCCCCTGCCTTGTCGTGGCCACGGCCGCCATGGCGGGCATCTTCCGGGTACTCCCCCGCGTGGGGGTCCGGTAGGCCGTCGGGAGAGGAACGGGTCATGAGGTGGCGTCCCCGGAAGGCAATGGGCCACGGCTCGGCCCCGAAGATTCTGATCATGGTCTGCTGCGCGGGTCTCCTCGCCGGGTGCGCACGCGGGTCCGACCCAGACGAGTCCGGGACCGACGCAAGCAGCTCCTCTCCCGGGGTGGATCTGAGCCGGATCCTCCTGGAGCCTGTCGGCGTGCCAGGAGACCGGCTTCCCGATTCCCTCTCCACCGGGGCCACCTTGGCAGCCAGGTTCTGCTCTTCGTGCCACGGCGTTCCGGCGCCCTCCTCCCATTCGGCAGCCGACTGGTCCCCGATTCTCCGGAACATGTTCCTGCGGATGGAGCGGATGTCCCGGACGGGCATGGGGGGCGGGATGATGGGTGGGATGATGGGTGGAGCACGGGGAGATGGGGCGAACGTGCCCCTCCCGACCTCCGGGCAGAAAGACAGCCTCCTGGCCTACTACCAGGCCCACGCTCTCCACGCCATCTCCGGGGGGGCTCAGCCCCCAACGGGTCCCGGCCAGGAGCTCTTCAAGGAGAAATGCGGGCTCTGCCACGCTTTGCCGGATCCGGCGAGCTATCCCGCCGCCCGGTGGCCGGCCATCGTGGCAACGATGCGCCAATACATGGACCAGAGGAGCGTAGGGGGAATCACGGAGGAACAGGCCGGGGAAATCGTCTCCTACCTCGAGAGGAGCTCCGGGGGCTGACGCCGGATCAAGGCAGCTAAGGGGCAGACTTCCGGCCAAGGGCCTCCACCGTGGCTCCGGAGGATGCCTCGGCGATGAAGAGGACGCCTTCCCGAGCCACGTCCGGGTGCCTCTCCCGGTAGTAGGCTGCCTCCAGCGTTTCCAGGAAAGGTCTTGCTCCGCCGGCCTCGATGAGGGCGACGACGCAGCCACCGAATCCCGCCCCGGTGAGACGGGCTCCCACCGCGCCCGCCTCCCGCGCGCAGGCCACGAGCAGATCCAGCTCCGGAGAGCTCACCTCGTAATCCAGGCGGAGGCTCTCGTGGGAAGCGTTCATGAGATCTCCGAAAACCCGGATGCTTCCCTCCCGCAGGGCGATCTCGGCCTCGTAGACCCGCCGGCCTTCCGTGACGACGTGGCGGAACCGCCGGAAGAGGGACTCCGGAAGACGCCGTGCGGCCGTGTCCAGGAGCCCGGAGAGCTCCCGTCGGGCAAGGAGCTGCGGGTAGGTCAGCGTGTCGTTGGGATCCTCTCGCAGGAGGTCGAGAGCCTCACGGCACTCCCGAGTCCGCTCGTTGTACGCTGTCTGTGCGGCGCCGGACTTTTCGGCCCGGACCAGCGTGTGGGCCACGACGAAGCGCCAGTAAGGAGGGATGGGGATCGGAAAGAGGCGAAGGGGATCGAACTCGATCCGGCTCGCGTGACCGGCCAGGGCGCCGAGGGCGATGGCCTGATCCATCCCCCCTCCCTGGGTCCCCGTGTATCGCTCGGCCCGGGCCATGGCCTCGGCCAGTTCCAGGGTCGGAAGCGTGAGATCGTTTCCATGGAGGAGTGCCTGGCCCATGGCGATGACAAGGGCGGAGGAGGAGGAAAGCCCCGACGCGACCGGGAGCGAGGAGGTCACCACGGCGTCCATTCCCCGGAGAGAGCCGAACCGCCGAGTGAGCGACTGGCAGGGCGCCTTCAGATAATTCCCCCAATCCCCTTGGGGCCCGGAGGGAATTTCCGTGGAAAGACGGAAGCTTCGGAGCCGGAACTCCGGATCGGTGTTGGCCACTCTGACCAGGGAGTCGTCCCGGGTCCTGAAGAAGACGCGGATCTCCTTTCCCAGGGCCATGGGGAGGACCGGCAGGCCGTTGTAGTCGGTGTGCTCACCGATCAGGTTCACCCTTCCCGGCGCACGGGAGACCCGGGTCGGGAAGGCCGCCTTTCCGAAGGCCGTCCGAAAGGTGGCGGTCGCAGCGGCAGCGGCATGGTTGGGTATGTTCACGATTGCTGAAGTCCCGGTCCGGATGTACCGTCCCTTCAATCCCACGCCCCGAGTCAGACGCCTGGAAGGTAGACCATGAGGATGCCCAAGCCCAAGCCCTACCGCCCACCGATGGCTGCGCTTCTCGCCCTCGCGATCCGGGCCCTCTTTCCAGGGCCGCAGCAGGCCCAGGAGCTGGAGCTGCTGCCTGCCGAGCCCGTCGTGACACAGCACACCACCACCATCCGGGGGGAGACCGTCCGCTACACCGCCGAGGCCGGCACGCTTCCCATCCGAAGGAACGGCGAGGTCACGGCACAGATGTTCTACGTGGCGTACACCCGGGACGGGGTCCCGGAAGGCTCGACCCGCCCCATGATCTTCTCCTTCAACGGCGGCCCCGGCACCGCTTCGGTTTGGATGCACATGGGGTACACTGGGCCGCGGAGGGTGCAGTACGACGACGAGGGCTTTGCTCTCCGGCCGCCGGTGGGGCTGGAGGACAATCCCCAGTCCATCCTGGATGTGGCCGACATCGTGTACATCGACCCTGTCGCCACCGGCTTCAGCCGGATGGTGGAGGGGCAGGACGAGCACATGTACCACGGCACCCTGGCCGACATCGAGTCGGTGGGAGAGTTCATACGCCTCTTCATCGTCCGGAAGAACCGGTGGGCGTCACCGAAGTTCGTCATCGGAGAGAGCTACGGCACGACCCGGGCCTCTGGCCTGGCGGGCTACCTCGCCGACGCCTACCAGATCTACCTGAATGGAGTCATGCTGGTCTCCATGACCGGCCTGGACGTGGAGGCGGGGCCGGACGTGGCCTATGCCACGTCTCTTCCGCAGCGGGCGGCGACGGCCTGGTACCACCGCCGGCTCGTTCCCGATCTCCAGGCTCGTCCCCTCCGGGACCTGCTGGACGAGGTGGAGGTCTTCGCCCTGGACGAGTATCTGCCCGCTCTGGTCCGCGGGGACCGACTGAACGATTCCCAGCGCAGAGCGATGGCGGACCGGGTTGCCCGCTACACGGGCCTCAGCGAGGAGTACGTCCTCTCTGCGAACCTCCGGGTGGACAGCGGTCGCTTCTGGAAGGAGCTCCTGAGAGACCAGCGCCTGACGGTGGGAAGGCTCGATTCCCGCTACCTGGGGGTCGACCTGGACGCTGCCGGCGAGACTCCGGCGTATGACCCTGCCATGGCGGATTGGGACGGTCCCTTCGGGAACGCCGTGAACCTCTATCTACGCCAGGAGCTGGGTTACGACCCGGATCTGCAGTACAACATATGGGGACCTGTGCGGCCGTGGAATCGCGAGGACGGGGCCAACGTCGGGGACATGCTTCGCTCCGCGCTCCAGGCCAACCCGTACATGAAGGTGCTGGTACAGGGAGGCTACTTCGATGCCGCCACGGACTATTTCACCGCCATGTACACCATCTCCCACCTGGAGCCGGGCGGGGATTTCGCGAATCGCTTCCGGTTCGCCTGGTACCAGAGCGGGCACATGATGTACCTCCGCAAGGAGGACCTGGAGAACGCGAACCAGGACCTCCGGGAGTTCGTCCGATGGTGTCTGGACGGAGAGGCGGAGTATCCTCGAGAGGTGGGGGGCGGCGGCTGACCCGGCGGATCGGGTCCCCGGACCGCCTCAGACCTGCTTGAGGGGAGGCGGTGCAAGGGGGGCGGGTGGGTCCTTGAAATATGCCGTCTTTCTGATCTCCCGGATCTCCACCGTGATCTGGAGATCCAGGCCGTTTCGGGCGGCGGAGAACCGCTCCCTCAGGAGACCGAGCGTGGCCGTTCCCACCGCCCGCTGCACCTGAGGGGATCTCCCCTCCAGGAACCTGATGTCGAGGTGCACGAAGGCGGAGCCGGGATCCCCTTCTCCCACGGTCCAGTCGTCGACCCTCCGCCAACGGCTCTTGCAGTTCTCGATCCGGATGCCGGCCACGGACTCCAGGAGGCGGTGAAGATCGAGGAAGAGGGACCGGTCGGGTGCCCGATCCGCGAGGTTGGCGCTGTATTCGAGCACGAGGTGGGGCACGGTGCCTCCGGGGCTGGTAGCCGGCTCAGTTTCGGGACCCGTTCTCGCCATTGGGGACCGAAGCCCCCTTCGCGGCGAGGGTCGGATTGGGAGGGGCGCGGAAGGTCGTGATTGCCGAGTCTCCGAAGACGTGACGGACACCCTTGCCGGGTAGGGTGCGGCTCGCGGGGTGCTCCACCGACAAGATCCGGCTGAAGAACCGCTGACGCCAAAGGGTGACCAGCCGCTCGGCGAGCCTGGAGTTGTAGGGAGGATCGGCGAAGGCCAGGTCGTACTTGAGCTGAGGAACCTTCTGCAAGAAGACGAAGACGTCCCGCTTGAAGAGGCGGGTGCGCTCCTTCACTCTCATTCTCGCGAGGTTGGCCTTCAGGGCGTGGAGAGCCGCGGAGCCGTTCTCGACGAAGTCGGCGGCGGCGGCTCCTCGGGAAATGGCTTCCAAGCCCACCGCGCCGGAGCCGGCGAACAGATCCAGCACCCTTGCCCCCGGCAGGAAGGTGGCGAGCTCGTCCATCCACACGGCCCGCAGATCCTCCTGCGTGGGACGGACCCGGGCCCCCGGGGAGGCGAGGGAGACCCCGGCCCACGTGCCGCCCACGATCCTCACGGGATGATCCTCTCCATCACGTCCTCCGTATCGTTACCCGGCCTTCGGCTCCTTGGGCCGCGGGGTATCGGGAGGGTCGGCCTCCTCCCTCCGTCGGGCCGGCGAAGGAGACAGGTCGAGTTGGATGACCTTGACCCATGGAAAAAGGCGTCATGCAGGGGAAATGTCCAGGGGGCCCGGGGGAGGCGTAGCCGCCCTCCGTAGCTGCGGGAAGGTGGAGAAGGATTGCCCATGGGCTTCTGAAGCAGGATCATTCAAGAAGGGGTTCGGGGGGAGTGCACCAGGAGGAGGAGAAGTGACCGACTATCGAATTGCCGTGATCCCCGGCGACGGGATCGGGGTGGAGGTGATGCCCGAGGGGATTCGGGTCCTGGAGGCGGCCGGTTCCCGGTTCGGGTTCCGCTTCAGCTGGGACGAAAAGGACTGGAGCTGTGACCGCTACCTGAAGACGGGTCGATTCATGCCCTACGATGGCCTCCAGGAGATTCAGGCCCACGATGCCATCTACCTCGGCGCCGTGGGCTTTCCGGGCGTCCCGGATCATATCTCCCTCTGGGGCCTCTTGATCCCGATCCGCCGAATGCTGCGCCAATGGGTGAACATCCGGCCGGTACGCCTCATGCCCGGAGTCCCCACCCCCCTGCGGGATCGTGGTCCGGAGGACATCGATTTCGTGGTCGTACGCGAGAACAGCGAGGGAGAGTACTCCGAGATCGGGGGGCGGCGCGACGTTGGGGGGAAGGGGGAGAGGGTGGAGCAGCTCAGCGTCTTCACGCGGAAGGGCGTGGACCGGATTCTCCGGCATGCCTTCGAGCTGGCCCGAAGCCGACCCAAGAAGCACCTTACCTCCGCCACCAAGTCCAACGGGATCGTCCATACCATGCCGTACTGGGACGAGCGATTCCGGGCCATTGCCGGAGAGTTCCCGGACGTGAGGGCCGACCAGTACCACGTGGATGTCCTGGCGGCCAACTTCGTGTTGCACCCAGACTGGTTCGACGTGGTTGTGGCCAGCAACCTCTTCGGAGACATTCTCTCCGACCTGGGGCCGGCGGTGGCCGGCACCATCGGCATCGCTCCGTCCGCCAACATCAATCCCGAGGGCAACTATCCGTCCATGTTCGAGCCCGTTCACGGGTCGGCGCCGGACATCGCGGGGAAGGGGATCGCCAATCCCATCGGGCAGATCTGGTCGGGGGCGCTCATGCTGGAGCACCTCGGCGAGACCGAGGCGGCGGGAGCCGTGGAGTCGGCCATTGAAACGGTGCTTGGGGAGCGGGACCTCCGGACGCCGGACATGGGTGGAAAGGCCAGCACCAGGGAGCTGGGAGAAGCCGTGGCCGAGGTGGTTCGCGCCTCGGGATGAGCCGGAGGCGGGCCATGGCCAGCCAAGGAAGCTGCCATGAAGATCGCGGTCTTCGGAGGAACGGGCCTGGTGGGGTCCCCTATCGTGGAGGAGCTCGAGCGTCGGGGTCAGAGCGTGAGGGTCGTGAGCCGGAACGCCGACCGAGCCGTTCGACTCTTCGGGCCGGGCCAGGAGGTGGCGGAGGCCGACGCGGAATCAGGGCTCGGGCTCGACCATGCTCTGGACGGGTGCTCCGGCGTCGTCTTGAGCATCGATAGCCCCCGGGAAGGGGAGTGCGTGGGCAGCGTGGTCGAGGCGGCGGCCAGGAGGGGGACGGTGCGGCGCGTCCTCTACGTGTCCGGGTGCACGGCCCTGGAGGAGAACGGGTGGTTCCCTCTGACGGCGCGTAAGCTTAAAGCGGAGAAGTACCTCGAGGAAAGCGGCTTGGAGTGGACCGTTCTTGCCCCCGGATGGTTCTTCGAGACGCTGGCGAGGTTCGTCCGCGGCGGGAAGGCCATACTCATCGGCAAGGACCCGAATCGCTATCACTTCGTGGCCGCGGCGGATTTCGCCCGGATCGCCGCCCAGGCCTTCGAAGAGCCCCAGGCCCGGAACCGGCGTTTCGTCATTCACGGTCCGGAGGCCCTCACCCTGCGAGAGGCACTGGACCGATACCTCCAGGCCCGCCACCCCGACATCCGAAAGGTCGGCAACCCGCCGGCCTGGCTCCTCCGGGCCATGGCGGTTCTCACGCGCAATCGCCTTCTGGAGCATGCCCTGGACCTCATGGCCTACTTCGAGCGGGTGGGGGAGCTGGGCGATCCCGGCGACGCCAACCGTCTCTTCGGCCCGCCTGAGACCACGCTCGAGGCGTGGCTCGGGCGTCCTGCCTGACCTACTTCTCGAGCTCGGCCTCGGCAAACTCCTCTGGACGACCTTTTGTCCAGCGAAGGGGTGGAACACAGGGGGGTGAATCGAACGAGGGGGGCCCATCACTGCACATCCGTATATGGGACCGGAGGGGCGGGAGATTCCGGGACGAGCTCCGGCGCGGGTGGGGGCGGTCGTTTCCGTCTTCGTTCTCGCCGGCCTCTTCGGCGCCGGCTGCTCCAGCCCGGAGACCGAGGTGCCCAGACTCCAGTGGTACGTCTTCCAGGAGCCGTCGGGGGCGTTTTCCGATGCCGCCGACTCCTGCTCTCGGGCCTCGGACGGCGCCTACCGGATCCATCTCGCTCCCCTCCCCGCCGACGCCGACCAACAGCGGGAGCAACTGGTGCGCCGGCTCGCCGCGGAGGATTCGGATATCGACCTCATCGGCATGGACGTGATCTGGACCGCGGAGTTCGCCCAGGCGGGCTGGATCCTCCCCTGGCCGGAAGAAGAGGCGCGACAGGTGACCGACGGTCGCCTGGAGGCCGCAGTGGCCAGCGGCAGCTACAGGGGTCGCCTGTGGGCGGCGCCCTTCACCACCAACGCCCAGCTCCTGTGGTACCGGACGGACCGGGTGCCGCGTCCCCCGGCGACATGGGACGAGATGATCGCCATGGCGGAGCGGCTCGGCGACACAGGAAGGATCGAGGCCCAGGGGGAGCGGTACGAGGGCCTGACGGTCTTCTTCCTCTCTCTCCTGGCCTCGGCCGGCGGACGGGTGCTGGACGAGGGGGGGGCGGAGGGAGGGTCTGGCCCGGGAGAGGACACCGCCAAGGTTGCCCTTCCTTCCCAGCCCACGCTGGAAGCCCTCGGGATCATGCACCGCCTCGCCACCTCCTCCGCCGCGGACCCGAGCCTGGAGAGTGCCCGGGAGAATCAGAGCCGCCTGGCCTTCGAGACCGGGAAGGCGAGCTTCATGGTGAACTACACCTTCGTGTGGCCCAGCGCACGGGAGAATGCCCCGGAGGTGGCGGCACACATGGGCTGGGCCCGGTGGCCGGGAGTGGTCCCGGGTCGGCCCAGCCGAGTGACCATCGGGGGGATCAACCTGGGGGTCGGCGCTTTCTCCCGTCACTCCGGGCTGGCGTTTCGTGCCGCGGCCTGCCTCGCCTCCCCCGCCAACCAGAGGAAGGCGGCCGCCCGGGGCGGCCTGCCTCCCACGACCCTCGCTCTGTATGACGATCCGGAAGTGCGGAGGACGTTTCCCTTCGCGGACCTCTTGCGGGAGACGCTGAAGGACGCGGTACAGCGTCCGCAGACTCCTTTGTACAGCGACATCTCTCTGGCCATCAGCCGGACCCTCCACCCGCTGACGAGCATCCAGCCCCGGTCCACTCTGGCCCGGCTGAGGAAGGCGGTGGAGCGAGCCCTGCGCTCGGAGGGTCTGCTGTGAGCGTGGGGGGAAGTCGGGACGGGATTCGCAACGAGGAGCGCCTGGGCTGGGTCTTGTGTGGTCCGGCGGTGACGGCCATGCTCGCCGTCACCGGGTACCCGATCCTGTACGCGGTTTGGCTCTCCCTCTTCCGGTACGACCTGAGGTTTCCGGATCGCCGGGGCTTCGTGGGTTTGCACAACTACCTGAGCGTCCTCAGCTCGGATGCGTGGTGGCAGGCGGTCTTCAACACGGTGATCATTACCGTGGTGTCGGTGGCCATCGAGCTGGTTCTGGGCATGGCGCTGGCTGTCGTGATGCACCGGGTGGTCTTTGCTCGCCGAACGGTTCGCGCCTCGGTTCTCGTTCCTTACGGGATCATCACGGTGGTGGCGGCGCTGGCGTGGAAGTTCGCCTTCGATCCGGTCACCGGGTTCGTGAACCCCTTCCTTGGCCTGGACCTCGCGTGGCTCAGCCATCGTTGGTCGGCGTTCCTGGTCATCATCCTCACCGAGGTGTGGAAGACGACGCCATTCATGGCCCTTCTCCTTCTGGCGGGTCTCACGCTGGTGCCCGAGGACCTTCTTCAGTCCGCCCGGGTCGACGGCGCATCGGCCAGGCAGCGGTTCTTCCGGATCACCCTTCCCCTCATGAAGCCGGCCCTCCTGGTGGCCCTCCTCTTCCGGACCCTGGATGCCTTCCGGATCTTCGACACCGTGTTCATCCAGACCCGGGGGGCCCAGGGCACGGAGACGGTCTCTCTCGTGGGCTACCAGGTCCTCATCACCCGCTTGAACCTCGGGCTGGGATCCGCCGTGGCGGTGCTCATCTTCCTCTCTGTGGTGGCCCTGGCCGTGACCTTCATCAAGGGGTTCGGAGTGGGCCTCACAGGCGAGGGAGGGCTACCATGACCTCGTCGGCCGGAGGATTGGAGGGGGCCTTCTGGCGGACCGGACCCGTATTGGTCGTCCTCTACGCCCTGCTGCCCGTGGCGTGGATCGCCTCCCTGTCTCTCAAACCCGCGTCGGACCTCAACGACGGACATTTCCTCCCGCGCCAGGTCACCCTGGATCACTACCGGACGGTCTTCCACGACCCACAGTTCCCGGCAGCTCTCGGAAACTCTCTGGGGATCGCCTCCATTTCCACGCTCCTGGCCGTGGTCTTTGCCATGTTCGCGGCCTATGCCATCGTCCGCCTCCGGTTCCGCGGACGGCGGATGGTGCTCGGGGCGGCGTTGTCCATTGCCATGTTCCCTCCCATTGCGGTGATCGGCCCCCTCTTCAACCTCTGGAGGCTGGTAGGTCTCTTCGACACCTGGTTGGGCCTGGTCCTGCCCTACATGACCTTCACGCTCCCCCTGGCCATCTGGACCCTGTCCGCGTTCTTCCGGGAGATTCCCTGGGACCTCGACCGGGCCGCCCGCGTGGACGGCGCGACCCCGTTCCAGGCTTTCCGCTACGTGATCGTGCCCCTGGCGGCCCCAGCCGTCTTCACCACCGCCATCCTCGTCTTCATCTTCGCCTGGAACGATTTCCTCTTCGCGGCCGCCCTCACCTCCACCAACGCCTCCCGGACCGTTCCCGTAGCCATCGCCTTCTTCACCGGGAGCTCCCGCTTCGAGCTCCCCGCGGGCTCCATCGCGGCGGCGTCCATGGTCGTGACGATCCCGGTCATCGTGGTCATCCTCCTCTTTCAGCGTCGCATCGTGGCCGGTCTAACCGCCGGCGCCGTGAAAGGGTAAGGGACGTCCCTCATGGCCAAGATCACCCTGGAGGGCGTCAGCAAGCGTTATCCCAACGGAACGGAGGCCGTGGCCTCCACGCACCTGAGCATCGAGGACGGAGAGTTCTTCATTCTCGTAGGCCCATCGGGGTGCGGAAAGTCCACTCTCCTGAAGATGATCGTAGGGCTGGAGACACCCACCTCCGGGGAGGTCCGAGTGGACGGAAGGGCCGTGACCGGCGTGGACCCCAAGGATCGGAACATGGCCATGGTCTTCCAGAGCTACGCCCTGTACCCCCACATGACCGTACGGCAGAATATCGAGTTCCCGCTGAAGCTCGCGAAGCTGGACAGAGGGGAGGTGGATGCCCGCGTGCGGCGCACGGCGGAGATCCTGGAGATCGGCGAGCTCCTGGATCGCAAGCCGGGGGCCCTGTCCGGTGGCCAACGGCAGAGGGTGGCCATGGGCCGGGCCATTGTGCGGGAGCCCGTGGCCTTCCTCCTGGACGAGCCCCTCTCCAACCTGGATGCAAAGCTCCGGGTCCAGATGCGGGCGGAGATCGCCAGGCTCCAGAAACGCCTTGGCACCACCACCATCTACGTGACCCATGACCAGACCGAAGCCATGACGCTGGGGGACCACCTTGCCGTCCTCCGGAAGGGCAGGGTTCAGCAGGTCGGGACCCCCCGAGAGCTGTACGAGCGTCCCCGGAACCTCTTCGTGGCGGGGTTCATCGGCTCCCCTGGGATGAACTTTCTCCCGGCCCGGGTGGAGGACGGGAGACTGATCCTACCCATGCTTGCCCTCCCCCTGCCGTCCGAGCTACGGGACCAGCTCCCTTCGGGGAGGGCCGGCTACGTCGCGGGGATCCGCCCGGAGCATCTTCATGCCGTCACGACTCGGGAAGCCGGCGCCTCGTTTCGTGCCCCGGTGGAGGTCGTGGAGTGGTCGGGGGCGGACGTGTACGTGCACCTGGAGATCCGGTCTTCGGGGGGCCCCGACTCCTGGCCCCTCTCGGAGGAGCTCGGGTCCGGTCCGGGTGCAGGAGGCCGTCTGCGCCTCGTCGCCCGGGTGGACAGCTCGGTGCCGGTGGAGGAGGGTGAGCCCCTGGAGCTTGCGCCGGACCCGGACAAGATCGCCCTTTTCGATTCCGAGACGGGGGAGAGAGTCGGGAGACCGGAGTGACGCCGATTCTCTTCCGCCAGGCCATGACCGACAACGAAAGACCGTTTCATGCTCGCGCTCTTCTCCGATCCAGGCTTCTGGGCCGCCCTCTTCTCCGTGACGCTGATCCAGATTGCCCTCGGAGCGGATAACCTCATCATCATCACCATCCTGGCCTCCAAGCTTCCGCGACACCGGCAGGTCCTGGCGGTCCAGCTGGGCCTCGTTCTCGCCATGTTCTTCCGGATCGGCCTCCTGGCCCTGGTGAGCTGGCTCCTCTCTTTCGCCACCACGGTCTTCTTGAGGGTGGACAGCTCCCCCTTCGGACTCCATGTGGAGGGGGCCTTCACGGTGAAGGCGGCGGTCCTCTCCGTCGGGGGTTTGGTCCTCATCTGGAAGGGGGTGAAGGAGCTCCGCGTGAAGGCCAAGGGGCTCGGGGACGAGATCCAGGAGACGGACAGCTTCGCCGAGGTGGTGACGGTGATCGTGGCGATGAACCTCCTGTTCAGCATCGACTCCATTCTGACCGTGGTGGGGATGACGGACGTCTTCGCTGTGATGGTGGGCTCGGTCGTGGTATCTGTGGCCCTCATGCTGGTCTTCGCCAACCCCCTGGCGCGGTTCATGAGGGAGAATCCGGATTTCGAGATCCTCGGGCTCTTCGTGCTCCTGTTGATCGGCTTCGTGCTCTTCCTCGAGGGGGGGCATGTGGCGGAGGTCTCGGTGAACTCCAGCGCGTTCCCATACATCCCGCAGTGGATCGTCATCTTCACCCTTCTCCTGATGTTCAGCGTGGACCTGTACCAGAACTGGTGGGAGCGGAGGTTCCGCCGGCGGGCCCCGGCTCCCGTGGAGCTGGGACGGCGGAAGAAGTAGTGGGCCTGGGGCTGCGCGGGCCCTTCCGGGATGCGCCGCTGGGCCCGTCCGGACATGGCAGGGTTGAAGAGTCAGGTCCGGCGGTGAGATCTTAGGAATGGGATCTCCGGGAGGACGGCCGGTCCGGACCGGGCCTGTCCGCCCATTGCCGACGACGGGGGAACGGATGGCGGCTGAGAAACGAGGAGGGGTCGGCGGCTTTGCCGTCGTCTGGGTCGTGGTGGTGGCCATCGCCCTCGGAGGTCTGCTCACCGCCACCCTGCCTCGGGCGGAGGAAGCTCCCGACCAGCCCGCGAGGTCCGCAGCATCCGATCCCGTCCCGAGGCCGGAGGGGCTCGCCAACGACCTCCGGGTCCGGGCCTTCCTCGCGGCCTATGGTGAGTTCGTGGACACGATGACCTTCACCGAGGATGACGCGGCGTTCGTGATCGGAGGGGAGCCCATCTTCTTCCAGGATGGACGGATGCTGGCGGAAGACCGCCTGTCCGAGGCCGATCACTTCGATCCAATCTTCTACGAGTACTCTCTGGCGCCCCTCACCGAACCCCTCCCGCTCTCGGGGGACCCGGTATACTCGCGGGACCTGTTGGAGCGGCTCTTCGGACGCACAGAGCCCGAGATCCGATCCCACGGCCAATCGGCCACCTTCCTGGGCCGGAAGGTTTTCGTCAACGAGTTCTGCCTGGACGCCCTTCACGAAGTGGAGGCCGACATCCGGAGAGTGGCTCGGGAGGAGAAGGAGGTGGCGGACTGGGTGTCGGCCATCAACGTGGCGTACTCCTTCATCAACCGCGATATCACCGGCTCCGAGAGCAGAAGCTACCACTCCTGGGGCCTGGCTATCGATCTGGTTCCCACGTCCTTCCGGGGCCGACCGGTCTACTGGCGCTGGAGTCGGGTTCTCGACCCGGACGGCTGGTACCGGATCCCACCGAAGGATCGGTGGAGTCCACCCCAGGCCGTAATCGAGGCGTTCGAGGCCCACGGTTTCGTCTGGGGAGGGAAGTGGTCCCACTTCGACGCCATGCACTTCGAGTACCGGCCCGAGGTCATCCTCTTCAATCGGATGGCCTCCCAGGGTGCGTCCTGACCCGGGTCTGGAAACCCGCTGAGCGACGTGCAGATGGCCAGCGGGTCCCCGTGGTCAGCGGCGGGGAGCGATCGATCCGCCGCCGGATCGGCCCAGGAGAATCTCCTCGAAGAATGCGATGACGCGGTCATCCCCTGACTGGGCCAACCAGAACATGGCGCTCCTCCGGGTCTTGGCCTCCCCCGCCGTTCGGGCGACCTCCATGAGGATCGGGACGCCTTCGTCCGGGGGACGCTGGGACAGGGCGAAGATTGCCGCGTCTCGCACATCCTGATCCTCGTCCTCGTCCAGGGCCACCCCCGCCAGCCCCTCGGTCACCGCGTCGGCAGCCTCCTGGCCTGCCCAGAAGAGGGCGCTCTCCCGAGCCTCCGCAAGGGCCTGCCGGTCCCGCGCCAGTGCCAGGAGATCGCGCCACACGGCCGCGACGTCCGCCAGAACCATGGGGAACACAGCGTCCGACGCGGCGTGCCGGGCGGTCGGGGAGCGAGCCAGCGTGAGGAAGTAGTCGGCGGCTTGCCGGGCCGGAACCGGGCCAAGGTCCGTGGCCCCCGTCGTGGGCTCCCGCCAGGATCCCACGACCTCGAGATTGCGGACGCGGCCTTCCCGCAGCGTCAGCTCGACCTCGGCTGGCCCCGGCGTGCAACCCGTCTCCGTGCTCCATCCCCCAGCGGAATGCCACATCATGTGCCGGTCGTGCATCCGGATGCCCTGGTCGCAGATCTCCACGCCCTCGCGGACCGGGAAGGAGAATCGCACCACGCCGTCCGGCCTCCCGCTGATCCGTTCGGCCAGGCCCTGGCCGGCCGCAGCCCGTGGAGCCGCGACCAACATCAGGATGGCCAGCGATGCCCGGGCCCTCATCCGCGGATCAGGCTGAGAAGGAACTCGGGGACCCGGGGATCATTGCTCTGACCCAGCCAGAAGATGGCCTTCTCCCGTATGTCTTTGTCCTCGGCCGTTCGGGCCACGTCCATGAGAAAGTCCACCGCCTCGGTCCCGCTGGATTGCGAGGCCACAAAGATCACCTGCTCCTGCATCTCCGGGTCCTCGAAGGAGTGGAACAGCTCCGACAGCTGGGAGGCTTGAATGCCTCCCGACTGTCCCATCCAGAAGAGGGCGTTCTTGCGAAGGTCCAGGTCCTCGTTGGGGTCTCGAGCGCGGTCCATGAGCCAAGCCTGGCGCTGGGGATCGTTGGACTGGGCCACGCTCATGAGGATATCCTCCTTGAGCTCCGGGTCCTGAAGGCTCCCGTAGATCTCCCGGAGGTAGGCCGACGCCTCTCCCCGGGAGGACTGCCCGATCCAGAAAATGGCGTTGGCCCGGGCCTCGGGGTCTGCATCGGAGCGCTGGGCAAAGTCCCTGAGAATGGCCCACGCCCGATCACCGGAGTGCTTCGACAGAGCGAAGAGGGCCTGCTCCTGGAGCTCCGGGTCGTTGGACTCCCGGAGGATGGCTGCCAGCGCGTCCACCGCCTCGTCGGAGTCCACCTGGGAGAGCCAGAAGACGGCCTGCTCCCGCACCTCGGGATCGGGGTCCGGATTCCGGTGGGCAAGATCCAGGAGGATGTCCACGGACTGGTCGGTCATCTTCTGGGAGATGACGAAGACGGCCTGTCTCCTCAACTCCACCGAGCAGGCGTCCCGACTCTGGAGGACTTCCCTGAGAATTGGAATCGCCTGGTCGGCGTTCATGTTGATGAGCGCCGAGAGTGCCGCGATGCGAAGCTCCTGGTCCTCGTCGCTGCAGGGCACCGCGGCTTGCTGGGCGATGGCAGCGGCTGCCTGGGCGTCTCCCCGCTGGGCGAGCTGGGCCTCGATGCGCACGCGGAGCTCATCGGCGTCGCCCCGGCTGGTCGCGTCCGGGTGCTCCCGGGCCTGCGTGGTCAGGAGCTCCATGGCCCTCCGGTAGTTGCTTCGGCCCCCCTCACGATAAAGGGCAAACGCTTGCCAGTAGTAGGAATCGCCAACGTACCCGGAGCCGGGATACCGATCCCGGAGCTCCTGGAAGAGGTCGGCTGCCTGGGCATACTGGCGACCGTTGAGGGCCTCCCGCGCCCGGGCGTACGCCTGGCTCCCCGGATCCTCCTGGAGCCAGGGCGCCGGCGCGCCTCCCTCCTCCCAGCTCGGCGTCCTCGGGGGAGCCAGAGATTTCTGCGCCGCCAGCGGGGCCGCTAGGAGCACCGCCAACAATCCCGTCCCGATACTCGCCGCCCTCCGGTTCGTCCTCCGCATCGTCAATCTCCTCTGATCCATTTCGTCGCCCGGTCAGGACAAGGCCTGAATGCGGGCCAGTACGTTTCGATCCTCCATGCCATGCAGGGCCAGGTTGAGCTCGGCCCGTGCACGGTCGCCGTCCTTCGCTTCCGCCTCGGTCACGCCTACGATCTGTGCCAGAACCAGCTCGAGATCTTCCATGAGGTCGTGGATTGCCGGGTCGGTCGGTCCCGGCGAATCAAGGAAGAGCCGTGTCTGGGTCAAGAGGCCCCGGGCCCACGCTCCCACCTGGGGATCCAGGGCGCCGGAGCGTCCCTCTGCCCTCACCATTGTGAGCAGAGATTCCGTGCGCCCCAGGTGGTCCAATGCCGCCTCGTTCAGCACGGACTCCTTCGGATTCACCACCTCCGTGGAGGCCACCGTGGAGTGTGGAGCGGTCCTGCGGCCGATCCCGATGCCCAGGACGAGGACCGCCGCCGCGGCGGCGCTCCACCGGAGGGTCCGCCCGATCCAGGAACCTCGCCGCCGGCGGGCGGCGTCCAGCTCCACGACTCGCGCGCCCTCCTGCGAGGGGGCCGGTCGAACCGCGGGGAGCTCGGCCCGAATCGCTGCCCACATCTCTTCCCGGGGTGTGGGCGGGGGCGGGTGGTAATGGCTCCGGATGGTCTCCCGGAGCCCGTCCGTCTCCCTGTCCCGATCGTCGGAATGATTCACAGGTACTCCTTGATCTCCTCTCCCAGACTCGCCCGGAGAAGGGCCCGGGCCCTGGAGAGCCTTGCCTTGGACGTTCCTTCGGCCACGCCGAGGGCCGAGCCGATCTCGCGGTGGCTATATCCCTCCATGTCGTACATGAGAAACACGGTTCGATAGGCCTCGGGCAGTCCGTCCACGGCTTCGGTGATCCGGTCCTTCAGGTCCGGCTCGACTCTCTTCCCGCGGGTGGCGAAGCGCGCGGCGCCTTCCAGCGACTGGTTCCTCCTGCGGTGGCGATCAACCTTCCTCAGCCAGTTCAGGCCTACGGAGACCGCGATGGAGTGCAGCCAGGTGGAAAACGCCGCGTCACCGCGAAACTGGTCGAGACGCTGGAACGCCCGGAGAAAGGTCTCCTGGGTAAGGTCCTTGGCCACATCGTCCTCACCGGCGACTCGGTAGGTGAGACGGTAGACCCGATCCACGTTCTTGTCGTAGAGGGCCCGGTAGGCTCGTTCATCGCCGGTCCTGGCCGCCTCGACCAATTGAGATTCTGTCAAAACAAGAGCTCGTTGATCGCCACAGGTTCGCTCTCTCACCCCGTCTGACACCGGCGGAGGAGGAACGGTTGCGTGATCAGGGGATGCGCTTCTCGAGAGACTCCACCGCCCGGGGATAGACGGTGCCAACCCACTCCTCGTGGGCATGGTCGCTGAGTGTGCCGCTCCCGTACTCGAGGCAGAATCGGTAGTCCAGGACTTCCAGAGTCTCCAGGGAGTCCACCGCTTCGAGCACTCGGTCCACCTTCTCGTCCGCAGGCTCGGAGGACTCCATGGCCTGGACGAGATCGGGGAATGCGGCAGCCATGCCGACGGCGTCCTCGGTATCGAACCACGGGGCTGGCGGATGCCGGCAGCTCACCACCTCCCCGTCGGGGCGCGTGCGGCGGACGACGGAATACTCCGGGAGAGGCGGAGTCCGGCAGGAGACCAGGACGGTGGCGGCGAGAGTTCCGGCCACCCCCAGCAGAGCCAGCCTGTGTTCCGACCACCGTCGGGTCATGGATCGCCTCCTTCGCGCACAACCCGGCTTACCCCATGCCGGGGAGAATGGCACCCCGGAGAACGTTCACCTACTTTCCGTCCCTCACGCCCTGCCCGTCCACGGGGAAGGGGTGGGGGACGAACAGGTGCCTATTGGAAGGCCTGCCATGGAAGCGTTGTCTCGACTCAGCCAGACCCTCTTGGACTTCCTGGAGAATTATCCGGCTCTCGAGGCCTTGGGCATCCTCCTGGCGTTTCTGATCCTTGCGGCCCTCGTGGACCGTCTCATCACCGGGATCGTCGCCCGGGTGGTGGTGAGGACCGAGACGGACCTGGACGACCGGATCCTGGCGATCTTCCACCGACCGGTGTTCGCGTCGGTGGCGCTTACAGGCCTGATTCTCGCCGTGGACCACCTGGGCTTGGACCCGAGGTGGCTCGGCGCCACGACCTCCATCGTTCAGACCCTGCTGATCGTCATCTGGGTGGTGTTCGGCCTCCGCTTCTCCGCCATCGTTCTGAGGGCGATGCGCAGGAGCGAGCGACGCTTCGAATTCGTCCAGGACACCACGGCGCCCCTCCTGAAGAACTCCCTGGCCGTGCTCCTCCTTCTCGCGGGGGCGTACGGGATCCTGGTGGCGTGGAACATCGACGTCACGGGGCTCGTGGCGTCCGCCGGGATCCTGGGGCTGGCCTTGAGCTTCGCGGCGAAGGATACGCTGGCAAACCTCTTCGCGGGCATCGCCATCCTCACCGATCGTCCGTATCAAATCGGTCACTACATCATCCTGGACAGCGGTGAACGGGGCGAAGTGACCCGTATCGGCCTCAGGAGCACTCGGCTCCTGACCCGGGACGACGTGGAGATTTCCATCCCGAACAGCGTGATGGGAAACGCCAAGATCATCAACGAAGCGTCGGGTGTCCTGAATCGGTACCGCATCCGGGTCAGCGTCGGCGTGGCGTATGGCTCGGACATCGACCGGGTGATGGAGGTGCTCCTGGAGGTGGCGGCCAACCACACCAAAGTCCTCCCGACGCCCGAGCCTCGCGCTCGTTTCCGGCAGTTCGGGGACTCCAGCCTGGATTTCGAGCTCCTCTGCTGGATCGAACAGCCGGCCCAGCGAGGTCTCGTGGTCCACGAGTTGAACTGCGCCGTCTACAAGGCCTTCGCCGCCGCGGGAATCAGCATCCCCTTCCCCCAGAGGGACCTGTACGTCAAGGAGATCCCGGCGACGTCGAGTGACCGCGGTGCCGCGACGGATTCCTGACTCGGGACACCAGCGTCCGGGCTCACCGCACGTCGATCCTCTTTGACACCGTTCCTCCCTTCTCGGTCGCGTAAGTCACGGTCAGACTTCCAGTTCCACGTACGAGGTACTCGAAGGTCCGTGTCGTCCGGCCCGGGAGCCCACTCCGGATCAGGATCCGGCTCAGGTCCTCCTGATCCAGGATCTCGGCCTTCCCCGGCCGGTTGCGGTCCGGTACCCAGCCGGCCGCCACAATCTCCACGTTACCCTCTGCCGTGAGGATGTCCGGCCGCACGGCGTGGGTGCTCATGGCCCGGGCCGTGATGGTGGGGATGAGCCGTTCGTTGGTGACGTCCACCTGCACCCGGTAGATCCCGCCGCCGAGGCCCTCGACTCGGCTCTCACCCATGCTGACGATGGGCATCTGGTCGGCGTGGTAGAGGGTGAAGGCCATGTTCCGGTGGAAGACCTCCATGCTCATGAACCGGGGGTTGATCCGGCTTCCGAACTTGCCCCATCCGCCCATCTCAACCGGGCCGTACTCCGGGTGGTCAAAGGGGGCCCAATCGATGAAGTTGGCCCCGAACTCCAGGAAGTCGTCGAAGAAGAAGCGAGCCTTGTCCCCCGAGATCCGGGAGTTGGGATCCTCCTGCTGCTCGGTGAGCAACGGGCTCTGGAAATACTGGCCGTCGTTCAGGAGCTCGTTGAGGAACGCTACCGCACCGTGGCCGTCGTTGGCCCAGTCGGTGGAGCCTCCGTGGATGGTGTAGAGGCCCTGCCAGGTAATGTGATAGTTGAACCAGGGCAGGATCCGCTCCCCGTTCTCTCCGATCTCGTCGTAGACCTGGATGTCGGAAGCGGGGAAATCGCCCTCCCATGCGGATCCCGGCGGCCTCAAGATCATCCCGCCGTTGTTGTGGTAGGTCTGCATCCCGGCGATGTTCGGGTGGGCGGCGAAGAACTCCTCCGTGGCCCGGGCTTCGGGCAGCTGGAAGGGGTAATCCATGGCGCCGCTCTGGACATAGTTCGGCTGCCAATCGGCGCCGTAATTGCGATTCCCGTCGTAGCTTCCGGGACCGTCCTCGTTGATCCGTCCGTCCCCGTCGTTGTCGATGCCCTCCGATCCCAGCATCACCCAGTCGCCCTTTTCCCAGGGGGCCACGGCGATCATGATCCGGGGATCGTCGGGATCCAGCCGATAGTTCCCTTCACCGGGAGTGTACTTGCGGATCTGCTCGATGACCCCGTTGCCGTTCATGTCGTCCGGGCCGTCCTCGTCGAACAGCCCGTCCCCGTCGTCGTCCACGGGCACGTGGCCCGACCGGGCGCTGGAGCCCGCCTCGTCCAGGAAGTAGTCCCGGCCGTCGGGGTTGATGGTGGGCACGATGTAGAAGACCTTCTCGTCCACCAGCCGGGTGAGCTCCGGGTTCTTCCCGTAGTTCTCCATCAGGTACCAGATGGTGTAGAGGCAGACCTCCCCACCCTGGATCTCGTTGCCGTGGACGTCGGCTTCGATGTACATCCCGGCCTTGCTCATCTCGGGGCCGGTGTCCGGGTTGTTGATGGTCATGACCCAGAGCTCCCGGCCGTCGTAGCTGTCGCCCATGGACGACAGGGTCAGGAACTTGGGCCAGGTCCGGGCCATGAGCTGCATGCGCTCCCCGATCTCGTCGTGGTCCAGCCAACGATCCCAGGTCAGGTCCAGCGTGTGCTCGGGGTCCGAGCCCCGCTGCTCCTGGGCCTGGAGCCCGGCTCCCTGGCTCAGGACAGGCAGTGCGGCGAATGCGAAGGCGGCAGCGAAGGAGGTGGCCGCCCAGAGTCGAAAGCTTCTCATGATGGGCCTCCTCACCTCAGGGTCACGGTTGCGGTGTCATTGCCCGACTTCTGCGACAGGAGCTTGATCTGGACCTGGGCTCCCTGCCGTCCCTGGATCACCCAGGTGTAGCTCTCCCGGGTCCCCGATCCGTCCAGCACTCCCACGGAAACCGTCTTGTCCTCTCCTGTGAGAATGCTGGCGTCGTCCACCTGGATCTGGAGCAGCGTCGGCCCCACGGCCCGGGACGTCTGGCCCTGGCGCAGCGAAGTGGGGAGGAAGCCCGCGTTCTCCACCTGGGCGGTGATCTTGAACACCCCGCCGCCCAGCGCCTCCACCTCGGTGTCGGCGATCCGGACCCGAGGCAGCAGGCCCGCCAGCTCCACCAGGAACTCGCCCTGCTTCTCGCCCAGCTCCGGCAGCTCCTGGGCCGGAGGGTTCACCGTCACGTAGGGCAGGAACCCGCCGATCTCCACCTCCCCGAGGTCGGGATGCTGGAAGGTCGTCCAATCGGCGAAGGCCTCCACCCCCGCGCTATCAAGGGCGGCAAGAACGGACCGGTCCGGCGCCGCAGCCCCGGGCAGCTCCCAGCCCGGCGTGGAGAAGGAGGGTACCCCGTACTGGAAGTAGCCGTACTGGAAGAAGGCCCCCTCCGGCGTCCGCTGCACCGGCACCGTCTCGATGCCCGT
Source organism: uncultured Gemmatimonadales bacterium (assembly GCA_963751255.1). Taxonomy (GTDB): domain Bacteria; phylum Gemmatimonadota; class Gemmatimonadetes; order Longimicrobiales; family Gaopeijiaceae; genus CAVVTW01. Next base: position 34,148 of record CAVVTW010000003.1, on the reverse strand, counting down.
GATCCGCTTGTAGGCATCCGAGACCGTGGTGTAGTACGTCTGGTCCTGGGCGGCCACCGTCGTCGCCGGTCGGGTTCCGGAGGAAGGATCGTTGTCCCGTCCGGGCTGGGCTCCCCGCAAGTACCCCCCTCCGCCTCCGCGGCCCCGACCGCCGCCCCGTCCGCCCCCACTGCCCCCTGAGAGAACGCCCTTATCGAAGACGTCGGCGTTGGAGGCCTGGGCGAAGACGGGAAGGTCCAGGACCTTCGCCGACGCCAGGGCCCCCCGTGAATCGGGCGGCGTCACCAGATTGTCCGTCTCCCCGAAGGTCAGGATGGCGCCGATGTTGCGGTGCCCGATCACGAAGTCCATCAGCGCCCTGGACTCGACCTCGCTCACCATGTACGGCCCCGCGTCCGCCTGCCAGTAAGGATATTCGTGCTGGAAGTTCCGGTTCAGGTCCACCCCGCCCGGACCGTCCTCGTTGATGAACCCGTCCCCGTCGTTGTCCCTTCCCTCGAAGTACAGCGTGTACGTCCCCGTCTCTCCCTTCGTGGGATCCGCCCGCTTCATCAGCCGCTCGTCGGCAGGATCGATCATGTACGCCCCCGACGGATCGGCCACTCTCATCACCGTCACGTAGCCGTCGCCGTTCAGATCCTCCGGACCGTCCTCGTCCACCCGCCCGTCGTTGTCATCATCGAAGGGGTGGGCGTTGGTCCTCCGGTCCCACTTCACCGCCGCGAACATGGCTTCCGCCCCGTCCGGGTTCAGCCGGGGGAAGAAGTAGAAGACGTGCTCGGCCAGCACCGGACGCACCGCCTCGTCGGAGGCGTGCCCCACGAGGTAGCGGATCGCCTCCAGGGAGAGTTGGCTCCCCACCAGGTGATTCCCCTCCAGGTTCCCGACCACCAGCACCGCCGGTCGCTCGTCCAGGGGCGTTCCGGCAGGGTTGGCCACCTGGACCATCCATACCTCCCGCCCCTCCAGTGTCGTGCCCAGGGACTCCATGTTGGCCAGATCCGACCCGTTCACCACCGAGCGCAGCTCTCGCGTGAAACCCTCGTAATCCAGGTAGGAGGCCGTCTGTCCTCGCAGCAGCCCTGGCAACGCCAGCGCCGTGGTCAGGACCAGAGCCAGCCCCGTTGCCACTCTTGAACCGCAGATCCTCATTGTCGGTGCTTCCTTTCCATGGGGTCAGCAGGTCCGGGACATTAGGCAGCGGCGGCGCCGGGAGCCAGGGGCAGGGGCGTCGCGAGGGCGGGGCGTGCGGGAAGCGTGAACGGTGGAGGGGCTCGCCCCACCCGCCTGGAGTAGCGAGCAGCCCTATTCCAGCGTCCCGGAAGGGGTGATCCGGAGCATCACGACGCCGTGGGGCGGGATTCTGGTGGTGAGCCGGTCTTCGTAGGCTCCCGAATCGTCATGGATTCCCAGGTCCCTGTGAGCCCACAGATCCCGGACAGCGGCGGGTCCGGGCCCGAGTCCCACGTCTCCCCATCGGACATAGGCCCCCAGGGAGTCCGCCCTCTGATTGAAGAGGGCCACCGCCACGGAGCCGTCCTGAAGGGGCTTGGCCCAGACCTGGACGCCGTACCCCCGATCCAGGACGACACGGCCCTGAATCCCCAGGGAATCCTGGTCCACGGCGATGACCTCGGCGTTGGTGAGGATATCGCGTGTCTCCTCCGACATGCTCCTCAGGTCGTTGCCGGCCATGAGGGGCGCCGCCATGATGGCCCAGAGGGAGAAGTGGGACCGGTACTCCTCCAGCGTCATGCCCCCGTTGCCCACTTCCAGCATGTCGGGGTCGTTCCAGTGTCCCGGCCCGGCGGCGTCATAGGGGCGCTCGTTGGCGTTGAGAATCCACAGCACGCTCTGCCAGCGGTCGGCGATGTCGGACGTAGTCCTCCAGAGCTGGCCGATGTCCGGCGCCCAGTGCCAGGGGCGGCTCCGGCCCCACTCGCATATGCTCAGGACCATGGGTCGCCCCGTGGCTCGAAAGGCGTCTCTGAACCGAGCGTAATGTGTGGGTGCGTCCAGGGAATCCGCGTGGCACCAATCCACCTTCACGTAATCCACCCCCCACCGGGCGTAGGTGCGAGCGTCCTCCTCCTCGTAGCCCAGCGATCCCGGCCTTCCTTGGCAGGTCATGGGGCCCGCATCGGTATAGAGCCCGAACTTGAGTCCCCGGTCGTGAACGTAGTCTGCCAGAGCCTCCATCCCGGACGGAAAGCGCTGGGGGTCGGGCACGATCTCACCTTCCGGGCTCCGGTCCACCTGCCAGCAGTCGTCGATAACAACGTACGCGTAGCCGGCGTCACGCATCCCGCTGTCCACCATGGCGTCGGCCGTCTCCCTCACCAGGTCCTCGCTGACGTCGCAGTGGAAGCGGTTCCACGTGTTGAAGCCCATGGGCGGCGTGCGCGCCAGAACGGCAGCCTGTTCAGAATTGGAGGAAGGGCCGCCGGGCCCGGATCCGGTCTCGGCCGCCGGGGAGCAGGACCCTGCTACGGCGGCGAGGAAGAGTACGGCCACGGGTCCGAGGCCTCGGGGGTCCGGAAGGCGGGAGGCCAGGGACCGAGGAATGGTCCGGGAGCCCGTTGGAGGCCTTTGGAGACGCTGAGGCAGGGGCACGAAACGGTTCACGTGAACCTCCCTGGAACCTGTGGACTCGCCTGGGAACCACCAGAATGCGTTCCCGACCGGGGTGTGCGCCAGGGACCCGGACGGCTCCGCCCGAGCCCCTCTCCCCCCAAGGTGACCTCCGGAACCGATCGTGCCCCGGGGTGATAGCCCAGGATGCGGAATCCTGAGAATGGAAAGGAGGTGGCATGCGTGCTGTCACGCTTCCGCGTTTCGGGGGCTCGGAGCTAATGGAGGTGAAGGAGATCGAGCGTCCGGAGCCTGGACGAGGCGAGGTGCTCGTAAGAGTGATGGCTGCCGGTACGAACCCCATAGACGCCAAGATCCGAGCGAACGGCACCTGGGCCGGGCTCGAGCTTCCGGTGGTTCTCGGCTACGATGCCGCAGGGATCGTCGAGGCGGTGGGTCCGGAGGTCCGGGACCTGGCGGAGGGCGACGAGGTTTACTACACGCCCCCAATCCAGGGCAACTCGAGGGGGACCTATGCCGAGTTCAACGCAGTCCCGGCTGCCATGGTGGCCAAGAAACCGGCGGGAGTCTCCTTCACGGACGCGGCGGCGATCCCCTTGGCCGGCGGGACGGCCTGGGAGGCAGTCATCAGGCGGATCGCGGTCCGGGCAGGGGAGACCATCCTCGTCCACGGAGGCGCCGGAGGCGTCGGCTCCTTCGCCATTCAGTTCGCCAGGGTCGCCGGCGCGCGCGTCCTGGCCACCAGCAGCACCGCGAATCTCCCGTTCCTCAGGGAACTCGGTGCCGACGTCGCCATCGACTACACCATGGAGGATGCGGCGGAGGTAGCGCGGGAGGAAACCGGAGGCATCGGGGCCGACGCAGTGTTCGACATTCAGGGGCAGGAGGTGGTGAGCCGGAGTCTCCAAGCGCTCCGGCCGGCCGGGCGGATCGCGTGCATCCTGCCGCCGGAGGGGGATCTCACCCTCCTGTACCAGAGGAACCTGACGCTTCACGGGGTCTTCCTGACCCGGGAGCGGAAACGGCTCGAAGAAATGCGACCTCTCTTCGAGCGCGGGTTGGTCCATTCGGCGGTTACTCAGGTCCTGCCCTTCGGCCAAGCCTCCAAGGCCCACGCGCGTTTCGAGGCCGGTCACGGGCGGGGGAAGGTGGTCCTGGACCCTGCTTTGGCCGAACCCGACTTCCAGCCCACCCGTATGGAATAGCGACGGCCCCCATTGCCTCAGAATCGAAGACTCACCCCCGCAGCGAGACGGTTTTCGGCCTTCAGGTCCAGCCCGGGAGCGATCGACCCTGCGGCCCGGACCAGGCCCAGGTCGAGGTTGAATCGGGACGATCCCCGGGGATAGAGGCGGAGGAAGTACGCTACCGTCGAGGGGATTTGTGCTTCGGGGAAGCCGTCCAGGTGGGCGGGCTGTTGGAGGAACTCGGCCCCGACCAGCAGAGTCCTGGAGAGCAACACACCCCCTGACGCGAACCCTCGGGCCTCCCAGGATGGAGTGTTCCCGGCGATGCCCATGAACGCGGCCTTCGTCGCCCTCACGCCCCCACTCACCAGGACGGAAAGGCGGGAGGAGACGGCGAGGGTCTTCGTCGCCACGAGGTAGAGATCGGCGTTCCGGGTTGCGTCCGAGGGGACGATGTCAGCGGCGATGTGCTCCTTCTGCCAACGGAAGAGAGCCCCTGCCGATACCGCCGGGCGGAGAGAGCCGGCGGTGCCTTCCCGCAGAAGGCTCAGCTTTCCGTGGACGGTCGTGAATCCTCGGTCGAACAGAGACGCTACCGGCTCGGAGCCCACCGAGGACACGGAAGACCGGGTAACGCCCACCTCCATTCGACTCAGGAGTCCAATGGTGAAGGAGAGCTGAAAGTGGGTCCCGATCACTTCTCCCCCGTTGAGGATATGAAAGGCGACTGCCGGGGCGCCCAGGCCTCCCACGGGTGAGGTGGAGGTATAGGCGAAGGGTGTGACCAGTGCGCCGGTTTGCCCCTCCCAGTTCAAGGCTTGAGCCTGGGCCTGCTGGATTGACCCGGCCCCCGCGACCGCGGCTGCCGCAACCAGAGCCAGATGAATGGCGAATGTGCGAGTGCTCACGGGAATACCCCTTCCTGGCGCGCGAGAAGGAAGATCCATCCGGCCGACAAGCCCGGCTGGCCACGGGCCGCCCGGACGCTTCCCGGCGGCCCGGGGATCCGTGACGATCCCACGAAACCCGGGTGAAGATATATGGCGGGGTTAAGGAACGGGAGGGGCGACGCCCAGCTTCAGGCCGGGACCTCCGACGGCTCCCTTTCCTGGCCGGCCAGCAGGCGCTCGGCGGCCCCTCCCGCCACCGGCTCGGAGAAGAGGAAGCCCTGGGCGTAGGTGCAGGAAAGCTCCTTGAGCCGGTCCAATTGGGTCGGGGTCTCGACGCCCTCGGCCAGGGCCCCGATCCCGAGGTTGGATGCCAGGTCCAGGATGGTCCGAACGATGCTTCGGTTGACGCGCGTCTCGTCGATCCGTCCCACGAACAGCCGGTCGATTTTCAGCAGGCCTACGGGGAAGTGGTGGAGATAGCCCAGGGAGGAGTAGCCGGTCCCGAAATCGTCGATCCATACCTGCGCCCCCATCTCCCTCAGGGCGGCCAGGACCCCCAGGACACGTTCAGGGCGATTCATGAACACGCTCTCGGTGATCTCCAGGTGTAGGCTGGCCGGATCCAGGCCCGCCTGCGCCAACATCTGCCCCACTCCTTCGACGAAGCCGGGGTCCTCCAGCTCCACCGGCGAGACGTTGACGCTGAGCATGAGAGGCGGGGAGGAAGGATAGTCCCTCTGCCATCGCGCGAGTTGGGCGCACGCCTCCCTTCGCACCCACCGGCCCAGCTCGAGGATCATCCCTGTTGCCTCAAGAACGGGGATGAACTGGTCGGGCCCAACGATGCCTCGCTCCGGATGGTCCCATCGCGCCAGGGCCTCGAACCCGACGATCCGCCCGCTGTCGACGGACACGAGAGGCTGGTAGTGGATGAGGAACTGCTCTGCCTTCAGCGATGTCCGCAGATCGGTCTCCAGGCGGAAGAGCGCGAGGGCATCCGCGTAGAGCTCGGTGTCGGCGATCTCATAAGGCTGACGCACGCGCCGGGCCCGCGCCATGGCGGCGTCCGCTTCCCTGAGCATGGTCTCCGGATCATGATACGCTGAGTCGCTGAGGGCGATGCCCACACTCACGGAGGTGAGAATCTCGTGGTCTCCGACCTGAAATGATCGGCCCAGCTCGGTGAGGATCCTCTCGGTCACCAGGATGACGTCCTGGATCTTCTCCACGTATTCCAGGAGAACCGCGAACTCGTCCCCTCCCGAGCGGGCGACGGTGTCCCCCGGGCGAACCGAGCTCTCCAGACGCTGGGCCACTGCGATCAGGAAGCGGTCGCCCGTGAGGTGTCCGAGGGTCTTGTTGATCTGGTCGAATCCGTCCAGGTCCAGGAGAAGGAGGGCATACCGATAATTCGGGCGCTGGGCCCCGCGCTCCATGGAGCGTCTCAGCCGCTTGAGGAGGAGGTCCCGGGTGGGGAGACCGGTGAGAGAATCGCGGTCGGCGCGCCGGAGCGCTTCCTCCAGGAGCACCTTCTCCGTCAGGTCACGGACGGCTGCCGTCAGGTAGGACCGCCCTCCCGTCTCCCAGCGTGCCAGCGTGACTTCCATGGGGGTTTCCCGCCTGTCACGGGAGAGTCCGTCCAGATTCAGCGTTCGGGTGGTGCCATCCACGCCGGGATCGTCCATCACCTCCTGAATCGCCCGCGCCAGCTCTCCTTGGCCCTTGGACGAGAACAGATCGGTGAGTCCCACTGAGGGGGCCCGCTCGCCGGGACGCCCGAAGAGGGCTGCGCCGGCGGGGTTCCACGACAGAATCATACCCGAGGCGTTTGCGATGACAATGCCGTGGGCCGCCGACGTGATCACCGCCCGGAGCCGCCGCTCGGATCGGGCCAGGTCTTCTTCTGCCCGTTGTCTTCGGATGATCTCTCCCACGCGGTTCCCCACGACGTCCAGGGCGGAAAGAAGATCTTCATCCGGGTGCCCAGGATCTGCCGAGTGGAAGCGCAGTACCGCGAAAAGCTCCCCCCTCACCCGGATAGGTAGCGCCACCGCACATCGCCCCGCCCGGGGGCCTGAAACGGGCCGCTCCCAGGAGCTGCGCCCGGTCGTCCAGGCCCTCCCGAGGAGACCTTCTCCCTTCCTCGCCCGAGGCACCGGATAATCCATATCATCAAGTCCGACTTGGCCTTGCGGCGCATGGTGACAGATGTCGGCAGGTGCGAGGTGGAGGCCGTCGTCTTCGGGGAGGAAGGCCTCGCCGGCGGGCCATCCCATGGACTGACAGATCTCCCGGACGACGATAGAGAGGGTTTCGATTCGGTCTGCCCCTCCATCGGCGTTCCCGACCACGGTCATGAGGCTGGTCAGGGTCGCCTGGCGGTGGAGCGCCTCGTCCACACGAGCGAGCTGGAGAAGCAGTTCCATCCGGGAACCAAGGACCTCGGCCGCGGGCCCGGAGTCGGAAGGTGGAGCCAGACCAAACCAGGGGTTGGGAAGGAACCGATCACCGGGCATCCAGTGGGGGTGCAGGTCCACCAACTCCAGGAGAGTCCCGGGCGCCGCTTCAGCCTCCTCGTAGATGCACACAGCTTTGACCGGGAGATTCTCGAGCAGCGCGGAGAGGCCCTCCTCGTACTCCTCGAGCAAAGTCGAGTCCTCGGCTCGGACAGCGGCGGAGTGCATGTCCTGGACGAGCCATATCTCGGTGCCGCCAGCGGCCTGGCAGGATTGAATGGCTGTCCGCACACGGGCCAGGGCTGCCTGGGGGTTCAGCTCGTCGGCAGAAGAGGAGGCGGCAGGCAGGGGAATCATCTTCAGCTGCCCCGTTTCGAGGCAGGCTCGTTCTTCCGCGCCCAGGAGGGAATCGATGGATTCGAGCGACTCCCCGCCCGTCCGGAAGAACGTCCAGATCACCGGGCTATCCGCGCGCAGGGCTTGCCTGAGGATCCTCGCCGTGGTCGCCTCCGCCGATCCATTTCGCGCCACGATGCAACACCCGTGACATCCAAGGCTCCCCATCCCCCGAGCCCGCTGATCTGTGCCGGCGGCTCCAGCACGTGTCGACCGTTCTTCCCTCATCCTGCACTACCCCTGACGCTGGAACGTCTCGTGGAGCCGCTCGAGGCGATGGCGTGGACCGACCGCCGGAACGACGATGTGATGGGACCGATCGGCCGAGCAGCCGACCTGTGGGGGGCCCGCTCCACGGTGGGATTGAAAGGGCCTCCTGCCCGCTCCGGTGCAGGAGGCATGCCACCCGGTGGATGCGTCCCGCCGACCGGGCGAAACCCCCGGAGGACATGGACGAAGCGGCGAGTCGAGGGATTATCGCGGACTGGGAGGCACCTGAACCGAAACGGGGCGCCGGGTGGTCAGCGCAAGCGAACCAGGAAGCCTCCCTCGTCCAGGTCCCGGTCCCATTCGTCGATGAAGCGGGCAATCTCGGAAGAGAGCGCCCGCCTTACGGCTCCGGGGAGCACGGGGCGCCCCCGGGAGCCGCGGCCTCGACCGGCGATGATGTGGAGCACCTTTCCCTTGGAGATTCGTGCGTGGGTGGCCACGAAGTCCTTCACCTTACGCTCGGCGTCCAGGGCGGTGTCTCCATGGAGGTCGAGGGTCGCGACAGGCGTTGCATCCAGAAGGTCGCCCGTGAAGGCATGCCGTGGTCTACGCACCGAAGACCTCCAGGGCGGGCCAGCTCTGCCACCTTCCCCGGGTGAAATCCGGGAAGTCGACGGGCCGGCTCCCGTTGGCGACCGACCATTCGCTCAGCGGCGTGACCGCCGAGATGGCGGCGGCGTCGTAGACGTTCATGTCCGTGGGGAGACCCTGGCGGAGGCACTTGATGAGCCGGTAGTCCTCCATGTAGTCCATGCCGCCGTGGCCTGCACCCTCCGACTTCTCCTCCATCTCCCTCCAGAGCGGGTGGTCATGCTCTGCGAGCCACTCCTGGGCATCGTCCCACTGGTGGGGTCGACTCATGCCCTCCACGTACACCCGGTCCGGGTAGCCCTGGAAGATCCCCCGGGTCCCCTGGACCAGGTTGATGCGGGAATAGGGTCGGGGGAGGTTCGTGTCATGGCCGACGAGGATGGTACGCCCCCGGGCCGTTCGAATCAGTGAGTAGTTTACGTCACCAAGGACATAGGTCTCGCGACGCTTGGGATCCTCGGGCGGATAGTGCTCTTCGGCCCAGAGCTGGAGGCCCCGGGACGGGCTGCCCATGGAGACGAGGGTGGCGAACCGGTCCCCTCGGTTGATGTCCATGCAGTTGGCCACCGGGCCGAGACCGTGCGTGGGGTAGAGGTTCCCGTTCCGCTTCATGGAATGGGCCCGTCGCCACAATCCCTCGTCACGGTCTTCGAACTTGATCTCCCGGAGGTCGTGGAGGTAGCCCCCTTCTCCGTGGAGGACCTCGCCGAGCAGACCCTGCTTGACGAGGTTGAAGCAGAGCATCTCCATGCGCCCGTAGTTGCAGTTCTCCATCATGACGCAATGCTTCTGGAGACGTTCCGCGGTCTCCACCAGCGCCCAGCAGTCGTCCAGGGTGTACGCTGCCGGAACCTCGGTGGCGGCGTGCTTGCCGTTCTCCATGGCGGAGAGGCAGACCGGCACGTGCCACTCCCAGGGCGTGGCGGTGAACACCAGGTCCAGCGCTTCTTCGGCGCACAGACGTTCGAAATCCCGTTCCCCCCCGGTGTAGAGGGTGGGGCGGGGGTGGCCGGCCTCCTCCACCAGGCGGGCGGAACGCTCGGCCTTCTCGGGGACGATGTCGCACACCGCCGTGATCCGGCATCCCTCCACACCCAGGAAGTTCCGAACGTGGGAGGTCCCCTGGAGGCCCACCCCTACCATGCCGATGCGCACGGTCTCCATGGGAGGGGCGCCGAGGGGATGCTCCGGTGCCGGGCCCAGGCCGGTTCGCTGAACCGAAGGTCCCTCGCCCTCTCCGGAACGTGCGCACGCTCCGAGGACCGACAGGCCCAAGCCCGCCGCCCCAAGCTTCAGGAGGTCTCTTCGAGGAAGGAACGGTCCCGTTTCGTCGCTCATGGCGAGCGCCCCCTTTCCATGGACGTCGAATCGTCCAGCTTGAGGATCATCTGCACCAGATGGGGCACCGAGGACGCTCCCATCTTCTCCATGACCCGAGCCCGGTGGATCTCCACGGTTCTTTGGCTGATCCCCAGCTCCCGGGCAATATTCTTGTTCATCGTCCCTGCGGCGACCCGGGCCATCACCTCCCGTTCCCGAGGGGTCAGAGCCTCCACCCGCCGTTCGATCTCCTCCCGCTCGTTCCGCTCCCGGCGTAGGCGCTCGTCGAGCTCCAGCGCGCTATTGACTTTGTCCAGCAGCTTTTGGTCGGGGAACGGTTTCTGGATGAAGTCGATGGCTCCGTCCTTTACCGCCTCCACGGCCGTGGGAACGTCACCGTGTGCCGTGACGAAGATGATGGGGAGCTCGCTGCCCAACTCCATGAGCTTCTTCTGAAGCTCCCGACCGCTCATCCCCGGCATCCGGAGATCCAGGACGAGGCAGCCGGGTGCGGCCGGGTCCACCGCCTCCAGGAACTCGGAAGCGGAGGAGAAGCCCCGGCATGTCAGGCCGACGGACCGAAGCAGGAGCTTTAGGGCGTCGAGTACGCCCGGATCGTCGTCTACGACGAAGACTGTCGGTGTGGGTTCAGCCATTCTGATCTCCCTTGGGCCCCGCGCCGTGCGCTGTCGCGTCCGTGCCGTCCTCGGCGCGCCAGAGGGGGCTCCCAGGTCATTCCTCGTCCAGGACGGGGAGGGTGAAGAAGAAGACCGCCCCCGGCCCGGACCTCTGTTCGAAACCGATCCGGCCGTGGTGGGCGTTCACGATGGATCGGCTGATGGAGAGTCCCATTCCCATCCCACCCTTCTTGGTCGTGAAGAAGGGCTGGAAGACGCCCTCGGCGGCCTCGGGAGGGAGACCGCACCCGTTGTCCTCTACGCTCACCCGTATCCACCTCTTCTCCTGGAGGCTCGTCTTTACGATCACCGTCCTCTCCGGAGGGTCCTCCTCTTCCACCGCGTCGATTCCATTCCTGATCAGGTTGAGCACCACCTGCTGGATCTGGATCCCGTCCACCATGACCGGAGGCAGACTCTCGGCGAGCTCGAAGGTGAGGGTGACGTCATGGAGCCGGGCGTCCACGGATGCCAACTCCTGAATATCCCCGACCAGTGCGTTGACGTCGAACTCGGCCCAGCGGCTCTCCTGTCGTCGGACCATGTCCTTGAGACGGTGAATGATGCCTCCGGCTCTCATTGCCTCTTCGCTGATACGCCGGAGAACGTCCTGGACCTCCTGGCTCGTCACCTCCCCGCTTTCCATCATCCTGCGGCAGGCCGTGGCATAGGCGGCGATGGCCGTGAGGGGCTGATTCACCTCGTGGGCGATGCTGGACGCCATCTCCCCCATGGTGCTCACCCTGGTCAGATGGGTGAGCCGCTGCCTCGTCTCCTCCTCGCGCTCCTGGAGGAGCTGACGGCCCTTCACGCGCTCGGCGGTTCGGCCCAGTCGTTGGGCGACGGCGTCGAGCAACGTGCGCTCCTCCGGCAGGAACGGGTGATCTCCCTGGAACGAAAAGTCCTTCCGGTACCCCACCTGGACGGTGCCCGCAGCCTCGCCGTGGAGCAGGATCTCGGCCTCGAGGACCCAGGGGGTCTCACCGTAACCCGGCGTCTGGTAGGCGGAGCCGTCCAACGTGATCCGGGCCCAGGCCGATCGGGGAAACCGGAGCGAGCGAGGAAGAATGGCCACCGTCTCCCGAAGAATCCCCGGGAGATTTCCGGCCGATCGCTCCACCGCCCGGGAAATCTCGAAGAGGCAGTTCAGCTCCCGGACGCGCTCCTGCAGCTCCTGCGCCGTGCGCTGGAGCTCGCCTGTGCGGCTCGGCTCGGTGGCCCGCTCCGGGGCCGGAGCCTTCCGGCCGCTCGCGGTCCGCGTCTCCTCGGGCGGGTGGTCCATGCTGCTAAGATCGGTGGAGACGGTCCTAAGTACAATCCACGATTACCAATTCCGACCGCCCCGCCGACTATTTCCCGTAGGACTCCGGAAGTACGGTCTCCGGCATCTCCTGAGGATGGATCATCGACGCATGGGGGACCTGACGTTGGCCACGGGGCGCCAAGAGAATCGCTCTACCTCCGGAGGCGGAACCGTCTTCGTCGTGGACGATGACGCGGGAGTCGGGCAGTCCTTCCAGCTTCTCATGAGCTCCCTCCACATGGATGTGACCGCGTTTCAATGCGCCGAGGACCTCCTGGCTTGCCTGGCGTGCCGCGTGCCGGACTGCATCATCACCGAGGTCTACCTCCCGGGCATGTCGGGCATCGACCTCTTGAGAGAGCTCCGGGCCAGGGGCCACAGAATTCCCGTCATCGTCATGGCCACTCACGCCGACGTACCCCTGGCGGTGGAAGCCATGCAGCTCGGAGCCCTGGATTTCGTTGAAAAACCCTTCGTGGACCGGGTTGTGGTGTCCCGAGTCAAACAGGTGCTGAGAGGACACGGAGAGGACTCGTGCTGAGATCCGAATCGAAGACCGGGGGGTGGATTCCGATCTGGCCACCATCGACCGGAGCGGGACGACGGCGAAGGATCGGGAACCAGGGGCCACGAGCCGTCGGAAGGGAAAGGGGAGGAAGGACCGAACGAGAGGGACGCTCACCGGCCAGGACGGCGGAAGACGAGGAGGAGGCGCTCGTCCGCCGGCGCCTCCGGAGGCGAGGCCACGGGGTTATGACAAGTTCGTAAACTACAAGACGCTTGCCATCGCCGTGGCTCTTTTCACGGCCCTCCTGGCGATGCCGGTGCCCGGGAGCATGCGGGACGTGGCGGTGGAGTATGCCGTGGGGGAGGATGTGGTCCTGGACTACTATGCCCAGCAGCTCTTCGGGCGGCCCTTCCAGGAGGTGGAACAGTGGCAGGCCCTCACGGCCCGAATCCTGGAGAAGAACATGCGCCGGGGAGCGCTCACCCGGGGCACCGCCCTCCGACAGGGAATGGCTCAAGTCGAGCGCATGGGAATCGTGGCCCCCGAATCCCACTTCCTTCGCTACAGGGAGCTCCTCGAGGGCCTGTCCGACCAGGCGTACCTGGATCTTCAGACCGGGGCCCATCGCCTGCGGAACACCGATCTCACCTATGACGCCCTCACCGGGGCCCAGAGGGCCGAGGCGGATCGCGCGACATGGCGAATCCGGGTCGCCGTGGCCATGGCGGGGTTCGTGGTGACCTGTTTCCTGACCGAAGCGATGCCCCTTCCGGGAGTAGCCTTCTGCATCGGTCTGATTCTGGTGTTCACCGGTGTCGTGTCGCGGGAGGAGGTGGCCCAGCTCTTCTGGTCCGATGCGGTCTGGTTCATCATGGGAAGCCTCATGTTCGCCGCCGCCTTCGTGAAGACGGGGGTGGATAAGCGAATCTGTCTTCTACTTTTCAGACGGCTGGCTCGGCCCCGCGTTGCATGGATCACGGCGATCATGATCGTGGTGATTGGCCCCGCCGCCGGGTTCATCTCCGATCACGCCCTCGCCGCCATGTTCCTGCCCATCGCCATCGCCCTCTACAACAACAGCCTGAGTGACCGGGTGCCCCATGATCCCGAGCTGGCCAAGATGCTCGTGATCGGGATTGCCATGGCGTGCAACGTGGGCGGGTTCGGCTCGCCCTCGGGCGGCGCGCGGAATGTCATCATGATGACCTACATGGAGGACATGTTCGGGCTGAGCATGGGCTACGGGGAGTGGATCGTCCTGGCGTTCCCCTTCGTTCTGATCATGATGCCCCTGGTCTGGCTCATGCTGAACTGGCGGTTCAAGCCGAAGGTACGAGACCTGACGCCGGCGCTGGACACGCTCAACAGGGACATCGCCCGCATGGGGGGATGGAACCGAAACCAGGTCATCGCCGTGGTGATCTTCCTGCTCATGCTCCTGGGGTGGATCACCGAGAGCAACCTCCTGTTGCGCCTCACGGGGATTCGGCTCGGAATCGGCGTGTTGGCCATGGCCGGAGCTGTGGCCTACCTCCTCACGGGAGTCGTCAACTGGCGGGATTACCAGGAAAGGGTGGATTGGGGCGTGGTCTGGCTCTACGCAGGAGCGATCATCTTCGGGAAGATCCTGGACCAGACCGGGGCCGCCTACTGGATGGCTCGGACCGTGGTGGAGGGCATGGCCTCCCTCGGCGTCGTGGGTGGGCAGGCGCTTCTCACCGCTGGGGGCGTGGTGACGGCAGGCCTCACCCAGCTCATGGCCGATGGGCCCACCGCCGCCGCCGTGGGTCCAATCACCCTGAACATGGCGGGCATCGCCGCCCCGGGAACGGTCCTGATTCCGTTCATGGGCCTCATCACCGCCGCGGCGTCGTCCATGGCGTATCTGCTGGTCATCGGCACGCCTCCCAATGCCATCGTCTACGCCAGCGGATTCCTGGAGCCGAAGGATTTTCTCAGAATCGGCATCCCTTGCCTGGTCCTGGCCTTCTTGGTTCTGACGCTCCTGAGCGTCTTCTATTGGCCTCTCATGGGGTTCCGGGGGCTGGCAGCCTATTGAGGGGGAATCGGCACAAATGCACTTCGAGGAGGAAGAGGGAATGGAGCGCAAGGCCACCACCATCCGGCTGCTCCTGGTGGACGACGAGCTCGAGTTCCGGGACGCCGCCGGTCAGGCGCTCCGGCGCCAGGGGTTTCAGGTCAGTGAGGCAGAGAGCGGAGAACGGGCGTTGGACCTCATTCCTCTGGACCAGCCGGACATCGTGATCCTGGATCTGAAGATGGGAGGAATGGACGGGATCGCCACCCTTCAGGAGGTGCGCAGGACGGATCCCGACCTTCCCGTCCTCATTCTCACGGGTCACGGACGTTACGAGACCGCCCTGGCGGGGATTCATCTCGGGGTCGTGGACTTCCTCCAGAAGCCCGTGGACATGAAGGAGCTGGGCGCCCGCATCCGGGAGCTCGTGGAAGGGGGGGCTCGTCGCCCCCTGCGGGAGAAGGGGGTGCGGGATCTCATGGTGCCCGAGGCGCTCTACCACCGGATCGGACTGGACGAGACGGTCCGGGACGCGGTGGCAGCCCTCTCCCTGGCACAGGCGAGGCCCATGGAGGGCATGGACGCCGACCGGGGACGCCGGACGCTTCTCGTCTTCAACGGAGAAGAGGACTTCGCCGGGATCATCAGGGCCGAAGACATCGTCCGCCTCACCGTTCCATCCTTCCTGACGGAGTCTCCCTACTCATCGTACTTCACCGGGATGTTCCTGGCGCAGGCGAAGGTCGTCGGGAGAGTCCCCCTCCGGGACATTCTCCGGACCCCTCCCACCATCGAGGTGGATGCCCCTCTCATGGAGGCGGCCTATTGGCTGGTGGCCCAGCGGCTTTCCCATCTGCCGGTGACCGAGAACGGCAAGCTCGTGGGGATCCTGCGCCCGGAGGATCTCTACCGGGAAATCGCGACGCTCTCCAGTTGAGAGCTCCACGGCCCCCGGCGCTCCACTTCCCGGGTGCCTGGATGAGAGCAAGCTGGACGAGAGCAAGGAGGAGTCTGCATGGCGGGAGGTCTGTTCAGGGCCCCGGGAATGGTTCTGGGTCGGGCTGCACGGCTCGCCGCCGCGACGGCCGCCGCGCTCGCCTCTGTCGTCGGGGGGTCGGCGCCGCTTATTGGCCCAGGGTTCTCCCCGAATCCCCCTCAGGGTCTACTACGCCGACGACTTCATCCTGGAGACGGAGGGTGGAGCCTTCCAGCTCAGAATTCGCGGCAACCTCCACATGGACACGAGGCTGTACCAGAGCGAGAATCCCGGGGCGCTCCAGAACCTGGATATTCGCCGGGCCCGCATCGACCTCCAGGGCCGGATCCACGAGCGCTTCACCTTCCGCGTTCAGCCCGAGCTGGCCGGTTCCCCGTACATCCGCAACGCGTGGGCGGACTGGCAGTTCGATCCGGCGGTTCACCTGCGCTGGGGGCAGATGAAGGTGCCCTTCTCCTCGTCCTGGGCCACCATGGACAACAACGTCAACTTCGTGGAGCGCGGGGCCTCGGAGCCTATCTATCCCTTCTTCGACCGGGGCTTCCTCCTGTGGGGTGACCTCCTGGATGGAAAGGTCGGCTACGATCTCGGGGTCTACACCGGCGTGGGTGGGGAGGCGGATGTCTCCTCGGGGGATGTGGACAGCCACAAGGACCTGGCCGCCAGGCTCTTCCTCCGGCCGTTCAGCGGGGGTGGCGACCCGGACCTCGACGGTTTGGTCCTGGTGGCGGAGGGGACGTGGGGGCGAATGAGCGTCCCCACCTCTCGCTTCGAGACGGCTGGTTTCCGCTCGGCGGACTTCGCCACGGCCGTGTGGCGGTGGCGAACCGAGCAGATTCTTGGGACCGATGGGCGGGTCACCGACCGCATCGCTGCGGAGATCGACGCCAGGAGACGTCTGGGAGCGGAGCTCCACTACCTGCGGGGTCCTTTCGGCTTTTCCAGTGAGATGCTGGAGGTCCGATACGACGACGTCGCTCTCTTCCACGACTTCTACGTGGGGAGCACCCGGACCGCCCATGTGCCCCTTCAGACGAGGAGTGGCGCCATCCGCTCCTGGTCGACGTGGGCCTCGTGGTATCTCACAGGAGAGTCGAAGCGCCTGGAGGACAGCGGATGGCGGACAGCGCGACCCCGGGCCTCCTGGGGAGAGGGAGGCCCCGGTGCATGGGAGATCCTGATTCGGTACTCCCGGACCTGGTCCGACAGGAGCCTCTTCGACCCGGTTGTGGTCGAGGGATTTCGGGCCGGCTCGTCGGCTCTGCCGGCCAACTATGCGGGCGCCATGCCTGGAACCGGGAACCGGGTCACAGGGGCGGTGCTGGACGGGGCCCACGACGTGCGGGAGCTCACGCTCGGAGTGAACTGGACCTTGAATCCCATGGTTCGCATCCAGCTCAACGACGTCTTCCTGTGGACCCCGAACGGAGACCGCACCGGGGATGGAGTGGACGACAACACCTGATTTCCGGGGCCTACACTGCCCAATCCGATCCCGACCGAAGTTCCTCCGCACGAAGTGGGAGAACGCGGTGATGCTCTGGTTCATCTTCAAGCTCTGACCTCGGAGAGGAGGACCGCCTGGTGAGGTTTCCCTGGCAGGGGGGCGATGCCCTCGGGAGTCACTCTTCCCAATGGCTGCGGCGTCGGATCACCGGCGCTCTTCTCCTCGTTTCTGCCTTGCCTTTTCTCCTCCTGGGGGCGGGCGCCTGGTTCGTGTTCAGGAGCCTCGCCATCGAGCAGAGCCTCGGACTCCACAGGACCGCGGCCAGGGCTCACGCCGCTGCCATCGACCTCTACCTGTCCGAGAAGCTGCACACGCTGGAAATCATCGCCCGAACCAACTCCCTCGAGGAGCTCCGTAACCCGGACCGCCTCCGAAGCGTCTTCGAGGCGGTGGAGGGCGTCCACCAGAGCAGTTTCGTGGACCTGGGAGTGATCGACGGGGCGGGTCGACACCTGGCCTACGTGGGGCCCTACGACCTGCAGAATCGTCTCTACCAGGATGCAGATTGGTTCCATGCCGTCATGGCTCAGGGGTCCATCGTCAGCGACGTGTTCATGGGGTTCCGGCAAGTCCCTCACAGCGTCATCGCGGTGCGCCAGGCGTCGCCGCAAGGCTGGTGGGTGCTTCGCGCAACCCTGGACAATCGGAGCCTTTATGCGCTGGTGCGCTCGGTGGAGGTGGGAGCCCAAGGTGATGTCTTCATCGTCAATCGACAGGGTCTGTACCAGACGCCGCCCAGGGAGGGGGATGTCCTGACGCCGTCTTCCCCTGATCGATCCCCCGCTTCACCACGACGTGGAGGACCGCAGGGTCCGAACGCCGGGGGGCGTGATGCGACAGTCCGTCACGTGGCTGAACGACGACCATTGGCTGCTGGTCGTGCAACAGCCCGAGGGGAAATCCTGGCCCCGTCAACCGGGCCGTGGCCGAAGGCGGGATGATGGCGGCCCTCGCCGTGGTCCTGGTCTTCGTGGCCACCATTCTCATCAGCTCGCAGACTCATCCGAAGGGTCGAGAGGGCCGACCAGGAGCGGGATCTCATGTATGGAGACCTGATTCGGTCGGCGAAGCTGGCCTCCCTCGGAGAGATGGCTACCGGGCTCGCCCACGAGATCAACAATCCTCTGGCCATCATCAGTGCGGAGCAGACGAATCTGGGGGACGAGGTGGTCGAGCTCGAACTTCCTGACGATCCAGGGAGACCCTGGAGGAGGCCATCGAGAGGTGCAAGCGCCAGGTGGAGCGGTGCGGAAACATCACCGCCAAGATGCTTCAGTTCGGGAGAAAGACCGAGACGGTCCTCAAGGCCACGGATCTGGAGCCCGTCCTCCGTGAGAGCAGCTACGCTCCTGGAGCGTCGAGCCCGAACCCAGCAACGCGGATCCTCCGCCTTGAGCTGGAGCCGGCGTCTGCCACAGGCCTGGCTCGATAGCAACGAGCTCGAACAGGTCTTGGCCAACCTCGTGAACAATGCCGTGGACGCCCTGGGTAAGGCTGGAACGTCACGTCTCCGCACGGCGCGACGGGAGACGGATCCTGCTCGAGGTCACCGATACGGCCAGGGCATCCCCCCGGAAGACCTGGATCGGATCTTTCAGCCCTTTTTCACCACCGAAGCCGGTGGGGCAGGGGACAGGGCTGGGCCTGGCGGTCGTGTACGGCATCGTCCGCGGGTGGGGCGGACCATCCGCGTCGAGAGTCGCCGTGGGAAAGGGCACCACCCTCTCCGTCCGGATTCCTCTCGCCAAGGAGGAGGCGGGTCGGGAGAAACCGGTGGCCGCCTACGCGACCCCTCTCTGAGCCATCGACACCCACACGGGGAAGAGGTGCTTCCCGCAGCGGAGAACCAACCATGTCCAGGTAGCTGCCGAACATTCGACTCCTCATCGTGGACGACGAGCAGGAGTTCCTCCTCGCCGTGGAGCCTGGCCTGGTTCGCCGAGGATTCGACGTGACCCTGGCCTTCGATGGTGCCGGAGCCCTGGACCTCCTCTCCCGGCGCGCCTTCGATGTCGTGGTCCTGGACGTGAAGATGCCCGGGATCGACGGGGTGGACACCTTCCGGGCCATCAAGAGGAAGATGCCCGATCTCCCGGTGATCCTCCTCACCGGCCATGGGAACCTGTCCCAGGCCTTCGAGACCTCCAGGGAGGGTGTGTTCGACTACCTCACCAAGCCCTGTGACGTGGAGAAGATCGCGGAGGTGGTGCGGCGTGCCGCGGACCGGCCAAAGCCCCTTGCGGAGCGGGAGGTTCGGCTGCAGGAGGAGGGAATCGAGCTTCTGCTGGTGGATGACGACCTGGAGCTGGTCCGGTCCCTGACCCCGGCGCTGGAGCGGAGGGGGATCCGGGTGGCCGAGGCCCACGGGGGTGAGGAGGCCCTGGAAAAGCTGGGAGACCGGGCTTTCGACGTGGCGGTGGTGGATGTGGTGATGCCGGGGATGGGGGGGCTGGACCTCCTGGACCGGATCCAGGAAGCCGATCCTCGCCTGGAGGTCGTTATCCTGACGGGCAATCCCAAGGTGGGAGACGTTCGCCGAGGATTGAAGGAGGGAGCGTTCGACTACCTGGTGAAACCCCAACCCGTGGAGAGCCTCGTGGAGGTGATCCGGTCCGCATGGCAGCGCCGACAGATCCGGTTGGAGGAGGACCGGAAGTCCGAGGCGGAGCGGATCCTCGCGGAGCGACCGGACTGAATCGGATGCGCCGGCGCAGCGGAAGGGGGATCAGGTCCCGGGCCCGCCCTTGGTCGAGCCGATGCCGGCAGGTGCCATGAGCTGCCGGTCGAAGTCCTGCGCCTCCCGGAGCCGCCGGACCTCGGCGGAGAGGGCCTCCACCTGCTCGGAGAGGTCTCGTACCTGACCCTCGAGGCCCCAGGTGCCCGCAGTCCCCTCCCCCACCCTGAGCTGGCTCAGCGCCTCCACGATGGGCTTCGTTGCGAACTTGGCGGTGAGGACCACGGTAAGCCCCGTAATGGGCACGAGGAAGAGAAGAATTCCGAAGATGGGGACGAGAAAATCCAAGCCCATGATCGCCTCTGGTTCAGGTTCCTCTCTCCCTACGGAAGCGGACGCCTCGCCGTTTCGCCCGGGTGGCGGGCATCAGCCCTCCCCGCCGATCATCGCTGACCCCCGTAGCGGGGGCGTGCCACCTCCGCCAAGGGATCTCTACCGGCTCCCAGTGGCCGCAGGGTGTACCGATACCGGTAGGAGCCGTAGGGGAGGGAGTACTTCGGCAGCGCGGTGGGGCCCCAGGAGTTGATCCCGCCCACCCCCATCTGCATGAGATCCACATTCACCGATATCCATGGCTCGGGCTTCAGCTCTCCGGCGTGGCGCTGATCCTTCTCCCGTCCGTCGTCCAGGTCCTCCTGGGTGTAGTGGAGGGCGCTGGTGCTGAGCCAGGGAACGCTGACCCGGGGTGCCCGGGGGCCGAGCTGGGCTTCCTCACCGGCACCGAGGGGGCCTTCTCCTCCCCCGGCCAGGATCATGAGGCCCACGCCGTCCCGGCGTTGAAGCGCCATCCAGCGGACGTCGGTCTTGTTCCCGGTTTCCTGAGGCCGGACGTAGGGATGGAACTGCTCCGAGACCGTGCTCCGGTAGAGTCCCACGTCGGCGCCGGTCTTCCGGTCCCAGTACGACTCCTGGGGGCCTCGCCCGAGCCAGGTCAGGCGCTCGAACCCTTCGGGCATGGCCAGACGCATCCCGAACCGTGGCATGCGGGGAAGGCTGTCCCCCCTGGGCTCGAGGCTGCTCTCCACGGTGACGTCCCCGCTGCCCAGGACCGTGTAGACCGTGGTGTAGGACGCGCTGTCGGCGGAGGGGAGGATCCCCCGGACGGTCACCTCGACGGCCTGGGGGGAGAGCCGCCTGGTCTCCGTCCCCAGCACCTCCATTCGGGGTCCGGCGCTGGCCCAGACCCGGAGTCTGGTCGGCCAGTTCCCGCCGTAGTCGTTGTCGTTGGGCGCCCGCCAGAAGTTGGGACTGGGTCCCGAGCGCAGTAGCTCCGTACCGTCCAGGCGGAAGGAGGAGATGCGCCCGTAGGCCGGGTCGAATTCCACGGCGAACCCCTCGCCCGTCACGCGGATCATCCGCCCGCCCTGGACCAGTTCCACCGGCGGAAGCGCTTCGGGGGAGATGGCGGCCAATGAGTCGAAGAACGGGAGTGGGAACTGAGTCGCCGCCAGCTCATGGCCGGCGGGCAGGAGCGGACCGGGGCCGGTGGTGTGGAAGCTCACGTTCAAGTGGTACGCCGCCCCGGGGACGAGGGAGATGGGGACGAGGGGGATCCGGACCTCCCGGGCCTGCTGAGGCGCGAGGGCGGGGGCCGGGAGCGTTCCCTCCTGGACGGGTCTCCCGTCCTCCAGCACCTGCCAACGCATCTCCACTCCCTCCAGGCTCCGAAACTCGTAGTCGTTCCTCACCCGGACCCTTCCCACGGGGAGGTCCAAGGGCTCCACCTGGATCCACTGGTACACCCGTTTGATCTCCCAGTAGTGGGGGTTGGGCTTGCGGTCCGGCTGCACCACTCCGTTGATGACGAAGTTGCCGTCCGACGGCGTTCCGGCCGGCCCGAAGTCGCCGCCGTAGGCCCAGATGGTGTCGCCGGCGTCCGTGACCTTGAAGAGCCCCTGGTCCACCCAGTCCCAGATGAAGCCACCCTGGAGGGAAGGGTACCGATCGATGACCTCCCAGTAATCGGCGAAGTTGCCCACGCTGTTTCCCATGGCGTGGGCGTATTCGCACATGATCAGAGGCTTCTCGGGGTCGGAGGCGCCATACTCCTCCAGGCGGTCCAGGCCCGGATACATGGGCACGTAGAGGTCGGTGTCCCAGTCCCTACCTGCACGCTCGTACTGCACGGGACGAGTATCGTCCCGACCCTTGATCCACCGATAGCCCGCGTAGAAGTTCACGCCGTTTCCGGCCTCGTTGCCCATGGACCAGATGATCACCGAGGGGTGGTTCTTGTCGCGCTCCACCATCCGCTGGAGGCGGTCCACGTGTGCCAGCTCCCAGGCGGGGTTGTTTCCCAGCGTAGTGTCCGGGTGGTATCCCATCCCGTGGGATTCGATATTGGCCTCCGCCACCAGGTACAGACCGTAGCGGTCCGCCAGCTCGTACCAGAGGGGATCGTCGGGGTAGTGGGAGGTCCGGACGGCGTTCATGTTGGCGGCCTTCATGAGCCGGATGTCCTCCACCATGCTCTCTTTCGAGATCACGTGCCCCGTATAGGGGTCGTGCTCGTGGCGATCCACGCCCTTGATGGTGATGGGCACGCCGTTCACCTGGAGGAGGCCGTCCTTCACCTCCACCGACCGGAAGCCCACGTCCTGGCGCAGGACCTCCAGCGTGCGGCCTTCTCCGTCCTTGAGCGTAAGCAGCAGCGTGTACAGGTTCGGCGTCTCGGCGGTCCAGGTGCGCACCGGGCCGAGCTCCGCCCGGAGGGCGAGATTGGCTTCCCCGCCCTCTGCGAGGGGGCCTGACCCTGCCGATGGGAGGGAGGCGACCCTCGCGCCGGATGCGTCGAGGAGGGAGGCGGACACCGAATAGGGACCGGCGGGCCCGCCGCCGTAGCCCACCAGGGTGAGACTCACACCGAGTCGGCCCTCCGTGTAGGTCTCGTCGAGTCCCGCTTTCACGAAGAAGTCCCGGAGGTGGACCTTTGGCGCCGCCCACAGAACGACGTCTCGCTCAATCCCACTGATGCGCCAGAAGTCCTGGCACTCGAGATAGCTGCCGTCACTCCAGCGGTAGACCTCCACGGCCAGGAGATTCTCGCCGGGCCGAACGAAGTCCGTGATGTCGAACTCGGCCGGCAGCTTGCTGCCCTGGCTGTAGCCCACCCGCTGACCGTTGACCCACAGGTACATGGCCGACTTCACGGCGCCGAAGTCAATGAAGATCTCCCGCCCGTCCCAATTGGGGGGAAGCTGGAACGTGGTCCGGTACGAGCCCACGGGGTTGTAATCGTGGGGGACGAAAGGCGGGTTCTCCCAGAAGGGGTAGGCGGCGTTCACGTAGATCGGGACCCCGTACCCCTGGATCTCCCAGTTGGAGGGAACGTCGATGAGGTCCCACTCCGTGTCGTCGAAATCCTGTTGAAAGAAGGCCACCGGACGCTCATCGGGCCGGCGGGCCCAATGGAACCGCCACCGTCCGTTCAGGAGGCGGAAGTAGCGGGAATCCTCGCGGTTCCCTCGCCGGGCGAGCGCCGAGGACTCGAAGGGGAAGAGGGTTGCGTGGGGTGGCTCCTTGTTGATGCCGATGACGGACGGGTTCTCCCAGTCGGGAACCTCCTGGGCGAGAATCCCCCCCGCCGTCCACCTCGGGAGGAGCACGCTCCCCGCCGCCAGGAGGAGGAGATTCAGGAGGACGAAGCCGGAGCGCGGGGACAGGATGGAGACACGGCTCATGGGAGGTTGGGCCCCTTCTTCGGTCCGGGGTCGACGGGCCTGGCTGTCCGGCTCGGCTCCACAGGCTCGGCGGAGGGGGGGGCGGCGACTGCACCGGGCTGGGCGGGCTCCACGTGGACGGTGACGTCGGAATCGGGCAGAACGTCGTGGATCCTGTCCTCCACCACTTCCGCCAAGGCATGGGTCTCTTCCAGGGTGCGGCTCCCATCCATGGTGACGTGGAGGTCCACGAAGTACCGGGGTCCGGAGGGACGGATCCGGACCCGGTGGCAGTCCTCGACTCCCTCCAACGCCTTCACCTCCCGGATCACCTGGTCGGCGAGGCCCGGAGGCGCCGTGTCCAGGAGCGCCTTGAGAGTCCTGGCCCCCAGCTCTCCGCTCACCCAGGCGACGATCAGGGCAACCATCATGGCCGCTATCGCATCGGCCCTGGAGAGCCAGCCCACGCTCGGGTAGCTACGGGCCAGGAGCACACAGATCAGTCCCAGGATGACCACCGCGGAGGACCAGATGTCGGTGCTGAAATGGAGAGCGTCTGCCTCCAACGCCTGGCTATGGTGCTTCTTGGCGGCCCGGGAGAGCATGCGCGAGCGCGAGTAGTCCACCACGATGGAGATCCCCATCACCAGAAAGGCCCAGATCGAGGGATCGACCTCGGCGGCCTGGACGAAGAGGCGCACATATCCCTCGTGGAGGATCCAGACAGAGGTCGCCAGGAGGAGAACCGTCTCGAACAGAGCCGAGAGGTTCTCCACCTTTCCGTGGCCGAAGTGGTGGCTCGCGTCAGCGGGTCGGTCCGAAACCCGGACCGCGACGTACGTGACCAGCGCCGCCCCCAGGTCCAGGGTCGAATGGGCCGCTTCCGCGAGAATTCCCAGGGAGTTCGTAAGGATGCCCACCAGGAGCTTCATCCCCGCCAGAGCGAGGGCGGCGGCCACCGAGCTCAGTGCCGCGGACCGCTTTTCCTGCTGGGCGTCGCTCAGAGGCATGCTGATACCGGCTCTCCCACCCGAGACAGACAAACACCAGAAGAAAGTCAATCCCCGAGGAGGACCTCTCCTGGAGGGTGCAACTTGTCCCCCCGCTCCTGGGGTGACAAGAGCCGGTTCAGGTCGGGCGCCCGGGCGACCCCCCCGGCGCGCCCGGTCACGAGAAGAGCGATTCGGGGTGCTACCGCGGCAGGGCCGTGAAGGGCACTTCCGTGCGGGGACTGGCCTCAGCGCCCGTCACGACGCCCTCTATCATCTCCTCTCCCGTCAAGAACCCCCCCATGACACCCCGGAGGCCCACCACGGCGTTGAACTGAAGCTCGCCTCCGGTCCCTCCCATTCCTCCCCGGGCCTGGGGTCCTCCCATGGGAATGGAGAAGGTGAGGTGGTCCTCGTCGATGGCACCATCCGTGATGGCGACCTCCCGGGTTCGGTCATCGGCGCCCCTCATGGGGAGTTGTGCCGTCACCGTCACGGTCATCCCCTGCCTGTGCAGGGTGAGAGTGATGTGGCGCGTGCCCTGTGGGGTGTCCCAGCTGACGTCCCACGTGCCGTCGATGTCCCTGCTCTGGGCGGAGGCTATGTCGACCCCCAGCGCCAGGAACAGGACGAAGAACAGTGCTGTTGCCTTACGCACATGGACCGCCGGGGGGATGCGGCCTGCTCTTGACCTGGCCAACACCCGGACCGTCGGGAGGATCCCGCGGAGAGGACGGGTCCCCGGGGCGGCCCGCCCCTTCCCAGCAATCCCTCGGCGGCATTAGCGTTCTCGTAGTAGTCGCGGGCTGCGGGGCATCCATCCCCGGCCGCGGATACGTGGGCCTCGGCGGCCGTACCTCCCCTCGGCGGCCAGGTCGTGGGCCACCTTCCTCCGGAGCCTCTACACTGACCATGATCGTTGCGGAGGGCCTCACGAAACACTTCCGGGTGAAGGTCCGGGATCCGGGCCTTCCGGGTGCGTTCAAGGCCCTCTTTCGGCCGCACTACCGGGAGGTACGGGCATTGGAGAGGGCCTCCTTCCGCATCGAGAAGGGCGAGATCGTCGGATTCCTCGGACCGAACGGAGCCGGGAAGACGACGACTCTGAAGCTTCTGACCGGACTCCTCCATCCCACCTCCGGCAGCGCCTCGGTGGCGGGTTTCGATCCCTGGCGATCGGGCACACGGTTCAAGGCCCGGATCGCCCTGGTGCTGGGGAACAAGCAACAGCTTCTCTGGGACCTTCCCCCGGAAGAGACCTTCTCGCTGAACCGAGCCATCTACGGCATCGGGGAAGTGGAGTACAGGGCCGCCCGCGCGGAGCTGGTGGAGCTGTTGGAGCTGCAGGACGTCCTGGACAAGCCGGTTCGCCAACTCTCCCTGGGAGAGAGGATGAAGTGCGAGCTCGCGGCTTCCCTACTGCACCGACCCAGTCTTCTCTTTCTGGACGAGCCGACGCTGGGGTTGGACCTCACGGCCCAGGAGACCATCCGGGCCTTCCTCCGGCGTTACAGGGACCTCAACGAAGCCACCATTCTCCTCACGTCCCACTACATGGCGGACGTGACGGCCCTCGCTCCCCGGGTTCTCATCATCAACCACGGCCGCCTGCTCTACGACGGCCTCCTGGCCGCGCTCTCGGCGAAGCTGGCCCCGGTGCGGAGGATCGAGCTCGTCCTGGCACGGGAGGCGCCGGCGGGCACGCTGGAGAAGTACGGCTCGGTGCTGGAGTACCGGTTCCCCCGTGTCGTGCTCCAGGTGCCGAGGGAAGACGTGGCGCGGTCGAGCCAGAGTCTGCTCTCGGAGCTCTCGGTCCTGGATCTGGCGGTCCAGGAGCCCCCCGTGGAGGAGATCATCCGTCGGGCCTTTGCCGAAGAAGGACGGGGAAGCGGTGACGTCTGACGTCGTGGCCGGAGACGAAGCCGGACGAAATCCCCTCGGCCTCGCCGGGCCCTCTTCTCCGACGCGCTTCTGGCTCCGCCGCTACTGGGCCCTCTTCAGGTCCGCCTGGCTGGTGGACCTCCAGTATCGCCCCGCCATCGCGATCTGGCTGCTCCTCGGCCTGGCCCAGCCCCTGGTGATGCTGGCCGTCTGGTGGAGTGTGGCGGGGGAAGGCGGTGTGGGCGGTTTCGGAAGGGATGCGTTTGCCCAGTACTTCTTTGCCCTGATGCTCGTGGATCAGCTCACGTTGGCGTGGGACGTCTGGTACGTTGACCGCTGGATCCGGAATGGCGAGTTGAACTTCCGCCTGGTCCGGCCCATCAACCCGGTCCACGAGGCCATCTCCGACAACGCGGCCTACAAGGCCGGAAGCGCCTCCCTCCTGGTCCTGGTGTGGCTGGGGGTAGCGGCGTTCTGGCCCGCCGTCCGCGTTCCGATGGAGCCGGCCCGGTGGCTCGGGGCACTCCTGGCCGTGGTCCTCGCCGCCGGGATCCGGTTCCTGGTCAGTTACGTTCACGGTCTCCTGGCCTTCTGGACGACCCGGGCCTCGGGCCTCTTCGAGCTGCATTACGGAGTCTCCCTGTTTCTGGCGGGCCGAATCGCCCCTCTTTCCCTTCTCCCCCCGCTTGCGGCACAGGCGGCTTCCCTCCTCTGGTTCCGCTGGATGCTCGCGTTCCCGGTCGAGGTCATTACCGGTGCGGTGACCACGCCCCGGCAGTATGCGGCGGGAATCGGCGCTCAGCTCTTCTGGTTGACGGCATGGCTCGTGGCCTACCGCCTGGTCTGGACCCGGGGGATCCGTCGATACGAGGGAGTGGGAGGATGAGGCCGGCGGTCGGGGGTGGGGCCCGACACTACGCCGCCGTGCTCAAGGCTTTCTGGGCGGCCAACCTGGCGGAGGAGCTCCAATACCGGGCGAACTTCTTCGCCTCCCTCGCGGGGACGGTCTTCTGGCTGTTCACCGCGGTCCTGACGGCCGGACTGTTCTTCGGGCAAGCCAGCGAGCTGGGTGGATGGAGCTTCTGGGAAGTGGTGGCCCTCCTGGGGGTGTTCAACGCAATGGGAGGAGTCGTGGAGGCGTTTCTGCGGCCGAACATCGGGCAACTGGTTCAGCTCGTGAGGCAGGGCTCCCTGGATTTCATCCTCGCCAAGCCCTTGGATCCGCAGTTCCACGTCTCATTCCGCCGCCTGGCTGTATGGCACGTTACGGACGTCGGCCTCGGCCTCGGCCTCACCGGATTCGCCTTGCTTCACCTCAGGGAGATTCCGTCCCTCACGGCCATGGTGGCATTCGCCGCCGCCCTGGTGGCGGCCGCGACCATCGTGTATTCGATCTGGCTCGCCCTGATGACCCTGGCGTTCTGGTTCGTGGCTGTGGAAAACCTCGCCGCGCTCTTCGACGCGGTCTTCGAATCGGCCCGGTTTCCCGTTGGGGCCTACCCGGGCTCGGTTCGGTTCCTCCTGGTCTACCTCATTCCCATCGCCTGGATCACCACCGTGCCTCCCTCCATCCTTACGGGGCGGGAGGCGCCGCAGATGGCTCTGCTCGCCGCCGGTGTGGCCCTCGTCCTGTTCCTGCTGACCCGAGCTCTTTGGCGAGCCGCCCTGAGACGATACACGAGCGCAGGGGGATGACGGATGGGGCCCTCGTCCGGGCCCCACCCATTATCCCTGTGCGCCCCCGGGCCCGTCAGCCTTCGTTCTTCTTCCCTGTGAACGGCACCGGCTCGGCTTGCCGCATGCCGCCCGTCATGGTCCCCTCCATCGTGTCGCCCGTTACCTTGGCGGTGAAGGACTGGGTAAAGGAGCGCTCCCCCATGCCCATGGTGTAGCTGAAGGTGAGGGTGTTCCCGTCCATCTTCCCGTCCTTGATGGCGATCTCCTGGGGGGCCGGAGGGGTCTCACCGCCACCCCCGCCACGTCCCCCCATCCTCGGAACCATGACGGTGCCGGTGACGGCGGTTCCGTCCTGCTGGAAGGTTACGGTCATGGTTCGGGTCATGGCCTGCCCGCCCCGGCCGGCCGTCGAGTAGGTCAGCTCCCAGGTGCCCGTTACGTTCTGGGCCTTCAGGGGACCCACGAAGAAGAGAAGGATAGCAGGGATGAAGAAGAAGGGGGCAATACGACGCATCGGATCCTCCACGGAGAAGGTACGACATTACCGCATGTTCTTTGATGCTGTGTTGATGCATATAGACACCCGGCGCGGGGGTTTTGTTGCTGGGGCTGTGGGGTGCGGAGTTCTCAGCGCCGGACGGAGGAGGGAGAAACCTGGGCCGAAGTGCTCTCCCGGAAGACCTGGAGGGGGGATGCCTCGGCCATGACCACCATCCTGTCTCCGGCCTCGAGCCTGAGATCGGGAGACGCGAGCTTGCGGATTGCGTAGGGCCCCTTCAGGAGGTAGAGCACTTCCACGCCGAAGCGGGCCCTGAGCTGCGCTTCCCGGATGGTCTGGCCCTGGAGGCTTGGAGGAACCTCGACCTCCGCCAGCCGCATTCCATGTCCCAGCTCCATCCCGTCGGTCTGGACCGAGAAGCTCCGGCGACTGGCGATGGTGGAGGCGAGGCGGAGCTTCCGGAGCTCGTGGGAGTAGCGGTCGAGAATGTCGGCGGCGAAGACCACACCCACGACGCGCTCGTCGGTGTCCACGACCGGCAGGAGATCGGCCCCCGTCTCGGTGAGGAGATCCAGGGCCTCTTCGACGCTGGCTTCCGGACCCACCGAGCGGGTGGGCGTCGCCAGGTCCGCGGCGACCACGACGCCCTCCAGAACGCCTCGGTCGTCCAACGCCCGGTGGACGTCCTGGACACGGATCACGCCGGCCAGACGGCCGTCGGGAGCCACCACCGGAAAGGTGGTCTGCGTGCTCCCCAGGGCCTCCGCGAGGATGGAGGGGAGGGTCGATTCCTCCGGGAAGATCCGGTATTCCCGCCTCAGGACATTCCGCACCCGCAGGTGTCGCAGGATGGTCTCCTCTCGCCCTTGCCGGAGGGAAATTCCCTTCCACTTGAGCTTCTGGGTGTAGATGGATTCGTCCTTGAGCGATGAGGCAACCACCGTCGAGAGGATGCAGGCGATCATCACGGGGAGAATGATCTGGTAGTCCCCGGTCAGCTCGAACATGATCACGATGCCGGTGAGGGGGGCATGGGAGGTGGCTGCCACCAACGCTCCCATCCCCACCAGCGCGTAGGCTCCCGGCCCTCCGTTGGGGAAGGGCGCCCACTGGGCCACGGCCGTTCCCACCGCACCTCCCAGCGCGGATCCCACGAAGAGGGAGGGGACGAACACGCCCCCCGAGCCGCCCGATCCCAGGGTGAGGGAAGTGGCCACGATCTTCATCACCACGAGTGCCAGGAGGAGACCCAGGGCAACCTGCCCCTCCAGCATCCGGTCCATGGCTTCGTGCCCGATTCCCAGGACCTCCGGAAAGAAGAGGGCCACGCCACCCACCACCAGGCCCCCGATGGCGGGCTTGACCCAGGGGGGGAGAGAGAGGCGCTCCCAGGTGCGCTCCTGCTCGTAGAGGAAGAGCGTGAATCCCACGGCCACGAACCCCGCCAGTAGGCCCAGGAGAGTGTAGGGAATGAACTCCGCCGCGGACTCCAGGGCATATCGAGGGATGTCGAAGACCTGGGCCTCTCCGTAGAGCCCCCGGGACACGGCGGTGGCCGCCACGCCGGCCATCACGACGGGAGAGAAGGAAGCGATGGCGAAGTCCCCCAGGACCACCTCCAGGGCGAAGAGGGAGCCTGCGATGGGAGCGTTGAAGGCCGCGGCCAGGCCGCCCGCGGCACCGGCGGCCACCAGGGTGCGAATCCCGTCCTCGCTCAGGCGGCCCCATTGGGCGATCACCGAGCCGAGGGACGCTCCGATCTGGATCATGGGGCCTTCGCGACCGGCGCTCCCCCCGGACCCCAGGGTGAGGGAAGCCGCCGCTCCCTTGACGAACGCCACGCGACCCCGGATCCGGCCCCCTCGCATGAGGAGAGCCTGGATGACCTCGGGGACCCCGTGTCCGGAGGCGTCCCGTGCAAGGAACCAAACCAGGGGACCCACCACCAGGCCTCCCACGGCGGGCATGAGGAGGATGCGCCAGACCGGGGCACCGGCGGCGGACTGCAGGACGTCCCCGGCCGAGCCCCAGAAGACCCACTGGACCAGGGCGATGAGCTCCTGCACCCCGGCGGCGCCGAGCCCCGCCACGATCCCCACCACAGCCGCCATGAGGAGCAGACGAAAGTGCTGCTGGCGGACCAGGCGCCGCATCCGTCCACGGGCCCGGTCCACGTTCCGGCGGGTCCGGACCCATCGTCTCTGGAGTTGCCTTCCCCTCGTCACGAGGCGTCGTCCTCGGGGGTGGATGGAATTCAGCCCGTCAATCCTAGACGGATCGTACGGGGGTGTCCACGCCCCCGGGTGGACGGGAGCGGGCCTTCACTGGCCCGCGACCGGCTCAGGGGTCGCCTTTCCAGGTGCGTCCTCCCGGGCCTACCTTGGCCTCGTGCCGGTCGCCGGCCCCGAACACGATCTCGCACCGGAGGCACCCTATGCATCGCCGAGCCCCTCGCTCTTCCCTGCTACCGTCCATCACCAGGAGTCGGGCCGTGACCCCCTCTACCGGGTTGGCCAGAGTCCCAGGCACCGCCTTCCTGGTTTGGGCTCTGTTCCTCGTCACCCTGATGCCGTCCTCGGCATGGGCCCAGAACCCGAGACCGTTCACGGTGGACGACGCCTTACGGGTGCGCTCGGTGAGCATTGCCGACGTCACCGACGATGCCCGGTGGATCGCCGCCACGGCCTCCACCGCCCGGAGCCGCATGAACACCGACCATTTCCGCTATCCGGACCCGACCTACATCGGCCCCTCCCTCTCCGAGGTTATGGTCCTGGATGCCCAGACCGGGGAAAGCAGGCCCGTGTTCGATGGCGAGGTCCAGGTCCAGGGCCTGTCCTGGTCCCCCGACGGCATGCGACTGGCGTTCAGGCGGTATGACGGCGGGGTCGTGCGCATCGAGGTGTGGGACCGGGATTCGGGGCGGGTGCGGGCGATTCCCCTTCAGCCTGCCCGGGAGTTGGCCTGGGGCGGGCCCCTGGAGTGGCTTCCGGACGGGAGTGGACTCCTCGTCGGCATCCGGGCCCAGGGCTGGGCCCAAGCCGCAAGGGAGGCCTTTCTGGCCCTGGATGAGGGGCCCATCGTGGTCCGGGACGCTTCCGAGCCCTTCCTTGCCTGGGAGGCGGTGAGCAACCGGGGCGACCTCATGGAGATCGCAACCGTCGGCCTCGACGACGGCGCCGTCACCGTCTTGACCGAAGAGGCCCCCTACCAGGACGTCAGGGTGGCACCCGACGGATCCCACATCACCTACACGGTGGCGGATCCCCAGGAGACCTCCTATGAGAGGGGCCAGGGAACGGAGTACAGCTACTATCGTCTGGATCTGGCCCAGGGAGCCGAGCCTGCGGAGATCCTGGAGAAGGGGGAGCGCCGGATCCGTTTGAACTTCAGCCCTGACGGGTCGTTCTTTGCCTGGGCCGAGCGCGGCGACGTGTTCATGAAGCGCATGGGGGCCGACAGCGCCCGGAACCTCACCGAAGAGTACCGTGTGCCCCTTTCGGAGAGCGACTCCACGAAACGGAGCTTCTCCCTGGAGGAGTGGAGCCCCGACGGTGACGCCCTCCTTCTCAGGGCTCAGGACGGGTACTACCTCATGCCGGAGGGATCGGCGCCGGAGAGAGTCTGGGCCTTCCCGGGTGACACCCGGGAGGAATGGACCGAAGCCCCCCAGCTGAGCATCGTTCAGTGGACCGAAGACGGTCGCTATCTCTATGCTTCCCGCGCAGCCAGGGACCGGTGGGAGAGGGGGTTGGTGCGCTACGACCTGAATCGGCGCCAGGAAAGCGTGCTGGTTCTGGACCAGGACCTGTACCGGAGCTGGAGCGTGGCGGAGGATGGGTCCCGGGTGGTCTTCCGCCGCTCCGACGGCGACCGGCCCGACGAGATCTGGACCGCCTCGGGCGACCTGAGCGGCGCCAGGGCCATCACCGACATGAACCCCTGGCTGTCCGGGGTAGCCCTCTCCCACAGCGAGCTCATCAAGTACCTGGATGTGGACGGCAACGAGCTCTACGGCGTCCTGCACATTCCGGCCGGCTACGAGGAAGGCACCGCCGTGCCCCTGGTGGCGGAGATCTACGAGACCTTCTTCGACAACGGATACAACTACAGCGCCCAGATCCTGAACGGGCAGGGATGGATGGTCCTCCAGCCCTCGGTGGACCTGCAGATCGGCTTCCCCGGGGAGGCGTGGATGAAGGGGGTCACGACCGCCATCAACTCACTCATGGACCGGGGGATGGTGGACGGCAAACGCCTGGGCATCCACGGGACCAGCTACGGCGGGTACGCCACCAATCTCATCATCACCCAGACCGACCGCTTCGCCGCCGCGGTGAACATCTCCGGGAAGGTGGACATCATCTCCTTCCTGGGGGACTCGGAGAAGATCGGCACCCGGAACTACAACGCGGCCGAGGAGGGACAGGACCGCATCGGCGCGACCCTGTGGGAGCAGCCACAGAAGTACTGGCAACACTCGGCCGTCATGTTCGCCGACCGCATCGAGACCCCTCTCCTCCTCCTCACGGGAGAAGGGGACTGGAACGTCCCCGTCACCAACACGCGGGAGATGTACTACGCCCTCCGGCGCCTGGGAAAAGAGGCGGTATGGGTGGACTACATGCGTGCCGGCCACGGCGCGGGCCGGGCCGGAACCGAGGAAGATTACAGAGACCATTGGCGCCGGATGATCGAGTGGTACCAGACCCACTTCGACAAGGCGCTGGAGAAGGAGGGGGTAGGCTGAGGCCTATCCGCCGGCCTCCAGCACCACTTTCCCCAGGTTCCGGCGGGCGTGGAGGTAGCGATGCGCCTCCACGGCCCCCTCACGGGTGAGGGGGAAGGTGCGGTCCAGGACCGGGCGCCAGCGCCCATCGTCCACCCCGGAGAAGATCTCGGCCAGGGCCGGCCGGAGAAGGGCCTCCTTCTGCCCGAGGTAGAGGAGGTGCACTCCGAAGATCCCCTGGTTCGGGACCACCAGGGAGAGGGGGTGGACGGAGGGGGTGCGGAAGCGGGCCAGAGCCGCCCGGATCCAGCTCCGCTTCTGGCCTGGAATCGCCTCGCTCATGCCGTAGAAGACGATGCGGCCCAGGGGATTCAGGAGCCGGCGGCACGCGGCGGTGCCCCGGCCGCCTACCGGATCCAGGGCGATGTCCAGCCCGCGCCCCCCGCCCAGGGCGGCCTGGAGGTCGTCGGCCCACCCGTCTCGGGAGTCGAAGCAAGCCTCTGCTCCCAGCTCCTCCACCACGAAGGCACGTTTCTGCGGAGTCCCGGCCGTGCCGAACACCCGCAGGCCCCGGTCCACAGCCAGTTGCACGGCCGCCGTGCCGACCCCGCCCCCGGCGCCCAGCACGAGAACCG
Organism: uncultured Gemmatimonadales bacterium; assembly: GCA_963751255.1. Classification (GTDB taxonomy): domain Bacteria; phylum Gemmatimonadota; class Gemmatimonadetes; order Longimicrobiales; family Gaopeijiaceae; genus CAVVTW01. The sequence continues at coordinate 613 of CAVVTW010000003.1, read as the reverse complement.
TGTCCCCTGGCCGCGCGTGTCCCGTCTCGAACAGACAGACCCAAGCGGTCAGGAACGTGACCGGCGTGGCGGCGGCCTGGGCGGCGGTCAGGGAGGAGGGGTAGGGGAAGAGCTGGTCGGCCGGGACCACCACGTCCCGGGCGTATCCCCCGAACCTCAGGAGGGCCACGGCCCGGTCCCCGGCCTCCCATCCCCGGACCCCAGCACCCACTCGGGCCACCTCCCCCGCCACCTCGAAGCCCGGGGCGTAGGGCAGAGGAGGGACCTTTCCGTAGAGCCCCACCCGCTGGGCGAGGTCGGCGAAGTTGACGCCTGCCGCCCGGACCCGGAGATGGACTTCGCCGGGGCCCGGGGAGGCCAGGGGCAGCTGGCTCTCGACGGTATCGGGCGCACCGAAACGGGGGATCTGGATTGCCCGCGTCGGGTCGGTCACGCGCCGCAGACTCCCACGCCCAGCCAGGCCGGCTTCATTCCGGTGTAATCCGACGGCGCCTCGAGGCGCTGTCGGGGATGGGGGCGGTGCTCGCATCGTTCGGGCTCGAGGTCACCCCCATCATGATGGTTTGCGAGGGGGTCTCGGCCTTGGTGGTTCGAGGTGGAACCGGCATACCTG
>CAVVTW010000002.1:0-623922 GCA_963751255.1 uncultured Gemmatimonadales bacterium | reverse complement strand
CATAGCCGTCAATCATTGGGGAGTGAGGTTCGGTAGGTTTCCGCCAGGCACGTTGCCGAGACCCCTCTCAGGAAGGCGGTAGCATGACCTCCAACGGCCTCGACCCACAGGGTCCTACCCGGCCGGGAGGACTGCAGGAGCAGGAGGGCACGATGTCGCTCTCTGATCCCAGACTGCGGCCGGAGGAGATCGAGCGACTCCGAAACGGGCTGCACATCATGGCGGTGCACGCACTGGGAGACCAGGAGGCAGCCGAAGAAGTGGTCCAGGAGACGCTCGTGCGGACGCTCCAGGCCATGAGCGACGACGCTCGCGAATCGCCGAGGAACCTCGGTGCCTTCGTGCGAGGGATCGCACGCCACGTCATAGCCGACGTGTACGAGGCTCGTCGGAACAGGCTGCCGCTGGAGTCCGTGCCGCACGACGGAGGCGGCGCCACACTGGAGGATCCCCTGGGGGCTCTGGTCACCGAGGAGGACCGACAGCGCGTCGGCAGGGCTCTCCGGGACCTCTCGCCCTCGGACCGTGCCATTCTGCGACTCTGCTACTACGAGGGGCTGGCCCCCATGGAGATCGCGGACCGCACCGGCGAGCCGGCACCCCGGATCCGGAAACGCAAGTCCCGGGCTCTGGTGCGTCTGCGAAGAGCCATGACCCGAAGAGAAGCTCGCCCAGACTCCCTTCGACAGAGTTGGCGCACCAATCCCCACTTCTGGGAAACGACCTGAGAGGCGCCCCTGGCCACCCAGGTACGGCCGTCTACTCCATCCGTCACGATCCACGACCCAACGGGACAAGGTTAAAGGAGGGGATTGCGCGGGTAGGGACCGGAGCGGTCCAAGGGAGGGCACCTTGCCTGAGCCACTCACGTGCGAGGCCATCGCGGTCCGAGGCCTGATCGAGCGATACCTGGCCAGGAGGCTCAGCAGCGCGGAGCTCAGTGCCCTCGAGTCCCATCTCCTGACCTGTCCCTACTGTCAGAAGGAGCTACGCGTCGCGGCAGCCATCAAGGACTACCTCGGGCCCAGGGACTTCCCATGGCACCATCCCCCCTCGTAAAGGACGGCCCCCATCGAGCGTCCTGCATCCGAGCCATCGGCTCCCTCCGGAGCCTTGATTACCGGCGGGCTTCGAGCAGACCGCAGCATTTCGCCTCACAGACCGGACCTTCTCTACTCTCGAAATCCCGGAGGTGGAAGGAGTTGCCCTGACACATGGCCCAGTCGGGGCAGCTCTGGCACTCTCCGGTCTTCATCCACCCCCGTTGACGGAAGGGCTCGAAACGGTCCTCCCACACTCCCACGAAGGAATCCTGCTGGATGTTCCCCTGTCTGAACCGTCGATCGATGTTGGGTCACGCCAGGATGTCTCCGTCCAGGCCCGTGGGGTGAGACCGCAGAGGGACCATGGGGCACGGTCTCGCGGGTTCTCAAAGGAGAACCAGGAGGGGCATTCGTCACACGGAGCCCTGCCAGCTCCCCGAGCACGTCCCGCCATTCCAGTCTGCCGACCAGGACCCTGTTGCCGAGGACCCGTCGTTCCCGAAGGTGCCGGAGACGGTGATGGTTTGACTGTCGCCAAACGGATCGAAATCCGCCTCGACCGTGAACGCACGATTGGTGACGGCCCAACCAGGCGTCCTTTCTTGGCTGACGGACCCGGACGTGGTGGAAGAAGCGGAGCCGCACCTCCAGCTGGAGAAGCTGAAGGTCACCTTCTCGATCATGGAACCTCCGGAGGCCACGACAAAGGTGAACGAGCCGAACCCGGCCGTGGCGGACCATGTGCCGGTCCGGATCGACTTTGGCGTGTCCGGGCCGGTCCCGTCGTCTCCGTTGCAGGCGAGGGCCAAGAGGGCCACGACGAGCCCCAGAACCCATCGGGGATGACGCACGTTCATGCTACCTCCTTGCGGGAACATCCGCCGTGCTCGCGGCGTATCGGGTGATGCGCGTGAAGGGCAGATCCCTCTGCATCTGAGTCCTGCCGAGGGGCCTTGCGTGACACCCTTTGAAGGCCCCCTGCGGAGGAGAAGTCGACTCCCTGCTCCCCAAGAGGAACGAGCGGGAGAAGTGGAGCCCTCGAGATCCCGGCGTCCATTTGCGAGTGCTGGCGCTTGTTCCGGAGGGCGAAGGCGGCGAGCTTTCCAGCGGCCCGAGGAGGTCGATCGGTCTCGGGAGCTGGGGCAAGCATCTCGGAGGGGACGTTGGACGAAGTGCTGACATGTTTGATCATTGCCGAGAGTGGATGGGTGGAGCGTTACGTGGCCGGCAAGCTTTCAGAGTCCGAGAAACGTGCCTTTGAGTCGCATTACCTGACCTGCTCCACTTGTCAAAGGGAGGTGGAGTTGGCGGCGACCATCCGGGGGGCGCTCCGACCCAAGCGCCCCCGGGATGCGGGAAGACCCTGAGCTTCCGCTCTGGGCCGGCCGGGTCGCCCTACCTCATCCTTTCCAGTTCTTCAAGACATCGGCGAGCGATTTCGAGCCGGTCTCGACGGGCATGCGGATCTCGGCTCGGGGAGCGGAGCCGCCGGACAGACGCTGAAGGTCCAGCCCGTAATCCTCGAACCCGGAGCCGTTGAGCACGCCGGTCATTGTCTGTCCGTTCGAGGACAGGGTGCCCGTGAACACCGCGGGCTGGTAACCGCTGAAGGTGATGGTGAGCTCGACGCTGAGTCCGGTTCTCTGGCCGCCGACGCTTCCTCCGCTGAAGACCGCCACCCCCTGATAGGTGACGTCCGCCGACCCCGAAACCGACCCGGAGGATGGGTTCTCCGTGAGCGCCAGGGTCCAGATGAATCCGTCCTCATCCGGTCCCGACCAGGTTCCGGTCAGGCTGACCGGAGAAGTCGCCGTGATCGTCACGTAATCGGTATCCGTCAACTGTCCGTCGCTCACGATCAACCTCAACGAGTATTCCCCCGCCACATCGGCGGTGAACGTGGGGCTGACCGCGTGGGAGTTGGAGAAGGTCGCAGTGCTTCCCGAGGGCCGGGACTGGAACGACCAACTGTAGGTGAGAGGGTCACCGTCCGGATCATAAGAGCCGGAGCCGTCCAAGGTGACGAGGTCCCCTTCGTCGACGCTCTGGTTGGGACCCGCGTCGGCAGAGGGTGCGCCATTGGCGGTGTTTGCGGTAACCGTCACGTAATCGGGAGAGCTGCCTCTGACACCGTCATTTACGATCAGCTTCACCACGTAGCTTCCCTCGACGTCCGGCGTGAAGTATGGCTTCGCCGAGGTGGAGTTGTAGAGCTGGGCACTGCTCCCGGAAGGGCGGGCCGACCAGGACCAGGCATAGGTCAACGGGTCCCCATCGGGGTCCCAACTCCCCGTGCCGTCCAAGGTCACCTTCTTCCCGACCTCGGTGGTCCGATTCGAGCCTGCGTCGGCAACCGGAGCCCGATTCGCGTCCACTGCCGTGACGGTGACGTCATCCGGAGCGCTGCTGGCCTTCCCGTCATTCACCGTCAGCCGGATCACGTACGGACCCGCCTTGTCAGGGGTGAAGCTGGGGTTCCGCGAGGATGCGTTGGAAAGCTGGACGCCGCTTCCGCCGGGCCGTGACTCGAAGGACCAGGAGTAGGTCAAGGGGTCGCCATCGGCGTCCCAGCTCCCGCTTCCGTCCAGCGTCACCAGGCTGCCTGTATCCACCGTTTGGTCCGCTCCGGCGTCGGCCTGAGGCGCCGAGTTTACCGTGATGGTGGCCTGATCGGGATTACTGTCCAGCATCCCGTCGTTCACGATGAGCTTCACCACGTAGCTCCCTCTCACGTCCGCCGCGAAGGACGGCGTCGGGGAGGCGGGGCTCGAGAGCTGTGCGCTACTCCCGGAGGGCCGGGACACGAAGGACCAGCTGAAGTTCAGGGTCTGCCCATCCGAATCATAGCTCCCGGTCCCGTCAAGCTGGACGAGATCACCGATCGCGTAGGCCGGATAGGAACCCGCCACCGCCACCGGCGGGTGATTGACCGTCGCGGTGATCGTCACGTAGTCGGGATCGCTGGTCAGGGATCCGTCACTCACGGTGAGGGAGACGACGTACTCTCCCCCCTCGTCCGCGGTGAACCCGGGCTTCTTGGACTCGGGATTCGACAGGGCGGCCGCGCTCCCCGCCGGGCGGGACACGAAGGACCAGTCATAGGAGAGGGCATCGCCGTCCGGGTCCGTGCTCCCGCTACCGTCCAGCTCCACGAAGCTCTCCGCCCAGACGGTGGCGTCGGCTCCCGCATGGGCGATCGGGCGGGTGTTGGCCGACACGGTGACCCGGTCCGGCTCACTCTCCAGTCGCCCGTCATCCACCACCAGCTCCGCCACGTAGGCTCCGCCGACGTCCGGGGTGAAGGTGGGCGAGGCCGAATGGGGGTCCGAGAGAAAGGTTTGGCTGGACGGCGGCTTCGCGTATAGGCTCCACGTGAAGTCCAATGCGGTCCCCTCCGGATCGGAGCTGCCGCTCCCGTCCAGCAAGACGGATTGCCCCACTTCCACGGCCTGGTCGGGCCCTGCATCCGCCACCGGAGGGCCGTTGACAGTGATGACACAATCGTCCGTGTCGAAGTCCTTCCCGTCGCTGACCGTCAGCCGGACGTGATACGTGGTGCAGGCGTCCGGCTCGAACGAGGTCATGGCCGCGCCCGGATTCGTGATGGAGCACATGCTCCCGCTGGGCATGGACGTGAGCTCCCAGGTGTACTCCAGTGCATCGCCGTCCGGATCATGGCTGCCCATTCCGTTCAGCTGAACCATGTCCCCGAGGTCGATGGACTGATCGGGGCCAGCGTCGGCTACGGGAGGGATGTTGGGTTGGTTCTTGTCGCACCCTCCCACCAGAAGAACCAACGAGAGGCCGAGGAGAGAGAACACGGCTTGCCGCTGTGGCGATCTGGTCCCGGGCCCTTCGAGCGCGGCGTTCCTGTGGTAGACCTTCATGTGTTTCCTCCCGTGTTCAACGCTCTTGATGCATCGATGCCCTCCGCGAGGCCTACCTCAATCGCCAGATCCAGTAGGCCATGTGAGCGGGCAAGACGGTGTCGGACGGAGTCCGGATCCGCAGGGTTGTTGGTTCGAATGGGGTCCCTGGCGCCCAGAGGAGATACGCCGTGGACCCGCCGCGTACGTAGACGTCCAGTGCCGGTTCAGGAAGCGTGCTGGAGTAAGGCTGAAGCTGCCCGTCGAGGTACCAGTTGCCGAAGATGTCGAAGAGGTCCCAGGACGCCATTGCGTCCCAGTACCGTCCGTCGGTGTAGAGAGCAGCGGCGAACCGGGTCAGGACCAGCTCGATGGATTCACCGGCCACATCCTCCAGCGTGGAGAACCCCTCGAGATTCGATTGAGTCATGCGCTGCATTGCGGCAGCGTCGCCCCCGGGATAGGCCTCGCCGTACCGGTCCATCATGAACTGGAGGAGCCAGGCGGGAACGCCGTAGACCGCGCGAGTGGCCCCATAGCATGGGCCGGTGTTGCCGTCGCTCGGAGTCCCGGTCCAGGTGCACTCCTCGGGGGCGCCAGGGACCTTCCCCGCGGGACTCCAGCCGAAATAACTGCCCATGTCCCAGACCCAGTCCTGGTACCACTCTGGAGCACTCTCCACTGCGGACCAGCCCAGGTCGGCTCGGGAAGTATTCCCCAGCACCACGTGTCCCACGAGCTTCTCCGCCAGAGTCGCCCCCCCCTCCATCTCCCAGAGCGCTTTGTCGCCGGCATTCCCGAAGAGCATTCCCGTGAACTGCACGACGTGGGTGAGCTCGTGGGGAAGGAGTGGCGGGTAGATTTCCTCCATCAGCTCGCCTTCGCTGATGGCAGGCCCGAAGATCCCACCAGGATCGGGGGCCAAGCCGTAGAAGATCTCGGCGACGTTGCTCCGGGAGCAGACGGTCGGAGGCATCAGATCTCCGATCCATGCGTACCCCGCCACGTTCCCCAGCCGGTTCACCTCCTTCGTGATCAGGACCAGGATGCGGCCGTTCCCGTCTACGTCCGCGAGGGGCCCGAAGTGACTCTCCAGGACCGGGAAGGTCTTGGAGGTGAGGAACGAGTCCAGATCCTGAAGCTCGCTGGGGACCAAGGCGGGGCCCGGGTTCTCCACATCTTCCAGCCAGACGGCTGCCTCCCCCACGTAACGAACCGCAGCATCCAGGGAGGGCCGAGTGGTGCAGCCGCTACCGTAGTAGAGGGCCACCGTGTCCCCGACCGCGGGAACCGGTTGCGGAACCCTCGCGGCCGGTGGCGGACCCGCTTGGATGGCGTCTCGGAGCCGGTTCAGCCCCCCCAGGGACTGAATCAGCTCCTTCTCCTGCCGCCGCCGCTCTGCTTCGGCCGCCCAGTGTGCAGCCCATCGCCCCTGCCCCTCGCGGGCCACGCCCTGTTCAGGGATCAGGTCCCGGAAGGTGAGCCCCGCTGTGGGCCGGGCTGGAGGGCGCTCGACCTCGAAGAGGACGCCCGGGGACTCGGCCAGGGTCGCGGAAGATGGAGTGGGGAGCGATATCCCCCCTCGAGCCCGGAGAGCGACCGCCGAAAAGGCTGAAGGGTCTTCGCTGGCCGAGAGGATGCCGATGAGGTACTCCGCGTCGGCGGCTCCGCCGGCCAGGTCCAGGCACGCCGAAGCGTCCGAGAGAAGAACGCCGTGCCCCTCGTCCAGGTCGTAGAGAGTGGCCGGACGCACCATCACCACCACACTGCCCTCGGCGTCTCCGCGGGTTACCACGAGCGTAGCGCTTCTCGGGGGCCAGCAGTCCGACACGGGCACCGTGATATGCAGCTCCGTGTCGGACGCGGATTCCACGTGCGCGGGTAGGCCGTCCACGGTGACCTGGTTCTCCGAGGCCACGACGCTGAAGCCGTACCCGGTGATGGTCGCCGGTTGGCCCTCGACCAGTGGACTCGGGCTGAAGGTCTCGATGGTCAGGTTGCCCTCCGAGACACTGACCGAGCTGGTCCCTGTGACGCCGGAGGCCGACGCTGAAATGGTGGCGGTCCCGGCACTGACGCCGGTCACCGTTCCGGATTGATCGACAGACGCGATGGAGGGAACTGATGAACTCCAAGCGAAGGCCGCACCGGGGATCTTCTGACCGGTGGAGGTACGGGCAATGGCTCTGAGCTGAACGCTGCTCCCTACGGAAACGGAGGCACTTGCCGGCAGGACCTCGACTGTGGCGACGCCCGACGACACGGCGGTTGCGAAGAAGAAAGCGGGAGAGAGGCCAGAGACCGAGGCCGTCGCCGTCTGTTGGCCGACGACCTTGCCCAGGATCCAGTTTGCGCTGGCCCGACCGTCGGCGTTCGTCACCGATTCACCGGGGGAGAGAGATCCCCCTCCCTGGGGGGTATCCCACCGGACCGCCACCCCGGGAACTGGATTTCCGTGGACGTCCTTCACAGCCGCCACGAGGGGGCTGGGGAGTTCCTCCTGGACGGTTCCTGTCTGTCCGGAGCCGGAGAAGGCGGTGATCTCTGTCGGGGCGCCCTGGCGCACGGTGACCGAGACCTGATCGGGGGCGCTGGTCGCAATTCCGTCGCTCACGACTAGGCTCAGCACGAACGTTCCAGGCACATCGGCCAAGAAGCTCGGCTGGGCCACCGTGGTATCGGAGAGCTCGGCGTCACTGCCGAACGGGTGTGAGGCAAAGGACCATGCGAAGTCCAGAAGATCCCCATCCGGATCCCAACTCCCGGTACCGTCCAGGCTGACCGCACTTCCAGCATCCACGGTCTGGTCCGGTCCGGCATCCGCCACCGGTGGGGAGTTGACAACGATCGTGGCAAAGGCCGGTTCGCTGTCCAGGATCCCGTCACTCACCAATAGCCGGACCCCATAGGACCCGGACACGTCGGGTGTGAAGGTCGGAAGAGGTGACGCGGGATCGGACAGTTGGGCCCCACTCCCGGGAGGTCGGGAGGCGACGGACCAGGTGTAGGTCAGTCCCTGGCCGTCAGGATCGTAACTTCCCGTGCCATCCAACTGGACAGTTTCGCCTACCCCACAGGCGGAGTAGGAACCCGCCTCGGCAACAGGAGGATGGTTGGTCCGCGCGGTGACGGTGACGTAGTCCGGATCGCTGATGGTCTTCCCGTCGCTCACCGTGAGGGTGAGGACGAAGTCACCGGGAAGGTCGGGGCTGAACCCCGGGTTCTTCGAATCCGCGTGGGAGAGGGCGGCCGCGCTCCCCGACGGCCTGGAGACGAAAGACCAGGCGTAAGAGAGAGGATCGCCGTCCGGATCCTTGCATCCGCTGCCGTCCAGCTGTACGAATCTTCCCACCCACACCGACGTATCCGGACCCGCGTCCGCGACCGGCGCCGAGTTGACCGAGATCGTCACCAGGTCCGGCTCGCTGGCGAGCCTCCCGTCGTCCACTACGAGCTCGACCACGTAGCTCCCGCCGCGATCCGCCGTGAAGCCGGTGGTCGCAGCGCGCGAGTCCGATAGGAAGGCCTGACTCCCGGAAGGCATGGACCGGAAGGTCCACTGGAACTTCAGGTCGTCCCCGTTCGGGTCGTGGCTCCCGCTCCCGTCGAGGACGACCGACTGCCCCGCTCCCACGCTGCGATCGGGACCGGCATCGGCAATTGGAGGGCCGTTGATGGCGACCGTGGACTCTGCGCTGTCGGTGGCTTTTCCGTCACTCACCGTGAGCTGGACTCGGTAGGAGCCCGGCTTGTCGGGCGTGAAGGAGGCCACCGCTGAAGTCGGATTCTCTATGGAACACGAGCTTCCTGGTGGCACCGAGAGAAACGTCCAGGAGAACTCCAGCGGATCGCCTTCGGGATCGGTGCTGCCCGTGCCGTTGAGTGTGACCGAAGTCCCCAGATCTACGGTGTCGGCCAGAACCATCGCATCGGCCGTCGGGCCGACGTTGACGTCGTTGCCGCCGTCGCATCCTCCCACTACGAACAGGGCCACAGGGAGAAACAGGGCCACGATCTGCGCGACTGGGAGCTTCCCCTTCCGGGAGACCTTTGAAGGCATTAGGTGTGCCTCTGGTCGATCGAACTGCGCGGCGGCGCGATCCCGTCTACCGGACGGGCTCCTCTGCCACCCGGCCTGGGCCAAGAGCCCTTCTCAGTATGAGTCCTGTGGGGTCGCCGATCGTGACACCCTGTCTTCAGCGGCAGGAGAGACGGGGCTCTGGTTCCCCTCACGTGCGACGAGCAGGCTCAGAAAGCGTCATCCCGCAAACCGCGATGTGGTCTTTTTGCGGGGCCATGGCATAGATTCCTCCTAGGGCTGTATCAGGGCTTCACTTCAGTGTCGCGGTCCCCCCGCTTCAAGGAGGAAGGGTGATCACCCCAGGCGAGCGCACGCGGAACGCCTCTCCGGCGAACAGGTCCCCGGTCCGTCTCTCCCGAGTCGGCCTTCTCGCCCTCCTCCCCGCCGCGGCCTTCTTCTGGACGGGATGCGGGGACCGGTCCGTCGGCCCGGAGCAAGGAGGAGGCACGGCCCATCTTGCCATGGCCGCCGTCTTTCCCGAGTCCGCCAGCAGTCAGGCGAGCCAGGTGGACGCCTGGCGAGTGCAGGTGATCCGGCCCGGGGAGGAAGTGATCGCCGAGGAAAGCGGATCCATCGCCACTGGGCAAGAGACGGTGAGCGTGGCCATCACGGTCACGCTGAACGAGACGTGCGAGACTCTCGTCGTGCGGGTCGAGCTCTCGAGGGAAGGAGAGATCTGGTTCCTGTCCGAAGAACCACAGGAGGTCTGCGTCGGCGACCAGCCACCGGTCCAGACCCAGCTGGAGTGGGTGGGTCCATTGATCGGCGTGGCGCCACAGTCTCTTGCCTTTGTCTCGGAGGAGGGGACGGATCCTTCGGCTCAGACCTTCACGGTGACCAACGAAGGTGGTGGCGCCCTCCTCTGGACGGCATCCCCCGGCGCCTCCTGGCTCCAGCTCTCCCCGAGCTCGGGTTCCCTGGCGGAGAACCAATCCCAGACCGTCACGGTGGAGGTCACGAGCGGGAACCTCGTTCCGGGGCAGTACCAGACGTCCATCACGCTCTCCGACCCGTCCACGGGCATGGCCCCCCTTATGCTTCCCGTCACGTTCACGGTCACGGAGATCCCAAGAGGAGCGATTGCCGGACGAGTCCTGGCCGACGAGGAAGGGCTCCCTGACGTCCAGGTCGGCTACACCGGCAGGGCCTCGGGGACGACGACCACCGACGCCCTGGGCGCGTACCAGATCCAGGACCTTCCGGTGGGAACGTACCAAGTCTCCATCAGTGGTCTCCCGGAGGGGGTCTTCTTCGCCTCCACCGCCCAGGAGGTGGTGGTGACAGCAGGCGAAACCACGGTCGCGGACTTCTCCGGGGCCGTCATTCGCACATCCACCATCAGCGGCTCGATCAGCGTGGAGGGAGAGGCACTGGCCGAGGTGACCGTGAGCCTCACGGGCGCCCAATCCGGGAGCACCTTTACCAACGGTAGCGGCCAGTTCTCCTTCACCGGACTCCGGGATGGGACCTACCAGGTGTCGATTTCCGGCTTCCCCAGCGACGTCACCTTCCCAGCTACCACTCAGGTCCTCTCTCTGGGAGTGGGGGATGCCCAATCTGTCACCTTCGCGGGGTCCTTCGTCCGAACCAGCCTGATCTCGGGGAGGGTCTCCGCGAGCGACGTGCCCGTCTCAGGCGTTCTGGTGACCCTTACGGGAGGTCCCGTGGGGGTCAATCTCACCGACCAGACCGACGACGCCGGCCGATACGACTTCCAGGGTCTTCGGGCCGGCACATACACGGTCACAATCTCCAACCTGCCACCATGGGCCTCGTTCACCACGACGAGTCACCAGGTCACGGTGTTGGCGGCTCAGAGCGTCAATTCCGACTTTCGCGGAACCCTTCTCCCTGTTCCCAGTCCGGTCAACTCCTACATCGAAGCCTGCCCCGCAGTGGTCCTTCCCCTCAACTACGAGGACTTCAGCAACGTCACCGTAGCGGCGAGAGACGCCGCGGGAAGTCCCATCTCGGGGGCCGACGTCGTCCTCTCCGGGGACGGGTATTTCGAATCCCCAGCACTCACTACTGGAGTTGACGGTAACGCGTCGACCATCTTCTCCTCGTTCGTGCTGGGGGCCAAGACGCTCACGGCACAGATCACCGCCCACGGCTCCACGATCACCATTCAGGAATCGGACGACCTGTACATCGATCAGTTCCGGAGCACGTTCCTCCTGAAGGACACCGCCTACGACGGCCAGATCGTGGTGGCCGGCCAAACCGCAACGTTCTGGGTGAGCGCCTTCTACATGACCGGAGGTCCGGCCGTCAACGTCCCCGTGGGATGGGAGCTTCAGGGCGGGAATTGTTTCTACGGGTTCACGAACGGATCAGGGAGAGCCGGAGCCAACGTGTCCATTCCCGCTTCGACCAAGCCCGGGACGTACTACCTCACCGCCCAGCTCGCCGGAGGGAGCCCCCTCACCTTCACCTTCTACGTGGTCGGGGCGCTTTCGGCGCCCGCGGAGGCCGCGCCGCCCGGTGTCCGCATGTTCGGCTCCCCCGTGGACGTCGGCGGTGGCACCTCGAGCGGTCCGGCGATTGAGAGCCACAGGGAGCAAAGGCCATGACCGTCTTGCTGGCCCTCGTAACCCGCGAGGCTTTGCGTTGAACGCCTGCCCCTACTGCGGCCGCACCTGGGACCAGCACGGCAACCGCTGCGCCGACGGCGTTCCCGCCGTCGACCTGAACGATCAGCAGCGCCTCTCGGGAAAGGTCATCAGCGGCTACAGGATTCTCGGCCGGATCGGGGAAGGCGGGATGGGGACGGTCTATCTGGCCGTGGACAACATCAAGGAGGGGCAGCTCGATGCCGTCAAGGTGCTCAACCGCCAGTGGCTCGCGGACAGGGAGCGGCTGAGGCGGGAAGCCATCACGGCCAATCGCGTGGAGCACCCCAACGTCTGCCGCATCTACAATTACGTCGAGGCCTACGACGCAGAGTCCGGCGACGCGCTGACGCTCATCGCCATGGAGTTGGTGCGTGGCCCGACCCTGCGGGAGATCCAGGAGGAGCGGGGCGGAGCCCTGGATCCGAGCCGGGCGACCCTGGTGGTCAAGGAGGTGGCTGAGGCGCTCCACGCCATCCATTCCAAGGGAATCATCCACCGGGACATCAAGCCGACGAATATCATCGTCACGCAGGATCGAGGCGGTGTGGAGCGGGTGAAGATCGTCGACTTCGGAATCGCCAAGAAGGTGGGAGGTGGCGAGGGCCAGGACCTGACGGAGCCCGGCATGGTGGCCGCCACGCTCCATTACGCCAGCCCCGAGCAGCTCCGGGGACAGCCGGGGGAGTGGAGCGACATCTACGCGCTCGGGGTGGTGCTCTACGAGCTCCTCACCGGACGCCGGCCCTACGAGGCCGAGACCCAGGCCGAGCTCTTTACGCAGATCCTCGATCCAACCGTCACCGCTCCCCGTCTCGCCGAAGCCCGCCCGGGCGTGGCCTTCCCCCCGGGTCTCCAGGAGGTCATGGACCGGGTGCTGGAACGGGACCCCGCAAAGCGATACGCCACCGCCACGGAGTTTGCGGATGCGGTCTCCGGCACGGTCTCGGAGGTCGCCCGCACGGTCCGGGTGCCCGTGTCTCCGGCGGGCCCCCAGGGCGGTCCCCCTGCCTCCAGGGCTCCAATTCCCCCCGGCTCCACCGGCCCCACCCGAAGCTGGTGGGAGGGCCGCCCGGCCCGGTGGGGAGGCGCAGGGGCGCTCGCCGCGCTGGGGATCATCCTCTTCTTCGCCTTCGGGGGAACGGGCATGCTCCAGGGCCTCTTTTCGGGCTCCCCGGATGGGACCCCCGGTACCGGCATGGGCGAGGATACGGACTCGAGTGGGTTGGGATCCGGCACGGTCCTGGGTGTGCCGGCCAGGGTAGCCCTCTTCCCCGATTCTTTCCGGGCTTCGGTGGGGGACACGGTGTTCCTCACTCCGGAGGTGTTGGACGCCGGGGGCAATCCGGTCGGGAATGCGGATCTGGAGTGGAGCTCCAGCGCCCCGGGAGTGGCCGAGGTGAACGCCTTCGGAGCCGTCATCGCCCGATCCGAAGGCATGGCGGAAATCCGTGCCTCCGCGGGTGGCGTGGGGGGTCGAGCTTCGGTGGAAGTGCTTTCTCCCTCCCCTTCCCCGGCACCGCCGGGCCCCAACCCCCGGGAGCTCTGTCCGGACCCGGTCTTCGACTTCCTGGATGGGCTCGCCGAAGCCACCCGGGACCCGACTTCCTCCATGACCCGTTTGAGGGATCTCGCCACGGCCTGTTGGGACCGCGGTGAGGAGCTGACCTCAGCCCAACGGGCTTACGCGGCCTGGGTGATCGGCCAGGCCACCTTCGAGTTGGAGGGATGCCAGCCAAACGCCCTTCGCTGGTTCCAGACGGCTCTGCGGCTCCAGCCGGAGAGCGAGGCGTACCGTGTGGCCGTGCAGGGTTGCGCCGGGTCATGAGCAGGACAGGCCGTGAGAGGGCCGGCGCACCGGAGCCGGGAGGGTGGATGGGGGCGGAGCCCGCCGAGCTGATCGTCCTGACCGGTGCCGATGCGGGAAAGCGAATCCCTCTGGGCCCGGGAGACATGACCGTGGGACGGGCGCCGGAGGCGAACCTCCAGTTCGATCCCGACCAGGAGCTCTCGGTCTCGGGGCTCCACGCCGTCCTCTCCCGAACCGGAGAGGGATGGGTGCTCAGGGATCTGGGCAGCCTCAACGGCACCCTGGCCAACGGCAGCCCGATCTCGGGCCCGGTCCTCCTCGGGGACGGGGATCGGATCCAGTTCGGAGCCGGTGGGCCGGTGGTAGAGCTCCGCGCCCCTCCTCCCGGGACGGGGCCTCTGCCGCCGGTCTCCGGACACACGCAGGCATTGTCGAGCCGTCACCTCTGGACGCTGGTCGCGCTCCTCTCGGTGACCCTGGTGGGCGTGATCTTCGCGGCCCTCCACGCCCAGCGGGAGGGGCGGCGGTACCGGGAACAGGTCCTGGTCATGCGGGAGAGAATCGACAGCATCCTGGACGCCAGTCAGGCCACCACCACGGCCCTCCAGGGGCGGATCCAGGGGCTTCAGGACGCCCTCGCCGAGTCCCGGGAGAACCTCCGCAACGTCCGCAGCAACCTGGCGACAGCCGAGGAGGCCGGTGACACGGAGGAGATCCAGGCCCTGCGTGTGCAACTGCAGGAGGCGCAGGCCGCTCTGGTTCGGCAGCAGCTAGCTGCAAACCTGGACTACGACGCCATCGAAGCGGCGAACCGCCGCGCCGTGGCCAAGGTCTTCGTGGATTTCGGCGACGAAGTGGTCACGGCCACCGCCTTCGCCGTCCGCCCGGACGCCACACTCATGACAAATCGTCACGTCGTGGAGGGCGCCTCCGGCTCCCGAAGGCCCCTCCGGGTGGCGGTGCAGTTCGCCGACTCGCGCCAGGTCTGGGCTGCCCGGGTGTTGGCCACCGCGCCCGCGGACGATCTGGCCCTCCTCAAGGTCGACGACATTGTGGGGGAGGTGCCTACCATCGCGGGATTCGACTCCTCTCCGGGGTCTCTGGCCGCAGGCCAGGCCGTGGCCGTCATCGGGTTTCCCCTGGGGGGGGCGGATCCCTCCGGAGAAGGAGGCCAGAACATCGCCCGGACCACGCTCACGGCCGGAATCGTGAGCGACGTGGGCCCGGAGACGCTGGAGATGAATGGGTACGGAGTGGCAGGTTCCAGTGGTAGTCCCGTGTTCAACGACGGGGGAGAGGTGGTGGGGGTGCTCTTCGGAGGAAGGGTGGAGGCGGGGGAACGAACGCTCTACGCGGTTCCAGCGAGCCGGGCCGCGGCGTTCTTGAGTCAGGTACGGTAGGCTTTCGACACCCTACCGTCGGTACTCCAGGTGGAGCCCGCCCCTGAAGCCGTTCGCGCCTACGAGTCCTCCCCCCGCACCCAGGACCTTGCCGAACAACCCGTTGGCCTCGACGATGAGCGTGAGATTCCGACTCAGAGGCTGGCTCAGGTTGGTGCCGAGCCGCAGGGTCGAACCTGAAGCTTCCAGACTTCCGCTTCCGGCCTGATCCATGGGGGCTTGGGACAGTCGGCGGTATTCCGCCTGGGGTATCAGCCTCGTCTCCCGTCCCACGGGAAGCTCCGCCCTCATCCCCAAGGCCAGGAGGTTCCCCTTGGGAACCCTCACGGCTCCGACGGAGGTGCCCTCGATGGTGGGGGCCGAGCGGTAGGAGTCCGACGCATAGGCCGTGACGGAGGCGCTCTGGATTCCCCTGTTGAGCGCCAGGTACCCGTGGACCTGGTTGCCCACGCTCCCACTGCTCTCCCCGCCGATCTGGTCATTCTGCCGTGCGGCGAAGATGCCCGCGACCCGGAGGTAAGTCCGGGTACCTAGGCTGCCCTCGACGCCTGCCCGGAGCCTGATCTCTCCCCCGGGCTTCCACTCGGCCGCCTGCCCGACAACCGGGTTGTAGGCGAAGGAGTGGGTGTACGTGCCGGCCAGCCCCACCGCCATGGACCCGACGGGAAGCACGCCGACGAACCCCGTCCCTGCGCGTCCTCCACTCCCCAGGCTGGTGGTGGAGAAGCCGATGACCTGGCTTGAGAGGACGGAAAGCATGGCCCCTTCCTGCACGTCCAGGCTCTTCATCCCGGTGGGGGCCACGGCGGTCACAAGGAACTGGAGTCGATCCGGGACCAGGCCGACGACGAGCCTGGCCTCGGTGTCCACGAGGCCCGAGACCGTCTGATCGGTCAGGCCTCCCGATTCGGCTGCCGTGAGGCTGAGGCTCGTGAACCCGCCGGACAGGGTCAGGGAACCCATGCGACCCAGGGGAGTCGTGAACGTGAACGGGACGCTGAGCTCGGACACCCCTGAATAGGGAAGGCCCGCGTCGAAGCTGTAGCGCTCGAAGAGCACCGCACCGTGGGCGCTCCGCTCCACCTGGGCCGACAGGTCGGTCCCCAGGAGAAGGAGGGCAACCCAAACCGCCGCAAGACGCATCATCGTGGGATCGTGATCAGGATATGGAGGACGGCTTCCAGCACCGGAACGGCCTGGAAGTCCTGGGGGAGCACATCCACCGTAGCGGCGGCCGACCCTGCGTCGAGGGTGGCCCGCTCGGGCTGATGGGAAGCAAGGTCCAGGACCGCGCCGGCCAGGGTGCTGGAGAGCAGGGTCGAGGGCGACACCGCACCGAGCTGCTGATCGACCCGCCGGGCCACCACCAGGGCATCACCCCGGACCGACTGGCTGAGGACCTCGGCACCCACAGCCTCCCGGAGTCGGTCCCGGGCCTCCCCGTATCCCGGATCGGCCCGAACAGCCTCCCGGAACTGGTCGGCGGCGAGGCCGTAGTTGCCCAGGTCCTCCTCCATCAGCCCCCTGGAAAACGCCAGGAAGGCCGCGAGGCTCGCCGGTCGGTTCTCGAGGATGCGCTGGCGCTCGGCCCCGCTGAGCTGGTAACCCAGATTCCCGGCGATCCGGAGAGCCAACTCCTTCTCCAGCGCGAAGAGGTCTCGAAGGTCCCCCTGCGTGGTCGTCGGGTCCACGATCTCGCCCGTCTCCAGGACGATGTTTCCGCCCAGGGTGGTGTTCGCTTCGGAAGGCACGCTCACCGTGCCCAGGATCATCCTGGACGCCCGCATGAGCCGGCCCGTCCTGGCCGCCGTGGCAGGGTCGATGAGCTCGGGTGGAAGCTGGAGCTCCTGGAGAAGCGCCTCCAGCTGAACCCTCTCCACCAGGGGGAAGCGGCGGAGAAGAGCCAGGTCGGTGGTGAGCATGTGAGCCATCCCCACCGACAACGGCTGGTAGATCGAGTCTCCGTCCACCAGGAAGGGAAAGACCCCCACGGTGGCGGGATTCGCTTCGGGAAGGTTCGCCTCGTTGGCGAGGGCGGCCCGGGCGAGGGCTTCGGCCTGCCGTTGCAGGGCGATGCGCCGCCGCCCCCGAACCACGGCGGCACCGTCCGTCTCGCCGTGCTCGTCCAGGTACTGGGCATAGAGGGCGAGGGCCTGGTCGTAGCTCCCGGCGTCCTCCAGGCACTGGCCGATGATCAGCGGACCGGCCGGGTCCGCGGGAAGGAGGTCACGGCCCCGCTGGGCTGCAGCCACCGCCCCGTCACAGCGGCCCGCTGCGGCCAGAGCTGCGCCGAGCTCGAGCTGAACCCTCCCGTTGGTGGGTTCCCGCTGGGCACGGGCTTCCAGATCCGGAACGTCCTGGGGTCCCACCGACGCCCCACCGAAGGAGGCACACGCCGGCAAGACAAGGGACAGGATGAGAACACCCATTCCTCGAATGCCACCGTGGGACCTGGCGAATACTCCGTTCATGGTCGCGGCCCCCCTCCCAGTCCGCCTTCTCCCCCGTATTGCTCCAGCATCTGGCGCCCTTCGACGTGCTGGGGGAACTCGGTGGTGAGCTGCCGCAGAAGCTCCACCATGCCCTCCCGGTCCCCTCGCTCCTCCCGCATGAGGGCCCGGGAGTAGAGCTGCACCGCCTCCGCAGGGTAGTTCAGCGACTTTCGCTCCGCCACGACGGCCTGGGGCAAGGGTGGAAGGTCGGCGGCTTTGGTGATGAGCACGCCCAGATCCACCACCATGTCCAGGAGTTGATCTCGGTTTCCCTGAACCTTCGCGGCGGTCTCGGTCAGCACCTCCCCCGTCTCGACATCATCGACCCGGGCATCCAGGCGCATGGTTCCGTTGGCGTCCACGAAGCTACCCACGATCATGTAGCGGGCCTGGACCAGCTTTCCCACTCTGGCCGTCGTGCTTGGGTCCACATACCCGGACTTGCCCAGCTCCAGCTCATCGAGGATCTCCCTCAGCCGACTCCGCTCCACGAGTCTCAGATTCGAGTTCTGGGCCAACTCGGTAATGAGCATCTGCTGCAGGCCGATGCCAAGGGCCTCGTAGTTCCACGGGTCGCTGCCGAAGGATCCCCCGTTCGAGAAGGGCCAGACGGCCACCCCGGGCAGGTTCTGGGTCTCCTGGTTCCCGGGTCCGGGGAGGGAAGGCTGCTGCCCGACGACACCCTGCGGAGGATTGTCGGCGGTGCCCCTCGTCGCCGCGGGGGCAGGTGGGGGAGTCTGGGCCGAGGAGGCGCCGGACGCACACCCCATGGTCAGGAGCAAGGCGGTGAGCGCCACGGGGAAGGTGGGACGCAAGGAGACACGGATTCTCATCATCGATCCTCCAGGCATTCAGGACCTGGGCGCCAGGAGATCCCTTGACGCAGGCATCAACGGGTGGCAGGGGCTCTTCTCAAAGATGCCGCTCGGAAACGGCGGCGCAAGCCTGATCCAGAGGGGTGACGATCACCCCCCGCTTTGCCGCTCCTCCCAGCGGACCGGGGCATCCGACCGTTCCACCCTCACCAACTCGATGGGGTAGGAATCCCCGGGGAAGGGATCGGGCTCCCGGACCGTCCGGACCACAAAGTAGATGACCTCGATCTCCCGACCGGGATTCTGGGGTGTCGTCTCCCTCCGAAAGCCCACGCTGTCCACCTGGATCTGGTCTCCGGGGTGACTCCGCCCGGCCCCGACGAATACCACCATGTAGCGGCTGAAGTCGATATCCGGTGGCGGGGGTGGCTGGTCCAGGGCCGAGGTGGCCCGAGCCCATTCCCGAGCGAAGGCCTCCTGACTCCGAATCACTTCCCGGATGGTGTCCGGAAGAACCGCCGCGTCATCCCGGTAGAGGCGGGCGCTCGCTTCCACCGGCCACGCCCGGGCCACCGGTGGAGCCACCTGGATCGTCTTTCCGCCGCATCCGACCACTCCGGCCGCGATCACCAGCGCACCCGCCAGCCTGCCCTTGCCTGTGCTGTTTCTCATCTTCACGGGAGTCCTCTGCACGGGAATCCTCACTTGCCAGCTTCCATCCCCCGGGATCGGGCCCGGGGTCGCCTCAACGTACGAAGTTCCTGGGGCACGACAGTCCGTCGAAGAAGCCGCGCCGGAGGACGGGCTGCTCGCCCAGGAGGTCCAGATCGGCCTGCACTGTCGCCCCCGTGTCGTCCAGCCTCCAGGTGAGCCGCCATGTGTCTCCGTTTCTCTGCCACTCCGCCTGGTGGAAGAACTTGAAGAGTCCCCAGGTCCCCCGGTGCACGAGGCTGTCGGACCTCTCCCCCACCTGGGCCCGCAGGAGAACCTCCTGGGCCGTCCCGGCGTCCCAGGTGAAGTTCCCCCACAACGTGCTGGTCCGGGTGAAGCTCTCCTCGTCCCCGTCGATATTCAACGAGATGAGGGGCACCTGATCCGTGGGCTGACCCCTGAGGCGGAACCTCAATCGGGGGTCCTGGGCTCCCTGCGGATACAACGCCCGGGAAGCGGCCTCGGCGCGACCCAGAAACTGCTGAAAGTCGGGGGAGAGGGCCACTCCGGCCCCCTGAATCTCGTCCCGAAGGGCCCAGACCGAACCGTCGCCCGGGTGGAGGAGCGCGTTCACCTGGTCCAGCTCGGCGTCGCTACCGCTGTTGGAGAAGGGGAAACGCTGGAGCACGGACCCCGAAGTGCGACAGAACTGCTGCCCGCGGCCCTCCATGGCCGTGACATCACTCCGCCCGATGGCGGACCGTGCGTACTGGACTGGGGCACGCAAGAGCGCCTCGATGGCGGCACCCGATGTCGCGGCTCCCTCGGGAGCCGTGTTGAAGCCCAGACGGAGCGCATCGATCTCACTTGCGGCCCCCTGGGCCGCGGAGGCGGCGTCTTCCTGGGCCCGGCTGGAACCCGGATCATCAGAGAGCTGGCCCATGGCGCCGGCCAGCTTCCCCAGCTCGGTCAGGTAGCCTTGGGCCGACTCCCCGAAGAGGCGGTCGGTCACGTCCGGGGGAGAGACCAGGTGAAGAGGCTGAAACGACGGCCCAACCTCGGTCGTGTCGACGACGGTGTTCCGGCTGGCCACATCAAGCATCTGGAAGAGAGGGGAGCGGGGGCCGGCCAGCTCCGACAGATTTCCTTCCGCCGCGCTCAGTCCGAAGTTGCTGACCCGGGCAGACGCCAGGAACTGGAGCCAGGTCTGAACGTACTCATCCCGGTAACGGGTCCTCAGCGTACCGGCCATTCCAACGGGATCGAGGCCGGCGAAGAAATCAGGACCCACGACGTAGGTTTCCCGCTGGAAGAAGTCCGTTGCGCTCTCGAGCCCCTGGCGGACGAACTCCCACCCCCCCGGGGTAAAGGCTCCCGGCACCTCCATGGCGTCCACAACGTACCGGGCGGATCCTGGAAAGTCCCGGTTGAACTGGATGGAGGCGAACTGGCTGTTGGCCTGGGAGAGCATGGCGGCGTAGAACGACTGCTCATTCGCGTTCTGACGCAGGAAAGCCCGCGCCCTCTCCACGACAAGGTTGTCCACGGCATCGGAGTACGGATTGCCGAAGGGCAGCTCCGCGGCGTACAGGTCGAACTGGCGCCGGGCGAGCTCGGTCCTCTCTTCGTCGGGATTCCTTCCCTCCCGCCAGACCCCGAGGAGCGCCGGCGTAAGGAAGGACGCCGTTCCGGAATCGGGGAAGCTCGTCGTAATGAGATAGGCCTTCAGCGCTTCGTACTTGCGCTCGTACTGATCCTGCGTCGGCTCCTCCGGAAGGTCTCCCAGGGAGGACAGGAGGGCACTTCGCGTAGGTTCGAAGAGGAGCGCCCGAAAACGGGAGAAGTAAAGGCGCCTGGCGGGCGGAAGAAGAGCCTTCCCGGAGAAGAGACCCCAGTGGAGCCACAGGGAGGATCCGTCCCCCTCGTGATCGGCCAGCCTGGCCACCTGGGCCCGGAGCTGGTCCAGGCGCTGGAGGTCCTCCACCGAAGGCGTTCCGAACCCTCCACCCCGGACGTTCTCCACGGCCAGCATGGCGTTTCGGGTCTCTCGCTGCAGTCCCCGGTTTCCGAAGAAGGAGATGGTGAGGAAGAGCGCCAGCAAGGCAGCGACCGCTACTCCGGATGCCGCCAGGGCCCGCTTCCGAACCGCCGCCCGAATCCCCCCGACAGACGCTGCGCCCGCCACCTCGTCCCGGAGGATGACCTCGGGGATAAGGCGCTGGAGGAAGGTCCACTGCGCCGTGCGCCGGGAGGATTGAGCCTGGGGTGCAGGTTGTGCGGCGAGGCTGGAGGGATCGAAGACCATGGTCGCCCCACGTGGAACCTGGGGCACCGGCGGTGCCACCGCCGGCTCTCGTCGTCCCCCCGTCGCCACGGGGCGCACTCCGGTGAAGTAGAACCCTCTGAGGAAGGGGCTGATGCGGAGTCGGCTCGGCTTTGTCAGCTCCACGAGGAACGCCGTCGCGGGCTCGGCGAGCTTGGCGAGCTCCCGGGGGAACTCGTAGGCGGAGGCGCGGGCCGACAGATCCCCCTCCCGGGCCAGGACGTCTGCCCGTTTTCTGGAAACGGATCGGAAGAGCCTGTCGAAGGCCTCTCGAAGGCGAGCGGTCTGCCAACGGGAATAGAGTCCCGGATCCTCCCCCTCGGCCAGGGGAAGGGTGACGCCCAGGGGCTCGGCCGCCTCTTCGTCCTTGAGGCCCTGCACGAACTCGGTGAAGAAGGGGATCTGGTCGGCCTTCGTGAAGAGGACGTACACGGGGAGCCGGGTGTCCAGGGCGGCCGCGGCCTCCGCCAGACGGTCCCTGAGCTCCTTGGCCAGCGCTGCCGGGGGGCTCCCCCGGGATCCTCGGAGCCAATCGCAGTCCACGCAGATCACGGCGGAGCGAAGGGGCTGTCCCTTCATCGTAGACGCCCATCCCCCCTCCCGGATTCCGGCCAGGAGCTCAGCCCATCCCTCGTCGGACTTCCACGCACCCTCCCCGACCTCCAGGAAGACGGTGTCGAGGCGGAGCCAGGAGTTCAGGTGGGGAGTGGGCGGCGGCGGCTCACCCTGGTCCCCGTCGCCCGCCAGGAAATCCAGGTCGAGCCCGGCGTGCTGGATCACACTCGTCTTGGCGCTCTGCCCCGGACCGAGGAAGAGCACCACGGGCATCGACCGAAGTCCTCGCTTCCCCGACACCCCTGAGTTCTGAAGCCGACGGGCAGCGGTTCTCAGAAGCTCCGCGATCTCCGAGGACTTCAACGCCCCAGTGTCCTTCTTCCGTCGATCCGGCAGGAGGCGCACCACCAGGTAGACGGCCACGGTGGAGAGGAGCCACAGCGCCCCCCGGAGAACCCACAACTTCCAACCGACAAGGCCCAGCCAGCTCCCCACGTACCAGCCCAGAAGGGCCACCACCAGGAGGGAGGGTCCGCCGATCTTGAATGCTCTGGGAGTCAGTTTCATAACCCTGAGCGTCTCACCTTAACCCATGAGGCGCTCCGCCAGCTCCCGGACCTCGGCCGTGCCCGGATGCAGGAGGAGCCGATAACCCAGGTAGAGGACCACCACGACCACCGCGCTGATCACGAGGGCCCGCACCAGGCGGGGGATCCACGGATCCCTGCGCTCCGGGGCGGTCTCTCCCTGGGGGAGTTGAGCTTGGGGGGTGAAGGGGCTGGCCCCCCCACGTATGCGGTGCACCTTCTGGCTCGTCGCCGTCACGAGACCCTGGATCTCCCCACCGTCGGAAGCCGCATAGCGGCCCCTGAACCCCAGGAGAAGGCAGAGGAGATAGACCTCCAGGATGTCCGCCACGTCCGGGGACTCGGATCGGCCCAGGAGGTCCCTGAGCTGGAGGAAGAAGTTCTCGCCGGCCACGTTTTCGCCGAAGAGCTCCTGCTGAAGAGGGAAGCCCACCCACTCGGACCGAAGGGGCCCGGGGGTGTTCAGGATCGTCTCGTCCAGGAGTGCGACCACGGCGTACGTGGCCAGCTTCGGGTAATCGCCTGGGTAGCCGGCCTGTCGAGTCGCGGCATCGGCTTGCCCCAGGAGCTGCCGGACGTGGTGCCGGAACTCCCGTGCATCCGGGGCCCGAACCCGGTTCTGCCGCACGCGAGCGGCCACGGTGAGTGGCTCCTGGAAGGCCAGGCTCAGACGCCCCTGTTGCTCCGGGAGGGGTGTGGTGCCCGCAGCGGAAAAGGACCCGGAGGCGGATTCGAGCGTCATGGTAGCTGACAACCGTTCATGATTTCGAGCCCTCTTCTTCCGTTCATTGCTGGAGGACGATGATCTCCACGTCGGCCTCGGAAAGGACATCGGGAAGGTAAACCCCCACCGACGACCGTGCATTGATCAGTTGCCAGCAGGGACCGGTCTGGGCCAGGCGAAAGTAGTGACTCCCCAGGCGACGGGGGATGGAAGAGGGGAGCTGGGCAATGTGCTCCACCGGCAGGCCGGGATTCGCGTCCTCCACCAGGCGGACGATGTCCTCCTCGGAACAGACCTTCACCAGGGAAGGAACGCTCTTGAGAAGCTCCGCGTCCCGGGCCTTTCCGGAAACGCGGAGCACCCACTCGGCCTTTCGGAACACCCGGGCATCCTCCAGGTGGGCCGCCCGAACGTTGGGGCCACGGGCACCCAGGGGCACAAGGATGAAGCCCTCCGAGACCATCACCTGGAGGAGCTTTCGAATCCGGGCATCCATGGCGGTGAAGCAGGCTGTGGGATCGTCGTGGTCGTAGGGAGGCAGATCGGCAGCTCCCAACTCGGTGGAGAAGGTGGAGAGCGATCCGGCGAGCCGGCCCATCTCCCGGTAGAGCTCTTCGGGATGGCAACGGTTCAAGGCCACCAGGTGGCCGAGGCCCGCAAGCCCCGAATGGATGGCGTGGGACATCCAGTAGCTGAGGACCTCTTCCGAAGAAAGGTCCGAAAGGTCATCCCCGACCATCGCCCTACGCTGGGCCAGCGTCCTGGCTTTCGAACCCAGCATTTCCACGAGTCCGTCGAGCATGCCCGGAAGTCGGGCTCCAGCTCCGATGTGGAGAGAGCACGGCACGAAGTCCTCCACGTACTCAACGTGTCCGCTGGGGCCACGGCGGACCTGGGCCATGGGGAGCATCACCAGGTCCTCGTTGGGCTCGTCCTGGAAGACAAGCCTGAAGTTCTTCCGGGCCAGAACCAGGTTCTTCTGGTCCATGCCCGTGATCTCGTCCGAGACCGTGACCGTCTCGGCGAAGAAGCGATGGCCAGGGCCTTCTCCGGAGACCCCCTGTCCCTCGACCTGGCAATTGGCACGATCCGGACGCCAGGAAGGAATGGCCAGGGAGAGCGTGAGCGTCCCGCCCTCCGCCTCCTCCAAGCCCTGGACCTCCCTCGCCGGGGGGGGCGGGTCGCCCTGGGGAATCTCGAACGCCAGGCCATCGGGCATGACCCCCCACGCCTCCGACAGCGAGACCGTTCCTTCTCGGATGGCCTGCTGATCCAGCTTCAGGCGTGTGAACCCGTAGGGGCGGAAGAACAGGTTCGAGAAGGCGAACGCGTAGGACGCTTCCCAGTAGCGGGATTGGGCCTGAAAGTGGTGTTGGGCGAGATGCATCCCCTCGCTCCACACGACCTTGGCGTTGGGTCTTACTCCCATTTCACTCTGCGTCAAAGGGTGACCGGGGTGTGGAGCGCCCGGCATGAAGGAGAGTCACCTGCCCTGAATCTTCCCGATCACGCATGGGTGGGGCAAGAGCTTCCGGTTTGCCGTCGTTCCCAGCCCTCTCTAGAATCTGTACTGTAGATGCGTCGATCCCACCTCCGAGTGGGGCGGGTGCACCTCCAATCTCCCATTGGGAAATCCGGGCAGACTCCACCATGAATGCTGAAGACTTCCGCTCCCGCTTTCGAATGGAGGAGGCGCTGACGAGTCCTCCGGTCATCAGCCACCGGGCCACGGATTCCAGTGGATCTCCAGTGATGGTTCACTTCCTGGTGGGAGCGCAAGGGGTCGATCCATACTCCTTCCTCCTGATGCTTCCCAAGCTCCAGCCCTCGGACTCCGCGCGGATTCAGGATCTGGTGGAGGTGGACGGTGTCCCGACGCTGATCACCGAGGTGCTCGAGGGCTTCTCTTCGCTACAGGATTGGCTTCACGCGTCGTCCGCGAAGAAGTCCGGGAGCGACGTGGACGCCCCTGCCCCGCCGGCGACTTCTGAACCCGCGCCACCCCCTGCGGATGCAGGCGCCGGCGCCTCTCCGCCCGCGGAAGGGCCGGAGGATCGCGGGGCCGGCGCGGACCCGTCCAGCGGGGACAAGCCCCCCGGAGCGTACACCATGCTCTTCGGCGTGGCCGGCTCTTCCGCCAAGCCCGCGGAGCCCCAACGCCCCTCCGAACCCCAGCACCCCGCCGGGTCCCCACCACCGCAACCCCCGCCGGCGGAGCCGACCCAGCCACCGGCCCCGAAACCCTCCCTCGACGGCGCCGCGCCATCGCCGCCGCCGAAGCCTGGGCCCGACGCACCGCCCTCAGAGGAAGCCGACGTGCGCTTCCCCGCGGGGAATTCCAGTTCCGCTTCGTCCGAGGAGACCCCAGCTCCACCCGTCTTCCCCGGCGTCCCCGGTCGGAGCCCGAGCCCGCCCGGACCCGGTGACCCGTCGGGTGGAGGCCCGCCCACGCCCACGGCGCCGCCGGCCGGGCCACCTCCGGCGCCATACGCGGAGCCGTCCGCGGGCCCACCTCCGGCGCCATCCACGGAAGCTCCCGTGGGCCCGCCTCCTCCGCCATCCCCGGAGCCACCGTCCCCCCCGGCGCCGCCGGAGAGGAAGGCGCCGGGGCCCTATACCATGACCTTTGGAAAGAGGACCGAAGGGGAGGGAGGGCTTCGGAGCCACGAGCCCCCGCCCAGCCCCCCCCGTCCCAGCCCGCCCCCACCTCCTCCGACCCGGCCGGCCAGTCAACCCTGGGGGCCGCCATCGCCCCCTCCCCGCCCGGCTCCCCCGCCAGAGCCCCCGGGCAGCGAAGGTGCGGGCCCGGAATGGCCTCGCTGGAAAGACAGCCCGGCGGCTTCGGGCCGCCACATCCCTTCCGACGACTACCTGGACCGGCTATCGGGGCGACCTGCCACCCCAACCCCGCCGGCGACGCCAGAGGGACCCCCACCCGGTCCACCTCCCGGGCCGGGTTCTTCTACTCCACCGCCTCCACCGCCCGTGGATCGGGTCCCGGAAGGCCCGAGCCCCTACACGATGATCCGGCAAGGGGTCCAGCCGTCCAGCGGTCCAGGATTGCCCAAGGCGCCCCCCTCACCGGCCCCGGCCCCGCCACCGAGGCCAACGCCGGAACCAAGGCGAAGATCCTCCACCGCCGTCATCGTTGCGCTGGCGGTCGTGGTCCTGGCCATCATCGGCCTGGTGGTTACGTTCGCTCTGCTCTCGTAGCGCTCCAGGAGCCTGATCGGCGGCAACTACTCGCCTGGGTTGCCCGTCAGTCCTCCGGCGGAAGGATCAGGACGAGCTCCATCTCCGGATTTGGGATCTCCGAGGCGACCCATACGGCCACACTCCTGGACCGGAGCACGTTCTGCCAGAGCGGGTCCGAGGTTTCCAGGCGGAAATATCGGTACGCGAGCTTGACGGGAAGGGCCCGTGGCGGCTCCGAGACGAAGCTCAAGGGCACGCCGCTCGTGGATTGGTGGAAGAGCCTCTGGATGTCGTCCCGGGAGGCCACCTTGATGCGGCCCGGGGCCTTCTCCACGAGCTCGGCGTCGTCCGCGTCGGCACGGATGGCCAGGAACGCCTGCACGGCCTTCAGGTGCCGGTCCTCCTCCACCGCTGCGCCGAATACCGACGGCTCCAGGGCCTTCAGCTGGATCGACACGGCGTGCGTAGCGATCACCGTCTCCAGGAGTTCCCTCAAGACCTCGTCCAGTGCCGCGAAGCACGTCGAGAGATCGTCGTGCTGATAGGGAGGAAGCTCTCCGGGATGGATGTGGGCGGAGAACGTGGTCAGAGCGCCGGCCAGGGAGAGGAGAGTGCCGAAGACCTCCCTCGGGTGATGAGGCCCGGACTCGAGAAGGTGACGGACCTCGGGAAGGTGGGAGTTGATCGTATACAGGAGCCAGAAGTTCGGGATGTCCGCCGCGCCGAAGCCCGCCAGCCCCGTGGACCGTTCTCTTCGTAGATGGGCCAGGCCGGTGCTCTTGCCCACCAGGATCGAATCGACTCTCCGGAGAATGCCCACGAGGTGGCCGTTGGCCCGGAAGTCCAGGAGAGGAGGGATGAAGGTCGGGTCCAGGGTGCAGGCTCCGGCGCCGTCGCGGCGTATTCGGGCCACCGGGAGGGCTGACATCCCCTCCAGGGACTCCCCTTCCACAAGGAGCCGCAGGTTCTTCCTCGCCACCTCCACCGGTCGTTCCGCGAGGCCCGTATTTTCGTCTCTGCGGTAGGCGACTTCCGAGGAGAATCGTGTGCGGGTTCCCCCGGTGTCGGCGCTCACGTTTCTGTCCCCCGGGCGGTACTGGGGCACGGCCAGGTAGGCCACCATGGAGGTCTGGTCCGGTCCCCAATAATCCTCCAGGAGTCTGGAATCGGGAGCGGCGTCGGTCTCGGGAAACTCGAAGAGGAGTCCGTCCTCGAAGATCCCCGCCGCAGCCGGAATCGAGAGGGTGCCCCCCTCCAGGGCCTCCGCGTCCACCCGCAGCGTGCTGAAGCCCCAGGGGAACTTCGCCAGGGATCCAAGCCGGAACTCGAGCTGTTCCTCGAAGTAGCGGTCCTGAACCTGGAGGTGCTGGGGACTCAGCATGAGCCCCTTCTTCCACAGAACTCCCTGCATCTGTCTCATGGCTTGCCTTCCCGGACGGTGCCCTGGCCATCAGGTCTGCATCCACTCTGGAGGGGAACGGGGAGGTTGTCCAGAGTGGCCTGCTACGAGACGTGCGCCTCCGGCCCGGTGTCGCCATAAGGGACGTGTCCCCCTACATTCCTTGAGGATCCCAATTCTTCGAGGAATGATGCGCATGGAGTTGCTTCGGGAGATCGACGACACCTTCTGCATCGCCGTCTTCGGCAACTTCCTTGGAGAGGCCTCCACGGGCTCTCCGGGAAGGGACGCGAGTTGGATTCCTCGGCGAGCCACACCCGACTCCGTGATGGACCTCCTGGGCTTCCGCCCCTCCGTACGGATCGCGCGGCCCGACGGGGAGGCAAGCGAGGAAATCCGATTCTCGAGCCTGGACGGTTTCCGCCCCGAGAGCCTCTTCCGCTCGCTCGGACTCTTCGCACCCTACCGGGAAGCCCTGGACGAGGCGAGGACGGAACGCCCCTCCTCCCTGGCGGCTGACGGCGGCGGCCTCCTGGATGCGATCCTGGATGTGGCCGAGCCCGAGACCTCGGACTCCATTCCCCGAAACCAGGAAGAGCTCGAGGACTTTGTCCGGGCCGTGGTCCGTCCCCACCTGGTGCGGACCGACGAGGGGAGAGCCGAGAGGGTCGCCCGTGCCGAGGAATTGGTGAGCGATCCCCTGTCCGGGGTCCTTCACCAATCTTCCTTTCAGGAGCTGGAGAGCATCTGGCGCTCCCTTGTCTTCCTCCTCTCCCGGGTGGAGACGTCCGGCAGGGTGCGGGTGTACGCCATCAATGCTCCACGTGAGGAGCTGGCGAAGGATCTCCTGGAGGCGCCGGATCTCTCGAATTCCCGACTCGCCGGGCTCCTCTCGGCCCCTTCCCTGGGGGCTCCGGGAAGACGCTGGGGCCTGGCCGTGGGCGCCTACGGCTTCGGGCTCGATTCGGCCAACCTGGACCTCCTTGCCCGCATCGGGACCGTGGCACGGGCAGCGCGTGTTCCATGGCTCTCCTCCCTCCAGCCGGCCTCTCCCGGCGCCGGAGCCGAATCCTGGCTCGACGGCGCCTCCGCGGAGTGGGAGGCCCTTCGGCGCCGGCCCGAGTCCGCGTCCATCGCCCTCACCTATCCTCGCTTCCTGGTCCGGGAGCCCTACGGTGAAGGCGGACGGCTCTCCAAGGGCCTCCGCTACCAGGAGAAGCTATCCTCACCGGATCACCTGCTGTGGGGCCACGGAGCCTTCCTGGGTGCCGTCCTCATGGCCCAGGGCTACGCCGCTCAGGGATGGAGGTTCAGGGAGGAAGAATGGGCCGAGCTGGCAGGTGTGCCCCAGGCTCCGTCCTTTGCCTTGGCCGAGGAGCCACCCATCTCCACCGAGGAGGCCCTGGATCTTCCAACCGCGCGGCGACTCCTGGAGGCCGGCGTCCTTCCTCTCCTGGCCTTTCCGGCTAGAGCCGCCATTCGCCTGGGTAGGATGGGGTCGGTGTCGGCAGAAGAGATTCCCCTGGCCGCATGGTGGCGCAAATGACGGCGGGCATGACTTTCTTGACACCGCAAATTCCCGGGCGCAACCTTGTCTCTTTACGACAGTGTTCTCTTCCGACGCACGTTTTTTCAGCACTAATCCGGATTTCGCATCCAGACTTTACCGCGGCCGTTCCTCTCCCGGACAGCTGCGGGTGTACATCCTGAGGGCCGAGGAGAAAGAAAATGGCCGAGAGTTTCCAACAGCGCCGCAAGCGCCAGAGACCCACCCGTGTGAACCTCGTCTACGAGGTGGAGACGGGCGGTGCGATGGTCAAGCGCGAGCTCCCGTTCATCATGGGAGTCATGGCTGACCTGAGCGGGGACGGGGCAGACAGTCTGCCCGACATCGCCACCCGGCAGTTCGTCGAGATCAAGCCGGACAACTTCGACAAGGTGCTCAAGGGCATGAAGCCCAAGCTCACCTATACGGTGGACAACAAGCTCGAGCCCGACTCACCGGACAAGCTCGGGATCGAGCTCAAGTTCGAGAGCTTCGAGGACTTCACCCCCGAGCGGGTGGCCGAGCAGGTGGATCCTCTCCGTAGGCTTCTGGAGAAACGAAGAGACCTGGCAGACCTCAAGGGGAAGCTGGCCACCAACCGCAAGCTCAGCAAGGCTCTCCAGGAGGCCCTCGGCGACGAGGCTTCCAAGGCACAGTTGAAGGAGGAGCTGGAATCCATGGGAGGCGAAGATGACGGAAGCTGAACGCCAGCAGGAGGCAGCGGCGGAGGCCGAGGCCGTCGAGGTGAGCCTCCTCGACCAGATCGTCGAGGAAGCCAGGCCCGGTACGGAAGCCACGGCCCGGAAGCGAGCCAAGGACATGATCGGGGCCTTCGTCAAGAGTGTCCTGGACGAGTCTGTCGTCTACTCCAAGGACACGGAGGCCATGCTCAACGAGCAGATCCGGCAGATCGACGATCTCCTGTCGGCTCAGCTGAATGAGATCATGCACCACGAGAAGTTCAAGAAGCTGGAGAGCTCGTGGCGGGGTCTCCGCTACCTGGTGGCCCAGACCGAGACGGGTCCCCAGCTGAAGGTCAAGGTCATGAGCATGACCAAGGACGAGCTCATGGACGACCTTACCACCGGAAAGGCCGAGATGGCGGTGGACCGTTCCGAGCTCTTCCGAAAGATCTACCAGCAGGAGTTCAACCAGTTCGGGGGAACCCCCTACGGAGCCCTCCTGGGAGATTACGCCTTCGGCAAGAGCGGCCAGGACGTCAAGCTCCTGACCCGGATGTCCCAGCTCGCGGCGTCCGCCCACGCTCCGTTCCTCACGGGCACGGACCCATCCATGTTCGGGTTCGAGAGCTTCACCGAGCTGAGCAACGTGTACGAGCTGGAGAGTGCCTTCGAGGGCACCGAGTACGCTCAGTGGAACGCCTTCCGCCAGACCGAGGACTCCAGGTACGTAGCGCTGGCGGCTCCGCGCATGCTCATCCGTGAGCCCTACGGAAGGGACACGGTCCCGGTCAAGGCCTTCGACTTCACCGAGGACGTCACGGGCAAGGAGCACGACAAGTACCTCTGGTCCAACGCAGCCTGGGGCTTGGGCTCCGCAGTGACCCGGGCCTTCGCACAGAGCGGGTGGTGCGCACGGATTCGAGGCGTGACTTCGGGTGGCAAGGTGGAAGGGCTTCCCACCCATACCTTCGAGACGGACGCGGGGGACATCGCCATGAAGTGTCCCACCGAGACCCTGATTCCGGACGACCAGGAGTTCGAGCTGGCCAAGCTCGGCTTCGTGGCCCTGGCCAACGAGAAGAACACGGCCAACGCCGTCTTCTTCAGCGTCCAGTCCGCGCAGAAGCCCAAGGAATACGAGGGTCCCATGGGTGACTCCGCCACGGCGAACGCGGCGCTCTCGGCGCAGCTCCCCTACCTCTTCGCCGTATCCCGGTTCGCCCACTACCTGAAGACCATGATGCGCGACTACATCGGCTCCTACAAGACCCGCAAGGAGCTGAGTGACATGCTGAACAACTGGATCGCGGGGTACGTCCTGAAGACCGAGGGAGCACCGGAGGAGCAGAAGGCGAAGAAGCCCCTTCGGGAAGCCAGGATCGACGTGGTGGAGAACCCGAGGAAGCCGGGGAACTACCAGGCTGTGGCTTTCCTGCGGCCCCATTTCCAGTTGGATGCGGTTGATTTCTCCATGCGGTTGGTGGCCGATGTCCCGGCCCCGGTGGAGTAGGCACACCCGCGAGAATCGATGCCAGTTGTTCGAGGAACACCACTTGAGAGGAGGAATTCATGGCCTGGGATGCATACCTGACCGTCGAGGGGGTCTCCGGAGAATCTCAGCGGTCCGGCCACGAAGGACAGATCGAAATCATCGCGTTTTCCTTCGGCGGCTCCAATCCCTCCAGTGTGGGGGTCGGCGGCGGCGGCGGAACCGGAACCGTGAATCTGAGCAGCTTCACCGTCACGAAGAAGACGGATGCTTCCAGCGCGGAGCTCTTCCAGCAGATGTGCCAAGGTGTGCACTTCCCCACGGCCGAGCTCACGATGTACAAGTCCGGCGGGGCCGCCGCGCTTCCGTACCTGGTCTACAAGTTCGAAGAGCTCTACGTAGACAGCATCCAGTGGTCGGGCAGTGAGGGTGGGGACAACATCCCCATGGAGACGGTCTCCTTCTCGTTCGGGAAGGTGGTGGTGGAATACACCGAGCAGAACCCCGACGGCACGGCGGGCGGTGTCCACGTAGGCCAGTGGGACGTGCGTACCCGTATCGCCTGACCCATCACCTCCGGTAAGGAGCCGCTGTGAACGCCGACGCGCTCTTCAAGGAAGGTCGACTCACGGAAGCCATCGCATCACTCAACGAGGCTCTCCGGGACGACCCTACGGATGTCCGAGCCCGCACCTTCCTCTTTGAGCTCCTGTGTTTCTCGGGAGCGTACGAACGGGCCAGAAGGCAGCTGGACGCAGTGAGCGCGGCGGATCCGGAGACCGGCCTCAGCGCCTCGTGGTACCAGGAAGCGCTGATGGCCGAGGAGCTGCGCCAGGGGATGTTCCAGAAGGGGGAGCTGCCGGACGCGGGCAGCTCCCCGGCTCCCGTGGCCGGCTCCCTGAACGGCAAGCCTTTTTCCGACCTGCGGGACGCGGATCCGCGCATCGGCCCTCGGTTCGAGATCATCGTCGGAGGCCGCTACACCTGGATGCCCCTGGAGCACCTCACCACCCTGACCATGGCGCCGCCGAAGCGGCTTCGCGACCTGTACTGGGCGCCTGTCCACATCGAGACCACCCAGGCCCTTGACGGGTACGGCGGTGAGGCTCTTCTCCCGGTCATGACTCCGTTGGCATGGCAGCACCCCGACGAGCTCGTCCGCCTGGGAAGAGTGACGGAATGGACGGAGCTCGAGACCGGGGAAGAGGCCCCCCAAGGTCAGAAGTTCCTCCTCGTGGACGAGGAGGAATTCCCCCTTCTGGAACTCCGCGAGCTCCGGATCCAAGCCCCTGACCGCTGAACGCAGCGGCGCTGACAATACCAGCCATGTCTCTTCTCGAGGAGCTACTCGCCCCCATCGAGGACGGCGCTCCTGCTGGCCCCGACCTCCGAGGGAGCAACGAATTCGCCGCCATCGAACGGGCCTTCATGGACGCGGACCAGCCCGCCCTCATGACGCCCGGTGGTGCCGCACAGGAGCCAGGGGAGGAGTACGAGGAGGTCGTGGGTCTCTGCACCGACTTCCTCCGGGACCAGTCCAAAGACCTCAAGGTGGCCGTCTTCCTGGCGGCCAGCCTTCTCCGGGCGGAGGGGTTCTCCGGTCTCGCTACGGGCCTGGGAGTCATCAAGGGCCTCCTCGACCGCTTCTGGGATGATCTGCATCCAGCCATCCCGAGTCGAGCACCCATCCTCGACTGGTTCGGCTCGGACGATCTGTCCTATGCCCTCTATCTCGTGCCCCTGACGGAGTTTGGACACCGGCACTCCGACTACAAGAGCTGGGTGAAGGAAGATGCCGCGACCAAGCCCGGGCCGCCGAAGACGGGAGCGCAGAAGGCCGCGGAGGAGGACGACGGCCAGGGCTTCGGCTCCGCGTTCGGCCAGACCCCCAGGGAGTGGTACGAAGAGCTGGTCACCTCCCTGCACCGGTGCACCGCCACGCTGGAGGAGCTGGACTCCCTGGGTAAGGAGCGGTTCCCCAAGGCCGACGAGAAGCCACCCCGTTACGCCAGCCTGGCCGACGCCCTGAAACGGATGACCGCTGCGGCCGAAGATCTCCTGGACCGCAAGCCGGCCCCACCCAAGCCCAAGGAACCGGCCGTGCCCGTGGCCGAAGCGCCTCCTCCCGGCGTGGGGGAGGATGTGGATTCCGGCGCCCCCGTTCCCCGAGGGGAGGCCGGTACAGCCAACGTTCCGGCGCCGATCTCCGCCGAACCCAAGACCACCGACGAGGCCGCGGCCCTGGTGGCCGTCGCCGCCCGGGCCATGCGCCGGGAACAGCCCTGGAACCCCTCTCCCTATCTTCTCTTGAGGGGTCTTCGCTGGGGAGAGCTCAGGGCGGCCGGGGACCCGGTGGATCCCAGGATTCTGGAGGCCCCCTCCACGCCCCAGCGCACTCGGCTGAAGAGCCTCTTCCTGGACAAGAAGTGGCCCGAGCTGCTGGAGGCCTCGGAGGAGATCATGGCCACTCCGGCAGGCCGGGGATGGCTCGATCTCCAGCGTTACACGATCCAGGCGGCGGCCCGCCAGGGACCGGACTACCAGCACGCCACCGAAGCCATCCGGAGTCTCCTTCACTCGCTCCTCGAGGATTTCCCGAGCCTCCCCCAGGCCAGTCTGATGGACGATTCCCCCACGGCATCCAGGGACACCATGGCCTGGCTGCGGGAAGAGGGACTTCTTCCGTCGGAAGGGTCGGCGGGGGCCCAGGCGGAAGTGGACCAGGCGCGCCGGGCCGACCGCATCGTTCGCGAGGCGGGCTTCGACCGGGCCCTCGCCATGGCCAGGGCGGGAGATCCCCAGGGTGCGGTGGAGATGCTCATGGAGCGTGCGGAACATGAGCGGAGCCAGCGAGCGCGCTTCATCACCAAGTCCGAGGCCGCCGGAATCATGGTGAGCCATGGCATGACCCCGGTGGCGAGGCCCATTCTGGACGAGCTCCTCACCCTGGTGGAGCAGCACCAGCTCGAGGCGTGGGAGCCTGCGGACGTGGTGGCCAAACCCATGGGCCTTCTCCTCCAGTGCCTGGACGCGCGGGAAGCTCCCCTGAGACAGAAGATCTATCCGCGGCTGGCCAAGCTCGATCCCATGTTGGCAATGAGGGTCGGTCAGTCGGGGAGTGCGGGGGGCCCCGGCACGGCCGCTTCGCCACCGGCACCACCCCAGCCCGGGCAGCCTCAGGGACAGCCTCCGGGGTCCGCGGCCCAACCACCACCTTCCGACGGCGGAGGTGCTCCGAATGCCTGAGGACCTGGTACGCCAGTCCGTGCTGGACCGCCTGATCGGAGCCGACCTGATCGCGCCAGGGGGTGGGGCAGCACGTCCTCCCCGCACCTGGGGCGAGTCCGTGGAACTCCTGGAAGAGAACGTCCTGCGGGATCTGGAGCAGTTGCTGAACACCAGGCAGATCTCCGAGCCCGCCGAGCCGCCCCTGGACCATCTTTCCCGCTCCATCTTCAATTACGGGCTCGTGGATGTAGCCACCCTGAGTGCCGACTCCGGTCTCACGCCCGACGAGATCCGCCGGCGAATCAAGGAGACCATCGAGCTGTTCGAGCCGCGTCTTACCGACGTGGACGTCGTTGACCCCACGGAAGGGAGCGAACAGGCTAGGGGTCGGAAGCTGCGCCGGACCGTTCTCTTCCGGGTGGAAGCCACGCTCCGGACCGACCCGGATCCGGAGCAGGTGGAGTTCGACACGGTCCTGGAGGTCGCCACGAAACGCTTCAAGGTGAAGGCTGAGCCCCATGCGTGAATCCGGCCTCAAGGACTATTACGAGCAGGAGCTCCGCTATCTCCGTGAGATGGGGAGGGAGTTCGCCGAGCAGCACGGGGAGATCGCCAAGGGCCTCCGCATGGAGGCCGGTCGGTGGGCGGATCCCCACGTGGAACGGCTCATGGAGGGATTCGCGTTCCTGGCGGCCAGGATTCACCGTAGGCTGGATGACGATTTTTCCGAGATCAGCCAGGCACTCCTGAACATCGTCTACCCGCACTATCTTCGCCCCGTCCCCTCCATGTCCATCGTCCAGATGGAGCTGGACCCGGATCAGGCGATCTCCTCCGGGTTCGTGGTGGAGGCAGGCCAGAGCCTGGTCTCCCCACCCACGAAGGCGGGAGGGGTTCGCTGCCGGTTCCGAAGCTGCTACCCGGTGAAGCTCTGGCCCCTGCGGGTGGCGACCGCCCGCTGGCAATCACCTCACGGCCTCGGGCTGGGGAGTCGGACGAAAGAGGTGGCCGCCTGCCTGGGCCTCACCCTCGAGTGCCAGGGCGGCTTGCGCTTCCAGGACCTTCAGGTGGATCGCCTCCGCCTCCACCTGGACGGCGACTTCTCCCTCACGTCCACCCTCTACGAGCTGCTGGACAACAATTGCACGGAGATTCTGGTCCGGGACAAGGGAACCCCCAGCGAAGACTCCTTTGCCCTTCCGGGCTCTGCACTCCGTCCGGTGGGATTGGAGGCCCATGAGGGGATGCTTCCCTCGCCACGTCCCTCGTTCGTTGGGTACCAGCTGCTCCAGGAGTACTTCACCTTCCCGGACAAGTTTCTCTTCTTCGATCTGTCGGGCCTCGACCGCATGGCGGGGAAGGCCTTCGGGGGGACCATCGAGGTCCTCTTCCTCTTTCGCTCTTTCCCCGGCGCGGACAGGCAGGAGGCGCTGCAGAGGGGAGTCACGAGGGATACGGTCCGGCTTGGGTGCACCCCCGTGGTCAACCTCTTCGTTTCGGAGTCCGAGCCGATCCGGGCGACTCACCGAAGGCCCGACTACCTCCTCCGGGCGCGGGGAGCCGCCAGGGAGTTCTCTCCGGAGATCTTCTCCATTGACCGGGTGGAGGCTGTGGTGGGGTCGAGCCCCAAGCGGGTGCCACTGGAGCCATTCTTCTCCTACGGCCGGCAGAGCAGGGAGAGCCCGACTTCGGTGTTCTGGTACTCCCGGCGGTTTCCCAGCAGCTGGCTGGAGGACGGGGCCACGGACGTGAGCCTGGCCTTCGTGGATCCGTCGGGCGAGGTCCTATACCCCGACTACCCGTCGGTCTCCGCGAGGCTCACCTGCTTCAACGGCACCCTGCCCACCCGTCTTCCCATCGGCAGCGACCGGGACTTCCAGGCGGAGGGGGGAGGCGGATCGGCGCTCAAACGGATCACGTCGCTCATCCACCCCACCGAGCCCATTCAGCCTCCCCTTGCCAGCGGGACCCTCTGGCGCATCGTGTCCCAGCTCTCCCTGAACTACCTCTCCCTGGTGGACGACGGGGGGGACGCGCTCCGGGAGCTTCTCCAACTGTACGATTTCGGGGGCGGGGACGCCGGGGAGAAGCATATCCGGGGCATCACCGGGGTCGGGAGTGAGCCCTGGTTCGCCCGGGTCCGGGGCGAGCACGGCCTGAGCTTCGCTCGGGGCCGGCGGGTCACGATCGAATTCGACGAAGACTACTACTCGGGAGGAGGCATCTACCTCCTGGCAACCGTCCTCGAACGCTTCCTGGGTCTCTACTCCACGGTGAACAGCTTCTCGCAGCTCGTGGCCCGGGTTCGCTCGAGGGGAAGGACGTACACGCTCAGAGCATGGCATCCGAGAGCAGGCCAGAAGCCGCTCCTGTAAGGTCTGCCCCCCTGTCCGAGGATCTGCTGGGAGTCCCGTACTCCTTCGACTTCGGCCAGGCGGTTCGGCTCCTTCGCAGGCTCCGCCCCGAGGGAAGGGGGGTCGGGGAGTTCGCCCTCCCCTCGGAGGAGGTCGTGCGGTTCTCGTCGAACCCCAGCCTCGCCTTTCCCGCTGGCGAGGTCCAGGATCTGGTGGACGACCCGGGCGCCCCCTCCCGAATGGAGGTCAACTTCCTGGGGCTCGTGGGCAACGCAGGCGTCCTTCCGCTTCATTACTCCCGCCTGGTTCAGGCCCAGGAACAGGATGGTGACCTTGGGCTTCGTGACTTCCTGGACATCTTCCAGCACCGCTTGATCTCCCTCTACTACCGGGCCTGGGAGAGCACCCGCTTCTTCGTCCCCTTCGAGCGTGGGGAGAGAGACCCCATCTCTGCCCGGCTCCTGGAGATGATCGGCCTGGGGAGCGCGGCTCTCCGTCATCGCATGGCGACGCCCGACGAGGACTTTCTCTTCTACGCCGGCCTGCTGGGAGGGTCGCACCGGAATGCAGCTTCCCTGCAGCGAATCATCGAGGACTACTTCGAGGTGACGGCGGAGGTCGTGCAGTTCGTGGGAGGATGGTATCCTCTCTCCAGGGAATCTCTCTGCGTGCTGGATGACGAGGCCGATGAGCTCTCTCCCGGACTCGGGGAGTACTCCGTGGTGGGCGATGAGATCTGGGATCCCCAGGCCCGGGTCCGGATCCGCATCGGCCCCCTCGAACGGGAGCGCTACGACCAGTTCCTGCCCGGGGGCAGCGCCCACCTGGCCTTGAAGGGCATTACCGACTTCTTCGGCGGCGGGGAGTTCGATTTCGAGGTTCAACTGGTCCTGGCCAGGGAGGACGTTCCCCCTCTGGTCCTGGGCGCGGAGGAAGCGGAGGCGAGTCCCCTCGGTTGGTGCAGTTGGATCCAGACCCGCCCCTTCACACGTGACGCGGAAGAAACGACGCTCACCCTCTGACGAG
Source organism: uncultured Gemmatimonadales bacterium (assembly GCA_963751255.1). GTDB lineage: Bacteria > Gemmatimonadota > Gemmatimonadetes > Longimicrobiales > Gaopeijiaceae > CAVVTW01. Next base: position 586,043 of record CAVVTW010000002.1, on the reverse strand, counting down.
GAAGAACACCATGAACCCGGACATGCGAGCCCTCATCGGCAAGCTCAATCCTCAGACCCGGGCCGCTGTGGAGAACGCGGCGGGACTCTGCGTGGGTCGGACCCACTACGATGTGGAGGTGGAGCACTTCCTGCGAAAGCTCCTGGACGACAACGAAGGCGACGCGCCTCTCATCCTTCGGCATTTCGAGGTGGACCGGGCGCGCCTCGCCAAGGACCTGGACGAGAGCCTGGATGGCCTGAAGACGGGGAACGCCCGCACTCCCTCCCTCAGCCCAAGCCTCATCGAGATGATCTCCAACGCTTGGCTGTTCGGGTCCCTGGAGCACGGAGCGTCTCAGATCCGGACCGGGTTCACGCTGGCCGCCCTGGCTGCCACCCCCGATCTCCGCCGCTTGGCCACCTCGTTCAGTCCGGAGCTCCAGAAGCTCTCCGGGGAGAAGCTGCGCAAGGAGTTCGCATCCATCGTCCAGGGATCGGCGGAAGAGACGGTTGCGGCCCCCGCGGGCGCCCCCGACGCCGCAACCGGCCGACCGACCAGCACAGCCAAGCTGGACCAATATACCCACAACCTCTCGGAACGGGCGAAGGAGGGCCTCCTGGATCCGGTCCTGGGGAGGGACTTCGAAATCCGGCAGGTGGTGGACATCCTGACGCGCCGTCGCCAGAACAACCCCATCCTCGTCGGCGAAGCGGGCGTGGGAAAGACCGCGGTCGTGGAAGGCTTCGCCATGCGGGTCCACGAGGGGGACGTGCCCGACGTTCTGAAGAACGTCACCGTCCGAACCCTGGACCTGGCGCTCCTGCAGGCCGGAGCGGGGGTCAAGGGAGAGTTCGAGAACCGCCTCCGGGGGGTCATCGACGAGGTGAAGGCCTCACCCGCCCCCATCATCCTCTTCATCGACGAGGCCCACACCATGATCGGGGCCGGAGGGGCACCGGGCCAGGGGGACGCGGCCAACCTGCTGAAGCCGGCCCTTGCCCGGGGTGAGCTCCGCACTCTCGCCGCCACCACCTGGTCGGAGTACAAGAAGTACTTCGAGAAGGACCCCGCCCTGGCCAGACGCTTTCAATTGGTGAAGGTGGAGGAGCCGGCGGAGGAAGTGTGCGAGGTCATGCTCCGGGGAGTGGTCCCGCGCCTGGAGATGCACCACGGCGTCCGGATTCTGGAGGATGGGATGGAGGCCGCCGTTCACCTCTCGGCCCGATACCTCTCGGAGCGACAGCTCCCGGACAAAGCCGTGAGCGTCCTGGACACGGCCTGCGCCCGCTTGGCCCTGGGGCAGGGATCTACCCCCGCTCCCGTCGAAGCGGTTCGGAGGCGCCTTGACGACCTGGCGGTGCAAACCCGAACGCTGGAGCGGGAGGCGGCCGTCGGCGCAAACCACGCGGAGCGGCTCGCCGACATAGCCCAGGAGCGGGCAGGCCTGGAATCGGAGCTGGAGGCGCTCAGCGAGCGGTGGGAGAGGGAGCTCGCGCTCGTGGGCAAGGTCCGGGACCTCCGGGTACGGATCGAGGAGGCCGTGTTCGGGGGAGGCGAAGAGAGCCCCGATGCGGCGGGTGCCCCAGGGTCGGGGGCCGGCACCGGGCAGAAGGAGAAGGCCGAGGCCACCTCGGAGGAGAGCGGCAACGGCAGGCCCACACCCGAAGCCGTCGAGGAGATGCGGAAGGAGCTCGCCCAGCTGGACGAAGAGCTCAGGAGCCTCCAGGCGGGGGATCCCTTGATCCCCGTGTTCGTGGACGCCGATCTGGTGGGTCAGGTCATCTCGGGCTGGACCGGGATCCCGGTGGGCAAGATGATGCGGGACGAGCTGGGGGTCGCCCTGGAGCTGGAGAACCATCTGGGCCAGCGGATCATCGGGCAGGATCACGCCCTGGAGGTGGTGAGCCACCGCATCCGGACCTCCTTCGCCAAGATCGAGGACCCCAAGAAACCCAAGGGCGTGTTTCTCTTCGTGGGTCCGAGCGGCGTGGGGAAGACCGAGACGGCGCTGGCCATGGCCGACCTCCTCTTCGGAGGCGAGCGGAATCTGATCACCATCAACATGTCCGAGTTCCAGGAGGCCCACACGGTCTCCACCCTGAAGGGGTCTCCCCCGGGGTACGTGGGGTACGGGGAAGGCGGCGTGCTCACGGAGGCCGTGCGGCGGAGGCCCTACTCCGTCGTTCTCCTGGACGAGATCGAAAAAGCCCACCCCGACGTCCTGGAGCTCTTCTTCCAGGTCTTCGACAAGGGCCAGATGGAAGACGGAGAGGGCCGGCGCATCGACTTCAAGAACACCGTCATCGTCCTCACGACCAATGCCGGCACGGACACCATCATGAAGCTGTGCGGTGACCCTGAGACCCTGCCCACCTGGCAGGCGCTGGGGAAGGCCCTGAAGCCCGAGTTGGACCAGGTGTTCAAGCCCGCCTTCCTGGGCCGCATGGTCATCGTGCCTTACTTCCCCGTGAGGGACGAGGCGCTGAAGACCATCGTGAAGCTGAAGATGAACAAGATCGTGTCCCGCATGCTGGAGACCCACCGCCTGGCCCTGACCTACGACGACGCCATGGTGGACGAGATTGCCTCACGGTGCACGGAGGTGGAGAGCGGGGCCCGAAACGTGGACAACATTCTGACCAACACGCTCCTTCCGGACCTCTCCCGGGTCATTCTCCAGGCCATGGTGGGGGGAGAGATGCCCTCCGCCATCGGCGTGGCCATCGGCGGGAAGGGAGGTTTCGAGTACAACCTCACGAACCAGGAGAGCGCCGGGGTCGGCACCGCGACTTCCTGACGGGAAGCTCCGGGCTGAGAAAGGTGGAGACGAGTTCATGGGCAAGTATTCGCAACAGGACAGGGCCTTCCGCATTAGCGTTCCGTCGCTGGACGAAGACACGCTCCTGCTGGAGGGGTTTTCCGGAGAAGAACACGTCTCCGAGCCGTTCGACTTCAAGCTCGAGATGGTATCGGAGAACGACTCCATCGCGGCGGCCGACGTCCTGAGGGAGCCCTTTGTTCTCTTGATTCGTCTTCCCGACGGATCGGACCGCCACATCCATGGCATTTGTGTCCAGTTCGGCCAGCACGGAAAGGACGAGGGACTGACCTCGTACGAGGCCCGGATGGTCCCCTGGCTCCACCTTCTCTCCCTGAATCGGGACTGCCGAATCTTCCAGGAAAAGACGGTGCTGGAGATCATCGAGGAGGTGTTCAGCCGGTACGATCTTGCCGACTACGAAGTGAAGTGCCTGGGAAGCTACTCACCCCGGGAGTACTGCGTCCAATACCGGGAGTCGGACCTGAACTTCGTGTCGCGCCTGATGGAGGAGGAAGGAATCTTCTACTTCTTCGAGCACTCGGAGGGGGGCCACAAGCTGATTCTGGCCGACGACAGCAGCGCGATCCAGGAGTGCCAGGGCCAGGACTACTTCCGCGTCGCCGCGACAGCTGACGCACGGCAGAATGAAGACGTCATCACCGACCTGGAGCGAGAGTACCAGGTCTACACCAACAAGGTCACGCTCACGGATTACGATCCGCTCCACCCTTCCCTGGATCTCGAGAGCTCAGCGTCCGATGATGACCACGAGGAGGTCTACGACTACCCCGGGCGATACGCCGAGCTCAGCGAGGGGGAACGGTATGCGTCCCTCCTTCTGGAGGAACGCGCCGCGGGCCACGACGTCGCCCGAGGGTTGGGACGGTGCAGGGCCTTCCGAAGTGGATACAAATTCGAGCTCTCGGAGCACTACCGGAAGGACTTCAACCAGGCCTTTCTCCTCCTGAGCGTCTGGCACTCGGGCCACAGTGGGGGTTACCGAACCTCGGAGGCCCAGACCGAGTATTCCAACCACTTCGTGTGCATCCCGGCCTCGGTCCCATTCCGACCGCCCCGACGAGCTCCGAAGCCCGTGATCCACGGCTCCCAGACGGCAGTGGTCGTTGGCCCCTCTGGAGAGGAGGTCTACACCGACAAGCACGGTCGGATCAAGGTCCAGTTCCACTGGGACCGGGAGGGACAGAAGGACGAGAACTCCTCGTGCTGGATTCGGGTCGCGAGTCCCTGGGCCGGGAAGGGGTACGGCTCGGTGTCGATCCCCCGGATCGGAAACGAGGTCGTGGTGGACTTCCTCGAGGGGGATCCGGACCGACCCCTGGTCATGTCCTCGGTCTACAACGCCGAGCAGGCGCCACCCTTCCAGCTCCCGGGCTCCGGGATCCAGATGGGGATGAAGTCCCGCAGTTCCCCGGGGGGTGGCGGGGACAACGAGATCACCATGACCGACACGGCGGGCAAGGAAATGATGAACATCCACGCCCAGTACGATCAGGTGACCACCGTGGGCAATGACCAGACAAACACCATCAACAACAACCGGACCACGTCCGTCTCGGTGGACGACACGGAGTCGGTGGGCTCGAATCAGAGTATCGAGGTCGGCTCGAATCAAAAGACCACGATCGGGGCCGACCGTTCTCTGAGCGTGGGCGGCAATGACACCAACTCGGTGAGCGGAAACCAGGAGAACGGGATCGGTGGAAATCGGACAGGGGACGTCGGGGGAAACGAGAGCCTGTCTGTCGGGTCGAACCGGGACATTTCCGTCAGCGGCAATCATTCTCTCGACGCAGGGGGGAATGTCCTCATCAAGGCTGGCGCGGAGATCACACTGGAGGCCGGTGCGAAGATCGTGCTCACGGTCGGGGGAACCACCATCACCCTGACCCCCGGCTCCCTGGAGTCGTCGTCTCCGGCCATCACCACGACCGCCGCCGCTTCCCACGATATCAAGGGCGCGGTGGTGAAGCACAACTGCTGACCCTCTGGGAGGGCGAAACTCGCGGGAGGCATCATGGCAAGCATACGTGGACTCGAGTCCCCCACCGTCCTCGCCGGGCCGGGCCTCGTCGAAGGAACCGGGAAGGCCCCCGACGACGTGGGCAGTGAGGAAGTGAACGGGGTCATCACAATCCGCAACCCCGGAGACGGGGAAAGGGGAGGTGATGGTTCACGCGAGGTCCACGTCCGTTCCGTGCCTCTGCGAACGGGGGGACGTCTGGAGGTTGGAGATTCGAACCCCCACGGCGCCGAGGAGGTCAGGCTACGCGCTCCCGATGGAGAGGTGCTGCTCCGGATCACGATCACGGAGGAGGGGCCCCACTTACACTTCCGGGCGGCAGCGCTCCACCTGGAGTCAGAGGGAACGCTGCGAGTGGACTGTGAGGACCTGGAGATCAAGGCTCGGGGCAGCATTGACCAGCGGGCGGACGGTGACCTGGTCCAGCGAGCCGGCGGGGAGTTCGACGCTCGAGGCGATCAATGCCAACTCATTGCTCGCCGCGGGGACGTCCGGGTCTGGGCCAACGACGACGTGCGCCTCAACGGCGAGCGCGTCAAGCTTAACTGCTGACGGTCGCGCACTGGAATGGAGCTCTTCAATCGGACGGCTTGGGGCGCCGGCCTCGTGAACACGGTTGTGTCCGAGGAGGACCTGCTCGCCGCGGTCGTGTGCAAGCCGGTCTTTCGTCTTCATGGCTCCACCCTCATCCCCGATGACTCCGACCCGTGGCCCGTAGGCCCGAAGCCGGTCGAAACTCCCCACGGGGAACTCGACGGGGAGATGCCCTTCCTGCGGGGTGGAGTGGACGTGATATACCTCGGATCAGTCCATGCTCCGGTGGGTCGCCCGGTCCGCTGGTTGGACGTCCAGATCCAGGCGGGTCCCTCTTTCCGGCGCACGATCCGTGTGTTCGGGGACCGGGTCTGGACACAGAGCGGTGACGGGTTGGTGGCCACCGAGCCCGTTCCCTTCGCGTCCATGCCCCTGACGTGGGATCGGGCGTTCGGAGGAGAGGCCGAGGTGGAATCCGGGATGCTCCCGTGGCAGGAGAATCCGGAGGGATGCGGCTTCTACATGTTCGACTGGCAGGCGGAGGGATCCCCACTTCCGAACCTCGAGAACCCGGCGGAGCCGATCCGGCGTTGGACGGACCGGCCGAGCCCTGTGGGAACCGGTCCGTACCGGCTTCAGTGGTCCCTGCGCCAGGTCAACGGAATGGAACTGGCCGAGGACGACCCGGTGCGACCGGTCCGCAGCATCCGGCCTACCCTCTTCAACAACGCGCACCCCGACCTCATCGTGGCCGCGCCCCTCCGCGGCGGCGACCTCGTCAGCATCGGGTGCGCACGCCCCGGCGGAGACCTGGCCTTCCAGCTGCCCGATCTCGAGTTTCACGTCCACGTCCAGCTCGAGCACAAGCACTGTCTCTTCCCCCTTCACCTGGACCAGATAATCGTCTTCGGCGACGAGGGGGAGGGGGAACGGGTCCTTCTCTCCTACCGGGTCTGCTTTCGCTACCGCGTCGTGGCCACGGAGCGTCGGGCCACGACCCTTCGGGAGGGTCCGGCCCCCGACTCCCTGCCGCGATCCTATCCGATCCGCTTCGACCGGACGGAGCCATGGGCATGAGCAACGGGACCACCACACCCGAAGAGCACGACCACATCGCCCTGGTCTACGCAGAGGTGGAGGGACAGGACTCGCTGGCGCTCCTCGTCAAGCAGACCCTCGTGATCGGAGAGGACGGGCGCTGCGAGCCGACAGAGCCGGCCGAGCCGATCTTCGACGACTCCTACCCTTACGAGGAGTTGGAGGCACCCCACGTCTCCCCTCCCCGCTGTGACAACGACCACTTCGCCTTCAAGAGGGCCGCGGACCTCATCGTCCAGGGGAACGCACAGACCTACGGAACGCCGCTTCGCGAAACGGTGGTGGAGGTCGGGCTGCGCGGCTTCGCCCGACAGATCCGTGTCTTCGGAGACCGCTTCTGCTCGGTAACGGCCGGCGGACGGCTGACCTTTACGGACCCCGAGCTTTTCGAGACCATGCCAATCCGGTACGACCGTGCGTATGGCGGATTCGACCGGATAGGGTTGGAGCGGAGGGGCGACTGGCTGGCGGACTCCTTCCGCGACGTGCGGCCGGAGTGGGGTCTGGATGCGAACACTCCCTTCCACTATCCCCGGAACCCGGCAGGGAAGGGCTTCCTCGTCTCCGCGGACCGGGACAGCGCCGAGGGCGTCCCCGCACCGAATCTGGATTTCCCCTTCGATCCAGTTACTCCCGAGCGCATGGCAGTGGGAGACCCGCTCCGATGGCCGACGGCCCCGGTCCCGGCATCCTTCGACTGGCAGCACCAGGCATGGTTTCCCCGAATCGCCCACCTCGGGGTGGTGCCGGAGCATGCCTCCGGTTCGGTGTTCCAGGAGGTCGAGTGGAGGTGGTGCTCAGCAGGGATCCTCTCCCAGGATTCCATCCTCCAGCTGCATTACGACCCCGGCTTTCTCCAGGCTGCCTCAGCGGGTCTGGTGGTGGCGGACCTGGGTCCAGGCGAACGCCTCCGCTTCCGCAACCTCTTCCCCCAGCGTCCCGAGATGGAGATACACCTCCCCGGCCTGGTCCCGAGGGTCACCCTCTATCCGAAGTGGCGAGGGCCCCTGCCGACCACTCCGCACCTGAACTCCCTTGTGGTCCGCCCCGACGAGGGGCTGGCCGTTCTGGTCTGGAGTGCGCGTACCCCTGTCCACCGGCGCTTTGCGGGACCGGAGCTCGAGTCCACCCCCTTCGAGCTTGTCTGGGAAAGGGAGAACCGAGGAGCCCTACCGTGACGATGCACAACGCTCACCTGGCCGTGCACGTATTCGTCGGCTTCGGCATGCACAAGGTGCTCACGGTGCCGCCGGTCCCGCCTCCCGCGCTTCTCCCCCACGTCTCGGGCACCACAATCATCAATCTGATGGCCAAGGCAAAAGTGGCGACCCGGGAGCTAGGGTGGGGCGGCATTCCCCTGGTGGGCAGGGAAAACGACGCCCAGTACGGCGTGCCCCATCTCACGATCCCCATGGCCCCTCCGAACTCCCTTCTCACGCTGACCATCCTGATGGGGAGCTCCAAGGTCATGTTCGGCAGTTCGAAGGTGAAGATCATGGCTCCGGGGGAGACGGATTGTGGCTGCTGTATACCCCCAGCCGTCCCGCTTAGCATCAACCTCGCGTGCAACGACCCCTGCAACCTTCCGAGTGACTACGTAGTGGCCCCGAACACCGTGGAAGTAGGCATGACCCTTGGCGACATCCTCGCAGGGGTCGTGAGCACGGTGGTGGACATCGGCTTCTCCTGGGCCGTCGGAAAGATCGCGGGCAAGCTGAACGGCGCTGTGACAGGCGTCTTTGCCCGCTACGTCCTCGGGAACAAGGCCGCTACGGAGGCATTCTTCGACTACGCCGGTGAATTCGGCGAGAACTGGATCGCGCGAGCCGCGGCCAGCACGGCCCGTGCCGAAGTGGCCGAGGCATTCGCCAAGACGCTCGAAGGGCAGGTCGGGGAGCACGTGATGGGAGCAATCGGCGAGTGGATCACCAAGCCCCTCGTCCAGAGCGCGGCAGACCCCCTGGCCGCAGGCCTGCTCGGCTCTCCTGGAGCCGGCACCGGCCAGGCGGCGGATTCGCTCGGCCGAGCCGCGGCCGGTGAGCCGACCCCGCATGGCGGGCAGGTCTACAGCACGGACCATCCCGACGCCCACACGGACGATTCCATCTGGGATTGAACTCCCCGCCGTCGGATCCCGCATCCATCCGGCGTGACGGGGGTGATTGAACCAGCATACGAGGAGGCATCGATGGCTCCGGCCCCGTTCCTGATCCACCTCAACCTCGCCGAGATCGTCGAGCTGAACGAGGTCATCGAGCATGGGCGAAGCGGCATCATCAGGAAGGGCGCCGTGTTCAACAAGGACCCGAAGCGCCCCGAACGGGTGCTGAGCCTCATCCGCCGACACCTCGCCCCGCTCAAACAGGTCAGCATGGAGCTGGGGCTGGGCGCCAAGAGCGACCGGTATCTGGTGGCCCGGTTCGCGTGGGGAGTCGACCCCGACATCGGGGGAGTGTCGGCCCCCGGCATCTCCCGCTCGAAGATGGGCTCCTTCAACAAGATGGGGGAGGACCAGGGCTCACGTGTAACCGCCTACATGTTCGAGGGTGTCGTGGGCCGCTGGATCGTCGATTATCTGGGCGGCACCGCCGTCAACGTGGATAATCTCTTCGCCTGGACCTGCACCCACGAGCTCGGCCACAACCTCGGATTGCGGCACCACGATTCCCCGCGGAATATCATGTATTCGATCAGCGGCAGGAAGAAGGAGGCGGTAGTCAAGTTCCTGTGGAGTGTATCGAAGGGTCACGTCGCGTTCGACGCCAAGCAGATCAAGACAATGCAGGAACTCCTGGGGCGGCCGTAGCTCCTCCGCCACTGACCCCACCCCAGGCCCTGGGACCATCGGTCAGTCCAGATGGAGCACCACGACCGTTACGTTGTCGAAACCTCCGAGGGAGTTGGCGGCCGTGACGAGGGCCCGGCACTGGGCCATGGGATTGCCGTCCCCCGCCAGCATACCGGCAATGGCCTCGTCCGATACCAAGTCATAAAGTCCGTCGCTGCACATCAGGAGTCGATCTCCGGAACGAAGGAGCACAGTGAGAGAATCCACGTCCAGAGCCTCCGCCGCCCCCACCGCCTGAAGGAGAACGTGACGCTGCTGGTGATGCCGAGCCTCCTCCGGCGTCAAGTGTCCCTGGGCTACGAGCTGTCCCACAAAGGTGTGATCGGTGGTGATCTGTCGAAACTGCCCGTTCCCGAGGTGGTAGGCCCGGGAATCCCCGACGTGCCCCAGGACTACCGCACCGGGAAAGACCACGGCTGCCGTGAGCGTCGCGCCCATGCCCCGGGTCGTGGCATCCCGGGCAGCGGCATCCCGCACCTCACGGTTCGCCTGACGGATCCCCTCGGCCAGCCAGCTCTCCAGGCTTGGGGCGTCGGCGCCCGCCAGCCGCTCCATGGCCCCCTGGGCGTGTTCCCGGAGTGACTGCAGGGCGAGGGCGCTGGCCACCTCTCCAGCCGAAGCACCTCCCATACCGTCCGACACGGCGAGAAGGACGGGGTTCTGGTCGAAGGAATGACTCTCGGAAAGCTCCTGGAGATCGATCCCCCGGGCCAGGTCGAAGATGAGGAAGCCGTCCTCGTTGTGATCGCGGCTCTCCCCCACGTCGCTGAGTCCAGCCAGGCTCCCGGTCACCGTACTCCTCGGTCGTAGAAGAAACGGACATCATTCCATTATCCGACGTCCTGTCGGGAATTGGAAGGCTCTTGCCAAAACACCGTGCGGAGAATCCCGGGAATCGGCCTGTCGGCCCCCTCAGGGCCCATCCCTCCTCAGGATCATGTTGAGCCGCGTTCGTACCTCGAGCACATAACCCCTCTCCAGGAGATCCCGTTCGAGCTCCCGATGCCGAACCGTCTCCTTTCGCTCGCAGAGGAGGAGGAGAGGCCAGACGGAAGGATCGGAGTCCCGGAAGAATGCCCGGAGAACGGGGGGCTCCAGCCCTTCGATGTCGATCTTGAGGATGTCCACGCGATCCACCCCCACTTCCCCCAGAACCCCGCACAGGGTCCGCAGCGGAACCTGAACGGCCCTCGACTTCGGGCCGTCCGCCGTTTCCAGGAGGGTGTTCTCCCCGCGGTTGCCCTCGTTGATGTGGAGGATCGCCGTTCCGTCGGCCTCGCCGGCAGCGTAGGGCAGCACCGTGACGTTCCCGCATCCATTGGTCGCCAGGTTGAAGCGGAGCCGGGTATTGAGCTCCGGGTCTGGCTCCAGGGCCACGACCCGGCATCTGTCCCCCAGAAGACTCAAGACCCACCAGGTATACCCTCCGAAGTTGCACCCCACGTCCAGAAAGACCATGCCCGGGCCGGCATGACGCGCGATTGCGGCCCTCTCCTCACGATCCCACTTCGCGGGCATGAACAGGAGCCGCCCCTCGGAAATGTTTCCGCGAGCTTCGAACCGGAGCTTGTGTCCCCAGAGCTCGGCATCGACGGAGCCACGGAGCCTCTTCCTGGCCAACCGCCGCAGGGGAAACGCCGCCTGTTTGACGAGGGGCCAGTCAGGTACGAGGCGGACGAGGGTCATGAGAAACCCCGAGAGGGCGTCCGGGCGATAGGCGCCCCAGGGGAGCGGCTGCGGGGTAGGAGGCTGAGCGTTCAATCCGAGGAAGCTATCCCCGACCCCTATCCCCCGTCCACCGCCGCGGCCCGGGGACAGACCCGCAGGCCCGTGCGCAATCACGCGGACGCCATCCCCCCGGCGCGAGAAGCCGCACGCTCTGGAATGGAACGTGGCGTCCTTTCGAGGGTGGAATGGGAGTTCACCACGACATTCTATTGCGGTGGGAAGGGGGCCGGCCCGGGCTGGGGGCGGCTGATTCCCGAGATGTGGTGACCGGGCCAAGCCCCGAGTGCGACTCGTCTTCAGTAAGGAGAGACCATGTACCGGACACGCCTTCTCGCGCCTGCGGGCGCAGCCTTCTTCGGCCTTGCCCTCCTCGGAAGCCCCGCTCATGCCCAGATGGAGACCTCCCGGTCGGTGGAAAACGGAGGAATCTTCGTGGAGGGCTGGAAGGGCGAGATCGACTCCTCCGCGGCCCAGGCGGGCCAAACGCTGGCGAACGCGAAGCTGGCCATGGACGGCGGCGAGCTCCACGTGACCACGGGGCCTGCGGTTACCTACTGGAATCCCGCCAATACCGCCACGGGCGACTACACCGTTAGCGCCACGTTCACCGAGCCGGAGTACATGAACCGGAACGATCACCCGCACCCGTACGGGATCGTGGTGGCCGGCAAGGACATGGGCACCGAACAGCAGAGCTATCTCTACTGTTCGGCCTACGGCAACGGCACGTTCATCGTCCGGGGCTTCGGCCCCGAGCCGTTCGAGATGAACGGGCGCCGCGGAGAGGCGAGTGACGCCGTGCACAAGGCTTCGGCGCCCGGCCAGCCCGTCACCCAGGAGATCGCGGTCTCGGTGAGGGGGAACACCCTGGAGTGCGCCATCAACGGCACGGTGGTCGCGACCTACGACAAGTCGGAACTCGTGGGACCAGGGAAGCTGCAATCCACGGACGGCGTGTACGGGATCCGCTTCGGGCACAACACGGAGGGCCTGGTGGCAGGATTGAAGGTCACCGGGAACTGACTCCGGACGAACCCAAGTTGATTGTCCGGGTCCCACGTAGGAGATTGCACGGCGGATGCTCCTCCGTTCCGACCCCATCAACGGAAGGTCCGCCATGCGCCCGCACCCGCTTCTTCGGAACCGCGTAGATAGAGACGTCGCATCGCCGCGGCTCCCAGCGCTCCTCCTCACGCTGCTCCTGGGTGCGGCCCTTTCGGGCTGTGAGGGGACGACGGGACCGGACGCCCGCCGTCCCTCGAGCTTTCAGGAGCTCGCCCAGGCACACCTCCCGGCCCTTGACGGGGAGATTACTCTGTCCGGGCTCCGGGAGGTGGTGGAGGTCCTGAGGGATCCATGGGGCGTCCCGCACATCTATGCCCGAAACCTGGACGACCTCTTCTTCGCCCAGGGATTCGTCCAGGCCCAGGACCGGCTCTGGCAAATGGAGATGTACCGGCGAGCCGGGGAGGGGCGCCTCTCGGAGATCCTGGGACCCGAGGCGCTCCGCCACGACCGTCTCGCCCGCCTGGTGAAGTACCGGGGACCGTGGACGGACGAGGAGTTCGCCAGCTATCACCCCGAAGGCCGGCGCATCCTGGAAGCCTTCGCCCATGGCGTGAACGCCTACATCGCCTCCGCAGGGGACCGGCTCCCGGTGGAGTTCGCGCTCACGGGCCTCCGTCCCGAGCCCTGGACCGCCGAGACTCCCCTGCTCCGCATGCAGACGGCCATGCCCCTCGGGGATGCCCGCTCAGAGCTTCGGCTCGCGCAACAGGTGGCGGAGCTCGGTCCCGACGAAGCGAATCGCCGTGCCGATCCCACGCCCTACCGGGCCCTCACGCCAGCCGAGGGCGTGGACCTCGCACTCATCACCGACGAGGTCTCGTCCGCGCTCTCGGGATTCCAGGACGCCATCGCCAGCCCTCCCCTCGTTCCCCCGTATGACGGGTGGGCAGAGGCCTGGGCCTCGGAGAACGAGGGGGCCCGTGAGGACTCCCCCGGGAGCAACAATTGGGTCCTGAGCCCCCGGCTCACTACCACCGGCCAGGTCATCCTGGCCAATGACCCCCACCGGGGCGTCACGAACCCCTCCCTCCGCTACGTGGTCCACCTGGACGCTCCTGGATGGACCGCCATCGGCTCCACCGAGCCGGTGCTCCCTGGCGTGGCCATTGGCCACAACGGCCGGGTGGCCTGGGGACTCACGATCGTGGGAACGGACCAGTCCGACGTATACGTGGAACAGGTGAACCCTGAGGACAGGAACCAGGTTCGCTGGCGAGGGGACTGGGAGCCCCTGCGCATCGTCGTGGACACCATCGCCGTGAGGGGACGGGCGCCCGAGGTGGTGGAGCTCAAGTACTCCCGCCACGGCCCCATCTTCTACGAGGACACGGCAAACAGCCTGGCGTATGCCATCCGCTCCACCATGCACGAGCCAGGGTCCACCGGGTACCTGGCTGCCCTCCGATTGGACATGGTGGATGATTGCGAAGCCTTCCTGGCGGAGCTGCGTTTCTGGAAGGCACCGACCGAGAATATGATCTGCGGTGACGCCGACGGGAACATCGCCTGGCAGGCTTCGGCGGCTTCCCCACGGAGGGAAGGGTGGTACGGCCGCCTCCCGGTCCCGGGAACCGGCGAATACGAATGGACGGGATTCCGGGACGATCTACCTCGGGAGTACAACCCGGAGAGAGGTTGGATCGCTACGGCCAACCACGATATCCACCCTCCGGGTTATGATCCCCCCCTTTACTTCAAGCGAGGATCGTCCTTCCCTCGCCATGAGCGGCTGGCCCAGGTCCTGGGAGGCGGGGGGCCCTTCGGCATCCAGGACTCCCGGGAGCTGCAGCAAGACGCCTGGTCCGCCTCGGCGGCCGAGGCTCTCGGTTTCTTCCGCGGCTGGACAGCCTCGGATCCCACGGTGGAGGAGGCTCGCCGAGCAGTGGCGCAATGGGACGCCGTCTATCGCCGGGACAGCCGGGCGGCTGCCATCTACGATCAGGTCCGGCGCCGCATCCCGATGGAGGTTCGTCAGGGGAGCGTCGACCCTGCGTCCCGACCGGAGTTGATGGAGCGGGCCATCGTCCAGGGTCTCGAAGACCTCAGGGCTGCGCAGGGTCCCGACCCCGATCAGTGGCGGTGGGGCCGGACGAACCGGAGCGAGTTCCCCCACTCCCTGGTGCGGGCCTACGACCTTCCCAGTGCCGAGCGGAGGGGCGGAGCCGGCACCGTGGCCGCCATTGGGGCCACCTACCGCCAGATCATCGACTTCTCGGATCTGGACGGGTCCCTGGTGACCAACGCCCCGGGACAATCGGGGCGGCCGGAGAGCCCGTATTACGGAAACCTCACGGAGAGTTGGGCAGCGGGAGAGTACTTCCCGCTCCTGTTCTCCCGGGAGGCCGTGGAGGAGGCGACCGAGCACAAGCTCGTCCTGAGGCCTGGGAACTGACCCGCTCGGGAGACGACCGGGCCTCACCCTTCCCTGAGGATCCGTGCGGGGTCCATTCGCCCCACTCTTGCGGCAGGGACGAAGCTGGCCACGGCGGCGAGAACGGCCAGAATCCCCACCAGTCCCGCCAAGGTCACCGGGTCGTAGGGGGTCACCCCCCAGACCAGGTGCACCATGGCCCTGGATACCGCCACGGCGAGCACCGCTCCCGCCGCCAGACCCAGAAGGGTCAGGCGGACTCCCCCGATCCCGGCGGTCCAGACCGCCCTCCCCGGGGTCGCCCCTAGAGCCATGCGCAGCCCCATCTCGGTCCTCCGCTCCAGGACCTCGTGGGCTACGATCCCGTACAGCCCGATCCCCGCCAGGAGCAGCGCGAACGCCGCCACGAGGAGGAGAAATGCCGCCTCGAACCGAGGCCGGGAGAAGGCGCTCCCCATGATTTGATCGAGGGACGCGAGGCGCGACACAGGAAGGTCCGGATCCACCTCCCGGAAGACCCGAGTCACCTGTGCCGCCAGGTCCGAGCTCGATCCGGCCTGGCGAATGATCCAGCTCGGAGCGAACCAGACGTGCACCTGCTGGAAGAAGCCGCTGCTGGCCTGGGCGGCTGGAAGATAGAGGGTGGGTGTTTCCCATACCGGCTGGGAGGTCTCGCCCCAACCAGCCGATTGCTGGACGTTCCCCACAACCCCGACGATGGTCACGCCTTCTCCCTCTCCGAAGCTCATGCTCACCTGGGTGCCCAGGGCCGGCTCATCCTGGAGATTGCTGTCCACGAAGGCCTGGTTCGCCACGGCCACCACGGGCGCGCCCTCCCTGTCGGCTTCTCCGAGAGGCCGTCCGCGGAGCACGGGGATTCCCAGGGTTTCGAAGAACCCGGGCGTAACGTAGACGGCGTTGGTGACCCGACCCTGGCTGGTGTCGTCGCCCGGGAGCCGGAAGCCGAGGTTCAGGGGTCGCTCGTAGGGAAGGGTCAGGGCCACGGCAGCGGAGGCCACGCCGGGCACCCGGCCGAGAGCGCCGAGTGTCTCGTCGAACAGGCGTCGAACGTTGCCCGCATCGCCGTACCGCGCATCGTCCAGAGAGAACTGGACGGTGATCAGCCCGTCAGGGTCGAAGCCGGGATCCAGACCCTCGAGATGACCGTAGCTCCGGGCCAGGAGGCCCGCCGCGAAGAGGAGGGAGCTCACCATGGCCACCTCCCCCACGAGGAGGATCTTCCGCAGGGTGTGCCCGCCTCCGCCGATCAAGCCTCTCGAACCCGAGGCGAGCACGCGCTGGAGGTCGAGCCTGGCCACCTGGAGAACCGGCACCACGCCAAAGAGGATCGTCGACAGGGCGGTGAGCCCCAGGGCCACGAGAAGGGCCACGCCGTCCATCTGAACGCTCTGCCAGGTGTTGAAGTACGACTGGACCATGTCCCCCAGCCCCCGGCTAGCGGCGAAGGCAACCCCCAACCCCGCAACGCCTCCGAGGAGCCCCAGCGTGAGGTTCTCGGCGATGAGCTGGCGCGCCAGAGCCCCGGCACCGCCGCCCAGGGCCTGGCGGGTAGCCATCTCCATGCGCCGGGCCAGAGACCGGGCAATCTGGAGACCGGCCAGGTTCGCGCACCCCACCAGCACCATCACTCCGATCGCCCCCAGCAGGATCAACAGGGGCAGCTCGAGCCCCGCCGTGACAGCCTGGTCCAGGGGAATGAGGCCGAAGCGGCGCTCGGGCGCGTCCTCGAGTGTCGACTCGGGTGGCTGGATGGATGCCACACGAGCGTCCGCCTCCGCGAAGCTCATCCCCTCCGGGATCCGGATCAGAACCCCGTAGTTGGCCCCCCCTCCCTCTCCGGTCGTGGACGGCCGAAGGGGAGTCCAGACGTCCGCTTCCGCGCTGGACCGGAAGTCGGGCGGCATCACCCCCACCACCGTGTGGGCCTCACCCTTGAGCCGGATGGTGGTTCCGATGATGTCCGGATTTGCGTCGAAGGTATGGACCCAGAGCTCGTGGCTGAGAATCGCGAGGGGCGGCCCGCCGGGAAGGTCGTCCGCAGCCTCGAACTCCCTCCCGAGGAGAGGAAGGACCCCGAGAGTGCTGAAGTAACCGGCCCCTACCCGCTGCTGCTGAACGAACCGGGCGGCCTGGTCGGTGGACAGGTTCACTCCTGCCACCCACCCCGAGAACACGGTCCTCTGAAAGGTCTCTCCCTCGTCGCGAATCCTTTCCCAGGTCCGTCCATCCACGGCGGTGTTGGCCGGGTTCTTCCCGAAGGAGGGGTTGTAAAGGGCGACCCGGGCCAGCCTATCCGGATCCGGGTACGGCAGGGGCCGCCAGAGGACCCCGTTCACCACACTGAAGACCGCCGTGCCCAGGCCGATGCAGAGTGCCAGGGTCAGGATGAACGTGACGGAGAAGAGGGGGCTCCGGCCCATCCCCCGTAGGGCGAACCGGAGGTTCCGCCCAACCTCGTCGAAGGACGCCGCGCCCCGGGCTTCCCGGCTCAGGGACTTGACCCGTTCCCGGCTGCCGAAGCGGAGTCGCGCCTCCCGCCGTGCCTCGTGCGGATCCATCCCCTGACGGATCAGATCTTCGGTGAGCCGATGGATGTGGAACGCGATCTCCTCCTCCAGCTCCCGGTTGAAGCGGTCGCCGTGGAGGAGAACGCTCAGTCGGGCTCGAAAACGTCGAAACATGGGTCAGGCCTGGTTGGGACGGGGGCCGGGGACTCCCCTGGCACCGGATCGCGGCTCGGGCGAGCCCACCTCGTTGGGTCGCGCCTCCATGACGTTGGAGACGGCCTGCACCATTTGCGTCCACCGGGAGGCCTCTCCCTCCAGACGGCGACATCCGGCCTTGGTCAGGCGGTAGAACCTGGCCCGCCGATTGTTCTCCGAAGTGCCGAACTCCGAAGCGACGAGTCCCCGGTCTTCGAGGCGGTTCAGGGCCGGGTAGAGAGAGCCCTGCTCAAGGTCCAGGAGACCCTTGGAGGTGGCCTCGATTCTGAGGAGAACCCCGTACCCGTGGGTGGGTCCGAGAGAGACGGCCTTGAGAATGAGCATATCCAGGGTGCCAGGTAGAAGTCCCTTCGTGATCAGCATGCAAAACCCTCGGACCCACGGTCCGTAGTGGAAGATGTCCGGCGCGTGTCTCCGGAGAAGCGTCTTCCCGTCGATGGGATGCCGTTCGGTCTCTCCTAGTTTATCTAGGATTCTCTCCTAGTCTACCTAGGAAACTGCGTTCGGGCAATCCTCCCGACCCCGCGCGGACGTCCGCAGCCTGGACTGCCGCACTCGGCCGGGGTCGAGAGGTCCGCCGCCGTCGGTGCGGTCCCCCTGCCATTGACACCGTTCCTCCGGGCCCCTAACTGTGCCCGACCTCGCCCATGCGCCAAGGTCTCGAAATGCGAAGGAGGCATGACGATCACCTCTTCGACCGCCACCCCCGACTGGCCTGCGGAGGTCCACAGCGTCCTCCGAGACGCCGGCGTCCACCTCGTCAGCTACGTTCCCGATGCGGGTCACAAGCGGCTGATCGAGCTCTGCCAGGAGGACCCTTCCATCCGGACCATTCCCCTCACCACCGAGGAAGAGGCGGTGGGGCTGGCCCTTGGGGCGTGGCTCGGGAGGGAGAGGAGCGTCCTCCTCCTCCAGTCCAGCGGAGTGGGAAACATGGTGAACGCCCTCGGCACCGTGAGGGAGTGCCGGCTCCCCTTTGTGATGATCGCGGCCATGCGAGGAGAGGAGGGGGAGCTCAATCCATGGCAGGTCCCCGTGGGACAGGCCACTCCCACCGTCCTGGAAGCCATGGGGGTTCGCGTCCGCCGCGCCGGTGAGCCCGGCGAGCTGGCCCCCACGGTCCGGGCAGCCCTGGAGGAGGCCTACGACGTGGATGCCGCCGTCGCCGTCCTCATCTCCCAATCCCTCATCGGAATCAAGCCCTTCGAAGAGGGGAGGAACGGATGATGAAGGAGATCTCCTCCGGAAGCGGGCCACTCCTCAGGCGGAGAGATGTCGTAGCGACGCTCCTCGAGGGTCGGGGCGATCTCCTCGTCGTGGCGGGGCTGGGCTCTTCGGCCTGGGACTGCACGGCCGCTGGCGATCACTCCCTGACCTTCCCCTTCTGGGGCGGCATGGGGCTGGCGGCCGTGGCAGGCCTGGGATTGGCGCTGGCTCAGCCTCGGAGAAGGGTCCTGGTGGTGACCGGAGACGGAGAGATGCTCATGGGAATGGGATCACTGGCCACGGTCGCCGTACAGCAACCGGAGAACCTCACCATCGTGGTTCTGGACAACGGTCGGTATGGCGAGACGGGCATGCAGGAAACCCACACGGCGCGGGGCGTGGATCTGGCCCGCGTGGCCGCGGCGTGCGGGTTCGGGCAGAGTTCGACCGTCTCCACGATGGACGAGGTCCGGGCCCTCCGGTCCATGGCTCACGTGGGACCGGGACCGGCCCTGGCCGTGGTGAAGGTGTTGCCCGAGAAGCTCCCCCTCGTCCTTCCACCCCGGGACGGGTCCTTCCTGAAGGCACGCTTCAGAGAGGCCCTTCTCAGCCCCACTGGGGCCGGCCCCCCTTCACCGCGACGTACTCACGGAGACCGAGGCGCAAGGTGAACGCATGCATGACCTGGAACGGCCTGAGAAGCCGCTCCACTTCCGCCGGCAGAAGCTGGGGCCGTGCCCGCTCCGGGGGTCCCGCCACCTGCTGGGAGATCCGGTCGAGGTCAACGACGGCGAAATGGAGGGGATGGACCCTGGACTCACCGGAGGCATCCACGACGACATAGAGTCGGGCGTCCGGAGAGGTGATCTCGGTCAGACGCTCCACAAACGACAGCCGTTCCTGGCGGTTCAACCGGTCCAGGATGTTCCACCCCAGAACGAGATCGAACGGCTGATCCGGGTCCGGCGGAAGCGCCCGTAGCGCCGCCGCCCCCGTCTCCTCGTGCAAGGGCACGGAGAGGAGACCCGCGAACCGGATTCGCCGGGCATATCGGCTGTAGAAGGAAAAGCTGCTCTCGGCGGCGGATCCCAGGTCCAGCACCGCGTGCGTCCGGTCTTCGCTTACGCCGTCGAAGAGGGCCGCGAACCCGGGTGCGGCCCGCTCGACGGCGGCAGGCGCTGGTTCTCCCGTCTCCTCCGGAGAGGCCTCCCCGGGGGGAGCACGCCGAAAGCGACGCAGCCAGCTCACCTACAGGAGGGTCTTCTCCGCCGTAGCGGATGCGTCCTTCGTCGTCCCGGAAGCCGGCTTCGTCGACTCGCCGGAGGGCTTGGACTCCGGCGTCGTCTTCGCGGAATCCCCCGCCGGCTTCGCTCCTTCGTCTTTCTTGGGGGCCTCGGACTGGGAGCCCTTGGTCGGCTCCGCCTTCTTCGACTGGGCCGAGGCGGATCCGGTGCTCGACCGCTGCTCGCTCTCCGTGGGATCCCTCATGTCCACCAGACCCCGGAAGCTGGCGCCATCCTCCAGCACTACCCGGGGGGCGGTGATGTCTCCTTCCACCCGCGCCGAGCCGCGCAAGATGACCTGCTCCTGGGCCTTGAGATCTCCCTCCACCTCACCCTCCACGGTGACCACCCGGCCCGTGATGTCGGCCTTCACTCGACCCTCCCGCCCCACCGTGACGGACTGCGCCTGGAGGTCCACGGATCCGTCGATCCGACCCTGAATCAGGAGATCCTCGTCGCCGCTCACCTCGCCCCGAATGGTGATGGAGCGCCCGATGGTGGCCCGTTCAGAGCTCCCCGTCGCGGGCCTGGGTGGCTCCGGGCGGGGCGGTCTCTCTTCCTGCCGGGGAGCTGTAGGGGTCGACGGCGTCATTTCATCCTTCTTCCACATGCGTTCCCTCCCTCGTGTCATCCTGTCGACGTGCTACTCTACCCATAGGGTATTCGAGGCCTCGAATGCAATAACTTTGCCACGTGCCCACCCCCGAGGACTCCCTTCTCCGTCGGGATCGATGGAAGACCGGGACGACCTCGGCCTGCATCGAATCGAGCCACGTGACCCCGAACGGAACACCCGTTTCCCCCCGCCCGGCCATCACCCACCCTACCCCACCCGCGTCTCCTGTCCTCGAAACTGGCTCATGTAGAGACGGTAGTAGGTTCCTTTCGCGTCCAGGAGCTGCCGCTGGGTGCCCCGCTCCACCACCTGTCCTTCCTCCATGACGATGACCTGATCGGCGTTGGAGATCGTGGAGAGCCGGTGAGCGATGACGAAGCTGGTGCGTCCCCGCATGAGCTCGTGGAGCGCCTCCTGGATGTGGACCTCGGTGCGGGTGTCCACCGAGCTCGTTGCCTCGTCCAGGACCAGGATCGCCGGATCGGCCAGAATGGCCCTCGCGATGGTCAGGAGCTGGCGCTGGCCCTCGGAGAGGCTCCCGCCTCTCTCCGAGAGAATCGTCTCGTAACCCTGGGGCAATCGGCGAATGAACCCGTCGGCGTGGGCGAGTCGGGCCGCGGCGAAGACCTCCTCGTCACTGGCGTCCAGGCGTCCGTACCGGATGTTCTCCATCACGGACTCCGCAAAGAGGAACGACTGCTGGAGGACCACTCCCAGCTGTCGTCGAAGGCTGTCCCGGGTGAAAGTCCGTATGTCGGTCCCGTCGATCCGGATGGTGCCGGCATCCACGTCGTAGAATCGGGAGAGAAGGTTGACCAGCGTGGTCTTCCCCGCCCCGGTGTGCCCCACGAGAGCGACGCGCTCCCCGGGACGGGCGTGAAGAGACACGTTCCTGAGAACCGGAACGCCGGGCACGTAGGAGAACGTCACGTCTTCCAGGGACACATCTCCTCGAACCCGTTGCAGCTCCACCGCCTCAGGGGTGTCGGTCTGGGCGGGTGAGGTGTCCAGGACCTCGAAGATGCGCTCCGCCCCCGCCAGGGAGCCCTGGATCTGATTGTAGAGGTCCCCGAGCTGACGGAGGGGCTCGGCGAACCTCCTCGAGTACGTGATGAAGGCGGCGATGGTCCCGATGCTCACGATCCCTCGAATGGCCATCCATCCTCCCAGACCTCCCAGGATGGCCACGTTCGCGTTGGCGAGGATCCCCATCATGGGCATTACCACCAGGGCCAGGGTCATAGCCTGGGTGCCGGAGGAGCGCACGGCGTCATTGGCTCCATCGAACTTCTCCAGCACCTTCGTTTCCTGCCCGTAGGCGAGGACCACCCGTTGTCCGCTGTAGGTCTCCTCAAGGATCCCGTTGAGCGTTCCCAGGCTGGCCTGGTAGGACCGGAAGGCTCCCCGGGTCCGGCGACCCACCACCGCGACGAGGCCGATCATCAGCGGAAAGACGATCATGGACCCCAGGGCTAGCCAGGCGTTCATGACGAACATCACCACCAGAATTCCCGCCAGCGTCAGGAGCCCCGTAAAGAGCTGGGCCACGTTGTTGGTGAGGACCCGGCTGATGGCGTCCATGTCGTTGGTCAGCCGGCTCATGAGATCGCCCTGGGACCGGGAGTCGAAGAAGCCGAGGGACAGCGTCTGCATATGGTTGAAAAGATCCGCCCTCAAGGAGCGCATGGCCCTCTGGGAAACCCGGGCGATGAGGACTCCTTGGATCCCCTGTGCGAAGGAGGAAAGGAGGTACGCGCCGAGCATCAGGAGGGTGAGGACGGCGAGGCCCCGGGCGTTCCTGCTCACCAGGTGGTCGATGGCCCGCCCCATGAAGTACGGTCCGGACAGAGCCGCTGCCGTAGAGAGCGCCGCCACCAGCGCCACCAGGACCACGGCTCCCCGGTAGGGGCGCAGATAGCCCGCCAGCCGCCGGAGCGATCCCCGGGGATCCCTGGCTCGTTCCACGGCTCCCCGCCCGTGGCCCCGGCCACCGGGTCCCGGGAACCCGGTCCGGGGAGGGGGTCCGCTCTTCCCACCATTGCCCTCAGACACGTCGTCCCTCCCCACCCTTCTCGTTCGGGCCTCCGTTTCCGAGTTGGGATTCGTAGATGTCCCGGTAAAGGGAACTCGACTCCAGGAGCTCCCGGTGGGTGCCCTGGGCCCCGATCCGTCCCTGATCCAGGACCAGTATCTTGTCGGCCAGGAGCACGGTGCTGATCCGCTGGGCCACCACGAACCGAGTGGTGGTGCTCCGGGACCGGGCGAGGAGCTGGTCCAGGGCGTCCTGGAGCTTCACCTCCGTTTCCACGTCCACGGCACTGGTGGAATCGTCCAGGATGAGGATCTTCGGCTCCACCAGGAGAGCCCGGGCTATAGCCACCCGCTGCCGCTGGCCCCCCGAGAGCGTGACGCCTCGCTGGCCGATGACGGTGTCGTATCCATCCTCGAAGCCCTCGATGAACTCGTGGGCCTGGGCGGCCCGGGCCGCCGCCACCACCTCCTCGTCCGAGGCATCCGCCCGCCCATAGCGGATGTTCTCCCGGATCGTCCCTCCGAAGAGGACAGACTCCTGGAGAACCACCCCGGTCTCCTTCCGCAGGAAGTGCAGATCGAGGTCCCGGATGTCCATGCCGTCCAGGGTGATGCGGCCCGCAGTGACGTCGTAGAAGCGCGGAATCAGGTGGATGAGGGTGGACTTCCCCGAACCCGTGGCTCCCAGAACCGCTACGGTCTCCCCGGGTTCGGCCACGAAGGACACGTCCGACAGAACCGGCTCCGTGCAATCTCCCCCGTAGCTGAAGCAAACCTTCTCGAAAGCGATGCGCCCCCGGGCGTTGGGCAACCCCCGGGATCCTGGCTTCCTCCCCACCTCCGGCTCCGCGTCCAGGACCTCCAGGATCCTCCCCGCCGATGCGTCGGCGGCCGCCAGGGGACCCATCATCCCGGCGAGCATCAGAATGGGGAAGAGTGCAAAAGAGAGATAGTTGATGGCGGCCACCACCTCCCCCACCGTCATCCCCCCTTCGAGAGCGGTGTTTCCACCGATCCAGACAGCCCCCACGACGGCCAGATTCAGCATGACAAGCATGGCCGGGATGAAGACCGCCAGGAGCTCCGTCACCTGGATCGTCTGGGCCATGAGGGCCTCGTTCGCCTGGTCGAAGCGGTTGGCTTCGTGGTCGGCCCGCACGAAAGCCTTCACCACCCGGACTCCCGCGAGGTTCTCCTGAAGGACCGTGTTCAAACGATCGAGACGCTCCTGGACCCCCCGGAACATGGGCTGGACTCTGCGCGCGAAGAGCCAGACCAGGAGAACGATGACGGGAACGAAGCCCGCCATCATCAGAGCCAGTCGATGGCTGGTGAGAATGAGAAGGATCACGGCCCCGACTACCCAGATGGGGGCCCGGGTCAGGATCCGCAGGGACAACATGACGATCATCATCACCATGTTGACGTCGCTAGTGGACCGTACGATGAGCTTCCCGGTCTGGAGCCGATCCAGGTTTCCGAAGGAGAACGTCTGGACCTTCCGCATGAGGGCGCTCCGGACGTCGGCAGCGACGGCCATGGAGACCCCAACCGAGAGGTAGTTGTTGGCCAGAGCCAGGGCCGCGGACACCACGGAGGCTCCAAGCATGATCAGGGCCGTGGTTATCACCACGTGAACGTTGGACGCGGTGATCCCCTGGTCGATGATCCGCTGGGTGAGCCTCGGAATCAGGAGATCGGCCCCCACCATGGCGAAGAGAAGGGAGAGGGCCACCATCGCCCTGCCTCGGTAGGGCCTCAGGAAGCGGAAGAAACGCCTGAGGGACTTCATGGCGACGGGAAGTCGCCGAGCAGGAACCTCCGTTCGGCCCCGCCCTCGCCCTCGCTCGTCACGAGGGGGCCCGTTGCATCACGCGGAGTGGTATGGAGCACCTGCGCCAAGAGGTGGCCGAGCGTTAGCTTTCCCCGGTCCTGGTCCCATTGGGACACCGCTGCACCTCAAACACTGAGAGACCTGGTCATTAGCGAGCTACTGTTTATCCAGATTCCCGACTCCTGTCAACTGTCGGCACGGCAGCTCGCGCGAGGACACTCGTGAGCCTCATCTCCCTTTCCTCGGTGGCGGTGCAGTTTGGCGCTACCCCCCTCCTCCAGGACGTGACCTTCGCCGTGGAGGCGGGAGAGCGGTGGGGAATCGTCGGCCGAAACGGCACGGGCAAGACCACGCTCTTTCGGATCATGGAGGGAGCGCTGGAGCCCTCCGACGGCTCCATCACTCGAAAGCCCGGCCTCCGCATCGCCTTGCTGGACCAGCATCGTGATTTCGGGGCGGCAAGGACGGTATGGGAAGCCGCAGCCCAGGGATACGCCCACCTCATCGCCCTGGAGCGATCCCTGGCGCGGCAGGTCGAAGTACTGGAGGAGCTCGGTGCCGGAGTCACGTCCGAGGACCTGGCCCGCTACGACCGGGAGCAGGAGCGATTTCAGAGGGAAGGCGGGTATGCGTTCCCCGCCCGGGTGGACGCCGTGCTCCAGGGTCTGGGATTCGACGCGGACCAGGCGAGAACCCAACCTCTGGACCAGCTCAGTGGGGGTGAAAGAGGCCGGGTGGGGCTGGCGGGACAGCTCGCGACCCCCTCCGATGTCGTGCTCCTGGACGAGCCCACGAATCACCTGGACCTGGACACCATCGAGTGGCTGAAACGCTACCTCGAAGATGCACCCAGGACCGTCCTCGTGATCAGCCATGACCGGGCCTTTCTGGACGAGGTGGCCGACCACGTGCTCCACGTGTCGAACGGGACGGCGACTCCCTACCGCGGAGGCTACTCCGCTTTCGTCCGCCAACGGGACCGGGCTCGGCTATCGCTGGAGCGGCGAGCGGCGGAGCAGCAGAAGGAGATCGCGCGGCAAGAGGACTTCATACGGAGGAACATCGCGGGCCAGAAGACCACGCAGGCCAAGAGTCGCCGGGCTATGCTGGCGCGCCTGCCCCGCCTCTCGCCCCCGCCGTCCGAAGAGGAGGCCATGGCCGTGCGGTTCCAGGCCGCCGAGCGGGGAGGCGACCAGGCCCTCATCGTCGAGAAGCTCGCCGTGCGAGTCGGGGGCCGGACGCTCCTGGAGGACTTCACCGTCCTGGCCAGGCGAGGAGACGTAGTGGCCCTCGTGGGGCCGAACGGGGCTGGGAAGACGACCCTCCTTTCCGTGCTGATGGGGGAACGCCCTCCGGACCGGGGGAAGGCCCGCCTCGGGGCCGGGGTGACCACCGCGTGGTTCCGCCAGGACCACGCTCACCTTCCCTCCGGGCGAAGCCTGTACGACTGCATCGCTGACGCGCGCCCGGCCTGGAACCGCGGACAGATTCAGGCTCATCTCGGTCGGTTCGGGTTCAGCGGTGACTCGGTCCGCCGCAGGACCGACTCTCTCTCAGGCGGAGAGCGCGCCCGGGTAGCGCTGGCCCTCATCACCCTGGCGGAGGCCAATCTCCTGGCCCTCGACGAGCCCACGAATCACCTGGATGTCGAGTCCATCGAGGCCCTGGAAGACGCCCTGGAGGGATACGAGGGCACCGTCCTCCTGGTGAGTCACGACCGGGCCCTTCTCCGGGAGCTGGCCACCCGGGTCTGGGTGTTCCAGGGGAGACGGGTCCTGGACTATCCCGGTCCCTTCGTGGACTGGGAGGCCGAGGTGTCCCGCCGTGCAGCCAACGAAGCCGAAGCGGCTCGGGCTGCAGAGGAGGAGGCCAGGGAGGCGGCCCGGGCCCGGAGCCGGAAGACGGTCGCAGCGAACAAGGCGATTCAGGCAGTCAAACGAGAGCTGAGACGGGAGGTCGAGGCCTCCGAAGAAGAAGTCCACAGGGCCGAGGCCAGGGTCGCCGAACTGGAGGCGGCGCTGGGCGACGAGGCCCTCTATGACGGAACCGCCGGGGGCGCGATGGAGGCCGGGAGGATCAGCGTCGAGCTGGCGGAGGCCCGCCGGGCGGTGGACGAGGCCATCGCCCGTTGGCTGGAAGCCCAGGAGGCCATGGAGGACCGGGGCTCCTAGCCTCCCGAATGACCCGTCGTCATTTCTCCCACAACCCCTCGACGCTCAGGTAGCGTTCGCCGCTATCGCAGAGCATGGTCACGATGATCTTGCCCGCATGCTCAGGCGCGTGGGAGAGGCGCAGGGCCGCCGCTACGCTGGCGCCCGACGAGATCCCCACCAGCACGCCTTCCCGCCGCGCGATCTCCCGGCAGGTGCCGAACGCCTCCTCCTCGGACACCAGGAAGATGTCGTCGATGAGGTCCCGGTCCAGAATGCCCGGCAGGAACCCAGGAGAGGTCCCCATCATGCGATGGGGGGAAAAGCGACCCTCGGAGACGAACGGGGCCTCCTTCGGCTCCACCCCGACGACCCGTAGGTGGGGCCGGCGGGGCTTCAGGGCCTCGGACACGCCGCACAGGGTCCCCCCGGTCCCCAGGGGAGCCACGAATACGTCCAGGGCCCCGTCGGTGTCCTCCCAGATCTCCTGGGCGGTGGTTTCGGCGTGGGCCTTTCGATTGTCCATGTTGTCGTGCTGGCCCACGTAGAAAGAGCCGGGAGTGGCGGCGTGGAGCTCGAGGGCCTTGGCCTTGGCCCCTTTCGTCCCCAACTCCTTGGGCGTCAGCACCAGCTCCGCCCCCAGGGCCTTCAGGACGCTCCGCCGCTCCAGGCTCTGGATCTCGGACATGCAGAGAACCACCCGGTAGCCTCGCATGCGACCGATGTAGGCAAGGGCCATCCCCGTGTTTCCCGAGGTCGCCTCCACCAGAGTAGAGCCGGGGCCGATGTCTCCCCGCTCTTCGGCCCCGCGGATCATGTAGAGGGCCGGACGGTCCTTGATGGCGATGGGGTTCATGAACTCGCACTTCCCGAAGACCCGGGCGGCGCCCCCGTCGTTGATCCGGTCCAGTGCGAGGAGTGGAGTCTTTCCGATGAGGTCGATGACGGAGGAAGCGTATCTCACGGTCGGCGGTTCTCCATGACGGGGGATTCGGCTCCAGAGGCGGCGAGCCGCTTCGCCACGACCCAGCCCGCCATCCAGAGGGCGGCGAGCATGGCCCCGGCGCCGAGGGCCAGGACGGGCTGGGTCCAGACCACGATGGCCAGCACGAGGAAGTAGAGAAGAAGAGTGAGGGCCGGGAGAACGGGGTAGAGAGGAACCCGGAGGGGACGGGCCAGATCCGGGCGCGTCCGCCGCAGCCGGAAGATGGCGCTCAGGACCATGAGGTCCACCGTGATGGCTACGGTCATCATGAACCGCACGAGGAGCTCAAAGGCACCCGTGATCGCGAGAAGGAGGAGGACCGCGGTGATGAAGGCCAGCGCCGGCCCCGGCGTCCCCCCCTTCTCCACTCGCGTGAACCGGGAGAACGCGAGCCCATCCCGCGCCAAGCCGAAGGTGACCCGGGGCATGCCCAGGAACTGGACGTTCAGGGAGCTCAGCAGGATCACCACGCTGGCCACCGTCACGAAGGTGCCCGCCGTCGCGCCGAAGGTCGCCCGCAGGGCGTCCGCCGCCACCAACGGTGATCCGGCCATTTCCCCGGGGGTGAGCGCGCTGAGGAACGCCAGGTTGATGAGGAGATAGAGGGCTGCCACCGCCACCGCCCCACCGACCAGAATTCTCGGTAGAGCCCGCCCCGGGTTCACTGTCTCCTCGGCCATCTTGGCCGCGTCTTCCCACCCGTAGTAGGCGAAGGCCACCGCCTGGTAGGCCAGGGCGAAGCCCAGAAGTCCACTGTACTCTCCCGACACGTCCATGGTGGAGAAGAACCCCCGGCCGTCCCCACCCAGTACTCCCGCGACGCCGATGGCCAGGATGAAGGCCACCTTGGCCAGCGTCGACACGTTCTGGAATCCCCTCCCTGTGCGAAGCCCGGTCCAGTGCATGAGGAAGAACCCCAGAATCACCGCCGATGCCAGAATGGGAACCGATCCCCGTCCGATGAGGATCACCAGGTACTCGGCAATCACCACCGCCTTGGCGGCCCCCGAGAACGCCCTCGTCACCAGGAGCTCCGACCAGCCCGCGACGAAACCCATCCGGTTTCCGTAGGCCTCCCGGGCGTAAACGTACTTGCCTCCGGCCAGAGGAAGAGCCGCCGCCATTTCTGCGAGCACCAGGGTGCTCAGAGCCACCACCACCCCACCCAACACCCAGACGCCCAGCATGGCCAGAGGATCCCCGAGATAGCCCGCGATGAGGCCAGGGGTCCGGAGGATCCCCACGCCGATGACAATCCCCACCGTCACGGCGAGCCCGTCTCGCACCCTCAGGATGCGATGGAGATTCCCCGGAGTCCGGGCCGCTCGCTTCGGCGGTTTCATTCTTCTCCGGTCATGTCGACGTCCGGTTGCGGAAAGCGGATGGATCCTGGGCCGGCGCCCAAGCGCTCACGCAACATGCCATGCCAATCCTCCTCTTGCCACCGTGGGGTCCGGCCACCACCCTTGGCACCGTGTTGACGGGGCACCACTCTCGGCGCTCTCCCAGGAGAAGCCCATGTCCGACATCACCCGTCTGCGGCCGGGCCTTTGGATCGTCGAAGCGGCACTCGAGGATTTCGACGTTCGCGCGGTCGTCCTCGCCGGTAGCCGGCGCGCCATCGTCTGGGACACCCTGGCCCGGCCCTCCGACATGGAGGGCGTGGCAGAGCTCGTCCCGGATCTTCCCTTGACCGTAGTCTACAGCCATGGCGACTGGGATCACGTCTGGGGAACGGGCGGTCTCGCCAGGCGGCCCGACGAGGTGGTGGCCCACGAAGGGTGCAAACCCCGCTTCCGGACCGAGCTCCCCGCCACGCTTCTGGAGAGGCGGGAGCAAGCCCCCGGGTCCTACGACGGAGTCACCCTCACGCCCCCGGATCGGGTCTTCAGGGAGAGGCTCCACCTGGAACTGGGAGGGCTGGCCCTGGAGCTCCACTCCCTCCCGGGACACACTCCCGACAGCATCGTGGGCTTCGTTCCGGGGTGGGGTCTCTTCCTGGCCGGGGACGCCGTGGAAACCCCCGTTCCGTTCCTGACCCGGGACAGTGGTCCCATGGCATGGGCCGAGGCGCTGGAGCGTTGGGCCAGCCGGTTGGAGAACTCGCTGGTGGTCCCGTCCCACGGCCCCCTCGGGGGCGCGGAGCTCCTGCGCGACAACGCCTCCTACCTGACCGCCCTCGCGGAGGGAAGGGTGCCTTCCCTGCCCATGGGAATGACCCCCTTCTATCGGGAGACGCATGCCGCGAACGTGGAGATCGTCCGAAGCCGGTGGCCGGCCAGCCGCCGAGGCTCCGTGAACGCTGAGTAGCCCCCAGGAGGGAGCGACCCCGAATGAGCTTGAAGACCTCGGTCCGCGGGAGGATTCCACCCTTTATCGTCATGGACGTCCTCCGGTCCGCCAACGAGCGCCAGGCCGCGGGTGGTGCGGTGTTTCACCTGGAGGTGGGCCAGCCCGGGACCGGCGCGCCGGGGCCCGTCCTGGACGCTGTGCGGCAGGCGGTGGGCAAGGGCCGCCTCGGCTACACCGATGCCATGGGAGTCCCGATCCTCCGGGAGCGGATCGCACGCCATTACCGGGACCGGTACGGAGCGGCCGTGGATCCTGCCCGGATCGCCGTCACGACGGGCTCGAGTGGAGCCTTTCTCCTGGCCTTCCTGTCGGCCTTCGACGTCGGAGACCGGGTGGGTGTCCCGACCCCGGGCTACCCCGCATACCGGAACATCCTTCGGGCCCTGGGCGTGGAGGTCGTGGAGGTCCGGACTCCGTTCCAGGACGGCTTCCGCATGACTCCCTCTCTCCTACAGGAGCGGGGGGAGCGTCTGGACGGCCTCGTACTCGCGAGCCCCGCCAACCCTACCGGAACGGTCCTCGACCGTGGAGAGCTGGCGGCACTGGTGCGATTCTGCGCAGAGTCGGGAATCCGCCTGGTGTCGGACGAGATCTACCACGGAATCACCTACGACCGAGCGGCCGCCTCCGCCCTGGAGCTCACCGATGAGGCCATCGTCATCAACAGCTTCTCCAAGTACTATTCCATGACCGGGTGGCGGCTGGGCTGGATGGTCCTTCCCGACGAGCTCGTGCGACCGGTGGAGTGCATTGCCCAGAACCTCTTCATCTCTCCTCCCACCCTCTCCCAGGTAGCAGGGCTCGAAGCGTTCGAGGCGACCCAGGAGCTCGACGCACACGTAGCTCGCTACCGTCGCAACCGGGACCGTATCCTCGCGGCCCTTCCCGCAATGGGGATCAGGCGATGGGGTCCGGTGGAAGGAGCTTTCTACGTATACGCACACGTGGGAGACTTCACTCCGAACAGCGAGGCCTTCTGCCGAGAGATGCTGGCGGAGGCCGGAGTGGCGACGACCCCGGGTACCGACTTCGATCCCTCGGAAGGCGGCAGTTTTCTACGGATCTCCTACGCGGGGCAGGAAGCCGAGGTTGAGGGGGCGCTAGCTGCCATAGGGCGATGGCTCCGGCACCCTGATCGCTAGGGCCGGGCCCTTCCTCGCCCCTCCGGGCCCCCCTCGCCCCCGTCCCTTCGACTGCGGGCCCCCCGTCGCCGCCGGTCCCCCTCGACAGTGGGCCCCCCGTCGCGCCGCCGGTCCCCCTCGACAGCGAGACTCCCGCACCGCCGCGGCCGCAGCAAGACCCCCCTTGGGTCATCCGGGTATGCACGGAAGAGAGCGCCGTGACACGGGACCCCGCAGGGGAAGACGAGTGAGGAGTGCGATCGGTGACAGAACAGCGCCGGAAGGAGCAGCCCCGGATCCTGCCCTCCGCGGATCCGGGCCGGGCACCCAGGATCCTGGTGGTACCAGAGTCGGAGTTCGACGGGCAGGTGGCGGCGTCCCTCGCCGAAGCAATGCGCAGGCACGGGGATGCCGGGAGGGGAGCAGCCGCCTCTCTGACTCATCTGGCTCTCTCCGGCGGTCACACACCCCGGGAGGGTTACCGGCGACTGGCGGAGACGCCCGGCCTCCCATGGGAGGCGGTGGACGTCTTCTTCGGCGACGAGCGGGCCGTGCCTCCCGACGATGAGGACAGCAACTACCGCATGGCCATGGACAGCCTTCTTTCCCGGATCCCGGTCCCCCCGGAGAGGATCCACAGGATGCAGGCGGAGGACCCGGACCAGGAGGGGGCAGCCAGGCGGTACGAGCGTGTCCTTCCCGAGACTCTGGATATTCTCGTCCTGGGAATCGGCCCGGACGGGCACACCGCCTCCCTCTTCCCCGGGGGAGGGCCGGTACGAGAGCGCAAGCGCAGGGTCCTGCCCGCCGAAGGCCCCCAGCCACCCCACCGCCGACTCACCATCACCCCATCCGTGATTCTCTCGGCCGGCGAGATCTTCGTCCTGGCGCGTGGTGCGGAGAAGGCAACCGCGGTCCAGCGCGCCCTGGAGGGCGCCCGGGACCCGGTCCGATGCCCGGCTCAGCTGGCCCGGAGCGGGACCTGGATCCTGGACAAGGCCGCGGCCGGGAAGCTCCAGCCCCCGGGGGAAGGGAGCGTCCGTTGAGCCCGGGCGTCCGGCCCGTCCTCGCCGGGGACGTCGGGGGAACCCATGCACGACTGGCACTCTTCGGTCCCAGGGAGGAGAAGCCGGAGCTCCTGACCGAAAGCGTCTTTCACAGCCCCGAGTACGGTGGCCTGGAGGAAGTCGTCCGCAAGTTCCTGGAAGAGACCGGCGAGGACGTGGACGTCGCGTGCATCGCCGTCGCCTGCCCCATCGAGGAAGGCGTGTGCCACATGCCGAACCTGGGCTGGGAGATCGAGGCTGACGGTCTCGGAGAGAGAATCGGGATCCGCCGGGCCTCGCTGATCAACGACTTCGAGGCCGTAGGACACGGAGTCGCCCAGCTGGGACCCCGGGACCTGGAAACCCTGCAGGAGGGCGTTCCCGAGCGTCAGGGGCCCATCGCCTTGATCGGGGCGGGAACCGGGCTGGGTCAGGGGTACCTGGTCTGGGGCCAGGGACGGTACGAGGTGCATGCCTCGGAGGGGGGACATGCGGACTTCGCGGCGGCCAACCTCACCCAATGGCGATTGCTGCGGTACCTCCAGGCTCGGTACGGCCACGTTTCCTGGGAAAGGGTCGTCTCAGGGCACGGGCTGGTCGACGCCTACGACTTTCTCCGGGACGCCCGGTACGCGCCGGAGGGGGACGACGTGCGCCATCTCCTTCTTTCCGAGGACGAGGACGCAGCGGAGGTGATCTCGGTTCGGGCCGTGGCCGGTAGCGATCCCCTCTGCAGCAAGGCGATGGAGATCTTCCTCCAGGCCTACGGTGCCCAGGCCGGAAATCTCGCCCTGAGCTTTCGCGCGACGGGAGGGGTGTTCGTCGCCGGCGGCATCGCACCGAAGATCCTCGAGAAGCTGAAGGAGGGCACTTTCCTCAGGGCGTTCCGCAGCAAGGGACGGTTGACCGAGCTCATGCACGAGATCCCGGTGCGGGTCGTCCTCGACGACAAGGTGGGGTTGCTGGGAGCCGCCTCGATAGCCATGCGGTCGTCCCCCGCCGAGCCAGAAAGCGACGCATGAGGCCCTCACCCACTCCATGACTCCAGGAGCGATCGAGTGAAACTACCGCAAATCGCGCACAACTGGATCAGCTACCTCGGCGTGGCGGTGGCCACCCTGGCCTTCGCGATCTTCTGGGTGCTCCTCATCCTCTACCTGGCCACGGGAGGCTCCCAGCCCTATGCGGGGCTGGTGCTCTTCATCGTCTTTCCAGCGGTCTTCGCCGCGGGTCTCCTCCTCATCCCCCTGGGGATGCTCCTGGAATGGCGGCACCAGAAGCGCACGGGAGAGAAGAGCATTCCCCGCCTTCCGACCCTCGATCTCAACAACCCGGCCCACCGGAATGCCGCCTTCGTCTTCGCCCTCGGGAGCCTGTTCGTGGCCCTGTTCGCAGGCTTCGTGAGCTACCAGGGCTTCCGGATCACGGAATCCACGGCGTTCTGCGGGGAGCTGTGCCACACGGTGATGGCGCCGGAATACACGGCGTATCAGAACTCGCCCCACGCCCGAGTCGCCTGCGTGGAATGTCACGTCGGCCCCGGTGCCACCTGGTATGTTCGCTCGAAGCTCTCGGGTCTTCACCAGGTATACGCGGTGCTGTTCCACACCTATTCCAAACCCATCCCCACACCCATCAAGGATCTGCGACCGGCTCAGCAGACCTGCCAGCAGTGCCACTGGCCCGCGCAGTTCTGGGGCAACTCGTTGGTGGAGATTCCCCATTATCTCGCCGACTCTCTCAACACCCCCTGGGCTATCACCCTGGACCTCAAGATCGGGGGAGGGAATTCGGTGAGAAGCCTGCCGCGAGGAATCCACTGGCACATGAGCGTGAACAGCCACGTGGAATATTACCCCAGCGACAGCACCCGGCAGACCATCGACTGGATCCGGGACGTGAACCTCACCACGGGGGACACCACGGTCTACACAGTCGGTGGACGCCCCATTCCCCGGGACAGCCTCCCGGCGGACAGCATCCGCGTCATGGACTGCATCGACTGCCATAACCGGCCCACCCACATCTACGACTCACCGTCCCGCGCGCTGGACATCGCACTGGCCGCCGGGAGGATCGACCCCGCCCTGCCCTTCGTGAAACGGACGGGGATGAAGCTTCTGTCGGCAGACTATCCAACCAAGGACTCCGCGCTCGTGGCCATCGAGACAGGGCTGACCCAGCTCTACCGGGAGAGCTACCCAGGGATCGCGGCCAGCCGAGCCGACGCCATCTCACAAGCGGTGTCGGCACTTCAGCACATCTACTCTGTCAATTTCTTCCCCCCCATGGACGTGAGCTGGCGCGTGTACCCGGAGAACAACCAACACCGGATCTTCAACGGGTGCTTCCGATGTCACGATGGAAACCACTCCAGCGCTGAAGGCAAGGCCATCAGCCATGACTGCTCGAGTTGCCACGCCATTCTCGTTCAGGGCCGGGCCGGGGAGGAGGAGTACGCCTCGTCCCTCGAGGGTCTGCCCTTCAAGCACCCGGTGGACATCGGAGGCCTCTGGCAGCAGGTGACGTGCAGCACCTGTCACACGGGCGCGGGGATGGGGTGAGGTGCCATGAGTGATTCGGCCTTCGGGCATCCCGGAATCGAGCCTCGGTGGACCAGGAGTGCAAAGGACGCCGTGGGCACCGCATACACTTCCGCCAGCCGGATCTGGTTCACCACTTCCTCCGGTGTCCTGAACGAGGTCTACTACCCGACCATCGACCGGCCGCAGATCCGGGACCTTGTGCTCATGATCACGGACGGCCGGACCTTCTTCCATGACGAGCGCCGGCACCTGGTGTGCGAGACCGAGTACGAGGGCGAAAACGCCCTGGCGGTTCGGATGACGAACGCCGATCCCGACGGTCGCTACCGAATCGAGAAGGAGATCCTCTCCGATCCCCACGAGTCCTGTCTTCTGATGAAGGTGAAGCTGGACGCTGCACGGGATTTCGGCGGGGATCTGCGCCTCTTCGTGCTCCTGGCGCCCCATCTGAACGTCGGCGGCGCCGGGAACAGCGCACAGGTGGCCACGGTGGCGGGCCGGACCCTTCTCACCGCCCACAAGGAAGGCACCTGGCTCGC
The DNA here is from genome assembly GCA_963751255.1 of uncultured Gemmatimonadales bacterium. Classification (GTDB taxonomy): domain Bacteria; phylum Gemmatimonadota; class Gemmatimonadetes; order Longimicrobiales; family Gaopeijiaceae; genus CAVVTW01. Next base: position 551,099 of record CAVVTW010000002.1, on the reverse strand, counting down.
CCTTGGCGCTACCGTCCCTTTCCTGCGCCAGTCCTGCGGATTCGTGGGTCGGTCCGACGGCTGGACGGACCTGGCGGACAACCTCCGCATGGACTGGGAGTTTCAGAAAGCGGAAGACGGGAACGTGGCCTTGACGGGGGAGCTGGCCCTGAGACCGGACGGGGAATTCACTCTGGGCCTGGCATTCGGCGACGCCTTCCACCACGCGACGACCACCCTGTTCCAGTCCCTGGGCCTTCCCTTCCCCGAGCACAAGGAACGGTTCCTGGAACAGTGGTCCCGTGCCTGTGACCGGCTTCTTCCCCTGGACGCGGCGTCGGGGGACCGGGGGAAGCTGTACCGGAGGAGCCACAGCTTGCTCCTCGCACACGAGGACAAGACCTACCCCGGAGCCCTGATCGCTTCCCTGAGCATCCCCTGGGGCGAAGCTCGGGGCGACGAGGATCTCGGCGGATACCACCTGGTGTGGACGCGGGACATGGTGAACAGCGCCATGGGACTCCTGGCCTCGGGAAACCCCATCACCCCCCTCCGGGCCCTCATCTACCTGGCCGCCACCCAGAACCAGGATGGCGGATTCCACCAGAACTTCTGGGTGAACGGCCTGCCCTACTGGTCGGGGATCCAGTTGGACGAGGTGGCCTTCCCCATCCTCCTGGCCTGGCGTCTCCAGGAAGCCGAGGCACTGAAGGACTTCGACCCCTATCCCGACGGTCCTGGCGGCCGCGGGGTACCTGGTGCGCCACGGCCCCGCCACACCCCAGGACCGGTGGGAGGAGGCCAGCGGGTATTCGCCCTCCACCCTGGCCAGCAACATCGCAGCCCTCACCTGCGCCTCCCTCTTCGCCCAGGACCAGGGAGACGACGGCGACCGCCGACTACCTGCAGGACTACGCCGACTTCCTCGAACTGCCACGTGGAGGGCTGGACCGTAACCATCCAGCGGAGAGCTCCTGGCCGACGTCCCCCGGCACTACATCCGGATCAACCCGGTGGACCTGTGGAGCCCTCACCCCGAAGAGGATCCGGACCACGGCGTCCTGGGATCGCCAACCGCCTTCCCGGGGAGACAGTCGGTCTTTCCCGGCGAAGGACGTGGTGGATGCGGGCTTCCTGGAGCTGGTCCGCTACGGGGTCCGGAAGGGTGGCGACCCCCTCGTGGAGGATTCTCTGAGGGTCGTGGATGCCGTTCTGAAGGTGGACACACCTGCGGCCCCGCCTGGCGGCGGTACAACCACGACGGGTACGGGCAGGGGCCAGGGGCGAGCCGTTCGTCACCGCCGGCCGGGGACGGGCCTGGCCGTCTGCTCACCGGGGAGCGGGGTCACTACGAGCTGGCCGCAGGTCGGAGCCCAGCGCCCTACCTCAGGGCCATGGAGGCTTTCGCCAACGGTGCGGGGCTCCTTCCCGAGCAGGTCTGGGACGAGGAAGCCGACCGCCCCGGACGCTGGGCCTTCGCTTCGGGCGACCCACCGGGTCGGCCATGCCCCTCATGTGGGCCCACGCCGAGTACATCCGCCTCCTGCGATCCACCGCTGATGGTTCGGTTTTCGACTGGATCCCGGCAGTGGCGGACCGCTACCTGGCGAGAGGAGGATGCAGGCGCTCTGGAGGTGTGGAAGTTCAACCGGCAGCCTCGGCGAATCCAGCCCCGGGGTCCCCCTCCGAATCCAGGCCGAGGCCCCCTTCCGCCTCCGGTGGAGCCGGGACGGCTGGGCTTCCTGGGAAGACACGACCTCGAAAGCCGTCCCCACCCTTGGTGTCTACTTTGTGGACCTCCACCTGCCCGAAAGCCAGGAGGCCCCCGTCTCGTTCACATTCTACTGGACCGAAGCCGGCCACTGGGAGGGAAGGAATTTCTCGGTGGCCATGGACCAACACATGGGAGCATAGCGACATGAAGATCGGACTGATCGGGCTTGGACGCATGGGGGCCTTCATGGCCGAACGCCTTCTGAAGGCCGGCCACGAGATCGTGGGCTACGACCTCAACGAGAAGAACGTAAAGGAGGTGGTGAAGAAGGGTGCCCGGGCAGCGGAGTCCCTGGAGGAAGTGGTACGAATGCTGGAGGCACCCAGGGCCGTGTGGGTCATGGTCCCCCACGGGGATCCTACCACCGAGACACTCCAGACGCTCACGGCGATTCTGGAGCCCAACGATCTCCTGGTGGATGGCGGGAACACCCACTACACGGACTCCCTCCAGCACGCCAAAGCCGCCGCCGACGCCAAGATCCTCTTCCTGGACGTGGGTGTCAGCGGTGGGGTGTGGGGGCTGACCGTCGGCTACAACCTCATGGCGGGGGGCTCGGAGGAGGCCTACCACCGCATCCAACCGGTTCTCACGGACCTCGCCCCTGAAGGCGGCACTGCGCACGTGGGCGGGAGTGGAGCCGGCCACTTCGTGAAGATGGTCCACAACGCCATCGAGTACACCATGCTCGAAGCCATTGGAGAAGGTTTCGAGTGCCTGGCGAGCTCGGATTTCGACCTGGACCTGGAGCAGATCGCCAGACTCTGGCAGAACGGTTCGGTGATCCGATCGTGGCTCCTGGACCTCCTGGGAGACGCCTTCGAGAAGGAGGGCACGGGGCTGGACCGCATTCGCGGCTACGTGGACGACTCGGGGACGGGACGCTGGACCGTGGACTTCGCTCTGGAGAAGGGCATCCCCGTCCCCGGCATCAGCACGGCCCTCTTCCAACGCTTCGATTCCCGCATCGATGAGCGGTTCAGCTTTCAGGTCATCGCCGCTCTCAGGAACCAGTTTGGTGGACACCCGGTGAAAGAGGACAAGAGCCATGGCTGATCGGCCCAAGACGAACATCAGCGTCCCCTTCGGGGGACTCCAGGAAAGCCATCCTCCCGATCCCTGCATCATGGTGATCTTCGGCGCCAGCGGGGATCTGGCCCACCGGGAACTGATTCCCTCCCTCTACGAGCTCCACGTCAAAGGGCTGCTGCCCGACCGGTTCGCCGTCGTGGGATTCGCCAGGACCGATTGGGACTCGGACACCTTCCGGGACCACGCCGAGCAATGGGTGAAGACCGACACCCCCGAGGAGAAGAAGCGCTGGACGGAGTTCTGCCAGAGGATGAGCTACGTGTCGGCCCCCTCCCCCTCCGACGAGGAGCAGGAGTACACGGCCCTCGGGGAGGAGCTCCACAGGCTCCGGGAGGAGATGGAGATCCCGGACAATGTGTTCTTCCACCTGGCCGTGCCCCCCGAAGCCTTTCCGGACATCGTCGAGCACCTGGAGTCCGCGGGCCTGGCCAAGTCGAAGAAGGGTTGGCGTCGCCTGGTCATCGAGAAGCCCTTCGGCGAGGATCTGGAGAGCGCCCAGGCGCTGGACCGGGAGATCCGGGCCGTCTTCCAGGAGGAGCAGATCTACCGCATCGACCATTTCCTGGGGAAGGAAACGGTTCAGAACATGTTGGTGACCCGTTTCGCCAACTCCTCGTTCGAGCCCATCTGGAACCGGAACTACATCGATCATGTCCAGATCACGGTGGCGGAGGACCTGGGAATCGGCACCCGGGCCGGGTTCTACGAGCAAACGGGGGTCGTCCGGGACATGATCCAGAACCACCTCCTTCAGCTTCTCTGCATGACGGCCATCGAGCCCCCGGTCTCCTTCGACGGAATGTCTCTCCGGGACGAAACGGTGAAGGTCCTACGGTCGGTGAACGTGACTCCCATGGACCTGGATCGGGACGCCGTGCGTGGGCAGTACGGACCGGGCATCGCCGGGGGGAAGACCTTTCCGGATACCGTCAAGAAGACGGCGTCGATCCGGCCTCCCACACGGCCACCTTCGCCGCCCTTCGCCTCACGTTGGACAACTGGCGATGGGCCGGAGTCCCCTTCTACCTGAGGACGGGCAAGCGCATGGCCAACAAGCTCACCGAGGTCGCCATCCGCTTCAAGCCGACGCCCCACTTCATGTTTCCCGGGGAAGGGGCGCTGCCGACGCAGTGCAACGACCTGGTCTTCCGCCTCCAGCCGAAGGAAGGGATCATCCAGACCCTGGTGGCCAAGCAGCCCGGACCCAGGATCCGGCTCCAGCCCGTGACCATGAACTTCCTGTATGCCGACACCTTCGGCATCGAGGAGCCCCCCCGGGCCTACGCCTGGCTCCTCCTGGATGTCATGGAGGGCAATCAGACGCTCTTCGCCCGGGCGGATTGGATCGAGGAAGCCTGGCGCATCGTGGATCCCCTGGTCCGCAAGTGGGAGGAGGAGCACCCGCTGAGGTTTCCGAACTACGAGGCCGGAAGTTGGGGTCCCAGAGCCGCGGACGAGCTCCTGGCCAGGGACGGTCGAATCTGGCGCCAGGATTGAGGGGCATCCCCAGCCTTGACGCCACGTCCCCTGGAGTTCCTGCTCTCCGAGCGGGAAGCGATCCCAGCGCTTACCCGACGGCGATCCTATCCCATGGTTCGTCGTGGGAACGGTTTGCATCGGAGCCTTCATCGGCCAGCTCGACGCCAGCATCATGAGTCTCGTGCTCCCGACGCTGGAAGAGGCTTTCCATCAGCCCCTCAGCCACGTCCAGTGGGTGGCCCTCATCTATCTCCTGGTGCTCACCGGGCTCCTCATCCCCCTCGGACACCTGGCCGACAGCTTCGGCAGGAAGGCTCTCTACACCTTGGGCTTCCTCCTCTTCATCGTCGGCTCCGCCCTCTGCGGCCTCTCCCCGGACCTCCCCTTCCTCATCGCCGCCAGGGCTCTCCAGGGAGTTGGAGCGGCGATGCTCCAGGCCAACAGCGTCGCCATCATCACGGCGGCGGTCCCGGCCGGGATGCTGGGACGGGCCATCGGCGTCCAGGGAGTGGCCCAGGCGCTGGGGCTGGCCATGGGCCCCGCGGTGGGTGGGCTTCTCATCGGCTGGCTGAGCTGGCGGTGGGTGTTCTTCATCAACGTGCCCATCGGTTTGCTCGGATCGGCGCTGGCGTGGCTGGTGCTTCCCCGGACCAAGAGCCCGTCGGGCCTCGGAGGGCTTCGACGCGCGGGGCGCGCTTCTCCTGGTCCTGGGACTGGCCACCCTGCTGCTGGGGCTGACCTTCCTGCAGCGGGCCTGGTATCTCTTCCCTCTCGCCGCCCTCCTTCTGCTCGGATTCGTCACCGCTGAGCTGCAGGAGCTCGACCCCAATGGTGGCCCCCGCTGTGGTCCGGGCCCGGGGCCTGCCCGCGGGTCTCACGGCGGCTCTCCTCTCCTACACCGTCCTGTTCGGGGGCCTCCTGGCTGTGCCGCTGCTCCTGGAGCGGGTCTTCTCTGCGACGCCCGCGCATGCCGGCCTGATTCTGACCACGGTCCCCCTCACTCTGGCCCTCGTGGCGGAGGCGGGAGGGTTCATGGCGGACCGGAGCGGACCACGTCTGCCTACCGTGAGCGGCATGGGATTGGCGGTCGGGGGCCTCCTCCTCCTGGAGGGAGTGAGGAGCGGCACCGGCCCGTTCCTGTTCGCGGGCCTCCTCCTCCTGGGACTGGGGATGGGGCTCTTCATCCCGGCCAACAATGCCAGCATCATGAAGGCGGCGCCTGCCTCCAACCTGGGACTGACCGGGGGACTCCTGAACATGATGCGGGGTTTGGGAGCCAGCTTCGGCGTTGCCCTCGTCAGTGCGGCGCTCCTCCTCCAGGCAGGCACCGGTCCGAGCCACGTCGCCCCGCCAGGCGCGAGTCCACGCCGGGCTTCGCTGGGCCCTCTACGGGTTAGCGACGGCAGCCGTTCTGGGAGGGCTCCTCTCCCTCGTGCGGCAGCGGCCGGGCCCGGAGCCCTCGGTAACGTCCGGGGCTCGGCGCAGCGAGGAACCGCAGCCAGGCGTCGCAGCGGCTCGCCGGCGGTCGTCGTCAGCTCCCAGGAATCGTCTCGTCGTCCCTGATCCTGGGAGCGATGGCGAAGCCGGTGAACCCATACAGGAGGGCGAACCCCACGCCCAGGTAGCACATGAACGCGAAGGGTGCGTACTCCGTGGTGGGCACTCCAAGGGTCCCGGCCATGTAGACCCCGGCGATGCTCCAGGGGACGATGGGCACGATGACCGTCCCCGAGTCCTCCACCGTCCGGGAGAGGTTCTTGGCCGCCAGGCCCATCTTCTTGTAGGCCGGGGCGTAGAGCTCCCCGGAATGAGGAGGGTGAGGTAGGAGCTTCCCGTCATGACCGCCACGGCGATGCTGGAGCCGGCTGTCGCCGCGATCAAGCGCCCGGTTGTATGGGCGAACCGGGTCATGTGCTCCAGGAGGACGTCCAGCATCCCGGCCTTCTGGGTGATCCCGGCGAAGGCGAAGGCGCACAGGGCGATGAGGGTCACGTCCATCATGTTCAGCATCCCGCCCTTGGTGAGGAGGGTGTCCACCAGGGGAAGGCCGGTGCTGGAGGTGTACCCATTGACCATGGCGTCCACGGCGTCGGCCACCGACACTCCTTGGTAGACCATGGCCAGGATCGCCGCCACCACCGAGGACACCAGCATGCCGGGGATCGTGGGTTTCTTGGATACGGCAGCGTAGAGCGTGATCACCGGCGGCAGAAGGAGGACGATGCTGAATCGGAAGGCCACCGGAATCGTCTCCGTGATCTGGGTCATCTGCTCCGACTCGAGCGTCCCCTCCACTCCCCGCCCAAGGAAGAAGTAGATGACCAACCCGCCACCCATGCCGGGGTCGTGGTCCAGAGCATGTGTTTGATGTGGTCGAAGAGGTTACTCCCGGCAGCGATGGGGGCCAGGTTGGTGGTGTCGGAGAAGGGCGAGAGCTTGTCGCCGAAGTAGGACCCGGCCACGATGGCGCCGGCGGCGTAGGAAAGAGGGATCCCCAGCCCCTGGGCGATCCCGATGAAGGCCACCCCAACCGTTCCAGCCGTGCCGTAGGAGGTTCCCGTCACGACCGAGATGATGCTGCAGACGACGCATGCCGTGACCAGGTAGAAGGACGGGGAGATGATCTTGCAGGCCGTAGAAGACCATCATGGGAATCGCCCCACACGACATCCACGTTCCGATGAGCATCCCCACGACGATGACCACCATCATGGCGGGCATCCCCTTGGAGATGCTGTGGACGATCCCTTCCTCCATCTCCTTGTACGTGTAGCCGAGGCGGAGAGCAATGATTCCCGACACGCGCCGCGGCCCCGATGAGGAGGAACTCGATGCGGAGGTGGTAGAGCCCGTATCCCGACGCCCAGAAAGAGGGCGATGGAGAGGATGGGAATCAGGGACTGGGTGAGCGTGGGCGTCCGCTTGGTCTCGGTCATCAGAATGGCCTCACCGGTTCTGTACTCGGGTCGAACGACCCGGCCAAGATGCGATGGTGAGGGCTTCCGGGCCATGGCGGGCGGTGGCGCCGGGGCCTTATCGCCCCGGGAGTCCCGTCCCTCGGCCGGACCGCCCTCGTCGAAGCCCACCGCAGGGCCCCCTCTTGCCGCCCCTGGAGGCCGGGCCCAGACTCCAACCCGTCCATCGAGACCTTCCTCGAGACTCCGAGGCTCTCATGACTCGTGCGGCAAGCGCCCTCTTCATCCTTCTCCTCGCAGCCCTCGGCGCGGTCGGGATCCACGCCCATGACCCCCCGGGCACGCCAGGAGACCCCATCCTCCAGGGTCCGGTCCAGCGCCCGGAGCTCCCTCCCTCCATGGCGTCGCAGCTGGCGTACGCACGGCAATCCATCTCGGGTGATCGCGCCCGAGAGCTCGTGGCCCGGATGGACCCCTCCTATCGGGTCCCAGGCAACCAAAGCTTCGAGGCCGCCCTCGACTTCGTCGTGCAAGGCCTCAGGGAAGCGGGATATGAAGAAGAGGGGAGCGACTCCGGAAACCCCCTGACCTTTCGGATCGAGCACAGGGAGTTGGAGCGGCCTACGTGGGAGCCCCGCGCCGGGTCGCTGCGGATCGTCGGTCAGGGCGGTTTCCTCCTTCGCTTCGCCGACCACGTGAACCTCCTGGCCGCGAACTCCTTCCCTACTCTTCCCGGAGGTGTGGAGGGTGAGCTCGTGGACGTGGGGGCCGGCCGGCCCGAGGATTTCGAGGGGGTGGACGTGCGGGGGAAGATCGTCATGGGCGACGCCAGTGCGGGCCAGCTCTTCCGGCGTGCCGTCCAGGAGCACGGAGCCCTGGGGGTGCTTGCCTATCGCATCCCGGCCTTCAATCGCCCCGAGGTGAACCGGGACGTGATACCCATGTCCTCCATTCCCTTCGATCCGGGCGCCCGTTCCTGGGGCCTTCTCCTCTCCCTCTACGCCCGTGACGCGCTCCGGGGAGCCCTGGCCAGGGGCCCGGTGGAGGTGAACGTGAGCGTCGAGACCGATGTCTACCCCTCCGAGGAGCTCACCCTCGTGGCCGAAGTGAGGGGGTCGGCGGCACCCGAGGAGCGCTTCGTCTTCAGCGCCCACGTCCAGGAGTCCGGGGCCAATGACAACGCGTCGGGAGTGGCGGCACTCGCGGAGATCGCCCGATCCCTCGGAGAGGGCCTTCGTGCCGGAACGGTGGTCCCCGGAAGGACCATCACCATGCTCTGGGGGGACGAGATCAGCTCCACACGCCGCTACCTGCAGGAGGACCCGGAGCGCGCCACCGGCATTGTAGCCGGGATGAGCCTCGACATGGTGGGGGAAGACACGGAGAAGACCGGAGGGACCTTCCTCATCGAGAAGATGCCCGACCCCTCCGCCGTCTGGACGAGGGGCGACGACCATCACACCGAGTGGGGCGGCCGCCCACTGTCGGCAGACCAGCTCACCCCCACCTTCTACAATGACTTCGTGCTGCATCGCTGCCTGGACCAGGCGGAAGGAACCGGGTGGATCGTGCGTACGAACCCGTACGAGGGAGGGAGCGACCACGTCCCCTTCCTCCAGGCGGGGGTTCCGGGCATCCTCCTCTGGCATTTCACCGACCAGTTCTACCATACGGACGGAGACCGACTCGACATGGTCTCGGCCACCACGCTGAAGAACGTCAGCGTGTGTGCGGCCACCTCGGCCATGGCCTTGACCACCGCCGACCTGACCACCGTGGTGTTCCTGGCCGACGAGTTGGAGCGGGCGGCCACGAGCCGGATCCTGAGGGAAGCGGCCCTCGGTCGCGCTGCGCTGGCAGCGGGTGAGGACCCCGGCAAGCAGCGGCTAATCCTCCGGACCTGGACCGATTGGTACGTCGCCGCTGTGGGAACGCTGACCGCGATCCCTGTCGGGGGCCCCCCGGGGGCCCTGGATGCGAAGCTGGAAGCTACGAGGAAGGCCATCACTGCAACCGGGCAGCGAGCGCTGGAGAGTCTCGGGGGCTGAGGTCGCGAGAGCCACCGCCCTCTCCGTTCGCGCGCGGCGGGCGAACGTCCTGATCGTTACGAAGATCTTGGATCAGGGCCCTCTCCGTTCGCGCGCGGCGGGCGAAGACCGATCGTCACTCGGACCGCATGCTCACCATGGGGTCGACGCGGGTCCCCTGCCGGGCCGGAATCCAGCTCGCCAGAAGAGCCGCCACCGCCAACAAGGCCAGTGCCCCCGCAATAGCCAGGGGATCCGCGGGGCTGACCTCATACAAGAGGCTCCTCATGGCTCGGCTGAGGAGAAGGGCTCCGGCGGTACCTACCAGTAACCCCACGGCCACCGTGCTCATGGCCCCCCTGACCACCATCCTCCTCACTCCCCCGGGAGCGGCCCCAAGGGCCAGTCGGATCCCCATCTCCCTGGTCCTCCGGGCTACGTCGTAGGACACCACGCCGAAGATCCCCACGGCGGCGAGAATCAGAGCCGTCAGGCTGAACCCGCCCAGGACACCCATCACGAATCGCTGCTCCCCCACGGACTCCCGAACGGTCTCCACCAGGGGTCGAATACGCACTGGCACGTCGGGGTCAGCGGCCTGAAGCGCTCTTCGCAGGGAGGGAACCAGCACACCCGGCTCTCCCGACGACGATTCCACCACCACCCTGGCCCCGTACACAATGCGGAAGGGCCGCTGGGTGTAAGGGAAGTAGACGGTGGGCGTCGGTTCCCGGGCCAGGTCCCGGAACCGGACATCTCCTACCACTCCGACGACGTGGGCGAACGTCCGGTCACGGTAGAAATTGTCCATCCCCCCGCCGGTGACCTGCTTCCCGATGGGGTTCTCCCCCGGCCAGTACGCCTGGGCGAAGGAGCGGCTGACGATAGCCACGTGAGGGGCGTCGGGCCGGTCCTGCGCGTTGAACGGGCGGCCTTGGAGAAGGGGGATGTCCAGGGCCTCGAAGGCTCCAGCACTGGCCACGACATAGACTCCCTGAGCCGTCTTCTGGAGGTCTCCGTCCAACTCGAGTCTGCCGGAAGGGGGCCAGTCCTGGATGGGAGCGCTGCTGAGGATTCCCGCCGCCGAGACCCCGGGAAGGTTCCGGAGTGCCTGGAGAAAACCCTGGTAGAAGCGGGCGTTGTCCCCACCCTCCGGATACTTGAGCTGGGAGAGGGAGACGGACAGCACCTCCACGTCCCCTGCGTCGAAGCCCGGTTCCACGCTCAAAAGTGTGCGGAACGACCGCACCAGGAGCCCTGAGCCCACCAAGAGGACCAGGGCGAGGGCCACCTCGGTGGCCACTAAGAACCGCCAGATCCCCCTGCGGCTGCGCCTGGCATTCCCCCGCCCTCCGGCCCGGAGAGCATCGGCCGGATCGGGCCGGGACATGCGCCTCGCGGGCAGCAGCCCTGAGAGGGCCGCCGTCGCCAGGGCGATGAGAGCGGTAAAGGCCAGGACCGGTCCGTCCACGCCTACCTCCGAGAGCCGGGGAAGGAACGCAGGACTGGCGGCTCGAATGGTCCGGACCACTCCGTACGCCAGCCCCACACCGGCGGTCCCACCGATGACCGCAAGGAGGATCGATTCGGTCAAGAGCTGGCCCGCAATGCGGCCCCGCCCGGCACCGAGGGAGGCTCGAACGGCCAACTCCCGTTCCCGGGCCGTTCCCCGGGCCAGGAGGGTGCTGGACAGGTTGGTGCACGCCACCAGGAGCACCAGCCCCGACGCGGCCAGAAGGAGGAAAAGTGCCCGCTTCACGTCTCCCACCATTTCGTCGGCGAGGGGTATGGTGGCGGCCCCCACGGCCAGGTAGTCCGGATCTTCGTCCGCCACCTGCGCCACCGCGCGCCTGGTGATGCCGTCGATCTCCTCCCGGACCTGGCCCAGGGAGGATCCCGCTGCGATGCGCCCTACCACGTTCCAGTTGTGGGCCGTTCGGCTTTCGGAGGTGTTGAACGGCTCCGCGGGGCTCCACAGATTGGTTCCCGCAGGGTAATCGAAGTCATCCGGAAGGACTCCGACGACGCGGACGACGGTCCCCATGACTTCAAGGGAATACTCCTCCAGGGCCCGCCCGCCCAGCTGGTTCTGCCAGAAGGAGCGGCTCACCACGGTCACCGGAGGTGCCCCCGGGGCATGGTCTGCCGGCACGGTGAGGCGGCCCTCCACGGGCTCGACCGGGAAGACTTTCCAGAAATCCTCTCCCACCATGGCCCCGGAGGTCGTGAGAGGCTCTTGGCCACCCAGAACCGTGGTGTTGAAGGTGCTGAAGAGGGTCAGGCCCGTGAAACCGGTGCTCTGCTCTCTCCAGTCCACGAAGTTGGGCCACGCGACCGGCATGAGGCCGCCGGTGTTGGAGACCTCCCGGATCCACACGAGGTCTTCAGGATGATCGTAGGGGAGGGGCTTCAGAAGCACTCCGTTGACCACCGAAAACACGGCCGTGTTCGCCCCGATGCCCATGGCCAGGGTCAGGACGGCTACTGCCGCGAACCCGGGGCTCCGCATCAAGGTCCGGAGCCCGAACCGAACATCCTGTCGCAACGCGTCAAACATCCTGCTTCTCCTCACGGCCTTCCGGTGCTTGGTCATGATCCTCCGGCACCGCTCGGCCACGGCCTCCACGTCGCCGAAGGCGCGGAGGGCCTCGTCCCGGGCAGCCAAGGGGTCCCACCCCTCCGCCACCAGCTCCTCGGTGCGCTCCTCCAGATGGGCCCGGATCTCCCGGTTCACGTCCTCGGCGGCGGAATGGCGCGGAAAGATGGACCGAGTCGGAGTGGACGTCACGGACTGAGGGCGGGGCCGGGAGCGGCCGACACCCGATCCAGGATCTCGAGTCTCCACGTGTCTCTCCTACATTCCCTCTACTCAGCCTGCCGCCGACTCTCCGAGGACTCGCCCCATGGCTTCCACGTACCGGTGCCACGTCTGAACGCTGGAGGCCAGCTCCTTCCTCCCCGCCTCGGTGAGTCGATAGATCCGTGCCTCCCGACCCGTGTCCGTCACTCCCCACTCCGCCTCTACCCATCCCTTCTTCTCCAGGCGCCGAAGCGCTGGGTACAGGGCTCCCTCCTCCACCTTGAAGGCGTCGTGAGTCGTCTCCCGGATCCACCGGGAGACGGCATACCCGTGGAGGGGGCCCGCACTCAGCGTCTTCAGGATGAGGACGTCCAGCGTGCCTTTGATCAGCTCCAGCGAACTCTCTCCCACTCTCGCGCTCCTTCTTGCGCTTCTACCCTCAACCGTCGCGCTCTTATGCATAAGACTACGAGGGGTGGGGAAAGGTTGGAATCCCGCTCGACAGGTGGGGAGGACGTAGTGAAGCCTACCTGCCCCTTTCTTCTCACTGCTTACCCGCGGACTGGAGAGGTCCTTCTGGCTCGCGAGGCGTGTTCTTCGGCTCTGGAGAGGCGATGGGCCCGCCGGAAAGTCCCGAATATCTCACATGGGCCAGCTTCTGAATCGCCCATGTCACGAATCCATGATAGTTATGCGGGAAATGCGACAAGCATGGGTGCGTAGCTTAAGCGCCTGTCGGCGAACCTGTAAAACAATCCGGTCATCCTTACAGGGGTGTCTTCAAAGGGGGGCATGTGTCACGATGACCGCAATTTCCGGCCGGCTCTTCCTGTCAATTCGTCCCGTGCTTCCAGCTCCCCTGGCAGGAACCGCGGGGAGCCGAACAGGCCGACACGAAATGTTCGTCGGCAGGCCGCCCCGGCGCCGTACTCCTCAGCGCACGACGCGATAGACCACCACCGACCGGAGCCCCATCTCGTCTTCCTCCGTCACCACGATCCGGTCGTCGCCCAGAAAGGCCGCAGGAAATGGAAAGCCCGGAGCGAGGGTCCCCACGTACGTCCCGTCGGGGGAGAGAACATCGATCGCTCGGGGCTCATCGTCCTGCGCCCAGCGCTCCAGGTAGATGTCGCCAAGCGGCGAGATGGCCACGTCGGAGATGGGAGGGACCTGGGACGCGAACCCTCGCTTCTCCACCACCTCGTCCGCGTCACAGACCCGCTCCCCGGCGGACGTCATGACCCTCATGGCGCCGCCCATGGAGGCCTTGGCCATCTCCGCTGTTGCCTGGATGGCCGGAACCGCGCGGCGAATCCTCCGTTCCAGGCGGAAGCCGGGCTGGCGATAGAGGTCGACCTCGTATCGACCCGTTCCCACGACCACGACGAGTCCATTCTGGCCAGCCCCCCAATGCGTGGTAGGAGCGAAGATACGGGGCATACCCGAGAACCCCATCCCGCAGCTCTCCAGCTGGATGGGCTTTCCCGGTTCCCGGGCGTAGCGCACGATCTCCACGGAGTCGGCGGGGCCGAGGGCCGAAAGGATCTGGGTGCTGGCGCTGAGATTACCGGGGTCGGTGGTGGGCAGGACCAGGTAGGGTCCGGCGAAGGCCAGGCGCCCCCCGAAGTACGGCACCTGGAAGGGATCGGGCGCCTGGGGAGTGAGGGTGGAGTCGAAGCGCTCCAGTCTCCGGTTCATCATGTCGAACACGGTCACACCCCCTCCGGGAGTGACGGTGAGCTCCAACGGGTACTGGAACTCGCCGGGCCCGGAGCCTTCCCGGCCGTACTGATCCAGCAGGCGCCCCTCCTCGTCGAAGAGCACGATCTTCTTGCCCTGACGGTCCAGAACCACGATCCGGTGGCCTGGGAGCACGTCCACGTCCGAGGCTTCGAAGAACCCGGCGGAGTCCTCGTCTGCGGGAGAGATCGTCAGGATCCGCTCGGCCTCCCACTCCAGGGGACGATCCACACCGGAGGTTGTCACCACCGCAACTCCGGCGGAATCGGTGATGGTGGTCGCGGAACCGCCGCCTGCGCCGTCACAACCGGCGAGCATGGCCGGGGCGAAGAGCCCTGCCAGAAGGTAGAGGCGGGCCGCGCGGAAATCGGGCCGTGCAGAGGCGGGCCGTGGCGCGGAGTGCTTGTCGCATGTTGGATCCCAGCAGAATGATCGGGGACGAGGGACACCTATTGGACCGGAGGCACCGCGGGGCGGTTGCCCGCCGAACCGCTCAGGCCGTCAGCCGCTTGTACCTGATGCGGTGGGGCTTCACGGCTTCGTCCCCCAGGCGTCTTCGCTTGTCCTCTTCGTACTCGGCGAAATTCCCCGGGAACCAGAAGGTCTGGCTGTCGCCCTCGAAGGCCAGGATGTGCGTGGCCACCCGGTCCAGGAACCAGCGGTCGTGGCTGACCACCATGACGCATCCCGCGAACCGCAGGATGGCGTCCTCCAGGGCGCGGAGCGTGTCCACGTCCAGGTCGTTGGTTGGCTCGTCCAGCAACAGGACATTTCCCCCTTCCTTCAGGAGCTTGGCCAGGTGCAGCCGGTTCCGCTCCCCACCACTCAGCACCCCCACGGGCTTCTGCTGGTCCGGGCCCCGGAAGTTGAACCAGGAGAGGTAGGCCCGGGGATTCACCTCCAGGCGCCCGAACTCCAGGACGTCGGCACCCGCCGGAGACCTCCTCGAAGACGGTCTTCTCGCCGGCCAGGGAGGCCCGGGACTGGTCCACGTAGGCGAGCCGCACCGTCTCGCCCACCGTCAGCCGGCCTTCGTCGGGCTCCTCGACACCCGTGATCATCCGGAAGAGCGTCGTCTTCCCCGCGCCGTTGGCACCGATGATCCCGACGATGGCCCCGGGGGGGACGTCGAAGGTCAGGTCCTCCATGAGAAGGCGGTCCCCGTAGCCCTTCGCCACCCCCTCGGCTCGGATCACCACGTCTCCCAGACGCGGTCCTTTGGGATCAGGATTTCCGCGGTTCGGACCTGCTCCCGCTCGTCGGCCGCGAGGAGCTCCTCGTAGGCGTTGACCCGGGCCTTCCCCTTGGCGTGGCGGGCCCGGGGAGCCATGCGGACCCACTCCAGCTCCCGGTCCAGCGTCCGCTGCCGGGCGCTCTCCTGCTTCTCCTCCATCCGCAGGCGCTCCCGCTTCTGCTCCAGCCACGACGAGTAGTTGCCCTTCCACGGGATCCCCTCGCCCCGGTCCAGCTCCAGGATCCACTCCGCCACGTTGTCCAGGAAGTAGCGGTCGTGGGTGATGGCCACCATGGTCCCCGGGAACTCCGCCAGGTGGCGCTCCAGCCAGGCCACCGACTCGGCGTCCAGGTGGTTGGTGGGCTCGTCCAGGAGGAGCATGTCCGGCGCCTCCAGGAGCACGCGGCACAGGGCCACCCGGCGCCGCTCCCCACCGGAGAGCGTTGAGACGTCCGCGTCCCCCGGCGGAACCCGCAGGGCGTCCATGGCCATCTCCACCTTCCGGTCCAGGTCCCAGGCACCGGCTGCCTCGATGCGGTCCTGGAGCTTGGCCTGCTCCTCCATCAGGGCGTTCATCTCCTCGTCGGTGGAGATGTCGGCGAACTTCATGCTCACCTCCTCGAACCGCACCAGGAGGTCCCGGATCTCCTTCACCCCCAGCTCCACGTTCCCTCTCACGTCCAGCTCGGGCTCCAGCTCCGGCTCCTGGGCCAGGTAGCCGATCCGTCGTTCCCTTCGCCGCCCAGGCCTCCCCCAGGATGTCCGTGTCCAGGCCCGCCATGATCTTGAGCAGAGAGCTCTTCCCGGCCCCGTTCGGCCCCACCACGCCGATCTTCGCTCCGGGAAAGAAGGAGAGGCTGATGTTCTTCAGGATCTCCCGTTTGGGCGGGACGATCTTGGAGAGGCGGTACATGTGGTAGATGAATTTCTGCTCGGTCATGGCTCCCGTGCCTGAGTAGAAGGCCCCGAGGTTCGCGAAATCACCAGATGCAATCAAATCGATTCGGTCTGGAACGCAATGTGCGGTCTGGGGGGCGGCTCGCCATCCCCCTCCAGCTCCACGACGAGCTTTGGGACCATTACGACCGGAGCCTCGGCCCCCCCCCCGTGATTCAACCCTCGGCGGGGTCTGTTCCTCCTCTGAAACTCCCCGTACTATTCCACCGTATGGAGTAGCCGGCCGGGGGCGAATCGCCACGCCGCAAGCGTCTGCGCATCGGAGGTTCGAGTCCACCGGCGGGGACCACGGCACATCGCCCCGCCGTGGACGAAGCCATGAACACCGGTGGGATCATGAGCAAAGCTCGAGACCCGAAGGACCATCTGCCCCTGGCACCTCACGTCTTTCAAGTCCTTCTCTCCCTTCTTGAGGAGGATCGCCACGGCTACTCCCTCATCAAAGATATTGCACGGCGCACGCAGGGGGACATGACACTGGGGACCAGCACCGTGTATGCGACCCTGAAGCGTATGGCTGCCGAAGGTCTGCTGGCTCCGGTTGAAACGCCTCCGGACGCGGACTCCGAAGGCCCCCCTCGACAGTACTTCCGGATCACGGAGCTGGGCCGAGAGGCGGCCCAGGGCGAGGCCCTCCGCATCCAACGCCTCCACGACATGGTTGCTGACAGTCCCCTCTCCGAGGCCCTGGGGATACCCGCTCGGGCGGAGGAACGGTCATGAGCCACCGAACCGATCCGAAACAAGGGGGGAAGCCGGGCCAGCGTTCCACCTCGGGTAGCAGCCCCAATCCCGCCGGACGATTGTTCGGGGTCCTTCTCCGCCGCGCGTCGCCCTCCCTCGGTGCCGCCGCCGCGAAGGAAGCCACGGACACCTTTCAGAGGCTCTGGGCGGAGGCCCGAGGTTCAGGGCTCCGGTCCAGCCTTGCTTTTCTGCTCCGGGAGATCCGGTCCCTCGTCCAGACCGCGAGATCGGAGCGTGCCGCCAAGACAACCCCCCGCTGCGTCACCGCGGGCCCAAGCCCGACGGTGCGGCACCGCCGCGGGATGCTCGCCTCCCTCTCCGAGTTCATCCGATGGGACGTCCGCCTGGCGTTGCGGCACTTGGCTCGCTCCCCGGGCTTCGTCGCCGTGTCCCTCCTTTCCCTGGCCTTCGGCATCGGAGTGTCGACGGTTCTCTTCACCGCCCTGAACTCCCTGGTCTTCCGCCCCACGCCCTACGTCCAGGACCCCGACGCTCTGGTCCGGATCGTCTCCACCCACCGTGGCCGCGGCCGCGGGCCCAGCGCGTACCCCGATTTCGAGGATTTCCGCCGGAGCCTGGCGAGCCTCGAGGACGTAGCGGCCTTCCGGGGCGGGGACCTGGCGGTCACCACGAAATCGGGAGAGACCCGGATGCTCCGGGGGCTCCAGGTGTCGGAAGACTACTTCGACCTGCTGGGCATTCCCCTGTCCCGGGGACGCGCCTTCCTTCCTGAAGACATTGCGTCAGGAGGTGAGGTGGCGGTCATCGGTTACGAGCTCTGGCAACGCACGTACGATGCCGATCCGGACATCCTGGGACGCACCATCCGCATCAACGGGCGCCCCTTCACCATCGTTGGAGTGGGGCCCCCGGGAATGACCGGCCTGAGCGCCCCGGTCCTCGTCGAGGCCGTGGTGCCCGTCCAGGAAGGCCGCGACGACCGGGGCCACCTCTCCCTGGGCATCGTGGGCCGCATGCGAGAAGGGGTGACGCTCCCCCAGGTTCAGGAGGAGCTCGACGCCCTGGCCCAGCACATGGTGGAGACCCACCCCGGGAACTGGAATCTCTTCGGGGAGAACCCCAGAGGGCTCCGCGCCCTGACGGAGCTCCAGGCACGGCTCCCCGAGGGGGTGCCCACAGCGCTCCTCTCCGTCGGCTTTCTGGCCGTGGTGGGCCTCATTCTCCTCATCGCCTGCTCCAACGTCGCGAACCTCCTTCTCTCACGGGCACTCCAGCGCCGCTCCGAAATCGCGGTGCGGGGCGCCATTGGCGCCTCACGCAGGAGGATACTGACCCAGTTCCTCACGGAGAACCTGCTCCTCTTCGGCTCCGCCGGTATCCTCGGCCTCTGGGTGTCATCCCTCCTCGCCGGGTTGGCGCGCCTCGGCCTACCGTCCAGAGGGTTTCCCGGGGCCAACTTGAGCGTGGACCTGAAGGTGGGAATCTTCGCCATGGGCGTCAGCATGCTCACCGGCCTGACGTTCGGACTGCTCCCCGCCCTCCGGGCCTCCAGGGCCGATCCCATGGCCGCGTTGAAGGGGGGAACGACAGGACGTAGAGTCCGGCGCCTGAGCCTTCGGAGCCTCTTGGTAGGAGGCCAAGTGGCCGGCTCCCTGGTCCTGGTCCTGGTGACCCTCCTTCTGATTCAGGGCCTCTCCCATGCCCGAACCCTGGACCTGGGCTTCGACCCCTCCCGGGTCGCCGTTCTCTCTCTCGACCTGGACTACGGCGGGTACGGGAAGGAGGACGGACAGGCGTGGTTGGCGAGCCTCACGGAGCGCTTGCGGAGCCTCTCCGGAGTGGAAGAGGTGGCGCTGGGGTCCATCATCCCCCTCCAGGGCGGTGGTGAATATCTGGGTGGCGTGGAGCCCGAAGGCTATGAGCTCGCGCCCGAAGAGCAGGTGACGCTGGGCTTCGCCACGGTCAGCCCCGGATACCTGGACGTCGTGGGCATGCGGCTCCTGAGAGGCCGAGATTTCACGCCCGGGGACGATGAAGACGGGGTGAAGGTGGCGCTGGTGAACCAGGCCTTCGTGGATCGCTACTGGCCGGGGGAGGATGGGCTCGGAAGGTATGTAGGGATGCGGGGTAGCGACGAGCGAGTGGAAGTTGTGGGAGTGGTGGCCAACGCCAGGTACCACGCGGTGGACGAGGATCCCCCTCCCCACATCTGGTATCCCTTCGCCCAATCCAGGCGGAGCGACGTGATCGTCCACATCCGGACCGCGGGGGATCCTCGCGGCCTGCTGCCGACCTTCCGCCAGCAGGTCCGGGATCTGGATCCGGAGCTTCCAATCCTGCGCGCGGACCTCATGGCGAACGTGACGGACAACGCCACCGCGCCTCAGCGCGTGCTCTCGTCCGTGCTGGGCGCGGCCGGCCTCATGGCTCTCGCCCTGGCTATGCTGGGGATCTACGGTGTGATCGGGTACTCGGTGAGCCAACGGCGGCGGGAGGTAGGGCTCCGGATCGCGCTTGGGGCTCATCCCCGGCGGGTCGTGGGGATGGTCGTGAGAGAAGGGGTGCTCCTGTCCCTCGTCGGTCTCCTCCCGGGGTTGGTCCTGGGAGGCGGCGCTGCTCTGGCCCTCCGCTCCATCTTCCTGGGAGTCAGCCCCTTGAGCCCCACGGCCGTTGCGGCAAGCGCCGCCCTCCTCGTCCTGGGAGCGGCATTGGCGTCCCTGGCCCCAGCCCTCCGGGCCGCCGGGGCCCACCCCATGGAGGCCTTAAGGGTGGAGTAGGGTTGGAGTGGGTTGGTGTAGCAAGCTCTTCAACGGCGAGACGAAGACCCCCGGCGTCGAGCTGGCCGCGGCAATCCTGTCGACCTACCCGACCGTCGACCCGGCGTGGCATCTCCTCGGCGTCCGGCACCGATAAGCGCATCCGGCTACCTTGTCGCCTTGTCACCTTGAGCACCTGCCCTAAGCGCCTCTGGCTTGCGGCCCTTCGCCTTGTATGCAATTGGGGTGGGTAGCCGCCAACACATGTGAGGCGACTGAGGGTGAGCGCCCTGTGGGTAGCGAAAAACTCATCGCAGTGCGGGAGCTGCCGACCGAGGGCTCGCGAGACGCCTGCGGTGGAGCGGCGGGCGGGATCATGTGCGTAGGTGAGGGGCCCAAGACGGGTCAGATAGCCGGCCTCGATACCTGTACGGGACGACACTCTCGGCTGGGGCACACGATGGCTCGCGTCCGGCCGACCGGACGTCGAGAAGAGCCTTCTTCCGTGAACCGGAAGATCAGGCTGCGCGCCGGGCGTAGCGGTGATGGAGCCCACCTGCCTGCGGGTATGCGATCACTTCGCCCTGCTCGGGTGGCTCGACCGCACGGCCGTCAGGGGAGTCGCCATCCAACGCACGGTGGGTCCGCGAATCGTGGTAATAGGACGCGTAGCTCCGAAGCACCCGCAGGAGATGTCGTTCATTGAGCACGACGACGTGGTCGAAGCATTCCCGACGAGTGGAGCCGATCAGGCGCTCGCAGTAGGCATTCTGCCAAGGCGATCCCGGCGCTGTCAGCACCTCCTCGATCCCCATCGACCGCACTCGCCGGGCGACGTCGCCGGCGAAGATCCTGTCCTGGTCATGGAGCAGGAATCGAGGTCCAGTGTCGTAGGGGAACGCCTCGAGGACTTGTCGCGCTGTCCAACGCGCGCTGGGTGACGTCGTGACGTTGAAGTGCAGGATCCGGCGTCGGTGGTGCGCCATGATCAAGAAGACGTAGAGCACGCGGAAGGTGGCCGTGGGGACGATGAAGAAATCCATCGCCGCGATGTCACCCAGGTGGTTCTCCAGAAACGAGCGCCAGGTCTGGGATGGCTGCCTGGGCCGCGGCGGCCGATAGCGCCGAATGGTGGAGTCACTCACATCGATCCCAAGCTTATGCAGCTCGGCTTGGATGCGCGGCGCGCCCCACGTCGGGTTCGAGCTCCACATGTGGCGAATCAGGCGTCGCACCGATGGATCAATGCGCGGCCGTCCTCCTTTGGGCCTGCTCTTCCAGCGCCAGTAGGCCCGAAATCCTCTGCGGTGCCAGCCGACCACGGTGGCGGGTCGGACGAGAACGAGGGCCCGGCGCCAACCCGGCCACGCTCGCCGCAGCGCGACCCAGAAGAGGCGATCGCGTTGCTTCAGACGCCCCGTCCCCTTCTGTCGCTGCAGGACCATCAGCTGCTGCCGGAGGGCCAGGTTCTCAAGCGCTAGGTTCCGCTGCCTCCTGAGCGCCGACACCAGAGCCCATACCGCAATCCTGATCCAATCCCCCGTCGCCACCCGCTTTCTCCGAGTCGTCAAGAACCCAGTAATTTCAGGGCTGATGGGGTTTTCGCTACCCACAGGGTTACATGACTCACAGTCAACCCCCCACTAGCCCTCGTAGCCATTTTCCGCTTTGTGTACCGTTTATGGGGTTATCCGCGGCGACTTGCCTGCACGCAATCAAGGAGAACAATCAGGATATGGAGGGCTTGGGGTCGAACCCCACCCTCCACTACATAACACGGGTCTGCTACTGACCGTGCTTCGTTCGGGGGCGTCTTCCTTGAGTTTCCGGGCGTCGGCTGGCATCCTGCACGGCAGCAGAAACCCAAACCGTTAGGTTGATTCCGCAAGGTGGAAGTCCAGATGGGGAAGCCCGTGGTCGCTCAAGGACCCAAACGCCGCAGACTCAACGTGCTCCTTGGACTCTACATGGCTCTGGCAAACTGCGGTGGGTCCGAGCTCGATCCGGGATGGACTGGCTCCGAAGTTGATAGCGCGGGCGTCCTGATCGTAACCAATCCAGCCGTGGGTGTTTGGCCGAGTGGCAACACCTGGAGCGTCCAGGAGGAACTCCGGATCGGGAGCTTCGGGAGAGACCCACGGTATCAGTTTGCCCAAATTGGTTCCATCGCTCTGACCAGCGTCGGCCACATCGTCGTCATGGACCGCCAAACTCGCGAACTTCGAGAGTTCACCGGTGGCGGCGGATTCGTGCGGAGTTTCGGTTCGCCGGGAGGAGGCCCGGGAGAGTTTGGCCCTGGAGTCACGGACGTCTTTATCGGGTCGGGCGACACCCTTCTAGTTCCGGATGCAAACAATTTGCGGATCCACCGCTTCGATCCTGAGGGCCGGTTCGTCGATGCGAGCCCAATCGATCTTTCCGCTCACCGTCCGCTCCGGTTTCGGTGGAACCCAGCAACCGGGATCCCAGTCGGTCAGTTCCGCCCTAATCGGAGTCCTGAGCACGATTCACCGCTTGTGTTAATGGATGAACTTCGCCGGATCAGGCCTGATGGCGGACTCGGGGAGACTTTGCTCGCCCTCCCAGCAGGGGGTCTCTTTGGTGAAGGTGGAGCGTTGCGGTACTTCACGCCCGAGCCGATGTGGACAGTTACAGACTCGCTGACTGTCATCTACGGAATCAACAATGAATACCGGCTCCGCCAATACGATAGGACGGGCACCCTTCGCCGGATCATCGTACGAGAACATGAGGCCCGGAAGATCACCGATCGAGATATCCGAGCATTCTTCGCCTACCTGGATCGGGCCTGGCTCGCTGCGGGCGTACCTCCCTCTCGGTTGAGAGAATACCATAGACGGGTGAGCTTCGCGGAGAATTTCCCAGCCTTTTCTCAGATTCAACCAGGCCCCGATGGAACCCTGTGGGTCCAGACTGTTCGTGCGCCAGGAGACCTGAGTGACGCGGAGATCGAGCGCTACAACTTCATTGAAGACTTCGGTGGCTCTGAATGGGATGTATTCGATAGGCGGGGCCGGTACCTGGGAATCGTCTCCATGCCATCGCGTTTCCAGCCCCGGCTCTTCGTGGGCAACGTTATCTACGGCGTGGCCCGCGACGAATTCGACGTGCAGTACGTGGTGCGCGTTCGAGTGATACGCGGAGTGACTGGAAGAGAATCATCCTAACCCGGACGAGCCGGAACCAAAGAGGTTGATCTGTGAGGTTCCCCCGATTCAGTGGACACCCCAGAATTGAGGTAAAGGAGGTGTCCGCATGTCGCAAGATAGGAAGAAGTACCCAGCCGAGTTCAAGCGGCAGATGGTAGAGCTGGTCCGGGCGGGGCAAAGCCCTGAGAGTCTGGCGAAGAAATACGACCCGTCGGCGAACACGATTCGGAAGTGGACCACCCAGGCCGATATCGATGACGGACTCCGGGCCGATGGGCTGACGACGGCGGAGCGCAACGAACTCCGGGAGCTCCGGCGAGAGAACCGGCAACTGAAGGTCGAGCGGGAGATACTGGGAAAAGCAGCGGCCCGACCCACCCGGGCTCAGCCCGGGCGGGTGCCCCGGCGAGGGAGTCCATTACACTTCCGAAGCCTTCGGATTCGTGAAGGCGAACCAGGCCAACTTCCACGTCGCCACGATGTGCCGGGTGTTGGGAGTGTCGCGTAGTGGCTACTACGCGTGGCTGAAGCGGGAGCCCTCGGCCCGGTCGAGGGCAAACGCGGCTTTGCTGGGAAGGATCAAGGAGATCCACGTCGAGAGCGACGAGACCTATGGGTCTCCGCGTATCCATGCGGAGTTGGTCGACCGTGGCCCCCGGGCCAGCCTGAACCGGGTGGCCCGAGTGATGAGAGTGGCCGGGATCCAGGGCGTGAGCCCCCGCAAGTGGACGTGCACAACCCTGCGGGCGAGGGGCGTAAAAGCAGCGCCGGACCTGGTGGAGCGGGACTTCACGGCGACGGGCCCGAACCAGCTCTGGGTGGCCGACATCACGTATGTACGGACCTGGGCCGGTTTCCTATACCTGGCCGTCGTGCTCGACGTCTGGAGCCGCCGGATCGTGGGGTGGGCCATGGCAACCCATCTCAGAACGGAGCTGGTCTTGGACGCCCTGGACATGGCCCTGGAGCAGAGAAGACCGGAGGGGGTGATCCACCACAGCGACAAGGGGTGTCAGTACACGTCGCTGGCGTTCGGGAAGCGCTGCAGAGAGGCAGGCGTGATACCCTCGACGGGATCGGTCGCCGATGCCTACGACAATGCCATGGCCGAGTCGTTTTTCGGGACCCTGGAATGTGAGCTGCTGGACCGGTATTCATTCCGCACTCCGGCGGAAGCTCGGCCTGCGCTGTTCCGCTATATCGAAGGGTGGTACAATCCTCATCGGCGGCACTCGTCGCTCGGCTACCTTTCGCCGGCGAATTTCGAGGCAAAGAACTGGCCCGGAGCCGCGGCGGCCGACCCGGTCCCGGCTGAACTCCCGGCTGATCCTCTGGGCATCGGGGCTGGGCTGGGTTCTATTCCGCTGCAGAGCAGCGGAACCTTCTGACACCCACGAGAGGGGGAACAGAACGAACAACAGAACGACTCAACCGCAGTGCTCATCTGTCCACTGAATCGGGGTAAGAACACCGGCCGGAGCGGAAGGGGGCGCGCTGCCCCCAACCATCCTGTCCACCCCCGATCCTAGAACCGCAGCGCAACGCGCTCAGCTCACCCGTTCCGTCCGTTCCGCACCAGGGGCGCACTCGGAACGGAACGCCCCTCTCTTACCTCAGGTACTCCGTGTCAGCCCGTGTGCAACCGCCCCCGCCAGCGGGCGCGAAACGCAACACCCCGCCTGAGGCGCGTCCCCCAACACCTTACGGCCAGCCCAAACGCCGCGACACCCCCTCCCATTCCCCACTCTTGCCCGGTTTCGGCCCTCTCCCCACTTTGCCCCTCAGCCCAAAGAAACCAGTAAGAAACCAGTAGGGTCCTAATTTTCCCTATCCCTTATCCCTAGCCGCAACGGGAGGGGAGCCGCTCCCGCCGCTACACCCCGAAGAGAGCTCCCCCCGTGCCCAGCCCTACCGGCGCCGCCGGCCTGAGACCACCACGCTGCACCGCGTCGTCCGCGAGCACCTCGAGACCTACCTTGCGATAGTGCTTAACGTCGTGCGCCAGGTACACGGTGGCCGTCGCTGCGAGAATGCCACGCTCGACCGGTGGTCCGAACCTGCAGACGTACCCCCGGGCTTATCGAGCGAAGCAGAGGTCGCCTTCGAATGTGGTCTTGCCGCCTTCACTCCTGAACACGCCGCTTCCCGAGGCTCCGTCGAACCGTCCCGTTCCACCCACGATCTCGTAGTTGCCGAGGCCGCCGGCGACCGGGCCGGGGAAGAAGTCGCCCGAGTAGGTGAAATCGAGATCATCGCCGTTGGCTGCCGTGAACATCCCGCCCCCATCGAAGACCGCCGCCGTGGGCGACGTGAACGTGACCACGCCGCTGGCCGACGACGAATAATGCCCGAGATGCGTGGCGTTTCCTTCCGCGTGGATCGTGAGGTGGAGGGGTGCGGGCGGTGGACCCCCCGTGACCTGTACCGAACCCGGGCTGCCCCTCACCTTGAACGGGACGCAGACGGGGTCCGCGGAGGCAGGCGTCGCCACGACGGACGCGGCCACGGGTGCGTCGAATTCCTCCGACGTGCTTCCATTCGGCACGACCGGGCCCTGGCTACATCCGACGACGAGCGCGGGCACCGCCATCACTCCGATCGCAACTGAGCACTTCAGCATGAGATCCTCCTCTCGGTTCCGGTTCCGTGCGACTGCGCATCGACCAGCGATGCGGGGCACGAGGAGAAATCTCGACGGTGTGACGGCGCTGCATATCGCAGGAACTTGGGATCAGGGCCGCTCGGGATCCCGGGTTTCTGGGATCAGGAGTTGTCCAGGCCCTGTTCCAGGGCGTATCGCACGGCCTGCGCCCGGCCGCCGACTCCGAGCTTTGCGTAGATGTGCGTCAGGTGGCGCGTGACCGTGTTCACGCTGATGTAGAGCCGCTCGGCAATCTCCGAGTTCTTCGCTCCTTCGACGACCAGGGCAAGAACCTCGCGTTCCCGCGGACTGAGCTCCTCGAGACCGCTGGCCACGCCCTCGCCGACCCCGACCAGTGCGAGGACCGACTCGAGCACATCGTTGCCGGGAGTCCCGTCCGCCGTGTCGCACAGGACGAGACGTGCACCGGGGATTCCCGCCGCAAGCTCGCGATTCCGCTCCTCGCTCGCGAGCCGGTTCGAGCGATCGTGGAAGATCAGGGTGGGCGCTTGCACCTGACCGAGATGATCGTGCACGTCCCATGTACGTCGGGCCTGCACGTAGGCGAGGAACTCCTGCTGAGTCGTTGCCTTTCGTGCCACCGCTGCCCAGCGTCGCGCCACGTCCGCGTTGCGCCACCCGACCGCCGCCTGGCACAACGACTCGGTGAAGAGCTCCCAGTCTGTCGCCGCCATCTGGAAAAGGGCCCTCAGGCGGGGGGCCTGTCCGTGGGCGATGTCGCGAGCGAAGCTGCTCCACAGCACGAGATGCGAAACGCGTGACGGATTCTGCGCCGCCCAGGCGATTGCGGGCAGGCCGCCGCTGAGCCAGCCCAGCAGTACGACGGGAGCCGGGGATACTCTTCCGGCAATGGCATCGATGTCATGGATCAGAGCATCGATGGACTGTGCGCCGCCGTCGCGACTCGACAGTCCGCCGCCACGGTGATCGTAACGGACAACGGTGAAGTGACGGGCGAGTTCTTCGTACCACCGCCGCATCCCGTCGACCGACCACTCCGCTTGCGCGTGACCGAGCTGCACGTTCGGTGAGTGCAGCAGTACCGGACCTCGTCCGAGCTTCCAGTAAGCGATGTCTGCGCCATCGCTCGTGCGCACGTAGCGGATCGATGGAGGAATGGACGCCATGGTACGTATTCTGCCCGGACCCGGTACGCCTCGGCAAGGACGAGCGCCGCGAAGCGGGCGTCAGCGCCGCCATCGGAGGCCGGGCCACTACAATCCCGCCCTGGCCTGGGGCTGCACATCGGCGCGCCGGCGTTGGACGAGCCGGCCACGAGCGCCATCGGCGAGCCCACCTCGCCCCCATTGATCCATCCGGCCCGCGGACCACCGCAGACCGAACTCGACGTGGGCCACGTGGGCTGGCACACCGACGAGCTCAGCCAGGATTCCCTTCCTGTCGACTTCGACCAGACCCCCGAGTTCGATCCCGCTGACACCGAGCCCATCCCCGAAGACCAATTCGACCAAAGCTGGGGCGCCTGAACTCCTCTATCGTGCCGGCCCGCCGGAGGCACACTCTCTGAATCCCGAAAACCCAACGTCCACACCCCCCAACCCCCTCTGCTTTCCCGATCCTTGCGTGGCCCTACCCCATCTGCCCAAATGCCCACTTGGCCTGAACGGCCACAGGGTCCTTGAACTCCCTTCTATCGGGCAGGCGGTCAACACATACCTCACCCATTCGCCGACGGCAGATGGTGTGAGCGCCAGCGTCCGTAGCTTTTGCAGGCCCGGGTCGTCGGTTAGACCCCGGCGGGCAGGAGTGGAGCGTTGTCTCAGCGTCCGTCGTCCGGGTGACCTTCCAGCCTTGGCGTTCTCCGCTTGAGGTCGGGAACCATCCTTCTATCTGGGACTCTCTGGCCCATTGCTTCGTTCGGTGCACCAGGGGGGCATAGCCTATCCCGGGGGACTCAGGCCCACGGGCCCGGCCCAGGAATTCAATGGATGCTCTCCCCTGTACCGTTCGCTTCTCCGGATCGCCGGTGCGCTCGATACCCCTACTGCCCTCCGCACCCCTTCCGCAGGTCCGGATCCGCGCTAGACTACCTGGCCCGCTCGTGCCGGGTCGTACACCTCCTGGTTGCGCCACACTGCCAGCATGATGGACGCCACCTGACGAGCCAGGGTCAGCTTCGCCAGGTTCGGCTTCGTGCCCCCGTCCAGCAACTGCCGGTAGTGGCGATACAACGGTTCGTCCTTGGCCTGGCCGATCACGGTCGTGGCCGCTCCCTTGAAGATCCCCTTCAACATCCGGTTTGAGTTCCGGTTCAGGCCCCAGCTCTGTTGGACCGGCACCTTCACCCACTCTCCACTCTGGGTCCGAACCCAGTCCGACGAGCTCCGCATCACGATCCCCAGGCCGCAGTAGGCCCAGAACGACCGCTTGTTCTTGAACCGGTAGGGCGTCACCACGATGGGCAGCAGTTGGGCTGTTCGGATCTCGCCCAGTCCCGGGCAACTCTTCACCAGCCGCCAGGCCCGGTGCCTCCGGGCCTCGGCCAGCATCGCCTTCTCGGCCTCCCTGCGTAGCTCGAGCAGACCGTCCTGCTCCTGCATCAGGAGCTCGGCCAGAGACCGGGTCGACACCTGAAGCTTCTTCAACCAGGCCTCCCGCTTCGCCACCGAGAACACGCTCTTGCCCGCCACCCCCACACCCCGGGAACGGAACAGGCTCTTGATCCGGTTCTGCACCCGCACCGAATCGCTGACCAGGAGCGTATAGGCTTGGGCATGGTGCCTCAGTGCTCCGAACTCGCCTCGCTGCTTGTATACCTTCCGCTTGATTGCCCCGATCCGGAGCTGTTCGGCCAGACCGAAGGCATCGAGCTTGTCGCTCTTCGGGCCCCGGCTCTCGCTCACCCCGGCCACCACGATCTCCTCCACGTCAGGCGAAAGCACTTGGTACAACCAACTCGCATGCGTGCCTTCCTCCAGGCACAGATGCCGGGTGCCCGGGATCCCTCGTATCACCCGGATCAGGGCCCCAGCGTTCGTCTCCAGCTCAAAGGCAAGATGCAGGATCGGCACCGCTGTCGTAGGTTCCATCTTGCGGGCTGCTGTTGGCATCTCTTCCTCCTTGGCTTCGGTGAGCCTTTACCTCCCACGGAAGAGCATACCTCCAGTGGCCCGCTCTTGCTTCCCTTCTGTCAGGCCCTGCCTGACAACCCCCCCACATAGGTTCTATCCCTCTATCCCTCTCCAACGGTCGCCCGGGGCGTTCGGCGAGCTCCGTGGGGCACCAGGCACGGGTTCCCGAGTATCCTCCTATATCCCCAATGACCTGGACGAGCGCGAGAGATCGGCTGCGGCCGACTCGGATACCGGACGGCCGCGGAGTCGGCGAAAGGCACAGGACCATGACCAGCAAGAAGCGTTTGAGCAGTCCGGCACACGGGTTTCTGCCCGAAGACGTCGAGGGTTTCGATTCATTGGCGGAGCTGGCCCTGGACATGCGATGGTCCTGGAGCCACTACGCGGACGAAGTGTGGCAGGGGCTGGATCGGGATCTGTTCGAGGTCACGCACAATCCCTGGGTGGTGCTTCAGACGGTGTCCCGGAAGCGGCTCGTGGATGCTCTCGGGGAGGAGGAGTTCCGCCAGCGGGTGGAGGAGCTCGTGCGGGAGAAGCGGGAGGCGTCCGAGTCCGGTAGCTGGTTTCGGCGAGAGCATTCGCAGGCCTCCCTGCCGTGCGTCGCCTACTTCAGCATGGAGTTCATGTTGAGCGAGGCGCTGCCGATCTACTCCGGCGGCCTGGGCAACGTGGCCGGAGACCTCCTCAAGTCGGCGAGCGATTTGGGCGTCCCGGTGGTGGGTGTGGGCCTCCTCTACCAGCAGGGGTACTTCCGTCAGGTGATCAGCCGAAAGGGGGAGCAGCAGGCCCTCTTCCCCTACAACGATCCGGGACAGCTGCCCATCACACCCCTCCGGATGTCCGACGGCCAGTGGCTCCGCCTGAAGATCGCTCTCCCGGGCTATTCCGTCTGGCTCCGCGCCTGGCAGGTCCAGGTGGGTCGGGTGAAGCTCTACCTGCTGGACAGCAACGACGCGGCCAACCTGGCGATTCACCGGGGCATCACGAGCGAGCTCTACGGGGGTGGCCCGGAACTCCGGCTGCAGCAGGAACTGCTGCTCGGGATCGGGGGCTGGCGGCTCCTCGAGGCCCTGGATCTCCACCCCGAGGTGTGCCATCTGAACGAGGGCCATGCAGCCCTCGCAGCCCTGGAGCGGGCCCGCTCCTTTGCCGAGAAATCCGGCCAGGGCTTCGAGGTCGCCCTCGCCGCGACCCGGCCCGGCAACCTGTTCACCACGCACACGGCGGTGCCCGCGGGATTCGATCATTTCGCCCCGGGTCTGGTGCGGCAGTACCTGGGCGGGTACGCCAAGGAGCTGGGCATCGGCATGGACCAGCTCCTCGCTCTCGGGCGAAAGGATCCCGGGGACGACTCGGAGACCTTCAACATGGCCTACCTGGCCATCCGCTGCAGTGGCGCCGTGAACGCCGTCAGTCGCCTGCACGAAACGGTGAGCCGCCGGCTGTTCGCGCCCCTCTTCCCTCGATGGCCGCTCGAAGAGCTACCCGTCGGCCACGTCACCAACGGTGTGCACATGCCGAGCTGGGAGTCGCCGGCCGCCGACGGGCTGTGGTCCGCGGCGTGCGGGGAGAGCCGCTGGCTCGACACCACGGAGTCGCTAGAGGAGGACCTCCGCCAGGTGTCGGACGCGGATCTGTGGAAGCTTCGAACGAGGTCGCGGCAGGAGCTCGTGAACTATGTAAGGGAGCGGTGGCCCCGGCAGCTGGAAGCCTCCGGCTCTGAGGTCGAGGAGATCGAGGCGGCCGGTAACGTCTTCGATCCCGAGGCCCTGACCCTGGCGTTTGCGCGCCGCTTCGCCACCTACAAGCGTCCTACCCTCCTCCTGCACGACCCCGAGAGGCTCCTCGGCATCCTCACCAGCTCCGAGCATCCGGTTCAGCTCATCGTTGCGGGCACAGCCCATCCGGCCGACGAGGCAGGGCAGGAGCTCATCCACCGGTGGACGCAGTTCATGAAGCGACCCGAGGCCCGCTCGCACGTGATCTTCCTCAGCGACTACGACATGCTGCTCACCCAGCAGCTTGTGCGGGGGGTGGACGTCTGGGTCAATACGCCTCGTCGACCCTGGGAGGCCTGCGGCACGAGCGGCATGAAGGTGTTGGCCAACGGCGGCCTCAATCTCTCGGAGCTGGATGGGTGGTGGGCCGAGGCCTATACGAGCGACGTGGGCTGGGCGCTCGGGGACGGGAAGGAGCACGACGAGGATCCGGCCTGGGATGCGAAGGAGGCCGAAGACCTGTACCGGATCCTCGAGCAGGAGGTGGTGCCTCGGTTCTATGAGCGCCAGGACGGCATCCCAAGGGCCTGGGTCGGCTTGATGCGAGAAAGCATGGCCCAGCTCACTCCACGGTTCTCGGCGAACCGGATGGTCCGGGAGTACGTCGAGCGGTACTACCTGCCCGGCGCCAAAGCCTGCCGGCAGCGGATGAACCGCAAGGGCCTCGCAGGGCAGCGGCTGGTCGATGAGCAGCGAGCCATGGACGAACGATGGAGCGGCTTGCGATTCGGCGACGCCAGGGTGAGCACCGAGGAGAACGAGTACGCTTTCGAAGTATCGGTCCACCTGAGCGGCCTGGATCCCGAGACCGTGAAGGTGGAGCTCTACGCTCAAGCATCGGATGGCGGTGAGCCAGTACACCACCCGATGGAGGCGGAAGGGGCGACGGAAGGGTCCGACGGGATACGCGTCTACCGGTGCAAAGTGCCGGCGGATCGCTCAGCGGAGGCCTACACGGTTCGAGCACTGCCGCGGCTGCAGAATGTTTCGATCCCGCTGGAGGATGAGCATATCCTGTGGCAGAAATAGGAGCCGATGCGGGCGGAGTGCACCGTACTCGAACAGGCCCGGATCTTGGGACGTATGCCCGCAGCGCCGCAAAGAGTCCTGATAGGGCGTGCTATCCGGCGGCCGGAGCGAGCGTCCTGTCCTTCCCGTTCCTCGGCTTCCGGCGGCTTTCCCGTCGGTCCAGGATAGCGTACACGAGGAGCTTCAGGCGGTCTTCCAGGAAGAACATGACGAAGGCGTAGCCCCACACGAAGCCCGCCCAGCGCCAGGAGATGGCCGGCATGAGCAGGCCGAACACCACGATGAAGGTGGCCAGAATCTGCGTTCCCGTCACGGCCCCCAGGAGGATCCAGGACGGTCGGTGGGACCAGAAGGGGCCCTCGGTCCTGGTCACGAAGATGGTCAGGTGCCCCGAGACGGAGAGCTTCAGGTAGATTAGCGAAGGGAGGACGGCCCGTCCGAGGTCGAAGACGCGATCCGCCAGATAGAAGAGCCCGAAGGTCTCGATGACCCCCATGGTCCCGAGACAGGTGGCGACGATGAGGACGCGCGACATCTGCCACGCTCGTGGCTTGTGCGACCAACGAGCCCGGTCGTACGCGATGGAGAGAATGGCCCCGTCGTTGAGGATCGCCAGGAGGACGATCATGATGGCCGTCACCGGATAGAAGTTGAAGGCCACGATGGACGCCGTCACGAAGAAGAGAACCCGGAGCGTCTCGGTGATGCGGTAGATCGCATAACTGTTCATCCGCTCGAAGATTTGCCGGGCCTGCCGGATGGCATCGACGATCACGGAGAGGCCGGGCGCCAGCAAGACGATGCTGGCTGCGGCACGCGCGGCATCGGTGGCCCCCGAGACGGCGATCCCGGCGTCGGCCTTGTGCAGGGCAGGAGCATCGTTGACCCCATCCCCGGTCATACCCACGATGTGGCCCTGGGCCTGGAGCATCTCCACGATGCGGTACTTGTGTTCGGGAAACACCTGGGCGAAGCCGTCCGCCTCCTGGACCGCCTCGAGGAGCTCGGGGCCTTCTTCCCCCGGCTGCTCGCCTTCCCCGCCGGGTTCTTCCCCCGGCCCGAAGACGGTGGCGTCCAGGATGTTCTGCCCCATTCCGATCTGTCCGGCGATCTCCTTGGCGATGGCCACCTGGTCGCCCGTGACCATCTTCATTTCGAGGCCCATGTCCTTCGCCGCCTCGATGGTTGCGCGGGAGTCCTCCCGCGGGGGGTCGAAGAGGGGCAGGACGCCGAGCAGCTGCCACTGGCCGTCGTCGTCGGCCCGCGCCACGCCCAGGGACCGGAACCCTCGAGAGGCGAAGTCATCCACCGCCCGGTCCACCGACTCGCCCACCCGTTCTTTGTTCGCCGCCATGTCCAGGATCACCTGAGGTGCACCTTTGGCCACTTTGAAGTGCTTGCCGTCGGGATCGGTGACGTCGGCCTCGGTCCGCTTGTGGACGGGATCGAAGGGCTGGAAGTGGCCGATCCGGAACGCCTCCAGGCGGTCCCGGTCCTTGACGCCCTTGAGGACCGCCAGATCGATGGGGTCCTGATCCTCCTCGCGGGACGCCAACGCCCCGCAAAGGACGACCTCGTCGGCGGCGGAATCGCCGACGGTGAATGGGTCTCCCAGCGTCAGCTTGTTCTGGGTGAGCGTGCCGGTCTTGTCCGAGCACAGCAGGTCGATGCCCGCGATCTCTTCCACCGCCGGCAGCTTTCGAACGATCGCCTGCTGCTTGGAGAGTTTCCTCGCTCCCACGGCCATGGTGACGGAGAGCACAGTCGGCATGGCCACCGGTACGGCGGCAACGGTGAGCACCAGGGCGAAACGCACTGTCGAGAGCCATGGCTCGCCGCGCAGGAGCGACATGACCACGATCACCGCCACCATAGCCAGGGCCAGGACGATCAGGTAGTTCCCGATCTTGAGCACAGCTTGCTGAAAGTGGCTGCTGGTCCGGGCACGCTCGACCAGCTGGGCGGTCTGCCCGAAATAGGTGTGCTCGCCGATGGCGGTTACGACGGCATCGATCTCGCCGCGCTTGAGGACGGAGCCGGAGTAGACCGTCTCCCCGGTCTTGCGAGTCACGGGAAGGGACTCGCCAGTCAGGGCCGATTGGTCCACGTCCACCGGGTCGCCCTCTTTGAGCTGGGCATCCGCAGGAATGATGCTGCCGATGCGCAGGCGCACGAGGTCACCGGGGACGAGCTCACGCGCAGGAATCTCGCTCCACTTGCCATCCCGACGGACCTTCGCCTTTACGGCCAAGTTCTCCTTAAGGGCGTCGATGGCATTTCCGGCTTGATGCTCTTCCCAGTACCCGACCAGAGTATTGGTGAGGAGGAGGAAGGTGATGATGATGAAGTCCGTCCAATGGCCGACGATGGCCGAGAGGATGGCCGCCACCTCGATCATCCAGGGGATGGGCCCCCAGAAGTAGGAGAGGAACTTGAGGAGGGGGTTGGTCTTTTCCTCCGCCAACTCGTTGTACCCGTGCTCTTCCCGGCGACGTCGTACCTCGTCCTGGCTCAGTCCTTCGGGCGGCGTCTCATCAGGCGGCTCCTGGATCGTCTCTTCTCGCTCCGAGGCTGGATCGGGTCGCTCGTCTCCTCGATGCTCTCCAGTCGTGTCCGTTGCCGCGTTGCCAGCCATGCATCTTCCTCGGAACAGCCGCGGCTACGCTCAGAGCCGCGGGGGGAGCCCGGGCCGTCACCGGTTCCTCACCGTGCCTGGGTGGAGTGCTTCTGCACGATCGCGTACCCCGGGGTCCGGGCTTTGATTCTGCTTCGCCGGACCTCCCGGCTACTCCCCCGCCCGGCTGGTCCCGACCTTGGGGTGGCTTCCAGGCGACCGTCACCTTGTGTGGGTGGTCGCCCGGGGCGGGGTCCAGCGCCTGAGCACAGCTGCCCTCACTTTCCCTGAGGTGGATTCGGGAGTATGTCCCCGTCCCACATGGCTGCCTGGTAGGCGAAGGCCGCCAGCACGATTGCCGACTGCTTCAGGTCCTCGTCGCTGACCCGCTCGTGGAAGTCCATGTTCGTGTGGTGAGTGCGAACATCGTAATCCCGGTAGTCCTGGATCGCGGTGAAGCCGGGCACCCCGGCCTGATTGAAAGGCACGTGATCCGTGCTTCCCGGTGGCTCGATCACATTCTTGACGGCACCCACGGCTTTCAGAGGTTCGAGCCAGGCGTCGAAGACGGCTTCATGGCCTCGTTGTTCTCCATGTACCAGCCCAAGATCTTGCCGTAGCCGGGATCGTTGTTGAGGAAGACGAAGAAGTCGTCGTGGGCCTGTCGGTTCGCGCCTCTAAGGGTGGAGTAGGGTTGGAGTGGGTTGGTGTAGCAGGGTCTTCAACGGCGAGACGAAGAGCCCCGGCGTCGAATTCGAGTACTTCGGAAAGGCGTCTTTCCCAGCATCCCTCTCGCTCGGCGGCTCGAAGGGCCGGTTCGGGCTCACCTGGAACCGGCCGGACGTTCCTCCCATTCCCCTACCCCACCCTTCTCGTCTCCTTGATGCCCAGAAGCGTCCCGTTCCTGTCGACGTCCTGGGCCCCCATTGGCCACCCAGACCCAGCCCGCCCCGAGGAGGACCCGCTGGTCGGTTCCTTGAGCCTGAGCACGCAGAACGCTGCCTCGCCCTACCTTAATTCTATTGGCGTCCCGTGTCCCACCTACGTTGGCAGAAAGGGCTTGGCCATCGGCCCAATTGCCGAAGGCCCATTGGTGTGGGCTGGTTCCTGTCCTTCACATGAGGGTGAAGGAAGAGTATGCGAGTGCGTTGGAAACGCCTGAGTGGACCCCACATGGGTGGAGAGATGGAGGGCAACCGGACGTGCACGAGGTCCGAGCTACCGCTCCCGACCCTCCCGCACTGCGGCAACGATCTCTTCCCTACTCCAACCCAGATCGAGAGCCTCGACATCGAGGGGGGAGCCGGTGCTCTCGGCTGGGCGCAGCACGAACTCCTGTCCGTCTCGCCGGCGAATCAAGACGCAACCCTCAGAACGCGCTTCATCCAGAATCGCCGCAAACCGGCGCCGGGCCTCCGAATAGGTGTATACTTTCATTTCAATTCACCTCCATTGCGTCGACCCCGGCCTCTCTCGCAGCCCGGATGAGTCCTCTGTCCAGGGTCAGGAGGGGGCACCGGTACTTCAGAGCGCATGCGATCATGTAGGCATCATACGCATAGATCCCGCACTGCTCTGCGATTTCCAAGGCTGCGCCCAGGGACACATCCACGAACTGGATCGGGATCTGCTCGTACACTCCGATGAACCACCTGGCCTGATCCAGCGTAAGGCGTCCACGACGAATCTGCGCCGCCAGGGCATTTCCCAGTTCCCAGTCTAGGGATTCGGGAGCAATGAGATCGGCTTCCTCGGTGAGCTCGATGAGCGTTGGCCGATCCGGCTCCCCGGCAATCACGGCCACGATGACAGAGGTATCGGAAACGATTCGCATGTTTGAATCCTGCTTATCGTACAATTGTACAGCACAAGATAACCCTCGAGACTTTCTGCTGCAAGGGAGGATGAGGGAGCGCTGGGGCTCATCCCTTGTGGATCCATGACCTGTGCCCCCGTGGGAGGCGAATACCACATCCGAGTCGCGCGGAGAGCGAGAGGTGGCTGCCAGCGTGTCGTCGGGGAGGTTTGAGGAGTCTTTCAGGAGGCGGGTTGGAGGAGGAAGGTACCCGGATGGGTGGAATCAGGTCCGAACAAAGGGCATTCCGGCACTGATCAATAGAGGCTTACCCTCCTGGGGTAGCCGACAGGGAAAAGGGCCTTGGGGTGAGGAAAAGGACGTCAGGCCGCAAGCTGGCGGCCGTACCGGTGGTGGAGCCCGCCGACCTGGGGTTGGGCAATCACCTTCCCCATGTCGGCTGGTTCGATGGGCCTCGGTTCAGGGCAATCGTCGTCCAACGACCGGTGCGTTCGCGATGCGTGGTAGTAAGACGCATAGCGACGAAGAACCCGTAAGAGGTGCCTTTCGTTGAGAACCATGACATGGTCGAGGCAGTCTCTGCGGATTGATCCGATCAAGCGTTCACAGAGCGGTGCCACCTCACAACCGTAGCGGGCTGGACGAGAGAGAGTGCGCCGCGCCAATCGGGCCAGAGTCGCAGGAGGGTGATCCAGAAGAGCTGATCACGGTTCTTGATCCGTGGCGCTTTCGACTGGCGCTGGAGCACCATCAGCTGGTGGCGGAGCGCGGCGTCCGGTCCTCTCCGTCAAGCCACCGCCACAAGGGTCGCAAGGGTGACCAACCCGGAGAGCACCCCGAGAGCCAACACGTATAGCGCCCCGACCAGGGCGGTCTTGAGAACGGTCTTCCAGAGAGGCTGGCGGTAGACCCGCCAAAGGGCCAGCAGGAGGTAGAGGGGAATGAAGACCCCTAGGGCCAGCGACGCTGCCACGACCCCCAACACTCCCTGGATCAGGCCCAGCAACAGGGCCACCGACAGGATCGCGAACTGGTAGGCGTGGAAGTGAAGAGCCAGGATCAGGTGCTCTCCAAAGTAGGCTCCCGACCCCCGGAAGAAGAGGGAAATGAGAAGGGCGAAGGCGGGCATGAGCAGGAACATGGTCCAGCTCCAGGCCCGGAAGAAGTTGGTCCGCACCCGATCGGGTTCCTCCCGGGCCACCTGAAGCCCCCGATCCACCAGGGGGCCCAGAGGGCCCATGAACTCGGTGGACCCCGAGATCTGGACGAATCCGCCTCCCGACAAGGGGCCCTCCGCCGCAGTCCCTTCGGGCAGCCTCACCGCAATCCGGATTCCATGGCCGAAGGAGGTCACGAGGAAGAGGAAGACCACCGAAGTCATCAGATAGAGCCGGAACGGGGACAGGTACCGCACCCGCCGGCCCGCCCGGTACTCCCGGGTGAGGAATCCTGGGCTCAGGAGCAGCCGCCGAAAGGTCACGGCGAACCGCGAGTCGAGATCCAGCACCTCCCGGAGGAGGTCGCCCACGAGCCGGCGAAAGGGGACCCGGAGCTCCTGGGCCTCCTGGCCGCACTGGGAACAGTAGGGGCCGACCAACGGAGCGTCGCAGTTCAGACAGCGCTTCACTTCCGCGCCCCCCGGTGCGCCCGCCTCATCCACCCCCACCTCACCGTTTGAGTCAGAGCGTACCATGGTGCGGAATCTGGTGCTCCCGACTTCGGCGGGTCAACACTTCCCCACCGGTCGGGCAGCGTGACGACGCCGAGGTAGCGACCGTCACGGTCGAACACGTCCCAGTCCGGCGAGCAATTGGAGCCGGTCAAGATCGGTATTTCGAGAAGGTCTTCCCCGCCTTCATCTTGGGCACCGGGCAGAGCGCCCCGTTCCTCCATCCCACCGCCCCCTCGCTGGGCCCTCCGGCGAGCGTACCTCACCCCCGCTGATCCACCCCGCCAGGGGCCCACCCCAGACCGAGTTCGCCATGGCACCCGGCCAGCCGGAACACGACAAGGTCGCCCGGGAATCCTCCCCCGACGACCTCGACCAATCCCCCGGCTTCGATCCCGCTGAGCCTGAGCCCATTCCCCAAGACGACTTCGATCAGAGCTGCGGTACCTGACCCCTGAGGTCCGTCCGCCCCGCCCACATTCTTCCAGAGGTTCCTGGACGTCGTAAGGCCCTCAAATTACCTATGCCCTTTGCCCTTCATGGAGGACGTTCTCCTCTGCCCGGACGGAACACCGAGAAGTTGCTCTCTGGCCGGTGACATCACTTCCACCGTCGGTTTCGTGCTGGAAGCCCTGGAAGGAGATCAGGCCACCGTGTTGATGAAGGTCATGACGGAAGTGAACGTGGAGCGGGCCCCGTCTCTTCCCGCCTCTATCGGGCCGAACTCCAACGGACCGGTGATGTCTGGGAGGTAGTGGCGTTCAAGCAGGTTTGGGTGTCTTGAGTCGGCCTTGACCGGGCACCCAACATCACGCCGCGAACTGGAGGCGATCCAGAAGCTAGTGAGTGAGGGCCGTGGCTTCGTGGAAGTGGATATGGGCTGCCGGGAGTGCAAGTGGCCGAAGGGGAATTGACACTTCAAGATATCATGATACTTTGCAGAGTATGTTCAAACGTGCGCTTCCTCTGCCTCCCCCTGGAACAGAGAGCTTCTTTCTCTGGGGACCGCGCCAGAGCGGCAAGACGACCCTCCTCCGGGAGAACTACCCGGATGTGCCCTGGATCGATCTTCTAAAGTCGGAGGAGTACCGGCGGTACCTGGCTCATCCCGAGTATCTGCGGCAAGAGCTCGAGGCTGCGGGGACCACGTCCGAAACCCAGGTCGTCATCGACGAGGTCCAGAAGGTTCCGGCACTGCTCGACGAAGTCCATTGGCTCATCGAAAACCGGGGGCTCAGGTTCGCACTCTGCGGGTCCAGCGCTCGCAAGGTGAGGCGCGGAGCGGCGAACCTCCTGGGCGGGCGAGCCTTCCGGTACGAGTTGCACGGATTGTGTGCCGTAGAGTTGGATTCAGATTTCCATCTGGATCGAATCCTGAATCACGGCTATCTCCCTCGCATGTACCAGGCGGCGGCTCCGGGGCGAATGCTGGAGGCCTACGTGGCCGACTACTTGAAGGAGGAGGTGGCCGCGGAAGGGCTGGTCCGTGACCTACCCGTGTTTTCAGAGTTCCTGGACATTGCGGCCCTCTCTGACGGAGAGCTGGTCAACTTCTCGAACATCGCACGCGAATGCGGAGTGTCGAGCCACACGGCCAAGAGCTATTTCGGGATCCTGGAAGACACCCTGCTCGGGCGCTGGCTTCCCGCCTACCGTAAACGGCCGAAGCGACGCGTGATCCAGGCACCCAAGTTCTACTTTGCCGACGTGGGGACGGTGAACCGACTGGCCCGAAGGGGAGAGCTCCTCGCTGGCTCTGAGCTCTACGGAAAGGCGTTCGAGAACTGGGTGTACCACGAACTCACGGCCTTCATCAGCTACCGTCGGGTTGATGCGGATCTCACTTATTGGCGCCTTGCGAGCGGCATCGAGGTCGACTTCGTGGTCGGCGACATGCGCTTGGCCGTGGAGGCCAAGTCGCGCTCGAACATCAGATCGCACCACCTGAAGGGCCTCCGGAGCCTCGCGGAGGATCACCCGGAGGTAGGACGGCGGATCGTCGTGTGCCGGGAGTCGAAGGCCCGGAAGACCGACGACGGGATCGAGATCCTTCCGGTGGAGACCTTCATCCGTAGGCTTTGGAACCACGACCTCGTATGAGGGGAGGTGGGACCTGGTCTTCTGCAGTGTTGGTGCTCGGCTCCGCCCGTGCTCCGCGAAAACCTCATCCGCGTTGGCGGGGTAGACGTATTGCCCTCCGCCACCGGACCGTGGGATTATGATCTCATGGTTCCTTCTGGTCCTCCGTGCCCTCACCGGCATGGCTCGATCCCATGCCTCCCTGGCGGCTGAGAACGCCGTCCTCCGTCACCAACTCTCCGTGCTTCAGCGGGACCGAAAGAGGCCGTTGCTCCAAAGGTCAGATCGAGTGCTCTGGATCTGGTTGTGCCGGCATTGGAGTCGGTGGCGCTGCGTGTTGGTGCTGATCCAGCCAGCAACGGTTGTGGGAGACGAATACCACATCCGAGTCGCGCGGAGAGCGAGAGGTGGCTGCCAGCGTGTCGTCGGGGAGGTTTGAGGAGTCTTTCAGGAGGCGGGTTGGAGGAGGAAGGTACCCGGATGGGTGGAATCAGGTCCGAACAAAGGGCATTCCGGCACTGATCAATAGAGGCTTACCCTCCTGGGGTAGCCGACAGGGAAAAGGGCCTTGGGGTGAGGAAAAGGACGTCAGGCCGCAAGCTGGCGGCCGTACCGGTGGTGGAGCCCGCCGACCTGGGGTTGGGCAATCACCTTCCCCATGTCGGCTGGTTCGATGGGCCTCGGTTCAGGGCAATCGTCGTCCAACGACCGGAGTGTTCGCGATGCGTGGTAGTAAGACGCATAGCGACGAAGAACCCGTAAGAGGTGCCTTTCGTTGAGAACCATGACATGGTCGAGGCAGTCTCTGCGGATTGATCCGATCAAGCGTTCACAGAGCGGTGCCACCTCACAACCGTAGCGGGCTGGACGAGAGAGAGTGCGCCGGGCCAATCGGGCCAGAGTCGCAGGAGGGTGATCCAGAAGAGCTGATCACGGTTCTTGATCCGTGGCGCTTTCGACTGGCGCTGGAGCACCATCAGCTGGTGGCGGAGCGCGGCGTTCTCGAGGACGAGATCGCGCTTGCTCCTCAGCGCAGAAACCACAAATCGGCACAAGCCGCTGACCATCTCCCCCATCAATGCTCACTCCATCTCACCCAGCGAAACCCGAATAATCTCAGGGCGGATGGGGTTTTGACCACCCACAGCCAGGCCCACCAATCCCCCGAGGCCCGCCAGGACCACCCTCTCCAGGAGGAGTCGGCGCAGGAGTCACGGCGAGCCACCTCCAGAGCGACCCGGACTTCCACCTCCCGCCCTTCGCCGGCGACCTCGGGCCAGGAGGAGGCTGGCGAGCACAATCCCTTGCCCACCATGGGTACAATCCATAAAATGATATGAGAACAATCCTTTAAACGACATCTCCACTCATGGGAGTGCTCCGGCAGACTCGGAGAGGGAACGCCATTGGCCAGCTACCGGACACGTGTGATCGAGGATCTCGTCTCGGATCGTCTGAGGACCCACGGAGCTGTGTTGATCCGGGGACCCAAGGCGGTTGGAAAGACGACCACAGCACGCAGGTTCGCGGCTTCCGAGATCCGTCTCGATCAGGACCGAGCCGCATTGACCGCAGCGCGGACGGATCCCCGTCTGGTGCTGGGCGGGGATCGTCCCCGTCTCATCGACGAGTATCAGCTTGCAGAAGGGCTATTCGATGCCGTCCGTGGGAGCATAGACGATCTGGCGGAAAAGGGCCTCTATCTGCTGACAGGCTCGTCTACGCCAGAACACGATGAAGCGATGCACACCGGGGCCCGCAGGATTGCTCCCGTTTCCATGCGGACGCTGACGTTCTTCGAGCGAGGACTTTCCCGGGGGGCGGTGTCCTTGGGAGATCTGCTCCTTGGAAAGAGCGTTTCGGCGCCTGGTGCTGAGTATTCGGTCGAGGAAATCGTAACCGCTCTGGCGATAGGGGGGTGGCCCGACAACCTGGGCTTGACCCCGGAAGATGCCCTGGACGCCAACGCTGACTACCTCGATATCATCGTCAATGTGGATGTCCAGCGAGTGGAAGGAGTGAGGCGGGATCCGGATGGGCTACGGAGCCTGATCGCCTCCTATGCCCGAAACGTCGCAACCGACGCGGCCTTCCGGACGATCGGACGAGCAGCGGAGAACCCGGTCAGCGAACCTACCCTACACAACTACCTGAGCGTCCTTCGACGCCTCTTCCTGATCGAAGATCAGCCCAGCTGGAAACCCAGCCTCCGATCCCGGATCCGTCTTTCCGCCACGCCCAAACGGCACCTGGCGGACCCATCTCTAGCAGTCGCAGCTCTCGGAGCTACCCCGGGACGTCTCCTGGGACCCGAGATCGAGCTCACCGGATTCCTCTTCGAATCCCAGGTGGTCCACGACCTGCGGGTCTACGCCCAGCCAAACCGGGCCGAAGTCCGCTTCTACCGAGACAACAAGGGCCTCGAGGTGGATGCGATCGTGGAATCGAGGGACGGACGCTGGCTGGGTATCGAGATCAAACTGGGACACCACCGGGTAGACGAGGGCGCTGAGAACCTGTCGGCGCTGAGAGGCAAGCTGTCGAGGGAGGCGAACGAAGGCTGCGCGGGGCTGATCGTCGTCGTTGCCGACAGCCCAACCTATACACGGAGTGACGGTGTGATAGTGACCTCTGTGACAGCCCTCGGGCCTTGAGTTAACCTCCTTTATCTCAGCGTTGCGGCGGGGCCTGCCTTTCACTATCACGTGTGCGTGGTCGATGGGCTCTTCGAGAGCCTTGAGGGCGGTGAGATGGATCAAGGTCCGGCGCATCCGGAATCCCGCCTCCGCTTCCACGAAGCCAACGGCCTCACCCGCGAAGTCCTGGAGCGCCTCCAGCACACCATACGCTCCAGAGTCTTGAGACACTTTCGCCGCCACGGCCTCCGGGAACCCCACGAGGGCCGGGATATGCTCGACTGGGAGCACGGGGGTGGCTTTGGCCTCGGCGCCAGCGTCAGGATCGAGGCCACCGACCGCGCCGGCCTTGAGCGGCTCCTTCGGTATTGCGCCAGGCCGCCCTTCGCCCTCGACCGACTCCACCTCGTCGTCGGCCGCTCCGACCAGATCCTCTACCTGCTCCCCAGGCCCGATCCCGCCGGCCGCACTGCGCTGCGCCTCTCCGCCCTCGAGTTCTTGGACCGCCTGGCCACCATCCTCCTTCCACCGCGCATTCACCGCCACCGTTACCACGGGGTCTTCGCCCCCAACGCGCCGTTGATGCCTCTGGTCACGGCCCGGGCCCAGGAGGATAACGCCCTCGCCGCTCAGAACTCCGCCCAGAACTCCAGTCCCCTCCTCCCCCTCCCCGAATCTGCGACATCCGTTCCAGCCACACCTGCGACTCCTGGCACCTCGCCTCCTAAGCCCGAGACTCCAGTACCCCAAGAGGCCGGCCCCATCTCCGCTCGCCCCTCCAGATGGGCTGCCCTCTTGGCTCGAATCTACGAGGCTTTCCCCCTGATCTGCCCGTCCTGCCAGACGCCCCTCACGTTCATTGCGTTCCCGACTGACCCCGAGCCCATCACCCAGATTCTGGCCCACATCGGCGAGCCCACCTCGCCCCCGCTGATCCACCCCGCCACAGGGCCGCCACAGGGCCGCCTCAGACCGAGTTCGCCATGGGACCCGTGGGCCCCGGAAGTGGGGGAGAAGAAGAGGTCGCCCAGCAATCCTTCCCGGACGACCTCGACCAATCTCCTGAGTTCGATCCCACGGACCCCGAGCCCATTCCCGAAGACGACTTCGATCTGAGCGTGCCTGACCTGCCCAGTCCCGGTCCCGCCGCAGGCGCGCCCGGAAACCCAAGTCCGCAACCGCCGCCGCACCGAGGATTCCGCCCCATTCGCCGTTCCTGACCCCACCCGACCGCCTCGCCCACATTCTTTCAGCAGCCTCACGAGCCCTCAGGAGTTCGTAGGGTCCTTCTTTGGCCTATCTTTTGATGGACGACCCGGACGCTCCCGGGGGGACCTTCGTCCACTGGGTCCTATGGGACCTCGATCCTTCCACCGCGAGCCTGCCGGAGGGCATCCCTCCGAAGCCTGTCACGGCCGACGGGATCTCCTGCAAACAGGGCCGGAACGGCTACGATACCGTGGGCTACCGGGGACCCTGCCCGCCAGGGAAGAGCCACCGTTACCGGCAGACGCTTTATGCCCTGGACACCCGCCCCAAGCTGGATCCAGGGTCGGCGGAGAAGGAGTTGGAGAAGGCCATGGACGGCCACATCCTCGAAAGGGCCCGCCTGAGGGCCCGGTATGCCCGCTCCTGAGGCGGGCTCACGCTCCCCGGCCGGCGGTTTCCAGCAGGTTCCACGCCGAGATGTCGTTCCACGCCACTAACTCGCCCTGGCTGCGGTCCTGCGACTGCTCTCCGCCATAGAGCACGATTCGCCGGGCCAGCCGCCAGCGGCCATCGCCGCGCTGGGAGAGCCGCTGCTCCAACGCGGGGAATGCGGAAAAGTAGGAGGACGAGGGCGTGGCCCCGGCTTTCGCCTCGATAGCGACGAGATCCGCGCCCTGCTCCAGCAGAAAATCGATCTCGAGGCGCCCCCGTTCCCGGTAGAAGAAGAGGTGAGGGCGCTTCCCGCGGTGCCGATGCTGCTTCACGATCTCCGACGCAACCCAGCTCTCAAAGATGGGTCCCCGTAACGGATGCCTGACAAGCTGGGCGAAATGCTCGATACCGAGTAGGCTCGTCACCAGCCCCAAGTCATAGAAATAGAGCTTCGGTGTCTTGATGAGACGTTTGCCGAAACTCGCGTGAAAGGGAGTGACCCGGAACACCACAAAGCTCGCTTCCAACACGGAGAGCCACCGACGCGCCGTCGGCTGCGAGATCCCGGCATCCGAAGCGATGGCGGAGAGATTCAAGAGCTGACCCACACGCCCGGCACAGAGGCGGAGGAAGGTTCGGAAGGCTTCCAGGTCCCCCACGTTCACAAGGCTCCGTACGTCACGCTCGATATAGGCAGCGGTGTAGGAACCCAACCATTCGGACGGATCGAGGCCACGCTCGTGGATTCGAGGATAGCCGCCGGTCCAGAGGAGAGAATCGAGAGTGGGGACCGGTTCGGGGAATCGTCGGACCTCCTCCAGGTCGAGGGGCAGGAGCTCCAGAATCGACGTCCGCCCAGCCAGGGACTGACTCACGGAATCCAACAGGGCGAAGTTTCGTGAGCCAGTGAGTAGAAACCTACCGGGTGTGGGGTCCTCATCGACCAGTCCCTGAATGTAGGAGATGAGGTCCGGGGCCCTCTGCACTTCGTCGAGAATGGCACCGTCCGGGTATTGTTCAAGGAAGCGGAC
This sequence comes from uncultured Gemmatimonadales bacterium, assembly GCA_963751255.1. Taxonomy (GTDB): domain Bacteria; phylum Gemmatimonadota; class Gemmatimonadetes; order Longimicrobiales; family Gaopeijiaceae; genus CAVVTW01. The sequence goes on along the minus strand of CAVVTW010000002.1, from coordinate 506,421 downwards.
GGGATCCTCCAGGGCGAAGGAACGATTCGACGGCCCCTCCAAGGAGACATAGGGACGATCCGGAAATGTCATCCGGGCGAGCGTGGTCTTTCCCGACTGCCTCGGACCCGTGAGCGTCACGACGGGATACTGCGTCGCCGTCCGCTCCAGATAAGGCTGCAGGATTCGCGTGATCATGCTCAACCATAGCATCCAGGATGGCCATATTCAATATTCTATGTTCGATTTGGTCACCGAGAGCTTCGTCAGGGCCGATAGGCCTTCATCTGGGAAGATCTCACCCCGAGGCGCCGGAAATGGCATTGAACAGGAGCTTGAAATCCGCCACGGTCTGAGCCCGGTTGTGCAGGCTGAAGCCCACCAGGACCAGGCGGCCGCTCCCGTAGGGGACCTCCACCGCCGCTGCCTTCCCGGCCAGTTGGCCTCCGCCCTCCAGGTAGCCGCTCAGAAGAAGGTCACCCTCGGAGGGGAAGGACCCGAGGGCCGTGGGCGCTGCTTCGCGGACGGGCGAAGCGACGAGTTCGCCGGCAGCGCCGGAGGCGTTTGACGCGGCGCCCGGCGTGATCTCGAACAGCATCACCCGGGAGGCAATGAAGGCCACACCGTGCGGATCGAGGCCGGCGGTCAGCAGGTCGGAAGGATTCCAGTCGAGCCTCAGCACCGAGCCTGCCGAGTAGAATCCCCCGTCCCGGGCCTCGCTAGACACGTCGGCGACGGGGATGTCGAAGGAGTCCAGGGCGAGAGCCGAAGCCCCCTCGTGGAGAAAGAGGGTTCCGCCGTCCCGCACGAAGCTCCTCAGCGCCTTCAGACCCTCCTCACCGATCCCACCGGCGTACTCCGGTGGCACCTGCCCTTCCCTGTTTCCCTCCAGGATGGCGCGGGTGCCCATGGACGGGAGGAGGATGGCGTCGAACTCGCGGTTGAGATCTCCTTCCCGCACGCGGTCGTTCCGAAGCGTGGTGTAGGGGAAGCCGTAGTGCTCGAGGATCCAGCGAAGCCAGCCCTCGTCGCTGTTGCCCTGCCAGGGCCGGTAGAGCCCGACTCGCGGCACCCCGAGGGCCTCGGACGGGGGCATCGGCTGCGCCATCACGTCCGAGGCCGGCCACACACCCATGGAGTCCACCACGTCGAGGAGATCCTCTACCCCTTCCGGGCCGATCACGAACCGCCGCGTGCCACCGCGTTCCCGTTCCACCGATACGCCCCGCTGGAGAAGCGCGTTCACCGCTTTCCACGAAGCCCCGTCCGATGGATGGAGGAGGACGGTACCCCGCGCCGGGGGATCCGGCAACGCGCTCAGCCCCGCGTCGGTGCCCCCGATGCGGGAAAGGCTCAGCTGCGACCCGGGCGCACCCAACTCCACCGCCTCCAGCCCCATCTGGGAGGGCAGGGTCCAGCCGGCCACGTCGTAGGGGCGCAGGGGCCCTCCTTCCACCTCGACGCGCCGGGGAACCCCCTGCCAGAGGTGGGTCTTCGTGCGAAGGTCGGGATAATCCTGCCGCTCCAGCAGGGTCTTCACCATTCCTCCGAAGGGCTGGCTCGTGGGCACCACGACGGTCCCGGAGGGCAGGGTCCGTCCGCCGGCCTGAAACGGACGCTCCGCCCGGTAGGTCTCCACCCCCAGGAGGTGGAACTTGTCCAGCAGCTCGGACAGGGCGAGGCGGTCGCTCTGATCCGTCGGGAACGGCCCAGCCGAAGGGGGGCTCCTCCTCGAACCGCTCGATGTTGGCCCGTGGCCAGCCGGTACTTGGACAGGAGCATGTCCTTCGCGGTAGCGGGCCGTCACGTCCAGGACCGCCATGGAGCCGGTGAGGCAGTAGTCCACGGCGTCTCCGATCCGCCACCATCCCCCCTCCCATGGCGTGCTGTAGAAGGCCGACTTCTGGAAGTCCCTCCACTCCTCCGGGAATGTCTTCCAGGGAATACTCCCGTGGCGTGGCCAGGTAGTTCAGCGCCGTCTCGGTGAGGATGGAGGGGAGATTGTGGTGGGTGACGATCTGGGTCATGAAGCCCGGATACCACGCGTCGAAGCCCATGCGGGAGATGGCCCCCGGCTTCCCCTCGGCGTCGAAGGCCTGCACCCATGGCCGCCCCGATGAGGTTCTCCCACCGGATCACCTCGCCGGGCTTGTTGGGGTTCGTGGGCTCGCCGTAGGGCGGCAGCCAGATGCGGGCCGGAAAGGGCGCCGTCTGGTGATGGTTGTAGACCACGTTCGGGAACCACTCCAGGTTCTGGAGGCGGCTCACGTTCCGCACTTCTTCCTGCGTCACGTTGTAGGAGTCCCGGTTGTTGTCGTGGCCCACGTAGCGGTTGTAGAGCCAGGGCAGCGGGCTCCGTTCGAAGGGGGTGCCCACGTGCTCCATGTACCAATCCGCCACCATGGTCATCCCGTCGGGGTTCGGGAACACGATGAGGGTGATCACCTGGTCGCGAATGCGGACGGATCCTAGGGTCTTCCCCGGTGACCAGGTCGTAGGCCAGCTGGAGGGCATGCTCGCTGGGGGCCGCCTCGGTGGCGTGAAGGCCCACGTCGATCCAGGCGATAGCCTTGCTGTCAGCGGCCAGCCGCTCGGCTTCCTCGGGACTCAAGTCCCGGGCGAGGCTCAGCCTCCGGGCCGGCCGTCCGGTACTCGTCCAACCGCGCCATGTTCTCGGCGGACGAGATGACGGCGTAGCGGTGAGGCCGGCCCATCCCCGTTGTGCCCATGTCCATGACGCCCATCCGTCCCGCCCGAGTGGCTCGCCAGGTGATCGAACCACTCCATGGCCTTTTCGTAGGTCGTGAGGTGGTAGTCCGCCCCGATCGGGTGGCCGAAGAAGGCCTCGGGGGCCATGGGGTCGGGCTCCTGTGCCGCGAGCGACGCTGGAAGAATGCCGCCAAGGAGCGCAAAGCCAAGGAGGATGCCATTGGCGCGACGCCCTGGGGGACGCGAGAGGCAGCACTCGGAAGAACGGACCGGGCAACGCTCGAGAGACCGCGGACAATGCGACGCGTGTATCATGGCAGCTCACCTGGGCGAGGATGTGGTGAGAGAACACCCGCTGGGCTGCTTGCTGATGAATCGGGAGATTCGTCCACCGACGGCATGCGCCCTCCTCTGCTCGACGGGTGAGGCCGCAAGATGGCCCCCGGGACAATCGGCGGCAAGCCGCACCGGGATAGCCCCGAGATCGCGATCGGCTGGCCGAAGGGATCGGTCCGCTTCACAGGTCGAACCGAGCCGGCGGGCTGGCTAGGGAGTCCCGCCGCACCATCGACCCGCCCCTGGGTGCCTCCGATCTTTCCGGGGACTTCCGAGGAGAGGGCAATGGTTCCATATTAGATCCGTAATGGATCCATTTCCTCCGAGGCCAACATGCCCGTGAACCTGTCGATCAAGAATGTCCCGGACGCCCTCGCCAACCGACTCAGAGAGCGAGCGGAGACGTCTCATCGCTCTCTGCAGGGCGAGCTCATGGCCATCCTGGAGGACGCCGTGTACGGATCGGAGCCCTTGACCCCTCGCCAGGCTCTCGAACAGGTCCGGGAGCTGGGCCTGTCCACCGAAGCCACCGCGGCGGCCATGGTCCGTGCAGATCGCGATGGACGGTAGAGAGAGGGGAAAGGCCGGCGGGGCCGGTGCAAGGGCCCGAGCTCCCGCTCGCTCGCCGAACCGGGCCGCCGTTGTGGATGCCTCTGCCCTGGCCGCGATCCTCTTTGGCGAGCCTTCGGGGCCCCGATTGGCCGAGCACCTGGAGGGCCGGGCTCTCTTCGCTCCGACACTCCTTGTGTATGAGCTGGCCAACGTCTGCCTGAAGAAAGGAAAGGCGGCGCCGGAAAAGGCCGAGGCCTTGAAAGTCGCTCTTGACCTCCTCCCCCGCATGGACATCCGTGAGGTCAGAATCCCTGAAGGAGCTCTTCTGGATACGGCCCGCAAGACGGGCCTGACGGCCTACGACGCAGCCTATCTATGGCTCAGCAGGGAGCTCGAGGCGGAGCTCGTCACCCTGGACGAAGACCTCGCTGGCCTCATCGAGTGAGCGCAAAGGACACCGCCTACCCTGGGCTCTTCCTCCACCGGCGCCACACCTTCAGCTCCTTGGCGGTCCCAGGTGGTCAATACTCGCGAGGACACCGGCATCGGGCAGGGCATTGCGCAGCGTTCTTGGGGCCTGGTCCGCTGCGGGCGAGCGCAAAGGCGGTGCGGGCGATGCGAAGATGAAGCCCACACGCGATCCGGCTCCGGAGGCGGATTTGCTTATCTAGTAGTGTGATTCCTAAATGACGCATCAGTCATGCTACATCATCCAGCTCATACTTCCAGCGAAAGATCACAGGTGTTTCGTTGAGTTCGGCGATGTAGGCGAGGATCCGCTTCTTGAGCTCGGCCTTGGACTCGACGCGGATGCCACGAAGAACCGTGCGCGCGAGCTTGGAGAAGAATACTTCGATCAGGTTGAGCCATGATCCGTGCTTGGGCGTGAACGTGAACTCGAAGCGGTTGGGCACGGTGGCCAGGTAGCGTTGGGTCTCCCGGGAGATGTGAGCCGAGTGATTGTCCAAGATGATGCGGATCTTCCAGTCCTCGGGATAGTGAGCGTCCACATCTTGGAGCCACGCCACGAACTCTCGGCTCCGGTGCCGCTCCTCCACTCGGGGCAGCAGCTTGCCCGTGAGCAGATCGATCCCGCACAGCAGCGACAGCGTGCCGTGGCGCTTGTACTCGTGGTCGCGCCCTATGGTCGGGTACTCACCAGGCACCGGGGGCAGATCGGGGCCCGTGCAGCCGATGGCTTGGATTCCGGGCTTCTCGTCGTAGGAGAGAACCGCCACGAGGGGAGTCTCCTCCCCGGCTTCCTGTGCTGCGCGCAGCAGGGCTACCTCCCGGTAGACGTGCAGCACATCGGCCTTCTTGCGTTCGAACTCCGCATCCCGCCGTTCCAGGTAGTAGGTCACCTTGTGGGGGCGAAGCTTGTGTTCGGAGAGGATCTTCGACACCGTCCCTCGTCCCAGCTTGGCCAGCGAAGGGTGACCGGCCTCCCCGGCATGCTTGCGCACGTGCGCAGCCAGGCGGGCCGTCGTCCACAGCTCCTCGGGATAGCCCAGGTCCTTGGGCTTCTGGCAGGCCAAGTCTACGACCCACAGACGAGCCTCCAGCGGGATCCCCCGAGGCCGTCCCGACCGGGGAAGGTCGTTCAGGGCCGCGTCCACTCCGAACTCCAGCGCCCGGTCAACGGTCCGCTCCACCTTCGGTCGGTTCGTGCCCAGCAGTCGGGCAATGGCCGAAATCGTATCGCCGTCGGCATAGCCCAGCAGCATCCTCGCCCGTTCCACATGGGCGGCCGGGGCCGTGTACGATACGCTCAGCGCCTGCAGCCGCTCCCGAGTCTTCTCATTCAGCACCAGCTTGGCCCTCGAGCTCTCGAATGGCATGGCTCTGCTCCTGGTCCTGGGAATCCAACGGGACACAGGGGAAGATACCATGGACGGCAACGTATTGCCATATCATTTTGGAAACGTACTACTAGAACGCAGGGGCCGTTCTCCCCGCACCGCCGCTTTCCTGCCTTCAGGAAAGAGACCCGGCGGCTGAGTCTCAATACGTGTTTGGTGCAGAGCTCCAGATCCGCTCCGCACCTGATGCTGAAATCAAGTCAGAGGCCGACGACCGAGCCTGAACCGAAACGAACCAGGCGTCGAAAATCGACGCCACAGGAGGAGTGTGCGCACTTGACTCCGGGGGCCTGATACGTGTTAGCCGATGCCGCAGCCAATTGCGTCGTTCTACCCCTGGCCAGCCTCTGCATGAAGCCTCAGGCCCAGGGCACCAATCACCTTCAGGATGGTGTCGAAACTCGGCGTCCGCTCCCCAGACAGAGCCTTGTAAAGACTCTCCCGAGACAGGCCAGCGTCCCGGGCCACCTGCGTCATTCCTTTGGCACGTGCGATGTCGCCCAGGGCTTTGGCCACGAATGCAGCGTCCCCATCTGCCTCTTCCAGGCATGCCTCCAAATAGGCCGCCATTTCTTCCGGCGTCCTGAGGTGCTCCGCAACGTCGTAGCGAGTAGTGACGGTTTTGCCCATGATCTCACTCCGTGAGGTTTCGAGCGAGACGGAGCGCGGCCTCTATATCCCGAGCCTGCGTACTCTTGTCCCCTCCAGCCAATAGAATGATCAACTCCCGGCCGCGCTTCTTGAAATAGACTCGATAGCCCGGTCCGTAGTCGATCCGCATTTCCGAGATCCCTCCCCGGATGCGCTTGACATCTCCCGGATTTCCTCCCACGAGACGCTCGATTCGCGCCAGGATCCGAGCTCGCCCACCGATGTCCCGAAGATTGTCGATCCAACGGGCGAATCGCTCGGTTTTGCGGATCTCGATCATGGAGTAAGTGTAGCCCCGGGGCTACAGTGCGTCAATCTCCTTCTTTCTGATTTGGTCCCCCAAGCAGACCGGTCTTCGCGGTTTCGGCTAACGTGCCCACAACCGAACGGATCCGTTACGTCGCGGCGGAGAAGCGGGGGTATCACGGAGGTGCCACGCCCCAGGAGGTACTGTGCCCTCTCATGGTGGTGACTCCTCCAGGACTTTCGGTGGCTGGGTGGGAGCAGGGCGACGTTCTGCCACCTCCGTGGTGGAGGACGACGAGGGGTGTCGGTGTCCACCCACTGCAGCATATCGGAATAGCGGGAGACGAGCCGGCGGAAGGCGTCCTGCCGCGGCCGGCCGTGGAACCCAGCGGCCAGGTTCAGCTCTTCCCAGAGCGAGGGCCCTCGGAGGAGCCTACCGCTCTCGCCACTCCGGCATGGCTTACGTCGCTCGTCGAGAGTCCCACCCTGGCTCTTCAGAGGGAGAGTGCCGGGCGGCAGGCCCTGGACAACCGGGATCTGATGAAGTTCCTGAGCACGCTCGATACTGCTGGGGGCGTCGTTTCGGTTCAGGTTCTGGCAGACGCCCTCGGATTGCCGATGAATCGGGTCTCATCGAAGCTTGCGGCGCTGAGCCGGATGCTGAATGTGGACGGATACTCCATCGTCATGGTGGAAGGGAATCGAACGGTCCGTTTTGACCGCAAACGTCTCATTCGCCAGTTCGAGCTGGACACATGATTTCTCCTGAGCGTCGCAGAGAGATCGTTGATGCCCTCAGACGTGGCACGGTTCCCCAGCGGGGGCTTGGGCTCCTGGCCGTCGGCCTCGAACCCCTGGCCCCCACCTTCGAAGATGACCTTGCAGAGGTGGGCCGGGGCAGGGGCTGGCGGATCCGGCCTGGGCGGTACCGGGCAACGACCGGAAGGCCGAGCACTACAACCGGATGGCCTGGAGCGCGCTTCATGACGACATGCTTGACAACTACTATGGGCATATCAGTGACGGCTTCGGCCACACTCAGGATCACCATCCCGAAGTTGTGCGGTATGGAATGGACATTCTCCGCTTCGATGCCCGGTGGGGGCAGGTATGTCGATGGCCCCTGCATCAAGCCTGTTACCCTTGTGGCGATCGAGACAACGACTGCATTCGGTGGGCCCGCGAGCGCAAGGTACCGTTGTGCAGTGAAGTGGTTGTAGACCAGGTCCCAATGGGTTGCCCCTACACCCCCGACGCCCCGACCTACCGGGTGATCCCCCAGGAGAAGGCCCTCCTGGACCCGTTCCACGCCACCGCGGACGACTGGCCCCTGGTGCCCGGCGGGGAGCCGGAGAACTACGTGCCGGCAGCTGGGGCCCTCCTCCCCCTGGACGCCCAAGTGGTCTTCTTCGAGCGTCTGGACTCCCTGGTGGCGACGGCCGCCGTCGAGGTCCCGGGCGACCCTGCCTACGGCAGCGTCCCGCCCGACAGCGCCGTCCTCTTCCTGGGAACGGCCCACGACGAGCCCCCCGTCACCGCTGATGCCGGCGCTCGTAGCGATCGCTGGGTCTTCCGGGCCGACGCGCCCCTGCGGCGCTACGTAGTGGACATCGAGACGGTGACCCCCGAGGCCGTGGGCCGGTTTCGCTCCGGGCACGGGCTGCCCCACGACCCTGCCGCCCCACTCCGGCTGTCGGACCTTACTCCTCTACACGCCGGCGGACTCCATGCTGGCGGAGCCCACGCTTCCGGATTCCCTCGAGGCGGCCCTGCCCCTCATGAAGGGCGGCCATCGCTGGACGCAGGGTGAGGTCATGGGGGTGTTCCTGGAGGTGTACGGCTCGCAGGAGGCGGCCTCGTTCCCGGTGTCGGTGGAGTTGGAGCGGGAGCGGGGAGGACTGGCCCGGCTGGCCGAGGCCCTGGGGTTCGGGCGGGGAGGTCCCGCGAACGTGCGGTGGACCGAGTCGGGCGCGAAGGGACGGTTTGCACTCTCGTTCACGGTGGCCTTGGGAGACACCGACCCGGGCAACTACACGCTCCGGGTCTCGGTCCGGGGACCGGGCATGTCCCCGGCCGTGGTGGAGCAGAAGGTGCGGGTTGTGAGAGCGGGTCGAGGAGGCGATACATAAGCCCGGGCAGTCGGCTGACCTCCTGCAGCGGCGGGGTCTGGTGGAGAGCCGGTCCCACGGCGATCCGCCGATGTCTGGCGGTCCTGGCCGCGTGTGGGGTGCTCTGCGCCTGCGCTACGGCAGGGCAAGGAGACCCGGCGGAGCATGCCCTCCAGGAATCCGCAGCGGACCAGAAGGAGCCGGATGCCGAGGACCTTGACAAAGAGCATGAGATCCGAAAGGAGGTCTACACACTCGTCGCGAGGAGGTATCAGTCGAGCCTCGGGTTCCCGAGAGGAGCCCCCGCATGCGAGGAGGACCTGGAAGACGAGGAATGCACGGAGTGGCGGTCCCTCGCCAGCGCGCTTCTGGGGATGGCGGACCGGCTTCCCGAGAGCCGGTTCGTCCAGGGGCAGGTGGTCTACGCGATGGTCAAGGGCCAGGCGCCGGAGCTGGCCCAGATGGTGGTGGAGGAGTGCGCGGCTGAGGAGTGGTGGTGCGAGATGCTCCGGGGGTTCGTGTTGGCCGAGGGTGGTCAGTCCTTGAAAGCCGAGAAAGTGTTCGAGGACGCGCTCCTCCTCATGCCCGAGAGGGACCTCTGTGACTGGACCGATCTGTCGACGCTGGTCACCCCCGACGTCTGGGCAAGGTACCAAGGCTCGTCCTGCCAGGAACGACTGAGCCGGCTGGAGGAGCTGTGGTGGCTGGCGGATCCGGCCTGGGCGGTACCGGACAACGACCGGAAGGCCGAGCACTACGACCGGATGGCATGGACCGCCCTTCATGACGATCTCCTGACCTGGGCTTCCGGACCCGGCCACATCACCGATTGGAAGGGCCACACCGAGGATCATCACCCAGCCGTGGTGCGGTACGGGATGGACATCCTCCGCTATGATGCCAGATGGGGAGATGTATGCCGGTGGCCCATGGATCACGTTTGCCAGAAAGAATAGGCATTCCAAGGACCCTATGAGCCCCTGAGGCTCCTAGGTGAATGTGGGCGTGGTGGGAGGGCGGGGTCAAGAATGGTGGATGGGGCCGGATCTCGGCAGAGGCGGCTGCGGATCTGGAGGTTGGGGGCGCGCCTCCGGCGGGACCAGATGGCCTGAGGGGTCAGGCACCGGCGCTCTGGTCGAAGGTGTCTTCTGGAATAGGCTCGGGCTCGGTGGGATCGAACTCAGGGCTTTGGTCGAGGTCGTCGGGGAAGGATTCCTGGACGGCCTCGTCTGCTTGCCCAGCGTCGGGCCCGACGGGCCCCATGGCGAGCTTGGTCTGGGGCGGTCCCCTGGGGGGATGGATGAGCGGGGGCGAGGTGGGCTCGCCGATGTGGGCGAGGATCTGGGTGATGGGCGCGGGCTCGGTCAGGAACGCGATGAATGTGAGAGGGGACTGACAGGTCGGGCAGATCAGCGGGAAGACTTCATAGATCCGGGCCAGGAGGGCGGCCCACCGGGAAGGGCGGGAGGGAGCGGTATCCGGTGTGTGTGCCTCAGCCCCCTCTGGTTGGACAGCCGGGGCCGTGGGGGGGTCTGGGAAGGGAAGCCTGGGACCGGGAACCTCAGCGGCCAGGGTGTTGTCCTCCCGGGCCCTTTCGGTGACGAGGGGTCTCAGGGGCGCATTGGGAGCAAAGACGCCGTGGTAACGATGGCGGTGAATGCGGGGTGGGGGGAGGATCTTGGCCAGGCGGTCGAGGAACCGGAGCGAAGCGGAGCTCGCCGTAGGGGAAGCGGGGGGAGGGCAGTAAGGGGAGGCAACTCGAGGGCTGAGAGACGCAGGGCGGTGCGACCGGCGGGGTCGGGCTTGGGCAGGATGTAGAGGATCTGGTCGGAGCGGCCGCCGACGAGGTGGAGGCGGTCCAGGGCGAAGGGGGGCCTGGCGCAGTAGCGGATCAGCCGTTCCAGACCGTCCCGGTCGGTGGCCCCGATGCGGACGCTGGCGTCGAGGCTAAACCCGCCCCCGTGATCCCATCCGGCCATGTCTTCGGCCTCGTAGGGTTCCAGGAGGCCGTGGCGGGCCGGGCACCACGCGAAGCGTGGTCGGCGGAGGACTCTCTTTCGGACGGTGTGCTGGAGGCCCTCCAGGAGGTCGTGGGTAAGGGGGGTGGCTTCATGGAACCGGAGGCGGGGTTCGGGATTGGCTGAGTTCTGATCCGTATCACCCGCGATCTTCTCGAAGAGCCCATCGACCACGCACACGTGATAGTGAAAGTGCGGATTCAGGCTGGAGCCGAAGCGGTGGGTCTTTGGGTGTCAAATGGGAATGACTTGACACCGGGAGGGCCAGGTGGATTTCGAGGTTCTGGCCATGGACGACAACGCGCTCCACGAGGAGGCGGAGGATCGTCTGCTGGGTGTCGAAATCGGCGTCGAGGAGCTTGGGCGCCAGGGCGGAGATCACCTCCTGGGCACCCAGGGCATGACTCCGGACGAGCTCCACCTGCAGGTGCTCGGCCGTGAGTTCGGCGAGGGCGAGTTCGGCTGCCATGCGATGGTCCTCCAACCTGTGGGGGGCGAATACCACATCCGAGTCGCGCGGAGAGCGAGAGGTGGCTGCCAGCGTGTCGTCGGGGAGGTTTGAGGAGTCTTTCAGGAGGCGGGTTGGAGGAGGAAGGTACCCGGATGGGTGGAATCAGGCCCGACCAAAGGGCATTCCGGCACTGATCAATAGAGGCTTACCCGCCTGGGGTAGCCGACAGGGAAAAGGGCCTTGGGGTGAGGAAAAGGACGTCAGGCCGCAAGCTGGCGGCCGTACCGATGGTGGAGCCCGCCGACCTGGGGTTGGGCAATCACCTTCCCCATGTCGGCTGGTTCAATGGGCCTCGGTTCAGGGCAATCGTCGTCCAACGACCGGAGTGTTCGCGATGCGTGGTAGTAAGACGCATAGCGACGAAGAACCCGTAAGAGGTGCCTTTCGTTGAGAACGATGACGTGGTCGAGGCAGTCTCTGCGGATTGATCCGATCAAGCGTTCACAGAGCGGTGCCACCTCACAACCGTAGCGGGCTGGACGAGAGAGAGTGCGTCACGCCAATCGGGCCAGAGTCGCAGAAGGGTGATCCAGAAGAGTCGATCACGGTTCTTGATCCGTGGCGCTTTCGACTGGCGCTGGAGCACCAACAGCTGGTGGCGGAGCGCGGCGTTCTCGAGGACGAGATCGCGCTTGCTCCTCAGCGCAGAAACCACAAATCGGCACAAGCCGCTGACCATCTCCCCCATCAATGCTCACTCCATCTCACCCAGCGAAACCCGAATAATCTCAGGGCGGATGGGGTTTTGACCACCCACACCCGAACTGAGGGTCCACGCGGGCACTGCGCTCTGCCAGGGCGAACGCCTCCGCCGACAATGCGGCTACGTAATCACCTCGGTGGGTCGGGAGCAGATCCTGAACGGCCTGAAGATCCTCCTTGAGAGGCCATCATCTAGAGATCCGGTGTCTCCCAGCCCCCGATTGACCCCATCTCCGAGACGGGCCTTGTTCCCCGGCGGCCTTCCTTCGAGGATTGTGTTGGACCCCAGCCGGAGACGGGAATGTTCAGAGGAAGGTGGGGAGGAGGAGTAGTGGCCGCTCTGTTGACCCTCGCCCTGACAGCCGGACCGTCGTGGGCGCAGGGCATCCGTGCGGTCTCCCTTGCGTTCGACAACGACGGGTTCGACTTCTGGGTGCCCCCGGATCGTCGCACCGACTGGTTCTACACGCACGGGACCCGTCTCGAGGCCGTGTTGTCCTGGAGGGCCCCGGGACTGGATCTTCTGGGAATGGGCACCCTTCCCCCCTGCTCGGGGCCGATCGCCGATGAGGCATGTTCGGTGACGCGCCTCCGGCTGTCTCAGGAGATCTACACCCCCGAGGCCCTCTTCTTCTACTCCCCGGAGCTCGAGGACCGTCCTTACGCGGGGTGGCTGTACGGCCGCCTCGCCGCCGAGGCGGTGGCCCCCGAGAGGACCGTCGATTTCTCCGTCGAGATCGGGGTCACGGGCGCACCTTCCTTCGGCCAGCAGGTCCACCGGGGCTTTCATCGTTGGCTGGACAAGTACCCTCCCCAGGGCTGGGAATACCAGATCCCCTTCGAGGTCGGCTTCGCCGCCTCCTACGCCGAGCGGCGCCGTTTCCCTGTCGCCACGTGGGGCCAAGGCCTGGCGATGGCGATGGCGATCCAACCGTATTGGAGCGGGACCGTGGGAACCGTTCGGACTAGCGGAGAGGTGGGTTCGGCGCTGAGGATCGGATGGCATGCTCCTCCCGGCGTGGAGTGGCGCGGACCGGCCCCCCACGAGGTCTACGCTCTCCTGGAAGTCGGGGCGGAAGGTGAGCTGGTGCTTCGGGACCTCTTTCTCGACGGCTCCCTCTGGCACCACACGGCCGGCGTGGCCAAGGAGCCGGCCCTTGGCCGTGCTCGTGCCGGCCTGCACCTGGGCTGGAAGAGCATCGGACTGGCCTTCGACGTGACAAGCTCCAGCCGCGAGTTTCGCGGCCAGGACAGGGGCCACGTCTTCGGTACCGTGAGTCTGATCGTGCGGCGGTGACGGCCGACCGCCACGGCCCGCACTCACGCTGCGGCCGGTAGTTACGGCACGGCCGGCAGTAACGGCACAGCGAGCAGTCACGACACAAGAAACGGGCCGGCTCCAGGCCGGCCCGTCCAGCTTCTCGTTGCCGGTGAAGCCACCGGCCGAGTCTCACCCGCCCGAACCGGGCGGCGGTGTCAGTGCGCTCAGGTGAATCCCCCGTGGCCGCAGCTCGCGGCACCGGAGGAGGACCCGCTGGATCCCGAACGGGAGCCCGTGAGGACGCCGACCGACTTGAAGCTCCGTTCGGCCTCCTTGGAGCCACATTGGGGACATTCGGGCTTCCTGCCCTCGGAGTACTCGGACATGGACATCCGAACCTCGAAAGCAGAGCCACAACCCTGGCATACATAGTCGTATCTCGGCATGGACGCTCCGCCGACTTGGAATCGAACCCTCGAACCACAACGTGGCGGAAAATATAGAACAATCTCTATGCGAGGTCCAGAGATTGGCGCGGGAGGCTCCTCCTCCCTAAAGTGAGCTCGTGCGACCTGAATGTCCCCCTGTTCCACTCCGGGCCCGGAGAACCGACGAATGCGACTCTTGTCCCTCTCCCTCACCCTGCTGCTCCTCACCTGCTCCCCCGGGGTGGATCGAGCGCCGGAGGGTACACCGGCCCAGGGTCCAGAACCGACCAGGGAGCAAACCACCGTGAACGCAGCCCGATACCTTGACGAGGGGGGCGCCCTCCGGGTGGGCCTCGTGAAGCAGCCCTATCACGGTAGCCGGAACGTGGCGGAGCTCTCACGCAATCCCGACTACCTGGAGGAAGGCGGAATCGTCGATACTCTCGCCGGCGCGGGGTTCGTGCTCCGTCCCACGGCGACGGTGGCCCTCACTGTGGCCGAGTCCCGGGAATACGGGGAGTGGCACCGTCTGGGCCTCGCCAACGGCCACCTGGCCGAGCTCGCGGCCAACAACGAGCGGGACGGCTTCCTCACAGTGGGACTCCTGGCCAACTGCAACGCCCTCCTGGGAATGCTCGGAGGCCTTCAGGGCTCGGACCCGGCGGATGGACCGAAGCGGATCGGGCTGATCTGGGTGGACGCCCACGGAGACTTCAACACCCCCGAGACCACACTCAGCGGCATGCTGGGCGGGATGCCCGTGGCCGTCTCCTCCGGCCTGGCGCTCCAGCGCCTTCGGCGGGAATCTCACCTGGACCCGCCGATCTCCACTCAGGACATCGTGATGGTGGCCGTCCGGGACACCGATCCGGAGGAGGAGGCCCTGATCCAGGAGCACGGGATCACCCGGCTCTCCACCCAGGACATCCGGGATCAGTCGGAGGCCCTTCACGCTCAGATGCAGCGGCTCTCGGAGACGGTGGACCTCATCTACGTCCACATCGACATGGACGTATTGGATCCCGCGGAGGTCCCCGGCCACGGCCTGACGGTTCCCGGAGGCCCCACCAGCGAGGAGCTGGCGGCGGCGCTGACGGAGATCTTCCGCTATCCCAGGGTGGCGGCGCTGGGCATCGCCTCCACGCCCAGCGACGAGGCGGACCCCCGGCACATTTCCCGACAAGCCGCCTACCGTCTCATTCGGGGTGCCCTGGAGGGGGTCCGGGACCGCTGAACCCTGGAGGATTTCCGGGGCCGCTGGCCCGGGCGGAGACGCCCGCCCACGGTCGTCTCCTGCAGCGCCGACCTCTCCGGGGCCTACGACCCGGAGGAGGGCCAGGGCCTTCGTGGAGGTCGCCCAGCCGTCCCTCAGCGCCGGTACTCGGCCGTATCGGAGGCCTTGAACGTGCACGGAAGCTGGAGGCCGATGTCCGGCAGGGCGTGCAGCACGACCCATCCCCGGACAAAGGGATTGTCGAAGACGTAGCCGGAGCCGTTGTCGGTCTTCACGAGCCGGCCCTCCTCCAACAGGGCCTTGGCCGTGTTCACCGCACTGCCCGAGCTGGGCAACGAGAACCGTGCGCGCGTGCGCATGGTGGTCAACCCCTCGGTGCTTCCTGCCACGCTTCGGAGCACGTTCTGTTGGAGCCCGGTCAGACCATCCCACCAGGAGCGGATCCCGTCGTCTTTCTCGTTGATGAGCTCCAGGAAGGCCTGCTCCGCGTCGGACGGTGTCACCGACTGCCGGGTGTCGGCACGGTCGGCGCATTTGCGAGCGAGCTCGACAATGTCACGGGTCCTGGGCCCCGCGACGAGCACACAGGCGTGTCCCGCCCCTTGGCTCTCGATCCCTGCCGACGCGAGGCGCTCGTCGATCCAATCCGCCATGTGGGTGGGGTCGATGGGCCCGAAGTGGAGTTCGTCAGCCAACTGATACAACGCCCGACCTTTGCTTGCGAGCATTCGCCTGATGAGGTGCGGCTTCGACCCGGCAAAGATGTAGCTCACGTGTTGGTGTCTTTGGATCGCACCGCGGACGTGCCACTCGACCCTCTCGCCCCCGATCTCGGTCAGCTCCTGGAACTCGTCCAGGACCATCCCGAGCAACACCTCCCGATCGGCGGCAAGTGCGTCGATACTGTCCAGGACCTCAACCAGCGTCGTGCTCTGAGCGTCCAAAGATGTCTCCCGCAAGGAGACGTCGAGGCTCGGAATCACCAGCCCCGTAGCGGGGTCGCTCGTAAGCTTCAGTGTGCCCCGGAACCGGTCGATCAGCCCACCGAGCAATTCGCGCCAACGGCGCCCGAGCGAACGCGCGGCGCCCTCGAGAATGCGGTTGCCCAGGTCGGCGATCGTTGTGGCGGTGGAGAGATCAGCCATGACTGCATGGCCTCCTCCCTCTCGAATTGCCCGGGCCGCGACATCGAGGGCCGAGGTCTTTCCCAGGCGGCGGTGCCCGTAGACCACCAGTTTGCTCGCCGGCTCGGACAAGACCGCCGTGAACCGGTCGACTTCGGCCTCACGATTCGTGAAGAAGGGACCGGACACCGTCCCATGAATTCGGAATGGGTTCACGATCCTGTGCCCACTTGAAGTGTGTCATTATAAAGCTAATAGTGTGTGAATAGAAACTTCACGGATTCACACGAGGCTGTCAACGTCGGGGACGCTGCCCACCGTCGCTCTTGGAGCACCGACCTATCCGAGGCCCACCGCCCGGAGGAGGGCCAGGGCGTTGGTCGAGGTGGCCCTACCGGGCTTCAGCCGATAATCGAAGGAGAGGAGGGGCCCTCCCTCCCCTTCCCTAACGGTCCCTTCCAGGTGGAAGGCCTGGGCCGCGGGCCTCAGTCGCTCGGTGCCGTCGAGCTGGAGGTCATGGGTGGCCACCGCCCCGATGGCGCCCGCATCGAGGAGATGCCCCAGGATCGTCTGCACCGCCACGCGCCGCTCCGCCTCGTTGGTCCCCTGGAGGGGCTCGTCCAGCAAATAGAGAACGGGCGCGTCAGCAGGCGTCCGGGCGGCCTCCACCACCTTCTGGATGCGCCTGAGCTCCACCATGTACTGAGACACGCCTTCGGCGAGGGAATCGGCGGTCCGCATGGACGTATACACCCTGAGGGGTGTGAGCTCCATCTGCCTGGCACACACAGGCCCTCCGGCCTGCGCCAGGACCGCGTTCATCCCTGCGGCCCGGAGAAGGGTGCTCTTCCCCGACATGTTCGAGCCCGTCAGGAAGAGGAAGTGAGCGTCGGGGCCAAGGCTCAGGTCGTTCCGCACGCATCCATCGGGAGGAAGCAGTGGGTGGCCCAGGCTCTCGGCCCGAAGCCGGGGGGGCCCGTCCTCCTGCACCGACGGGAAGGTCCAGTCGGGATTGTCGGCCTTCAGGGCCGCCAGGGCGCACAGGGCCTCCAGCTCACCCAGGACCTCGAGCCACTTCCTCACGTAGGGACCCGAGCGGGCCTTCCACTCTTCGAGGCTCGCCAGGACGTGGACGTCCCACACCAGGAGCCCCTGGAGCGGGGCGTGGGCCATGGTGTTGTGGCGGATGTCGGCCCAGCCGATGCGTCGATCGAGACGCCGGAGCTCCTGCTCCGCACCCACGGGGCTGCTCAGAACGGCGGCCTTCAGCCTCCGAAGGGCCGACGCCTCCACATCGGTTTCCAGGAGAAGAGTGAGGAGGGCGGCGTATCGACCGAACTTCTCTTGTCCGGCAGAGGCCCCGTCCAACTGGGCGTGGATTCCCTTACGGAAGTACGCCCCCATTGCCAGTCCGGCGGTAGAGGGCAACAGCCACCACAGGCCACCGATGATTTCCAGGAAGAAGAGGACGATGAGCGTCACTGTCAGGAGGGGAAGGACCCAGGCCACTACCCGCACCCATGCATGCCCTGCGAGCCATGGCCCCCCCTCGGCCCAGCGAAGAAAGCGTTCCGTCGCCTCCGGGGAGGGCGATTCCACCAGTCGCCCTCGAGCCTCCAGACTCTGGCGAAGCTCCACCAAGGGGGCGAGCTCCTCCACGGCCTGCTGTCGGGCCCGGATCTCCTCGGGCCCGGCGGGAGTTAGAAGCCATTCGCGCAGGGTGGCCACTCCGGGGGGAAGCGTTACCGGAGTCAGGAGTCGGAATAGGGAAGCCGTCCCGCACACGTCGATGTCCAGGGCATACGGGTGACCGGGACCCACCTCCGGCGCAGGGGCGGAGGGGAGGGCTTGCCAGTCCCTGCGGACCCGGGCCAGGGAGTCCCGGTTCACCTGGATGAGCAGCTCGGCCCAGCGCCGGCGCCCACGCACCCGGCGATGCCATATCACCAGGGCCAGGAAGACCAAGAGAACCACCACCGCCGCGGTGTTCAGCACGCGGGCCAGGCCGCCGGAGGCAACGTCCCCCGCCACGTACAGGCCGAAGGCGAGCAGAAACGCAGCCAGGCGGGACCAACCCAGCCGAATTCCCCTGGCCTCTTCGGCGTCCCGGTCCCGCCTGAACCGGTCCAGGCGCTCCTGGTACAGCTGAATCAACGCTTTCCCTTTTCTCGGATTCCGGCGATGACAAACCCCAACGGAAACCGGACTATGTTACGGGATGCCCGCCCCGGACGATACAGTGGGCTGCTTTCGCGTCGGCGCGCTCCGGTCGAACCCGGGCAACGAACCGGGGTAGCGGATCACTCAGGAGCATTTCCTCCACCTGGTGGCGGTCACCGACCTCCTCCCCAGGGGCCCAACTCCTCGGAGGTCGCCATCCACATCGGCTTCACCCAACGACGATGGCGGGGAGCGCTCGCCACCGGGCTCTCCTTTCTCCTTCCGATGCTGACTCTCGTCACCTTCTTCTCGGCCCTCTGCTACCGCTTCGCCCCCCCCGCCGTGGAAGCGCTCTTCTGGGGCGTGAAGCCCGTCATTCTGGGGGTGATCCTGGCCGTCGGCTGGAGGCTGGGTAAGGCCGCCCTGGGCTGGCCTGAACGGGAGCCCCTCCTGGCGGTTCTGGCTTTCGGCGGCCTGGCCACCACCTACTTCCTGGACCGGTGGGAAGTACCCGCGATGCTGATGGGAGGTCTCATCGGATGGGCCAGGTTCCGGAGCCGTCCTGTTCGGGGGAGGCTACATGCTGGTGGCCCTCGTGGAGCCTTTCGTGGTGGGAAGCTACGGATGGCTCACGCCCCGGCAGCTCCTGGACCGGATCGCCCTCACCCAGGCCGTGCCAGGAGCCTTGCTGGCCACAGTGGGCATCTGCCTTCCGAGCTTCACTTAGGTCCTGAGCGTGGCCCCCCACCTGGAGCGATGGCGGCGTGCCGGTGGCTTCCGCCCAGCCCTCAATGGAGTGAACCCCGTGGTGGCGGGATGCCCGAACCTTTTTCCGGCTCGGGCTTATCCTAGGGTTATCCGGGATCGCATCCATCTCCCGGACCCCTCCCGACATCGCCAGGGACAGGAGGTCGCGTGAACCATGCACTGAAGCTCAGAAGATGGTCGATCATGGCAGGGGCCACTCTCACGGCGGCGCTCCTCGTAGGGATGACCGCTCCGGGGCCTTCGACGGAGTCCCCGGCACCGGAACCGGTCAGGGCGGCAGGCGCTCCAGGCATCCATACGTCTTCGCCCATTCCCAGCTTTTCCAGGCAGACGAAGCTCCCCTGCAGCAGCTGCCATGACCGCTTCCCGCAGCTCAACGCATTCGGAAGGATGTTCAAGCTCAACGGCTACACTCTGACCGCCGTCGACGTGGTGGAGGCGGAGAAGGACAGCCGCAAGACGTTGGAGATCGGGCTGATCCCCCCGGTTTCCACCATGCTCCAGAGCTCGGTCACGTGGGTGCGAAAGACGGAGCCCGGCACCCAGAACGGAGACGCCGCCCTCCCCCAGCAGTGGAGTGTCTTCGTGGGAGGCAAGATCGCGCCGAAGCTGGGCGGGTTCTTTCAATTCACCTACGATGGCCAGGACGGGGGCATCTCCGTCGACAATCTGGAGGTTCGTTTCGCCGGCACGACTTCCGTCTCGTCGAAGAACGTCCTCTACGGGCTCACGCTCAACAACAACCCCACGATGTCGGATATCTGGAACACCACGCCGGCGTGGGGATTCCCCTTCCTGGGGTCGGGCGTGGCACCGGCTCCCGCGGCGGCGACCCTGGTGAATGGCGGCCTGAGTCAAAACGTCCTGGGACTCACGGCGTATGGCCTCCTCTCCAATCGCATCTACACGGAGTTTGGCCTGTACCGCACCGCATTGCAGGGGGGACCCAGCCCGCCGGACGCTACGGCCTCCGGTGTGATCGAAGGAGTGGCTCCCTACTGGAGAGTGGCCTACCAGGGGGCCGTAGGCGGCGCTACCTATGAAGTCGGGAGCTTCGGCCTGGACGCCCGCCTTTTTCCCAGTGGGATCGGAGGGGCGACGGACCGATACACGGACATCGGCCTGGACGCACAGATCCAACGCCGGGTGGGCCCGGGATCCCTCGTCGGGAGGGGCCGCTGGATCCTGGAGGACCGCAGGCTCGACGCCACGTTCCTGGCAGGCGGCGCGAGTCGACCCTCCCCGGATCTCCAGGCGTTGAATGTGAACGCCAGCTACACCTTCGACATGAGCCTGGGTTTGGACCTGGGCGTCTTCACCCTGTCCGGCGACTCCGACCCGTTGCTCTATGCCCCGGGAGCGGTGGACGGGAGTCGCACCGGAGAGCCGGGCAGCACGGGGTTCTTGGCCCAGCTCAGTTACATGCCGTGGCTGAACACGAGATTGGGACTCCAGTACACCGCGTTCACCCGTTTCAACGGGGCCAGCCGTAACTATGACGGCTTCGGCAGGAGCGCCGGGGCGAACGACGCCCTGTATCTGTTCACGTGGCTCGCGTTCTGAGCCCCGAGGGAGTCCGCCCCCAGGCGAAGGGGAGAACAGGAGGTCAGGTGGCCAGAGGGATCGAGCGGATCGAGGTCTACGTCGATAGGGACGAGAAGGCCGTCCAGGTCCTGAGGACGCCCCCCTTCAGGATTCGTATCGACACACTGCGTCTCCCGGACGGGCCCCACACGCTGCGCATCGTGACGGTCCACCAGGGAGGCGGAAGGGAAGAACGGAATGTCCGGTTCGAGGTCGACAACGTTCCAAGCTCCCTCATCGAGGGGCTGGACGATGGCGACGTGGTTCGTGGCGAGATCAATCTGGAGGTCAAGGTGGGTGATTACGAACTGCCCCTGAAGAAGTCGAGGAGCTCGCTTCTGCTCTACCTCGGCTCCGTTGTGGCGGTACTGGGAGGGGTATGGCTCTTCTTCGCCTTCACCCCACCGGCAGGTCGCCTCATTGCCGCGATGGCTCCGCCCGGGGCAACGGCGCAAGGGACGGGGCAGCAGAAGACGCCCGTGGACAGCACGCTCTACGCGGCGGGCAAGAAGACCTATGACCAGTACTGTACGGCCTGTCACCAGGCCAACGGCAAGGGCATCGACGACTCCTTTCCCCCGCTGGCCGGAAACACCAACCTCACCGATCTCGGCCTGGTCGTAACCACGGTGCATGACGGGAAGAGCGGCCACGCGACGGTGGAGGGGAAGACCTTCAACGCGACCATGCCTCCTATAGGCTCCGGCTTCTCGGCCAAGGAGATCGCCGAGGTCGCCACCTACATCCGAAATAGCTGGGGGAACTCCTTCGGAGGGGTCACGATCGAAGAGGTCCAGAAGTACCTATCCGGAGGCTCCGCAGGAGGGAGCTAGGCGCCGCGCCAGGAGACGCCATGTATCGCAATAGTGTATTCGGTCCCTTCTTCTTTCTTCTTCTGTCCGTGGCGTTCTTCCTGGCCACGTTCCTGTCCCGACAGAAGACGATTCTCCGCACCGGCTCCGCGCCGGAAGCTCTCACCACGATCCAGATCGGGTTGATTGCCTTCGCCATGACTTTTCTGATCTTCGCGGCCATCGGCTTCGCCTCGGTGTGGCTGGAAGGTCAGGAGCATCGTCCGCGCAGGGAGGTCCCCCGGCCAGGTCGGCTCGCCTTCGCCATGGGCATGGGGCTCTCCGTCATCCTGGTCGCCATGTCGGGCCTGTTCTTCCACGTCATTCTCCGTGGCATCACGGCGACGAAGCTGCCTCCCATCGTAGAGGGGTGTGTCGCCGGCGGCATGTCGGTGGTGGCGGTCATCCTTCTTCTTGTCTACCAGAAGTACTTCATCGTCCACGAGGTGGTCGCCGAGGACGAACAGGGCGAGGTCCCGTGGTGAGGGACGAGGAAGAAGGGGGAACCGGCCTCTCGCGACGGCGGCTCTTGACCACCGGTGTGGCCGTCGGCTTCGGAATCGGAGGAGCTTCCCTCCTCGTCGCGATCGGTGGCCTCGTACCCAGGATCCGGAAGACGCCGGCCAACGAGCCGGTTCGAAGGGGTGACCTCCTGGTCTTTGCCTCAGGGACCCGGCAGGGGCAGGCCCTCACTCCCGACGATGTGCCGGCGGACGGAGGTCAGCTCCTGGCGTGGCCCATGGAGCCCACCAACCAGGTGGTGAGGAATCAGAACCACCTCAATCTCTTGTTGCTGGTCCGGGCGAGCGACGAACGCTGGTTCAGCGCCTCGGAGGCGCCCCGGACGGTGGCAAGGGTTGCGGCGTACTCCGCCACGTGCACTCACCTGTGCTGCTCGGTGTCGGATTGGGTTCCCAGCCCCTTCCAGACAGACCCGTACGGCTACCTGTTCTGCCCCTGCCACAAGAGCCAGTACGATCCCTGGGACGGCGCCCGAGTGTTGGCAGGGCCCGCGCCCCGACCCCTTCCCGCCCTGCCCCTCACGCTGTCGGGCGACCATCTCGTGGCCGCTGGCGGATTCCTGACCCCCCCGGGCTGCTCCCGAGGGTGACAAAGGGAAGGCCGGTGAGGGTACGCACTTGGTGGGAGAGGCGCCTCGACGTCGCAAGGTTCAGGGAGAAGTACTTCCTGAAGGTCTTCCCTGTCCATTACAGCTTCTTTCTCGGCGAGATCGCTCTCGTCTCCTTTGTGATCCTCGTCGTGACGGGCATCTTCCTCGCCGTGAACTACGAGCCCTCCATGCGAATCGTCCAGTTCGCCGGGCAGGGCGTGCCGGCCGCGTATGCTTCGGTCGTACGCATCGACACCCTCCCCTTCGGGCAGGTGATCCGCGGGGTGCACCACTGGTCGGCCCACATCTTCATCGCCGCGGTCTTTCTGCATCTTCTCCGGCATCTGCTGACCGGAAGCTACAAGAACCCACGGGAGCTCAACTGGTGGCTTGGCCTCACTCTGCTGGGACTCGCGGTCGTTACCGCCTTCACCGGCTACGCCCTCCCGTTCGACGCGTTCGCGGTCGTGGCCACCAAAATCGGATACGGCATCGCCGGTGCGGTCCCCTGGGCCGGGGCTTGGATCGCCAACGTTCTCTTTGGTGGCGACTATCCCACGGTGTACTCTCTGAACCGCCTCTACCCGGCCCACATCCTCTTCATGCCGTTGCTCATCATGGGGGCCATCACAGTGCACCTCTTGCTGGTGGTCAAACAGCACCATACCCAGCCCAGCTACGCCGAGAGGGTTGCCCCTGGAAAGATCCTGGGGGTGCCCATGGTGCCGTCCCAGGCCCTACTGGTGGCCACGCTGCTGTTCATCTACCTGGCCGTGGTCGTGGTCCTCGCCGGGGCCATCGACGCGCACCCGCTGACGGCCTTCGGTCCGCCGAGTGAAAGTACCCCGGCCGTGAAACCGGACTGGTACTTCCTCTGGGTGTACGGCATCCTCGAGCTCATCCCCGCGGGCTGGCACTTCACCGTTCTTGGAGGGAGCTTCGGTCCAGAGTTCTGGGGAGGGATCGTCGCGCCGGGTCTCGTGGCGGTCGTCCTTCTCGCGGTACCTCTCCTCGACAGGAGCGAAACCAGGGTGCGATATCTGGAGCTGCCCAGCCAGCATCCTTTCCGCTCCGGTTTGACCATGGGGCTACTGAGCTTCTTCTTCGTCGCCAGCGCCGCGGGATTCCACGATTCTCTCGGGGTCCCCGCCTGGGTCTTCAGGGTCCTGCTCTTCCTCCTGCCGACGGTCGTCACGGCAGCGGTTTACGGGCTGCTCCGGCTGGTCGCACCGAAGTTAAGCACTGCAGACGGGCCGCCGTGACAGACAGCGCCACGGGACAGGTTACCAACTGCCCTCCTGCCCAGGTCAGCGGTCCTCTTCGGTCATGGGCTGGATGTGGATGGCCTGGCCTCCTCCCGGAGCGAGCTTCAGCTCCAGCGTCATCCCGGCATCCACCCTCTCTTGCCGGATCGCCACCGGATAGGGATCCGTGACCCAATCGGCATCCGGGCCGTCGGCGTAGATCTCGGCAACGTAGGGCCGGTCGGCATCCAGGAAGTCGAGGCTGATCTCGAGGGTCCGGGGATCCTCGTCGGTCACCGCCCCGACGTACCAGTCCTCCGAGTTCCGGTCCTTCCGGGCGATGGCCACGAAGTCGCCGATTCTCCCGTCCAGCGCCACGGTCTCCTCCCAGTCCACCGGGACGTCCCTGATGAACTGGAAAGCGGGCTGCCCTTCGTAGTTCTCGGGCAGATCGGCCGCCATCTGGAGCGGTGAATAGAACACCACGTACAGAGCCAGCTGTTTCGCCAGGGTGGTGTTCACCCGGTTGTGCTCGGATTGGCCCGTCTCCAGGGCGAAGATCCCCGGCGTGAAATCCATGGGGGCTGCCAGCATGCGGGTGAAAGGGAGGATCGTGGCGTGCTCGGGGGGATTCCCGCCGTCCCCGCCCCAGGCGTTGTATTCCTGCCCCCGCGCCCCTTCCCGGGTCATCATGTTGGGCCAGGTACGACGAATGCCCGTGTCCTTGATGGGCTCGTGGACGTCCAGGGCGATCCGGTAGTCGGCCGCCGTCTCCACCACCTTCCGAAAGTGCCGGACCATGTACTGCCCGTGGTGGGCGTGTCCCTCCCGGGTGAGGTTGCCCACATATCCCGTCTTGACGGCCGTAATCCCGAGCCTGCGGTAAAGGGCGAAGGCATCGGCCATCTGGGCTTCGTAGTTCGCGATGCCCATGGCGGTTTCGTTGTGGCCGATGAGCCGGACTCCTTTCTCCCGTGCGTAGAGCGCCACAGCCTCCAGGTCGTAATCCGGATACGGTTCGATGAAGGAGAAGAGGTCACCGTTGGCGGACCATTCCCCATCCCAGCCTTTGTTCCATCCCTCCACGAGAACCCCGCCGATCCCGTTCCGCGCCGCGAAGTCGATATAGCGCTTGGCGTTCTCCGTGGTGGCGCCGTGGATGGGACCCGACCCCCAGGTAGCCGTCCCGACGTGCATAGCCCACCAGATCCCCACGTACTTCATGGGCCGGATCCAGGAGGTGTCCTCGATGCGGCTGGGCTCGTTGAGGTTCAGGACCAGGTAGGAGGTCACCAGGTCGGATGCCCGGTCCGCGATCTGGAGCGTCCGCCACGGCGTAACGAAAGGCGTCCTCCCTCGCACTTTCACGCCATCGGACCAAGGGGCCAGGGCGGCGGTCAGGCGACCCGTACCCGTACCTACAAGCATCATGGAGGCGTAGTCGGTCAGGGCTGCCTCGTGGATCACCAGGTGCAGCCCGTCGGCGGTCTTCATGGTCAGGGGAGTCTGGACCGTGTCCAGGGTCGACACGGGGGAGGAGCGGTACAGGAGCTCGTATCGGTCGGGAGTGTTGGCCGGGATCCACCACGCGGTGTGGTTTCCGGCCAGGTTGAACTCCGTGAGCTCGGAGGCGATCTCGAAGTCGCCGATCCCCGGCTGCTCCGGAAGCTCGTAGCGGAAGCCCACTCCGTCATCGAAGACTCTGAATACCATGGCCATGTGGCGGCTGCCGGAGCCGGCTTCCACTCCGCCTGGGCCCTCTCCCTCCACCAGGTCCACCCACATCTCGTTGAAGTGGTTTCGGATGAACCGCACCTCTCCCCAAGGCTGCTCCCAGCCCTCGTCCACCTCCCGTCGTTCGACCTCACCGATCCGAATTCCATCCCGGAATGCCGGCATCCCTTTGAATTCGAACCCCAACCGCGACGGCCGCACCACCGCTCGACCGTCCCGCTCCACCCGGTAACGGGGGGAGCCGCCCAGAAGCTCCAGCGTCACCGCGATCCGCCCGTCGGGGGAGGTGACCGCAGGCCCCTGTTGGGCCCATGTCGCCGAGGGCAGGGTGATGGCGACAAGAAGGAGGGGCAGCGTCCCTCTGCCGCGCTTGCGCTCCCCTTTCCGTCTCCTCTCCCGTTCCCTCCCGGCTGCGGCCACCATGGTCCCCGTGGCCTCCCCCATGGCCTCCGCCCGTTCCGCAAGTCTCTTTCCCCGCTCCAGAGCGCGCTGGAGGCCCAGGAAGAGCACGATGATGAAAGCAGGCGACGCCACCACCGCCAGGACCAGAACCAGGATCATGATCGCCTGGCTGCTGGAACCCATGGCGGCGCGGTACGAGCCCCACGTGATCAGCCCGAAGATCAGGAGAAGCTCGGTTTGCAGAAGAGCGAAGAACCCGGAGAGCATTTCCACCACCGGGCCCCGAGCCGCCTCCGGGACGTCCGACAGCTTCATCCGATTGGGGAGGTTCACCCACCGGGGATGGCGGGGGAAGACCTTGCGGAACCAAGCCATCCCCAGGGTCAGCAGCACTCCAATCCCGGGAGCTCCAAACCAGGAGCTCAGGGTCCTTTGGCCCCAACGGTCCGCCTCCCCACCAAGGCCGAAGTGGAGGGGGATTCGCTCCGGGAGACGGGGCCAGGCCCAGAGGGCAAACCCGACCAGGATGGCCAGGAGCAGCACATTCAGGGTGTCGAAGAAGCGTCTCACGTTCGTCTTCTCAGTAGTACGTTCGTAGCTTTCCGCCCTGCGGCCTCCCTCCCGCGCTGTTGCGGCGTTTCAAGGCTCGACCGCGGGCTTGACCGGATACCGTATCACCGTGAGGTACCGGTCGGGGTCGCCTTTGAACAGCACTCCAGGCCCACGCAGGTACTCCTCCTCGTGCAGTCCGGTCACCGCGTAGCCTTCCGACCGAACAAACTCGTGCAAATCGCGAATGGTGTCCGCTTCAGCGTCGTACCGTCCGACGTGGAGGACCTGAGCCACCGACCCGTAATCCCACGTCGTGAGAGACACCGTCAGACCCTCCACCGGGCCCACCGCCGGCACCTTCTCCACGGCGTCGGGCACAGGCATCCCGTAGAAGCCTCGCCAGGCTGCGATGGGCTGCCCAGCGTCCACCAGCCACCGGGCCCGGGGAGCTCTGAACCCGGGTCCGCCCCTGGGCACCCCCTCGAGGCGGAAATAGGCCTTCATCAGGAGGCCGAACGCCTTTCGACCCACTACGTTCGGGTCTCCTGTGGCTTCGATCTGGAGGACCTTCTGGGAACCCATCTCCACGATGGACGGACTTCTCAGGTGCTCCACTTGCCGAAGGGTGGGCCCCCTGGGGCGCCCCATCCAGAGGACGGCCACCACCAGCACCACCGCCACCAGGGCCACGGCGGGGACCAGAATGTCCATGCTGCCTCCAGCGTCGTAGTGGATCGCGCCTCCCGGCGGGCGGATCAGGAGGGTGAGGCGGGGCTCTGCCGAGAGGCACCCTTCACGGCTGCCCCGACCGCGCCACGTACAAGCCCCGACCGGTCAGGCCCTGGGGGTCGAACTCCACCTCTGCAAACCCGGCCGTCTCCAGGGCCCCGATCATCTCTTCTTTCGTGAACAGGCCGAGCTCATGCTCCTCCCTCAGGTGGCGGATCCCCCGAGCATCGCCGACAAGGTAGTGAAACTCGAGCCAGGAGATCCGGCCCCGCACCTCCGACCGGCTCATTCGACAGATCTTCAGGTCCGGCCGATCCACCGTGTGGACGTAGAGCGACCCGGCGTGGAAATCATCGGGAGCAAACCAGGGCTCGATGACGGCCACCCCACCGCGCTCGAGATGACGGGCCAAGGATCGAGCGGCGCTCCATACCCGCTCGAGGGTCTTCACGTACCCGATGCTGCTGAACAGACAGAGGACGGCGTCATACCGCCGGCCGAGGTCGAAGCTGGCCATGTCACCCCTGAAGAAGCTGCCCTGTGGGCAGCGCTCGCGAGCGATGTCCAGGAAGCCTGCCTCCACGTCGAGCCCGTCGACCTCGTAGCCATGCTCCGCGGCCAGGAGGGAGGCGTGACGGCCAGTTCCGCAGCCCACGTCCAGGAGCCGGCGGGCCCCGGGCGCGAACCGGCCGAGGATCTGGGCGATCTTCGCCGCTTCCCCCACGTAGTCCTTGAGCTCCCCGTAGATGAAGTCGTAGAGATGGGTGGATTCGGAAAACATGGTCATCTCACATCCCGAAGGCCTCTCGAAAGATCACCCGGGCAAATTCGAGGACCGCGAGGACCACCAGAGCGAGGAGAGCCATGTGGAAGATCCTCTCGACGAGGCTGAAGGCCACGGCGGCCCGCCTCCGTCGCCTCGAATGCCGCGCCTCGGCCTCCACCACTCTGGGATCGCTGAAGAAGTCCATCGAGCATCCTCCGGAGCCTCGCTCGGCCCCGCCTCGGCCGCCAGAGCAGTGAAAGGACCTGGGGAGTCTTATCAAGGTGGCTTCCGCGACAAGAGGATGGCAAGGATGGCAGGAGCTTCCCCTGAAGGAGCCCCCCGGGCGAGGAGATGAGCGGGGCCCCGACGGCTCCACCCACCTTGCCGCCGGAAGCGCCGATGCCCACGTTCCCCCGGTTTCGAAATCTCGGTCCCGCAGCTCCGACCCAGTCCACGAGGTTCGTCATGCGACACCGCGTACCCGCTTTCGTTCTCCTGGTCACCCTCGCGTCCGGCCTCCTCCTTCGGCCTTCCCCCTCCGCGGCCCAGCAGGCCTACGCTCCCCAGGCGCTGGGCGCCGCCGACTACGCCCGGGCCGAGCGCTTCCTCGGTAGCGCTGTGAGCTCATTGGTCTTCGGGACGGGAGTCCGGCCGACCTGGATGGACGACGGTCGCTTCTGGTATCGGAACACCATCCCCGCAGGGAGTGAGTTCGTTCTTGTGGACCCTTCCCGCGGGCGCCGGGAGAGGGCTTTCGACCACGAACGTCTCGCCGCCGCACTGTCGAACGCAGCAGGGGAGGCGTACACCGCCTTCAACCTCCCCTTCAATGCGTTCGAGCTCGAGCCGGACGGGCGCCACCTCTCGGTGGCCGTCGGGAGGAGATCCTTCGAATGCGATCTACAAGCCTACAGCTGCAGCGAAGGGCCACCCAGCGCCGGGGCTGAAAGGGGGGAAGGTCGGTTGGGCGGTGCCGGCGGGCGAGCCCCTGAAGTCCTCTCCCCTGACGGGACCACGGCCGCCTTCATCCGCGATTTCAACCTGTGGATCCGGAACGTGGATTCCGGCCGAGAGACCCAGCTCACGACGGACGGCGTGGAAGACTTCGGGTACGCGACGAACAACGCGGGCTGGACCCGGAGCGAGCGCCCGGTGCTCGTGTGGTCTCCCGACTCGAAGAGGATCGCCACCTTCCAGCACGACGCCCGGGGCGTGGGCATGATGTACCTGGTCTCCACCGCTGTGGGGCACCCCGAGCTGGAGGCATGGAAGTACCCGCTCCCCGAGGACAGCGTCATCTTCAGGATCTCCCGGGTCGTAATCAACCTGGACGGACCCCGCCCCGAGGTGGTTCGTCTCCGGATGCCGCCGGACCCGCACCGCTCCACCATCTGCGACCACGTATACTGTGGGGGCACCTTCGCCGACGTGGAGTGGGCCCCCGACGGCTCCCAACTCGCCTTCGTATCCACCTCCCGGGATCACAAGGATGAGGTGCTTCGAGTGGCCGATCCCGAGACCGGTGAGGTCCGAGACGTCCTCGAAGAGCATGTCGAGACGTTCTTCGAGTCCGGGGAGGACATGGTGAACTGGCACTTCCTCCCCGAGTCCAACGAGGTCCTCTGGTATTCGGAGCGGAGCAACTGGGGGCACCTCTACCTCTACGACCTCACCACGGGGCAGTTGAAACACCCGGTCACGTCCGGCGACTGGAAGCTGTTGCAGCTCAGGTACCTGGACCGGGACAACCGGAGGCTCTACTTCACGGGCGCGGGCCGGGAGCCGGGAGACCCCTACTTCGAGTACTTCTACAGCGTGAGCATGGATGGAGGGGACGTCCGGCTCCTCACCCCCGACAGCGCAAACCACTCCATCAGCCTGTCTCCCGACCACCGCTACTTCGTGGACTCCTGGTCCACCCCGGTGGACCCCGGGGCCACGGTGCTCCGGGACCTCCAGGGCCGAGAGATCGTCCGCCTCGAGACCGGGGACATCTCTCGCCTCGACAGCTACGGCTGGCAGCCTCCCATGCCCTTCAGCGTGAAGGCGCGGGACGGTGTCACGGACCTCTACGGTCTCCTCTACCGCCCCACGAACTTCGACCCGACCGTGAAATACCCCGTCGTCAACTACCTTTACCCTGGGCCCCAGTCCGGGAGTGTCGGCAGCAGAAGCTTCAGCCCCGCCCGACGCGATCACCAGGCCCTGGCGGAGCTAGGGTTCGTGGTCGTGGAATTGGACGCAATGGGAACTCCCGGGCGGTCGAAGTCCTTCCACGAGGCCTACTATGGAAACATGGGTGACAACGGACTTCCGGATCAGATCACCGGAATCCAGCAGCTGGCCGGCCGCTACCCGTGGATGGACCTGGACCGAGTAGGGATCTGGGGCCACTCGGGAGGCGGTTTCGCATCCACCGCGGGGATCCTCCGCTACCCGGACTTCTACAAGGTGGCCGTAAGCGAGGCCGGGAACCACGACAACCGGATCTACGAAGACGACTGGGGCGAGAAGTGGCAAGGTCTTCTGGAAACCTATCCCGACGGCACCACCAACTACGACAATCAGGCGAACCAGCTCGTGGCCGGAAACCTCAAGGGGAAGCTCCTCCTGGCCCACGGCACCATGGACAACAACGTGCCCCCCAACAACACGCTGGAGCTGGTGAACGCCCTCATCGAAGCCAACAAGGACTTCGACCTGATTCTCCTCCCCAACCGACGCCACGGTTTCGGGAATGAGCCGTACATGGTCCGGCGCCGGTGGGACTACTTCGTCAAGAACCTGCTGGGCGCCGAGCCGCCGAAGGAATACGAGATGGACCAGGGCGGCCGCTGAGCCACGCGCCGGCCGCTGAGCCCAGGGGCCCCTACGCTCGGGCGGCCACTGGGCTCGGAGGGCCGCTAGCCGGAGCGGACACTGAATCCGGCGGCTCGATCTTTCGCCAGTCCGGAGGGTCACTCGGCCCGTCGACTCCGAACCGTCCATCAGACCTGAGGTGCCCCGCCTTGTCGGCGTTCGCCTCAAGCCAGCCCCGTCTCTCCACTTCCCGGCAGTCGAATTCGGGCAGATAGGGCTTGATGTCGAGGAGGGGAGTACCGTCCACGACGTCCACATCCTCCACCTGGAGCGTTCCGCCCTCCACTCGCACGAGGCGAACCATGGAGAGGCCGATGGCGTTGGGGTGCGCGGGTGGCGAAGAGCCCGTGTGGGCGGTCGCGCTCCCAAGCTGCCGGCTCGAGGAGCCGCCCGCCAGGGGCGAGCGCGGAGGCCCGAGAGGCCGCTTCCCCGCCGACCCAGATGTCTGTAACGCAGAGCCAAAGACTCAGCACACTCCCTCGAACCCTCCTCGGCTGAGCCTTCTTCGTCACGAAAGGGGCAGCTCGGGGCGGGGAGGGATCATCGCCCCGGCGCGCCGACCAAAAGGGCGCCCCCCGAAGGCTGCTCCTGGCACGTGATGGCCTACCGTGGCCAGAAGGAGCCCAAAAAGACCTGGCCCGCCCCTTGCGAAGATGGGAGAGCACCACTGGAAACGGGGGAGAGTGCCAAGTCGAGATCGTCCCAGGCAGCGCAAGGCCTTCTGCATCCGACCCCGATGCCGGTAAGAAGCCAGACTCTCGGGAGGATGGGACTAAATGCAACAAAACATGGATAATTCGACATATGACGATATGTCCTACGATTCAAACTCCCAGCAGGGAAGAGAGGCACGAGTGGAGCCGAGCAAACGACATGTACTCCTGGGTTGGGGGGCTCTCCAGGAGGCGACCCGCTGCCTGAAATCGGTCGCCCACCCCGTCCGTCTTCGCATTCTCGAGCTGCTTCTGGAGGGTGAGTATGCCGTAGGGGAGCTGGCCGATCTCTGTGAGGTGGATCAGCCCACCGCCTCAGGGCATCTCCGGCAGCTTCGCGACCGGGGCATCCTCGATCAAAGGCGGGACGGGCGCCACGTCTACTACCGGGTGGCGGCAGCTGCAGCCATCGAAGGCATCGTCACCTGCATGCGAAAGAACTTCGGCCCGACCAGCACCGGGAACGGTTGCAGGGGCTGATCGGACCACAACGGGACACGCCCAACCATGTCGAACGACAAGCACTCCCTCGAGGGAGATCCGAATCACCCGGCCAGGAAGCCGGGATGGAAGTTCGTAACCGGCCTGGTGGCAGCGATCCTGCTGGTCCCCATCGCGGTCGTCCTTTCGGGAGAAGGAGGGGTTAGAGACGACCCCTGGGCCCATGTCGGGGAGCATCCTCCCCACACCGACCATGCCGCGTTGATGCCCGGCCCCTACGAGACCGGCCAGGACGTGACGAGGGCATGCCTCGAGTGCCACACCGCGGAGGGACACGAGGTCCTGAGCACCGCTCACTGGCTGTGGGAGGGCGAGCCGGTGGAGCTTCCAGGGCGCCCCGAGCCCCTGCGCATGGGGAAGAAGAACGTCATCAACAACTTCTGCATTTCGGTTGAGTCCAACTGGAGCGGGTGCACTTCCTGCCATGTGGGCTATGGGTGGGAAGATGATGCCTTCGACTTCGCGAACCAGGAGAATGTGGACTGCCTGGTCTGTCACGATCAGTCGGGACAGTACGCCAAGGTCGCCGGCGGATACCCCGCGCCCGAAGTAGACCTGACGGCGGCAGCCCGGAGCGTCGGCACTCCCACCCGCGACAACTGCGGCGGGTGTCATTTCCGGGGAGGAGGAGGAGACGCGGTGAAGCACGGTGACCTGGATGCCACCCTGTCCAACCCCAGGGCTCGGGTCGACGTACACATGGGGAGTCACGGTCTGGTTTGCATCGATTGCCACACCACCCAGGACCACGCCATGAAGGGCCGGGCCCTCTCGGTAAGCGTGGATGACGCCAACCAGGTTCAATGTACGGACTGCCACCTGGCCGAGCCCCACACCGATGCCCGCCTGAACAGCCACGTCTCGACTGTAGCCTGTGAGACTTGCCACATCCCGCAGGTCGCCATTCGGGAAGCCACCAAGACCCATTGGGACTGGTCCAGCGCCGGGCAGGATATACCCGAAGACGCCCACGAGTACCTGAAGAAGAAGGGAAGCTTCGAGTACCAGCAGGGGCTGATCCCGGAGTACCTCTGGTTCAACGGCAAGGGAGACCGCTACCTGCTGGGAGACACCATCGACCCGACCTCGGAGGCGAAGCTGAATCCCCCCCTGGGCACGATCCGCGATCTGGAAGCCAGGATCTGGCCCTTCAAGATCCACCGGGCGGTGCAGCCCTACGACGTCGAGTACAACACGCTCATGGTCCCCAAGACGGTGGGGGAGGGTGGGTACTGGGAGGACTTCGACTGGGACCAGGCTCTCCGCCTCGGGTCTCAGGTCACGGGAATCCCCTACAGCGGCCACTATGGATGGGCCAACACGGTCATGTACTGGCCCCTCTCCCACATGGTCCAGCCGGCCGAGAACGCCCTCCAATGCCGGGACTGCCATTCCGAGAACGGACGCCTCGATTGGCAGGCTCTCGGATACCCAGGCGATCCAGCCCAATGGGGAAGCAGGGACGTCAACGCCACCTCGAGCACCGTCGGAGCGGGAGGTGACCGATGAGCGCCGGTGAGCAGCACGTGCGATACGCGCAGACCAAGCGGTACGTGAAGGTCAGGCGCCACGTGAACGTGGGGCACGGGCAGAACGCGGGACCTGCGTATAGCCAACGAC
The DNA here is from genome assembly GCA_963751255.1 of uncultured Gemmatimonadales bacterium. Taxonomy (GTDB): domain Bacteria; phylum Gemmatimonadota; class Gemmatimonadetes; order Longimicrobiales; family Gaopeijiaceae; genus CAVVTW01. The sequence goes on along the minus strand of CAVVTW010000002.1, from coordinate 473,109 downwards.
TTCTCAAGGCAGGCTATCTCGCCTTCGCAATCGTCGCGGCCTGGACACTCGCCAAACCCCTTTCCGGACAAGCCCAGGTGGCACCGGAAGCACGTATCCACCCAAGATCTCTCTCCTCGACGCCCGCCGGGAAAATGTCCTCCGGACGGGCAATCCAGTGTCGCCCGGAGCCACCTGCGGGGAGTGCCACGACGTGGACTACATTCAGGCCCACACGCTCCACGACGGCACGATCATGGGCGTGCCCGGCACGCCGGCCCAGGCAGCGTCGAGCCGTCCCTGGACAGACCGGGACGAGGGCGAAGAGGAGATGAACTGCTTTCTTGTGCCACACGCCCGCTCCCGACCACGCGGCCCGAGCCGATGCCCTTGCGGGGGAGCCACCCGAGTGGGCCGCCACCGCCACGCTCGCCAACAGCTCCATCGTCCTTCCCCAAGGAGACAGGTGGCGCTGGAATCCCGCGGCCTTCGATCCCGGAAGGCCGGTCTGGATTCTCTCCTGGCCCTTCAGGGGTCCACCACCCAGAACTGCGCCCAATGTCATGGGATCGCGAATGACGACGTGGGGAGCCTGTGGTGCTCCAGGCGGCCTGGATTCGGGGGACTGGCAGACCGTCACACGAGGAGAAATCGTCTCTCCCCAGAGGATCTCCGAGTCCGGTGTGAACGTGTGGGCAAGAGCTCCTGCACGTTCCTGGGACGTCCACGCCGAGCGGCTCCTGGAATGCACGAGCTGCCACTACGCGGAAAACAATCCCGATCTACAGGAAGGAGTCCGACGCCACCCAGCCTGAGGGGCTGATCTTCGACAGCCGTCGTATGCCGGTGGGGGCCTACCTGCAGCGCCCCAGCCACAACTTCGCCGGGCAGGCGACGGACAACGGCCAGACCCATCCGTCCGGATCGCTGAGCTGCGAGTCTTGCCACGACCCGGCACCCACGCACCAGTGGCTGCCCTATGCCAAGCGCCACACCGACGCGCTGGCGTGCGAGGTGTGCCACACCCCCGCTCTCTACTCTGTGGCCGTGGAGTCGGTGGACTGGAGCCATGTGGACGACGAAGGCAATCCAGCGGTTACGTGGAGAGGCTGTGAGGCCGGTTGCGAAACCGGAGCCACCGACCTGGTTCGAGGGGTCGAGCCGGCTCTTCTCTTGCGCAAGGAAGAGGACGGCCGGACCCGCCTGGCTCCCTACAACCTGGTAACCTCCTGGTACTGGGTTGCGGTGGAGACGCGAGACCCCCGTGAACCTGGATCTGGTTCGGGCGGCTTCCGAAGGCGCAGCCTCCGGAACAGAGGAGGCGCAAGCCAACTTGCGGGCCATGGGCGTCGCCACTCCGCGTCTCAAGGGTGAGATCCAGCCCTACGCCATCCACCATTCCGTGACGGGAGGGCAGTGGGCGACTCGGCAGTGCAGCAGTTGCCACGATGAGGACTCCCGTCTCTCCCGGGCCGTGGTTCTCGCCGAGTCACCTCCCTCCGGCGACCTGCCGACGCTCGTCGCGGATGACGGCGTGGAGTGGGCGGGGTCGGTAGAACATCTGGAGAGTGGGGACCTGGTTTACCGACCGGCTCCGGGATCGGCCGGCCTCTACGTCCTGGGCCACGACTTCGTCTGGTGGGGCAACCTGCTGGGGATTCTCGCGGTTGTGGGCACCCTGCTCGGTGTCCTTGTTCACGGCGCCCTCCGGTGGAGGTCAGCTCGTGCCCGGCGTCAGAAACTCCGGAGGGGCCGGTGGAGAGCCCGCCGGTCTACATGTACTCGGCCTACGAGCGAACGTGGCATTGGCTCCAGGCGCTGGCGATCCTGGTGCTCCTGGCCACGGGAATCGAGATCCACGTGACCCGGCTGGGCATCATCGACTTCGCCCTGGCTGTGCGGATCCACAACATCGTGGGCTTCGTGGTCCTGGCCAACGCAGTCTTCGCGGCCTTCTTCCACCTGGCAAGCGGGGAGATCCAACAGTATTGCCCCAGCCCCAGGGGTTCTTCGACCAGGCCATCAGCCAGGCCCGCTTCTACCTTATGGGGATCTTCCGGGGTGAGCCCCATCCCTTCGAAAAGTCTCCAGGCCGCAAGCTGAATCCCCTCCAGCAAGTGACCTACCTGGGGATCCTCAACGTCCTTCTCCCCCTCCAGATCGTCACCGGGGTCCTCATCTGGGGCGCCCAGCGGTGGCCGGCCGTGGACAGGATGCTGGGTGGTCTGGTCTTCCTGGCACCCCTCCACACCTTCGGGGCCTGGATGTTTGCCGCGTTCCTCCTCATGCACGTCTATCTGACTACAACGGGTCCCCATCCTCCTCGCCAACATTCAGGCCATGGCTGTCGGTTGGGAGAGAGCGGAGGCCCTCGAAGAAAAGGCGGAAGCCGTATGAATGCACCCTCGCATACCAAACCCTTCATGAACCCCTACCGAGCGGGGGCACTCCTGGGTGTTGTCTTGTTTCTCGCCTACTTCCTCACCGGAACGGGACTGGGAGCCTCGGGAGGCATGGCCCGTCTCGTGGCTGCCGGCGAGGACGTGGTCGCGCCCCGGCACGTGGACCGCGTGGGCCACCTGGTGGAGATGGCCGGAGGAGAGACCAATCCGCTGGACCACTGGATCGTCATGGTGACTCTCGGGACGCTCATCGGCGGATTCACCAGCGCCCTGGTGAACCGTCGCCTCAAGCTGGAGACCCAGAAGGGACCCCGGATCTCCAATCGGTCACGGTGGTTCTATGCCCTGCTCGGCGGAGCTTTCATGGGGTTCGGGGCACGCGTGGCCCGGGGCTGTACTTCTGGCCAGGCCCTCTCGGGAGGCGCTGTGCTCTCCGTCGGAAGCTGGGCATTCATGTTCGCGGTGTTCGCAGGCGGCTACGCGCTGGCGCACACCCTTCGTCGGCTCTGGACCTGACCGAGAAAGGACGAGCACGCAACCATGGCTCCTTTCGCATTGGCAGCCGATCTCGGCAAGGCCGGAGCGTACCTGATCTACCTTCTCATCGGGATCGCATTCGGGGCTACCCTTGAGGTGGCAGGCTTCGCGAACTCCCCGAAGCTGGCAGGGCAATTCTACCTGAGGGACATGACGGTGCTCAAGGTGATGTTCACGGGGATCATCACGGCCATGCTCCTCATCTTCCTCGCCACGGCCGCGGGGCTCCTCGCGTTCAACGACATCTACGTGCCCCCGACCTACCTCTGGCCCGGCATCGTGGGTGGTCTCATCATGGGCGTTGGGTTCATCATCGGCGGATTCTGTCCCGGGACCTCCCTGGTGGCCCTGGGAAGCCTGAAGCTGGATGGGCTCTTCTTCTTCCTGGGCACTCTCTTCGGCATCCTCACCTTCGAGGAGACGGTGGGATTCTTCGGCAATTTCTGGTATTCCTCCTATTGGGGGCGTTCCCTCCTCCCCGAGCTCTTCGGCCTTTCGACCGGTGCTACTGTGTTTCTCATCATCCTCATGGCGCTGGGCGTCTTCTGGCTCGCGGAGAAGGCCGAAGCCTTCTTCGGCGGGGGCGTGAAGGACGCCAACGGCATGCGCTTGCCCGTCAGGCTGGCGGGCGCAGGGGGGCTCACGCTTCTGGCCCTCGTTGTCATGGGAATGGGCCAGCCCACACCCCTGGAGAAGTACCAGGCCATGGCCGAGGAGAAGGACGTGATGCTCGAACAGCGGCAGGTCCAGATCGATGCCGGGGAGCTGATCCAGGTTGCCCAGAACCATGGGATGAAGCTGGTGCTCCTGGATGTGCGCAACGAGCGGGACTTCAATCTCTTCCACCTCCTGGACTCCCGGCGTACACCCCTCGAGGAGCTGGCCCAGGGCGCCTACACGAAGGAGCTGCTGGACGAGCCCGCCAACGCCGTGGTGATCCTGGTGTCCAACGATGAAGGCGAGTCGACCCGGGCCTGGAAGATGCTCACCGGTGAGGGCATCATGAACGTGTACATCCTGGAGGGGGGAATCAATGCCTGGTTGGACCGCTTTGCCCAGGAGGGGGCTTGCCCGGGGGGTTGCCGGCGCCTTGAGGAGCCCGTGCCCGAAGGAGAGCTGGTCTGGGCCTTCGAAGCGGCCCTCGGGGCCCAGCCTCCCATCGCCAACCCGGATCTCTTTGCCGACAAGACCTTCGACTTCGTCCCCAGGGTGAGTCTGCAGGTGAAGGCTCGGCCGGCAGGAGGCTGCGGCTAAGCAGCGCGTACTCAGGTTCCGCACGCGAGGAGACATGAAACGTCAGCCCATCAAACACGGAGGGGTCTTCACGGAGGAGCCGTTCGCATGGGAATACGCCCGGAAGCACCAGAAGATGGGCGAGAGGTTCGCACGAATCTGGGGCGCCAAGCTCCGGAGCAGTGGGTTCAGTCGAGGCAACATCCTGGATGCCGGCTGCGGCTCCGGCGCCACGAACCTGACGCTGGCGAACATGTATCCGGACAGTCACCTCGTGGGAATCGACCTATCGGAGCCGCTCCTAGCGGTGGCCCGGGAGACAGCCCGGGAACGGGGCTCGAGCCCACGAGTCTCGTTCGAGAAGGCCGATGTCCTGGAGATCCCTTTCGAGCGGGACTCTTTCGATGTCGTCTTGAACGCGAACGTGGCCCACCTGGTGGAAGACCCTGTCAGGATGCTGAACGAGATCGAGCGCGTGCTCGCTCCGGGCGGCTTCCTCTTCATCATCGACCTCAGGCGCTCGTTTCTGGGAGTGCTGGAGCGAGAGATCCGGTCGGCCCTGTCGGCAGGAGAAGCCCGGCAGCTGCTGGCGCGATCGCAGCTCCGGGAGGGACGCTTCTCGGCCGGGCTCCTCTGGTGGCGCTTCCAGAGCGTGCCACCCTCGTCAGGGTAGCTCGGCCGAGGGGCCCTCGCAGCGCTTGTAACAGTGCTCGCAGGTACGGGTGCCGCTTCCGGCCGCCCACCGGGCACCCTCGTGGCCCGGCCGACCGAAGGCTGCTCGAAACTCCCTCGCTACCTCGCTCCTCCAGATTTCGGCAATAGACCAATCTCTCACGTTCCCGAAGGTCAGGGTCTCGAGGGTCTCCTCCCGGCCTCCGAACCAATGCACCGCCCCCACCTCCAGTCCCAGGTTCGTCATGACGCAGGGGGAAACATCCCCCAGAGCCGACACGAAGCAGCTCCGCAGAACGTTCTCGCCGCATTCCCCGACGGCCTTCTCTCGTGCCGGGACCCGGTAGGAGAGCCGAATCCCGCGCTGCCACGCCCGGGTCCGGGCCTCTCGGAGATGGGACTCGGCATGTGCCCACCCATCGGGGCATGCGAGAAGGCTCTCGCTCTCGAGAGACGCATCGAGGACGAGGCTCAGGTGGCTCACCACGATGTCGGTGGCTCCCCACGCTTCAGCCCTATCGACCGCTGCGTCGAGCTCCCCGACGTTCCCAGTCAGGAGCAGGTAGGCCATGTGGATCTCGGGAAGCGGGGAGCCGGCCTCCGCCTTTTCCGCTCGGAGCCGTCGCAGATTGAGGTCGATCAGCCCGAGAGGATTGCCTGCTCGGAATCGGTCGTGTGTCTCCGGCGCTCCCCCCGCCACGCTCACCCCCACCACATCCACACCGCTCTCCAGCATCGCGGCACGATTGGCCTCGTCCAAGAGAACACCGTTCGTCGTGAACCCCACCCGGGATTTCGCTCGCCGGACCCGCCGGACCATCTCCCAGAACCGGGGGTGGAGGAGAGGTTCGCCCCACCCCTGCAGGAAGACGAGGTCCGCCGAGGAGAAGGACGGCTCGAGGCGCTCGAAGAGCTCCATCGCCATCAAGGCGTTTCGCCGCCGGTCCCCGAAGCGCCCCACCGGGCAGTAGCGACACCGGCCCCCACAGCGAGCCGAGACCTCGACCTGGATCCAGTCGAGATGGAAGGGGGTCAGGAGCTCCCCAAGGGCTCGAAGCTTCTCATTCAGCAAGGTCATCTCCGCAATGATCCGCTCTGGCTCGGGAAGGGACAAGAGATTGCCCCGGGAGAGCGCGGGCCCTCCCGGGGCGCTGAGGGGATGGCGTAAAGGTGGGTACCCGGTGCCTTCCCCTCAGGACAGATCAGATCCCCATCGGGAACGCCATATCCTCGCAGCGCCAGCATCCCTGGGCCTCCAGGTTCTGCTCAGGGTCGGCGTCCTTGTCGCAGAGCCAGCCGTTTCCGTCCTTGTCCTTGAGGAACACCATGGGACGAGCAGGCTTGTGGAAGTCTTGCGTTGGCACATCGTAGGTCTGGTGTCTCATAGTACTGCTCTCCTTCATCGTCTGGGTCTTGGAGGGCGTGGCCTCCGATGCCTCGAACCCGGCGGTGGCGATCTTCGGGTGCTCCCCTGCGGGAGGGCCGAAAAGGTCCACCAGAACTTGATTGAAATCGGCTTTGGCGGCCTCCACGAACACTCCGGTGCTCCCCGAGACACACAGAGCCAACTCTCCAGCCCACAGAACCCAGCCGTTGAGGTTCCCCCACCGAAGGCCCGTGCTGTCCCGAAGCTCGGTGGCCGTGATCCAGGCATGCTTTTCGAGGTTGGCGCAGGAGATGGCCACCTCTTCCATCTGCTCTCTCGAAAGAGAGCCCACGGCCCGGATGACTCTCCCATCGGATGCAAACTCGCCGGCGGCTACCACGCCTTTCCGCTTCATCAACCGATCCAGCCCGATCATCATCTGTACCCTCCATCTGCGTAACATGTCTGTCATGGACGAGAGCAGAAGGCGTGCCTGTATCAGTGAGCTTGGAGGGGATTGCGCAACACCTTACATGCCATATGGTTGCACGATCGTCGCTGGACATCTCGGTGGGAGGGGGGGGCAGCACCATCGCGGAACCGCGACCCTGGACAGGGACGCGATTCGCAATCTCGCGACGGAGGGGGAGAGCCGCCCGGGCTCGCACGGCGCATCTTTCGAGCGAGGCTTCGGCGGTCTCCGTTGTCCAGGGTCGACGCGGAAGGTTCGCCGGGGACGACAGGTGGGGCAGACGCGGCGAGTGCCGCTCAGTCCTCCTCCCGCGGGGCTGACCGCCCATCCTTGGAGGGGAGCTGGATCCCGAGCCTGCGCACCTTCCGGTAGAAGGTGGCCTTGTGAATCCCCATGTCCCGGGCCGCAGCCGCGCGGTTGAACTCGTGCTTCATGAGGACGTCCAGGATGAACCGGCGCTCCAGGTCCTCCAGGGTCGTGGCCGGGGGCTCGGAAGCTCCTCCCGCCGGCCGGACGGAGTCCGGCAGATCCTGCGTTCGGATAAGGCTCCCGGGAGCGAGGACAAAAGCATGCTCCACGGCGTTCTGGAGCTCCCGGACATTGCCCGGGAAATGGTGGCGCATGAGGACGCGGAGGGCCCCCGGGGAGAGGCCGGTGATGGACTTCCGCCGTAGTGTCCGAAGGCGCTCCAGGAAGTAGTCTACGAGGAGGGGGATATCCTCCATGCGGTCTCGGAGTGGGGGGAGCTTCACCTCGAAGACGTTCAGGCGATAAAAGAGGTCCTCCCTGAATCCGCCTTCCCGGATCATGCGGGGCAGGTCCCGGTTCGTGGCGGCCACCACCCTCACGTCGGCCTGAAGGGTGCGGACACCGCCGAGAGCCTCGTACGTCCCGTCTTGGAGGACCCGAAGGAGCTTGGCCTGGAGCTGGAGAGACATGTCCCCGATCTCGTCGAGGAACAGCGTCCCTCCCTTCGCCATGGCGAAACGCCCCGGCTTGGCCTTGACGGCTCCGGTGAAGGCACCCGCCTCGTAGCCGAAGAGCTCCGCCTCTAGGAGTGTGTCAGGTATGCCTGCGCTATTCACGGCCACCATGGGAGCTTCCGATCGGACGCTCAGGCGGTGGATGGAGCGAGCCACGAGCTCCTTCCCGGTTCCGCTTTCCCCGGTGACGAGGACTGTGCTACAGCTCTCGGCGATGGTAGGGAGAATCTCCAGGACCGCCCGCATGTTGGGACTCTTCGTGACGATGTCCCCGGAGGATAACCCCTCTCTCACTTCCCTCCTCAGCGCCTCCACCTGTCGGAGGTCGCGGAAGGTCTCGACTCCCCCCACCACGGTTCCGAGAGCGTCGCGGAACAGGGCGGTGGAAATGCTCACGGGGATCTCCTCCCCAGCCGCAGACTGGATGCTCACGACCAGATCGATGATTGGCTCCCCCGTGTCCAAGGTGTAGCGGAGAGCACAGGCCTCTTCACAGACGCTTGAGCGGAAGATGGTGTGGCAGGGACGCCCCACGGCTTCCTCCCGGGAATAGCCCGTGATGGCCTCCGCCGCACGGTTGAAACAGGTGATCCGACCTCTCAGGTCCACGGTAAAGACCCCGTCGGAGATGCTCCTCAGGATGGCTTCGAAGCGATCGGAGGGGAGCTCGTCCAGAGAGACACCGTGGTTGTTGTCGATCGTCATGCCGACCTTCCTCGTACGGCGACGAAGGAGCCATTCCCGAAACCACCTGCGACGTGTTCATCCGGTGAGATTTCGCCGAGCGGCCCGAAGAGGGTCTGGCGCAGATCAAGATCGCCAAACCCGGCCCGAGCGAGGGCGTCCAGGATCTCCGGCACCGCAAAGAAACGGGCACTTCGGTAGAACAGGCTGTCGTCCTTCCGAGCCATGTACTCGGCGCCCAGGGGGCTGGCCGCATCCACGAAACCCAGCACGATGCTTCCGCCGGCTCGGAGGACCCGGCGGGCCTCCCCCAGGGCGCGGTCCAGATCCTCCAGAAAACACACCGTGGTAACCATCACGACGAGCTCCATGGAAGCCCCGGCGAAGGGGAGAGACTCCCCTACCCCAAGAACGACCCGGATTCCCCTTGCCCGCGCGAGCGCCGCCATGGAGGGAGAGGGGTCCACCCCGAAGCGGATCCCAAGAGGAGACGCGAAACGGCCAGAGCCTACGCCAACCTCCAGACCCCGCTCAAGCGCTGGGATCAATTCCCGCAGGGCCCTTACCTCGGCTTCGTAGGCATTCGCGTGGACTCGGAACCAATCTTCGTACTGTCTCCAATGCCGATCGAAAGGTAGGATCCGTGTCTCCCGGGACCGCTCCTGGCCAGCCATGACATCTTCTACCTTTCGTTTCCGACTTCTTCCTCGCCCGGTCCGGAAGGCCCGGCGCCAACCCGGATCGCCTCTTGTCCAGCTTCCGGGGCGTCGAGCCCCCGGGCAGTGGGAATCATGAGGTGACGCTGCTGCGCCGAGGACACCTCCTCGCATGGTGCCTGGATGACAAGGAGGAGCTTCCCCTCGGTGAGCCCGGAGTTCCTGCACACATGAGGTTGTGAGGCAAGGAAGAGAAGGCTGTCTCCAGGCCTCAGGCGATGCCACTGCCCCTGGATCTGGTAGTCCACCTCACCCTCCAAGCAGTATACGAACTCCTCTCCGGCGTGACTGATCGGCTCCTTCCCACCCCAGGCCCCCGGCAAGAGGGTCATGAAGAAAGGCCCCATACGCTGGCGAGGGAGCCCTACTCCCAGGCTTTCGATCAGAACCCCTTCCCCCCTGGTGCGAGGTCGTTCGTGCTCGCGCATCACCACGGCGGAGGCATCGGGGAAGGCACAGAAGAGATCGGCGATCTCGACCCCGAGGGCCGTGGCCAACTGATGAAGCGAGGAGACCGTCGGGGAGCTCTCTCCCCGCTCGATACGGCTGATGGCGTTCAGCGAGAGGCCTGATTCCCGGGCAAGGCTGCGAAGAGAGTGCCCTCGCTCGCGCCTGAGCCGGTGAATCTGCCGGCCAACGTCGTTCTGGCTGTCCTCACTCATGGGACAGGTCCTCCGCGAGAGAATCCGAGTAGCGACAGCTGTCGCTCAAAAACGGGCGATTTTCTATGAAAAAGGGTACTTGTACCTATCTTATGCAAGAGTATAATACAATAGTTGACAACTCCGACATCCCCAGGACGAAGGGAAAGAGGCCCATGAAGGTCCATCAACACGGGCATGCGAGGCCACAGCATCACACGCGGGAGGACGCGCTGTTTCGGCCGCTCCAGATTGGGCCCCTCACCCTCCCCAACCGGGTAGTCATGACGACGGTGAAGCTCGGATACGCCACTGCCGAGGGAGCGGTGACGGAGCGGCACGTCGCTTTCTACCAGCGAAGAGCCCAGGGGAACGTGGGCCTGCTGACGACCGAGCCCCTCTTCATCCGATCGGATGGGCGGGAGCTCCCGACCCAGATGGGCGCGCACGAGGATGCGCTCATTTCGGGACTCGGCAGGATCGTGGATGCGGTGCACCAGGCCGGCGGAAGGATCATGGTCCACCTCAATCACGCCGGTAGGGCAGCGAACCCGAAGCTCGTTGGAGAAGGCAACCTCCTTTCCGCGTCTGCGGTGCCCTGCCCCTCGAACCAGGGCAAGCCCAGGGCCATGGACTCTGCAGATATTCAAGACGTCCTCGAAGCCTTCGGGGATGCGGCCCGGCGAGGGCGGGAGTCGGGCTTCGATGCCCTCGAGATCCCCTTCAGCCACGGGTACCTCATCCACCAGTTTCTCTCCCCACACACGAATCGGAGGGAGGACGCCTACGGAGGAGGCGCTCAAAACAGACTCCGGTTTGGAATGGAGGTCCTCGAGTCGGTGCGAGCTGCCGTGGGCTCAGCCATGCCTATCGTGGTTCGAATGAACGCCGCGGACTACGTCGAAGGTGGTTTGGCACTGAACGATGCCCTGCAGATCGCAAAGGCGCTGGCACGGTGGGGCGCAGATGCGTTGAGCATCACCTCGGGGACGATGTGCGAATCCGTTCCGTTCTGCCTGTACCCGGCGGGGACCCCCCAGGCCCATCTGCTGCCCATGGCAGCCGAAATCCGAAGGGAGGCGGGGGTCCCCGTGATCGTCGCCGGCCGCATCCGTTCTCCCGCCGTGGCCCGTCGAGCCCTCGAGACCGGGCAAGCCGACCTCATCGGTCTCGGACGTCCTTTCCTGGCGGACCCGGATTGGGTGAAGAAGACGGAGATGGAGGACGAAGAAGGCATTCTGCTTTGCCCGGCGTGCCACCAGGGGTGCCTCGGATCACTCAGAAAGGGCGAGGGCACCGGCTGCCTCGTCAACCCTTTGACCGGCAGGGAATCCGAGCTCGCCATCGAGCCCGCCGCCGTTCCCCGAAAAGTGATCGTGGTCGGAGGAGGGCCAGCCGGCCTGGAAGCGGCGTACGTCGCTGCCCACAGGGGTCACCGTGTCTCCCTCTACGAGGAGAAGCAGGAGCTGGGGGGACAGCTCGCCCTGGCGGCGCGAGTCCCCCACAAGGAGGGATTCTCCGACGTGATTCGCCAGATGGAGCTCATGGCGAAAAGAGCCGGGGCTTCCATCTCGAGAGGGATCCGTCTCACGGCTGAAGACATCCTGGACCTCGCACCGGACGCCTTGATCCTGGCAACCGGCGGGATGCCGCTGACGAAGGGCTTCCCGGGCCTCGAAGCGGTCCCCTGGACGCTGGCCGGGGACGTCCTGGATGGGACCCACCAAGTGGAAGGACGCACCGTCCTCGTCGTAGGCGGGGGCCTCGTGGGTCTGGAGGTGGCCGACTTCCTCTCGGCAAGGGGGAGGGAGGTGATCCTGGTGGAGACATTGGCAGAAGTGGGAGAGAAGCTGGATCTCCTGCCACGTGCCATGCTGCTCAAGCGATTGAGGGAGCAGGGCGTCAGAATCCGGACGAGCACGACCGTAGAGGAGGGCTCGCCGGAGAACGTGGCTCTCATGACGGAAGAAGGAGGAGAACGGATCCGTCCCGACCTCGTCGTTCTGGCGGTGGGAATGCGGCCCAATCGCGAGCTGGCGGACGATCTGGTATCGAGTGGGTTGGCGGTCCATGTCATCGGCGATGCCAGGGAGCCGCGCGGAGTGGGGGAAGCCATCCGTGAAGGCCTAGAAGCCGGGGCCGCGGTATAGGCGAGAACAGGCCGTTGAGACCTTGCCTGGACCGCTACCCGGGCTTCCTCGAGCAGGCGCTGGAGCCCGCTGGCATGGCTAACACGGACGACAAACTCAGCGAGAGGTACTTGACGAGGTGGCGATCCCGCCATCGGCAACGTCGTCGACTTCGGCGCGAACGCCCATTTCGACCTTGGCTCAGCTCACTTCGGCCTCCGCCACAAGAGCCAGATCGATGAGATCGGCGGCCCGCCTTCCGGAGAGTAGCATTCCCCCGAAGATCGGCCCCATTCGGGGCCCACCGAACACCGCCGCGACGCACATCCCCGAGACCCAGAGTCCCGGGTGAATCTCCCCCACGTTCTCCACTACGAACTCCTCGCCCCGCACGGCGTCCATGAGCCCCTCGCCTGCCAATCCCTCCCCCCGGACACCCGGGAGACTCACAAGCATCCCGCGCTTTCGGAGCATGTGAGCCAGAGCCGCGTCGTGGCCCGTTGCATCCAGAACCGCCTTGGCCTGGAAGGTGATCGGGTCCACAGGCATTCGGTCCCCGATCCCGGTCCGGTTGGCCACGACGCCGACAACTCGGCCGTCTCTCATGCAGAGGTCTTCCGCGGCGATCAGGTTCAGGATGGTCACCCCCGCTTCGAGAGCCTTCGCTGCCAGAGTGGAAGCCAGAGCGACGGCATCGACAACCAGGAGCCCCCCTCCAGCCGGACGGGTCCGCACCGGGACCCGATTGAGGACCGGCAGCGCCTCGGCCTGAATCACGACTTCATTCATGCCCATGGCTCCGCCCCAAATCCCACCGCCCGGGGACAACCGCTGCTCCAGGACCGCTACGCCTCGCCCCTTCTGAGCGAGGCTGAGGGCCGCCATCAGACCCGAGGGGCCGGCCCCGACCACCAGAACATCACGAACAACAGCACTCGAGAGCTTCTGGTGGTAGGCATTGAGAATGGCCCGTGTGATGCAACTCTCGTACGAATCCATTCGAACGTCACTCTCCACGTCGGCTACCGGGCGAGGTCCCGGAGAGCCTGGTCAGTGTTCGGCCTCCCAGTATGCACGTGTCATACTAATTGGTATCTCGCCAAGAAGAAACAACATGTAATCGGTAAGACTCTATTGAAAATAAATTTAGGCCATTTCTTCACGGCTCTGATCGCCTTCTATTGTCGCGTCAACTCCCTGGCATCACATACCGTTTGGTATCTCGGTACGGATGGACCCTAGTCTTTGCCACTCTGACTGCCTCCGGCCGGCCTTGCTTCCGCGAACGCTCGATAGTATCGTGCATATGCACAAAACATTTCGACACGGTGACCCGAGCCCGACGCCCACTCGAGCACCGGGCCCGAACCGGAAGGAGACAGGAGCCATGATCGCCATCACTGCAGCCGCCCCGGACCTGGACGCCAAGGTGGACCCGCGTTTCGGACGAGCGGCGCACGTCCTTCTGGTCAATCCCAATACGGGGAAGTGGAAGATCCTCGAGAATCCAGGGCGTCATGCAGGGGGCGGAGCGGGCATCAAAGTAGCGCAGCTTCTGAACGACCATCGCGTGAGGACCGTCATCAGTGGACGGTTCGGTCCGAAGGCACAGGAGGCTCTCGAAAAGGCGGGGATCGCCATGGTCAGCTGTGATGGCCCGTGCACCGCTGCTGAAGCCGTAGACCAGTGGAAGAGAGGGAAGCTCGCGCCGGGTAAGCGAGCCCCTTCCCTGAACTACCTCTTCGGCCGCCGATGAAAATTGCTGTCGCAAGCGGAAAGGGTGGGACGGGGAAGACGACGGTTGCCGTCAGCCTGGCCCGAAGCCTGGCCTCTGCCGGTCCCGATGGGCCGGCAACCGACCGTCCGCTCCTCCTCGACTGCGATGTGGAGGCGCCCGACGCCCACCTCTTCCTCGATCTCACCATCGAGGAGAGAGTCCCTGCCACACTGCCCGTTCCGAGAATCGATTCGAGGTGGTGCACGTCCTGCGGTGATTGTGCCGGGGCCTGCCGATTCGGAGCACTGGCTGTCCTGGGAAAAGAAGTGCTCCTGTTGCCGGAGCTCTGTCATGGGTGTGGCACCTGCAGCGCGGCCTGTCCCATGGGGGCGATCACCGAGACTCCCCGAGAGATCGGTCAACTGGAGCGAGGACGGGCCAACGGGATCGACTTCGCCCACGGACGTCTGAACATCGGGGAGGCCCAGGCTGTGCCCATCATCCGCCAGCTGGTCGAGTGGAACCGGCCGGCAGCGGATCAGGTCATCATCCTTGACGCGCCGCCAGGAACGTCCTGCCCCATGGTGGAAACCGTCTCCGAGGCCGACTTCGTCCTCCTGGTCACGGAGCCCACTCCCTTCGGCCTCCATGACCTGGTGCTGGCCGTCGATGTCCTCAGAGAGATCGGACGCCCGGCTGGAGTGATCATCAACCGCGATGGAATAGGAGATCGCGCGGTGGAGGAGTACTGCATCAGCGAGGGCCTCCCCATCCTCCTCCGGATTCCGTTTGATCGGGAGATCGCCACCGGTCTTGCCCGTGGTCTCAGCCTGGTGGACATCCACCCTCACTACCGAGACGTCTTCGCCGAATTGGCGAGGGAGATCGCATGTCCGCACAGCTTGTGATCCTGAGCGGAAAGGGGGGAACCGGGAAGACGGCTGTCACGGGGGCCCTGGCTCATCTGGCGAGTCAAGATCCGGCGCTGGAAGCCGTCGTCCTCGTCGACGCCGATGTGGACGCCGCCAACCTGGAGATCCTCTTGCGGCCCACGCACCTCGAGGAGGCCGAGTTCTTCGGACAGGAGGTCGCCGAGATCCGGGTCGACCGGTGCATCGGCTGCGGGCTATGTCAGGATATCTGCCGTTTTGGAGCGTTGCTCTATGATAACGATACCCTGAGCTTCCAGGTCGACCCTCTGGCTTGCGAGGGCTGCGCGGCGTGCCTCTATCAGTGCCCTGAGGACTCCATCCGAATGGTCCCCCGACTGGCTGGCCATTGGTTCTGCTCCCGGAGCGTGTTCGGCCCTCTGTTCCACGCCCGACTCAGGGCGGCCCAGGAGAACTCCGGAAAGCTGGTAACACTGATCAAGGAGAAGGGCAAAGAGGCAGCGCATGAGCAAGCGTTTCCCCTGATGATGGTGGACGGCCCCCCTGGAATCGGATGTCCCGCCATCGCCGCCGCTTCGGAAGCGGACCTGGCCCTCCTCGTTGCTGAGCCCACCTGCGCAGGAGTGTACGATCTGGACAGAGTCCTCCAGCTTGTGGACAGCTTCAGGCTCCCATCCCTGGTCGTTATCAACAAGGCCGATCTCCATCCCGATGGAGCCGAGGCTGTCGAGCGCCTCTGCCGAGGCCGTGGGGTCAGGGTTGCCGGGCACATCCCGTACGATGACGCGGTGCCCAGAACGATGGTGCGGCGATCCCCCGTTACGGAAGGAGAGCCTGACGCCCCCGCCAGCGTGGCTCTCCGGGACCTATGGCTTCAGATCAAGAACACTCTGGAGCAGATGGCTCCAATGCCCTCGGGAGAGGTGATTCAACTGACCGAGCGCCGAACCTGACCGGGTACGCCACGGCCTGCCAGGCATGACGCTTCTCTACCTCCTCACGGGCCTCGCGGCCGGTTTCGTCGGAGGCCTCCTCGGGCTGGGCGGGGGAATCGTCCTTGTCCCCGTGCTTCGATTCGGAGTAGGCCTCAGCCCAGCTATGACAGCCGGAACGACGGTGGTAGCCGTCTTTTTCACCACGTTCGGGGGAGCGCTGCGCCACTACCGCAGCTGGGATATCGATTGGCAGGCCCTCGCACCCGTTATCGGAGCAGGCGCCGCCGCGACCTTCTTCTTCTCCCTTCTCTTTCCCGCCTTCGCCCGCGAACCGGGATGGCTCGACCTCGGGATCGGCCTGGTCTTCAGCCTCGTCGCCATACGGATGATCGTGGAGAGCGCCGTCAGCTCTCGAACGGTGGCGGTGGCAGAGGCTGCTCCTGCTGGACGAGGGCAAGGGCCTGAGAAGCTCGCGATCGGGATCGGAGCCGGCGTGCTCCCGGGTCTGCTGGGGATCGGTGCAGGGACTGTGCTGGTCCCGGGCTTTCGGCTCCTTCTACGCTGGCCCATCAAGGTGGCCATGGGCTCCTCGCTCGCCTGCTTCGCCGCGAGCGCCCTCGTGAGCGCGGTGTTGAAGGGAATCCAGGGATACGTGGACTTGCCCGTCGCTCTTCCGGCGAGTCTCGGTGCGTTCCTTGGAGCCGGCATGGGGGCGGCGGTGAACCGGCGTTTTCCCTCCCGCTTCCTTCAGCTCCTCTTTGGACTTGTGTTCATCTACGTTTCCATGAAGTTCATGCTGACGTCCTTCGGCATACACATCTAGTCGGGGACACGCACCCAGAGTCTTGTATATGACTGCTTCCGGCTCCTTTCTCACACGCTCTCGCCTGCCCTTCGAAGAGTTGGCACGTCGGCAGAACCTCTTCGACGCAACCGTGACGGTCCAGGCTCGCCCACTTTCCAGGGAAGAGGCGATTGGTCGGCCGGGACGTCGGGATTTCCCGCTCCTCAAGGGAAAAGAACGCCTCCTGGAAGCGGTAATCAAAGGAGCTCGTGGCCATGCTTTCACGGACGCGCCACGCGAGTTCACCGGCTCGGTGCGGGACCTGCTGTCCCTGCCGCTGGACACGACCCGGAACCGGGGGCTCTACGTCGCGACGCTCAACGCAGCCTTCCGCCACTCAGGCCGTGTGCAGGGGACCGTGCACTGCCGGGACGACGATCCCGAGCGGTGTGCCCGGCAGATCGCGCACGAGGTGCAAACCGAGCTCCAGTGGGACCGTGTGGGGCTCATCGGCCTCAACCCGGCCATCGCCGAAGAGCTGGCTCGGGAGCTGGGCCCAGCGCGTCTGCGCATCACCGACCTGGATCCAGACAACATCGGCGCGGAGCGCTTCGGTATCCCTATCTGGGACGGCGAACACAGATTCCGGGAGCTGATCACCTGGGCGGACGGTCTCCTGCTCACTGGGACCACCTTCGTCAATGGGACCTTCGAGCCTCTCTGGGACGCCATCCGCGAAGCGGACAAACCAGCCGCGCTCTTCGGGGTCACGGCTGCCGCCATGGCTTACCTCTTCGGGTTCCAGCGGCTTTGCCCCCGTGCGAGGGGGTAGCCTGACGGAGGATGGACTCCCCGAGCGCCGTAGTCTCGGTGGGGACTAAGTGCGCAGCTTATGGTACCGCTTCAGGAGGATCTGGCGTGCCAGGGGAGAGAGGTGATCGATGTACAGCACCCCGTCCAGGTGATCCATCTCGTGCTGAAAACAGCGGGCCAGATCCCCCCCGGCTTCCAGGCGAAGGTAACGACCCTCGGGGTCGGTGGCCTCGATGAGAATCTCGGCGGGGCGCTCCACCACGTCTTGGACCCCCGGGATGCTCAGGCAACCTTCCACTCCCCTCACTCTCTCCTCACTCACGGCCAGAGCGCGGGGGTTTACCAGGACATAACGCTCTCCCGAGCCGGGCGGCACCTCGACCACCGCAATCCGGCGTGAGATGCCGAGCTGGGGAGCGGCAAGCCCCTGCCCCCCTTCGCGGTACATCGCGGTGAACATCTGGTGGGCCAGCTCCCGCACCCCCTCGTCCAGCTCCTTGACCTCCTCGGCCTCCCGGCGCAGGGCTGGGTCACCGAGGCACACAATGGGGAAATCGCTGTGAAGATCCTTCATCGGGTTCACGTCCGTTTCCCGCTTGCCCATGCAGTGTCCGTCCAGCGGTTGAGGAGCGAGTCTTTGGGGATACTCTAGAGTATGACACGAGTAAATTGAGCACAAGATGTCGCCGAGACTCGTCACCAATTCTGGTTGCGTTGATCCGAAATTAGAAGGGCGGAGAGTGGTTTGGATGCTAGTGTAGCGTCGCTGACCA
Organism: uncultured Gemmatimonadales bacterium; assembly: GCA_963751255.1. Lineage (GTDB taxonomy): Bacteria > Gemmatimonadota > Gemmatimonadetes > Longimicrobiales > Gaopeijiaceae > CAVVTW01. The sequence goes on along the minus strand of CAVVTW010000002.1, from coordinate 455,383 downwards.
AATAGATTCTCAAGAGTATGAGATCACGGAAAGGTCGTCTGCTGAACGGAAAAGCCGTCCTTTCGATTGACACGTTTTCCCGCGAGGGTCTACGTTTTCTCTCCGATTCCATTCGACAGGCAAGAGCATGAGCACTCACGAGTTCTCGCCGCCAGAGGTCCCCGAGAAACCGGATAAGCCTCCGGAGGCCCTTCTGGACGCTGCCTTCCACACCTTTGCTGCAAAGGGATACCGGGCTACTCGGCTGGAAGAGGTGGCCGACGCCGTCGGCATGACGAAGGGCGCGATCTACTACTACTTCTCCAGCAAAGAAGACCTTCTGCGGCGGGCCGTGGAAGCACGACACCGTGCGATCTTCGCTGAGATCGCAGACGCACTGACGGTCGAGCAGGCACCTGCCTCGGTCAAGATCCGCCTGGTGCTCAGGAAGGTCTGGCAGCACTGGCTCGAGCCGGGCTGGGGTCACGTGTTCCGCCTGATGATCGGGGAGATGAGCCTGGAGTTCCCGGCGCTCTTCCGGACCTGGACAGCCGAGGGCCCCGTGCAGGGATGGATCCTCGTCTGCGACCTCATCGAGCAGGGGATCAGGCTGGGTGAGTTCCGCCCCGATGCGGATGCTGAAGTCTCCGCCCGCCTCGTAGTCTCTGGTCTTATGCTACAGGCAGCGTTGCACGCAGATCTCTCCCTTGACAAGCTGGCCCCCTGCGATTCCGACCGCATCTTCGACTCGTCCGTGGACCTCTTCCTCCACGGTCTAACGGTGACCCACCGTGAACCCCGCGACCGATCGTAGACCTCTCATGCGCATCGGAATCGACCTGGGCGGGACCAAGATCGAGGGCATCGCCCTGACCGCCGAGGGCCTGGAGGCCGCACGCAGACGCGTGCCGACACCGCGAGAAGACTACCGTGCCACGTTGACAGTCATCGTGGACCTCGTCGCCGAACTCGAACGCCGGGCCGGAGAACGAGGAACCGTAGGCGTCGGGATCCCGGGAGCGGTCTCGCCGGCCACGGAACTCGTCAAGAACTCAAACTCCACTTGGACCATTGGACGACCGCTCCACCGTGACCTGGCCGAAGCGCTGGGACGCGAGGTACGCGTGAGCAACGACGCCAATTGCTTTGCGCTCTCGGAAGCCATCGATGGAGCGGCCGCAGGCGCTCGCTGCGTCTTCGGCGTAATCCTGGGCACGGGAGTTGGAGGGGGCATTGTGCTGAACGGCCAAGTGTTGGAGGGCGCTAGCCGCATTGCCGGAGAGTGGGGACACAACCCGCTCCCCGGCATGACGGACGCCGAGCACCCCCCCGGTCCCCCCTGCTACTGCGGACGCCGCGGCTGTGTTGAGACCTTTCTGTCTGGTCCCGCCATGTCCGCCGACCACCTGCGCGCCACGGGAGAGAAGCTGACGGCAAGAGACGTCGCCAGGCATGCAGACGAGGGGGAGCCCAGCGCCTCAGCCACGGTGGACCGATACGTCCAGCGACTCGCCAGGGCGCTAGGAGTGGTGATCAATGTCCTCGACCCCGACGTCATCGTCCTGGGCGGAGGCGTCTCCAACACGCCTCGACTCGCGGACCGTGTCCAGGCCGCCCTCCCTCCCCACGTCTTCTCCGATGAGGTCGTCGTCCGGGTGGTACGCCACCGACACGGCGATTCTTCGGGTGTGCGCGGCGCGGCGTGGCTCTGGTCCGAGGGCTCCGCGGCCATCCACGTCTCGGTATAGATCCCTCCGTCAGGAAGCGCTTCCCACTCCGTAGGTCTTGATCTTCCGCCACAGCGTGGTCCGGTGGATCCCCAGCTCCTCGGCGGCTCTGGTCCGGTTACCGTCGTGGCGGTGGAGAGCTTCGAGGATGACCTCCCTTTCGGTCCGCTTCTGGGATGTGACCCTGTTTACCCCCTTCCCTTCCTTCGTGATGACGGCAGGGAGATGATGAGACTGGATGACATCCTCATGGCACATGACGAAGGCGTGCTCGATGGCGTTCTCCAACTCCCGGACATTGCCGGGAAAGGAATAGCGCCTCAAGGCCGCCAGCGCTTCCGGTGCCACCCGACGGATCGATTTCCGGGTCTTCCTCCGGAACTTCTTCAGGAAGTGATCAACGAGCAGTGGAAGATCGGCTGGCCGCTCCTTCAGAGGAGGAATCTGCAGGCTGACGACGTTGATCCGGAAGTAGAGGTCTTCGCGGAAGGCCCCGTCCGAGATTGCCCGCTGCAGGTCGGCGTTGGTGGCTGCCAGGATCCGGGCGTCGGTGCGCATGGCCTTGGTGGAACCCAGCGGTTGGTACTCTCCGTTGTTCAGGACTCTGAGGAGCTTCACCTGGAGCGACGGGTCCATCTCGCTGATCTCGTCCAGAAGGAGGGTCCCGCCGTCGGCCAGGCAGAAGAGACCGGGCTTCGCACGCTTGGCGTCGGTGAACGCCCCCTTTTCATAACCGAAGAGCTCCGATTCCAGCAGGGTGGCCGGGAGGGCCGCGCAGTTGACCTTGATGTAGGGCCCGTACTTCCGGGGGCTCAAGTTGTGGATCACCTGGGCAATGAGTTCCTTTCCCGAGCCGCTGGGCCCCTGGATCAGCACGTTGCACTCGGACTTGGCCACGTCCGGAAGAAGCTGAACCAGGTCCTGCATCTTACGGTTGACGCTGACGATATCCTCCAGTGCCTTCTTCTCGTCGAGCCGTCGGTGCAGGTCCTCGATGTGGGAGAGATCCCGGAAGAACTCCACTCCGCCGACGACCCGTCCCTCCTCATCGCGCAGCACTTCCGTGGAGACGCTGATGGGAAGCTCGCACCCTTCCTTGGTCAGGATGGAAACCCTCGCCCCCTCCACCATGTCGTGGTGCTGAAGCGTGTCTTTGAGCGGACATCGGGTATGGCATAGCTCGGTCCGGAAGATGTCGAAGCAGTGCTTTCCTACCGCCTCCGCCGCTGAGAACCCGGTGATCTCTTCCGCCGCACGGTTGAACGCCGTGATGATCCGCCTGTGATCCACGGTGAACACCCCGTCGCTGATGCTCTGGAAGATCAGCTCGCTGACGTCCTGCATGCCGTTCGGTCCCTTCCCATTGCGGCGGGGAGGCAGGAGATCTTCGCTCACCGCAAGACGACTCCGGCCTTCTCCCAGCTGCCCTCAGGGAGACCCAGCCTGTGCGAGATCAAACCCGCCGCCTGGTTCAAATGAAACTGCCTGGCTCCGTCCGGTCCCACAAGGACGACCGGACACACGAAGCTCTCGGCGAACTCCTCCATGGGCTTCCCCGCAAAGCGGGAGTCCCAAGCCGGGTAGCCAAGAACGAGGATCTGGAATTCCCGATCCACCAGGCACCGGTGGAGCTCGATCCACTCGTTGTCTTCGCACAGTCGGAACCCCACGTCCAGGTAGTCCCCGGCACGCTCATCGTAGTACATCCGAAGCTCTCTCTCCCGCTCGACTGCGAGCCGGGAGATGTCTTCCCGGGAGAGGTCCCTGTCCGGCCGGGCGTGGGGATCGTAGGGGCTGGCCAGGAAGTGGAACACGTTCAACTGGATCCCGTGGTTGCGGGACAGCTCCAGCGCGTAGTCGAAGGCCCAGTCTCCTTGCTCGGAATAGTGAGCGCAGAACCCGACCGCATTCAGTGTTGGAATGGCCATTGGAAGACTCCTCTCCTCCTCGTTGTGGACGTGACGCAGGTGGCCGGTCCGGTTTCAGATGTCCTTCAAGTAGTAGTGGGAGTACACGGCGCCGATGGGGTTATTGGCCAGGGACTTGTCCTTGACGAACAGGGTGGTCACGGGGGCCTCGCTCAGCCGGTTGAAGATGCAATCGGCTCCCACACAGAAGCCCACCAGTACGTTCAGATCCGTCTTCGCAGCGTTCAACAACCCCACCACCGTACCCGGATCGCATCCACCTTCCGGCACATCCAGCCGGTCGAGACCCGTATGCTCGTCTCCTTCTTTCCACCTGTTCGGAGATCCTACCACCCTGCAACTCACCGACACGACCTCGAAGAACCGCTGGAGGACTCCCGCTAGGATCTCCGCCGGATGCCGCAGGTCCTCGCAGAAGGCCACCCCGATTCTCTCACACCCTATCTCCAGGGCGAAGTAGACCACCTCAGCCAATCGGCAGAGGGATCGCTCCTCTTCCAACGCCACGTCCCACGCCGACTCCAGCAGATCCAGAGCCTGCGGTTGGTATGTGAATGGCTCGGAGAGTTTCAGATAGGGACAGGCCTTGCCCTCCATGCACTCCCGGCTCCCGCACGACAGGCAGTCACTGGGTCCGGCAGGGCAATCCTCTTCCGCTCCTGCCGGTCGGCCGTTTCCCCCCTCGTCATCCCTCAGTTCGAGGCCTGGAAGAATGCTACCCTTGCGGAGGGCTTCGAGGACCTCGGCCGAGGTTCCTGCCACGTTGTCGATGACCGTGACCTCGCGGCCCTCGACGGACTCACGAGTGCTCCGACTGATCCCGCCGCAGACGAGGGTGTCGACCTCGTTGTCGGCCAGCGTCGCCGCCATGTCGGCCCAGACGGCTCCCTCGAGCGGAATGCTCGCCTGGACGTCGATTCGCCGCCGCCGGGTGTCCACGAGAAGGATGGATTCGGCGAAGGTGCAGCGGGGAGCGACCCTATCGGCCAGAAGTGGAATCCCAATGCGCATGATCTCCTCGTTGTCGCGTCTGCCGACCGGAAACGCAACACCCGTGCCTACCTCTGCTTCTGCCGATGGGTCGTTGGGGAATGCTGGGAAGTCGGCCTCCTCACAGGCTCATTGGCCTACGAGAACTCGCTGCCTCCTGAAGAGGTAGCAAACGCTTTCGTTGCACGGTGTGTTGCGGTGCAACTAAGCGTTGCAACATCTGCAACGCTCAGTCAGGGGCCATCTCCCGTCGAGATGGTCAGAGCGCCGTCGGTCCCGCGCGACCCGAACACCCTGGTCACACAAGCAGGACGGGAACGGAAGGGCAGGCTCTCCCCGGGGAATCGCGGCTCGACGGGGAGAGGGCGGCAGGCCTGGTACACCCCTTGCCCGTCTCATCTCCGACACGACCCAATCAAGAGGCGCAATCGAATGGAAACAGCCACGATCCCTCGGGCCCGGGGAAAGGCCCCTTCTCCCAGGCGGCGGGACTTCCCCTATCACGTCCTGGAACGTCCCGACGACCATCTGGTCGACCGCTTCCTGGAGGCTTTCGCCTGGGTTCTCGAATACACGGACTACAAGCCGCTCCTGGACAGCTACTGCCGCTCCACGGCCAAGTGCAACCGGTGCGCGGTGGCCTGTCCCATCCTCTTGGCTTCGGGAGATCCCAGGGATATCCCCTGCTACCGGACCAACCTCCTCCTGGATACGTACCGCCGCTACTTCACGCTGGACGGATGGGTGAGCTCCAAGCTCTCGACCCCCTTCGAGCTCACCGAGGAGGTCATCGATGAGATGGGGGAGGTCTTCTACCGGTGCACCGTGTGCCGGCGCTGCACCCGGTCCTGCCCTCTGGGGTTCGATCATGGACTCATCACCCGGCTGGGCAGGTACATCCTCAGCCTCATCGGAATCGTGCCGAAGGCCCTTCAGGTGAGCGTGCAGGAGCAGCTCCTGGGCGAGACCCACAACACGTCCAAGGTGCCACGAGCAGGACTCCTGGACGTACTGGAGTTCCTGTCGGAAGAGATGGAAGAGAGCCTGGGGGTGAAGCTGGAGTTCCCCACCGACAAGGAAGGAAGGGACTACGTCTTCTTCTGCGCCGTGAGCGACTATCTCATGGAACCCGACACGCTCATGGGCAACGCCGCCGTCTTCTACGCGGCGGGGGATTGGGACCGCTGGACCATCGGGCTCTGCAATTACGACGGAATCAACTACGGGCTGTTCTACAGCGATTGGCACCTGGAGAACATCATCAAGCAGCTCGTGGCGGAAGTGGATCGCCTCCAGGGCCGGAACATCCTCATCGGAGAATGCGGCCACGCCAGTCGGGCGGCCCATGACTTCATCCCCACCTTCATGGGGAAGAAGGCCCCGCCGGTCTACAACTTCATGGAGTACACGCTGGAGTGCATCCGTCAGGGGAGAATCAGACTGGACCCGGGCATCGTCACCGAGCGGGTCACCTACCACGATCCCTGCAACATCGCCCGGTCGGGTTGGATCGTGGAGCAGCCGCGCGAGATCCTGCGCTCCTTCGTCCCGGACTTCGTGGACATGGTTCCGAAGGGCGCCGACAACTTCTGCTGCGGGGGCGGAGGCGGCCTCGTCTCAATCGACGAGCTCCACGAATACCGGATGGAGATTGCCGGGAAGATCAAGGCCGAGCAGATCGAAGCCACCGGCGCCGAGATCGTCGTAGCTCCTTGCGCCAACTGCAAGAAACAGCTCAAGGAGATCGTGGAGTACTACCAGCTGCCCTGTACGGTAATGGGGCTCCACGACCTGATCTTGCGGGCCATCGAGATCCCGGGAGGAAAGTCCCCGGGGGAGCGAAAGGAGGAGGCGGCGCTCCTGGCATTGTAGTGGTTACCCGGGAGAAGCCGGGGTACCCGCCATTCAAGAGAAGCTGGCGCCGCCGTTGTTGCCCACAAGCAGCGCCATTTGTCGAGGGAGGAGAACGCAGCTGTGAGCATGAATGCCTGGATCGACTTCGCCGAGGGCCCCCTCTTCGCCATCGCATTCCTGATCATGGTCCTGGGGTTGGGGCGACAGGTGATTCTCCAATTCTACCTGCTTTCCGTGAAGAAGGGCCGGATACTCCGGAAGGCTCCCTGGAAGAGTATCGTCAAGGAAACGTTGAGCTGGGCGATTCCTTTTCGCCACATGGACCCCGAGACCAGTCTCTTCACCTGGTCGTCCTTCCTCATGCACCTCGGGCTCCTCCTGGTCCCCCTCTTCCTTCTGGACCACATCCGGCGCTGGGAAGGGTTCCTGGGAGTCGGTCTGCCGGCCCTTGGCGCGGGAACTGCCGATTTCCTCACCCTTCTCACCATCGTCTGCGGTTGCTCTCTGCTCATTCTGCGGACCTTCTTCACCCGCCACCGGATGGTGAGCCGGCCTTCGGACTACGTCCTCCTTATCCTGGTAATTCTCCCCTTCGTCTCGGGCTACATGGCTCACCATCCAGGGGTGAACCCCTTCCCCTGGGAGGCCCTGATGCTGACCCACCTCCTGAGTGCCGAGCTCCTCTTCGTAGCGATGCCGTTCACGAAGCTCTCCCACGTGGTCCTCTTCTTCTTCGATCGTATCTCGGCGGTGCACTGGCAGCTGAGGCCCGGCGCCGGCGACAAGGTCGCCCGAGCCCTTTACGGGGAGGAGGTGAAGATCTGATGAAGGCGATTCTGGTCGACGTGACCCGATGCACCGGCTGCGAGCGCTGCGTTTCGGCCTGCGTCGAGGAGAACGAGCTGGATCCGGTGAAGGCTCAGGTGGACCGGGCCATGACGAAGGACGGCCTCTCGGAGAATCGTTACCTGAGCGTGCCCAAGGTGGGGGAGGGACGCTTCGTACGGATGAGCTGCATGCATTGCCTCGAGCCGAGCTGCGTCTCGGCCTGCCTGGTGGGGGGCCTCACGAAGACTCCGGAAGGGCCCGTGATCTACGATCCGGAGAAGTGCATCGGTTGCCGTTACTGCATGCTGGCATGCCCCTTCCACATTCCGCGGTACGAGTGGGATGAGCGGGTTCCTTTCGTATGCAAGTGCACCATGTGCTTCCAACGGCTGCTGGAGGGGAGGGTTCCCGCCTGCGTGGAGGCCTGCCCCGAGGACGCTCTCAAGTTCGGAGAACGGGGCGCGCTCCTCCAGGAAGCCCACCGCATGATCGCGTCGAGCCACGGACGCTACCTGCCGCGGGTGTGGGGAGAGGAGGAGTTCGGTGGAACGTCGGTTCTCTATGTCTCCGATGTGGACCTGGGCGCAGTGGGCTGGCCCGAGCCGGAGACTGAACCGATCCCTTCCCTCACCGAGCCCCTCATCGCCAAGACCCCCGTCATCGGCCTCAGCGTGATGGGGGGTCTGCTCGGAATCAACTGGGTCATCCGGCGTCGGATGCGCCTCGCGCAAGAGGGAGGTGAGCCGGAGACTCGCTCGGCCGGTTCCGGGGGCCCACCGGTCGGGCGTGTGCGAATCGAACGGACCGAGGATGCGGGAGAAAGGGGCACACGGTGACGGAGCGGACACGTGGACTGAAGGACCTCCTGTGGGCCTTCGCCCTCATGGGACTGGTGGCAGGAGTCTTCCGTCTCTGGTTCGGGCTGGGAGCCACCACCGCCCTGACCGATCGAGTTCCCTGGGGACTCTGGAAGATCTTCAACATGGTGGCGGGCGTGGCCATTTCCACGAGCGGCTTTACCGTGGGGTTCCTGGTCTACGTGCTCCGCCTGGAGCGATTCCGGCCCCTGATGAAACCCGCGATTCTGGTGGCCTTCCTTGGGTACGGTTGCTCCTGTTTGGCCCTGCTCTTCGATATCGGATTGCCCTGGCGGTTCTGGCACCCCTTCGTCATGTGGAACGAGCATTCGTTCCTCTTCGAGGTATTCTGGTGCGTCTCGCTCTACTTCACCGTGACGGCCATTGAGCTGGCGCCCCTGGTATTCGAGAAGCTCCGCGCCGAGAGGGCGGTGCGGTTCCTTCACCGCGTTGCGTTCGGTGTGGTGGTCGTGGGTATCTCCCTTTCGAGCCTCCACCATTCGTCCCTGGGATCCCTCTTCCTCGTAACGCCCCAGCGCCTGCACCCCTTGTGGTACACGCCCCTTCTTCCGGTCCTATTCATCGTGTCGGCGATCGGTGCCGGCCTCATGTTCGTCGTCCTGGTTCGGGTCCTCCACGCTCGTTGGTATGACCGGGAGGCGGTCTTCGGCCCCACCAGGGTCGAGCGGGAGCTCATTCTTCTTCGCTCCACCGTGCGAGGCAGCGTGGAGGGACGAGCCCGATCAGCCGAGGAGCGAGTCCGCGTCGCCGGCCCCGACATGCCCATGCTCACGGCCCTGGCCTCCATCGCATCGGTGATCCTGGCTCTCTGGCTTCTTCTTCAGCTTGTCGCGCTGGGGACCGACGGCTCCTGGGAGGCTCTCCTGGCGGGAACATGGGAGAGCTGGCTCTATGGGACCGAACTCCTGGTCACCGCCGTCCTCCCGATCCTCCTGGTGTGGCTTCCCGCCACACGAGGCTCCCCGACAGCACTTGGCGTTGCGGCCTTCTCTGCGTCGGCGGGTCTCATGCTGAACCGCATGGATGTGGGAATCTTCGGCTACTTCCGGAACGCTGGCGAAGTGTACTTCCCTTCACTGGCGGAGTGGGCCGTCTCTTTGGGTGTCGTGGCTGGCGCGGCCCTGGTCTTCCTGTATCTGGTGGAAAGCCTCCCGATCTTCCAACCGACCCGTGACCGTTCGGAGGCCGAGCCCCTTTTCGGGGCTGCATTCGACTCGCTGTCTCGGGTGTGGCACCGGGCTCTCCGGAGCGGTATGGAGAGAGCCACGGTGATCGGAGTCCTCGTCATCCCACTGGCGTGGGCCCTCATGTACCCTCCTTTCCATCAACCCAAGGCCCCGGTGGTCTCTCCTGCCTCCGGCATGGATGTCACCCGAACAAGCCTTCTGATCAACGGGAATCGGGATGGACTCGAGACGGAGTTTCCCCACGCCGACCACAAGGAACGCCTGGGGGGAGACTCGTCTTGCGTGAACTGCCACCACCTCTCCCTGCCCGGCGACGAGACCACCCCCTGCTCCCGGTGCCACAGGCACCTGGTACAGCCCACGTCCATCTTCGACCACGACCTGCACGTGGCGAAGGTGACGGCGGACGAGGGTCTGGAGGGCATTGTCCCGGAAAACAACAGCTGTGCGGTCTGTCACACGCGGAACGGAGCCAAGACCCGCGAGAACGCCAAGCCCTGCCTGGAGTGTCACGAAGAGGACACCCGGTGGGCCGAGGAATACGACGAGTCGGACGACCTATCCTGGGCGGTCAGCTACCTCGAGGCCATGCACGGTACCTGCGTTGCGTGCCACGAGGAAGAGGCCGAGAAGGTGGACCGGCCCGAGCTGCCGGACTGCGCCACGTGCCACCGCTCGCTTTCACTACGGCCTGCAATACAGCGGGCACCAGCAGCAGCCCGAGGTAGCCTCAATAGCTCCCTGAAGGCTCCTCAGGTGCCCACTGCCCCCGGGTCACTTCCTCCCGCGCATCCTCGGAATCCCCTTCGTAGATGACGTACTCCAGCTCGATGGGCATCACCTTCGCGAGCATCCCCTGAGCCGGGCAGTACCGCTCGGCCGAGAGCTCGATGGAGCGGCGCACCGCCGCCTCCTGGACGCCGCGTCCCGTGACCTCGTACTCGATGACTGCGCTGGTAAAGACCTTGGGGTGTTCTTCCGCCCGAGCGGCCCTCACCTTTACCTCGAAGGCCGTGACTTCCTGTCTCTTCTTCTGGAGAATGGAGATCACGTCCATCGCCGTGCATCCCGCCAGGCTCACGGCCATGAGCTCCATGGGCCGGAAGCCGTCGCCCGATCCGCCCACCGCCGGGTCCGCCCCGAGAGCGACCTCGAACCCACTATCGGACGTCCCCATGAATGCGAGTCCGCCCTTCCAAGACACCTCAGCGTTCATTCGAGATGCTTCCTTTCCTGTCGTAGTCCGGGGTTGATCCCATCGCCGATGGGAGGAGCTTCCCCGCCCCCTCCTCCACCATCGACGGCGCCAGCAACGAGAGGTCCCTGTAATCATACCAATCCGGACAAGGCCCCCGGAAACGCAGCAGCGTGCCAACGGACCCGGCCCCAGACGCGGAAGCGTCCCCGACCCCCTTGACCCGGGACAGCTGAGAATATATTGTGCATATGCACAAAATAACAGAAGGAGGTTTCCGTGAGAGTTTGTATACCGACCATCGACGATCAGGGCCCCAACGGACTGCCCTCGGCCCACTTCGGGGCTTCGCCCTTTCTCACCTTCTTCGATCTGGACACGGGAGACTGGGAGGCGGTCCCTAACGGAAGCAGCGGACACCAGCACGGCGCCTGCCGTCCTCTGGATGCGCTGACGGGTCGGCCCGTGGACGCTGTCCTCTGCCAGGGGCTCGGTCGTGGAGCGTTCGCCCGCCTGCAACAGGCCGGCATCGCCGTCTACCTGGCCCGGGAGCCCGATACCGCCGGATGTCTCGAGGCATACAGGGCCGGGCGTCTCCCGAGGCTCATCGAGGCCCAGCTCTGTCACGGACATGGCCACGCCCCGGAGTTCATTGTTCCCGGTAGAGGCCGGTCCTCCCGCCACGAAGATCATCACGGCTCGAGGCCTGCGCAGGGGCAGAGAGACGGCCCCTGTGACGGACAGCGTCAGGGCAGAGGGAGAGCGGCGAGCCATGAGTAGTGGATCCTTGTCCGGTCTCCGCTTGGGGCTGTTCGGAAAGGGCGGTGCCGGCAAGAGCACCGTGACGGTGTTGCTCGCCCGAGAGCTGGCCCACCGGGGGTATGAGCCTGTCGTGCTCGATGCCGATTCCACGAATCTGGGCCTTCATCTGGCTTTAGGAGCATCCAGCACTCCCCAAACGCTCCTGGATCATTTCGGAGGTTTGGTGTTCGACGGGGGGCTGGTAACCTGTCCCGTGGACGATCCGACGCCCCTCGCCGGTGCCGAGCTCGACCTGGACGAGCTGCCCGCCCGTTTCCGAGCTGGCACACCCTCGGGGGTGCGAGTGCTCTTCGGAGGGAAGATGGGGGACCTCGGTCCCGGCGCCGGCTGCGACGGACCGATCGCCAAGATCGCCCGCGACGTGCGTCTGCGGGGGGGCGAAGCGGCTCCTCCCCTTCTGATCGATTTCAAGGCTGGATTCGAGGACTCCGCTCGGGGGGTTCTGACCGGCCTCGACTGGGGCATCGTGGTGGTCGATCCGACGACGGCCTCGATCCACATGGCCCTCCACATGAAGCTAATGGTGAAGAAGATCCAGGAGGGTGTCCCGCCGGCCACGGCTCACCTCGCGGGTGCACCCCAACTCGCGGAGCTGGCACGACGCCAGTTCAGGGAAAGCCGTATCCGGGGCATCGTCGCCATCCTCAACCGCGTGCCCGATGCGGACACCGAGGCCTATCTGAGGGGAAGGCTCGAGGCCATGGGTGGACCGCGCGTCCTGGGAACCTTGCCGGAAGACCGAGCGGTCCAAACGCAGTGGCTACGAGGAGAAGAGGTCCACTCCGAGCTCATCGAATCGCGGATGCGCTCCCTCGTCCTGGGCCTGGAGTCTCTAGGAGCCAAGGGAGAGCTGCCCGAGCCAGTGGCGCTGTAGCCCGAGAGGCATTGGAGTCCACAGACGGCCCCACCCCCTCCCCGGCGGCTCCCTCACCGGGAGTAGGCCTTCTCACCAGCACGGATCGCCACTTCGAGCCGGTTCTCCGGGGGAGCGAAGGGGCAGACATAGTCGTCGCTGTAGGCGCACCAGGGATTGTAGGCCTCGTTGAAGTCCAGGACCCACCGGCCATCCTCCATCCGGTGGATCTCGGGCTCCAGGTCCAGGTACCGCCCTCGCTTGTAGGTCTCTTCCCCCGAGGTCGCGTCCTGGAAGGGAACAAACAGCCGCTCATCCTCCGGATCGCTGCGATAGGCCTGGAGTGTGCAATCCTCGCCCTCGATTCCGAACCTCAGTTCCCCCCAACGCACGAACTCCCGCTTCTGGCCGTGAGAGGCGTCCAGGGTCAGGCTCTCCTTCTCCCCGTGCTCGTGGAGCGGAAGCTCGAAGCGGTAGGAGGGGTCCAGGGGGTAGTAGCTCAGTCCTCCGAACCGTTCCCGCTCTTGGGGGGAGAGAGGTGAGCGAGGGTCGTCCCGGAAGAACCGGTCCTTTCCTCGGCGCTTGCTCTCCATTCGCCCTTTCCACGTCGATGTCTGCGCCATGATCCTCTTCCCGCTGTCCGCGAGCTCGCGTTCATGTCCTCATGCGGGGATACACACGACGGCATCTTCTGAGCCCTCCCTGGGTACCCTCCATGTGTAGATCCACCTTCCCCCGGAGGCCTACTGTACCGTGCGTCGATTCCGACCCCTCGCGGATCCCGACCTCCCCCTGAGCGACCAGCCCCAACCACGCCCCATCGGACCCATGAGCGAGATCAACCAGATCCTCGGCTTCGTTGGCCTGGTCGTTCTCCTCATCGGGCTACTCACCACCACATCCCGGCGGACCTTCCTGGGGGGGCCGCTGGCGGGCATGCTCGCCGGCGTGATCCTGGGCCCGGTGGTCGGCCTGGTGGATCCATCGTCCTGGCCCTTCCGGAACGAGATCATCGAGCAGGTGGCCCGGTTTACTCTCGCCTTCGGACTCGTGGAAGTCGCCATGCGCCTCCCCAGGGGAATCGTGACCGAGCTCCGCCGGCCTCTCGCCGTGCTCCTGGGCGGGGTCATGGTTCTTTCGTGGGCCGTGACGGCCATCCTTGTCTGGTGGCTCCTCGGACTCTCGTTCTGGATGGCGGCGCTCATCGGTGCCATCGTGACCCCCACCGACCCCGTGGTGGCGTCCGCCATCGTCAACAGCAGGGTGGCCCGGAAGCAGGTCCCCCGGGAGCTGCGCCTCACGCTCTCGGCCGAGTCCGGTCTGAACGACGGCCTGGGCCTTCCCTTCGTGCTCTTCCCCATCGTCATCCTGAAAGGAGGAGTGGGAGCCCTCCCCTCCGAGTGGTTCGTCAGGGTCGTGCTCTGGGAAGTAGGGGCAGCCGTTGTGCTTGGAGCCCTCGTGGGTTGGGCCGCAGGCCGAGCGTGGTCCTGGGCCAAGAGCCACGAAGTGCTGGACCCGCCCTCCATCCTCATGTACAGCCTTGCCCTCGGCCTGGTCATCCTCGGTGTCGCCAAGATGATCGGCAGCGACGACATTCTAGCCGTGTTCGTGGGCGGTTTGGCGTTCGACCGACAGGTCTCGGAAGGTGCCAAGGAAGAAGAGCTGATTCAGGAAGCCGTGACCCGCTTCTTCACGATCCCCGTCTTCGTCCTCCTGGGGACCCTCCTCCCCTTCGCGGCATGGGCGGACATGGGATGGGCGGCCCTCGCCCTTCCCCTGGCGGTGCTTCTCCTGAGAAGGCTGCCCGCCGTCTTTGCGCTGGCCCCCCTGGCGGGCAACCTGAGAGGCCTTCCGGAGAAGCTCTTCGCCGGATGGTTCGGCCCAATCGGGGTGGCGTCCATCTTCTATGCCTTCATGGCCACCCGGCGGCTGGGACAGGACGGGATCTGGGAGGTGGCGAGCTTGATCATCGCCGCTTCCGTCGTAGCCCACGGAGTCACCGCCACGTTCGGTGCCGAGCGATTTCCGGCCGAGCCGCCGGGGGAGGTGCCGCCTACCGCACCACCACCTCCTCCCGGGCCAGGAGCGCGCTGGCGGCCGCCGACATCGAGGTGAAATACCGGGTGAACCGAGCCGATTCCTCCGTATCGTACCCACCCAGGTTCCGGGCCCACCGAAAGCCGATGGGCTGGTAGAAGAGTTCGGCGACGACGCTGAAAGGCCCCTGGCCTCCCCCCAGGTCCACCACGTACCGGACCACGTCCCCGCCACCGGCGAAGTCGCCGTCGTCCCGGGCACGCCCCTGAACCGCCACGTCCTCCGGCGCGCTTGCCTTGTCGAAGCCACGGGGAAGGAGACGGTTGTCCTTCACATAGTCCATCCCCCAGACGAGGCCGGTGGTCACGGCCCCGGTGTAGTCGACCATGATGTCCTCGTAGATCTGGACCTGGTCCGGCCCGCGGATCTCGGCATAGTGGGGCTCGAAGCGGCTCCCGTCGGCATCGTTGTCGTTGCCGACGATGGAACCGTCAGGCCGAACGGCTCCCGACTCGAAGAGTGCCCGTCCACTCCGGTCCCGAACGGTGACGTGGAGCCAGGCCCGCCGGGACGGATAGGCCGAGGGAAGCTTGTGCCCCACGAGACTCTCGACGGCGACGTTGAACACAAGCTGATCATTCCCTCCATCTGCCGCCTGAACCCGGACCACCGCGGAACGTGCCCCCAGGTTCTCGCTGGCCCGGCCCGCGGTCGCGTCGAGCTCCTGGGGCAGGGCCACCACCGCCAGCTCGTTCCGGTAGCGGTTGAGCATCCGGGGCATCAGGAAGTTGCCCCCCCGGAAGGAGTGGCGGTTCACGTTGGCGCGGGGCTTGGGGAGGACACCACTCACCCCCGTCTCGCCCTGGACCACCGGCATGTGGCAGCTCTGGCAGGGGGTCGCCTCGGCGTAGGCGCTGTGCTTCCACTCCAGGTACGGAACCTGCTCGGGTAGCTCCCCTGCCTCCTTGCCGTCGGGTCCAAGGGCATGGGTGTACAGAGTGTGACATGTCGCACAGAGCTCCGCACTCTGGATGTGGGAGCCCAGCTGGGGATGGAACTCCGAGGAGGAATTCATGACCGACGCCCGTCCGGCATCCACCTCGAAGGGACCGAAAACCGTCCTGGAACCCAAAGGCGTCGACGGATCGATGGAGAACCCGCCCGTGAAGCTCTCCTCCCTCCCCAGGTTCCGGTTCTGGATCTGGTGGCAGGCGGAGCAGGAGACCCCATCGGCCGCCAGGGGAGCCAGCGGTCCCGGGTTCGGGTTCCAGGGGAAGTTCTCGAAGGCCCTTCCCTGGCCTCCTTGGGCTACGCTCTGAGCCCGTGCCATGGCCAGGTGACAGATGGTGCACTTGTCCTCGATGAAATCCGTGGCCTCGGGATGATCCAGCGTCTCCCTACGAACCGACGCTTGCCAATACGGATCTCTCGCCGAGTTGCCCATCATGGAGGACCGCCAGTCGAAGCCCAGGGAGACGCCCTCGCCCGAGGGCGCGACCAGGTGGTCATGGCAGGCCATGCAGCGGTCCGAGGTGTGGAAGAGCAGGGGGACCGTCGCACCTCCACCGGTCTCCTGACCGGCCGCCGGAGCGACACCCCGCCCTCCCACTCCCGGCAGGGACAGAGCGAAGAGCGCGAGCGCCGTTGGAGTCGCCAAGATTCTCATGGTCATGTCTCACCACCCCTCGGTTAGGCCGCCGTCAAACCAGTCCCACAGCAGGTAGAAGAGGAGCTGCGGGTCCCGGGTGTCGGTCTGATTCAAAGGAAAACGAACACCGAAGTTCGCCAGAATATGCTGGCGGGTGCTCAAGGAGACCTGCACCTGGGGAACCGCATCCCAGGTGGTGACGGCATCCTCCTCTCCCAGCTCCCGAGCCCCCAGGAACTCCACCATGGGGGACCAGGCGCGGCCCCATCTCGGTCCGGTGGTGAAGGTCCTCCCGAGAGCGCCCCGATAGAACGCCTCCTTGCCGGCCTTGTTCTCATTGGTGGGGATTTCCAGCCCGGTCTGCACCTGGACGAAGGCATCGAAGGGCAGAACCTGCCCGAGGGTGGCGAAGGGCTCCAGTATCGTCACACCCTTTCCGAACCCCTTGCTCTGGTCTCCCGTAGGAAGGATGGCTTCCCCGGTTACGCTGATGATCGTGCCCTTCTCGAAGCTGTGAAGAAGGACGCGTTTGGCTCCTACGGCGATATCGCCAATCCCGCCAGCCCAGTCTCCGGGGGTCTCCGACTCGCCGGAAAGCTCGTGCCAGCCGAAGGGCACCAGGACCTCCATCTGGGTCCGCGACCCGAACCGCTTCTCATAGATGAGCTTGTTCGCGACCTCCCCGGGACCCCTGGTGGCCACCGTGGACTTGATCACGGCCTCATCCTCCGGGAAGGCTTTCTCCGTGACCAGGGCCAGAGGGAAGTTCAGGTCTCCCCGGGGCCACTCCTCCCTCCCGCAGAACTCCCGCACATAGGCCAGGACCCTCTCCGCCTCTTCCGGCGCGAGGGCCTCTCCGAACGCGGGCATGATCTTCGAAAACGCCCGGGCAGGGCCTCCCTGGTGGATCACGGCGAGCCAGTCACCATCGGGCTCGCGGTGACCGAAGTTGCAGTCGGTAAAATCCGGAAGGGGGAGAGCGAAGCCCACCTGACTCGCCGAGATCCCGGTCCCGTCCGGGCCATGGCAATTCACGCAGGTCGAACGATAGATCGCCTCCCCATCGGGAGCGTCTCCGACACTCTGGGCCGAGGCGGATCGGGCAATCGGCCCTGGCAGGGCCAACAGGAACGCGAGAGGTAGGGCACGGGTGCTGACGAGTCGCATTACTGCCTCCTTCCCGTAGAGGGGGCGCGGCTAGGGTGTACGGACCCGAGTCCGTATCCTGAAAAGATCGTTCACGGCAACCTGGGAGTCGGAAGAGGAGCGCACCGGCCCTCCTCCCCGCCTCCCGCGCGGGGCTACCTAGGCGCCGGGGGCCACTTCGTCTCCGTCGTCCAGGAGCGCATCGATTTCGCTGATGCGTTCCGCCGCCTCGGGGAATCCCACCAGGAAGGCCCCCATGGGCTGGAGAAGGGAGTACAGCGCCCGCGCCTTGGCCAGGGAGTCCGCGGCGTGGTCCGCGTCGCCCGTCATCCTCGCCTGCAGGCCGTCCAGGTAGAGGATCTCGGCCAGCAGCCAGCTTCCCCCGGGCTCGATCTCCCCGGTTGGAGCAATCAGCATACGAAGGGTTTCAGGGGTCGCGGCCCGGGCCAGCTCCAGGCTCATGCCGGCCTGCTCGGACGCCGACTCCAGGCGAGCCTCGATCTCCGCGGGATCGCCGTGCCGGCCCAGGATCTGATTGCGAATGGCGACGAGGAGCTCACCCAGCATCTCGATCTGTCGGAGTATGTAGTCTCTCTGTGGCATCGTCGTGGTTTCGCCGGGTTGTCTGGGAGCCTGAAGCCGGAGCCAGGGAAATTTCTATCGTAGCGGTCCAGGCTGGCCGGGAACGTAGGCGAGATGGAGACCACCCGAGCCTGCGCCTCCTCCCCGGACGCGAAGACGAGCAGACCGAACACGGAAGCCACGACCGAAGAACGCGGATCGAGCATAGTCCCACCTCCGACGGGACAACTGCCTCTCAACATACCCTCTTCGGTCCTTCACGTCCCGTGTCTCCGCAGGGTCCAGGTCCTGGACGGCATGCGCTCACCCCCGGCCCTCGTGCTCGTAGAGGGCCGCCGCCGTGTTGTGCGCCAGGACACGGTCCTTTGCCACTACGCACACCGCCGGAATCCCGAGATGCGCCATGGTGCTCGAGTCGTGACCGACGCATTGCCCCATGAGGAGGGCCAGCTCCGCCCCGCTCGACTGCAGGAGTTCCGCCTGCGCCAGGGGATTGCACGTCATTTCCCGGCGCCCGGGCCTCACCTTCTCCTCATCCCGAATCCCCAGTTCCTCCTTGGGAACCGAGCCTGACTTGCAGCACACCGAAGCCACGTAGAAGCCGTTGGTGCCCAGAATGCCCGTGAGCTCCCGGGCCTCCCGGCGGAATCCGACACAGTAGGCGAGACCCAGATGAGTCACCCCCGCTCGCCGTGCGAAGGCCATGACCTCCTCGACCCGGCAGGGGGCGGGCTGCCCACGACGACCTTCGTCCCTCACCTCCCGGGCAATCCGGTCGATCACCCCATCATCCCACCCTCGAAGGCGGCCCATTCGGGACCGTCCCGAGGAACCACGATACAGGACACTCTTCAGGTACCCTTTGCGCGTGTAGAGAGCAGCCACGGGGTTGTGTCCCAGGCGGCGATCCCGAACCACCAGAGCCGTGACGGGCGCAATGGAATGTCGGATGAAGAGGGCGTCGTGGCCGACGCACATGCCCGCGAGAACGTTGAACTGGGTCCCTTCCCGCGCCATGAGCGCGGCCTGGCCTATGGGATCGCAGTCCACGGCATCCTCGGGTAGGACCACGTGCAAGCCCTGGCCCCGGAGATAATCCGCCGTGAGGCGCGCTTCCCTTCCCATGTCGACGCAATAGGCAACGCCGACGCGCCGGTAGCGCATGCGCCGAGCCAGCTTCGCCACCTCGAGGATCCGAGTCCAACGTCCATATCCTTCCGCCTCCACCCGGGCTGAGTGGTAGAGGAGCCGTCGGGCCTCCTCACCCGAGTAGAGTTCCTTGAAGGAGGGGAACGGACCACGCATCGGACAGCCGTCCGGGGTCACGTCCAGCCGTGCGACACGGCACGCATAGCGCTCACAGTGAGCGCAGTCTAAGTCCATGGCCCGGTCCCGGCGTGATACTCGAATCGACGCACGACAAATCCCTTTCCATCGTATCGGACCCGGGCGACCCATCCCTTCGTCAGGAGGTGGTCGAGCACCGCCGGGTCGGCTCCCGATCCCTCAAGGTAGGCGCGCGCGCCCTCTTCTCGCATGGGGTGCACGGCGAGGATGCCCATGAGATCTTCCACCGGGTCCCCCCCGACCCCGAACGGCCCCTCTTCCGGGTGTGCGAGGAGCTCGAGTCGTGCGACATGCTCCCTCAGAAGCTCATACGCTACCAGGACGGCTTCTTCGGGCGGCGGGGCGACCGAGGGAACGGCCGGTGGCCTGGTGGGAACCGCGAGGTAGGCACGCGCAGGATCGATCCTCTCCAGAACCGAGCCCAGGAGTGCCAGCCCCTCGAGATCGTCATTGATGCCCGCCACCAGCATCGTCTCCGTCCAGGTCTCCCCGGGAAAATCCCAGGCGAACCGGGTGAGCCCCTGCAGGACGGTGGGAAGGGCCAGCGGTGGCGCCGGACGGTTGAGCCGCCGCCACGTTCGAGGATCTGCGGTGTCGATCTTCACCGACACCACATCCGCCTCGGCCAGGTCCTCCCGAACCTCAGGTCGCCAAAGGAGCGACGCGTTGGTGATGACCGCCACCGGGATCCCCAGAGACCGGAGACTACGGATTTCCTCCCCCAGAAGGGCATCCAGGGTAGGCTCTCCGTCGGGGACGAAGGTCAAGTAGTCGATGCGTTCTCCGCGGTCACGGCACACGGCCACCCTTTGCTCCACCGAGCGCACCAGGTCCCGGACCAGGTGAAATGGACGGCGCCGCAGGGTCACCCCCTCCGTGGGACCGAGCTGACAATACTGGCACGCGTAGCTGCAATGCTTCGGCGGAATGTTGTTCACGCCCAGGCTACGGCCGAATCTCCTGGAAGGAACGGGACCAAAGGCCAGGGTCATCCGACCAACTCCCCTTTCTTCGGCATGGGCCGGGTGGATGACGGCGACTCCAGCACGGGGGACCCTCCTTGAGCCTTCTGCCTATCCTCGTATATCGTGCATATGCACAATACGATTCACAGCAAGAATCTGTCAACCTGGAGGTCTTCGGGACGTTGATCGCCCTTGCACTGCTCCGTGCGTCCAGCCACGGGTCTCGTGGCCGGGACGAGAAGCCCGTCAGAGGCCCACCTCCATCCTCTGGATGACCGTCCGAAACCCGTGCCCGTTTTAGAATCGGCTGGCGGGCGCGTTCGTCGGCCAGACCGTGAGCTGGATCCGTTCCAGGCCTCCTTCCCGGGCCCACGCCTTGGCCTGCTGCATGATCTCGACCTCCTCTGGCGCAAACGCCCAGCCCCCTACCGTTCGATTCGGAACCGGGACACACGCGGCACGTCCAGCTCGTCGCGTTCCACCAGGTAGAGCCGTCCGCCACGCACCACCGGTGGTATGAAAGGGTCCAGGTTGACCCCCTCCAGCTTCACACGGCCCAGATACCGGCCATCCGGATCCACCACGGCGAAGACCGCCTGCGATGGGCCGGCGGGAACGGTTAGCCAGAGGTAACCGTCGGGATCCACGTTGATGTGACTGAAGAAGGGCTTGGCCCTGGGGATGCGTGTCAGGTCGAGTTCGCCGCCCATGGCACGGAACCGTGCCGGGCCCGCTCCCGCCTCCCATTCCTCAATCTCCTCGTCCGTGACGGGTGCGGGCTCGCCCCTGAGGACGATTTCCGCCATGGGATCCCCCCGGGGCGTGGAGTGGAAGATCCGGAACTCGCTCCCATGTCCGTGCCAGATGCTCCCGTCCGCCGCCAGAGAATAGACCGAGCTCGCCGCAAACGGCACGCCCATGACTGCTCCGCCGCGGTCTGACTGAACGCTGAACGCCTCCGGGGAGGCTATGTCGTAGCGTGGGAGCACTAAGGTGTCGATGGTGCTGGAAAGAGGGAGATCACCGGGGCCCCCCACCGCCGAGGGATCCTCCATGGAAGGGACCTCGGGGCCCTGAAGCCAGGTGCCCAGGAGCGCCGGTTTCCGCTCCCCGCCCACGTTCACTGAAGACAGCTCATAGATTCGGCCGGCGTGGTATCCGCCGGAAAAGACCCAGCCGAAGAACCCCAGTCTCCGGGGCACGGAGCGCACGAAGTCGCCCTCCCTCGAGAGGATCGAGTACCGCTCCCCCCGCTGATCCACCACGATCAGGGTGTCCGGATCGAGCCACACCAGGCCGTTGGCGGTGGCGTACTCTCCGGGCCCTCCCCCTGAGCGCCCCACGGAGCGGAGGTGCGTTCCCCCGGGGGAGAAGATCCGGAGCTCATTGGCCTGCCGGTCCAGCACATAGATGCGGCCGTCCGCGTCCACCTCGAGGCCCGAGATCCCCCCAAAGACCTGGGCGCCGTCTCCCTCGGCCGCTCCCAGCGTCATATCCTGGACCAGGCGCCACGCCTCTCCACCCTCCCACAGGCCTTCCGCCGGGTTCACCACCCGAACGGCTCCGGAGGGAAGCGTCTCCACCGTTCCCGCCCAGCCGGCGCCCACACCCTCCGCACCGCAGCCTGCGAGGAAGGTCAGGAGAGCGGCCAAAGGGCCGGAGACCCCGGCGAGGACCACCCACCGGCGGAGCTCACAAGGGCCGGAACGAAAGCGAAACATGAACTCACCCCTGTGTCCGGACGGGCGCCTACCGGACCGCTCGCATCACGCCGAGGGACACACCTACGGCGCTGAAACCGTCCTCGTAGCTGGCGGGCGAGCAATCCACACAGTTCCTCTTCTTGAGCGAGAGGTTCGCGGAACCGCTGAACCCCAGAAATCCGCGCCAGCCCCGGAGGCCGAAGAGGGGGCGGGACACCTCGAGGTCGCCGCTAAGAGCCAGGAGACGCTTGGGCAAGACATTTCGACGCACTTCCGTGGCCCCCACCGCGGGGCGGAAGTAGACCTCATTCTCTCCGGCACGCAGCAGACGAAGCTGGTAACCCAGCGAAAGGGCGATCAGCCTCAAGCCCCCGCGCCGGGCCCATTCCAAGGAGAGCACGATTCCCTCATCCGGTGGCCTCAGCGTCCCCACCACCCCGAAGAACGCACCCATGTCCTCCCCCGACGCCCAGGTCCCTTTGGCCGCGAGGCCCGGTCCCTGGGCCTGGAGGCCGGCGGGGAAGATCATGGGCACCATCAGGAGCAGAAGCCCCGGTAAGGACCGACCCAGGACGGGCCGCCTGCTCCTGCTCACGTCGATGCGGACGGGGATAGCCATCGTCACGGCCTCCTCTAGCGTTCGGAAATGTTCATATGCCACACCTGGAGCCGGAGATCTCCCGACTCCTCGATCCCGGGTCCGGGGATCCTCCCCCTCGCTGACAACCCTGCAGGTCGTCGGCGCTCCGTGCAAGGACGCGCTCGGCACGGAACACGCGCAATGGATTCGCTCTCGACGCTGCCCTGCACTTCTCAAAAGATCAGGAGCAACAGGAGACCGGATGCCACCGAGACCCCCCCCACCAGGAGGAGCGTCGTCAGGGAGAAGGGATTCCCCCAGTCCTTCTTTCGCCAAAGTAAGATGATCCCACAGTCGGAAGGCCAGTACCCGTCGGGCTGTTCCCATCGCCCCCTGTAGACCTCCACCCCCTCGAGATCCATGACCGAGATACTGTTGTACCGGGGGCCGGCTGCCCCTCCACCTCCGTCCCCGAACGGATATAACCCACTGGAGGCCGGCCCTTCCACGACACCGGACGCCGAACCTCGGGATCCGCTCAGTGGGAGCCCGTCGAGATAGACGTCCGGGTAGCACAACCCGCCCCTGGCCGCCATCTGAATCAGGTGCCCCGCTCCACCTCCCGAGGGTGAAGCGAAGACGCCTGGGGCGTGCTGTAGCATGAGAGCGAGGTCCATTCGCTCCCGGCGTTTGATGTCCTCCTTCGTGAAGAAGAAGCCCACCCCCTCCCTCTTCATGCGCTCCATCCGGTCGTAGAACTCGTCCAGGGTCCCCTGTTGGATCCGGCGCCGGGCCACGACCACGATGGGCTCGAGGGGAATCGCCTCCGGCGCCATCGTGAGCTCCACCTCCACGAGCTCCTTCTCCCCGACGTTCACCTCGGCCTCCACCGTCGTCAGGCCGAGCTGGCTGGCAGCAAGCCTCCAGAGTCCAGAGGTGGGCACGGAGAGGGCGAATGCCCCCGTGCTGTCGGACACCGCCAGCATCACGGTCCGGCCCAAGCCGTCGATGAGGGCGACCTCAGCCCCTTCGACCCCCCGGGAGCTTCCTTCCTCCAGGACCCTTCCTCGAACCAGCTGACCGCGGACGGACGTGGCTGCGCAGAGCCCCATTAGGGTCGCGATACATAGCGTGCGGAGAACCTTCATGGCCCCTGCTCCCTCAGCGGATCGGGCCGGGCTAGACGAATTGGAGCGAACGGCACCATGCGAACGAAGCCAAGATTGCCTGAAAAGCGCAAGGGTCGTTCCGCCGGCAGGCAAGACCGAGCGGGAGCGGCGGCATTCGGCGGTCCTCAGGGGCCGATTCGTAGTCTGACGAGCCAGGGAATGTCCATCTCGTCCGACTCCACCACGAGGCACTCCTCGGCACCCAACCATCGAACCCGAGGCCTCCTGGGAGGCTCGACCAGGCCACGAGGGGAGCCGTCGGCGTCGAGTACCAGCCATCGGTAGGTGGACTCTACCTCGATCTCCTTCCACGGATGTGACGGCGGCGGCGGATACCCATCCCATCCGATCGCGTCCACCCACGCCCCGGTGGGATCGGCCAGGATCCGGGGAACCTGCGCGGTGTCCCGGGAACCGATTCCGCTCGGTTCGGCCCCCGCGCGCCTGGAGAAGCCTATCATCCGGCCCATGAACCGATCGTCGGTCCTGAGGGCTTGGGGCAAGGCCTCCCCATTCATCTCCTGGTCCTGGAGAGCCACCGAAACGCCCTCCATTCTTCCCGTTGAGAGCACGTGACCGGCACAGTTGAAAAGCGTGATCCGTCTCAGGCGCGAGTCGAGGAACCAGACCGTGTCCCCGGTCACCCCGAACCAGCCCAGGGTCCGGAACTCCCTGGGCCGCTCCCCTGGCCCCCCGATCGTTCCGAGGCGGTCCCCGGCCGGACTGAAGACTCGGATCCCAGTGGGGGAGGCCTCTGAGCCGTGAATTGAATCCCTCCGGAGCCCCTCCGGGCATACTACTATTGCCATAGTACGTACCATCATCCGTACGGACATTAGCCCGGAGGGTTTGCGCGAAATGAGGGAGCGGGCCTGACTGGCACACAAGGAAAGGGCGACCCCCGATGGGAGCCGCCCTTGAATCAGGAGATATTGGTGCCGAAGCCGATCCAGGTCTGCCGCACCTTTTCGACTGCACGGACTCCTGATACCCCATGACCCGCGTGGACTCAACCACGACTCGGGCCTGTCCGTATACAAGTCTAGCGACCGGCCCCGTCCCCGATCCATCCATCGAGATAGAGGCCGGAGATAGGAATTCGGCAGATCTGCTCCACCTCCCGGCACCGGGAAGGTCCCGATCCCGGGCAACGCTGAGAATCCGGGCGAGGCGCAGGGCTTCCACCTCCACCCGCTCCCCACCGGCATCGGTGATGCGGTAATATATACGCCGGGGATCGGCGGCCGGGGACCGAGCCACACTGCCCGCCATGTCTGCCGTGCCGGGAATACACGAGCCTTCAACCCCAAGGCCGACGGGTCACGAGTCGAGGATATCCTGCCCGAGCAGGTGATCTACCCTTCTCAGCTCCTCGGGTCCCCCCGGCCCTCTTCCCGGATCCCCACCAGGTAGCGGACCATCCTCGCGTCCAGCTCGTGAGGGTAGGGGAATCCGAGTCGCTGGAAGATCTCCCCGGCAACCCGCCGGAAGAGGCGGATGATCCGGAAGAGCGCCTCCCAGTTCTCCTCCTCTGCCGCACCCACGTAGGTACGCTCCAGCTCGCTCCACACCTCGGGATCGACCCGTCTTCGCAGACCCCTTCCCAGGATGCCCGGCCGCAGCGTCCAACCCTGATCCAAGGCTGCACGCCACTCCAGGGCCCTCCTCAGGAGGTCGAGCTTCATCACGCACTCCAGGCTGTATTTCGCCGGCAGCAGCTCACCCCGCCAGAGGTTCTTCGCCACGTATCCTGCCTCCCAGAAGAACTCCTCCACCAGGCCCGCGAGCTCCCGGGGCGTCGGCCGACGGAGGATGTAGGCGGCCCCCGTCGGGAGGGGGAGGCCCGAAGTCCGGCCGTCCTTGTCCATGAGCACGCGAAAGCCGGCGTCCAGCTCGTCGGGGAGGCTCTCATCCTCTGCCGCAGCCGCCAGTTCCCCCACAGGGAGGAACGTGAAGTCGATCTTCGTGCCGTCCTCGTACAGCACCAGTCGAGTGGGCCCCTCCCAGGCCAGCTCCAAACCCGCCGGCGGCATCTGAAGCATCACCGGCCCCAGGTCCGTGGCCCAGGACCGATCGCCGAGCAGCCCCCCTGGATCGGTCGCGTAGACGATGAGGTCGTAGTCCGACAGGGCATCCACGCCGGCCCCCGACCGAGCCCGGGAGCTGGTCAGGAGAATCGCCCGGATGTCGTCCCTTTCCATCCCCCACCGGCGGACCCGCTGAATCATTCGCGTCTCCCTGGTGGCATCTGCCATGAATGAAAGCGGGCTTCAGCGGGAGAATACCGGCGGCGCCGCATGGTCAGCCCGCCGGTAGATCACTGTTGAAGCTGTCCGTCGTGATCTTCCACGCTCCACCCACCTTCTGCCAAACCTCCAGATAACTCCCTTCGTCCCGCACGAGGCCATCCGGGATCTGGATGGTGAGGTAATACTTCCCTCGACTGTAGGCCATGTCCCCCGAGCTGGACACCTGCACCTCCAGCGTCTCGAACCTCACCACCGCACCCGACGCGAACATATCCGCGGCGCTCTCCTCGATAGCCGCGCGACCCTCCAGGGGAGGAACGTTCGGGGGCATCTGCACCGCATCCTCGGCGAAGAAGGAGCCGAACGTGGCGACGTCCTGCGCCTGGCCGGCCGCGGAGAGGGCGGCGTCCAGATCCCTGATCACCTGAGCTTGGCCGGCCTGGTCGATTTCCGGAGGTGGTTCCTGGGCACATGCCAAGAGGAGAAGGGAGAGATAAGCCCATGGAAGTGGCCTGGGGCGACGAGAGATCATGCGCGCCTCCTTGGTGAAGAGCCCGTCAGCGACGGAGTCGGTAGAGCACGACGTAGGGAAGGTCCAGGGCGTCAAGTTCCAGGGTGGCCAGCCGATCACCCGCAGCGGCGAGCACCCTCTGCCCCTTTGGCAGGCGGAGCTCGCCGCGGATCTCCAGAGCTCGGTCCAGGACAAGCCAGGAAACCGAGTCGCCCGACATCTCCTCCCGACGCAGCCAGACGGACCCATCCTGGCCCGCCGCGAGTCCTGTCACGGGGAGGTGATTCGCCGGTAGGAGCCCCGCGTCTCGCAGCGCCTCGGCAAACTCCGAGACATCCGGCTCCGCCGCATCGCCCGGCCCGTAGGAGAAAACGGGCTGGCTCTCGAGGCTCCGCGATACGTCGGCGTCCGAGAGGGGCAGCGGCGTATAGATGATCGCCCTGGATAGGACGGGATCCCCCTCCGGGCCGATGAGATCCACGTGAAAGGCCGGCCGCTCCGGGGCATTCAGGGTCAACCCTTGTCGCACGGCGACGACGCCCGGGCCGCCCGGCGCAAGCCGGAGAAGAGAGGTGCGGCTGAACGGAGAGGGCATGAAGAACATCTCCCCTCCGCTGGCCACCCCAATCAGCGCACCGTGCCTCACGTCCCATGCAATGGTGTCCCCCACGCGGCCTCCCGGGCCAATACGCAGTACCGGGGTCCTGGAGGTCGAGGCCCTGACGCCGGGCCCCAGGTCATCGGACTCCGGCGCCTCCGCACCCGGAATCACCAGGGCCGATCCATCGGGAGACAGGACCATGGCTATGGGGTCCGCAGGAAGGAGCGCACCCTCGGGGCCAGGAACCGGAGACGGTGTCCAGGGGCGACTCCGGAGAAAGCGTCCATCGAAATCGAAGAAGTTGATCCTACGCCCCGAGTCCACGGCGTAGAGCGTGTCCGCCTGGATGCCGATGGGCCCGAGCCATCCGAATTCACCGGGGCCCTCGCCGGGTCGACCGATGGCAGCCGCTCAGCGTTCCGGCTTCGTCGAAGAGCCGGATGACGCCGTCCATGGGCTGGGCAACAAAGACCTGCCCTCCGGGCCCCAGGAGAACCTGGCTCACCTCGGTCAGGGACTCAAGGGGATGGTCCAGACTCCCGATTCGCCGAATCTGTTCCGGCTGCCACAGGGGGATGTCGGCCTGGAGCGCTCCTTCGTCGCTCCCTCGATCGGCGCAACCGTTCACCAGAGCCGACAGGGCCCCCGCAGCGATCCACCATGCGCTGGTTCGCACCGTTATTCCTCCGATGACTCCTGGCCGGCAGGCCAGTGTTGACCACGGCCGGGCCTCGCCCCGGCAGAGAGAGCGCCTTCACCCCGGAAGGCCCTCCCACTCCGGCGCCGGCCTCAGCCTGGGCCCGGCTTCCGCAACCGATAGAACCGGACACTCTCCACATCGAGGGAATCCCGCCAGACCCCCACGAGTCTGTTTCGGTGCACGGTGCGGACCGCAAGGTCCGCCGGTACCTCTACCGTACCCAGAAGCCGGCCATCGGGATCGAACACCTGCCACCGTTCAGGGGCCGCACCCGGCGGGGGATTCTCACGGAAGGGAGCGTCCGGATCACTGTAATCATAGAGATCGGGGCGTCCAGCCGCGGCATCCGGGTACCCTCGCGCCCAGAGATTTCCCTCGTCGTCGACCAGGAGGCCCAGGAGCACCGGCTTCTCGCTTGGCACCGTCGCGTACCCCCCGAGCTCCGGAATGGCTTCCTCCACCTGAGGGTACTTCTCCAGCCACCGGTCTCGCTTCTCGGCATACAGCGCCCGATCCGCCGCCGTCACGGGAGCCGCCTCCGCAGGCCACCGGAGGATCCGGACGAGTCGGCCGCCACCGTCGAACACCTGAACCTCGGGGCGATCCGCCATGGTCAGGTAGACACGGTCCTCCTCTCCGTCTCTGCCCACGGCCCAGGCGGCCCGGGCGCCCCAGGGGAGGGGGAGGGGCTGCGGCCAGTCGTCGACGAGATCCACTTCCGCCTCCCAGCCCGGGCTCGCCGCGAGCGAGTCCCGGCTCAGGTTGTCCAGGGTTCCCCAGAAGAGGGTGTAGGACACGCGGCCGACCGCGCCCAGCTCAGGCACCGAGTATCCCCCTCGAAGCAAGAACCTCTCACAGTCGGATGCCACGCCCTGGACTCGAAGGGAAGAGCCGTCGCCGGCCGTCGGATTCAGGCGCTCCGAGCGGAGGAACCGGGCGTTCGAACCGAAGAAGCTCACCTGGCTGAACGCGTTGAGGGCGACGGTGTCGCCCGGGCACCGGTACGCGGCGTCCACCCGCCGGTACTCCCCGGGCCCCTCTCCCTGGCGACCCACGGGGGCCAGGAAGCTCCCGGCGGAGTCGAAGAGGAGCACGCTCACGAGACCCTCGTTCACTACCACCACCCGACCATCCCCCAGCACCACCACGTCGCCGACACCGTAGAGCTGCGCCTCGGGCTGGTCCGGGTCGCCCCCCATCTCCACCGAGGGCTCGGGCTCGACAGACCAGGCGTCCCCCTCCTCCCACCGGGGGGACGCGTTCTCCACGATCTGGACACCCGCGCTGTCCCGGACGGCGACGCCCACATCGGAGGGAGCCCCGGAAGAACACCCGAGCGCGGCGACCTCGAGGAGAAGGGTCGCCCCTACGCTCCGCGGCCAGGTGCGAGGCATGCCCTCAGCTCCCGAGCTGATAACGAACGACCCAGGGTACGTCCAGGGCGTCCCGCTCCACGAGGACGAGACTCCCCTCCCCCACCCACGCGACCCTCGAACGGCGCAAGACCTCCAGGTAACCGCGAGGCCTGCCCTCGGATCCGATGATCAGCCAGCGATCCGACGACCCGCCCATCTGTTCACGGCGGAGCCAAAGGGTACCGTCCGAACCCACGATACCTTCCAGGATGGGGGGCTGAAACTCGTGGAAATCCATGGCGTCCCGGACCGCCCGGCGGACCGCGTCCGCCTGGGGAGCGCCCTGGAATGCACTCCTCGAGTATGACTGCAGCGCCAGGGAGTCCAGGAGCTGGTCGGGATACCTTCGCGGCTCGTAGCGATACTCCCGAGCCACCACCGTGTCCCCGGCCAGGTCGAGGCGGGTGATCCGGATGCGGGAGGTCGTGTCCGCCCTGGCCCGCGGCCGCTGCACCACCCACTCGCCACCCGCGAACGGAAGCCGGAGGGGCACGTCCCCCGGCTCCGAGGGAACAGTGTAGCGCCGGGAGCCCACCTGGACAGGCGTGGTCGTTCGGACAGGGACCACGTCCCAACCCACCGTGTCCAGTACGGCCCCCGAAGCCTCGAACCGGACCCTGGGGATCCTCGTGGAATCCGGGGCTGCGGTTGCTCCCAGGCTCATTGCGACCCCTGCCAGCTGACTCGAGAACAGTCCATCGGACCGCATGACCAGAGGACCGATCATGAGGGTTCTACCGGGGCCCTCGGGAACCGAGAGTCCCGTCCATGATCCCGTGGACAGAATCGTCCCGTCCCTGCGGAAGAGCGTGGTTCTCTGAAGCCGATTATCCACGACCCAGACCGTGTCCCCGATCACACCCATCAGCCGCAGGAATTGAAACTCTCCCGGTCCCTCACCCTTCCGGCCGATCCGGCGCAGGAAGGTCCCGTCAGGGGCATAAACGCGGATCTCCCTCTCCAGACCTTCAGCGACAAAGAGATTCCCGTCCCGGTCCACGTCCACGCCGGAAACCTGCGAGAAGCCCAGGTCCGGGTCCTCTACGCTGCCGACGCGGAGCGTCTCCGTCGCGCTGAGAACAGGCACCGCCTCCAGGGTGGTGACGCCGCGGCCGGCGGACGGCTCGCACCCGGGCAGCGCTGCCCATCCGGCGCAAAGAGCCAGGGCGATGGCCGGGATCGGAGAACCCGAGAGGGACCGGCGAAGAGGGCCCCGCGGCACCCCGGGCCGCAGTTTACAGGTTCGCGAGCATGCCAAGAAGCTCTCCCGTCTCCAGCACGGGCACGACCTCCACCTTCCCGAGGTCGGACCAAGCATACGTGCCCCGATACATGACCTTCGGATCCTCGGTCTCCAACAGTCGGAAGACTCTCCCGCCGGCCACATCGGACCAGATTCCCACCTCCCTGGCGCCTTCAGGTGTCTGGGTCCCGCTGGAAACGGCTCGGTTGATGACCTCGTCCCGTCGGGTGGGCTCGTAGGTGAAGATGGTCATGAAAAGCATTCCGTGACTCCTCTGGATATGGGTTCTCGGTTTGCCTGGGGCCACGGCGCACGCTCATGGCTTCCTCCCCACCAAACTCATGCGGGGACTTCCGACCACCAACGGGCCGACGAGCCCTGGGTCCCCCTCATGGCAGCACGTCGATGATATACACCCGGTTCGCTCCAGGCTGTGGAATCAGGATCTTGCCCCTCCGCGAATCGTACCCCAGGTCTCCAGGGCCGCTGACCTCTCGCACGAGGGTGAACACCTCCCCACGGCTCCCCCCGTACTTCGCCCGGACGTAGAGGACGGTGGAGTCGCTCCGGTTGGAGAAGGCGAAGCTCCCGTCCGGGAGAAAGACGATGCCCTGGAGGCTCCAGTCGCTCCCCCGCAGCACCCGCCGGGGCCCGGAGGGGGTCAGCTGAGCGATGGTCCCGGTCTTGAGGCTGGAGAAGAAGATCCCACGAGGGCTGGCAGCGATCCCGTTCGGAATTCCCAGCTCTTCGCCCTGGAGAGCCACTTCCACCCTGCCCCCCAACTCGATGCGGTATATGGCCGGGCCCATAGCGGCAGGGTCTGGAGGGGCCCGGTTCGCGGGGGGCGGGGACACGGCCCCCGGATCCGCCACAACGGACCCGGCCCCGGTGGCATAGAGCACACCGTCGGCGTCCACCGTGACGTCGTTCAAGACGGCATTGCCGGAGAGACAGATGGAGCCCGACGAACGCCCCGTCACGCGGTGGAGAAGGCGAACACACTCCAGGTCCGCCACGTACAACGTGTCTCCACGCAGCGCCATGCCTTTCGGCGCGTTCAGGCGGGTCCCGGATGAGCCCCCCCCGATCCAGCGGAGGGTCTCGACTTTGCCCTTCGGCGTG
The DNA here is from genome assembly GCA_963751255.1 of uncultured Gemmatimonadales bacterium. Taxonomy (GTDB): domain Bacteria; phylum Gemmatimonadota; class Gemmatimonadetes; order Longimicrobiales; family Gaopeijiaceae; genus CAVVTW01. The sequence goes on along the minus strand of CAVVTW010000002.1, from coordinate 424,124 downwards.
AGGCGAGAGATGAAGCCCCGTCCCTCACGGTCCTCGTCCGCCCCAGGGCTATTGCTCACGAGGTAGGCGTCCCCCAAGGAGTCATAGAGGATCGACTGGGGCGCGTCGAGGCCCACGTCCTGGACGATGAGAACACCGTGACCTTCCGGCACCTCGGGACCCGACGCCGGAGCATCGGACTCCTCAGCCCCGCAGGCGATGAGCCCCGCAGCCAGAAGGAGGAAGGAAACGGCCGCCAGCCGCCGCACTCGAGACACCCCCGGCCGCTTCATTTCCCCCGACCTCCTTCCGTTCCCGCTCGTGTCGTTCCGTTCCCGCGACCGAAGGCCTTCTGCTGACATGTGGGCGCTTCTCCAGGGCAAGCGCAAGGCCGGTTCGGCCTGGGGTCACCCCGAGGCTGATTCCCACTTGAGCCGATCCGCCCTCAGGAGAGCGTCGATTCGGCGCTCCAACAGACCGAGAACGGGCACTGAACCCAGCGATGCCTTGAGCTCCTGGAGGGCCGAAGCCGGATCGATCCCCCTGGCCTTCCCGTGGAGCATCACGGCATCCACCGTGTCCCCCAGAAGCCATTTCCGCGCCGCATCACTCAGCAACTCCTCTTCGGCCACAGACAGCCCTCGGTGCTTGAGGATCGCGTCGAGTTTCTTGACGAGCCTCGCGAGGTCCTCGTGAGGGATCTCATGGCCCGGGACCTTCTCCCCTTCCCGGGCCAGCATGCCCAACAGCATCATCACTTCCGAACCGCTCATCCGCACTCTCCATCAGCCATCATTCAACGCCGTCAGCCTTCGGGCCACTTCGGCGGGTCCGTTCCGCCGCGCCTGCCGCCGCTTGAGATCCTCCATGACTTCCCTGAACCGGGGGCTGGCGAGGATCTCCTCCACCGCCGGACGGAGCCTGCCCCGTCTCAGGTCCCGCAAGGAAAGCGTGCGACCGCCACCCCAGCCCTCCACGATTCCGAGGTTGACGTTCTGCTCCGGCTGGAGCGGGATCCCGACGAGGGGCGTCCCGGACGCAATAGCCGTCTGGACGGTCCCCTGCCCGCCGTGGATGATCGCTACGTCGCAGAGCGGCATCACCTGGTGGGAGGGCAGAAAGTCGCACAGGAGGATCTTCTCGCTGCAATCGAGGCCCTCTCCGTGGACGGTCGTCACGGCTACGGCGCGCACGTCCATGTCCTCCAGTGTCCGCAACACGAGCCGGAGGTACTCCGGCTGAGTGGAGGCCAGGGCCACATAGACCTTCGGCGCGTCCGTCTCCAGGAAATGCCTGACCCTCTCCGGAACCTCTCCGAACACGCGGGCAAAGATGGCCCCGGCATAGGCGAACCGGAGATCGGGTCGGTAGTGGCGTCCCGCGGGCCTCCATGCCACCATCTCCTCCTCGGGGATCCCCAGAATGTCGGGCACGTCGGTAACCAGCACCAAGTCACCCAGCATGACATCGAAAAGACTCCGGACGGGCTCGATGTGCAACTCCCCCGCCACGTCATTGAACACCTTCGTGTGGAGCTCGAGGCGAGGGAAGATCCACCGGACGAAGCTCCGCTGGAGCCCGCCAGGCAGCAGGGAGAGAGGGAAGACGTCGTCGAAGGCTTCCCTGATCCGGAACTCACCCCGGTCCAGCACAGGTGGGATCCAGGAGCCCAAGTGCGTGACCACCAGGGGAGCCTCCACTGCTTTCGCGGACAGCCGGGCCGAGAGAGTAAACCCCGAGACGACGACCTTGGCGCCAGCGTCCCGGAGGAAGGCGATCTCCCCTTTCACCACTTCCCGGAGCTGCTCTCTCGAATACAGCGAGCCCTTGACGGGATCCAGAACGGCATGAAGGTATTTTCGGCAGTCCGCTTGGGTCTGGGTCGGCGGTATCCGCTCCCAAGGCACACGCTCCTCCTCCAGGACGGCCTCATACGTTCCGCCGTGGGTGGCGAGGATCGCCGGCGTACCGAGCTCCTCCAGCTCCCGGTAGACCGCCAGCATCCGTGTGGTTTCGGACAGGAATCCGGCGTTGGGAAGGAGGACGACCGTCATCGCCCGGTCAACCTCACCACCCGCTGCACTCCGAGGCTGTCCGTCGCAAGCGCCAGGCACCACATTCCGTTCCCTGCCCAGGCGGGAAAGCCCAGCTCGAGGTCCCCCGGCCAGGTCGCCTCGGCCACCGGTTCGCCCGTGGAATCATAGAGGTGCGCCCGGTGGGGTGCACCCTCCGGGGCATTGAGCTCCACCCAGAGCCGGCCGGTGGCATCGAAGTAGAGGCCCCGGAGCGGCGGCTTTCGATCGGGGACCTTGAGTGGAAGGGAGGACCTCCCCGAGCGACGGACGTCGCTGGCCAAGCGCCCCTCGGCTTCCTCTCTTTCCTCGGGGGACAGTTCCGGACCCGGTTCCGTGGGACGCCGAATCCCCACCGTGTCCGCCCCGTCATGGATCGTGACCGCGTACTCGGCGCTGACCGCTTCGGCCCAGACGCCTCCAGGACCGTTCGCCTGCAAATATCGAGGTCCGAAGGGCGGATAGAAGAAGAGTCGGGCAGAGCCTCCACCGGGCAGCTCTCGATCAACGGCGATCTGCCCCAGGGCTTCGGGAGGGGGCGTATCGATGGTCTCGACGGAGTCCATGCCGGATCCAGCCAGGAACATCCGAACGCGCTGGGTTCTGGGAGGCGTGCCCGCGCTCCGGGCATCCAGATCGATGAGGGAGCCCGCGCGGGAGAAGGTCGTCTCGGCCCACAGGTTCGCGGCAAGGTGCGCCGCGTGGATGGAACGGACGAACTCCGCGCTGGACGGGCCGATTCGGAACGCCGAGAACCGGACGTTCCCTCCCTCCCGCACCCAGAGAAGACCGTCCGGACCCCAGCCGAGGCAGCAGGGCGCGCTCAGCTCTCCGGGCCCCTCTCCCGATCGTCCGAAGGAGAACAGGAGAGCCCCATGCGGACCGAAGACCCGGACCGCCTCCGCCTGGCCGTCGAGCACATAGATGCGACCGTCTTCGCCGCCCAGAAGCCCCGTGATCCTACCGAAGCTCTCCTCTTCGGGGCCCTCCACCACCCCCAGGACGAGGTCCGGCCGAAGCTCGATGCGCTCCGCCGGCGCCGGGCCCCCTTGTTCGGCCGGCCCGGAGCACGCCACGGCCGCCACGAGAATCGCGAGCGCGGCCCGTGGACCGGGGGGCGAGGGTCGACGAGGCAACCACCTACGACATCTTGTCATCGGCTTATCCCCTGCTCAGATCAATTCGTCATCCGTCCGCCCCGCGACCTGCGGCCCTGCCCCCTCCCCAGGGACCTCCTCCTCCGGTCCCGGCAGCATCGTACGCCAAACCACCCTCCACCCGCCCTCGCCTCGGTGGCACACCAGAAGGTCCCGCCCCGATCCTCGCCACCGCCGTCCTCCGATCTCGTACTCGATGGTATAGGGGCAGTTGGCGACGGCCGTGCCGCCGAACTCGTCGATCTCCGGCGGATCCGGGTCGAACCGGTGAACCACCGCCTGTGTGGTGAACTCCCGGTAACTTTGAACCACGGCCTCCCTCCCGAGGACGCGAGTCCCGGACCCCGGTGGGACCAACACCACCTCCGGGTCGAGCACTTCGTCCAGCTCGGCGAACTGGCCCGTCTGCCACGCCCTGTTCAGGCGCTCTACCATCTCCTGGACCTCGTGCATTTCCGATCTTCCTCCTTCCACGAGAAGGGGACCACCGCCCCACACCAGCCGTGGAGGCGAGAGCCCGGACACCCTACATCCTCTGGCCGCCCTCCGGGAGCGCCCGGAATCGTTCCCCAAGGCCGTCTTCCTTCTTCCCCAATCGACGCGCCAGGATCGACGCCACCCCCTCCAGGGAGGCGATCTCGATGGCCAAGTACTCGGCTGCGGGAAAACCGGGATGGACGACCTTGACCACCAGGTGCACGACGAGGAGGACGCCGATCAGACTGAGATTCACCCGCCCCATAGTCTTTCGCAGCCGGGCCAGCCTCCCCGCCTCTTCCGCCAAGAGCCTGGCCTCGCCAGAGAGAGCTTCGGGCCGAGCGGCCCATTCCTGGACCGATGCTCGCCACCGCCTGTTCCGTTTCATCGAGGGCTCAGAGTCATTAGGCCACCCCACGAGGAATGCGGACCTCCACCAGGGGGGATTCGAACTTCTCCAGCTCTCTCGAGGCCAGCTCGGCCTTCTCGTCCTCGCGGAATCCTGTCACCAGAGGGCGCGTGGACATCGTCTCTTCTCCGTTGTCTCATCTCCCCTCAAGCCGGTCCGCGTCGCCGATCGACCTCGCCTCTCCGCAGATCCTGAAGCGGAACGGCTCGCCGCCCACAATCTGGTCGCTTGTGATGGTGGGGCACCAATACCGCTCGACATGGGCCACGACAAGCTCGGTCCCCTCGCAATGCCCCCCCGGGTGCCGATGGAAGGAGTCCGTCAGGTCGCGGCAGAGCACCGGGCGCTTGCCTGCGTAGACGAGCTGGCGGATCCCGAAGGGCCTGCCCAGCACGCAGAGGTTCGTGTGGACCCCCATCAGCAGCACGTCATCGATCCCCCGCTCCGCCAGCAGGTTGAAGATCTCCTGGCCGTCGTCGCTGACGGCGTCCCGGTCCTCGATGTCGATGGCGTCGATCTGCCGGGTCCAGGGATAGGGCGGACCGGGGGAACAGCAGGGCTCGGGGGTGTGGCAGGAGCACGGTCCCGGATCGGCGAACTCGGGAGGCAGCGGGGCTTCCCTTTCCGGATCCCATTCTCTCCAGTCGAACGCCACCGGCGCCTCGGCAGCGGGGGCCTCCCGGGCCCGTCGGCGACCCGGCGTGCCTTCATAGAAATCCACGCAGCCGCTTGGGGCATGGATGACGAGAGATCCTGCCTCACGGAGGGCGGAAACGGTACGGTTGAGACGGGGCGCCATCTCGGCGACCCGGGCAGCAGCCGAGACGCAGTGGTGCATATCCCACATGTCGCAGATGATGACGGCGGACCGGTCCGAGCGCCAGCGGACCACGCGGGAGATGGATTTCATCGATCCCTCCTCCACCCCCACTCCTTTACTTGTTCAAGTCGTACATACGAACGAATTCCACGCCCAACGAATCCGTCCAGGTTCCGAGAAGGAAGTCGTCCCCGATGTCCCGGACCACGAATCCGATCGGCAGATCCAGCTCGCCCAGGAACTGGCCGGTGGCGTCGAACACGCTCCACAGGGAGCGTGGATGAGTCGGCAATGCAAAGTGCTCGGCCCAGATGTCCCCCTGAGCATCCACCAGGAGCTGCCGGGAGGGCGGGAGAACCTCCGGATAGGACATGCCCCTCATCATGGGCACCACCTGCCGCCTGGAGGCCTCGCTGGTGAGTCGGGACAAGCGCCACTCGTGATATTCCTGAACATCTTCCTGGGCAAGCGGAGTCGGGAGGAGATCTCTTCGGACGAGGCTCTCCAACTCGCCGGTGTTGGAGAAGACACTGACCTCGAACGCTTCGTTGGTCGCCACATAGAACCGCTGCCCCGAGACCGCCACGAGAAGAGTGCGCCCGAAGAGGCGGGAGCCCGTGAAGGGGATGGACGTGTCGGAGAACATGTCCACCGTGGGGAAGAAGCCGAGCGTATCGGCCAACGCCCCCGCTCGGTCGTACCGCGCCAGGAAGGTGGTGTCACGGTACACGCCCTCCGGGGGGGGCATGCGAAAGGGCACGGCTCCAGCAAGGATCGAGGCGTCGGCAAAGGCACCCAAGGGATTGGCGGCGGGCGCATAGAGGGTCCCGGAGCTCGGACTCGGCGACTTCGCGATGGGCGCCAGTCGTACCACGGAGCCGACGTTTCCCGAAGAATCCAGAAGGGTGACTCTCTGAAGGGAGCCGTCCTCCGCCGTCCAGACCGGATCCTGGCTCTCCACGATGCGGACGCCGGCGCTGTCCCGGACGAGGACGGCGTCCCCTCCTCCCCCTCCCTCTCCGCATCCGGTGAAGGCGGCGAGCGCCGAGACCATGAGTCCAAGCGTAGACCGCGGAAGGGGCCCCAACATCCCCCCGGGTCTTCCCTTTCCGATCATGGGATTCCTCTTCTTGCGCGCCGGAGAACCAGAACGAGCACACCGGCGCATCGTGCTGAGTCTACTTCTCCGGAGAGCGGTCCGGACGGCTCGTGGAATCGGCTGCCTCCAATTCCTCGACCCGCGTCAGGAGCTCTGTCAGGCGCCGGATGAACCGACCCACAGGCGCCCCATCGGTCACCGCGTGGTCGAAGGCCACCGTCAGGGCAAGCATATCGGTCTTCCCACCCTCCGAATGGCGTTGGGTGATTCCGCCGACGGCAATTGCCAGAGGATGGATGGACAGGGGCACGCCCCAACTGAGTGTGCCCGGTGCCGTCATTCCGGCGGCGGACACCACCACCGTGCCCATGGTCCGCTTGATCCGCATCGGGCTCCGCAAGAGCCAGCGCCAGAACAGGGCATCCCGCAGCCAGGCCGGAAGCCGGAAGAACAGCGCCTGGAGCCCCGGCGGAGCCACACGCTGGAGGGAAGAGGATCCGGGGGAGACCTCCGCAGCCTGCGCCCGCCTGATCTCCTCGTGAATCTCGGAAGGGCCTTTTTCGTTGGCTCTTCGGATCACGGTGGGCATGGGCAGCGTCTCCCGTCGGGACCCCTTCCCCACTGTCCTCTCCACCAGCACCGCCACGTCCACATCACCGAAGACAACGAGACTCCTCTTTCCCCAACGCACCGCGTGCACGCGGGGGTGCTCCGCTGCCGCCCGCGCCACACACGTTACCACCCAGGCGGTGAGGCTCAATCCATGGCCGGTCCGATTCCGGAACGCTCGAATGGCCCTCCGGGCAGACGTCACGTCGATCTCCAGGAGGACGGGGATCTGAAGGCGCCTCTTGGCCCACCGAAGCGTGTCCAGCGTCGCGTTCCGTTCCGGGAGGAAAGGCACCACCCGGTGAGGCCCGACGGGATCGGCTTCTGGCATGCGAACCTCTGGGAGTCGAAGGAGGCCATCCATCCGCGCACGGGACCAGGCACCGAGGCGTGCGGGGGCCCTTGGCCGGCGGAATCCTGAGGGTCCCCCTCCAGAAGCCTCGTCCACATCCTACGGAGCTCATGCGAAGACCCGCAAGGAAGGGCCTCGTTGTGGAACGGGGCGTGCCTCCCGAGCCCTCCCCGGACGATCCTCCTCGCTCCCCAGCACACTGCGCTCGACACCCGACACCAGACACCAGACGCCTCAGTGCACCGGATACGGCCAACTCCTCCGACCGGACATCCCTGAGGCGGGTGGCGGGCCGGATCCTGCACCGAGGATCTCCAGGGCCCGCTCCAGCACCGGGTCCTCTCCTGCGAAGTACGCCTCGGGCGTGAGGTGCACGGGCACATCCACTTCGAAGTCACCGGTCAGGGCACCGGCTGCGCCGTACTCCCAATACCTTGTGGCAACCCATAGCTTCAGACCGCTATTTGGAAGGGTGTAGGGCCGCATGTCGGAGAAGAAGTTGAAGCCGGCGGCTCCGGAAGAGCCCACCAGCGCGGCTCCCAGCTCGTTCTTCAGCAGGGCCGTAGCCACTACGCCGGCGCTGAAGGTCTTCTGACCGGTGAGAACCACGAGCCTGCCCGGCCCGGCCAGCCATGGACGGGCCCGGAGGCCGTCGATCACGGGCGGGAGCTGGTATCCATTCCCTCCCGGATTGAACCGAAGGTCCACCACCAGTCCCCGAACCTGTCCCTCGAGCGTGTCCGCCGCCTCGAAGAATCGCTGGAAGAACGCCTCGATGGTCTCCTGGCTCGAGTCCAGGATGGCGTTGGACTGGAGGTACATCACCCCGGACTGGGGGAGGAACTCGAACCAGAAGTTCCGCGGCTCCTCCACCCGGTGTCTGAGGTGAAGGGGGGCGGGCTTTCCCAACGCCTGCGCCCACGTGACATAGTCGGCTTCCCCGGGTCCCTTGAATTCCCCCCAGTACCATTCGTAGCCGAACTCCCCATCCACGGCCTGGAGCCGGAGGGTTCCCAGCGTCCCGTCCGCCCTCCTCACGGTGAGGGAGAGCACCTCCGGGTCCGCCGTCACCCCCAGGGCATGAAGGAGAGGGGCAGAGGCCAGGAACAAAGGTGTGTCGGTCCTCTTTCCCACAGCTCCGTCGGCGGGGGTCACGGGCTCCACCCGCCTCAACGCCTCCCCTGCGGAGAGCTTCCCGATGCGGATCACCTCCGCGCCGAGGAAGTCCTGATACTCCCGCGGAAGTACCGAGAGGTAGAGGCCTTCCTCGAAGGGCCGGACCCTGAAGGGGAACCATCCCCGGTATCCGTTGGGACCCACCGGGGAGAGGGAGGTGTGGCCGTCCCTCAGGAGCGAGACCAGGACCATCATTTCGGCAACGACCCGATCGGGGCTCATGGCTCCGAGGTGCGATTTCAATCCTTCCACCCGGGCCATCCACCGGTCCCGGGAAATGCGGGCGAAGGGCTTCGGGTGCATCGCCTCCAATGCCGCTGTGAGGGAATCCAGGTCCTCCTCCCACTGGGCCACGGAGAGGGCATCCTGAGCCTGGCCCCTGGGGCCCGGGATCCCGAACAGCCCACCGGTCCACGAGCCCTTGTGCCCCAGGCTCCATCCAGGATCTGGGCAGGTGGGTCCGGAGGGGCTCCGGGGAAAGCCGAGGAGGGCACCCACGCCCAGCGCGACCGCAGCGACTTCATGGAACCGACAAGCCATCTCGAGAACCTCCGGTCAGTGGAGCCTGAGGCCCGAGGGGTCGGCGAAGACCCCGCCGACGGCCCATCCACCCATCGCATCGACGACGAGCACCGTGATCTCGTTCTCTCCCTCCTCCAGAGGAAGGAAAAGAGAGGCCTGGTTCAGAGTCACCAGGCCCTGTCTGCGGGGGAAGTTCTCCGAGTAGCTATCGTCACCAGCGTAGACCAGGCGGCCGTTCAGAAAGACTCCGGCCGCGTCGCTGAACCCCAGGTCCAGGCGTTTCACCTGCGGCCGTTCCGATGTCACCTTGACTCGCGCCAAGACACCCATCTCTCCGCCCTGGAGGTTCCGCTGCCGGTACCTGCCCACAACAAGGATCCCGGAAGGATCTACGGAGGCCTCGGACCTCTCTTCCGACGCCACGATCTCCCCGGGGGCCTCTGTGGGAAGTCCGCCGGTCCACCGGAAGGCTGGGGACAGGATCCAGGTCCGGATCAGGCCGCCGGGCGGCTCGAGGGCGGGTGGAGGGGTCGGCAGGGGGACCGTCGGGGCTCCCGGGGTCATCGTGAAGTTCGCCACCGAGACGAATGGGGTCTCCTCACCCTCGACGGGAGGGTAGGTAGCGTAGACGGCAAAGAACCCTGCCGTGGGATCCCTGGCGAGCCGGGATACCATGGCGGGTTCGGCGCTCCCGTCCAGGTACACGACGGCCGTTTCACCGGCCACAACCAATCGCACGTGGAGCCAGTCGCCCCCCTCCGGAAAGTCCACCCTGGCGGTGGACGCCGGCCCGTGGAAGACCTGCCAGTAGCTCTCCGCGGCAAAGACCGGAGCATATTGCAGGGCGTCGGGCGACTTTCCTTTGTGGGGCCGGAAGTAGATCTCCTCGGCGTTCCCGAAGGCATCCATCCTGAAACGAAAGCCCACGAACCCCCGGGCCCGGGGGAGGGAGAGATCGAACTCGAAGGTCCCGTCTTCCACGGGGAGATCGACTCGGGCGGCCGAGCCGTTCTGCGTCCGCAGGGTCTCTACGCCCCGGAAGGCCTCCACGCTGGTCGTGGGTCCCTGGATCATCCATCCCTCTTCGGAGAAGGGAAGCGCCTGCGTCTGAGCCGAGAGGGGAACCCCTATCACCGCGGCCAACCCGAGACCCAAGGTTGTCATCCTTCGTCCGTTCATTTCCATGGTCATCTCCTTCCCCGTATTGGCCCCCAGGTCGAGTCCACCGCTCGGGCCTCTTGCGAAATAGACTGGCTCAGAATATTTTGCATTACAAATCACAAGTCAAGGCCAAGCGTTTTGCATTGTGATCTCGATGGGGTTGAGCGTGTGGGAAACAAGAGCCTTGGCTTGGGAAGGGTAGAGGAATCACAGCGATGAGCGGCTCAACGCCGAGGAAAGGGACCATGACGAGCTCCCACACTCTGGCCGGTTCAGCTCCGATCGCCTGTGCTCTACTCCTCTCACCCTTTCCGGTCTGTTCCTGCCCCGATGGCCAGGTGCCGTCCGCCCAGGAGGATTCCCTCTCCGTCCTCTTCACCATCCCGGAGCACGATCTCTACCCGGAGAACGTCGCCTTCGACCCCGTATCGGGGGACTACTTCCTGGGGAGCATGGGCCAGAGCCGGATCCTTCGCATCCACGGCGATGGCTCCTACGAAGATTTCACCCGCGGCCTGGAACCGGTCCTCCAGAGCTCCGTGGGGATGAAGGTCGATCCCCGCCGCCGACGTCTCTGGGTCTGCTCGGGACGGTACACCGTCTTTGGCGGCGCCACGGACGCACCGCCCCAGACGGGGGTGCTCCTCTTCGACCTGGACGAGGGCACCCTCCTGAAAAGCTGGATGATGGATCAGCCGAGTCCCGGCCACATCTTCAACGACCTTGCCCTCACGGCCGAAGGAGACGTCTACGCGACCACCACGCTCCTAGGGAAGATCTACCGGCTGTCGGAGGGCTCCGACGAGATGGAGTTGATCCTGGACCGTCCCGGGAGCCAGACCAACGGCATCACCCTTGGGTCGTCGGGCCGCTACCTCTTCTTCACCCTGGACAGGACCATCAGCCGCATGGACCTGGCCACGGCGGAGGTGCTGGCTCTCGAGGTGCCGGAGGGCGCCGACGTGGGGACGGACGGCCTCTACTTCGTGGACGGATCCCTGATTTCCGTGAAGCCTCGGTGGGGTCAGATTCTTCGGCTCCGCCTGAACGACGCCCTCGACAGCGCCGATGGGGTGGAGCTACTCGCCGGAGCGAATCCCGACTTCGCCTATCCCACCACCGGCGTCCTGGTCGGGGACCACCTGGTCTTCGTGGCCACCAGCTTTGCCGACGTGCCCCGGAACCCGGACTCGGCCCGCCAGCACGACGACGTCCTGATCTACCGTCTTGGTGTCCGGTAGGCCGGGGATGGAGATCTTGCGCGAGATGATGATTGAAAATATTTTGTGATGCAAACTAAACGTCACGACAAAGCGGACGGTATCCAAGGAGGAGGAATGACCGTGCAATCGCAACCCACCACGCTCGGAGAGCTCGAACGCGCTTCCTACCGCTCCCGTTGGAGAGACGGGCTTCTGGACCTGCTCTCCGGCATCGGCGTGCTGGCCGTGGGGCTAGGGTGGACCTCCGAGCTGTTCTGGGCCCCAGGTTTCGCCGTGCCGGTGCTCCTCGTCGCGTGGATCGGAATCCGGAAGCGGATGGTGGAGCCGCGCATCGGCCGGGTGACCTTCAGCGAGGCCCGCCGGGGCATGGAGCAGAGGTGGAACCGGGCCGGCCTCCTCCTGGGTATCGGGTTTCTCGTCTTCTTCGTCGCCTACCACTCGCTCCGCATGAGAGGAGGCGGCGGATTCGAGGCATGGTCCCAAGAGTGGATCGCGGCCCTACCGGTGTCTCTCCTGGCCCTCCTGGCCTTGGGCGCAGCGGTTCTGACCGGACTCACCCGGTTCGTGGGCTACGCCGCCCTGTTGCTCGCCACGGGCGGCATCACCACCCCCCTCGGCATGGAGCCCGCGCCCCAGATTCTCATTGCCGGCGCCGTCATCACCCTGGTCGGCCTGATCCTCTTTCTCCGCTTCCTCTCCACCCACCCCCTCCCCGCCCACGGGGAAGAAGCTCCATGAGCGCCCGCTCCAGGAGCACCCTCCGGGATCATGTGGAAGAGATCGACAAGCTCATTCACGAACCGGCGCGCCTTCTTCTCATGGCGCACCTCTACGTAGTGGACCAAGCCGACTTCGTCTTTCTCATGGACCAGACCGGCTTCACGGCGGGAAATATCTCCTCCCACATGAAGAAGCTCATCGAAGCCGGCTACGTCGAGATGGAAAAAGCCTTCGTCGACAATCGGCCTCAGACGTCCTACCGTCTGTCCAAGGATGGTCGGAAGGCCTTCGATGCCTATCGAGGGAACATCGCGGACATCCTCTCCATGCTGCCCCGGGGCTCGTGATGCGTCCTTGCACGACCGGGACCGTGCAGGGAGGAGCCCACGCGGGGAGGAGCCCACGCCGGCGAGATAGGCCTTCCCACCCGGAGCTCCCGACCGCCCGGGCAGGGGACGGGGAGGACATCACGTGCGGCTCGAGAGTGCATCACGGGGTGAGGCGGAACCCGTACACGCGGACATACTCCACCCCCAACTCGTCCCTCCACACGCCCACGATGCGATGAGCGCTGACGGCGGATAGGTAGAACCCAGGGGGGAGCTCCACCTGGCCGAGCCATTCCCGGGTGGGAGCGTACACGTCCCACATCAACCCCGACCGATCCGGCGTGTAGATTCCGGCCCAGACGTTGCCGTTCTCGGCGACCACCAGTCGATCGTAGCTCGGCAGATGACCCGGGCGGGCCGAATGGTCCAGGGTGGAGAGGATCTCATTCCGTTGGGCGGGATCGGCGACCTCCGCATACAGCCCGACATAGGCCTCCAAATCGTCCCCCGTCACGGCACGGGGGCTTCGGTCCACGCCGTATTCCTCGGTGAGCTGGCCGTCCTGGAAGACCTGGATTTGGAAATCCGCACCGACGGCGAGGTGGACGTCCTCCTCCTGAACGGCGAGGGGAGCGTTGATCGTGAATGGAATGGGTACCTGGTTACTCCCGGTAAATACCCAGAGGGGACCGTACGCGAGACCAATCGCTTCTTCGGTCCGCCTCTCCAGGTCCACTCTGACCAGGCTCACGGTGTCTCCAAACATCTCGCCGGGCCTGAGGTCCCCGGCCCAGAGGAGAATCGGCTTCTTGGCCAGAAGCGAGCCGTCGGAGAAGACTCCCATGGCATTCGGGGCCGGATCGTCTCCTTGCTGTGCACGCACCGTCCGGACCATCTCCCCCTGGGGATCGAAGACCGTCAGGCGTGGGTTCCCGTCATCCCACACTGCCACCGTGTCGCCTCGAAACGAGCCCAGTAAGCGGATCCGCTCGAATTCACCGGGGCCCTGCCCTCCGCCGCCCCGTATCTTCCAGAGCGATCCGTCGGGTCGGAAGATCCGTAGCTCGCTGGATCCGCCATCGGCGATCCAGAGGTTCCCCTGGGAGTCCACGTGTATCCCGCGAATCCGGAAGAACTGGGTCGGCTCCGTAGCTTCGGGCCCTCCGAGGCTCAGTGTAGGGTGGCCATCTACGACGGCGAAGACCCGGGAGGCATCCGCGGTCGTCGTGTGCCGTACCCCGGCGCTATCCACATACGTGGTGACTCCCGCGGGTTGCTCGCGACAAGCGGTCAAGCCCACCAACAACGTGGAAAGAAGCCAGATTCCATGGCGCATGAGCCCCCTCCCGCACTGCCCAATGCCTCTGCGCCGGCTCGACACCCAACTCGTTTCGGACGACACCGAATGCCGCCTCCGGCGCCGGCCCGGTTCCGTCGAGGATCCCGTCTCCGACGGACGAAGCGTACGATCAGGGACGCTTCAGCGCCAGGTAGACCGTGTCGACGGCGGGGACCGTGCCCACCCCCGAGAAGCTGGCCAGGTGAATGACGCTATCCGCGGCGAAGACGGGAAGCGGGACCCCGACCACAATGGGCCTCGGGTCCTCCAGGATTGCCGCTCTCACCCAGACAGAGAGGGAGTCCCCCCCACCTTTCAGGGGCGGGAGGCGGCGGATGATCGTAATCGGGTTGACGCCCTCGCCGGGATTGGGATCCTGGAAGAAGACGTCCTCCCCCGATCCGACGGGTCGGACACGAAGGTCCATGCGAACTCTGTCCGGCCACGGCTTCGGCGGGAACGTGAGCACGGCGACGACGCGGGCGCATCCGTAGTTCCCGAACTCCCCGGTCTGAGGGCACGCCTCGAGCTCCGGAGCCACGGGCGAGTCGTCGCAGGAGGCGAAGACCATCGGGCCGAGGAGGAGTGCGAGCGCCCAGCGCCGGGGGTTCGCGATGGTTCGAGGCACCCTGGGAAACGAACCGGATCGGGTGACGCCTGCAGGCTTTGACTGGATTCGAGCGGTGTCCATGACGCACCTCGGGAAACGAGTCGATTGCGGTGTCCGTGTCTCTAGAAGACCCTCGGGAGCAGGCGCCACCTGGTCCTGGTGGCATACTGTTTGTACCCGGCCAACCGCTCCATGAGGAAGCGGTCCTCCAACAGCGTTCGCACGGTCAACAGGAAGGCCCCGACGCCTACAGGAATGAACGCCCAGTACGACTGGAGGACGAGGGGGAAGGCGACCAGGGACATCAGCATGCCGAGGTACCCAGGGTGGCGGACGAACCGGTACGGTCCGGTCTCACAAACCCGGTGATCCCGCTCACCCTGGATCGAAGCGGTGCTCGAGAAGAATTCGTTCTCCCTCTTGGCGAGGCCAAAGAGGACTTGCCCGGACAGCATAAGCACGACGCCCCCGAAGGTCAGCGGGAGTGGAACCCGACCGGACCATCCGAAGCGCCCGGAATCGACCCCCGCGATCACGAACGCTACCACGCTGACGAGAAAGTACGCGCCGAGAATCCGCCGGTCCCAATCCTCTCCTGCGCTGACACGCGAGGCTCGCTCGACCGTAATGTCGGAGTCCTTCCGAACGAGCAGGTGGCTCATCGTCACCCCCACCAGGGCGAGAACGACGTAGAGCATCGCCTGCCAATACAGGAGTCTCCATGCTCCGAGGAAGATGAAGGCCGAGTAGGCCAGAACCCCAAGGTAGCTGGTGAGAACGGCCTTGGACTTGCTCACGTTCCTCTGTCTCCTGTCCGGCTCGTCGGTAAGGACGGAAGGCCGGAGATTGCCGCCAGGCACCAAACAGCCGCGGACCCGGCCTCATTCACTTCACGACCAATTCGCGGACCTCCGAGATCGGAACGTCGTCGGGGAGTTGCCTCCCGTGAAACCTGATCTGGGCGGTCCCGGGTTCCATGACGGTCAAGGTAGCCGTGTGATCGAACGCCTTGAGGATGTCCGTGCAGATCCGGGCTCCGCTGTGAACATCGTAGGGCGTGATGTCGATGGATAGGCCCGTCGACCAGACCTCGGTATCTTCCTGGCCGACGCACCCCCCTCCGTACGTCCGCACAGACACCGAAAAGGACCGCCCCGCGACAACGGTGTCGGGCACGGTGATCACCACGGGATCGTGGTAGAAGGCGATTACTCCGATCTGTCGTCCCTTCTCTGGGCCCAGGGGATCATGGCAAGACGAAACGGACCAGAGGAGGATCAGGACGGACAGGAGCCTGCACAGAGGACTCGCCGACGATGATGAGTACATGAGGCCTCCACTCCAGAGGTTCCCGCAACACAGGAGGATTCACCCTTCGAGCCATGCCTTTCTCTCCGTCGTGCCCTTCCAGGGGAGCCCGGGTGGAGGCCACCCGCTCGATGAAGAGGCGGTCCGGGAAGAGGCGGTCCGGACCCGCCAGGCCCCAGGCTCGGTCGACGCCGGCGAAGTCGGGAAGCACGCTCGTACGGCCGAGAAGACCGTCCGGTGCGAAGACGGTGAGTCTTCGAGCGACGGCTGGAGGAGCCACTGGGGAAGGGATTCCGTGTCGATGAACCCGTGATCGACGATCACCAGGCCCGCGCTGTCCCGGACAACGGGCCCCTTCGACGGCGAACGTTGGTCGCAGGAGGCCGTCAGCAGCGTAAGAAGTCCCGCGAATACGGCAGCAAGGTGATGGCTTCTCAAAAACAACCTCCGTCTTGGCCACAGCGGGGGGATGATCGGTTTTGACGCTTCACTAGCGCGTCCAGACGAGGACCACCCCGCAGGCGGACTCGGCGCCGGAGTACTGGGCCGGGAGCTGGGAGATCCCCGAGTAGATCTCGATGGCTTCCACCAGGGGGGGCTGGATCAGCTGGTCGATGGCTCCCCTCTCCATGGGAAGCCCGTCGAGGTAGATGAGGGGGGCGCAGGTCCCATAGCACAAGCTGGACGTGCGCCGCGAGACGAGGAATCCTCCCCCCGGGCCGCCGAGCACCCGGAAACCCGGACGCGTCCGGAAGAGGTCGGACAGGAACCTGGGGCTCCTCTTCTCGATATCCTCCCGCTCGATGAAGGCCCCGAGACCCGCTTCCTTCCTCTCCAGGAACCCGGACATCTCGAGGCGCCTGGACTGTGGCTCCGCCTCCACCACGAGGGGTTCCACAGGGATCGGGGAAGGGGCCAGGAAGACGTCGACCTCGACGGTATCCCCTTCGGTCAGGCTCAGGGATCCTTGGAGCTCGGGCACGAACCCCAGGGCCTCGACATAGAGGTAGAAGCCACCGGACGCACCTGGGGATAGCTGGAATCG
Organism: uncultured Gemmatimonadales bacterium; assembly: GCA_963751255.1. GTDB lineage: Bacteria > Gemmatimonadota > Gemmatimonadetes > Longimicrobiales > Gaopeijiaceae > CAVVTW01. Next base: position 407,717 of record CAVVTW010000002.1, on the reverse strand, counting down.
TCCGTCGTCGCCCGTCAGGATCGAGCCGACCTCCACAGCCTCCTTGGTCAGGAGGCTGACGGCGGCCATGGAAACGGGACGGTCCCCGCCGGCCTCCAGGATCCGGCCCCGAACCACCTGGGCGGAAAGAGGTCCAGCGCTGATGAGGCAGAGTCCGAGTGTCACGGCCCAACGGCGCATCGAGTTCACTCCGGCGAACCGAGGATTGCGAGGCGGCCACGGGTTACGGCCGTATGCACGTGGCAGGATCCATGCCGAGCAGGGAAACCTTGGCTCTGCCGGGGGGCGGCGGCTTCCCGTCCTCCCCAGGGGACAACGGTGACCGGGTCCGGGAACATTCTCGGCCCCGGGCCACTTGGGTCTCATCAAGGGTGGACCCTGCCTCCGAGTGCGAACAGGGTGACCGACGGACGGCCGCCCATCTGGGCCAGCCTAGCGCCCCGACGTTTCCGCGGAAACGTCTCGCCCCCCCAGGGCCGTCGGCTCGAACCGAGGCGCGCGCGCGCCGAGATGAGCGAGGAGGCGAAGACCGGAGGGCGAGCCCCGGCATCTCCACTCCGGCTCGAGTGGAGGAGACGCCGCGGGCTTTCCACTCCCGGCAGGCGTCACCACATCGCACTCTCCACGTTGCTCCAGCCCAGAGCCTTCCAGTGCCCGTCGCCCGATCGTTCCACCTCAACCTGACGCGCCGTTTCCTCTACACACCACGTGCCTCGGTCCGCATCTCTCTGGTAGGTCCAAGTTATGATCCAAACCGTCGGCCCCTCTTCCGTCTCCTTCATGTCCGAGACTTGAAGAACCGCCTTCACTCCATCTTTCAAGCGGCATGTCTGGGGGAACGGATTGACAGGCGGCGGTCCGTCCCGGCAGACCATTACCTCCGGGAGTGTTCCGGTCCGAGCGTCCAGTTCCCCCGCTACGTCCATCGCGGCGTCTCTGGCCGCGGGCGAGAGGATTGTGAGATCACGGAATCCCACGCCAGCCGTATCGACGAGAAGCGCGCCCCCGAGACCCCGGTAGCCCGGGAAACGGTCGAGCATGAGTCGGACGGCGGCATCCACCGGCTCGGCCGACTGTGCCGCCACGCCCGAGGAACACAGGAGCAGCACGCAGAAGAGTAGCGCGAGTACTCGACTTGGGTACACGAACCGCGCCAGACGATCAACGTGATGCACTGACCTCACGAATCCTCCCGAAGAACCGTATCCAGCACACGCTCACGCATGACGTTTGCAGACTGCCGAAAGTGCGCTTCAGACGCAAGGCGAACAGCTGCGTGCCTTCGGCTGCTCGCTTGTCGCGCGGCATGGACCCCGGGGCAGTTCCGCGGAAACGCTCATTCAGGCTGGTCCAGCGCCCTTGAACCTTCGAAGCCCGCGGTCCCATGCGAATGATCATCCGGGGGCGTGGCACTCTCCGAAGTTCCAGGATCCCTCCCGATCCGGTAGAGAACGGCCCATTCGACATCCAGGGAATCGGTTTCCACTCCGAGCGCACGGTCTTGGTCACAGGGGGGCTGATCGGACTTGACGTCTCATCAGCGAGTCCAGACGAGGACCACCCCGCAAGCGGACTCGGCACCTGAGTACTGGGCCGGGAGCTGGGAGATCCCCGAGTAGATCTCGATGGCTTCCACAAGGGAGGGCTGGATCAGGCGGTCGATGGCGCCCCTCTCCATGGGAAGCCCGTCAAGGTAGATCAGCGGAGCGCAGGTCCCATAGTAAAAGCTGGACGTGCGCCGCGAGACGAGGAATCCTCCCCCCACGCCCCCGATCACCCGGAAACCCGGACGTGTGCGGAAGAGGTCGGACAAGAACCTGGGGTCCCTCTTCTCGATCTCCTCCCGCTCGATGAAGGCCCCGAGGCCCGCTTGTTTCCTCTCGGGGAACCCCGACATCTCCAGACGCCTGGACCGGGGCTTCGCCTCCACGACCAGGGGCTCCACAGGGATCGGGGCGGGAGCCAGGAAGACCTCGACCTCGACGGTGTCCGCCTCGGTCAGGATCAGGGATCCTTCGAGCTTGGGCACGAAACCCAAGGCCTCGACATAGAGGTAGAAGCCACCGGATGCACCTGGGGACAGCTGGAATCGTCCGTCTTCGTCCGTCAGGGTCGAGCCGACCTCGACAGCGTCCTTGGCCAGGAGGCTGACGGCGGCCAGGGAAACGGGACGGTCCTCGCCGGCTTCCAGGATCCGACCCCGAACCACCTGGGCGGAGAGAGGCCCAACGCTGACGCAGCAGAGTCCGAGTGCCAGGGCCAAAGAGCGCATCCCACTTCACTCCCAGCGAACCGAGGATTGCGAAGCGGCCAGGGGTTACAGCCGCATGCATGTAGCAGGATCCATGCCGGGCAAAGAGGCCGCGCTCTGCCGGGGGTTGGCGCCTTCCCGTCCTCTCCAGGGGACAACGGTGACCCTAGCCGCAGACATTCTCCGCTCAGCCGGCCGTTCGCGTTTCGCCGGGACGGACCTCGAGCACTGCGTCCAGCCGGACCCGGACCCGAGATCCGAGGATCTCACCGACCTCTTTCAAGACGGCCCAAGGTCGGCTCCCCGTGCTTTCACGGAATTGCGGCGAGGCCCAGGATCTTTCCTCCCATCAGGGGGTTGGACCCCTTCGTCTTCTCCTTCTCCTTTCAGTGTCCGCGAGCATGGAGCCGCCCATGTCCGAGATCGACGTACTTCGCTATCCCGTGGGTCCCTTCGAGCCCCGAACGGGTCTGACCGCAGTCGAGCGAGGAGGCTTCATCGGAGAGATCTCGGAGTTCCCCATGAAGTTTCGGGCGGCCGTGGAGGACCTGTCCGAAGCGAAGCTGAACACCCCGTACAGGGAGGGGGGTTGGACGGTGCGCCAAGTGGTTCACCACGTGCCGGATAGCCACCTGCAGGGGTACGTGCGGTTCAAGCTGGCCCTCACGGAGGACCGGCCCCTGATCAAGACCTACGATCAAGCGGTCTGGAGCGAGACCGCCGACGCGCGGAGGGCCCCCATCGAGATGTCCCTGGACCTCCTGGACGCCTTGCACGAGCGCTGGGTGGCGTTCCTTCACTCCCTCGCCCCCGAGGATTTCGCCCGGAGTTACCGGCATCCCGAGCTGGGAGAGATCGACCTTGAAAAGACCCTCCAGCTGTATGCGTGGCACGGCAGGCACCACCTGGGCCACGTGATGATCGTGGCGGGGAAGAAGTAGGGCAGGACGAGGGTCCTGCCTCAGATTCTCGAGCTTCGGCGCTCCATCAGGAGCACGTCGCGCCAGGCCCCGGCCAGCATCCCGAGGCGCTCCCGGGTGCCCACGATCCGGAACCCGCAGCCTTCGTGCAGGCGGACGCTGCCGACGTTCTCCGGGAAGATCCCCGCCTGGAGAGTCCAGAACCCCGCCTCCTCCGATGCCGCGACGAGAGCCTGGAGTAGGAGGGTGCCCACGCCTCGGCCCCTGGCCCCCTCCGCCACGTATACGCTCACCTCGCCCACGCCGCCGTACACGCAACGTCCCGAGACGGGGCTCAGGGCGGCCCAGCCCAGGACCCCCTCATGGCGGCGGTCCTCCGCTACGAGGCGGCAGGAGGGTACGTGCTCCGCGTTCCACTCCTCCCAATCCGGCGCCCGGGTCTCAAAGGTGGCGTGCCCGGTGGCGATTCCCTGGGCGTAGATCTCCCTCACCCTGGGCCAATCCCCGGGATGGAGGAGTCGAACGTAAACCTCGTTCATGGGAGCCCGTGAGTCCTATCTTGGAAGAGGGTCCGGCCGTCCGGATCCGGTCGTTCGGAAGAGAATCTAATGACTCCGGGACGGAGTACGTCATGCGCTTGCGGTTCACCGGCTCTCTCATCCTTGGTCTCGTTCTCTCTTTCCTGGCCTGCGATGACAGCCCGGCTGCACCGGGAGGAAGCGGGCCGCCGGAGGTGGACCGTTACGCCGCCATCCCATCCGGTGCCCGGAAGATCACTCCGGAGATGGACCTTTCCCCACCCATCCTCCACTCCGACGAGTTCGAAGAGCCGGTGCCCCTCCCCGGCATCAACACCGCCGGGGGCGAGGATTCCCCCTTCGTTCCCGCAGGTGGCGGGGAGCTCTATTTCTTCTTCGCCGCCGACGTTCAGGAGCCCCATGAGATCCAGATCCGCAATCCGGTGAATGGAATCTGGCTCTCCAAGCGGGTGGGAGGCACCTGGCAGCAGCCCACCCTGGTGTGGCTTCAGGACTACGACGAGCTGGCCCTCAACGGGTGCGAGTTCGTGGCAGGCGACGAGATGCTCTTCTGCTCGGCGCGGGCAGGCTACACGGGTGTTCACTGGTTCCGGGCGGAGCGCGTCAATGGGGCGTGGACCCAATGGGAGCACGTGACCTTCCCGGCGGAGTACGACGTGGGGGAGCTTCACATACACGGCGACGAGTTGTACTACGGGTCGGCGAGGGACGGCGGCGCCGGGGGACAGGACATCTGGATGCTGACCCAGAGCGACGGGACGTGGGTCGATCCGGTGAATGTCGCTGCGGTGAACACCACCGCCGACGAGACGCGACCCTACGTGAGCCCGGACGGAACCGAGCTCTGGATCACCCGCTGGTACCAGGGCACGCCGGCCGTGGTCCGGTCCAGGAAGGTCGACGGTGAGTGGATGGAGGGAGAGCTCATCGTCTCCCGGTTCGCCGGTGAGCCGACGCTTGATGAGGATGGGAACCTCTACTTCGTCCACCACTTCTACGACAACGGGGTCATGCTCGAGGCCGACATCTACGTGGCCTACCGGAAGTGAACGGCCCCGGGGAAGGCGCCTCCTACTCCGAGCCCAGGACTCGAACGGGGTCCAGCCGACTGGCCTTTCGGGCTGGAACCAGGGTCGCGGCCCCGGCGGCCACTGCCAGGGCCGCCACGGCGCCGGCCGCCACGAGAGGGTCCAGCCCATCCACCCCGAACATGGTGGCGGCCGCCAGGCGCATTCCCACGAGGCCGACCGCCATGCCCCCTGTGAGGCCGAGAGCACAGGGAAGCACGGCCTGCTTGCCGGACTCCACGAGAACCGTGTTCCGGTCGACCCCCAGGGCGACCCGAATCCCGAATTCCTTCCGACGGAGAGCGGTGGAAAACGCTACCACCCCGTACACTCCCACCACCTCCAGGACCAGGCCCAGGGCGGCCATGAGCCAGAGGACTCTGGCCAGGATCACCGGCCTCCAGTGCGTCTCGAACAACACGCGGTCCATGGTCCGGACAGCGTACGCGGGCGCATCCGGGTCCACGGCGTGGACCTGGGCCCGCACGGCGGCTGCCAGTTCCAGAGGGTCTCCTTCGGTTCGGACCACGAGGAACTCGCGCCAGTAGGGAAACTGTCGAAACGGCTCGTAGATCCCCAGCTCCACCGGCCACTCCAGGCCGAAGTGGCGGACGTCGGAGGCGACGCCGATGACCTCCATCCAGGGGAAGTTCGAGTCCGGGCCTCCGTACTTGATCCGTTTCCCCAGGGGGCCTTCCCCCGGCCAGTACCGGTTGGCGAAGCTCTCGTTCACCACCGCAACTGGCGGGGTTCCCGGAGCGCCGTCCCCCTCGCGGAAGTCCCGGCCGGCCACCAGGCGGATGCCCATAGCCTCGAAGTAGCCGGGCTGGGCCTGTTTGTTGATGACCCACGGCTCCTGGCCGGCTTCCGGCGCCGGGGTCCCCTCGGGGTACAGGGAGGTCCCACTGGCTCCACCGTCGATGGGGAGATTCGAGATCACGGCGGCCCGTGCCGCACCCCCGCAAGGCCGGCCACACGCCGGCGCATCTCCGCGAAGGCCTCCCACGGGCGATCTGGGTCGCTGCGAAAGGAGGCTGAGAGGGCCACCTGCATGGTGAGGAGATGATCTGAGTCCAGCCCCGAGGGCCTTTCTCACCCTGCCTCCAACCACACCACCGCTCCTTTCCCCACCGACCCTCAGAGAGCGGAACAGGTCCACCCGGGTGGCGGCCAAAGCGGGCACCAACCCGAAGAAGAGGCCGGTGCCCAGGGTCACCGCCGCCAGGACGAGCATGGCCGGAGCGTCCAGGGCGAAGTCGAGGTATTAGGGAAACGCTTCCGGCAGGAACGAGAGGAAGAGGTTCCTGCCCAGCCATCCCACGCCCACCCCCACTCCCCCTCCCCCCAGAGCCAGGAGAACGCTCTCGGTCAGGAGTTGCCGGACAATCCTCCTTCGCGGCGCCCCCAAGGCGGACCGCACCACGATCTCCCGCTCCCGGGCGACACCCTGGGCCAGAAGAAGATTGGCCACGTTGGCCGCCGCGAGGACCAGGACGAGAAGCGCCACCGCGAGGAAGAGGGTGGCCGGGGTCTTCAGACCCCACAGGAAGTCATCCTCGAGGGAGCGCACGGCGATCTCCCGTTGGGCGTTGGCCTCGGGATAGGCGTCACGCATGATGCTCGCCACCCGGGCCATGTCCCGGCGGGCGAAGGCCAGGTCCACCCTCTCGCCCAGTCGCCCCAGGGCCGCCGTGAGGACGCCGGGCCGAGGATCGGCGGCCGTCCGCAGGGGAACCCAGAACCGGGCCTCATCCGGGAAGGCGAACCCGGGAGGCATGACCCCGACGATCGTGTGGGGATGCCCATCGAGGAGGACCGTCTCGCCGAGCACGCCGCGGGTCCCGCCGAAGCGTTCCTGCCAGAGGTGGTAACTCAGGATGACCGTGGGTGGAGCGCCGGGTCCGTCGTCGTCAGCCCCGAAACCTCGGCCCACCAGGGGCTGGACGCCCAGAATGCCGAAGAGATTGGCCGACACCCGGGTACCGTCCAGGATCTCGGGCTCGGGTCCGCCGGTGAGGGTCATCCGGTCGGCGGAGTAGGCCCCGAGACCCGAGAAGGCGTGGGCCTCGCTCCGCCAAATGTCGAAGTCGGTAAAGGAGGGCGAGGCCCGCGTGAACCCCGGAGCCGTCTCGAAGAGTACCACGAGGCGGCCAGGCTCCGGAAAGGGAAGGGGCCGCAGCACGATCCCGTAGAAGAAAGAGAAGACGCCGGAGGTGGCCCCGAGACCCAGGCCCAGGCACAGGATCACAGCAGCCGTTGTGCCGGGGGTCCGCGTCAGGCGACGAAGGGCAAGGCGCACGTCCCGAAGGCCATCCTCCACCGGATAGAATGGCCGGGTCTCCCGGGTCCGCTCCCGGAACCGCTCCACACCCCCGAAGTCGAGGAGGGCCTTCCGCCTGGCATCCGTCGGACCCATCCCTGCGCGGATGTTCTTCTCCGTCTCCAGCTCGATGTGGTGACGAAGCTCCGCGTCCAGCTCCCCCCCACGGGGTCCGCTGAGGAACGATCGAAGCCAGCTCAGGATGCGATGGCGAATGTCCATGAGTGTCGCCCTCCTTTGGCCGGAATCAGCCTCTCCTACTCTCTCCTCAGCACAGCAGCGGGATCCAGGCTCACAGTGCGCCTCGCGGGCAGGTAGGCGGCGGCCACCACCGCCACCAGCACCGAGAACACCGCGAGGCCAAGGACCTCGGGATCCGAGGGGCTGACCCCGTACAGGAGGTTCCGGATCAGACGGGTCAGGACCAGAGCCCCACCGAGCCCCAGGGCGGCACCGCCGACCGCCAGGCGCACTCCGGAGCGGAGGCTCATCCAGATCAGGGCCTTGCGCCGCGCTCCCATGGCGGCCCGAATGGCGAGCTCTTGCCGGCGAAGACTGACGCTGTACGCCATGAGCCCGTAGACACCAATGACGGGGAGGAGGACCGCCAGGGCCGTGAACAGCCCCAGGAGCTCAACGCTGAAGCGGCGCTCTCCCGTAGACTCCGCCAGAATGTCCCTCATGGTCTTCAGGGTGTAGGCGGGCTGCTCGGGATCGACTTCGGCCAAGACACTCCGCACCCTCCCCAGGAGACTCCGTGGGTCCCCCCGGGCCTTCACCACCAGAGCGAGAATCGGCCACGGATCCCGGCCGTAGGGCAGGTAGGCCTCGGGCCTGGGAGCCCGGTCGAAGCTGAAGTGCCGTACGTTGCCCACGACGCCCACGATCTCGGCGAAGACCTCCTCATTGAAGCTGATGCGCTGGCCAATGGGACTGGCGTCTCCCCAGTGGCGCCGGGCAAAGGCCTGGTTCACCACCGCCACCTCGGGATAGCCCTCCCCCTCCCCGTCGGAAGCCTCCAACCCGCGCCCCTCCAACACCGGGATTCCCATGGTGCGGAAGTAATCTTCTGTGACGACCTGGTACTCCGAGGAGAAATCATCTCCTTCGGGCGGGTCGAGGCCCCGGACGACGTAGCTCATGGTCGCCGCCCCCCCGGCGAAGGGCGCTGCAAGGGCGACCCCCGCCGAGGTCACTCCCGGGAGGGCGCCCACTTGCCTGAGGAGGTCCTTCACGAAGACCTTCCTGGAGGCCTCGTCCGGGTAGCGCCCTTGAGGAAGGCTGAGGCGCATCACCAGCACTCCCTCGGGATCGAAGCCCACGGCTTCGTCCTGGAGACGGAGCAGGCTCTTCATGAGGAGCCCCGCTCCGGCGAGGAGGACCACGGCCAGGGCCACCTCCGTCATTACGAGCAGCTCCCGGGTCCGGCGTTGCCTCCGGCCTCCTGCGATTCCCCGCCCGCTTTCCCGAACGGCGCTCGTGAGCAGGGTCCGGGAGGCGTCCAGGGCCGGGAGCAGGCCGAACAGGAGCCCGGTGAGGAGGGCGGCCCCTCCGGTAAACGCCAGAACCCGGCCATCCAGAGTGATCCCGGCCAGGCGAGGAATGTTCGCGGGGAGCACCGCCAAGAGCCCTCCGAACCCCCAACGGGCCACACCCAGCCCCAGGACCCCGGCCAGGAGGCCGAGAAGGAGGCTCTCCGCCAAGAGCTGACGAAAGAGCCGCCGCCGCCCGGCTCCCAGGGCCGCCCTCACGGCGAGCTCCCTCGTCCGGGTCGCGGACCGGGCCAGGAGAAGGTTGGCCACGTTGGTGCACGCAATCAGGAGCACCAGGCCCACGGCTCCCAGGAGCATGAGGAGAGCCGGCCGCACATTCCCCACCAGCGCCTCCTGAAGGCGGGTGAGGGAGATGGCGTAGGAGCGGGCCGGATCCTTGAACGTGTGGATGCGGTCGGCGAGGACGTCGATCTCGGCCTGGGCCTGGGCCAGTCCGACCCCGGGGGCCAGGCGGCCCACCGCGGAGAAGTATCCCAGGCTTCGGATCCCCGCCAGATCCTCTCCCACGTCCACCGGGGGCTCGGGGACGCCGTCCCTGTATGACCGGACCCAGATCTCCGTGTTATCCGGATAGCGGAAGGAGGGGGGGGGCCACGCCCACCACCGTGTGGGGCTCCCCGTCCAGGCGAATCACGGACCCCAGAACCGAAGGATCGCCCCCGAAGCGGGCCCGCCAGGCCCCGTAGCTCAACACGACCAACCGGCTCCCCGCGTCTTCCGAGGGGCCCTCGGAGAAGAACCGCCCCAGAGCGGGTTCGGTTCCGAAGACATCGAAGAAATTGGGAGTGACGCTCTGCGTCTGGACACGGTCGGCGCCGCCGCTCCTCATAAGGCCCATGGAGCCCTGCCGGAACCCTGCCAGGACCTCCAGGGTGCGGGCCTGCTCCTTCAGATCCAGGTAGTCCCGGGGAGCGAAGGTGGGGGTGCGCTCGTCCCCCGCGTGCTCCTCGACGAGGACGATCCGGTCGGGATCGGAGAAGGGCAGCGGCCTCAGGAGAACGGCATTCACCACGCTGAAGATGGCCGTGTTGGCCCCGATCCCCAGGGCAAGAGAGAGAAGGGCCACCGTGGTGAACCCCGGGTGTTTCCGGAGCTGGCGGAGCCCATAGCGGAGGTCCATGATGAGGTCCTCCAGGGGACGGGTGCCCCGGGCCTCCCGGGTTTGCTCCTTGAAGCGCTCCACGCCACCGAAGTCCACCAGGGCCTTCCGGCGGGCCGTCTCGGGAGTCATGCCTTCCCGAACGTTCCGGTCCGTCTCGAGCTCGAGGTGATGCCGCATCTCTCGCTCCAGCTCCTCCTCCACGGCCCGGGGACGCAGGAGCGCACGAAGCCAGAGCCCCAGTCGCCTCATCCCTCTGCCTCCAGAATGAGATCCACCGCGGCGCTGAACCGGGCCCACTGGTCCCGCTCGGCTTCCAGCTGGGCGCGGCCCCGGCGGGTGAGGCGGTAGAACTTGGCCTTCCGATTGTTTTCGGACGTGCCCCACTCCGCGGCGATCCAGCCTCGGGGACTGGGTGAGCGGGACCTTTCCGACCACCTCAGGCTGATGTGATGCTGACCGTGCCGGCACTTGCGTCGTATTGGGTCGCGTACTGGTGCAGGTTGGTGGTGGGCTGTCCCCCGGTCCACTTCCCGTTGCCGTCAAACCGGGCCCCGTGTCCCGGGCAGTAGAAGCTCGAGCCGTTGACCTGCACCGTGACCCCCTGGTGAGGGCAGACCAGCGAGAACGCCGAGTATACGTCGTTCCCCTCATTGACCAGGGCCAGGGGCGGCGACACCCCATTGATCCGGGCGATCCCCCCCACCTGGGCGAGAGACGGGTAGTCGGATAGGGTGACCACCACGTCCTTTCCGGTGTTCAGGTTCGGCCCCGTGATGGAGCCCGAGTCGGTGCAGGCGTTGGCCAGCACAGCCAGGACGGCGAGCTGAACGCTCTGCTCTAGAAAGCCTCGACGATCCATGGTTACCTCATTCTCATTCATGGTAAAGGACCAGCCTCGAGCCCACCCTCGCCCCGAAGGCGCCGGGTCATTCCTTCCGGAACGGGGGAAGCATGATGGCGTACCCCACCATGGCCGTGGCCATGGAGGCAATGGCCATGTTTCTGTGGGCGTGGCTCGTTGCCGGGCCCCTGTAGAGCCCGTTCGCGTTTCTGCGAGTATTGGCCAGCAGGCCGGTGGCCACGAAGCCGGCGTCCGACAAGAGCATGAGGACGGAATGAAGGGTTCGCCGGTTGCGCCCTTCCGGGTCCTTGCGGGCCTCCAGAAGGTTCAGGCCCCCCGTGATGGTGTTGACCACGAAGAGCCCTCCAATGCCCGCCGCCAGCCCTCGATGCAGCCGGAGGAGGCCGTGGGACCCGTGGCCGTTCTGAAGTCTCCGACCCACTACGTACTCTCCCGCAAAGAGGGGGAGGGTGAGGTAGCTGGCCCACCGGTGGATCGTGAGGCGAGTGAGGTACGCGTCACTGTACTCCACCAGCTGCGCGGGATCGGAAGCGACGGTGAGCCTCGGCTGGGTCCCAAGGGGGGCCGTGAGGGCCGCCTCGGCTGCGTTGGGCCCGAGAAGGGTGGCCTCTCTCGGCCAGGGGAGAGCCGCTTCACGGGCCTGGAGAGAGACCGGGGCCGGAGCCACCGGTTCGTCTGGGCCTCCCGGGATGGAGTCCATCGCGGCAGTAGACGTCGTTTGTATGGACAAGGACGCGAGTAGCACCAGGGTGGTCAGCATATTCCAGGCCCTCCTCCAGGCATCCGTTCTGACTTGGTGATGATGCCTCGACAATGAGCAAGGGCCAGGCCAGGAGGCTGTTTGCTCGATTCCTCAAGCCGCACAAGGGTGTTCCGGAATCGCCGGGTCTGACGGTGTCCTCCTCCACTGCGCAGATTCTTGCACAGTCACGCAAGCCGTTGCGCACAGGGCCGTCCCCGGGAAAGCCCATACCCGGCGCCGGGTGCTAGACGCACGGCATCCCCCCAGGCTCTTACCTTACGGGGCTCGGTGCATGATCGGGTCCCTGACACCAGGGAAGGTCCGACGGGCGATAGAGGCGTGGGGAGAAGTCGGGACGCGGGGTAACGATCTCGGCCCGCGACGCCGCGGGAGGGACCTCCCCCTCCCCTAGGAGGCCCCCTCTTCCTTCCCCAGCAGGGCCCGGGCCCGGGCCGCGATGTGCTCCATCTGTGCCTCGCGCTCTCGGGCCCAGGCGGGCAGGCGCAACAGGTTCGCCCCCAGGGCCCCCACCCCTCCCACGGCGAACACGAGGGGGCCCAGGAGTTCCCTCCACGCGGTCGTGCCACCGAGAACCAGGACGACGGTGAGGAGGGCGGCCATGAACAAGGCCACACCTCCCAAGACGTTCAGCTGTCGGGCTTCCCCCTTCACGGTCCCCATTCTGAGGCGATAGCCCGACTCGGTGGGTTCCACGGTTGCGTGCAAGTTGCCGTTGCTCCAGTGGCGCGTACCCCCGGCGCCCCCCAAGCGGCCGTGGGCCATGAAGGTCTCCCGAAGCTCCGACACCAGGAGGTCCCACTCCCGGTCCGTGGGGGCTCGGGGAAGCTCCACCACCCGCCCTACGGAGATGGGCATTCCCAGGGAGGTACGCCGGGGAGGCATGCTCTGGCGGGCCTCCAGGAAGCTGGCTGCCTCGGCGATGCGTTGGGCAGAAAGCCCAACTTCAGTACCGATGGTCTGGAGCTCTTCGAGGGTGAGGCCATCGGAGGGACCCAGGGCCCGGCCGGCGGACTCCGGGACCTTGGAGGCCTCCTCGAGGATCTCTCGAACCTCCTCTTCCGTGTAGCGACGCTGGTTGGTCATGGTTCCCTCTGGGCCTCGCCCCCACTGGAGAGGCGGAGGGCCGCTGTCCCGCGGAGGGGTTGAGGGCGACAGGTCACGGGAACAAAGGACACCGGGGCGAACCGGTTGGTTCCAGCCTCGTCTTGCCCCCGTCGGCCCCCGAAGCGGCCCTGCCTGGTCAGGCGGGATGCTCGGCGATCCAGTGTCGGGCGACGTCCTCCCTCCGGCAGATCCAGACGGCGCTCTGGCCCTGTACGTAGTCGAGGAAACGCGCCAAGGCCATCGCACGGGCAGGGTGACCGCTGATCCGAGGGTGCAGGCCCACGCTCATCAGCTTCGGCCGTCTCTCGCCCTCCTGCCACAGGAGATCGAAGGCGTCCTTCAACAGAAGGAAGAAATCCTCCCCGGAGGAGAACCCATCGGACAGGAGATAGCGGGCGTCGTTGTTGACCAGCGTGTACGGAATCGCAAGGAGCGGGGGCGATCCAGGCAGCCAGTACGGCAGGTCGTCGTTGTAGGCATCGGAGCTATAGAGGAATCCGCCCTCCTCGCGCACCAGACGGCTCGTGTTCCGGCTGAGCCTCCCCGTGTACCAACCGACGGGACGCGCCCCACAGACTCCCTCGATGACCTCCACCGTCCGGCGAATGTGGCGCCGCTCCTCTTCTTCGGGAACATCCCGATAGTCGATCCAACGGTAGGCATGACCGGCGACCTCGTGCCCCGCGGCGTAGAGGGCACGCCCGATCTCCGGGTTCAGCTCCAGGGCCCGGCCGACGGCAAAGGCGGTGAGGGGCAGTGACCGGGCAGCGAACAGCTCCAACACCCGCCACACCCCGGCGCGGGAGCCGTACTCGTACATCCCCTCGACGCTCAGGTCCTGCTCGCCCGAACGCGGTGGACGTCCCGGCAGCTCGTGCAGATACTCCTCGGACTGCGGGTCACCCTCGAGGACGGATCGTTCGGCCCCCTCCTCGATGTTGAGGACGAACTGAACCGCGACCCGCGCCTCCCCCGGCCAGCGCGCATGAGGCGGCTGGCCAGCGTAACCGACGAGATCGCGCTCCGCCATCATCCCAGCTCGAGCGTCGTGACACCGAAGACGCGCTCGTGAGCCAGAACGGGAGGAGTACCGAGGTACATCCGCGCACAGCCGAAGACCTCCTTCATCCCGTGGCGTTGCACGAGCCCCATGGCGGCGGGGTTGTTCTCGGGGGCATCGATGAAGAGCGGCCCGCCCGCGGCGAACCTCGCCAGGTGCGTGTAGAGGGCCTCGGCCACCCGGGCGTCATCCGCAAACAGAGGGCCAATCTTGCACCCTTCCCCACACCGGCGGATCACGCCGTATCCCCCCAGCCCTCCTTCGGGCCGCCAACCCAGGCCTACCGCATCGGGCTGGGACAGCCACCCTTTCAGGAAGTCGGGTCGAGAGGCGGGAAAGCAGCTCCGATCGTAGCGGAGAACCTCATCGAGCGCGATGCTGGCCAGGGGCACGACGCTCTCGGTTCCGGCGGGCGGGGTGGCCGGCCGAGCGGCGATCTCCGCGCGGAAGCGCAGGTTGCGATGGGAGAAGGAGAAGCCGCCCTTCGCATAGTAGTCCTGCATTTCGAAGACCCCGTCCAAGCCGATGCTGGCCCCGGGACGCAGGCGATCCAGGAGGCGGGCCCGGCGAGCCAACCAGAGCTTGTTGCCCAGGCCTCGACCCCGGTATTCGGGCCGGAGGATGAAGAGCCCCATGAACCCGAATTCCCCTTGATACGACGTGGTAGCGCCGCCGCCGATCAGCTCGCCGTCGAACTCCGCCGCGAGGAAGGCCTCCGGATCGGTAGCCCAGAACAGCTCGGCATCATGGAGACCGGGATTCCATCCTTCACGGGCAGCCCAGGCAACCAGCTCGTCCACCTCCGAGCGTGTCATGCTGCGCACGACGACGTCCTCCGACATGGCCTCTCCCGCCGCAGATGCGACTCCTGACGCAGGAAGGTCCTCACCCAGGTAGGCCCTCCCCTTCCCACCTTGCGCCCCGTCTACCCCCCATCACGGGCCGAGTTCGGCCCGTCGAGGGGACATCGACAGAGGCGCGCTCGAAGAGGGCGACGCCATCCGTGCCGCGGGAAGGTTCCACCCCCTCCCCCTGGTGAGCCGGGCTCCCCGGTCGCCCTCTCCACTACGCCGAGCTCCGGAGGGAAGCCAATGGATCCACCCTCGCCGCCTCGCCGGCGGGCAGGACGCATGCAGCGACCGCGGACACGACCAGCAAAACGCCAACGGAGATCATCACCAGGGGATCGGCCACGGGGGTCTCGAACAGGAGGGGGGCAAGCCAGCGGGACCCACCCAGGACGAGACCGAATCCTGCGGCGACGCCAATGCCACCGGAAAGCAGACCCGTACGCAACACGAGCTTCCGAATCGAGCCCGTGGTGGCTCCGAGGGCCAGGCGCACTCCCATCTCCCGCCGCCGCTGAGCGACAGCGTAGGAAAGAGTGCCGTACACACCGACGAGGGAGATCAACAACGCCATACCGGCCGTAAAGGTGAGGACCACGGCTCCCAGGCGCCATGGTCTGATCTGAGCGTCAACCAGGCTGTCGAGGCGGGCAATGTCGATGTAGTCGGCCCGGGCATCGAGTCCCCGCAGCGCAGTCGCCAGTCGGCTCGCCTCACTCGCAGACTCCCGGGTCGGGCGCACGAC
The DNA here is from genome assembly GCA_963751255.1 of uncultured Gemmatimonadales bacterium. Taxonomy (GTDB): domain Bacteria; phylum Gemmatimonadota; class Gemmatimonadetes; order Longimicrobiales; family Gaopeijiaceae; genus CAVVTW01. Next base: position 392,583 of record CAVVTW010000002.1, on the reverse strand, counting down.
GAGCGCCATCCCCCCGAAATGTCCCCGTTCCCGGCCCAGGGGAACATAGAGCTGAAGAGACGCCGGCTCCCGGTATCCCTGACGGTGAACATCGGCGGCGACCCCAACCACGCGTAGGCACTCGGTCGATTCGCTTCCGATGCGGACGCACTTGCCCAGCGGGTCGCCTCCTGGCCAAAGTGTCCGCGCCGTGAAACGGCTGACCACGGCCACCGGCTCCCCAGCCGCCACATCTCCCTCGGAAATGCCCGCGCCCCGCAGAATGGGTGTGCCCACGGCACCGAAATAGCCTCCCGAGACGGCGCTGATATAGGGTCCTCCACCGGGCACCTGGGGAACGGAATCGAGCCCGGGGATCCAGATGCTCAGTCCGAAGTTGTAGAGGAAGGGAAGGCCGACGGTGAGCGCGCTACGGTCCCGGCCTTCCAGGTCTCGCACCGTCTCCAGCGCGCCCTCGTACAGCGCCCTCTCCCCATCCGATCCCTCCGGATAGGCAGCCTCGTCGAGGGAGCGCAGGCGCACCGCCCACACATCCCCCGCGAAGCCGAGATCGGTGACGCGAATGGTCCAGAAGCTCTTCAGGAAGAGGCCGGCGCAAACCAGGAGCGCACTGGAGAGGGCGAGCTGGGCCGTTGCGAGGGCGCTCTGGGCACCGGTACGTCCCCGTCCCGGCGTGACTCGATCGGAAGCCAGTCCGCTCGTGAGGTTCGTGCGGTTGGCATGCCGCGCCGGGAGAAGCCCGAGCACCAGGCCGGCGAGAATGGCGACGATGGCGGTCACGGCCAGGACGCGGGCATTCAGGGGGGAGGAAGCCCAGGCGACCTCCGGCAGGAGGACGCGACGCAGTACGAGCCCGCTGCCGTAGGCCACCGGAATGCCGAACAGACCTCCCGCGACACTAAGGGTGAGGCTCTCGAGGACGAGGAGTCGCACCAGCCGCCAACGTCCGATCCCAAGCGCCAGGCGCACGATGACTTCCCTGCGGCGGCGCGTGACCCGCGCCAGAAGCAGGTTCACGACGTTGACGCAGGCGGTGAGCAGGAGAATGGAGACCAGGGCGAGGAGCATACGCGTAATGGCCGCCTCGGCGGACATCGCCCCGCCATCGTCGGAGCCCAACGCCGCGACGCTCACTCTGCCTTCCCGGGCCCACCGGAACGCCCCTCCCGGGTCGGTGCCCTGGTGAATGGCCTCCGCCTCCCGCGCCGGCTGTAACAGGTCGTCCCTGGTTCCGCCTCGGATCCGACCCACCACGAACCAATTCCGATTGGGCGCCAGGGACCGCTCCATGGGGACCCATATGTCGACCCGCTGGAGCTGTGGCCCCGAGAAGCCCTCGGGAGTCACCCCTACAACCGTGTGGTGGAGGCCCCCTACGTCGATGGACTGGCCGAGAGCCGCCGACTCGGGTCCGAAGCTCGACCTGGCCAAACGCCAGGAGATCACAGCCGGCCCTCCGTCTCCACCAGTCGCGCCACGACGGAAGAAGCGGCCGAGGGCCGGCACCACCCCGAGAAGGTCGAAATAGTTTCCGTCGACCTCGCTGACCTGTAACGGTCTCACCTCCTCCCCCACTCGACTCAGGCGCTCGGTTCGCCGGTAGAGCGTCAAGGCCGAGAACGAGTGGGATCCTTCCTGAAGTGCTTTGGCGGTCCGGAAGGGAATCCACGGACCCGTCCTCAGGCCGCCGGCATCATCGAAAGTGAGATAGACACGCAGGATTTCTTCCGGCGCCCGAACGTGGGGAGGCCCGCTCAGGAAGAGGCGGTCGGCGACCCCGAACATGGCCGAGAGGGAGCCGATCCCCAGGCCCAGCGTGAGGACGATGACGAGCGCTGCCCTGGGTGCCCTTCGCAGGCTTCGGGTGGCCTGTACCAGATCCCGCCAGGCGCCGTCGACTCCTGACATCCGCGTCACCATCCGCCCTACCACCCTCCCGCCTCTTCTCCCTCCCGGGCACCTCACGAGCCAGATGAAATGGAGGGTGCGAAGGGACACGAGCTGCCGCGCGTACCAGCCTCCGGCCCACCGCACCCTCCCCGCCGCCACGAGGCGCTCCAGCTCGGCGTCGAGCTCCTCCACCAGCTCTCGGCTCCATTCGTCCCCTGGCAGCAATGCCACCAGCAGACGCCGTCCGAGAAGTGCCCCTACCTTCACCGAGCCCTCGGGGGTCGTCCCGGCTCCAAGTCCAACCAGAGGCGCTCCGAGGCTTCCCGCGTGCGGCGGAGCGCTTCCCATCCAGCCTCGGTAACGGAGAAGATCCGGGTTTGGCGACCGCCGCGCGCCGGAGCCTCACCCCTCGTGGACGCGAGGAAGCCCCGGTCCTCGAGACGAGTCAGGGTCACGAAGACCGTGCTCACGGACAGGTCGCGTCCGGCCACTTCCGCCAGAAAGGCTCGGATCTCCCGGGCGAAGGCCAGGGGACCCAGACGAGCCACCGCCAGCATGGTCAGGTTCTGGAGGCTTCCCAGCATCATTCATCAAAAATGATATTGTCATTTTCGTATGGCAAGAACTCGCCCCTGAGGAATCACTGCGTCGGTACCATGAGCCTCTACAAAGCCGGGTGGTGGTTCACCGTGTCGTCGTGGGCCTGGAACTGGTGGGCCACCGACAAGATCAGGTCGTCGTTGTACAGATTCCCGATGATCTGGCCGCAGATGGGCTGCGGGTTCAGCTCGGGCTCGGGGGGCTGGTCGCCGGCGGCGCTCCGGCGCCCCGACGGCTGGCTGGCACCTCGAACTTGTACGGGAGCACCGCGGACGGATTCCCCGTCTGCGCGGTGCTGCCGATGTCCGCCATGGGGCTCCCGATGTACATGTCCAGGTCCTCGCATGAACTCGGCCCACTCCCGCATCATGATGTAGCGACGCCGCTCCGTCTGGAGGAACTCGAAGCCGGCCTCCCGGCGACCGTTCACGAACCGAGGATTCCAGTCGGCGGGAGCCATGGGATCCGTGGGTGCTTCCCCAGGAGCTCCCCTGGCACCCCGCGGCGCGGGCGGAGGCAGGTTGTCCAGGTCCAGCCCGATCTCTGCCGCTTTCCGCTGCACGTAGGAGTCGAAGGCCGCAGCATCCTCCACGTTCAGTCCACTTCCCATGCCCGGCACCGTGGGACGTGCACCGATGGTCACCGGGTTCATCCCCAGGTCGCGCAGGACGTTCACGAGCTCTGCCGGAGCCTGATCGTCCACGCCGATGCGCAGCGACGCCAGGTCGATGTTCGCGGTCGAACTGGAAGGGCATAGTCACGGTGGAGGGGTCCTTCTCGTCCACGCCGTGAATCACGTTGAACACCATGGCCGCGTCCTCCACGGTGCGGGTGATGGGTCCCGACCCGGTCCATGGACCAGGCCAGGACCATCCCGCCGTAACGGCTCACACGCCCGAACGTGGGCCGGAGGGCGCTGAGGCCGCAGCGTGTGGTGGGCGAGACGATGGAGCCCTGGGTCTCGGTGCCGATGCTGAAGGCGACGCACCCTGCCGACGGTGGCCGAGGCGGGGCCGGCCGACGATCCGCTGGAGCCTTGGGACAGGTTCCATGGGTTGTTGGTGCGGCCCCGGAACCACTGATCGTTCTGGGCAAACAGCCCGGTGGCGAGCTTGGCGATAAGACGGCCCCCGCATCCCGGAGGCGCACGACCACCTCGGCGTCCTCGTCGATGATCCGGTTCTCGAAATCCCTCGCGCCCCACGTCGTAGGCACGCCCTTCGTGGCGAAGAGGTCCTTGATCCCGTAGGGCAGGCCGTGGAGCGGTCCGCGATACCGCCCGGCCGCCATCTCGGCGTCCGCCCGAGCCGCCTCGGCCCGGGCCTGATCCGCCATGATCGTCACCGCGCAGAGGAGCGTGGGGTTGAGGCGTTCGAGACGGGCGAGGTAGAGGTCGGTGAGCCTGGCGGAGGTGATGTGGCCCGCCCTCAGGAGCGCCGAGAGCCGGTGGGCTGGAAGGAAGGCGATCTCATCGTCCGACGTGGGCACGGGGCCCGTCCACGGCTCCGGCTCATAGGTGCCCCGCTCGAAGGCGGCCGCCCCGCGCTCCCGCACCAGCTTCTCCATGAGCGCCCCGGTTCCTCCGGGGTAGGGCTGGAACTGGAGAGCCGGCGGCTCACCGTTTCCGAGTGGAACCGGCGGCTCCTGCTGCCGCTGCTGCTGCTGCAGCAGTCCGGCCTGCGCGGACGGACCGGACACCCGACGCTCCTGGGCGCCCACCGGGGCAGCGCCCAGAGTGGTGGCCGCCGCCGCAGCCAAGGAAAGGAAGACGAAATGGCGGCGGTCGATGCCTGCAGCTTCCTCATCGAAATCCGCGGCTTCGAGCTCTCGCTGGATCTGCTCGAGTTGATCTTCGGGGGTGCTCACGGCGGTCCTCTCCTGAAGCGTGTCCTGGTGCGCATCGTGATGCCTGGGCGCCGAGGCGTGGGCCTTGGCGCAGACGAGCATGTCAATTGTGGGCTGAGAATGGCGGACCGATCCCTTTCTGACCAGGGTTCGGTCTTTCTTCGGAAGTGGGCCGGGCTCACGGCTTCCTGACCTCGTTCTGACAGGCGCCGGGCGCGCAGAGGCGGCCGGACCCGTACTTTTCGTTTCAGCTTCCCTTCATCCTCACCCTCCGATAAGGAAGGAGCCCATGATGGACCGACGCACCTTCTGTGGACTGGCGGGCACGAGTGCCGTAGCCTTGCCGGTCCTTAGGACGGCCGGAGCCGAAACCCAGCAGCGGCAAACCTACACCTATACCATCGAGATCGTGGAAGGGCCCTCCGAAGGCTGCGGCTGGGGACACAAGCCTGGAGATGTGATCCAGTATCCGTCCCAGAAAGGCCAGATCTGCCACTGGCTCATGGACAGCATGAACGGCTTCCTCCGGGTGCTGGAGTACGGGGGCAACATGACCTGGATGTATCAAGGCACTCCGTACGAGAAGGTCGTGGACCCCGACGGCGTCACCACGGAGTTCGTCCGGTGCCCCGATCCCACCAGCGGCCTGGTTGCGAAGATCACCCGCACCCGCACGGGGTGAGGCCGGTCGGCCCGGCGAGGCGCCTATCTCCTGGTCAACACGAACTCACTCGGTGCAGCCAGCGCCGGGTCCTCATGCGAGAGTCAGGGACCCCGGGCCCCCCTCGCCAGCGCCTGGTCCAGCATGCGGATCAGCGCCTCCCGGTCGTAGGAGAAGGGCTGGTCGCCGTTTAGCTGCACCAGCTCCTCGATGGCCTTGCGGATCGTGACCTCCGCCTCCCTCTGGTTGGGGACCACCAGGTAGCGGCGCTGTGGCGTGGAAGTGGTCATGAACTCCAGGGCCGCCAAGGCCACCTCGTCGGGCTCCGGAAGGTCGGACCGGTCCTCGGGACCCCGGAAGACCTCGTACATGGACCGGTCATAACGGGAGTTCTCCGGAGTGTACCCGGCCGCCTCCATCCTCTCCCTCATGGAGGCCACGATATCGGACCGGTAATTCCCCGGCTCCACGGCGGCCACCACCACCCCGAAGCCCGCCATCTCCGCCGCAAGGGCGTCCGTGTAGGCCTCGATGCCGTGCTTGCTCATGCTGTACGCTCCAAGGAACGCGCCGGAGACGGTCCCCGAGAGAGAGCTCGTGTTCAGGATTCGGCCTCGGCTCTCGATGAGCAGAGGCGCGAAGGCCTTGGTCACGCGAAAGGGCCCCAGGAGGTTCACGCCCAGCTGGAAGACCATATCCTCATCCGTCATCTCGATGAGGGGGCCAACCGTGACGATCCCGGCGTTGTTCACCAGGCCATAGAGCCCCCTCCCCTCCTCCCGGATGAGATCCGCCGCCGCATCGATCTCGCTCTGAACGGTGACGTCCAACCGGACCGACTTCACGTTCTCCATGGCGTCCAGGCGCTCCAGATCCTCGGCGCTCCGGGCACCCGCGTAGACGAAGAACCCGTGGCTGGAGAGCACCTCCGTCATGCGAAGGCCAAGCCCGGAGCTGGCACCCGTCACGAGAATGGCCCGCCCCCCTCCGTCTTCCTGTGCCTCGAGGGACGGAACGCTCCCCAGGAGAGAGGGGAAGCTCCCCAGGAGAAAGAGAACGACACTCAGGAACAGACTTCGGAAGGCCGGAAAGGGCCGGGCGGCGTGAGGACCGAGAGTACGGAAGGGGTTCATGGCATCCCCATTGGTTCTTGAAGACAGGTGCGGGAAGCGGCGCCAGGAGATTCTATCCCGGGAAGGGCCTGAGGGACAGGCGCGAATCGGACACGTGGGCCCTGGTCGCCTCCGGCCTCAACTAGTGTGAACAGGCCCTAGTTCGCCCGCAGGGCCGTTGCCGGGGGCGTCCGGGCCGCTCGCTCCGCGGGCACCAGGCTGGCCACGCCCGCAATGGCCAGGAAGATGGCCGAGACCCCCGCGAGAGTGAGGGGATCCAGCGGCGTAACCCCGAACAGCAGCGAGCGCAGCAACCCGGACAGGGCCACCGCTCCGGCCAACCCGACCGCCACGCCAATGCCCGCGAGCCACATCCCTTGCAGCAGAAAGATTCTCCGAACGGTCCCGCCGTCGGCTCCCAGGGCGAGGCGCACGCCCATCTCCGCCGTGCGCTGAGTCGCCACGTAGGAGAGCACCCCATAGATGCCCACGCACCCCAGGAATAGCGCAACGACGGCCGCGATCAGGAGCAACGACATCGTGAATGTCGTGCGACTCAGAGGACCGGTCGACGATGTCCTGGAGCGTGCGGACGTTGGTGATGGGAAGGTCCGGATCCAGCTCCTGGACCGCCTCCCGGATCGCGGGAACCAGGGTGTTCGGGTCTCCCATCCGTGCGCACCACCATCATCATGGAGCGAACGCTTCCCCCTACCGAGTCCAGCATCGACTTGTAGGCGATCTGCTCCACCGGCATCTGCGAGCCCGGCGTCGTGCACGTCCCCCACGACCCCTACCGATCGCGCCGGCGCGCCGCCGATGGTGATTCGCTTCCCCAGCGCGGAAACGTCGGGCCAGAATCGCTCCTCACGGAGGAGCTGATGATGATGGAACCCAGACGGCCATTGTCGTCGTCGGGCGTGAACTCGCGCCCATCCACTACGGGGATCCCCATGGTCTTGAAATAGCCGGGCATGACCCGCCGGAAGGGGAAGGTCGGGGGGAAGTCTCCCGGCGCGGTGGGGAACTCGTCGATCTGCGCAGTCAGCACCGAGGCACCCCCGGTGAGAGGGAGGGCGTCGATGCCCGAGGCCGAGGTCACCCCGGGGATCGCCTCCAGGCGCTGGGCGAGCTGGAAGTAGAACTGGGCGATGGGCTCTCCAGGTGCATACTTGGCCGGGGGCGGAGACAGGCGGAAGGTCATCACCCCCCTGGCATCGAAGCCCGGATTCACGCCCCGGAGCCCCTGGTAGCTTCTGATCATGAGCCCCGAGCCCACGAGAAGGACCAGAGCGAGGGCCACCTGAAGGACCACCAGCACACTCCGGACATGGAGACGCTGGCGTCCGACGGTGGTGCCCCGGGCCGCGTCGTTCAGGATGCAGTAGCGTCTTCTTCGACCCCACTCGTACCGCCGGGAAGACGCCGAACAAGAGTCCGGCGAGAACCGAGACGCCCAAGGTGTAGAGCAGCACGGTGGCGTTGATCCCTATGGCGTCGAGGCGGGCAGGCTCGCGGGACCCACTGCCACCAGCGCCCGCGTCCCCGCATAGGCGAGCCCCACCCCGACGAGGCCGCCGACGAGGGCCAGGAGGAGGCTCTCCATGATGACGTACTGTATGAGACGCCCCCGTCCCGAGCCCAGGGCAATGCGAACGGCGTTCTCCCGCGTGCGGGATCTCCGCCCGGACCAGGAGCAGGTTCGCGATGTTGCTGCACGCGATGAGGAGCACGCAGAGCACCGTCCCCAGCAAGATGAGGAGGGGACGGCGCGCGTCACCTACGAGGCCGTCCCTAAGGGTCCTGATCACCGCCTTCCCACTGAATACTCCCGTGAACCACTCCGGGCTGTAGCCGATCTCGTCGAAACGGGCGATGAGGCTTTCGGCGTCCGCCATGGCCTGCTGGATGGTGACCCCCGGCCTGAGACGCGCGATCCCCATCAGGTGGTGGCCGCCGAAGTTCTCGCTCGCCGGATCGAGCTGATGGGGGATCCAGATATCCGTCTCGGGCGTGGGGAAGTCGAAATCCCCTGGCATCACGCCCATGACCTCGAAGCTCGCGCCGTTGAGGTCGATGTTCCTCCCGACGACCTCGGGGTCGGACCCGTATCGGTCCCGCCACAGGCCCTCGCTGATGAGGGCCACCCGGGGCCGTTGGGCACGTCCTCCTCCGGTGCGGGAAAGCGGCCGAGGCGAGGGGGGACGCCCATGAGTTGGAAAACGCTCAACGTCATTGCCGCCACATCCACCTGCGACGGCGGTCCGTCGCCTACCAGGGGCCACTGGATGTTCCCGCCCGCGTACGCCCCGAACTTCTCGAAGGACCGGTTGTCGTTGAAGAAGAACCAGTACCCCCTGTCCGAGAACGGAGCCTCCCCGCTCCCTCCCGCCTGCGGAAGGGTAGCGGCGGCCACACTCACCAGCCGGTCCGCGTCCGGATAAGGGAGAGGCCGGATCAGGACCCCGTCCACCACCGAGAAGATCGCAGTGTTGGCGCCAATGGCCACAGCGAGGGTCGCCAGGTGACGACGTGAAGACCCGCGCGCGGCCAGCGTCCGAAGAGAGACCCGCACATCTGAAGCAGTGAGGACATCATGACGCCCCCAGGTAGAGTACGGCCCGTTCCATCTGGACGCGTTACAGCCATAACGGGTTGCTTTCCGGCAGCGTGGCGAGGCGGGAATCTCCACGACCGTGATCCGCACCCTCGCCTTCCCCGGCCCGATCATGCCCAACTCCTCCGCCGCCTTACGGGACAGATCCAGATACCCGGTTCTCGACGAACGGGCCTCGGTCGTTGACTCGCACGACTACGGAACGGCCGGTGTCCAGGTTGTCCACCCGGATCCGGGTGCCGAAGGGAAGAGAAGGATGCGCCGCCGTGAGATCGTTCATGTCGTAGACCTCGCCCGAGGCGGTGAACCGGCCGTGGAACGGGCGCCCGTACCAGGAGGCTTCCCCGTTTCCGTCCAGCCCACGGAGAAGCCCCCCCGGGCTGGCGGCGGTGGGGGGGGCCGGCCTCCCACCAGGGCACAGCCCTGGACGAGAAAGGCTCCTGAGGAGGCGAGAAGGAGGAAGCGGCTCGCCCGGCGCGCACTCCCCATCATTCCACCCGCAGCGCCCGGACCGGGTCTACGGAGCTGGCTCGCCGCGCCGGCGCCCACGCCGCCGCCATGGAAGCGAGGAGCACGATGGCCGCGACGGCCGAAAGGACCAGGGGCTCCAGGGGACCGACGTGGAAGAGGAGGGCCCCTGCGATCCGCGAGAGAGCGACGCCCCCCAACAGTCCAGGCACCAGACCAACCGTGGCGAGCAGGAGGCTGCGGCCGAGGACGGCTTGCATGACCGTCGCCTTCTGGGCACCAAGGGCCACTCGGATCCCGATCTCCCGGGTCCGGTGGGCAACGATGGAGGCCGTGGTCCCGTACAGTCCCATGACCGCCAGAAGACCAGCCACCAAGGCGAAGGCTCCGACGAGGAGGGTCCTGAAGCGAGGGCCCGCGAGCTGCCGGGCCACTCGACTCCCCATAGTGCTCACCTCAGCCAGGGGAACCCGGGGGTCAACTCTACCCACCGCCTGCCGAACCGACGGCACGAGAGAGAGGGGCACCGCCGGGGTCTTCAGCGTGAAATACATCTCCCGGGCCCAGGGCACCGCCTCCTGGGGCCAGAAGGTCTGAAGGAGGGGATCCTCACCAAGGGCCAGCATGGCGACGTCCGGCACCACGCCGACGACCTCGACGAAGACGGCCTCTTCTCCCGTTCCTTTCCTAAGGCGCCTGCCGATCGGGTCCTCGCCGGGCCAAATTCGCCGCGCCGTTGCCTGGCTTATCACCGTGACGAGGGGTCCCTCCACGCCGTCACCCTCCCGGAAAGACCTCCCCTCGATGACCGGAATCCCCATGGCCTTGAAGTAGTCTCCCAGCACGGGGACGAGCTGAACCAAGTACTCCTCGTCGTCGGGCCGCCCCTCCACACGGTAACTGCTGGATCCGAAGGTCTCGCCGAAGGGCAGAGCCCAGGTGGCGCCGACAGTCGATACGCCGGGCACGGCCCGAAGATGCTGGAGGAGCTGTTCGTAGAAGGCGTGCAGCTCCTCAGGGCCTTCGTAGGCCCCCCGTGGCGGCTGGATGCGGAAGGAGAGAACCCCCTCCTCGTCGAAGCCCTTGTCCACCGCCTGGAGACGGAGGAGGCTTCCCCCCAGCAGACCCGCGCCACACAGGAGGACACACGCCAGCCCCACTTGGGCCACGACCAGGCTCTGGTGCATGCGGGAGGCTCCGCCGGCGTTCCCAACTCCCCCGGCGCTCCCTGCTCCCCCCTCCTTCAGAGCCTCGGTCAGGTTGGCTCGCACGGAGCGGAGCCCCGGCCCGAGTCCGAAGAGGATTGCACTCAGGACGGCTGCCGTCAGGGCAAACGCCACGGCGGCGGGATCCAGAGCGATCTCACCCCGCCGGGGAAGGTCCGTGGGGCCCAGGGCGACCACCAGCGTCACGATCCCCTGAGCGAGCGGCAGGGCCAGGGCAGCCCCCAGGGCAGCCATCACCAGGCTCTCGAGAAACAGTCCCAGCACGATTCTTCCGCGCTCCGCCCCCAGGGCCGCCCTGAGAGCCATCTCCCGCCTCCGCCCGAAGCCCCGAACGAGGGCGAGGCCGGCCAGGTTTCCGCAGGCGATGAGGAGAAGAAGTGCCACCGCCCCCATGAGGAGGAGCAGTTGCTCCTGGACGTGACCGGTGACCGCCTCAGTCCGGGTCTCCACGTGGGCATGGCGCCCCTCGTTCCCCTCCGGGCGCACCGCTTCCAGTCGGCGGATGAGGTTTTCCATGTAGCTCTGGGCCCCGGCCGGCGTCATGCCGGCCCTGAGACGGCCGATGACGGAGAGGAAGTTCTGATCCCCTGGCACGTCCTGAGGCGAGAAAGGAAATGGGAGCCAGAACTGGTCCTCCCTCCAAAGGGGCGGAAAATCCTCAGGCATCACCCCCACGACCCTGTAGGAGGCCTCCCCCAACTCCACCATGCGGCCCACCACATTCGGGTCGGACCCGAAGGCCTCTCGCCAAAGATGGTAGGAGAGAACCACCGCGCCCGGGCGACCCGCCCCCTCATCGGCTTGGGTCAGTGCCCTCCCGTAGAACGGCACCACCCCGAGGGTCTCGAAGAGGTTCCCGGTGACCCGGGTCCCGCTCACCGGGCGCGGGCTTCCGTCAACGATCAGCGTGAGACGGAGGCCCATTTGGAAGGCCGCCAGATCCTCGAAGATCGAAGCCTCGGTCCGCCAGTCTTCGTAGTTCGGAGGGATACGGGCCCTCGCTCCCACCCGAGCTCGGGGTTGGTCTGGAACACCTGCACCAGCCGGTCCGCTTCCGGGTAGGAGAGAGGGGCCAACAGGACGCTGTGAACCAGGGCGAACATGGCCGTTGCGGCGCCGATGGCTACGGCCAGCGTCCCCACGCCGACAAGGGCGGAGCCGGGCCGCCGGCGGAACCACCGGGTCGCCATCCTCAGCTCCCACCACCAGACCCTTCCACGGGGTCGTGCCCGCCGGCGCCGTTCCTCCCTCCGGAGCCGGACTGCGGCCTTGGCCAGATCGACCATCTCCCGGAGCAGGGCCGAGAAGAGCCCTGCGGGTCCTCTCCCCCCGAATCCGATCGAGTCCATGAGCCGCGTGCGGAAGGCGTCCCTCATCTCTTCCCCGTATCGCTCGCGAAATCCCCTGGGAAGGAGAAGCGTGACGAGGCTGCGCACCCCGAGCGCCAGCCGGAAGGCCCATGACTCCGGACTGCGTCCCCCCCTCATGGCCGCCCGCCGATCCCCGCCGTGTCCAGGTCGGTGACGAGTTCCTTCTCACGGGCCACGCGGACGAGGCGGGCAAGGTGCAGGGTTTCCGCGCGCGCGGCTGCTCGCCCCGCGTCCGTCAGCCGGTAGTACTTGCGCCGAGGATCGGTGCCGGGATCCGGATCTTCCGGCGACTCGGCCAGGAGGCCCTCCTCCATCATCCGGTGGAGGGCCGCGTAGAGGGTCCCGGTGCCGGGGTTCAGCGCTCCGTCGGTCTGCCTCACCACCTCCTTGATGATCCCGTATCCGTGTCGGTCTTCATCGGCAAGGGCTAGGAGAATGGCATGGGAGAGCGGCGTCAAAGGAACAGCTTCGGCAGGAGGCGGGGACGCCATGGCAATCCTCTATAGGTGACCATCAATGCATTGTTCATCACTATAGTATCCATCGGATTTCAGGGAAAGGGGGGTTGACTTGAATATAGGCGCTACGCATGTATTATTCCGAGTCCGGGTGCCACGTCGCCCCATTCCGACCTCGCGCAGAACCCGAGGACATCCATGGAGCCAGTCCCCAGCGACCCCAAGCGCTTTCTTCCCCTCTCCCCTCTCGACCTCCAGGTCCTCCTGGTCCTGGCCAGGGGCGATCTGTACGGCTACGCCATCATGAAGGAAGTCCGGGAGGTGTCGGGTGGCGTGCTCTCCCCGGAAATCGGATCCCTGTACCGGGTCCTGGCTCGGCTCACCGACGCCGGGTGGGTGGCTGAGGCGAACCCTCCCTTCCGTGGGGAGGAGTCCCACCGCGGCAAGCCCAGGAAGTACTACCGACTCACCGACCAGGGGTGGGCGATCGCCCAGGCGGAGGTGCGCAGGCTCGAAGGAGTCATCCGAGGGGCTCGAGCCCTCGGCACGGAGCCGGCTCGGTGAGCACTCCGCCGAGAGGAGGTGCACCCGGCGCGCTGGCGCGGGCCTGGTTCCGTTTGTTGCTCCGGGCCTTTCCACCGCCTGTCAGGTCCCGCTTCGGAGCTTCCATGGAGGAGACGTTCGAGGACCGGGCCCTCGAGGCCAGGCGCGAGGGGAGCATGGCCATGGCCGTCTTTCTTCTCCGAACCACGCTGAACATGGCCGTGTCCGGGTTCATGACCCGCCGCTCCCAGACCAGCCCTCGGCCCTTCCAAGCCCACCGGAAGCCCCCACCCTCCCGAGACCGGATGATGATAGACACACTCAGGCAGGATCTGGCCTTCGCCCTCCGTTCTCTCAGGAGGAACCCCACCTTCTCCCTGGCGGCACTGGTGACCCTTGCCCTCGGGGTGGGAGCGACAACCTCGATCTTCTCCGTGGTGAACGGCGTCCTGCTGAGGCCGCTTCCCTACCCTGGCCAGGACCGATTGGTGACGGTCTACGCGGCTTCCGTCCAGGAGCCCGACGCTCGGGGCAACATGTCGGGACCCGACATCTTCGACCTCCGGGCGCTTTCGGCCCTGGAGACTCTGGTGGGGTACACCGGGGGGGCCTCTGCCCTGACGGGAATGGGAGAGGCGAGAATTCTCCCCGGTGCAAGAGTCACTGAGGGCCTCCTCTCCACGTTCGGCCTGGAGCCTTTCCTGGGCCGTGACCTCCGGAAGCACGAGGCGGTCCCCGGGAGTCCACGGGTGGTGGTCGTGGGGTACGGGTTCTGGCAGCAGGACCTGGGCGGCCGGAGAGACGTCCTGGGCCAGACCCTGCAGCTCCAGGGAGAGACCTACGAGATCGTGGGGGTGGCTCCACCTGGCTTCGACTTTCCCGAGGGGTCGGAGGCATGGCGTCCCTATGTCCGCTCGGACGAGGACTGTGGCCGGGGCTGCCACATCTACAGCGTCCTGGGGCGCCTGGCCCAGGGGGCGTCCCCCGAGGAAGCTCGGGACCAGGCTCGGGCCCTGGCCCTGAGCCTGGACGAGGCATTCCCCGACTCCAATTACGAGAAGCGTTTCAGGGTGATGTCCCTTCAAGATGCCGTGGTGGGGGATATCCGGCCCCAGCTCTGGACCCTCCTGGCGGCGGTAGGGCTGGTCCTCCTGGTGGCCTGCGCCAACGTGGCGAACCTTCTCCTTGCGCGGAGCCAGGAGAGGATCGGGGAAGTGGGGATCCGGGCGGCACTGGGGGCCGGCAGAAGGCGCCTGGTTCAACAGATCCTCACCGAGAGCGTCGTCCTCGCTCTTGTGGGAGGCGCCCTTGGCGTGGGCCTGGCCGTCCTGGGTGTGCACGTGCTCCGAAGCATGGCTCCGGAGTCCATCCCCCGGCTGGACGAGATCACCGTCAGTGGAGCTGTGCTGCTCTTCGCCCTGCTCCTCTCTCTCGTCGTCGCGTTTCTCTTCGGCCTCCGTCCGGCCTTTCGGCTGGCTCGGTTCTCCCCAGCCGATGCCCTGGGGCGCTCCCGACGTGGCGGAGATGCGGGGCGAGCCGGCCTACGCTCCCGGAGCCTCCTTCTCTCCAGCGAGGTTGCTCTCTCTCTGGTGCTCTTGGTAGGGGCGGGGCTTCTCCTCCGGACTCTGGGGCGGCTTCAGCAGGTGGAGCCCGGGTACCGGACGCACCAGATCGTCCGTTTCGTCCTCTCCCTCCCGGAGAGCGCATACCCGGACCTGGATCGGGTCGCGGGCTTTTACCAGACCCTTGAAGATCACCTGGCAGAGCTTCCAGGGGTGGAGTCCGTGGGATCCACCTTCGGGGCACCTCTGGGGAGCATGGGGGCTACCGGTGTGGTGCGGATCGAGGATCTCCCTGAACCGGAGCCTGGAGAGAGAATCCCATCCCAGATTCGCCCCGTCACCCCCGGTTACCTGGAAACCATGGGAGTCCCCATCCTTCGGGGGCGGGGGATCGAGGCTTCGGACCGGGCCGGAGCCACGGAGGTGGCGCTGATCAACCAGGTCTTGGCGGATGCCCTGTTCCCGCACGAAGATCCTCTGGGAAAGCGGATCATGGTCAGCGTGGACTTCGGTTACGGCTCCCCCTACCGGACCATCGTCGGTGTCGTAGGGAACGAACGCACGGTTTCCCTGATGGAGGAGCCGGCCAACGCCTTCTACGTGCCCCAGAAACAGGCCGGACCTCCGTTCATGACCGTGGCGGTGCGGTACCGGGCCGGGGCCGGACCCTTGCTTGGGTCCATTCGGCAGGAGGTCGCCGACCTGGACCCCAACCTCCCCCTCAGGGGAGTGGAAACCATGGAGCAGGTGGTGGCCGGCGAGACCGCGCCGACGCGGTTCTTTCTCTGCCTCCTCGCGGTCTTCGCGGGGCTGGCCGTCTCACTGGCGGCCGTTGGCCTCTACGGAGTCGCCAGCTACATGGTTTCCCGGCGTCGCCAGGAGATCGGGATTCGCATGGCGCTGGGGGCCCCAGGCTCCCGGGTCACACGGATGGTCCTCGGTCAGGCTGTTGTGCCGACGCTTCTGGGAGTGCTTGTGGGCCTGGGCGTCTCCCTCGCCGGTGCAAGCGTCCTCCAGGGGTTTCTCTTCCAGGTGGAGCCCAGGGACCCCCTGGTGTTCTCGAGCGTCACGGGAATCCTTGTCGCCGTGGCAGGAGTGGCGACCGTTCTTCCGGCCCGCCAGGCGAGCCTTGTGGATCCGGGGGAGGCGCTACGGAGGGAGTGAGCCCGGGGACGATGTCAGGGTTCGTACTCGAACACGTCCTCCACCCCGAGATCGAAGACCCGGGCGATGCGGAAGGCGAGGGCCAGTGAAGGCACGTATCCCCCCTGCTCCAGTGCACCGATGGTCTGCCGGGTACAGCCCGCCCGCTCCGCCAGCTCCTGCTGGGTCATCTCCCCATGGTCGAAGCGAAGGCGTCGGATCCGGTTCCGGATGGTCCCGTCACCCATGCCCGCTCATCCTCCGGTCCAGCAGAAGAGTCACCAGGGGCGAGGCCGCCGAAGCCAGGATCACGCTTCCGTAGGCCAGGAACCACATCCAGCCCACCGGCACGGTTCCCGAGGGCTCGTACGCCACCCACAGCCCGATTGTGAAGACGAAGACCCCCACCAGGACTATAATCAGCGTGGCCTGGTTGGCACGAGCGACGATCTGCGCGTCCCGCTCGTCCACCACCGGGGGAGCCCCTCTCCGCTGTCGGGTCAGCCACAGGGCCAGCCAGTATGCCATGAAGGCGAGACCCACGTCCACCGCCCCCGCCAGGTGACGCCCGGAATCGGCGGCAAAGGTCCCCGGACCACCTCTCGTGAAGAAGATCAGGACGAACCCGACGCCTGCCAGGATCCAGATCCCGGCTGAAAGAAAGGCCCTGAGGCGCGTCTGGCCGAGCTCTCCCATGTACATCGTTCCCTCCTGTTGTTTCTCCCCTGGACCCACCCGGGTACTGAGGAATGTGTAGCATACTTTCCATTATGTCAAGGCACTTTGTCATTACGCATATCGGACTTTACTTCTTCATGGACCCGGGTGCCGTGTCGCCGTCCTTCGGGAGGCCATGCGGAACGGTGAAGGATCACTTCCATTTCGGAACTGGAAAGTGGGACCCCCTTGTCGGCCCCGGTCTGGGCCCCTGGATCGTCACGGGTCGGGTCGGGGTTCGCTCCTTCATCCCCGACGCCTGCAACTTTTCGTCCGCCTATGACGTCAATATGAGGTGAGTACTGTCACTACGACGGTATAAGCCCGATGGCTTGGCACGTGAGCAAGGAGAAAGCGCTTTGCCAGACCCTTCCCGCGATCCCACCGGATCCAACCCGTCTCACGGCCTCTACCGGCTCCTGCTCCATCTGCTCCCGACCGAGTTCCGAAGGGAGTTCGGCGAGGAAATGCTCTCCCTCTTCTCCCGTCGGATCCGTGAAGCCCCCGATCGCCGGTCCAGGATTCGCTCCTGGCTCGAGGGCGTCCGTGACCTCTTGGGCACCGCCGTGACTGCACGCCTCGCTTCTTGGCGCCAGGGGCCTACCCACTGCGGACCCAGGCAAAGGAAAGCTCCCATGCGATCTCTGTCCCAGGACCTCCGCTACGCTCTTCGAGGGCTGGTGCGTCAGCCCTCCTTCGCGCTCTTCTCGATCCTCACCCTCGGATTGGGCATCGGGGCCACCACCGTGGCCTTCACCCTGGTGAACGGCATCCTCTTGAGGCCCCTTCCCTTTCCCGAGCCCCACCGTCTGCTCCTCCTCATGGAGCAGAACACCGGGGGTCAGGAGCTGATGCTCTCCTATCCCAACTTCGACGATTGGCGCTCGGGATCCCGGAGCTTCCAGGGGATCGCCGCGATCCAATTCGCGAGCGAGGCGTCCGCCCTCGGTGGCGTCGAGCCGGTCCGAGCCACGGTCGTCCGCGTGTCCCGGGAGTTCTTTCAGGTGATGGAGGTCCCCATGCTCGCCGGCCGCCCCATCCTGCCGGAGGAGAACCGCCCCGGAGGCCGCCAAGTCGCCGTGGTGACCTATGACTTCTGGGATCGAGCTCTGGCGGGGGCGAACCTCTCGGACGAGCCGTCCCTCACCCTCTACGGAACGAGCTGGACGGTGGTAGGGGTCCTTCCCCCCGGCTTCCAGGTCCTGGAACACGCCGACGTGTACCTACCTATGGAACTGAGCCCGGTGGAGATCCGGAGCGCCCACAACTACCGAGGCATCGGACGCCTCGCCGCCGGCGTCACACAGGCCCAGGCCCAGGAGGACCTGAACCTCCTGGCGGCAAGGATCAAGGAGGCATACGGGGACGATTCTGACGCGGCGGCGGTGGCCATGCGCCCTCTCCAGAGGGAGGTGATCGGTGACGCTGAGGCACCCATCCTCCTCCTGTTCGGAGCAGCGGGCCTCCTCCTCCTCATCGCATGTACCAACCAGGCAGGCACCCTCCTGGCGAGGGGAACCCACCGACAGAGGGAGATGGCGGTCCGCACGGCTGTGGGAGCCGGCCGGGGGCGACTGATGCGCCAGCTTCTCACCGAGAGCATGCTCCTGGCGGTAGTCGGTGGTGCCGTGGGCTTGGGGCTCACATTCGGGGTGCTCCGGGCCTTGCGGTCCATGGGAGCGGACCTGATTCCTCGCCTCACCGACGCGGCTGTGGACCCCCGGGTCCTGCTCTTCGCAATGGGGGCCACCCTCCTCACCTCCCTCCTCTTCGGGTTGGCCCCCGCCGCCCGGGGCTCAAGGAGCGTGGCCGGGGTCCTCCGGTCGAGCCGTCACGGCGCGACCCGTGGCCAGAGCCTGGTTTGGAACTTCCTGGTAGGGGGGGAGGTGGCCATGACCGTTATCCTGGTGGCGGGCTCCGCCCTCCTCATCCGGAGCCTGGAGAAGATCATCAGCCTGGACACGCATTTCGATCCGGCAGGGGTTCTGACGGTGGACCTGGATCCCTCCGGACAGGGCTTCGACACGGAAGCGTCCCGGGCCGGACTCTTCCACGATCTCGAGCGGGAGCTCTTGGCTGTGCCTGGAGTGACCTCGGTGGGATTCGTGAACCGCCTTCCCACCGATCCCGGGACGTGGACCGGCCCCGTCCTTCGTTCTCCGGTCTCCGATCGGAGCGACCGGGATGAGTGGGTGGCCATCGCCGGATGGAGGGTGGTGGACGAAAACTACTTCACCGTCATGGGCATCCCCCTGGAACAGGGCCGCTTCTTCTCTCCCCTGGAGGACCTCCCCGACGGGCCCCCCGTGGCCATTCTGAACCGCTCTCTGGCCGAGAGAGCGTTTCCCGGCGAGAGTGCCCTGAATGGACAAGTCCAGGCTCTGTGGGACCGTCGGGAGGAAGACCTCACGGTGGTGGGCGTCGTCGCCGAGGCTCGCGACTGGCGCCTCGGCGAGGGGGAACAACCGGAGATCTATGTCTACTGGCCCCAGAGGATCGAGCACACAGGGTTCATGACGGCAGTCCTCCGCACCAATGGCGATCCGGGAAGCATTGCCGCAACCGCCCGTGCCGCCATCCGGAGCGTCGCACCCGGAATGCCCCTGGAAATGCGCAGCATGGAGGAGAGACTCGGGGAGAGCCTACGGGAGCGGCGATTCGTTCTCTCCGTCTTCGGGGCTTTCACCGCGATCTCCCTCCTCCTGGCGGCAGCGGGCATCTACGGAGTCGTGAGCTACACGGTGTCCCTCCGTAACCGGGAGATCGGAATCCGCCTGGCCCTGGGAGCGGCTCCGAAGGCCATTCGTGGACGAATGTTCGCAGGGGGTCTCGGCGTCGTGGCGATGGGGACGGGCGTCGGGCTGGCAGGCGCCATGGCCCTGGGAGGCGTGCTGCAGAGCCTCCTCTTCCACGTCTCCGCCCATGACCCCCTGGCTCTGGCGCTGGCCCCAGCGGTCCTTCTGGCCTTCGGAGCCATGGCCGTCTGGATCCCTGTGTTCCGGAATACCCGAGTCGATCCCGCCGCCGCCATGCGATGGGATTGAGAAAGCGTGACCTGGCGCCGTGCCAGGCATTAGCTTTGAGGAAGCAACGCCCTTCGAGCCGGTTCCCGGGGTTCTTCCTTCGAGGTACCTCCCATGGCCCACATCCTCGTCGTCGATTGGGAAGAAGAAGAGCGCGTGTACCTGTGGTCGGTTCTGGAGGAGGAAGGACATCACCTTTTCTTCGCTGGCGATGGCCAAGCGGCGCTCCAGGTCTGGGAGCACAAGGACGTGGACCTGGTCATCACCGAGCTCTATCTCCCGGAGCTCAACGGCCTTCGTCTCATCAAGGAGCTGGTCAAGCGGGACCCCTATGGGAGGATCCTGGCCATCTCGGAGATCAGCGCCGACATGCTCGACCTTGCAGAGGACTACGGCGCCTGTTCGATTCTCTATAAGCCTGTGGAGCCGAGAGACCTGGTGGCGGCGGTGAACAAGGCGCTGGAAGGCTACCGGTTCCGGGGAAGGAGCGAGGACCTCTGGAGGTAGACGCCGAGGAGGGAACTTCGCGACACTTCCGGCTTACAGTCTATAATCGGTCCTATCCCATCAAGGAGGTGCCACCATCCAGAACCCACGCGTAAACGACCAGATCCGCATCAGTCCCATCCGCCTCATCGATCCCGACGGTGAACAGGTCGGCGTCGTTTCCCTCGACAGAGCCAAACAGATGGCGTCCGAGCACGAGCTCGACATGGTGGAGGTGGCGCCCAACGCCCGGCCTCCCGGTCGTGAAGCTCATGGACTTCGGACGGTATCGTTACGAGCAGAAGAAGAAGGAGAAGGAGGCCAGAAGAACTCCCAGTCCATGGACCTGAAGGAGGTCCAGCTCCGACCCCGGACCGACGATCACGACTTCGACGTGAAGCTCAAGAGAGCCCGCCGCTTCCTGGACGAGGGCAATGCCGTGAAGGTGGTGGTCCGCTTCCGGGGCCGGGAGCTTCGGCGCCCGGAGGTCGGGGTCGAAGCCATGGACCGGATGCTCGAGGCCGTCGAGGACATCGGAAAGGTGGAGCATCGCTCCCGTGCAATCGAGGGCCGGAGGCTGGTCGCCCGCCTGGAGCCCCGCTGATACCGAAGCGGGCCGCCTCGGATCAGGGACCTATCCGATCTCCACCAGCTCGATGTCGAACATCAGGTCTTTCCCCGCCAACGGGTGATTCCCGTCCATCTTGACGAATCCCTCGTCGGTGTCGGTGATCATGACGTCGAGCTGCCGCCCATCCCTGTACTCCATGCGCATGACCTGGCCCACCTGGGGTCATAACCCTCGGGGAGGTTCTCTCGAGGCACCGTGAAGGTCAGCTGGGGAAGCCGGGGGCCGTAGGCCTGGTCCGACGAGATCTCGACTTCCTTCTTCTCCCCCACCTCCATCCCGCTCACCGCTTTCTCGAATCCCGGAACGACCTGGCCCTGACCCAACTCGAAGGCGAGGGGCTCGCGGCCCTCCGACGTGTCGAAGACCGATCCGTCCTCCAGCTTTCCCGTGTAGTGTACGTGTACCCGATCGCCGCTCTTGGCCTCGGCCATGAAGAATCCCTTCCGCAAAAAATGAAGGCGGGCCAGGGGAGCGGATCCCCCGGCCCGCCAATGCTGAGACCCTCCAACATAACCCCGACGTAGGGGAAAGGTTCAGCCCCCCTTCACCCTCTTGGCCGCTCCCTGGAGCACGTCCTGGATATCCACCCCCACCGCAGAGGAGATGGCCTCCATGGTCCCCAGGGCCCCGTGCACCCGCTGGTTCACCGCGTTGGACACGCCTTCGCCACCACCACCATCCAGCACCACCACCCGGTCGATGTCCACCCCCTCCACAGCCGCGACCGACGTCTCCAGCAGCTGCGGCAGCTTCTCGGCCAGGAGCACGGCGAACGCATCGTCCCCACCCTGCTTCACCTGCTCGTAGAGCATCCGCAGAGCCTCGGCGCTGGCCCGCCCCCGCTCCAGGATGGGTGCCGCCTCTCCTTCGGCCCGGACCTTCGCCGCCGCCCGCTCGGCGTTGGCCGGCTCCACCACGTCGGCCTGGAGGCGGAGTTTCTCCCGCTCCACCCGGCGGGACTCCAGGGCCTTCTGGGCCTCCACCTCGGCCTCCTGGGCCTTCACCTGGGCCGTCCGCTCCACGATCTGGGCCTCCCGGTCCAGCTCCGCCTTCCTGACCCGCAGCAGATTCTGGGCCTCGGCAGATAGCGATGTCGGCCTGGGCCTCCTTCACCTGGGCCACCTGCCGTGCCGTGGCCTGGCGTTGCCGGGTCTCGGCGGCGGCGTCGGCCTCGGCGATCTCGGCGTCCCGTACCGCCTCCGCCGCCCTCTTTCGGCCGATGGCCTCCAGGTAACCCCGTTCGTCGCTGACGTTCTGGATCTTCAGCACGTCCAGGTGAAACCCCAAGGCCGCCAGGTCCTCTCCGGCGTCCTCGGCCAGGGCCGCGGCGAATCCCAGCCGGTCCTCATTCACCGCTTCAGGAGTGAGGGTGGCAAGGACCCCACGGAGGTTTCCCATGAGGGTATCCTTGGCCATGGACATGATCTCCTCCTCGGTCTTGCCCAGGATCCGCTCCACCGCATTGTTGAAGACGGTCTCGGGCTCCGAGGCGATCTTCAACAGCGGCGATGGCCTCGATGCTGAGGGGGATATTCCCCTTGGAGAAGGCGTTCGTCACCGAGATCTCGATGGGGAATGTCTCCAGCGACGTGTACTGGACCGTCTCGATGATGGGCACCCTCAGGGTCCTTCCGCCAATAACGGAGCGATAGCCCACCGTATCCCCACTGGGAAGCTTGCGCTTCCGGCCGGTGAGGACCGCGGCCATGTTCGGTGGAACGATGACGATGAGGGACTTGATAGTCATGATGGCTACGATGACCACCATGAGGACGGCGAAGCCCACTGCAACCGCACCGGCGATCAGATCCGGGTTCATGCTTCCCTCCAGATGTTCTTCAAGGTTCGACGGGCACGCTTATGGGTCCGCGTCGAAAGAAAGGGAATCCTTCCTGCACTCAGGATCCCAACATCATCTCGTCCTCAACAGGCGCCACCCGGGCCACACCCTGCTCCATCTCCACCACGAAGACCGTCCTCCAGGTAGACGGGTCCCCCTCCGTCCGGGCCGAGGCGTGGGGAAGAGCCCGGAGCTCCACTCGCTTCCCGCCGTGCTCCACCACTACCTTGCCGGGCATGTTCCCTCGGATGGGAAGCGTCAGTCGGCCCTGCAACCCGGCGAAGGTCGCTTCACTGGCCAGGGCCCCGGATTCCGATCCCTTCACGTAGCCGAACACGCCATTGATGATGGCCCCTGAAGCCGCCCCGGCCACCACCGCGAAGCCGGCCGTAAGAAGGGGGTCACCGCTCCAGACGAAGGTCAGCAGGGTCCCCACGGCTCCGAACCCGAACAGAGAGTAGAAGATGGTCCGGATGGAGAAGATCTTGGCGGCAATGTGTCCCGCACCGGCCTGGAGCTCCGCGTGCTCCGCCTGGACGTCCATGTGCCCGGCATCCACCTCCATGTGCCCGCCCCCCACGTCCAGGTCCACGTGGCCCACGTCCAGCCCGAGGTCTCCGTCCAGCCCCCCGACGTCCCCACCGAAATCCACGTCCCCGTGGCCCCCGAAGAAATCCCCGAACACGGACAAGCCCAGGAAACCACCACCCACGATCAAGGCGAAGATGTAGAGCGGGACCATCCTTCCTCCTCCCGAGGCGGACCGGCCAACCATGCCTTCCCTGTCGTGGCCCGCCGCAATCTCACCGGTAGTACGGCCGCGGCCCTGGGAAGCTTCACCTGATAATGGGCGACGAAGGTCCGGGGCGACAGGGACACGTCGCGGGCGGGCCGGCGCACGCCGGCCGGCGTGCCGGGCGTGCTTTTCCCATAACGGAGGAGCCGTGTTAATTTGGATCGTCGCTGGATTCAAGGGTGCGCGGCGCGCGCTCTCCTCAGACGCTCCCCACGAACCTGTCGAAACGGCATGTCCGAAGCCACGGCCGAAAACCACGCCGCCGCCACCGGCGAGTCCGGTCTGGAGGTCCGGCTCAGCCGCGAAATGCGGCTCCTGGACATCACGATGATCGGGGTCGGGGCCATGATCGGCGCCGGCATCTTCGTCCTCACGGGCATTGCCGCCGGCGTTGCGGGTCCCGCCCTCCCCCTGGTCTTCCTCCTCAACGGGGCGGTGGCCCTCCTCACGGCCGTGGCCTACGCCGAGCTCGGGAGCGCCTTCCACGACGCCGGCGGCGGCTACCTGTGGGTCAAGAGCTCGCTGCCCGATCCCAACGGGTTCCTCTCCGGGTGGATGTCCTGGTTCGCCCACGCCGTGGCCTGCTCCCTCTATGCCCTTGGATTCGGGGCCTACTTCCGGCTGGTGCTCCAGTCGTCCGGTGTGCCGGAGTTCCACCTGGGGTTCATGACTCTGGAGAAGTGGCTCGCGGTCCTGACCTGCACGCTGTTCGCCTTCATCAACTTCCGGGGCGCCTCCGAGACCGGTAAGGCCGGCAACATCGTCACGGTGGGCAAGATCGTCATCATCGGCGCGTTCATCGCCGCCGGGCTCTGGGTGATGTCCGGCCGACCCCAGTGGCAGCTGTCCTTCCAGCCGTTCCTGGCCAAGGGGTGGCCCGCCGTCCTCGCGGCCATGGGCCTCACCTTCATCGCCTTCGAGGGCTACGAGATCATCGCCCAGACCAGCGAGGAGGTGGAGGACCCCAAGCGGAACGTCCCCCGGGCCATCTTCCTCTCCCTCCTCATCGTGGTGCCCATCTACCTCCTGGTGGCGGTGGTGGCCATCGGAGCGGTCCAGCCGCCGGCAGGAACGTCCGTCGCCGACTATCTGGGCCAGGAGAAGGAGCTGGCCCTGGTCTCGGCGGCCAACCAGTTCGTGGCCGGCGGCGGCATTCTCATCCTCGTCGGTGGGCTCCTCTCCACCCTCTCGGCGCTCAACGCCACCATCTACTCCTCGTCCCGGGTAGCCTTCGCCATGGCCCGGGACGCCAACCTTCCATCTCTCCTCGGGCCGGTCCATCCGCAGAAGGCCACCCCGCACTGGGCGATTCTCTTTTCCACCGTCCTCATCGTGGGCATGGCGGTGGTCCTCCCCATCGAGCAGGTGGCGGCGGCCGCGGACATCATGTTCCTTTTCCTCTTCGTCCAGGTGAACGTGGCACTCATCCGGCTGCGCAAACAGCGGCCTGACCTGGACCGGGGATTCCGGGTGCCTCTGGTGCCCCTCGTGCCCATCCTGGCCATGGCGACCATGGCGGTTCTCTCGGTCTTCCTGGTTCGCCACTACCCCCTGGGTACGGTGGCCGCTTTCATCTGGATCGGGGGCGGGGTGGGGGTCTACTACGCCTACGCCCGGAATCGGGAAGCTGCATTCGAGGAACGAGGCGAGTGGATGGAGCGTCTCGAGCGGCGCGAGTACTCGGTCCTGGTGGCCATCTCCAATCCCAAGACCATGGAATCGCTCATGGAGGTAGGAATGGCCCTGGCCGAGGGCCACGCCGGAGACCTGGTGGTGACCAGCGTGGCGGAGGTGCCGGAGGGCCAGGCGCTGCTCACCGGCCGAAAGCAGGCCAGGGAGCTAGCTCCCCTGCTGGAAAAAGCCCAGGCCTTCGCCGCCTCCCGAGGGATCGCCGCCCGGACCGTAGTGAAGATCTCCCGTCGGGTGAGCTTCGGCATCGTGGAGACCGTGCGGGAAGAGGAGTGCAACTTCCTGGTCATGGGGCGACCGGGCGCCGAGTCCTGGTTCGAGCGACTGGTGGCAGGCTCCGTGGAGCGCGTCCTTCGGGACGCACCCTGCCAGGTGGGGGTCGTGGCGGGGACCATTCGTCCGGAGGGGATCGAGAGGGTCGTGGTGCCCCTGGCCCCGGGCCAGGGGGCCCGGCTCGCGGCCCGCCTCACACCCGCCTTTACGGAGTGGTTCCATGCCGAGGCCTATCCCCTCACCGTGGTGGAAGCCGATGCGAGCGAGAAGCAGGCAGGAGAGGCCGTGGAGGCGGCGACCCAGGCATGGGAGGAGGCTGGGCAGGAGGGAGAAGTCCAGCTCCTGAGGCGTCGAGAGCTGGGCACGGGTCTGGCCTACTCCCTCCGCAGCGGTGACCTGGTTCTCATGGGAGCGCCGGGGAGCGGGCATTTTCCCCTGGTGGGCGAGACCCTCGCCGCCACCGTCTCCCGGAAGCGCAGGAATCCCGTCGTGGCTGTTCGTGGAGTCGAGCAGAGGAGAGTCCCCCGGATCGAGCGCGTCTTCTTCAGCAGGAAGTGATCGAACATGCAGAGTCAGCCAAGCGGGCCCCTGGCCGAGTTCGCCAACAGGTTCTGGGCGTATCTCCCGACCCTCACGGGCGGCCTGTTGGTCCTGGCCGTGGGCATTCTCCTGGGGTGGATCACGAAGAGGGCGGTCGTGCGGGTTCTCATCTGGCTTCGGCTGGACCGTTTGGGTGGACGCCAGGGGTGGCGGGCCGCGTTCGGAAAGGGAGACGTGCGAGCCGCCCTCTACAACCTGGTGGGCAATCTCGCCATGGCCCTGGTGGTGCTCATCTTCCTGGACAGTGCCTTCCAGATCTGGAAGATGGATGTCCTCACTCGCCTCATCGACCGCACGGTCTTCTATCTACCCAATCTCGCCGTCGTCGCACTGATTCTGGTCGTCGGCCTGGCCCTGACGAACATGGTGTCGGCACGGGCCCGGAAGGGACTGGAGGAGGAGGGTTTCGAACGTGCCCGCTTCGTCGCCCTGATCATCCGAGCCGTCCTCTTCTCCCTGGTCGGAGCCCTGGCGCTGTGGCAGCTCAGCTTCGCCCGGGAGATCATCCTCGGGGCATTCCTCATCGCCTTCGGCGCAGTGGGGGTGGGGTTCGCCCTGGCCGTGGGGATCGGCGGCTCCAGGGCCGTGCAGACCGGGCTGGAGGGACTCTTCGAGCGTAAGAAGGAAAAGGAGAAAGAATAGGATCGCCCCCCGGGCCCACGGAGCCTGATCGGGCCTCACTTCGTGAGGGTGCCGGCGATCCCCCCCGAGATCAACGTCGTGAGGTTCGTCAGGACGAAGGGCAAAGCCGCCCCACCGGGAGAGGCGAGGTACCGGGGTTCCCAGACGGGGCCGAACTTCTCCTTGTAGGCTCGCAGTCCCTGGAAGTTGTAGAAATGCTCCCCGTGCTGGAAGATCGTGGCGCCGATCCGATTCCAGATGGGTGCCAGCGGACCCGTCTCCAGGCCCGACAGGGGTGCCATTCCCAGGCTGAACCACTGGAAGTCCTCCCGGGCTCCCCAGAGCATCATCTGCATGAAGAGGTACTCCATGGTTCCGTTGGGTGAGTCCGCGCGGAAGCGCATGAGATCGGGGGCCAACTCCACACCGCCCCCGCTTCCCATGACGGTGGCGAAGGCAGAGAGGCGCCCGTGGACCCGAACCGCAGCCACGGGGCCCCGTCAGACGTACTCCTCCGAGAAGAACCCCAGGGAGAACCCCTTCTCCCGCGTTGCCTTCTCCTTCAGCCAGGCGTCCGAGACCTCCCTCAGCTCGGGGAGAAGGGCCGGCACGGCTTCCAGCGGTACCAGCTCGAACGCCCCACCTTCCCGCTCCACGCGTCGGAACGACTGTCGCAACCCCGATCTCTTCCTCCCCTCGAGATTGAACTCGGGGAGGAACACCCGGCCCTCCTCGCCGACCTTGAGAAGGGTCAGACCCGCGTCAAGATAGAGGGGGAGGAAGGCGGGGGTCACCTGGAAGAATACGGGCCACCCATCGTGCCGATGCACCAGGTTGCGGAACTGCCAGATCAGCTCGGGATACTCCTCTTCGACACCCACCGGGTCGCCCAGGACGATCCAGCTTCGTCCCCTCACCGCGTACATGAGAAAGGCCGTCCGGCTATCGCTGAGGAGAAAGGCCTTGTCACCCAGGAGGGCAAGTTGGGCCAGGGTTCTGGGACTGGTCAGCGCCAGATCCGGCACCTCGTCGGGGATGGGACCACCCTCCAGGACCTGGGGGGGAGAGGCCGGCCGCAGGAGCCTGCGGAGCCCGAAGACGGCCACCACCATCAACCCCCCGACAGAGGCACGGAGAAAGCGGGGCGCGTGGTCGGAGAGGGTAAACCGCCACCACAGCTCGTTGGAGTAGGCCACCTCCTTGTAGGCGAAGAACCCCAGCCAGACGGTTCCGATGAGCGTCGCCAGGAGGGCCGCGGCCCAGGGCGCCGTGAAGGGCTCGGTGGTGAGGGAAGCTTTCCGGAAGAACTCGCGCCGGGCAGCCACGACTACCAGGAGGAGGACGAGAAGGCTTCCGGCGTGCCATAACCCCGCTCCCTTCGCCATGGCGAGGATTGCCCCCACCCCCAGGAGGGCCACGGTGAGGTGGTACGCCCCGTCCAGCCGTCTCTGCACACCCCATGCGAGGATCAGGAGCCAGGTCCCCACCACGCTTCCCAGGAAGTGCGAGGCCTCGATGAACGGAAGGGGCAGGAAACCCGCCAGCCATTCCAGCTCCGCCCGGGAGACCGGCACGGCACCGGTGATCAGCATGGAGACCCCGGCTGCGAAGATGGCCAGGGACAACAGGAGGGGCACCACCGAGGTCGCCCCGATCCGAATGGCCGAGGTGGCTTTGGCCACCGCCTCCTTCCGCAGGAGG
Organism: uncultured Gemmatimonadales bacterium; assembly: GCA_963751255.1. Taxonomy (GTDB): domain Bacteria; phylum Gemmatimonadota; class Gemmatimonadetes; order Longimicrobiales; family Gaopeijiaceae; genus CAVVTW01. The sequence continues at coordinate 364,711 of CAVVTW010000002.1, read as the reverse complement.
GCCTCGTAGGCGCCCAGGACCACCACAGCCAGAACGAGCGGAACCACGTAGTAGACCACCCGATAGGCCACCAATGCCGCAAGGGCCTGAGGGCCGGGCACCGAATCCGGAAGGAGGTACAGGAGAACGGCGTCGAAGACCCCGATCCCCCCGGGGATGTTGCTGGCCAGACCCAGAGTCTGCGCGACGAAGAAGGCTCCGAGGAAGTACGGCAGGGTGAGGCCCGCCTCTGCGGAAGCAGCACGTAGAGGACCAGCCCCGCCACGAGCCAGTCCGCGGCACCCACGAGGGTCCGGACAAGCGCCCCGAGGGCGCCGGGCGACGGCACCTCCAGGGCCCGGATCCGCAGCGGCTCCCGAGCCCGCGCGGACCAGATCAGGTACCCCCCTACGGGGGCCAGGAGGAGCAGCCCGAGGGCCCTGGCAAGCGTCGGCCCCACGTGGAGGAGCTCGGCCGCCAGAACGGGCTCCACCAGCGCTACGACCCCACCCACCGTGGCCAGGCCGAGCCAGAACGTGAAGGTGTAGGACCCCACCACCCGTGCCACCTCGACGGTGGAGAGACCCCAGGAGGTGTAGAGGCGGAAGCGGATGGGAACGCCCGTCAGGAGCGCGTATCCCAGTGCCTGGCTGAAGGCGTATCCCAGGAAGGAGGCCAGGGCCACGAAGCGGTATTTGAGCTTGGATCCTACGGCACGGACGGCGAGGAGGTCGTAGCAGGAAAGGACCAGGAAGCTCAGAGCCGTGAGCAGGAGCGACTTCAGCAGGGGACCTCTTCCGATTCCGTGAAGGGCCTGGAGGATCTGGGAGTAGCTGTGCCTCTTCAGCTCGAGGTGGATGGCCCATAACGCAAAGGCGAAGAGGGCCACCCCGAAGAACGGGAAGAAACGCCTGGCCCGGCGAGTGAAGGAAGAGAGAGATGATCGAGTCAGCATGGCCGCGGTTTGCGGAGGTCGTCGAGAACGCGAGGAACCCGAAAGGAGAATAATGGGGTACACGTGGTTTTCGCGACGCCCCCGGACTCAATCCGACTTTCGACGCCCCGACAGGGAAAGGCACATGCACCTCGGCTCCCCGGACGTTCCCGAGACCAGTCCCGCCGAGCTGGCCAGGCTCCTGGAAAGCGGGGCTCCTCTCCAGATCATGGATACCCGGTCCCGGGAGCGGGTGGCCGAGGGGCGAATCGATCTGGTGCCTCCGGACCGATTCCACAACGTTCCTGGCTCCATCCTCGCCGCCTGCGCCACGCTCCCCGTCACGGGTCTGGATCCCAGCCTGCCCGTGGTCACCGTCTGTGGCCACGGCAAGGACTCCCGTGTCATCGCGGGCCATCTGAACCGGATGGGCGCTCGTGCCTCCTCCCTGTCCGGCGGGATGGCGGCCTGGACCAACCTGCTCCTTCCCCGGCCTCTGGATCCTCCCCAGTCGGTGGACGTGCTCATTCAATTCGATCGCCTTGGGAAGGGGTGCCTCGGGTATTTGCTCATCAGCGATGGGGAAGCCGTCATTGTCGACCCACCCTTCGACCCGGAAGCATACCTGGAGGCACTGGACTCCGTGGGCGCGAGGCTGGTGGGCGTGATGGACACCCACGTGCACGCCGACTATGTCAGCGGATCCCCAGCCCTTTCCCGACAGATGGGCGTCCCCTACTACTTGCACCCCGCCGATGCCATGTACCCCTATGACGGCCGCCCGGGCAGGGTCGAGTTCCACCCGGTGCTGGACGGGGACCGCCTGGGGTTCGGGAGGGCTGCGCTTCGAGTGGTCCACACTCCCGGGCACACCGAGGGAAGCGTCACCTACATCGTGGAAGAGCGCCTGGCCCTCACGGGAGACTTCCTGTTCGTGGCCTCGGTGGGCCGGCCCGATCTGGGAAGGAAGGGGCGGGAGTGGGCTGGGCAGCTGTGGGAGAGCATCCACCGGGCCAGGAGGGAATGGTCACCCGGGTGGGCCGTGTACCCAGCTCACTACACCGCGCCGTCGGAGCGGAGAATGGGGTCGGCGGTGGGAGCCTCCTTCCAGGAGCTGCTCGCGGAGCATCCCTTCCTCCAGCTCGAGGACCGGGAAGCCTTTCTGGACCGGATTCTACGCCCAGGGCCGGTCTTTCCCGACGCCTACCGAAGGATCAAGGCTCTGAATCTGGGGTTGGCCCAACCGGATGCCGAAGAAGTGGAGCTCCTGGAGGCGGGCCGAAGCGAGTGCGCCCTTCCCGGGGTCTGAGGACGGTCCCACTATGTTTGTTCGTTCCTTACCCATTTGACAGCCAGCGGAGTCCAACGATGCGAAGCTACACCATCCCCGCCGCTCTCCTTGCCCTGGGCATGGTGCTGGCCGGGGCCCTCGTGGGGTCCGGATTCAAGGCCGGACGGAGCGCCGACCGTTTCGTCACGGTCAAGGGAGTGTCGGAACGGGAGGTGGTCGCGGACCTCGCCCTGTGGCCCCTGCAGCTCGTGGCCGCCAGCAACGACCTGGGCACCGCCGAGGAGAGGATGGCGGAGATGGTGGACCTCACCCGCCGCTTCCTCCAGAACAACCAGGTCTCCGAAGACCAGGTCACGGTTCAGTCCTTCAAGGTGACGGACGCCGAGGCCAATCCCTACCAGGGCGCGAACGCTGCAAACCGATTCATCATCACGCAGACGCTGCTGGTCCGGTCCGAGGAACCCGACCTCCTTCAGGCAGCGAGCCAGCAGGTGGCGGAGCTCGTGGACGCCGGGGTGGTTCTCACGTCGGGCCAGGAGTACGGCCCGGGTGGGCCCACGTACCTCTTCACCCGCCTCAACGATCTGAAGCCGGAGATGCTCGCGGAGGCCACCTCCCGAGCCCTGGAGGCGGCCCGGGAGTTCGCTTCGGCCTCTCAGAGTGAGGTGGGCAAGATCAGGCAGGCCAACCAGGGGGTGTTTCAGATCCTTCCCAGGGACCCCGCCCCGGGACAGCAGGAATCCAATCAGCTCTACAAGATCGTTCGCGTGGTGACTACGGTGGAGTATCTCCTGGAGGGCTGATCACCGGCCGCTGGTCTGCTGAAGCTTGAAGCGCAGGATCGCCTCCTGGGTCCTTCCCGGGACCGCGTGAGGAGCGACCCGGCCGCACAACCCCAGGCCCTCGACAGGCACGCACATCCGATGACACCAGAGGGACCGGCTTCGGGTCAGAGGGCACCCGAGGCAGGTGTACTCGGGGACCCGCGTCCGACCTCGCTTGATCACTCGACGCATGGGCATGGGTGGCTCGCCTCTCCCTTGGTTTCTCGCCGGAACCGAAAGACCGATAACGATTCTTCTTCTTGATTATAGCACGAGAAGAGGGGAGACATGAAGACCTTCCCGGGCCTGCCAGCGTCACTCCGTGTCTCGCCGCTCCAGATCCTGCCAGCCTCGAGCGTACAGCTCGGGATAGGTGCGCAGATACCCCGGATACTCCGTCCGCGCCGCCTCTACCACGTCCCGACTGAGCGTAATCTTGCTCACCGGATCAGTGCTCTCCAGCAGAACGTCCCCAGTCGGGCCCACCACGAGGGACGGTCCTCCAACCAGGGCCTGGGGACCCTCGGCCGGCCGGTTGACCGAGACGACGTACGTGCCACTGGTCACCGCGTTGCCTCGCAGAACCAGCTTCCACCGCTCGTAGGACTCCTGGGGTGTGCACCGGGGTACCAGGACGACCTCCGCCCCCATGGCGCCCAGGAGCTGAAAGCCCGTGGTGCGGTTCACGTCGGAACAGATCTGCAGGCCCAGCTTCAGAGGAAGACCTTCGACGAGAGCCGGGGGTTCGTGGCCGGGCTCATAGTGGCTGGTCTCCCAATACCCCTCTTCCTCGGGGAGGTGAATCTTCCTGTAGCGCGCTCTGCAGAAGCCCGAGGCGTCATAGAGGAGAGCCGTGTTGTAGCGCGCGCCCGAGTCGGGATCCCGGATTATGGCGCCGCCCAGGAGGGCGACCCCAGCCCCGGCCGCCGCGGAAGACATGGCCATCTGCCGCGGACCGTCCACCTCCTCGGCATCCTCTGGAGCAGCCCGCCTCGAGGAGGGCGACCAGGGGTTGAGTGGGATTTCCGGGAGCACGGCGAGCTCCGCCCCCATCCCCTTTGCCCCCAGGAGAACCCCCTGGAGTCGACTCCAGGAGGATGAGTCGGGGAAGATCTGGGTGAGGAGGGCGACGGTGAGGGTGTTCTTGGACATTGTTGCTCGCTGGCTGCTCTATTGCCTTCGGGGGCGGGGCTCCTTTCGGCTCCCCAGGGCGAGACCGACCCGCCTCCCCATCTGGTACCCTTGGTCGTATCCCCGAGCGAACTCGAAGGAAACGTGGTCGGGGTCGGGCTCGGGTTCCTCCACCGGCGGCGGCACCGAAGGGGGAGCAGGAGGCGCTGCGTCCGGTGAGGCGCTCGGGGGAGAAGACGGGGCACCCGCACCCGCCTCCAGGAGCTGGGCAAGACCCGAGAGGGTCTGAATGGCTTCTTCCCGGGTGGGGCCATCGGGATCCCTGGCGCCCATGGACTCCCGCCACGCGGAGAGGGGCATGGCCCGAAGCGCCCGGGCTGCGACTTTCAAGGTCCCGGCGGCGCCCGGGAGTCGGGGAGCCTCGGCCCCACCGGACGTTGGGGTACCCTCCGGTGCGCCGGAGCCTCCGGGAGGGCCCGAACCTTCGACCGCTTCACCTGCCTCCAGTCCCCTCCCCTCCACCTCCGTCTCGACCCAGAGCCGGGTCAAGTACCTCCGGATCCACTCCCAGGTGCGCTGGGACCGAAGCCAGAGGTCCCGGTGCTCGGTGCCGAGCTCGGCAAAATCACCGCAGCGGTCGGCGGCGTGCTCCACGTACCGGAGCGCCCGCTCCACTTCGGACTCGGGCCCATCACCCGGGTCGGACAGGACATCCTCGGTGGGAAGGAGCAGGTCGAGCCTCTGGCCCAGAGCGTCGAAGGGCCCCCAGGGCATCCGGGTGAGATCCACCTCGAGGCCGATGCGGGAGTTGGGTCCGTCCCAGGATCGCAGGATGACCGGAACCCGGCGCAGAGCCCCTTGATCCCCTGCCTCTTCGGGTCCGGTCATCGTGGGGTCCTCGGGACGGCATCCATCCAGGGTCACCTCCGTGAAGCGTCTTTCCCGCGGCCGCGGCTCGCCGGTTCGCATCAAGTGTTTCCCGATGGGGAAACATAGGCGTTACCAATATAATCGGCGACCCGTGCCCAAAGGTAAACAAATGTCTGTATCCCGCACGGAGGCGCAACGGATTTCCGCCGCCGGACCCGTCAATGGTACCAGTCTCCGCCCCCCGCACCCCCCATCCTGGGGTTGACGACGTTGTTGAAGACCGAGCCGAACGTGTAGGAGAACCCGATGTCGAAGGAGTATTCGAAATCCGTCTCCAACTGCCGGCGCCGGAGGAGGATGTCCTCGTCGGGGACGCCTCCTCGCGGATAGTAGATCTGGTTCTTCACCCGGGCCACGCTTCCCCGGAGGTCCAGGCCGAAGCCACGAAAGAGCCGGATCTCCAGGCCGGAGAAGAAGTCCAGGCGGTGGGATCTGAAGTCGTCCATGAAGTTGGTCCACTCCAGGGAGGCATCCACCTCACCCCACGGCTGCTCGAACGCGGCGCCCGCGGAGAGGGTCTGCTCGAGACGGGTTTCCCGCAGCTTGTCGAAGAGCGTGCGCTCCTCGTAGTCGAAGTAGGCCACCTCCAGCCGATAGAGGAACGTGATCTGGCGGCGGTCGGACTCGGCGTACGGATAGATGTCGTACTCTACCGCCGGCCCGAACCGCCCCGCGAGATCGTGATTGTACCGTGTGGAAACGGAGGCTGACCCGTCCAGGCCCCAGGACCAATGGGGCCCCAGACTCCAGACTACCGTTCCCGAAGCCTCGTGATCCACTCGGGTGGTCAGCTCCTCTCCTTCGCTCAGTTCGTACTTCTCCTCCTCGTACGATGCCCGCAGATTGACGTCGACCTTGATCTGTTCCGTCGTGCGGTTTGCGCTGAACGAGCCGTCGAAGGACCGATCGCTGATCCGCTCCTCCCCGTTCAGCTCGGCACTCACCCTGGCCTCGAATACCCAGAGGTCCCACGGGTCGGAGACCTCCTCCGCCGTGGGTGCGCCCCTCGGCCCCTGGTACAGCACGTCGAGGCGGCGTCCCAGGGGTGTGCCGGCAACGTAGGGGACCAGTCCCAGCTTGAAGGTTCGCACCAGCCCGGCCCGGGTCTCGTCGCTGGTCTCGTCGGGAAGGGAGACGTAGGTGAGCGTGTCCTCACGGCCCTGGAATTCGCGGAGGCCGATGAAGTCCATCGTGTATTCACGGCCGCCGGCTCCGGTTCCCTGCGCGGTCACGAGGACGTGGAGTTGGGCGTCCATGCGATCTCGGACATAGTTGACGAACGACACTTCCCGTCGGAAGTAGTCGAAGTCGCACATCTGGCAATCCAGGAAGACTCTCAGGTTCTCCTCCTGCCCGGGTTGGGGGGGAGGGGGCTCCTGGGCTGACCCCGGGCGGAAGCTCAACAACAGCCCGAGAGCCAGAAGGAGGAGCGCGGGGCGAAGAGGTTGGAGGGGTCGCGCTGAAGCAGATGGGGATCCCATATCCGATGTCCCGATTGAAGGGGTCTCCGGCGTACGTCGAGCACCACCTTAGAACGATACGGATTCCCTGAGGGCCCCGAACCGGGATCCTGTAGTCGATGCGTAAGAAGGGTGGACGAAAGATGTCAGGGGCGGGTAAGACGCCGGCGCCGCGCTGGGACCTCAGGCTTTGAGGCGGTATCCCGCCTTCCGCACCGTCAGGAGGAAGTGGGGCTTGCCCGGATCGTCCTCCAGCTTCCTTCGGAGCTCGGAGAGGTGCACGTCGACCGTGCGGGTGTTGATGTCCGCATACTCGTAGCCCCAGACCTCTTTCAGAAGCTCCTGGCGACTGACCACCCCTCCCTCCCGCTCCAGGAGAGCCACCAGGAGGTCGAACTCCTTGGGAGTGAGGTCCACCGGCTTGCCTTTCCGACGCACGGTCCGGGCCGCGGGAGAGACCTCCACGTCTCCGAACCTCAGCACCCTCTCTCCGCCTGCCCGGGTCCCACCGGGCTGGGTCCTCCGGAGGAGGGCTCGGACTCTCGCCAGGAGCTCGGCCGTGGAAAAAGGCTTCGTGACGTAATCGTCCGCGCCCACATCGAAGCCCAGGACGACGTCGGACTCCTGGCTCCGGGCCGTAAGAATGAGCACCGGAAAGCGGTGCCCCGAGCCGCGGAGCTCCCGGAGAACCTCGAACCCGCTCTTCCCCGGGAGCATCAGGTCCAGGATCAGGAGATCGGGAGACACGTTCTGGACCGAAGACAGGCCGGACTCGCCCGTATCGGCTACATCCACGGCGTACCCTTCGAACTCCAACACCGTTCGCAGTCCGAAGGCGAGGTCCTCGTTGTCTTCCACTACGAGAATCCTGGACACGTTCTCAGGTCACCTCACGGGAAGCCAGGAATTTCGTGGACCCCCGGGTACCGAGGGGACGGGCCGGAAGCTCGACCACGAAGTTGGCCCCTCGACCGTTTCCGTTCTCGACCCACGCGGAACCTCCAGCGGCTCGGGCCAGTTCGGCCACGACCGAAAGCCCGATGCCGCTCCCCCGCACCTGTCCAGCCACGTCCCGCTCGAGGCGTCGGTATGGGTCCCAGATACGGGCTCTCTCCCGGGGTGGGATCCCGGGCCCCTGGTCCTCCACCGAGAGGCGCACCCAGCCCTCCCGGGACAGCGCTTCCATTCGAATCGTCTGGCCATCCGGGCCGTATTTCAAGGCGTTGTCCAGGAGATTGGCGAGGATCTGGTGGAGTCCGCTTCTGCTGGCGGAGAGCACCAGCTCTTCCGGCTCCACTCGGACGGCCAGAGTGCACCTCCTGGCCTGGGCCAGAGGAGCGAAGGCTTCCGCGAGATCCCGGAATACTTCCTGGACCGCCACCGGCTCGGTCGTCCCGTGGGAGGCGGGAGCCCGCCCCATCCTGGAGAAGTGGAGGATGTTCTCCACCAAGTGGGTCAGGCGACGGGCTTCCCGGTTGATGACGGTGGTGGAGCGCCGCCGCTCCTCCTCGGTCCTCAGCTTTCCGTCGGCGAGGAGCTCCGTGAACATCCGGATCTGGGTGAGGGGGGTCCTGAACTCGTGGGACACGCCCGAAATGAAATCGTCCCGCAGCCGACTCAGCTCCTCCTCCCGCCGGATCTGAATCAGGGCCGCCACCCCAACCCCCACCGTGACGATCATGAGGGCAAGGAGGAGCGGGAGGCGAGCCCGGGGGAGGCCGCCGATGACCAGAGCCGAGGCCGCATCGGGGCGAATCGCCGCTTCCACCACCAGGCCACCGTACTCGGGCGGCAGCGTGTCGGAGGTGAGATCGGCGCTCGAGGGGTCCCGGGGCGAGACGAAGAGGGGCACTCCCTGAGCGGTCCGAACCGCCAGATGGAGGAGGGAGTCATTCGACTCGCTGCCCATGATGACCTCGGGGAGCAGTCCCTCCTCCTCGTACCAGGCTTCGAAGAGCTCGGTGGCGGATGGAAGGTCGACGAGGACGATGTAGATGGCACTTCCCCTCCCTTCCTCCCCGCTAGCGTCCAACGAGGTATTGAAGGCCAGGAGGGACGCGGTCTCCAGAACCACCCCCGGCGCAGCCGTCGCCAGTGCGAGCCGCTCCTCCGGGTTCGCGGCCCACGCGGCTCCAGCCAGCTGCGCCGCGCGCTCCTTCACCTCCGGCGACACCGTGTCCGGCTCGCTCTCCACATCTCCCGAGGTCAGATCGGAAAGCAGGAATACCGCGTTCCGCCGAAGGCCCTCGCATTCGCAATCCAGCCTTCGAAGCGCCCCGTTCAGGCCGCGACGCATGACGTCGGGGGGAGGTGGGGGCCCCCGGCGGATGCGCCACGGGACCTCGTCGAAGACCTCTCGGAAGAAGAAATCCAGGCGGTCCTCGATCCGCCGGGAGTACTCGGCGACGGCGATCTCGGCGTAGTCCTGGAGAACTCCCTCGGCCGTGCGCCGATGGGAGCGGGCGGCCTCCACCGCCTGGAATCCCAACCAGAGGGAGAGTCCGAGGGTGACCAGGAGGAAGATCAGGAGCAGGGGCATTCCGCTTCTGGAACGGAGGCGAGCCTGCTTCTGGGGGAAGGTCACGGTGATGTCCTCTGCGCCGTCGTCGGTAGGAGCGTTGAACTCCCGGATGGCCTCGAAACGTAGGCCGGTTGAAGACCTTCCAGCAACAGCCGCCCCCTGCGGGCAAGTTCGTGTCTCGTAAGAAAGGCGTTAAGACGAGCGGTCATCCGAGGCCCTGAAACCTCCGGAAGGGAAAGAGTCGTAATGGTGAGAGAACGTGATACCTTACGGGGAAGCCGGGACGAAGCGGTCGTGAGCGTCGAGCCGATGACACGGATGGACGAAGGGGATGCCTGACCTGAACGAGGTCTTGAGATACGTGACGGAACACCAGGTCGTCCTGCTCCTGGCAGCGTTCCTTCTCGCCTTCCTGGGCTACGCGGTGGTGAAGCGTCTGCTCAAGCTGGCGCTCTTCCTGGTGGTCTTCCTGGGAATCTACACCGCCCTGGTCTACTTCCTGCCCTGAAGGTCGGCGGCGCCTCGGCGCCCTATCTCATCCGGCATGGGGTGACGCCTTCGGCCGTGAACCGGACAGGAGCGATCCGCCGGCAGCCTGGGGCCTGGTTCATCCAGCTCCGGGGACCTCGGCTTTCCGCCAGGATAATCCGACGCCGGCTTCCTGCCGGTCTGAAGCCAGGGGCGGGGTCGAGTCCTCTCCAGGTTCCAGTGCGTCACCCTCCCCCGGACGATGCCACGGCTTTCTTCCGGCACCGCCGCTTCCCGACCGGAAACAGACCTGGGTCCTCCCTCAGGCCAAAGCCCCTCTCGTCTTCATCTTGATGTTGGACCCGATGGCCGCCCTGAGACAGAGGCGGTAGAGCTCATCCGGGTCCTCGGGGGCGTCGGGGGAGCCACCGGCCTCCTTCCACCCCCGGGCCTCGGCGCCATCGGCCGTGCACCCCAGCTCGTCCAGGGCCTTGGCCGCCTCCTCGAGAAACTCGGGGGACCGGGCCAGGCGGGCCATCTCGAGAATCTGCCCGCAGGCCAACCGCTCTCGCTGCCCCTCCTTGGCGACGGCCACGTACTCCAGCAGGCTGGAGATCGCGGCCTCGGCCTTCATGGAGGAAAGATCCAGCCACGTCAGCGTGCAGAGCGTGCGGATGGCTTCAGGGTGGAGACGAATGACCTTCTTGGCCACGGCACGGGCAGGTTCGGGCTGATCGTCTTCGAGAAGGGCGTCGATGGCCTTTCCGAAGTATCGCAGGGCCCGGAGGCGGTCACCGGACTTGAGGTACGCGTCTCCGAGGCGGTTGAAGATCGTCCACCGGGTCCCGGGTGACGCCTTCTCGGCCCGGGCGGCCATGTCCTTGAGCTGCCTCTCGGACACGCCACCTCCCCCTCCCCCGAGGAGGAGCCTCGCGGATTCGAACCATCGGTTCAGTAAGCTCATCCCACTCGCGGATAAGGTTGAAAGCCCATCAACAGTGGCTCGTACCCACCGGCGCAGTCAACTGTTTCCCCCCCAACCTCCCCTCCTCTGGGGATCCGGCGGCGGAACAGGACGATCCCACCCTGGATACCTCTTCGACCAGACTGTACATTCGCCTTCCCGAACGCCAACCCGGAGCCGAATCATGTTCCGTCGCACGAGTGTCTTCCCGGCCCTCCTTCTGGTCCTCCTGGGCGCCTCATCCGCGAGGTGCCAGGTCTCGCAGGATCCTGTGTTCCCCGGCGAGGAATGGGAGACCGTGGGACGCCGGGATCTACAGGCCTACGGGTGGTCCCCCGACGTGCTCCGCCAGGCATCGAATTTCGTTCGCGACAGCGCGAACTCCACGGGGATCGTGGTGGTGGACCGCGGGCGAGTGGTCTGGACCTACGGGGACATCGAGGAGCTGTCCTACCTGGCCTCCTGCCGCAAGAGCGTCCTGTCCATGCTCTACGGTTACTGGGTCGACAACGGTATCATCGACCTGGACTGGACCCTGGAGGACCTGGGCTTCGACGACGTGGGAGGGCTCCTTCCCATCGAGAAGCAGTCGAGGATTCAGGACCTGATCACGGCTCGCTCGGGAGTGTACCATGCAGCCTCCAATAGCGGTGACGACCTGGCCTCGGCTCCGGAGCGCGGATCGCAGGAGCCCGGTACCTACCAGCTCTACAGCAACTGGGATTTCAACGCCGCGGGCGCGGTCTTCGAGCAGCTCACGGGCAGGGACATCTACGACGAGATCCAGGCACAATTGGCGCATCCCCTGCAGTTTCAGGACTGGGACCGGAGCGCCCAGCGCAAGAGCGGGGATCTCAGCGTTTCCGTGAACCCGGCCTACCACATGTGGTTCTCTACCCGGGACATGGCCCGCATCGGGTACCTCATGCTCAACGAGGGGAACTGGGACGGCAAGCAGCTCATCGATGGTGACTGGGCTCGCCGGATCGTGAGCGTGGTGACGCCCCTCGAAGAGATGCACCCTGTGAGCCGGCGGGACGGCTACTTCGGCTACGGGTACATGTGGTGGGTGTTCGATGGACCCCGGGTCACGGGTCCCTTCGAGGGCGCGTACACGGCCCGTGGCGCCATCGGCCAGTGGATCACCGTCTTCCCCGCCATCGACCTGGTCATCGCCCACAAGACCAACAGCGTCTACGGCCGGACCACCAGCTGGGAGTCCTGGCAGCGCCTCATCGAGCTCCTCTTCGAGGCCAAGGGCATCCGGATGGACGGGCCTTATCCCTGGGGCTGAGCTCCGCCCCGGTAGTTGACGTGTCGGCCGCACGCGTTGGAGCGGGGGGCAGTCGCCTCCCCCCAGCCTGAGGTTTCGGGCTCTTCTCGCGTCACATTATATCCGCGCTCGCCGATTGGAGGGGCCCCGGACCGGCCCCGGAGAGGCTCCGGAGAGGCACCGGTCTCCTCCCCTGGGCCCTCCTCCCTGGGCTAAAGTGATTGCGCGATTACCAGGCCCAGGGATAGGGTGGAGGGCGCAATCACGCATCGTCCATCGACCAACATTCGTGGCGGACTCGACCATGACCCGCAAGCCAGCGTTCTGGATCGTACTCGTCCTTCTCGGTCTCACGGGGACCTTCCTGGCGAACCGTCTCTTCCCGGAGGCTTTCCCACTCCTCGCGGTGGACGTGCAGATGGACCGCTCCCAGGCCATGGAGCAGGCGGGCACTCTGTCCCGGCGCTTTGACTGGGGCCCCTCCGATGCTCGGCAGGCGGCTTCCTTTGGCCAGCTGGATCCGGCCTTCCAGACCTACATGGAGCTGGAGGGGGGGGGCCTGGGTGAGCTGAACCGGCTCATCCGGGAAGGCGAGGTCACTCTCTACGTCTGGAAGGTGCGGCGTTTCGCCCAGGGAGTGGTGGAGGAAACGGAGGTCCGGTTCACGCCGGCTGGAACGCCGTTCGGGTTCAACGTCCGGCTGCCCGAGGAGGCCCCGGGCACCAACATCACGCCGGACGAGGCCCGTGACCTCGCGGTTACCGGAGCCGTGGCCGACTGGGGAATGGATCCGAGCATCTACGAGCTCTTGGAGTCCTCCCAGGAGGAGCGTCCCGGAGGGAGGATCGACCACACCTTCGTCTACCAGCGCAGCGACCTTACCCCGGGTGAGGCTACTCTCAGGCTCCGGCTCCGGGTCGCCGGGGACAGGCTCGTGGAAGTGACCCGCTTCGCCCACGTGCCCGACGCGTTCTTGAGGCGCTACCAGGACACCCGCGATGCCAACGACAGCCTCGCTCTGGCAGGACAGACCGTGTTCGTCCTTCTCTTCCTCCTCCTGGGGGGCGGAATCGGTACGGCGTATCTGCTGAGGAGGCGCCTGGTGGAGTGGAGGATCCCCCTCGTCATCGGAGGCGTGATCTCCGCGCTCATGGCCATGGACGCACTCAACAACCTGCCCCTGGCCTGGATGGGGTACGACACGGCGCTCTCGGCCCGGGTCTTCCTCGCGATGAACGTCCTCTCCGCCATTGGGATCTTCCTCGCCGGAACGGCCTTCCTCGCCTTCATCTTTCTCGCGGGAGAAGGCCTGCTGCGCGCGGGATTTCCCGGCCAGCTCCAGCAGTGGAAGATCTGGTCGCCTGGGGTAGCCAACTCCGATGCCGCCCTTGGCCGCACCATGGCTCCGTACCTGGTGCTGGGGCTCGAGCTGGGATATGTGGTGGTGTTCTATACCCTCATGAGCCGGTGGGCCGGCTGGTGGAGCCCGGCGAGTGCCCTGGTGGAGCCGGACCTGCTGGCCACTCCCCTGCCCTGGCTCACCGCAGTCAGCAATTCCCTTTTCGCCGCCTTCTCCGAGGAGAGCCTCTTCAGGGCCATTCCAATCGGGGCCGCGGCCCTTCTCGGACGTCGATACGGGAGGGCGGGGCTCTGGATCTGGGGCGCCATCGTCCTTCAGGCGATCGTCTTCGCCGCGAGCCACGCCAATTATCCCCAGCAGCCGTCCTATGCCCGCCTCATCGAGATCTTCCCCCTCTATGTGGGCTGGGGGGCGGTTTGCCTCTACTTCGGGCTGATCCCCAGCATCATCGGGCATTTCCTCTACGACCTGAGCCTCTTCTCCCTGCCTCTGTTCGCGGCCGAGACCTCGACGATATGGATCAGCAGGGTCGTGGTGATCGCCGTCGGTGTCTTCCCCCTGGCTGTGGTGCTCTTCATTCGGTGGCGCCGGGGACGAGCGGCGCAGGCGCCGGATTGGGCCTTGAACCGGAGTTGGGCCCCCCGCGAGCGAGTGGAGAAGAGGGTCCCCGAAGCCATGGCCCCGGTCGGCGTCCGTACGCCCCTCCCGGGGTGGGAGAGGATCGGAATCCTGGGACTGGCGCTGGCCGGCCTCATTGCCTGGGCCGGCAACCTGAACACGGAAACGGGCCCACGCTTCACCGTTACCCGGCCCGAGGCCATCGATACCGCCCGGGAGGCCCTCTCGGAGCGGGGCGTGGAACTGGGCCCCGATTGGACCCCCCTGGTTTCCATGAGGGCCACACAGGGAGCCAGTTACCAGTTCGCCTGGAATGCGGGAACCGAGGAGGAGTACCAGGAGATGCTGGGAGACTACCTGGCCCTCCCCGCGCTCGAGGTCCGATTCGTCCGGCTCGACGTGGCTCCCGAGGAGCGGGCCGAGACCTGGACGGTGAGGGTGGCTCCATCGGGGAGCGTGGCGTCCATCGACCACACCCTTCCCGAGGCCCGAGCCGGAGCCACCCTCGACGAGGACCAGGCCCGTGAGCTGGCCCTCCAGGGCCTGGACGAACGACTCGAGGTAAGTCCCGCGACCGTGCGGGAAATCTCCGCGGAGGAGACGGCCCGGCCCAGCCGCGCCGATTGGACGTTCACCTTCGCCGACACCACTACCTACCCTCTCCAGGAGGGAGAGGGCCGCCTCCAGGTCCGGATCGCGGGAGACGAGGTAGTGGGCGCAAGCCGCTTCGTTCACATCCCGGAGGACTGGGATCGGCGATGGCGAAGCCGGCAGACGCGTGAGCTCGTCGAGACCCTCCCCACCATTGGGGTGCTGCTGGCCCTTCTCGTGGCTGCGGCCATCTACGCCATCGTTCGTTGGGCTCGTGGATCGCTCTGGACCGTGCCCCTCAAGGTCTTGGCTCCGGCCGTGGCAGCCCTGACGCTCCTGACGGCCATCAACGATTGGCCCAGCGAGATGGGCCAGTTCACCACGCTCCAATCGTTCGGGAATCAGACGGCGGTCCTGGCCGTGGGGATCGGGATAGGCCTCGTGATCATGGCGGTGGGCGTGGGTCTTCTGGGGGCGCTGGCTCACACCTGGATCCGGAGGGAGCGGCCGTCCACGGGATGGGCGCTTCTGATGGGATTGGCCGGAGGCGCGACCGTCACGAGCGCCTCCATCATCCTCCACCGTCTCCTGGCCTCCGGCCCTCCCGCATGGCCGGAATACGGCGGCCTGGTCAGCTATTGGCCCTGGGCCTCCGCCGCCCTCCAGCCCGTGGCGGAAGTGCTCTCCACAACGGCCGTGGCCTTACTCCTGTTCGCGGGCCTCGAGCGCCTCAGGGGAGCGGGCCAGAGATGGGTGGCGGCCCCGCTTCTCCTCCTGATGGGGCTGGCCCTGGCTCCCCACGGTGTGGAGACCGGCTGGCCCCTCTGGATCGCCGGGGCCGTGGCTGCCGCGGTCGCTCTCTGGCTCCTCTGGCTCCTGACCCGGCGCCTGGGCTGGCCCGTGGTCCCGGGAATCGTGGCGGCCGGTGCCCTGATGCACGAGACAGAGGTGGTCCGGGAGAGGGCATACCCCGGGAGTGCGACCGGAGGCATCCTCGCCCTTGGGCTGATCGCGGTCGCCTTGCTCCTGTGGGCTCGAACCCTCCGGCGCCCCGCCACAGAGTTTCCGGGGACGAGCGAATGACGCGCCCGGCCTACGAGACTGACGGCACTTCCCTTGCGCGCTCCACGCTCGCGGCGCCCCCCCCGATGAGGCTATTCTTTGTCTGCCCTTTTCAAATCGAAGCGGAACCAGCCGAGGAAAGGTGAGCCCCATGTTTTCTTTCCAGACGTACATAGACCGTCGCGAAGCCCTCATGTCCTGCTTCGACGGAGGCCTGCTCCTTTTCCTCGGAAACGGCGAGAGCCCCAGCAACTTCGCCGACAACCCCTATCCCTTCAGGCAGGACAGCACGTTTCTCTACTATTTCGGCCTGGCTCAGCCCGACCTGGCGGCGGTTCTGGACGTGGACGCCGGTACCGCCATCATCTTCGGCGACGAGCTCTCCATCGACCACATCGTGTGGATGGGGGATCTTCCGACCATCGCGTCCCGGGCCGAAAAAGCCGGCATCGCCGAAACAAAGGCCTTCACAGCGCTGAAGGAATACCTCGGCCGTGCCGTGACCGCCGGCCGCGCCGTCCACTTCCTGCCCCCGTATCGGGCCGACACCAGGATCCAGCTTTGGGACCTCCTGGGAATCTCTCCCGAGGAGGTGGCCTCCGAGGCTTCCGTGGAGCTGGTGAAGGCCGTCGTGAACCAGAGGAACCAAAAGGCTGCCGAGGAGGTGGCTGAAATCGAGAAGGCCGTCACCACTTCCGTGGCGATGCACGAGGCTGGAATCAGGATGGCCCGTCCCGGTCTGAAGGAGAGGGATGTCGCCGCCGAAGTGGAGCGCATCGCGCGGGTCGGCGGCGGCATGAGCGCCTTCCCCGTCATCGCCACCGTCCACGGGCAGACCCTCCACAACCATTACCACGGCAACATCCTCTCCGAGGGCGATCTCTTCATTTTGGACGCGGGCGCCGAGACCGCCATGGGGTACGCCGGGGACCTGACCTCCACCTTCCCCGTCAGCCGACGCTTCTCCGAGCAGCAGAAGACCATCTACGAGCTGGTCCTGGCGGCCTACGATGCCGCGGTGACGGCCCTGGGCCCGGGCGTGCCCAACCGCGACGTCCACTTCACCGCCTGCCGGGTGATCTTCGAGGGCATGAAGGACCTGGGGATCATGCGGGGGGACACCGAAGAAGCCCTGGCCGCAGGCGCCCACGCCATGGTCATGCCCCATGGAATCGGCCATATGATGGGCCTGGACGTCCACGACATGGAGAACCTGGGGGAGATCTACGTGGGGTACGAACCCGGGGAGGAAAAGAGCACGCAGTTCGGACTGAAGTCCCTTCGTCTGGCCCGTCCCCTGAAGCCGGGGTTTGTCTTCACCATCGAGCCCGGGATCTACTTCATTCCCCAACTCATGGACCTCTGGCGCTCGGAAGGCCGGCACACCGACTTCATCGATTACGACGAGCTGGACAAGTGGCGGGGGTTCGGCGGCATCCGGAACGAGGAGGATTACCTCGTCACCGATGACGGCGCCCGGCGACTGGGACCTCACAAGCCCCAGAGTGTGGCGGAGATCGAGGGACTGCGGAACGGGTAGGGATCAGGGTCCCTGGTTACTCGGGCGGATCCGCCAGGCTCTTCAGCCTCAAGATCTCCTGGTTTCCCCTGGTGGCGAGGCGGGTCCCCCTGGCGGGGGCCGACAGCTTCGATTCAGTGCCGCCTTAGCAGCACCCCCTGGGGAAATGGGCTTTTTCGAACGCCGAGAAGGAACCCACCCGGACTCTCGAGCACGCGTGGGAGGTCGTTTCGCCGGGCCACCTCAACTCCCGTGGAAAGACCGTAGAACCTGGGCTCGATGACGGGCCTCTGTCCCGGCGCGAGCTCGTCCGGCGACGCCCGCCGGTTCCCCGTGCAATCGCTTCAGGTCAGTCCCCGTTCCTCTTGAGAACCGCTCGGAGCTGCCGTGCGCCCTCCTCCACCATTTCCGTGGAGCAGCTGAACGCCAGGCGGAGGGCGTTCGCGCCGCTGGTTCCGAAGCCGTCACCGGGCACCGATCCGATCCCCTGATCCGCCAGCTTCCACGCCAGCTCGTCGGTGCCTGACACGCCGAGGCGAGCGTAGAGAGACGGATCCAACTCCACCCAGAGGAAGAAGCTCCCCTGTGGAGAGAGGACGTGGACGCCCTCGATCCCTTCCAGGGCACCCACCAGGAGGTCCCGCCGCCGCCGGTACTCCCGGCGCATGGCCTCCACATGGCTCTGATCCCCGGTTATGGCCGCCAGGGCGCCCCACTGAGTGACCGAGTTCACGCCGTTGATGGTGCAGCGGATGAGCTTGGGGAGGCGGTCCTTCAGGACGGGAGAGCGGGTCACCACGTACCCCGTCCTGAGCCCGGCCATGGCATGACTCTTGGAAAAGGAGAACACCGAGACGATTCGCTCTCCGTAGTCGGGAGCCAGGCTGGCGATGCTCACGTGCCTGGCGGGCTCGTAAACCACGTCCTCGTAGGCCTCGTCGGAGATAATCCAGAGCCCCCGACTCCGAGCCAGCTCCACGATCTGTCGGAGGCGGTTCTCGGAAAGGACGGTGCCGGTAGGATTGTGGGGGGTATTCAGGAAGATGGCGACGGTGGCCGACGTGAGGGCCGCCTCCATGGCCTCGGCGGTATACCGGTAGCCCTCGGCCCGGGAGAGAGGGATGTGTACCGGGGCGCCTCCCGCCAGCTTGATATTCTCCACCGCTTCGTACCACATGGGATCCGGAACGAGCACCTCATCCCCGGGCCACAGCAGGGCCGCGAAGAGGATGTTCAGAGCGTGCATGGCGCCGTTGGTGACGAAGACGTCGCCGGCGGTCACCCCTTGGATCCCGTTCTTCTCCACCACCTTCCCGGCCAGAGCCTTCCGAAGCTCGGGGATCCCGTTGTTGGGGATGTAATGGGTCTTCCCGGCCCGGGCGGCGACGACGATAGCCTCGATGACGTGGGGCGGCGGCGAGAAGCTGGGGTCACCGGATTCCAGGCGGAAGACCGGCGCCCCCCGAGCCTGGGCCTCGAAGAGGCGCTCGCGGATCTGGACAATCTTGCCCAAGGAGATCTGGTCCAGGGGATGAGAAGACGGGCTCAAGGAAACCTCCGGAGTAGGGGGAGCCGGACGGGGGCAAGGTGCGACCCCGAATCCCGATTCGCCAGGCCCGGCACGCCCCGATCTAGGGAGAATCTGCCTTGTGCGCCTCGAAGCCCTGCGCTGGGACTCTCCCCAGGGGATTTCCACCGTCCCGTCCCACGGACCGGAGGGCATCCACGGCCCAGGGGAGGTCGATGGCTTCTCCCCACCAATTCGGTGTCGGAGTCCAGGCACCGGGGACCACGCCGTTCGCAGCGTGCGTCCGCACCAGCTCCGCCACCGGCGCCGCGGGAAGAGCGGGCGGATGCGGCACCGGCGGGATCAATCGTCCGTCGGGCCGGAAGAACCGGGGCTCCCCATCCGCCCCCACCTCCATGCGGAATCCACCCTCGTGCACAGCCCTGTGGTGGACCCGGCAGAGCGCTCCCAGGTTGGGCAGCTTGGTCTCTCCCCCATCGGCCCAGGGATGGATGTGATGGCCCTCCAGGTAGCGGCAGCCACAGCCGGGAAAACAGCAGCGCCCCCCATACCGTACCTCCATGGCCAGACGGAGCGCCGGCGGGATGGTGCGCCGCTTCCGGCCCACGTCCAGCACCTCTCCCTCCGATCCGTGGACGACGCCCCACACCGTGGCGTCGCACGCCAGGCGCCGCGCCGTCTCCGGGTGCAGGCTCTCCGGGTGCAGGCTCTCCGGGTGCGGCTCTCCGGGTACAGGGTTCGCGGTCCCGGGCTCTCGTTCCCGCACCCGCACCCGGGACCGGGAATTTCCGCGGAAACGCCTCTGCTGTCTGGCTTTTCGCATCCGCATGTCTCCGCGGAGACGTCGCCGGCCCCGACCTCCCGGTGCCCAGGAATCTCCGCGGAAACGCCTGTCTCATCTGGCTTCTCGCGCCCGCCCGCTCTCTCGCAGGCGGTGCCCGCCCCGGTGGCGTCCGCCGGCACGTCTTCCCCGCTCCCCTGCAGCGTAGCGGCGTCCACGTGCACCACCACCTGGAACCGGTCCGGTCGGCCCAGCGGAGGACGAGCGTTGGCTCCCCCGGACGCCTCTTCGCCGACTCCGTCGGACGCCTCTTCTCTCTCCGACTCCGTCGGACGTCCCTTCTCCGGCCTCGCCGGCCGCGCCTGCCGAACCGTCCGCGCCGGCGCCGGCTCCACCTTCGTCCAGCGTCCGCTGCACCATGGCCCGCTCCACCACCAACCCCAAGGCGTCCGCCCATCGCTGCTCCGGGGAGGTCTCCTCTTCGCCCGTGTCTTCGGCCTTGCCTGTGACTGCGGCTCCGCCCGTGTCCCCCGCCTCGCCGGCCTCCCGGCGGTAAAGCGCTTCGCCCGCCCACTCCAGCGCCGTCTGCAGGAGCGCCCCCACCTCCGGATCCAGCCGGCCCCGAAGGACCCAGCTCCCGTCCTCCGCCGGCCACAGCTGCAGGTTCCGGCTCCGGTGCCGCGCCGCCTCCTCCTCCGCATCCTCCAGGCGGTCCACCCGGCGCCACGCCCGCACCAGCTGCTCCAGGTGCGAGGCCGGGGCGTGCCGGGCCACGTTCAGCAGCTCCTCTTCGTTGGCTGGAGTGGCCCGGCGGGTCATGGCACGAACCTTCGAAAAGCTCATCTCGCCCCGGGCCATGGCCTCCGAGATCCGGGGGAGCTCGGCCAGAGCGTGGGCCACCCTCACCTTCTCACGGCACGGCCCCAGGCTGATCCCCGTTCGCCAGGAGAGCCAGTGAGCGCACGAGCGAAAGCCTCCACCGCCCCAGCCCTCCCGCTCGTCGAAGGCCCGGATCAGGACCAGGAGGCGGTAGGTCGCGGCGTGGATGTGGGCCGCCAGCGTGGCGATCTCGTCGCCCAGTCTCTCCAGGTCGATGGTCTCGGGGTCGCCGGTCGCCAGGCTCGGGGCCGAGGGCTTCCGGACCGCGGGAGCACCGGCGTCGGCGTGGGCATCGGCTGTTGCGGGCTCTGCGCACGGGGGCGTCTCGATGGGGCCAGCATCGAGCGGCGCCTCGCCAACATCGGAATCCAAGTCGGGGGCAGCAAACGCGATCATTCGAAGAACCTCCTCCCCTCTTCCTCTTCTTGGGCCATGGGTCATGGGTCACGGGCCATGGGCCACGGGTTACGGGCCTCGAGACACGGGCCGGAGCGTTCCCGCCCGGAGGGCGGATCCTCCATGCCATGGCGCCGGGGCAGTGGGCAGCCGGCTGCGCGTGCCGGGAAGCAGGCAGCCGGCCCCGCGCAGCGGAGTGCAGACCGCGGGCAGCGGGCGGCGGCCGTTCCCTCGGCCGGTCTCGACCCTCGCCGTTCTCGTGGCTCGTCTCTCAATATAATCGGGGTTTCTTCGGGTCCCTCAGGCGTCTTCTCCCGGTCGTCGTCAGCCTCGGAGGATGCGGAAGGTGCGTCTCTGCGGCCGCGCAAGGGAGAGGCCCGGACAGAGGGCTCCACGGCGCCGCTGGGAGGAGGTCCCGGCCTCCGGCCTCCGGCGGCCCAGAAATCCGTCAAGGGGTTTCGGGGCAATCGCATGCTTCCTTGGGACACCGGCCCCGCGGGGGACGAGGCAGCGTCTGGAGAGATGCCCCGCAGGCGATCAAGGCGCAGATCCAATGGCCTCCGTACCGGCCGCGGGCCTTTCGGCCTCTCTCACCCGGGATGAGCGTCCGGACCACCGACCTCGATCCGGAGCCCGGCGGAATGGAGACTGACCGCCGAAGTACCCGGATCCGGGAGCGTCGCCGCGTTGGGGGCCCCTCTCTCAGTCCCCCTCCAATCCTGGCACCATGGAGCCACAACGGGGTATGTTTCTTCTTCACGAAAGGCCCTCGGCGCCCCCGTCCGCCCGAGACCAGCCACCCCGCCGGCGGAGTCACCATCTTCTGAGCACCGGAGCTTCTCATGATGCCGAGCACCCGAAGAACATCCCTGCGGTTCTTGCCGCTGATCGGCCTACTCATCCTGCCGGGGGGCTGCGGCGACAACGGTGGGCCCACTCAGCCGACGGGGAGTTCAACCATCACCCTCAGCTTCGTGGGTCTCCAACCCATCAGAGGCGGCGTGAACTACCAGGCATGGGCACTGGCCAGGAACGGTGGAAGCTATTTCGGATATCCTCTCGTCCTCTTCAACCTGGACGAGGAGGGGCGCCTTGTGGATCCTGCATCCGGAGATCAGATCGGGAGCTCCTTCGACGCCGATCTGGACCCCGAAGATGTCCTGGGGGTCGGGATCTCCCTGGAGATTTCCCCCATCCTGGTGGACTACTCATCGTACACCTTCGTCATGGGCGGCATGAAGGCAGCCGACGGCACGGTGACGATGACCGCCGCGGATGATTCGCTGGGCATGGGCGTGGACCTGTCCGGCGCGTCGGGGGATTACCTGGTAGGCACTCTTACGGATCAGGACCCGGAAAACGACCTTGGTGGGATCTGGTTCGTGGACCCGTCGGAGGGGGGGTACGTCGCGGGGCTGGAACTACCCCGGGCTCCCGTGGGATGGGACTACGAAGGATGGGTGGAAGTGGATGGGGTGGACCTGTCCACGGGGAAGTTCTTCCTGCCGACGGGGGCGGATGGCTCGAATCTCTACAGCGGCAGTGTGCCCGGTCCGGACTTCCCGGGAGAGGACTTCTTCACCGATCCACCGTCCGGCATCGCCTTCCCCGTTGATCTTAGCGGGGCGAAGGTGTTCATCACCCTGGAGCCATGGCAGGGGTGGGACGCTTTCCCCGACGATCCCTTCTACTTGCGGCTCCTGGAGGCGGACATCCCGGGCAACGTGATTCCCCTCACTCCGTATCCGTTGACGTCAGTGGTCAACCAATACCTTCCGAGCGGGACGGCGACGGTCCAATAGGACCGATGAAGAAGCGGGGCGGGCGGCCGCGTCATCGGCCCCCGCCCCCACCCTCCTCATGCGGCCGGATCAGCTCCTTCAGCCGGCCTACCTCCACCTGATGGTTGAGGTCTGTCTCCCGCCGGCTCACATCTCTCCGCCGCCGTTTCCGTTTCCACCCCGCTTTGCCAGGTTCTTGAAGTACTCCTCCACCATCTTCCTGAAGCCCGCCGGCACCTCATCCGTGCCGGTGAGCGCAGCCCGTCCCGGGCTCTCGCCCTCCACCTCGCGCCTGAGCACGAACTCCACTCGCTTCAGATTCTCCCTGATCTGCTCTTGGAGCAGGGCGATCTGGGGCAGGTCGCCGTAGGTCTGAGGGTTCCGGAGCAGCTCCATGGCGTCGATGGCCTCCTCGAGGTCCGGAATGTCCCTACCCTCGGCCTCCAGCGCTCGCTGAAGGTCCCTGGCCTGTGCCAGCCGCTGCGCGAACTCCCGGCTATACTGCCGGATCTCCTCCTCGGTCAGAGGTTCCGGATTGCCCCGGGTGGCACCGCCGGCGGAGGAGTAGTCCGTCGCACGCGTGTCCCGGTTTGGGTCGCCCAGGGAATCGCCCCATTGCCCGCCGCCACGACCACCCAGCCCGAGGGAATCACCCGGCATTCCACCCCGCCGGTCGCCCTCTCCCAGAGAGTCACCGGGCAAACCCCCGCGCCGCCCGTTCTCACCCAGGGAGTCGCCACGTGTCCCGCCGCCTCTGCCGCCCTGGCCACCCTGTTGGCCGGCGGCCTGGCCCTGCTGGCCTTGTTGGCCCTGCTGTCCTTGCTGTCCTTGCTGCCCCTGCTGGCCCTGCTGTCCTTGCTGTCCTTGCTGCCCCTGCTGGCCCTGCTGTCCTTGCTGCCCCTGCTGGCCCTGCTGTCCTTGCTGGCCCTGCTGGCCCTGTTGGCCCTGCTGTCCTTGCTGGCCCTGCTGGCCTTGTTGGCCCTGTTGGCCACGATTCTCGAGGCGGCGGCCAAGGGATTCGGTTCCTCTCACCAGGTCCCTGGCCTGCTCCAGGGCGTCCTGCATCTCGGCGTTCTGCCCGGTCTGGCCCGTCGTACCCTCCTGGTAGGCCTGCATGGCCTCTTCCACCTGGCGGCGGAGATTCTCGATGTTGGCGGAGATCTCGTCCTCGTAGCCCATGGCCGTGTCCCGATCCCTCTGCTCCACCACCCCTTTCGTGTAGGCCAGCTTCTCCTTCAGCTTCCCTTCCCGGATGGTGTCTACCGCCTCGCCGAGCTGGCGAGCAGCCTCGCGGTTCTCGGCCTGGGCCGACTGCTGCATCCGGACCAGGTCGCTCTCCAGGGATTGGGTCTCCCGGACCATCTCGTCCTTCCGTTCCTGGAGCCTCTGCACCTGGTCTCGGCGCTGCCCCGGGTCGTTCGACAGCCCCTGCACGCCCTCCCGCACGGCTTCCTGGCTCTCCGCCAGGCGGTTCACACGGTCCAGGGCGTCCTGGATCTCCTCCTCCGTCCTTCCTTCCTGGGTTCTTTGCAGCCTTCTCTGGGCCTCCGCCAGGTCATCCAGGGCGGAGGTGGCGTCCGCCAGGCCCTGGCTCCGGCCTGATCCCGCTGCGGATCTGCGCATGGCATCCGCGGCCTCCTGCAGACCGTCGAGCGGTCTCCGCCAGCCTCTGGTCTCCCGACCGTCGTGCCAGCTCGGCGAGTTGCCGGGCCGTTTCCTCGGTCTCGTCCGCCAAGGCACGCTGGGAGTCTCCGCCGCTTCCGCCGGTCTGGTTCTGCTGGGCATCCGCCCGTGCGCGCTGCCGTTCCATCTCCTGCTGCTGACGGCGAGCCAGCTCCTTGAGGCGCTCCATGAGCTCGTCCACCTGCTCGTCGGCCTGCTGGCGCTCTCCCCGCTGGACGGTCTCGTACTGGTTCTGGAGCTTGTCCAGCTCCAGCTCGAAGAGGTCCGCCAGCTCGTCCGCGCTGGCCCCTCCTCCTCCCGCCACCTCCGCCACCACCCTGTTGCTGCTGCCCCACGTACCGCTCGTAGGTCTCCTCGGCCTTCTGGAGGAACACCAAGGCCCTTTGCTCGGGGGGCAGGGCCTCTCTAGGAGCCCCGTCCCGGAGCAGTGCCTCCGCCGCCTCCATGTCCGCCACCGCCTGAGGCAGGAGCTCGGCGATCTCCTGGAAGCGGGGATCCGACTCGGCCACGCCCCGGGAGTGCATCTGTTCCACCAGCGTGGACACTTCCTCACGGACCCGCGCCTGGGCCAGAGCCACGCTCACCGTGTTCTCGCTGAACGCGTCGGGGGTGTAGGTCTCCCGATCACGGAGGAGATTGAAGGTCGCAGCCACGACCTCGCGCTGGAGATCGGAAAGGCTGCTGTTGGTGTTCGGCGCACCGCTTCCCTGGCTTGGATCGCTGCCCTGCCCCTGGCCCTGCTGCCCGCTTTGCTGCTGGTCGGCCTGACGGAAATCCCGCCTGAAGGGTCGAATGTCGATGAAGTAGACGTCGCTCATGGCCTCGCCGGCATGGCCCGCCCTGTTATCCCGGGCCACAGCGTAGTACGACACCAGGTCGCCCGGGTCCAGCTCCCACTCCTCCAGGAAGAGGGTGTGCCCCGCGGACACCTCCGTCAGCGGGTCGCCCCCTTCGCTGAAAGAGGGGCACCGTGTCCTCCTGCTCGCCATTGATGGAATAGACGAGCCTGAGGTCCTCGATCCCGTAATCGTCGTCGGCCTTGGCCTCGATGAAGACCTCCTCGATGGCGCTGGCGGAATAGTCCCGGCCCGGGCTCGGAGATGGCCACGGTGGGAGGCATGTCGGTCAGGACGTCGATGGTGTACTCCGGCGAGGCCACCACCATCCGTCCGTCGCTCCTGGCGAGCTCCACGGTGTACACCCCGGCCTTCTCCACCATGATCTCGCCGGCGAAGGTGCCGTCCTCAAGGGGAGTGAGCTCCATCACCAGCGAATCGTCCACCAGGATTCTGCCGGCCGGGAGCAGGGATGGTGGGCCGGATGGACACCTCCACCCGGGTGCCGGCCAGGGCAGCGATGTCTCCACCGCCCTCCACCTCCCGGGGGCTCAAGCCCGTGTAGGCCGGGAAATAGTAAGTGTGATTCATCTCCTCCACGTAGGGCAGGTCGGCCACCTCGATGGTGTACCCGGCGGACCGGACGCCATTGGCCTCAACGAAGTACTGGGTGTCCTCCACCAGATTCAGAAGGAGAAGGTCGAACCCGGCGCTGTCGGAGGGGAGCATGGAGATGCGCTGGTACGAATCCTCCTCGGTAGCTCCGGAGAGTAGACGAACACCTCATCGGAGTCGAAGCCGCCGAGCTCCGCCGTGATCACCTGGTCTGCCCCTTTGGCCACCGTGACATCCCCGGGCTGCACCGAGATGGAGTAGGGGCTCACCTCCGCCGCATCCTTCGTCGGCACCACCAGGGCGGTCATTCCGTACCGGAGGTGGGCTGGCCCGAGGAGAAGGAACGCCAGCACTCCCACCGAGAGGAAGGCCAGCGCCGCCGCTTCCCTGGTACAGCCCCTTCCGGTCGATCCCTCGACCATAGTCCACCTTTCGAGCCCGTCCACCGCCCGCTCCACCAAGCGGTCCAGGAGCTCCGGAGAAGCGGTCTGGAAGGCCGAGCTCTTCTCCAGGCCCACAGCCCCCATGATCGCCGACTCCAGGGAGGGCTCGTGCTCTTCCAGGTACAGGGCCACCTGCTCGTCGGTCGACCCGCTTCAGAAGCGGGCGGACGAGGAAGAACCAGGTCAGGGCGAGGACCGACACCCACGCCAGGATGCGGAAGGCGGTGACCGCCCCCGGCGAGAAGCGGGCGGCCTCCAGGCCATAGGCCGAGAGAAGGAAAGCGGCGAAGCCGGCACCCAGGACGATGACCACTCCCCGAAGTGCCATGCGGAGCCGCCAGCGCGCTCGAACGGTGCGGATGATCGGCAGTACTCGAATCCTCAGGGGACGACTTCTATCCTGCATGAGATCCTCTCCTCCCGGGGATCCGGGAAATGCGATTGGAGACGACGGTCTCCACTGCCAACAACACGAATGCACCCATCAGGAGAAACCGCCAGAGGGATTGACGGCGCTCCTGGTCCTCCAGCACGAGGCGGGCCTCCCTGGTATCCCTGCGCTCCGCGGTCGGCTCGCTGGGCGGCCTACCGGAAATGGAGGCCACCACCTCCTCCATGTCCAATGGAGCCAGGTCCGCTTCTCCCAGATCCACGTTCACCGCCACCGCCACCGGGCGAACGTCCGACGTCCCCGGGGGCCGAATCTCGTAAATCCCCTGCTCCACCAGGTGCAGGAATCGCGGCCCTCTCCCCCGTGGGAAGCGCCAGGCTCTCCCCCGACGGAGTGACCGACCACTTGCTCCTCGGCTGCCTGCCAGCGCCTCTGTCACCTCCCCCAGGCCCGCGGTCGCCATGGCGGTGGCGTCGCTGACGTCCAGAATCTGGCCCGCCGCGAACGAGGAGACCGTCTCGGTCCGGCCGGAAGCATACCGCACGAGCTGATGAATGAAGGGAAGGAAGACCGGCTGTTGAGCCAGATCGTTCCAGAACGCGTCCATTGTGGACGTCCAAACCAGGACCCGGCCCTCTCCCACCCGCTTCTCCGCCAGGGCCACCGATCCGTCGTCGTAGCGGGCCAGAACCTTGCTCGCGCTGGAGTCGGCCACCTGCAGCTCCCGTGGAGCGGAAGAACCGGGCTCCCGTGAAATCCCCCGAGCGCGGCCCCCGGAAGATCTCGAAGACCGGGTGATCGTAATCCAGGTGGCCCAGACGACCGCCCCGTGCCGTCGGTGCGATCCCGGGCCCGGTGAACGCCCCAGGAAGCAGGTCGGCCAGCTCCGAGGCCACCCGATCCTCTCTCCCATGACCACCAGCAGACCCCCCCCCGATTCTACGTAAGACCTCAATGCGGCCGCGGAGTTCCCTCCGGGCATGGAACGGTCGTTCACCACCACGACCGCCGACACCCTCCAGATCCGCGGCGGTCACCGCAGCCCCCGTGGCTCCGAACCGAGACGTCGAAGGCGTTCTCCTCGGAGACGGCCAGAGCCTCCGCTGCATGATAGAGGCTGGAGGCGGCACCACGTCCGCCGTCGTTCAGCACCAGGACCGAGATGGCCCGTCCCGGGCTCAGAACGAAGTAGTGCGCGTCGTCAGGGGCCAGGTCGTCGGCTCGGCGAACCGAACCGACACCCCGAGTGCTTTCCTGCGGCCACGTTGAAGGGCTCGAAGGTCACCTCCGTCGCCCCGTTGGCCGGGCAGAGTGACCGGTCCGGCGCTGAAGCTCCCGCCCCTCCAGCTCCAGAACCACCTCCGGTTCTTCCTCCGACCGCTCCACCCAGTCGGTCGAGGCGCGCCGTGGCGGTGACCCGGTCCCGTCCGCCCATCCTCTGGCGGGCCAGGCCCACCCCCGCTACGGCCCTGTCCACGGGGACCTCCGACGCAAGACCACACGGAGTGACCACCGTGCCCCAGGGCAGATTCACCCCCTCGTCGCCGGTCCATCCCCCCCGCTGGAAATCCCCCACCATGACCAACTCCCGGCCCGGCAGACTCCGTCTCCTCCAGGATCGTCTGGGCCAGCTTCAGGCCCGGACCGTAGGCGGTGGATTCGTCGCTGACCGTGCAGGGTGTCCAAGGCACGCCAGGAGCCTGGCCCGGTCCGACGAGGACCGAACGGCGACCGACGCGTTTCGGGCAAAACACACCAGGCTCGCCCGGTCCAGGGGGCCCAGCTCCCGGAACACGCTCCGGGCCGCCTCCAGGGCCCGCTCCCACCGGTCCCCCAGCCCCATGCTGTAGGAGCGGTCCAGGAGCACCACGACCTCCCGGGGTCCCGACGCCGCAACCCCGCCAGCTCCTCGTCCGTCGAAGAAGGGCCGGGAGAACGCCGCCACGATGAGGGCCACGGCCAGGGCACGCAGCAGAAGGAGAAGCCAGTGGTGGATCCGTCCTCCGGCTCTCGGCCCGGAAGGGCACCCGCTCCAGGAACATGAGGGACGGGAACTCCATCACCTTGGCCTTCTGCCTCCGGGTGAGGTGCACCAGGATGGGAATCACCAGGGCGGCGAGCCCCAGGAGGAAGGCGGGAACCAGGAACTGCAAGAGGCATCAGCGAACCCGGCTCCTCTTCTCCCGGTGGAGAAGGAGGTGGAAGAGGGCATGGTCCAGAGGCTTGGATGTGTCCAGGCACCTGATAGTCGACCCTGGCCGGCCGTGAACCGGTCCTGGAGCTCGGCCGTGTGAGCCCCAAGAAGCTCTTGGTACCCCTCCCGCAGCTTGGCGGGCACCACGGGGAGCTGCTCTCCCGTCTCCATGTCCTGGAAGTTCGAGGGCCCCGTCGAAGGGGAGCTCCAACTCCGCCGGATCCAGAACGTGGAAGACGATGCACGTCGTGCCCCGGGCCCTGGAGGAGGCGAACCGCCCGAACGACCTCCTCAGTGTCCTCGTAGAAGTCGCTGATGAGGACCACGATGCCCTTTCGCCGCAGGCTCTCGGTGGCCTTCAGCAGCGGCTGCCGCAGCTCGCCGGGCCGGCCCGCCTCGGCCCGGTGCAGCGTGTGGAGGCAGAGGTCCAGGTTCCGGGCCGAGGGGGGAACGTAGTCCACGATGTCGTCATCGAAGGTGATGAGACCCACCCGATCCCGCTGGCGCCGGGAAAAGTAGGTGAGACAGGCCGCCAGGTATCGGGCGTAATCCAGCTTGGACACCTCGTGGCTCCCGTAGCTCATGGACCGGGACACGTCCAGGAGGACCACGAAGTTGGCGTTGGTCTCCGCCTCGAAGAGCTTGATGTAGTGCCGGTCCGTCCGGCCGTAGAGGCGCCAGTCGATGCGCCGGATGTCGTCCCCGGGCATGTAGGGGCGGTGCTCCGCGAAGTCCAGGGACAACCCCAGGTAGATGGACCGGTGGAGCCCGTTCAGGAATCCCTCCACCACCGTCCGGGCCAGGAGCTCCAGGTTGTCGATCCTGGCCAGCACCTCCGGAAGGAGGAGCTGGGCGCCCGTGGGCACACCTTGGGCGCCCTGCGCGCGTCGGGAGGGAGACGGAGGCCACGGCCCTCACATCCCCGACTTGGGCACGGGCACGGCTTCCAGGAGCTGATCCGTGAGCTCCCCGGTGGTCACTCCCTCGCTCTCGGCGTGGAAGTTCGTGAGGATCCGGTGCCGAAGGACGGGATGGGCCAGAGACCGGATGTCCTCGAAGCCCGGCGTGTACCGGCCCGAGGTGAGCGCCCGAGCCTTGGCGCCCAGGATCAGGTATTGGGCCGCCCGGACGCTGGCCCCGTAGGCGATCCACTTCTTCACGAACTCCGGGGAGTCCCCGTTCGGGCTGGGCCGGCTGGCCCGGACCAGCGACACGGCGTATTGGAGTACCGGCTCCGGCGCGGGCATGCGCCGCACCAGCCGCTGGAAGGCCACCAGATCCGGCCCCGTCACCGTACGGTTGAAGTCCGGCTCCTGGATCCCCGTGGTCTGCCGGACCACGTCCAGCTCCTCCTCCTCCGAGAGGTGATCCAGGACGATCTCGAACATGAATCGGTCGAGCTGGGCCTCGGGCAGCGGGTAGGTCCCCTCCAGCTCGATGGGGTTCTGGGTCGCGAACACGTAGAAGGGCTCCTCCAGGGTGTAGGTGGTGCCCTGGACCGTGACCCGGTGTTCCTGCATGGCCTCCAGGAGCGCCGCCTGGGTCTTGGGTGGGGTCCGGTTGATCTCGTCGGCCAGCACGATGTTCGCGAACACCGGACCGGCTTCGAACTTGAGGAAACGCCGCCCCGATTCGGCGTCCTCCTGGATGATGTCCGTCCCGGTGATGTCGGAGGGCATGAGGTCCGGCGTGAACTGGATCCGGGAGAAATCCAGGTCCAGCACCTCCGCGACCGTGTGAATCAGTAGGGTCTTGGCCAGACCCGGCACCCCCAGCAGCAGGCTGTTCCCGCCGACGAAGAGCGTCAGCAGCACCTGGTCCACCACCTCCTCCTGGCCCACGATGAGCTTGCGGACCTCGCGGATGATGTCTTCGCGGCCTTCCCTCATCCGATCCACCAGGGCGACGTCGCCTTCCCGTTCCAGGTGAGCGGTCTCTTTCAGATCCTGCGTCATGGATGTTCCCCTCAGTGGGTGTAGGAGTAGATCATGTAGTTCACGCCGAACTGGTACGCCTCGTTGGACAGGTCGATGGGGTAGTAGCCCCGGTCCGAGAACTCCCAGTACTCCTGGAGGTCGGTGTTGAAGTTGATCATGACCATGATCCGGCCGTTCACCGGATCGTTGTTCTCGAAGATCCCCAGGTAGGTGGCTACGCGCGGCCCGTAGGGCGGCAGCATGCTCAGGGGATCTTCGATCCGGAAGAACGAATCGTAGATCTCGTGGTCCGGGGGCATGGGCAGGATCTCGTAGCCCGGGAGGGCACGGTCGAGTTGATAGGCGAGGTTCTCGAATTCGAATCCCCTCTCCTCCCGGGTGTCGTCCACGATGAGGAACCCACCTTTCAGGAGGTAGTTCCGAAGGCCCTCGATTTCGGCGTCCGTAGGCTCCCAGTAGCCCACCTCGATGATCGTGGCGGCCGGGTACTTGAAGAGCTCCGGGTCGTCCAGGTCCAGGACCCGCCCCGAGTTCCCTTCCATGTAGACGTCCATGAAGGTGGTTGCGTCCAGGATCTTCATGAAGTTGGTCTCGGCCCGCGGGTAGTCGTGCGCCCAATGGGGACCCATCCCCCCGCCTCCCCGGCTCCGGCGGCCGCGACGCATGTTCCGGAGGTTCTGGGAAGCGTCGGTGTAACGGACCCGGATGTAGGTGAACTGCCCGTTGTACGGTGGCTCGCCCACGTCCTGGGGTAGAGGAGTGGCCGTCGCGGCCGAGAAGGGCTCACCCGCCTCCGTCGACGACGATGGGGCACGAGTAGCCCAGGCCCGGCCCGTCGCGGCACCGGCCACCGTCGCACCGACCGCCGCGACGCCGAGGATCGCCATCAAGCCTGTGCGTGTCATGGTTGATTCCTCCGCAACTCCAGAAGCAGCTCCAGGGCCTCGTCGAAGGTAGGGGCGATCTCGAGCGCTCTCAGGACCTCGCTCCGCGCTTCGTCCCGCTCCCCCGCATCCCGGAGGGCCAGAGCCAGCCGATAATGAGCGTCGGCCTTGTCCACCGGATCCAGCGCCAGAACCGCCCTCCGCTCCAGCACGGCTCCCCGGGTCTCCCCCCCTCGCCGTAGAGCTCGGCCAGCTCCCGGTGGCTCTCCAGATCGAAGGGAGCGATCTGCACGACCTGCTCCAGGGCCTGTGTCGCGGACGATCGGTCCCCCGCCTCGAGCCAGAGCTCGGCCTCCTCGCGCCGGATCGAGTCCCCGGCCTCGGTCAGCTCACCCAGCTGCTGGAGCGCCCGGGCAGCCAGCTCCGGTTCGCCCCGCTGACGGTGGATCTCGGCCAGGTACTGGTAGGGGCTGTCCGGTCCCCCGTACTCGGGGAAGAGACGTAGCGCGGCCCGGAGCTCCTCCTCGGCCTCATCCAGCCGGCCTCTCTCCACCAGCGCCTTTCCCAGGGAGAGGCGAATCAGGAAGTTGCCGGGGTTCTCCACCGCCATCATCCGGAGACCGTCCAGGTCCGCTCCCTGGGAGTGGAAGATGCTGGACCCTCCCGCCTCCTCCGGCGGGGTCACCGCCTCCATCCGCTCTCCGAAGCGGGTCTGGACGTAGGAATCGAAGGTCCGGTCGAAGGCCTCCGGGTCCTGGCCCAGGACCTCTTCGAACACGTCCTCGTTGGTCTTGCCGTCCCGGTAGCCCTGGAGCATCGCCAGCACGGACGGGAGACCCCAGCGGGTCTCGATGAGGTCGAAAACCAGAGAAGCCTCGAAGTAGCTGAAGACCACCTGTTCCGGGAACTGGGGCCGGATGAATCCTTCATTCAGCCCACTCACCGGCGGAAGGCGCCCGTCCTGGTAGGCCTGGAGCCATGCAGGTGTCGCCCGAAAGCCCCACCAGCTCCGGGCCTCCCTCTGTTCGTGGACCGCCAGACCCTCGGTGAACCAGCGTGGGACCCGGTGGTCGGTCATGGCCAGGTGGAATGCGTGGGAGATCTCGTGCCACATGGTGGAGGCCCAGTTGAACTCCCCGGGATCCTGCGCCGACGGGGAGTCCATCACGAGAGTGCTTCCGAAGCTGACCCCCAGTGCCCCCAGCCCGGTCATTCCCAGGGTCCGCACCGAGAAGTCGGCGTGGGAAGGGTAGATCTCCAGGCGCACCGGAGTGGGAGGCTCCACCCCGTACCGCGCCTGGAGAGCGGTGTAGGCCTCTTCCGCCATGGCTGAGGCGTAGGGGCCAAGAAGGTCCGCCTCCCTCTCGTGGATGAAGATCTCGAAGTGGTCGGTCCGGATCTCCTTGTAATGGAAGAAGGTGTCCAGCAGATCCAGGGTGTTCTTGTACCAGGGATTGTACGGATCCCCGGCAAAGGCGATCTCCAGGTTCGCCCGCCCCGCCTCCACCGCCCCGGTGCGAAGCTGATTCAGTCCCAGGACCCCGTAGCTCCACCAGGAAGTAGAGTCGACTCCCACGGCCTGGGAGGCCAGATCCACCGCCGCCTGGTATTGCCGCTGGGCCACGGCCTGCTCGGCTACGATGGTGTAGACGCCGGGGTAGACGGGGTTGACGGCGTGGATCCGAGCCAGCGCCTGGCGGTAGCCCGTCGTATCCCCGGCGAGGAAGTGGGCTGCCGCCAGAATGGAGAGAGCCTCGAGGTGGACAGGGTTCACGTCCAGGGCCCGGGAGGCCTCCTCCCGGGCGCGCCCGAAGTCCTCCGTCTTCAGGAAGACCGAAGCCAGGAAGGCCATGGCATCGGCGTAGCGGGGGTTGACCTCCAGCGCCCGCCGTGCCAGTTCCACGGCGCCACCCACACCCTCGAAATCCAGGATTCGAGCCTGGCCCAGGAGGGCCCTGGGGTGGTCCGGGTTCTCCTCCAGGACCTTACGGAAGGACTCCCGTGCGTCGGTAGCCCGGTATTTCTCCAGGAAGAGCTCCCCGGTCAGAAGCTCGGGCCGAGGATCCCGGGGATCCGCCGCCGCAGCGTCGTCGAAGGCCATGAGGGCATCCTGGTACAGCGCCGGGTTCGTGACTCCCAGGTAGCGGACGGCCGTCCCCACGGCCATGAGGTCCTCGGCGCTCAGGCCCCCTCCGGACCGGTTGTAGAGGTCGATGAAGGAGTCGAAGAGGGCCAAAGCCGCGTCCCGCTCTCCCCGGTTCCACTCCAGAATCCCCAGGTTCTTGCGGGCGGTCTGGAGGTCCCGGGCACCGCCCTCCACGGATCGCCGGAAGGCCCCCTCCGCCTCCTCGAGCTTCCCTTCCGCGTAAAGCGCCTCGCCCAGGACGTTCTCCAGCTCCGCCGACGCCGCCCGCCCACCCGGACCCGACACCGCTTCCCGGGCCTCGTCGTACCGGCCGACTTCCATGAGGGCCCGGGCGTAGGCTCGCCGGGCCTGAACCGGCGCGTCGCTCCCCCGTGCCAACTGCCGAAGTGCGGAGAGAGCCTCGTCGTACTGCCCCGACCGGAGCTGCGCCACGGCCTGGGAGAGGGCAGGGTCCGGGGCTGGGGGGTTCATCGGGTCCTGGGCGGCCAGAGGGCCCCCGAGCAGGAGCGCCAGTCCCACGAGCGGCGCCCCGCGGGCGGCTCGAAGGGTCTTCATTTCCCTCCCCCTCCCTTCTCCCGGATTTCCCGGTTCTTCAGGGCCAGATCCACGAGGAGCTTCTCCAGCTCGGCCTCGTACCGGCTTTCCTCCATCTGCCCCCGGAGGGCTCTCAGCTCCTGGACCCTGAGCTCCAGCTCGGCCTTCTCCTGATAGAGCCTCAGGAGCTCGGGATCGGAGATGCGGTCGGGAGAGACCCCCGCCGCGGCCACGGCCGATCCCGACCCGAGCCAGAAGGTCCCCGCCAGGGCACCGTCGGAAGCGTCCTCACCGAGCTCGGTGGACCCAGCACCGTCGCCATCGTCGTCCAACTGGGCATGTTCCGTCGCCAGGAGGTTCCGTTCCTCGTAGTACCGGTCCACCTCACGCGTCGCGTACTCGAAGGCCTCCCTGAGGGAAATCCGGCCGTCCTTGTTCAGGTCCGAGTCCTCGCTGTTCAGTGCGGCGGCGAAGAAGCCCCCGAACTGGGTCTCGTTACGCTCCTGGGCGGTTCGGGTGGCCGTGAGGACCACCCGGTTGGGGCCCGACAGAGCCCCGACGAAAGGCCCACTGGACGAGGAAGTGTTCACCACCCCGACGGTCTGGGTCGTGAAGACTCTCAGCATGGCATCCAGCTCCGCCGGCGTCAGATCGGGGCCTGGTAGGTTGAACTCGACGCCCTCGCCCTGGCCGCTACCGTGGCCGATGAGCACCAGGAGGATGCGGTCCCTGGACCCCGCTTCCTCAGCCATGCGGCCCAGGGCGGAGGCGATGTTCTCCTTCGTGGACTTCCCCTCGATCAGGTCGGGCGCGTCCTCGGGCCGCTCGCCCAGGTACGTGACCTGGTCGGGAGGCACCCCCAGGTGGCCCACCGCCGCGGACCGAAGATCCGTCGCCCACCGGTGGAAGGTGTCCCGGTACCCCGGGTCGCCTCCCAGCCCTACCACGATCAGGACCCGGGTCGCCTGGGCCGAAACCGCCTGAACAGGGGTAAGGACCAGGGCCAGGGCCAGAACGCCGAGGAGCTGCCTCCAGCGCCGACTCATACCAGGCCTCTCCTTCTCCTGTAGACCCACTCCCCACCCAAGAGGGCGACGAGGAGAACCAGGAGGACGGGCATGTCCCAGAGGTCCCTCTCCTCCCTGAGGGTCACTCCCGCCCCGGTGAAACGAATGTCCTCGGGAAGAGCGCTGGCCGTGGAGGGATCGTAGTACCGGCCCCCCGTTTCCTCGGCCAGGCGCTCCAGGACGGATCGCCGGAGGCCCGCGTCGAAGTACTCCTCGGTGCTGGGGCCGACCCGGAGATAGACCTGGTCGGACCCCAGGGGCATTCCATCCCCGCGGGTCGCGTCCACCCGGATCGTGTACTCCCCTTCCTGGGCGGGCCGGAAGGCTCCTGCGTACTCGCCGTCCTCCTCCACCGTCCAGTCCAGGGGCACGATCTGCACTGTCCCGTCCGGGGCGGTCACCGTGGCCTGCGCCACCGCGTCGTTCACCTCCAGGTAGGCCGAGTCGTCCACCTCCGTCAGGACGCGCACGGGCTCTCCCGCCTCCACCTCTTCCCGATCGAGTCGGGTGCCCACGTAGTCGGGCACACCATCCACCAGCCAACGAAGGAGCTGACGCCAGAAGGTCTCGTGGGTCTGGTCCTCCACCGAGATGTCCGCGTGCATCTGCCACATCCACGAATCCACTATCGGCAGAGCCGCCGATTTTCCCCGACCATACCGCTGGTAGGCCAGCACGACCTGGGGCCGTCCCCCCTCCCCCTCCCCCGTCAGCAGGGTGGTGGCCCCCGGCTTCACGTCGTAGATGGGGTTCATCACCGCCAGTGGGGGAAGACTGTCCCACACCGCCGGTCCGGCCTTTCCGTCCGGCCGGATCTGAGCGGCCACGTGATCCAGCCCCGCGGGAGTCGGACGCACCTTCACTTCCTCGAAGGCGGAGTGGGGATCCGGAACCGGATCGCCGAGGATCACCGGGAGAGCCTCGGCCACGGGGGTACCCACGTAGCCGCCCTCGGCGAAGGAGAACCGGCCGCCCAGAGCCAGGAGTCCCCCTCCCCGCTGGCTGACGAAATCCGCAATCATGGAGAGCTGATCGTGGGTGAAGTAGCTCGCCTCCACGCTTCCCAGGATCAGACCCTGGTACTTGAAGAGCTCTTCCCGGGTCTTGGGAAATCCGCCCGCCAGCTCGTCCGCGTCATCCACATCCAGCCGCAGGTACTTGTCCTCGGCCGTCCGCTGGAGAACGACCACCTGGATGTTCTCGTCCTCTTCCAGGGCCCGGCGGAGGAACTTGACCTCGTAGCGAGGCTCACCCTCGAAATAGAGGATCTTCTCGCGGGTCTCCCTGACGTCCACCTCCACGGCCCGCCCATTGTTCTGGAGAACCCGCTCCCCCTCCTGAGGCGGAACCCGAAGGCGAAGCCTCCGAGGTCCGGGCTGCTCCAGGGTGAAGCGGACCCGAACCACCGTGGGCTCTCCGTCCCGTCCGAACCGGACCTCCTCCTCCGAGAGAATGCGCTCATCGTCCTCCACGATGAGGGGAACGGTCCGGCCTGCATATCCGTGCTGTGAGATGACCACGTCCACCAGGAGGGAGGTGCCCTTGAGGACGGTCCTGGGAGCCGCGATGCGACCGATCTGGATGTCGGGGGACAGGACCTCGTCCCCCAACCCCACCGCGTAAACCGGAACGGAAGCGGCCTGCAGGGGCACCATGGCCTCGGCCAGAGACCCTCCGGCATTGTCGGCACCGTCGGAGATCACCACCAGGCCCGAGAGGGGAACGCTGGACAGCTCCTCCCGAGCCCGGTCCAGAGCACCCACCAGATCGGTGCGGGTCCCGTCGTAGGCGAGGCCCGTGGGCACCTCCACCCGGTCGGTGGAAGAGGAGAAGCGGAAGTAGCGCACGGCGAACCGGTCCTCCAGCTCCTTCAGGAGGTCGCCGTGCTCGGAATCGAACCGCTCATCCACGAAGGTGCTCCGCGGCTCTCCGTCCGATCCGGGGAGGGTCATGCTCCTGGAGTCGTCAACGAGGACCCCCAGGAAGTTCCGCTGGGGCACCGTGGAGGTCAGGGCGAGGGTCGGACGCAGCAGAGCGAAGAAGAGGACCGCGAAAACCCCCACTCTGAGGAGGGCCATGACCACCCGGTCCCTTTGATCGGTCTTCCCCCGGGACCTCGCGTAGCTGACCCCGGCCAGGGCAATGGCCGCGCCCGCCACCAGCACCAGGAGCAGAACCGGCCAGGTGGTGCGGAAGACGATCTCGCCCTCCCGGAAGAGGAGAGGGCGATACTTGAAGAAGAACGAAAAGATGGACTCCATCCCGCGCCGCTCGGTAGCCGGGGCATGAAGCTCGTCCCCCGACCCGGTCCAGGCCGGGCCACGTTCAGCGAGTCATGCCACCGGTCAGTGGGTCATGCCGTAGATGATGAGGTTCGCCCCCATCTCGTAGGCGAAGTTCGAGTATTCCAGGGGATAGAAGGGGTCTTCTGCCCACTCCCAGGCGTCCCCCAGGTCGGTGTTCCAATTGATGACGACCATGAGGCGGTCGTTGTCGTCGTAGATCCCCAGCACGTGTGGCTCATACCCGTCCTGTTCCCAGGTCGGTCCACCCGACCGCCCCTGGCGGACGTTGGGAACCTGCTTGATCTCCGAAATCTCGAAAAAGGTGTCGAACAACTCGTGGTCCGGAGGAAGCTCCACGATGGGCCGTCCCGGGAGCACCCTCCGCATATTGTACTCGAACACCTCCCACTGGCGCGTGCCCCAGAAGTCGTCGATGACCAGGAAGCCACCGGCATCCAGGTACGCTCTGAGCCCCCGGACCTCCTCCTGGGTCAGGTTCATGCTCCCCACCTCCAGAGCGTAAAGGAAGGGGAAGTTCCGGATGGCGGGATCCGAGAGGCTCACGGCGTTCTCGTAGTCATAGGCGTCGAGGCCCAGGATCCGCTTGATCACCACCAGGAACTGCCGGTCTGCCTTGGGATAGTCCGTCGCCCAGCTCCGGCCCCGCCCCCAGCCACGGAGGCCACGGCCCCCTCCACTGGAATAGATCGCCCTGGTGAAATAGAACTCATAATGCTCCGGAGAAGGAGCATGGAACCCGGGCGTGCGTTGTGGAGCCCCCGCCGCGACGCCGGCGCCGGACACCGGCCCCGGCGGAGCCGACCCCAGGAGCAGCGTCCCGAAGAGGGCTCCGGATGCCAGGGAACAGCGCGAGAACGGCGGTGCCCGCATGTGGACTCCGTAGAAGGTTCGAGAGCCTGGGGGTCTGACCCGGCTGACACTTCCCGCGGGCCGGATGTTGAGGAGGGACCAGCCACGCCATGGGGATCGAGTCTCGTCTACGTCGAAAGGGGAAGAAGGTTCCGGACCGGCCCGCGCCGCGCGGAACGGTGCCTGGAGGCGAGGACGCTTGCCGCCGCCCGGCTCCCCATCCTACCGTGAGCCCGTGGCGAGGAAGAACCCGCAGGACCGCAGCCATTCGTGGGAGACATGACGTGAACCTCCATCTTCCGAAGAGCCGGAGCCAAGGGCAAGAGCGCGCGCGCCGGCGTGGCCGGTCCATCCTTCGGGCCTTTCGACCGACGACGGTGCTCCTCTCGGGACTCCTGTCCGGGATACTGACCGGACTCCTTGGAGGGCTGGCCCCGCCGGCGCCCCTCCGAGCCCAGGAAGACGAGCTCGGGTACGTGGCGGAGACCGACCCGTTGGTCCGACAGAAGCTGGACCAGTGGCAGGACCTGAAGCTGGGCCTTCTGATGCACTGGGGACCCTATTCCCAGTGGGGTATCGTGGAGTCCTGGTCCCTGTGCTCCGAAGACGAGCCCTGGTGCAGTCGCTCCATGGAGGACTACGGACGATACAAGAAGGCCTACGAGGCACTCCAGACCACGTTCAACCCGACAGCCTTCGATCCCCAGCGGTGGGCTCGGGCGGCCCGGGACGCCGGAATGCGTTACGTGGTGTTCACCACCAAGCACCACGACGGGTTCTGCATGTTCGACACCAGGCAGACGGACTATCGGATCACTTCCCCCAACACTCCGTTCGGCTCCGATCCCCGCGCCAACGTCACGAAGGAGATCTTCGATGCCTTCAGGGCCCAGGGATTCATGGTAGGCGCCTATTTCTCAAAGCCGGATTGGCACAGTCCGGACTACTGGTGGCCCTACTTCGCCACTCCGGACCGGAACCCGAACTACGACATCCGAAAGTACCCGGACCGATGGGCGCGCTTCGTAGAGTTCACCCATGCCCAGATCGACGAGCTCATGTCGGATTATGGCCCCGTGGACATCCTGTGGCTGGACGGCGGATGGGTGCGGACCATGACGGACGACGAGATCCGGGAGCGTATGAATCTCCCAGACTACAAGTTCCAGCACCTCCAGAGCCAAGACATCGACATGCCGCGGCTCGTGGCGGAAGCCCGGGCGAAGCAGCCGGGACTGATCGTGGTGGATCGGGCGGTGCCGGGACCCTACCAGAATTACCTGACGCCGGAAGCCCGGGTGCCGGACCAGGCCATCGGGGTACCCTGGGAGGTACCCATGCCCATGGCCACGAGCTGGTCCTACGTTCCCGAGGACAGCTACAAGAGCCCCCGGGAGCTCGTCCGGATGTTGGCGGATGTGGTAGCCAAGGGAGGGAACCTGTTGCTCAATATCGGCCCCGGGCCCGATGGACTCTGGCACGACGCCGCCTACGACCGACTGGCGGCCCTGGGAGCCTGGATGCAGGTGAACGGCGAGGCCATCTACGGGACCCGCCCCATCGCCCCCTATGCAGAGGGCCGGATCCGGCTGACCCAGGGTAAGGATGGCGCGGTCTACGCCATCTACCTCCCCGAGGAGGGGGAGGTGGCCCTGCCCCTGTCCGTCACGCTGAACACGATCCGCCCGGCCGCCGACGCCACCATCACCCTCTTGGGATCCAGGGTACCGCTCGAGTGGGAGCCGCTGGACGCAGGGACCTTGATTCGCGTGCCGGCGGGAGCGGTGCCTCCGGCTCGGTACGCCTGGGTGTTCAAGGTCTCCGGGGTCGATCCGTGAGCGGGCGCGGCGTCGTCTTCCTGGTGGCTGCGAGGCTCCCCGGGGTCACGCTCCTTCTTGGAGCAGCCCCCGCCCTCACCCTGGCGGGCTGCTCCAGGGGGCCACCCGACCTCCCCCCCATGGCCGTGGTGCCTTCTCCGGAGCAGCTCCGGTATCAAGAGATGGAGATGGCGGGCTTCGTGCATTTCTCCATCAACACTTTCACAGACCGGGAGTGGGGTTACGGCGACGAGTCCCCGGATCTCTTCGCTCCCACCGACCTCGACCCGGACCAGTGGGCCCGGGTAGCGAAGGAGGCCGGGATGGGGGAGCTCATACTGACGGCCAAGCACCACGACGGCTTCTGCCTCTGGCCCTCCTCCACCACCGACCACGACATCGCCGCCAGCCCGTGGCGGGGGGGCGCCGGAGACCTGGTGGCCGACTTCGTCGCCGCCGCTCGGCGCCACGGCCTCGAAGTGGGGCTCTACGTGTCCCCCTGGGACCGAAACCACGCCGGGTACGGGCGCCCGGCATACCTGGAGGCCTACCGGACCCAGCTCCGTGAGCTCCTCACCGGGTACGGACCCATCAACGAGATCTGGGTGGACGGAGCCAATGGTGGCACCGGCTTCTACGGGGGAGCCGACGAGGAGCGGCGCATCGACCGGCGGAGCTATTACCGCTGGCCCGAGACCATGGCCCTGGTGAAATCGCTCCAACCCTCGACCCTGATCTTCTCCGACGCGGGCCCGGACATCCGGTGGATCGGCAATGAGCGGGGGTTCGCCGGGGAGACCAACTGGTCCACCATCCGGACCGACCGGATCGTCATCGGTGAAGCGGATCCCGCCTACCTCAACGCTGGAGACCCGGAGGGCACGGATTGGGTGGTCCCCCTCTGCGACACGTCCATAAGACCTGGGTGGTTCTATCACCCCGACCAGGACGACCGTGTGAAGTCACCCCAGGCCCTGGTGGACCTCTACTACCGATCCGTGGGGCGAAACTGCGTCCTCCTCCTGAACCTGCCGCCGGACCGCCGGGGACTCCTCCACGAGACCGATGTCGCGGCCCTACGGGCCTTCCGCCGCATCCTGGACGAGACCTTCGCCCTGGACCTGGCAAGGGGCGCCACTGCATCGGCGGACAACGTGCGCCTGAAGGCCCGGAGGTTCGCCGCCGACCATCTCGTCGACGGCGACCCGGCCACCTACTGGGCCGCCGACGACTCGGTCACCGGCGCGACCCTGGAGGTGCGCCTGGACAAGCTCGCGGAGATCGACCGCGTTCTCCTCCAGGAGCCCATCCGACTCGGCCAACGGATCTCGCGGTTCTCCGTGGAAGCCCGAATCCATGGCGTGTGGACCACCGTGGCAGATGGAACCACCGTGGGCTACAAGCGGATCCTGAGAATCCAACCGATCCACACCGATGCCATTCGGGTGCAGGTCCGGGAGGCTCTGGGCCCTCCGGCTCTCTCACGGGTGGGTCTCTTCAGGTCCTCGCCGGAGGAGGGGACGGGATGAGGGCAGGGAGATCCTGGGGACCCCTCAGGCCCCGGGAACCCCTCCCATTCTCCCTCCGCTCCGCTGGCCGCCGCTCGCCCCTGGCTCCTCCTCCACCTCCTCCGGGGCGGTCCAGAACTCCGGATTGGCCGGAGTTCGGCTCGCGACCTGATCGGAGTAGAGGGCAGCGTTGAAGAGGATCTTGAACGTTCCGAAGGGCTGGCCTCTCCAGTGGGGACGCATTCCCAGGAGGAGGACTCGGCCCGCGCCATGCTTCACTTCCAGAGCCGCGGCATAGCCGTGCAGGTGATCCTCGCCCAGCAGGTACCCGGACAACAGGGGTGATCCCTCGGTGTCGTACTTGGCCAGAACCCGGCCCTCGAATCCGTCTTCGGTGGTGAAGACCGGACTCCCACCAACCATGATCTTCGCCCGCTCCGGAAGGCCGCTCATGACCGGGTGAGACGGATCCACCAGGAGCTCCAGGATCGATCCGCTCACCGAGAACTCGTTGCGGGACAACCCGGCGACCACGTTCCGCACCGGCAGGTGGAGCTCGTCCACGGCGAACATGCTGGAGCCATTCAATGTCACCAGCGTCCCCCCCGCCCGGACGAACGCGTCCAGCGCCCGAACCCCTTCCTCCCCGATGCCCCCCACGTACCGAGGCGGCACGGAACCCTCCCCGAAACCTTCCAGGATGGACCGATCCCTCAGGTCGGCGAAGATGATCACGTCGTAGCGGTCCCGAAGCTCTCCGGCGAGGATGTCGGCGTTATAGAGGCTGGAGAACTCGAAGCCCCATGTTTCCAGGAGCCAGCGCGTCCACCCTTCGTCGCTGCTGGCGTTCCAGGGACGGTACAGGCCGATCCGGGGCCGCCGAATGGCCTCGCCCGAGGCCCCGCCGCCCCTGGCCTGCAGCCGGAGATCCCGGACCAGAGCGTCCCTGGCGCCGGACGAGAGACCGCTGACGACCCAGCTTCCGCTGGTCCCGGCGGCGCCTTCCTCTCCGGGCACGCCCGGGTCGAATCTCACC
This sequence comes from uncultured Gemmatimonadales bacterium, assembly GCA_963751255.1. Lineage (GTDB taxonomy): Bacteria > Gemmatimonadota > Gemmatimonadetes > Longimicrobiales > Gaopeijiaceae > CAVVTW01. Next base: position 322,175 of record CAVVTW010000002.1, on the reverse strand, counting down.
TGCCCTCCCTGGCTCCAGGCCCGGTTCAACGCCCGGTAGCTGTTGTTCTCGGCCGGATCCAGGACCAGCGCTGAGCCACCTCCCCGCACCCTCCCCTCCGGCGGGACGATGGCACGGGCCACCGGGTTGCTGTCGAAGCCCACGCCTGGGGGCGAGTCCCAGGAGGCGGCATCTTCGTCTCCCTGCCACGGGAGAGGATCGGCGGAAAGGGGTTCCAGCGCGCCCAGGAGGGCGTCGGACACGGGGGAGCGGCCTTCCACCACGCGTACGTCGAACTGGTAGGGAAGGGTCCATCCGGAGACGTCGTACGGCTGCTCCGGCGGGCCCTCAGGATACTCTCTCAGGTCCGGGTAGACCTGCACCTCGAAGAGCTGCCGTACGAAATTGGCGTTGGGCTGGTCCATGAGGATCGCCCACGTCCCGGCCGGGTGCGTGATGCCGTCCACCGTCACCTCCCGGGTCAGGACGCTCACGTCGATCCCGTTGAAGGCCAGGCGCCGGAGCATCTCAGCCGCCGTCACCGGGTCCCGCTGCTCCTGGGGAATGAAGTAGATGTAAGGGGGCCCCTCGCGGTACTCGGCCATGACGTCCCGGGCCGCCTGGTATCGATTGTACAGGAGGTCCTCCTTGTACTTCGCCGCCACGTCCAACACGGAGGTGGATGCTGTAATCATGTAGTCCACGGCATCCTTCAGCCTCCACCATCCCCCTTCCCAGGGGCTGGAGTAGAGAGATTCGGGGCGGAGGTCGTCCGATCCCTGCGGGAAATCGCTCACCGTGTAGAAATGGGGCGTCGCGTAGCGGTAGAGGCCCGTCTCCGTCAACAGGGACGCCACGTTGTGGAAGTTGTTGGCGTGGTCCAGGAAGCCGGGATACCAGTCGTCGAATCCGGTCCCCATGTGCACGGCCCCCTTCTGACCCCGCTCCTCCAGCGCCTCGGCCATGGCCATGCCCACCAGGTTGACCGTGCGCCACATGAGCGGGTGGACGTAGGGACTGATGGGCTCGGCGAAAGGAGGAATCCAGATTCTCGCCGGGAAGGGAGCGGTCTGATGGTGGTTGTAGAGGAGCTGCGGCTCCCACTCCCGGGTCACACGGGTGACCACCCGGGACTCGATCTGGTTGATCATGTACCCGTCCCGGTTGTTGTCGTGGCCGATGTACTTCTGGTAGAGCCACGGCATGGACGATACCTCGAAGGGCGTGCCGAGGTTGGAGGCGTACCAATCCGCCACCATGGTCTCACCGTCCGGGTTGATGCTGAACCAAAGGATCAGGATCACGTTGTCGAGGATGGCCCGGATCTCAGGGTCGTCGTCCCCCGTCACCAGGTCGTAGGCGAGCTGGATCGTGTGCTGGGACCCGGCCACCTCGGAAGAGTGGAGCCCTCCGTCCACATGCACGATGGCCTTCCCTTCCCGGGCAAGCTGGTGCGCCTCCTGGTCGCTCATGTCGCCGGGATGGGCCAATCGAAGGGCGATCTCCCGGTAGTGCTCGACGTTCCGGAGGTTCTCGGCCGACGAGATCAAGGCGATGTACCAGGGGCGTCCGTTGCTGGTCTTCCCAACCTCCCTCAGCTCCAACCGGTCCGAAGCCGCGTCGAGCCGTTGAAAGTATTCCAGGGCCTCCTCGTAGCTGGCCAAGTGGAAGTCCGCCCCCACGGAGAAGCCCAAGACGGATGCGGGCGTCGGGATGGTCTGGGCTCGAACCGAGGGGAAACCGTTGGTCGCTGCAGCCAGTGTGACGAGGGCGAGGAGAGAGAAGAGCTGGCGCATGAGGGCACCTTCTGCCACGGGTGATCACGGGAACGGGCGTCCTGACGGGCACCGGCGAACCCGTGAATGTGAGGCTCCGAGTGCTCCGGGTCCAGGCCGCTCGCCTTGACAGGCCGCTTCCAGGGCCGGAGAATCACCCCGGGTCCGTATCGGGCTCAGGCGTTTCCGGTACGGTCCATTCGGCGGGCAGCCGCCACCGAGAACGGACGCACGCTGCCCAGACGTCCACGCTCTTCCCTAGACGAGCCATGAGACCTATTCCAGTTTGCGCCGTCGCCGCCCTGCTGGCGGTGGCCGCCTGCGGGCGGCCAGCCCCCGCCGCTTCTCCCAGCCCTTCCGGCCGAAGCCCCGCCCCAGCCGCGGGTGCCGAGACCGCAGGCCCCGCCGGGGCCCGGGGAGGGAGAGGCGGCACCCAGGCCGGTGGGAGCCAGTCCCAGGAGCCCACCCCTCGCCCCTACAACGAAGTGGTGACCTCCGAGGCCGTCACCCGGACGGGCCTGTTCACCGTCCACCGAATCGGCCCCAGGGTGCTGTTCGAGATCCCTCAGGACGAGTTCGGCATGGACCAGCTCCTGGTCACCGAGATCGCCAGGACCGTCCTGGGATCCGGCTACGGCGGGCAGGCCGTGAGCAACCGAGTCTACCAGTGGGAGCTTCGGAACAACCGGGTGTACCTGCGATCCGTGTCCTTTGAGGCAATGGCGGATCCGGACACGCCCGAGTACCAGGCCGTGAAGGACGCCAACGTGAACCCCATCGTGGCGGCCTTCGACGTGGAGGCCTACGGAGCGGACAGCTCCGCGGTCATCGACGTGTCCCGTTTGTTCACTCAGCCCCCGGCGGAGCTGGGCCCCGGTAGCCGAATCCCCGGAAATGTGGACGCCTCCCGGTCGTGGATCGACAGGGCGACCCCCTTTCCGGACAACGTGAACGTGTTCGCGACCCTCACCTTCGCCCAGCAGGGCGGCGGTCGGGCCGCGGCCCCGGCGACAGGACGAGCCGGCGGAACCCAGAACACCAACCCCTCCAACACCATCCAGATGAGCTGGAGCTTCCATCGCCTCCCCGAGGTTCCGATGCAGCCCCGCCTCTGCGATGACCGGGTGGGCTACTTCTCCGTCAACTTCACCGACTACACGGACGACGACCAGCAAGTGCAGGAGAAGTGCTACATCGCCCGGTACAGGTTGGAGAAGAAAGACCCCAACGCCGAGGTCTCGGACCCGGTGAAGCCTATCGTCTACTACATCGATCCGGCGACGCCGACGAAGTGGGTGCCGTGGCTCAAGAAGGCGATCGAGGACTGGCAGCCCGCGTTTGAAGCGGCGGGGTTCAGCAATGCCATCGTTGCCAGGGAAGCGCCGGACGATCCCGATTGGTCGCCGGAAGACGCCCGCTACTCGGTGGTGCGCTGGCTTCCCTCCACAACCGAGAACGCTTCCGGACCCCACATCCACGATCCCCGGTCCGGGGAGATCCTGAACGCGCACGTCCAGTTCTACCAGAACGTGCAACGTCTACTGCTGAGCTGGTACTACACCCAGGCGGGGGCCGTGGACGCCAGGGCCCGAGGCTTCCCCTTCCCCGACTCCCTCATGGGCCGGCTCCTCGAGTACGTCCTCGCCCACGAGGTCGGGCACACCCTGGGCTTCCCCCACAACTTCAAGGCCAGCGCAACCTACCCGACGGACTCCCTCCGGAGCCCCACATTCCTGGCCGAGTGGGGCCACGTGCCCAGCATCATGGACTACTCCCGCTTCAACTACCTGGTCCAGCCCGGGGACAACGTCCCGGTGGACCTGCTGGTCCCCGGGATCGGACCCTACGATATCTTCGCTACCATGTGGGGCTACAAGCCCATTCCCACGGCCAGCTCTCCCGAGGCGGAAAGGGAGACGTTGGACGCTTGGGCTCGAGAGCAGGACACCAAGCCCTGGCTCCGCTTCAATACGTCCGGGAGCGCCGGGGCGGATCCCGAAGAAGAGTCCGAGGCGGTAGGTGACGCCGACCCGGTGAAGGCTACGGGATGGGGCATGGCCAACATCAAGCGGGAGGTCCAGTACCTCATTCCCACCACCCAGAAACCGCTGGAGGGGTGGGACGACCTGGACTTCCTCTATGGCCGCCTCATCGGCCAATGGCGCACCGAGCTCGGTCATGTGGCGAACGTCGTGGGGGGCGTTGATTCCCGGGAGAGGTACGGAGACCAGGAGGGTGTGCGGTTCACCCCCATCGGCCGGGACCGGCAGAGGGCTGCGGTGCAGTTCCTCAACCAGAACGCCTTCCCAACCCCGACCTTCTTCCTCGTGGACGACATCCTGCGCCGTATCCAGCCCAGCGGGAGTGTGGCCACCATCACCTCGGCTCAGACATCGATTCTCAACAGCGTTCTCCGAAATGAGCGCCTCCTCCGCCTCAGCGAATACGCTCACGGGGCGCGGGCGGGAACGGCCTACACGCCCGCCGAGCTCCTGAGCGACCTGCGCGGTGGCCTCTTCGGCGAGCTGGCGGCCGGGCGCGACATCGACGTGTATCGCCGCACGCTCCAGCGGGCCTACGTGGAGAGCCTGAGCTCCAAGATCAACCCGCCGCCCCCGTCTCCAACGGCAGCGGCAGCACCGCGACGGGCCCCGACCGGTCCCCCCCAGCTGGATGCGGACATGTCGGACATCTACCCCGCGGTTCGTGCCGAGCTGAAGGCCCTGGACGAGCAGATCCAGGCGGCCATCCCGGGTGCGTCGGGCATCAAGAAGGCCCACCTGGAAGACCTGCACTTCCGGATCACGAACGCACTGGAGGGCAAGGCCACGACGGGAGGGGAGTAGTCGAAGGGAACGATTGAGGTGAAGTAGGGAAGAGAGCGCCCGGGTAACCGACTCTAACGGCCCCGGGCGCTCACTTCCCACCGCCCCAGCACCTCTTCGCCCCTGACCTGCCAGAGGCGCTCGCTCAGGTTCACCGACACGCAGACGTGGTTGGGAACGATGCGGACCAGGTCTCCCGGCCTGGGGCGCCAGGGAGTGCGGCGGAGATCGATCACCCCGTGCTCTTCGGAGAGGGCGCTCACGCGAATCTCGGGCTGGTCCAGGACACACCCATAGCCTGCGGCGATGGAAGGATCCTGAAAGGTCGCCCTCACCTCTTCCTTGGCAAGAGCCTTGGACCCGGCATCCACTACGGCCTGGCCGGGCACGGAGGTGCTCACCACGGTCGCGAGGACGCTGTAGGCGCAATCGGTCCAGCCACACGCACCCAGAAGGGCGGTGGTCCGGTCGTTGAAGATCCCAGTGCCCGGCCGGACCTCCGTCACCCCGGGTACCTCGTGGGAACGGAAGAAGGTGGGCGTCGACCCTCCACTCACGATCTCGGGACCGAGCCCCGACACCTCGAGGGCGACGAGAAGCTCCTGGATGCGCTCGCCAAGAGCTCGCAGGAGGGGGCCCTGCTCGGCCACGGGTACCCGGATATGACCGGGGTAAAGCATGATGCCCCTGTAACGGACGCCGTCCGTGTTTGCGGCCTCCGCGGCCAAGCGCACTACCTGGTCCACGGTCTGGAGCCCCACTCGCCCAAGGCCCACGTCCGCCTCAATGAGCACACCCACGTCGCGCCCGCGCCTCCGGGCTTCGGAAGCCAGGCCCCCCAAGGCCTCCGACGAATCCAAGGCCACCGACAGCCGGACCCGGTCCGGCAAGGCGAGAAGTCGGGTCAGCTTTGTCTCTCCGAAGGGGGAGTAGGCCAGGAGAAGATCGTCGGCGACGGTGGCCATGACCTCCGCCTCTCTGGGGGTGGCCACCGTCAACCCCACGGCTCCGACCCTCATCTGCTCCCGGCCGAGCCCGGCGGACTTGTGGCTCTTGGCATGAGGCCGATAGGCGATGTGCCAGCGCCTGCAATACTCCCCCGCTGCCTGCAGGTTGGCCCGCATTCGGTCCACATCCACGAGGGCGGCGGGTGTCTCCAGCTCGATCAGATGACGGGGCTCAACCATCAAGGGATCCTTCCCGGTACCATGCCCCGGAGACGCTCTACGCCCGAGGCAAGAGGCAAGCAAACGTTTCGAAGGAAACCCACCGCCCCTACCCGGCCCGGGGAAGGCCCCCGGGCTCCTGGGTCAGGGCAAGGGTGGCAGGCCGATCGCAATCCCAGGATCGCTCAGTGGGTGTCCCACCACACTCGGCTATTGAGGGTCGCGCCGCCCTGACGGGCGATGGCTGCCTCTACGGCCTCCCGGTTCAGGGAGCGCTCACGATCCGGGTAGGGCAGGCGGACCGGAATCAAGCCGTCGTTGATTGCATCGGGACCGGCCTGGAGCTCCGGGACTCCCGTGCGGCGCCACTCGGCATAGGCTTCCGGGCCATTCCCGAACAGGGAGATCCACTTCTGAAGCCAGATTTGGCGGAGACCCGCCTGGCCTCCCTGGTACTCGACGCTGGGTTGGACCAGATAGGAATCGATGGCCGCGGAGGGGACACCGATCTGGCTCATGGCGGCCCTGATGGCCTCCTGGTAGAGACCCGCCGGACTCCCCGCGATCCAGCCCCTCTCAGCGGCCTCGGCCTCCAGGAAGAGGACCTCGGAATAGGACATGAGAACCGCTGGAGTCTCGGCGCTGGAGAAGTACGTGCCGATCCGCGAGACCACCGTCAGGGGAGGATCCGACATGTCGCCGTTGTTCGTACCCACGTACTCTCCGGCGGCGTTCGGGCGGGCATAGATGGGAAGTCTCGGATCGTCGAGGGACTTGAGGGTGTCCACGAGGGTGGCACTGATGGAGTGGTCGTCCCGGTTTCGTTCGTACCCGTAGATGGGGTGCACGTCCACCCCGTTGTCCACGAAGTGCAGGACCGCATTGTCCGCGTTCCCGGTGAATACCCCGGCGGAGACCGCGCTGGCCACTTCCGACGCCGCCGTCCCCGGATCCACCTCCGACAGGCGCATGGCGGCCCGCAGGCGCAGGGAGTTGGCGAAGAGCTTCCACCGGTCCATGTCTCCGCCGTACAGCAGATCCCCGTCGCTGATCTTGGGCCCGGAGGGAGAGATCATGGCGACCGCCGACGTCAACTCCGAGAGGAGCCCGTCATAGATCGCCTCCTGGGTATCGTAGGGCACAGTCATCTCCGGAGGAGAATCCCGGCCCAGGAGAGCCTGGGAGTATCCCACGTCGCCCCAGAGATCGGTGACGGCCTGCATCACCCAGACCTTCAGGATGGTGCCCACGGCCTCCACGTTGGGCCGCTCCGTCTCCTTCCCCTTCTGCACCACCTCGTAGAGGTCCCGGAGGGGGCTCCCCGTACAGGTAGCTCCAGTGGCCGTTGATGGTGACGTCCTGGATCTCGTAGCGGTCTTCGATAGCGTAGCGGTGCTCTGCGTAGTGCTGCACCCAGAGCCCCACCATGTCCATGTTGAGGCTGGAACCCTGGAGCCGTTCCGCCCCGGACACGATGGCCGAAGGAAGGAGGAACTCGGCTCCAACGCTCACGGGCTGGTTGGGGTTCTACGTTCAGCTCGGTCAAGCCGTCGCCGCATCCACCCAGAACTGCGATGAGAACCGCGGCTGGAACCGCCCGGAACAGCATTCGAATCGTCATCGTTTCCTCGTCGGTTCGGGTGGTCAGAAGTTGGGGATTACCGAAAGGGACGACAGCCGAAGCTCCTCGCCGACGGGAACTGCCCCCACTCGAAGCCCTGGGCGTTGCCGGGGTTGAAGGCCGTCTCGGGATCGATGTTGGGTACGTCCGTCCAGAGGAACAGATTCCTGGCCACGAACGCCAGGTTCATCTGGCTCACCCCCATCCGGTCGGTAACGCTCCGGGGCACTTGATATACCCGAGACGCACCTCCCGGAGCTTCACGAAGCTGGCGTCGTAGGTGAACGCCTCCGCGATGCCCGAAGGCCCCGGCAGTAGTCCTGGGCCGACACACGGATGTCGTTGGGCACCGTGTCTCCCGCTCACCACCTTCACCCCGGGCACGATGAGGCCTCCGCCTTCCGAAGGCGGGAGAGGGCACCCCGTTCTCGTCGTAGAGCTCCCGCCCCTGGAGGGAGGCTCTCCAGCACCCCGGATCGGACCCCGTAACGGTTGGTCATGGAGAACACCGAGCCACCCTGCTGGGTGTCGATGAGGACGTTGAGGCTGAAGGCTCCGTAGGCTGACGCGGTTCCCCAACCCCCCGCTCCAGTCCGGATTGTAGTTGCCCACGACCCCGACCGGGTTGGAGGAGGAGTTGAGGGGCTGACCGTTGGAGCCGACGACGATGTTGCCATGGCTGTCCCGGACGTAGAGGCGCCCATACATCTGGCCGTAGGGCTCGCCCTTCCTGGCCTCCACGGTGACACCGTAGTAGCTGTCCAGGACGATGGTCTCCAGGTCGCCGTAGAGCGCCTCGACCTTGCTGTTGTTCTTGGAGAAGTTCCCGTAGATCTCCCACTCGATTCCGTTGTCCAGTCGAACGGGGGTTCCGCGTCACCTGGAGCTCGACACCCTTGTTCCGGATGGTCCCGGCATTGACGTATCGGGAGGTGAATCCCGGTCAGAGCCGAGACCTGGGATGGAACGATCTGGTTGATGGTCTTCTTGTCGTAATAGGTCAGGTCCAGTCCCGAGACGGTCGTCCAGGAACTGGAACTCCCCGCCCACCTCCCAGGCCTCGGTGCGCTCGGGCTTCAGGTCGAAGTTTCGCAGACTGGAGCTGGCTGAGTACCGCGGAACGCCGTCGAAGGGGGTGCTGGCCACGTAGGGATCCACCAGCGAGAAGGCCGATGGCGTCGTTTCCTACCGCCGTCCACCCACCTCTGAGCTTGGCGTACTCCAACCCGGGCACGGTCACCAGGTCGCTGAGGATCACGCCCCCGGAAACGGAGGGGTAGAAGTAGGAGTTGTTGTTCTGCCGGAAGGGTGGAAGACCAGTCGTTTCGACCCGGTGAGGTCCAGAAGTAGGTCGTCCTTGTAGCCGATCTGGGCAGCACCGTAAAGGGAGTTCACCCGCACCTGCTCCCGCCAGTCCCCAAGGTCCGGTGTCACGGCTGCATTCCCCAGGTCGTATAGCCCGGGAATGACCAGGTTGCCGAGCGTAGACATCGCTGGATCGGTAGTTCGCTGTCGCGCCGGTTGCCCGCCCATGTTTACCGTGAAGGTGAGATCTCCCATCCTGCTCGGGGTCGCCGTCACGAGGAAGTCGGTGTTGGTCTCCTGGCGGAAGACGTCGCCCTCACCGAATGCACCGTTCTCGTCCACCCCCGACTGACCCAGGGTTCCGGCGGCGAAGATCCGCTTTGCGATGGTCCTGGTACCAATCCGTCCCGCTCCGGACCATGGCGCTGAGATCCGAGGGGTGAACTGGTAGGTGACGGATCCGCTGCCGATGACCCGATCCCGGTTGTCCCAGTTCTTGTTGACCGTGGCCACCCAGTAGGGGTTGTTGTTCCAGCGGTTGTTCCAGTTGAACTGAGATCCGTCCGGGTTGTAGAGATGCCCCTTCAGGAGCCGGGTATCAACCTGCCGCCCGGACCAGACGAAGCCGAACATGGGGTTATCGGAGCTGTAGCCCTGCCCGGGCCGATTGAACCCGTCGATGTTCAGGTACTGGGCCGACACCTGAGCCTGGAGCTTCTCACTGATGCTCCCGCTGGCATTTACGCCGAGCGTCGTGCGCTGGAGAAGCAAAGCCCGGCTGTATACCGTTCTGGTCGAACCGCCCTATGGAGAGGCGTGCTTCGGCCGTCTCCGATCCCAGGCTCATGGCGGCGTTGGTCACCGTGGTGCGCCCGGTCTCGAAGAAATCCCGGACGTTGCTCGGATGGGACACCCAGGGAGCGGTCTCCCCCTCGCTGAAGAACTGGGGAATCATGAGGCCGATGTCGAGGCGGGGCCCCCAGCTTTCGTCCATGTCGTCATACGTCCCCCCACCCTTGCCGTCCACATAGCTGTAGAGGCCGTTTCTCCCCTGACCGTATTCGTTCTGGTACTCGGGGAGCTTCAGGGGAGTCTCGAAGGTGGTCGTGACGGAGGCGGTCACGGACGGGCCGGCCCCGATTCCCGCAGCCCCACTCTTGGTGGTGATGATGATGGCGCCGTTGGCCGCCCGGGACCCGTAAAGGGCCGCGGCGTTGGGACCCTTCAGCACCGAGATGGAGGCGATGTCGTTGGGGTTCAGGTCCTGGATGGCATTGCCATAGTCGATGGCGGCATATCCACGACTCCCGAACACCCCCGATCCGGTGGAGTTGCTCACCGGGATCCCGTCCACGACGAACAAGGGCTCGATTGTTCCCCGTGAGGGAGTTCGCACCCCGGATCACGATACGGCTCGAGCCGCCAGGGGTATTGGAATTGAACAGGCTCACCCCGGCCAGCTTGCCCGAGAGTGCGGCCACGATGTTGGGATCGGGTACGGTGGAGAGACCCTCCCCGTCCACCTGCTGCACGGATGTGGTGAGAGTCCTCTCCTGACGCTCGATGCCCAGGGCGGTCACCACGAGCCCCTCGATCTCCAACGCCTGCTGTGTGAGGGAGAAGGTGAGATTCGCCGCGACCCCGGCCCCGACCGTGACGAGCTGTTCTTCGGAGCGGTATCCCAGGAGGATCGCCCGCACGGTGTGCTGGCCTACGGGAACGTTGCGAATCTGGAAGTTCCCGTCATCCCCGCTCAAGGCACCGAGCTGGGTGTCGACGATCGTGACCTGCACTCCCGAGAGAGGCAGGCCTGTCGTGGCGTCCAGAGCCGTCCCCTGAACGGTCCCCACGCTCTGGGCCCGGAGGCCGGCTGGAAGGCCGGCGAGGACCATGAGCATGGCTGCAAACCACTTCCATTTCATCATATTCGGCATCCCTTCGAAGCGTGAACGGTGGGGCTGCAAGAGTCGATCACGGACCGGCAACGCCGGTTCATTGCCAGAGGATCGGTCACCAGCTTCCTCTCTCTCCCAGGACTTCGATAATGCCACAGAGCCGATCGGCGGCCTGCATCCAGTGATCCTGGGTGCGGCACATGGCCTCGGCGCAGTCGCCCCTTTCGATGGCCTCCATGATCTCCCGGTGCTCCTCCACGGACCGTTTCTGCTGGCCGTAGTCGCCGCTGGAGTAGATTCTCCTGTAACGGTCCGCCTGGGGCTTCGTCGTGGCGTGGAGCGCCTTCAGCCGCGGGGCCGCGACGGCCCTCAGTGGGAGATCGTGGAACTCCCCGTGGAGATCGAACAGCTTCTGGAAGTCTCCCTTAGGCTCACCCTCCTGGGCCATGAGGGCGATGTTCACCCACTTCATTCGGGCCACGAGTGCTCCGCGCTTGTTGTCGGAGAGACGGGCCGCGTGCCATGAAGCGAGCCCGTCGAGAGCGCCGACGATATGGTAGATCTCCCGGGCGTCTTCCCTGGTCAGGGGCGCCACCGTAAGCTTGACCTTTCGCCCCCGGCCCTGGCCCAGCACGTACCCGTCCTGTTGAAGCCTGTGGAGAGCGCTACGCACGGGCGTGCGACTTACCCCGATGTGCTCGGCCAACTCGCTCTCCACGATGCGCGTGCCGGGGGCCAGCGAGCCGATCACGATCATGGTCCGGATCTGATCATAGGCCGAGTCGTTGAGATTCCTTCCCGGGCGCTCGCTGGTTCCTTCGTTCATGAAGACAGCCCGGCGGAGGGCCATGGATAGGGTGGCAAGGTATGGGGCATTGTATACAATATTGTGTGCACACGCAAGAAACCGATGACAACCCGGCTCTTGCTCTCCTCGCCCTCCAGCCCTAGGCTGCGGATTCCGGTTCGATTTCATTCCATTCGTGGGTTGTGGGGTCATGCCATGAGCGTCATCAGCCAACTCGAATCCATCCGCTCCGCCGGCGGGGTCCGACGGACCCTCGGTCTGTCGGACCACACCATCATCCGGTTCGCGGCTCTCGATCCTACGTTGGTGGAGGCCGTGGAGGCCGCCGCCCTGGAGCACGCGCGGCTCCGGGCAGAAAGGCCCGAGTTGATGGCCCTGGACGAGACCGATCAGGTCGCCACGGTCCAGGCCGCCTTCGTCAATTTCTATGCGGACGATGCCGTGAATCCCTACGTGGCGCTTGCCGCCCGGGGCCCCTGGCTGGTCACCACGAAGGGGGCCGTCCTCCACGACAGCGGCGGATACGGGATGTTGGGCTTCGGTCACGTCCCCGAGCCCGTCCTGGAGGCCATGAGCCGCCCCCAGGTCATGGCCAACGTCATGACACCCAACGTGAGCCAGCTCCGCCTGGTTGAAGCTCTGAAGCGGGAGATCGGGAGGACCCGGTCCGGGGGATGCCCCTTCAGCCGTTTTCTGGCCATGAACTCCGGCTCGGAAGCCGTGTCGGTGGCCGCCCGGATCAGCGACATCAATGCCAAGATCCTGACCGACCCCGGTGGCCGTCATGAGGGGAAGGTCCTCAAGAAGATCTCCCTGGCCACCGGGTTCCACGGACGCACCGGGCGCCCGGCCCAGTTCTCCGACTCCACCCGGAAGGCCTACCAGGAGTACCTCGCCAGCTTCCGGGGACGCGAGGACCTCATCACCGTGGAACCCAACGACGTGGAAGGCCTCCACATCGCCTTCGCCTCCGCGGAGGACCAGGGGATCTTCGTCGAGGCCCTCTTCATGGAACCCGTCATGGGCGAGGGCAACCCGGGGATGGCCATCTCGCCCGAGTTCTACGCCGTGGCCCGGAGGCTCACCCAGGAGCACGGTTCGGTCCTCCTCATGGACTCGATCCAGGCCGGGCTCCGGGCCACCGGAAATCTCTCCGTCGTGGACTACCCCGGGTTCGAAGCCCTCACGCCCCCGGACATGGAGACCTACTCCAAGGCTCTGAACGCCGGGCAGTACCCCCTCTCCATCCTGGCCATGAACGACCGAGCCGCGCGTCTCTATCGCACGGGGGTGTACGGCAACACCATGACCGCGAATCCTCGGGCCATGGACGTGGGGCATGCGGTGCTGGGGATGGTCACCGACGAGGTGAGAGCCAACATCGTGGCCCGGGGGAGAGAGTTCGTGGAAAAGCTCGAGGCTCTGGCCAAGGAGCTGGACGGGGCGGTCACCGGTGTCCAGGGAACTGGCCTCCTCTTCTCTTGCGAGCTGTCCCCGTGCTATAAGGCCTATGGCACTGGGAGCCTCGAGGAATACCTGCGAATCCACGGCATCGGGGTCATCCATGGGGGCGAGAACTCCCTCCGATTCACGCCCCACTTCCGGATCACCTCCCAGGAGGTGGACCTCATCGTGGAGCGAGTGAGGGATGCCCTGGTCAACGGACCCAGGATCACCCAGGACTCCCGCGTCACCGAAAGGGAAGTCTCATGAGGCTCCTCCGCCACCTCCCGACGTTCGTCCTCGCCACTCTTCTCCCTCTCGGAACCAGCGTCGCCGCCCAACAAAGGGAGGCCTACGATTACTGGCAGTTCGACCGGGCTCTCGTGCAGCGGGGCATGCAGGCCATCATGATGTGCAACGGACTGTTCATCTCCGGTCGGACTCTGGAGCAGGTATTCTCCCAGGAGCTGGCCTACTTGAGCGAGCCCATCGGAACGGCCGCGGGCGGTGACTACGAGGTGGACCGACAGCTGAAGGCGGTGTCCGTGGGAGGGCCCGGGGTCGTGCCCGTGATGCGAGCAGCCTACCGGGAAGGGCTGGGATGCGTGGTGATGGCGCCGGACCAGACCTTCGACGACATGGGGAGCCTGCCGATCCTGACCATGCCACCACCCGATGGAGACCCGGCGAGGCTTCCCTGGCCCGATGGCGACGTCGTGGAGGACCTGCCCCTGCCTACGGACGTGGACGGAGGGGCCCTGGCGGCGGCTTCGGACTGGGCCTTCGACAGGGAATCGCCCGAGCAGGTCACCCTGAGCCTCCTCGTGGTCCACGGTGGAAGGATCATCCACGAGCGTTACGCCCCGGGGGTGGACATGTCCACCCGGACCCGAACGTGGTCCACCGCCAAGAGCATCGCCGTGACGCTCATCGGCATGATGGTGGACCAGGGCCGAATGGCTCTGGACGAGCCCATCGGGTTGGAGTGGCTTCCCAGGGCCGCATCTCCCGAGAACGATCCCCGGGCCTCCATCACCCTGCGAAACCTCCTGAACATGTCCAGCGGGCTCTACCCGGTGGACAATCAGGGCCTGGAGTACGCCACAGGCTCGGGCCTGGCCTACTGGGCGGGCGCCAGCTCGGTGCAGGGCCTCCTGCGCCGGGCGCTGATTCGGGAGCCGGGAACCTCGTGGGACTACGAGAACTACGAGACGCTGTCGGCGATCTATGCCATGAAGCTCGTCCTCGGAGATCCGCGGGTGTACCTGGAGTTTCCCCGGCGGGCCCTCCTGGACCGCATCGGAATGCGGAACACCGTTCCGGGGGTGGACCGGTTCGGGGACTTCATCCTCAGCAGCCAGGTGTACACCAACGCCAGGGACCTGGCGCGCTTCGGCCTGCTCTACCTCCAGAGGGGGACCTGGAACGGGGAGCGGCTGCTGTCCGAGGAGTGGATCGACTTCGTGCGGACCCCCGCCCCATCCGCCGGGAATCGGGCGAACCAGTACGGAGGCCAATGGTGGCTGGTTCCGGACAACCGGAACGACGTGCCGAGGGACGCCTACTCCACGGCGGGGAATCGGGGCCAGTACGTCGTCGTGGTCCCTTCCTACGATCTGGTCATCGTACGCCGGGGCCTGGATTTCGGACGGCAGGGCTTCAACCAGTGGGACCTGACCCGGGAGGTGGTGAAGGCCATCCGGCCGGCCTCATCCGAGCCAGAGCTTCAATGAGAAGAGGATTACCATAACCAGGACCACGCGCTTGATCCACGCGTGGCCCTTGAGGACCGTCAGGCGAACGCCCACCAGGCCACCGACCAGGTTACCCGCGGCCAGGGCACCGCCCATCCCCCAGTCCACGTTTCCGGTGGCGGCGAACACGGCCAGCGAAAGGGGGGTGAAGATCAGGATCAGGAGGACCTTCAAGGCGTTGCCCCTGACCAGGTCCAAGCCCCCGAGCGTTGTGAGGGTCAGGAGGAGGAAGCCGATCCCGGCCTGGACGAATCCCCCGTACACCCCGGCACCGAAGAACCCCAACGCCAGTCCCCACCGGGCCAGGGGACCCATCCCCTCCCCCAGCTCCTCTCTCGGGCGTCGTCGTCCCACCGGATCCCAGATGGTCCACACGGTGATCACTACCATCAGAGCGGCCAGGATCCGCTCGAAGCTCCGGTCCCCGATCTGCACGGCCAGCCAGGTGCCCAGCCCGGCTCCCACCAGAGCCGGAAGCGCCGCTGAGGCGAGCCACCCCCGGGCCAGGAGGCGATGACGCCGAAAGCTCCAAACGGCGCCCACGTTCTGCACCAGGATCGCCACGCGGTTGGTCCCGTTCGCCACCCCGGCCGGAAGACCCAGGAAAATCATCACCGGGAGGGTCAGGAAAGACCCTCCCCCAGCCATGACGTTGAGCGTGCCGGCCACGAGGCCCACGACTCCGAGCGCCACGTATCCGATCCAGTTGGCTTCCACGCCTCGACTCCCGAGAGGGGCTTCCGACCGACGAGCCCACCAAGCTGGTGATCTTCCTCACCCTTGTCGAGGAGCGCTCGATCCGGTGCCCCTCTCCGGGTCGGCTCCGTCCCAGCAGAAGGTGCAGAGCTTCTCCTTCGGCAATCCGATGGCCTCCACCAGGTCATCGAGCCGCTGGTACTTGAGGGAGGTCAGGCCCAGTCGCTTCCGTATCTCTTCCACCATGGCACAGTAGGGCTCAGCGTCCGGATTCGCGTAGAGGGAGAGGTCCTCCGGCTCTCCCCCCTCCAGCTCGTGGGCGGCCCGACGGCCCGCCAGATCCAGCTCGGACCGGGAACGGGAGAAGTTCAGGAACTTGCAGCCGAAGACAAGGGGGGGGCACGCGGGGCGCATGTGGACCTCCTCCGCCCCATAGTCGAAGACTCTGCGGATGATGTCCTGGAGCTGGGTCCCACGAACGATGGAATCCTCGCAAAAGAGGAGCCGCCGGCCCTCGATCATCTCCCGTACCGGGATGAGCTTCATGCGAGCCACGAGGTCCCGCACCCTCTGATCCTGGGGCATGAAGCTCCTGGGCCAGGTGGGTGTGTACTTGACGAATGGACGCCGAATGGGAATCCGGGCCGCGTTGGCGTACCCGATCGCGTGCCCCGTGCCCGAGTCCGGGATGCCGGCAACCAGGTCCACCTCCACGTCGTCCCGCCGGGCCAGCCGCTCCCCACACCGGTACCGTACGGACTCCACGTTCACCCCCTCGTAACTGGAGGCCGGATACCCGTAGTATACCCAGAGGAAGGAACAGATCTGCAACTCCTGGCCCGGGGCTTGAAGCTGTTCCACTTCATCCACATGGAAACGCACGATCTCTCCCGGCCCGAGGTAGCGGGTGATCTCGTAGCCGAGATTCGGGAGAGCACAGGTCTCGAAAGTGACCGCCCTGGCTCCCTCCTTCTCGCCCAGGACCAACGGAGTGCGCCCTCGGCGGTCCCGGGCGGCGTAGATTCCGCGCTCCGTGAGGATCAGCACGGAGCACGATCCCTCGATCCGCGCCTGGGCATGGCGAATCCCCTCCTCGAAGGTGCTCCCCTGGTCGATGAGGTGCGCCACGACCTCGGTGGGGTTCACCTCGCTCCCCGTCATCTCGGAGAAGTGAACACCGTTCTTGGCCAGCGCCTCCCGAACCAGCTCGTCCTGGTTGTCCAACTTTCCCACGCTGACGATGGCGTACGGCCCGTGGTGGGAGTTGATCAGGAGGGGCTGATCCTCGTAGTCGCTGATGACCCCGATCCCCATGTCGCCATTCAGGCGGGGAATGTCGTCCTCGAACTTGCTTCGGAACTGGGTGTTGGTGATGTCGTGGATGAACCGGGTGAAACCGAAGCCGTTCTTGACCGCAAGTCCTCCTCGCATGGTTCCGAGGTGGGAATGGTAGTCCGTTCCGTAGAACAGGTCGGCCACACAATCATTCTGCGAGACGACGCCGAAGACTCCGCTCACGCTGCAACTCCTGGTTCGGGCTGGGGGGACGGGGCAAGGGCCATGGCGACCATGGCCGACGTGGCCTGAGGCTACGGTCCAGATCCCTTTCCGTCCAGAGGGGCTGCGGCGCCGGCAAGGGCCTCCAGATCCCGACCGGAGGGAGCCTGGAACACCCGGAGGCCGAACTCGGGGACCATGGCGAAGATGTGGTCGAAGATGTCGGCCTGAATCGCCTCGTAGTGTGACCCAGTTCGTGTCGTTGGAGAAGAAGTACAACTCCATGGGAAGCCCGTTCGGATCCCGGTCTCAGCTGCCGCACGATCAAGGTCATCTTCTCGTGGGCCGCCGGGTGCTGGCGAAGATAGTTGACGATGTAGGCCCTGAGCGTGCCGATGTTCGTGAGACGGCGGGCGTTGGGAATCAGTCCCGGAGGCCTCCTTGGCCCGGGTGGCGTTGTACGCCTCGATCTCCCTCAGCTTCTCGTCGAAATAGCCCTTCAGCAGCTCGTATCTTCCGAGCCGCTCGATCTCTCCTCTTCCGAGAAACCGGATCGGTGTTCAGGTCCACCGAGAATGCCCGCTTGATCCGCCGTCCTCCCGACCGGCTCATGCCCTCGCCAGTTCTTGAAGGAATCTTCGATGAACTTGTGGGTGGGAATGGTGGTGATGGTCTTGTCCCAGTTCTGGATCGTGATGGTGTGGAGGGCGATATCGACGACATCCCCGTCGGCACCGTACTTGGGCATCTCGATCCAGTCTCCCATGGCGACCATGTCGTACTGCGTGATCTGGACGCTGGCCACCAATGAGAGGATCGTGTCCCGGAAGACCAGGAGCAGGACCGCCGTCATGGCCCCCAGGCCCCCGAGGAACAGGGCAGGACGCTGGCCGGTGAGGAACGAAACCACGAGGATGCAGGGCGACGATGTAGAGAATGATCTTCAGGATCTGGAGGTAGCCCTTGATGGGACGGCTCCTCGCGTCCGGACGAAGGGAGTAGATGTCGTTCAGGGCCGTGAGAAAGCCGTCGAATGCCACCACCACCACCGCCACCAGGAATGCCAGCGCGACCCGCTGGATCCCCTGGGCCACGCCAAGGGGGATACTGGGAACGAGAGGGACCCCATAGTAGACCACCACGATCGGCGCTACATGGGCCAACCGGTTGAAGACCCTTCGCCGTAGGATCGCGTCGTCCCACGTGAAGCGAGTCTGAGCCACGATCCTGGAGATGCCCCGGAGAAGGTACCGCTTGGTCAGCTTGTCCGAGATCCAGGCCACCAGAATGATGCCGACGATCCAGAGACTGATCTCGGCGGTGGGTTGGAGCATGGAGTGGGTGCCTCCGTTCCGAAAGGGCGCGGGAAACCGACTTGCCGTCCCGGCCAACCTAGGCCGCAAAGCGGATTCTCTCCAGCCCGCTCAGAATGGAGCGGAGACCTTCTCCGGGTATCAGGCGCCTTTGGGGGGCCAGGCCCCCAGGATTCGGCGCGCGTCCACGACCTGCCCCAGATGATATGCGTTGTGATCCGCCACCAGGAGAGCCTCCCGGAGCAGGGTCTGGCCTTCCCCCCATTCGAAGACCTCGAATAGATTCCTCTCCGGGTCTCTCACCAGCCCCTTCATCTCGGCGAGTCCCGTCCGCAGCGCTCCCAGGCTTCGGTCCCACGCCTCATCCGAGGGCGGAACGGGAGAAGCCGGCCAGTAGCCCTCCGGCCAGCTGGGGCTTTCATGCTTCGGGTCGCGACAGAACTCCAGGATGTCCCACTGTGTGATTCGCATGTGCTCCAGGAGCTCCCAGATAGAGTGCTCCAACCTCGCCGGGCGGACCCCCCTGACCTCCATGGGAATATCTCGGAACGCAAATTCGAGCCCGCGGTGGGCACTTCCGCCCTCCAGGAGCCTGGTAAGATGGTCCTGGAGGGCCTCCAGCATCGTGCTATCGGGTTTCTGCAAATCGGCCACTTCTCAGTCCTCTCCTCCGGTCGGGTGGGGGTTGCCATCGCCCCATGATACACCTGGGGCTCGAGTGGTTCGCGGCCGGGTCCGGCCTCTACCCACCTTACGCCGGAACCAGGAGGAGCGGCCGGGGCGTCCGCCCCACCGCCCCCACCGCGAAGCTCCCGGACAGGAGCCCGGCGATTCCCGCCTTTCGGTGGGTGGACACCACCAAGAGGGCGCCGTTGCGGCGGTCCAGGACCCGAAGCACCTCTTCCACCCTCTCCCCCCTCGCTAGCTCCACACCGACCTCGAGACCAGCCTCCCGCAGACCACCGGCCAACACTTCCAGGCTGTGGGCCGCATCCCGTTCCTCCATGTCGAGGAGAGAGGAGACCGCTCTCGGAGCCAGCGTGGCTGCCGCCCGGCGGTCCGGAGGGAGGGTCTTCCGGGTGGGCACCACCGATACGAGCTGGATCGGCACCTCCAGGGCCCGTCCAAGGCTCGCCACCAGAGAGAGGGCGCTGGGCCCATGGCCGGAGGGCTCCACCGCCACCACCCAGGGAAGCTCGGACAGCCTCCAACCGTCCGCTGGTACGGGGGGACGCACGAGGAGCACGGGCGTGACGCAACGCTTCAGCGTCTGCTGGGCGATGTTGCCCACGAAGAAGTCCCGGAGCCCACCGGTGCCGTGGGTGCAGAGAACGATGAGATCGGCCTCCAGCTCCCGGGCGTGCTGAGCGAGTCCGAAGGCCACGTCCAGCACTCCCGGCTGGTGGGCATGCACCTCTACGCCCACCCCGAGGTCCCCGAGCCCTGCGGCCACCTGCTCCAGGTAGTGCGTGGCCTCGTCCGGATCGCCCAGGTGACGGTCCCCGTGAACCGTCTCCGGGGGCCGCACCTCCAGCACGTGGAGGAGGACCAGGTCCGCGCCCCAGCCCCCGGCAAGCTCCGCCGCAGCCGGAACGGCGGACTCGGCCAGGCTGGAGCCGTCCAGGGGCACGAGGATTCTGGGTGGGGAGGATGTCACGAGGTGCCTCCGAAGAAGACGTCCACCAGGAGGTAGACATTGAGAGACAGGATGACGGCGGAGGTGACCACGGCTGCAGCCGTGGTGATGCGATGGTTCACCAGGTCCCCCATGATGTCCTTCCTCCGGGTGAAGAGGACCAGGGGGATCAGGGCGAAGGGGATGCCAAAGGACAGCACCACCTGGGACAGGACCAGGGTCCGGGTCGGGTCCAGGCCCACGGCGATCACCACCAGGGCCGGAATCATGGTCACCGCCCGGCGGAGCCACACGGGAATCCGCCAGTGGAGGAAGCCTTGCATGATCATCTGCCCGGCCATGGTCCCTACCGTGGAGGAGGACAAGCCGGCCGCCAGGAGGGCGATGGCGAACACCGTCCCCGCAAGGGGGCCCAGGAGGGGTGTGAGGGTGCGGTAGGCTTCTTCGATGGAAGCCACCTCGGTGAGACCGTGCGTGTGAAAGGTGGCGGCGGCCATGACCAGCATGGCTCCGTTGATCAGGCCCGCCAACCCCATGGCCACGGCAACGTCGATGAGCTGGAAGCGGTAGAGCCTCTGCGCCTCCTGGGCACTCGTTGGGCGGATCCGTGCCTGGGTGAGGGAGGAGTGGAGAAAGATGACGTGGGGCATCACCGTGGCTCCCAGGATTCCCACCGCCAGGAGTACGCTCTCGGTTCCCTGGAACCTGGGCGTGACCGAGCTCAGCGCCAGGGTGCCCCAGTCCGGCCGCTCCAGGAAGGTCTCCACCAGGTAGCTGGCGGCGATGATCCCCACCATCACGGCAATCACCCCCTCAAGGGGCCGAAAGCCGAACCGCTGCAGGCCCAGGATCAAGAAGGTGGCCAACCCGGTGAGGAGGGCAGCGGGAAAGAGGGCGATCCCGAAGAGGAGATTGAAGCCTACCGCCGCCCCCAGGAACTCAGCGAGATCGGTGGCCATGGCAACCAGCTCCGCCACCACCCACATCCCCCAGACGCTGGGACGGGAGAACTCGTCCCTGCACACCTCGGCGAGATTTCTCCCCGTGGCGATTCCCAGCTTGGCGGAAAGGAGCTGGATCAGCATCGCCATGAGGTTGCTGGCCACGATGACCCAGAGGAGGAGATAGCCGAACTCCGCCCCCCCCTGGATGTTGGTGGCGAAGTTCCCCGGATCCACGTAGGCAACCGCGGCGATAAAGGCCGGCCCGAGGAAGGGCAGAAACCGACGGTACCATGGGAGGCCCGATCCTCCTCTCAGGATCTCGGCCCCGCGGGCGACCGTGGCGGCGTCCATGTGCCCCGGCTTGTGCTCTGGCTGGGTGGTTTCCGCGTTCAGGATCGCGCTCCTGGAGAGTCCGGTTGGGCCCCACCTCCATCGGTCCGCTGAGGAATACCGAAGAGGCCCGGGTTGGGTCCATGATGCTGGATGCTGGTACGCTACACGCGTTGCGAGGGAGCGACAACAGACCGGTCCGTTTCGGAATCGGCGTTCCCGGGACCCTGCGGCAAACCCCTGGCGGACCGATCCTTTGGCGGTCCTTCCCCCGAGGCAGTCCCGAGCGGTACGATTTCTGCACCTTCAACGCGGTTAAGTTCTCGCCCATTCCCGAAAGGGCACCCCGGTCGCGAGGCCGGTCCGCATAGCCAGGGGTCTCTCCGAGATCGCCCAGCAACCGACAAAGGGGCTTCTTTCCAGTTCCCGGCAGGCGTCGAGAGCCCATGGGAAGAGGTGCACAGAACATGCGGGCCCCCGAAAGGCGGAAGGGGCCATGACCGTGTCCGGATCGGGAGCCGTGCTCCGGGAGGGGGGGGCGCTGCGCCTCCTGGTGCGTGCCGCGTCCGCCCTACCCAGCGACTTCGGCGAGGCCATGCCGGTCCTCTTCGAGGTCCCGGTGGACCCCCCGAGGCTCGCCGCATGGATCCATGTCCTCGACGCGGTGGCCGGGGCCGAGCTCCTCAGGCTCTTCCACCCCTTCCTCCTCCGGGACCCTGCGGACAGCGCCATCGCCGTGGAGGTCCGGGGAGTCGCTGGAGCCTTCCTGGCGCTCCGGGCTGTGGAGGAGGCGGACGCTCTCTTCGGCCAGGTTCCCGGCGCGGGCCAGCCCCGGGCCCGGCTACGTGCCGGAAGCCACCCGAGCTCCAGGCTGGACATGGAAACTCGGGAAGTCAGACTTCACGTCTCGGGAGGCAGTCTCCAGTGGGCGGCGGATCTCACGGACGTGGAGGAGCAGGTCACCCTCCGGACCCCCCGTCTGGAAGCCGTGGACCTGGTGGAGATGCAGCTCCAGATGTGCCCCCCTCAGGTTCAGCCCGAGCTCTTTCACAAGCTGGTCCTACTGGACCCGCGCCGCGCCTCGATCCTCCTCAGCCTCGGGGTGCCCGACCCCTGGAGCCCGGACCCCTCCGCTCGGAGGCCCCTCGAAGCTCTGCCCATGCGGGTGCTCCTGCCTCTCCTCCGGCACGCCGACGCGGAGGTCCGCTCCCGGGCGGCCCGGGCCCTGGACCTCTCCTCGGGCCCTTGATCGCCCTCTTGCTCTCGACCGGAAGTCGGCTCAGCGGTTCACCGCCTTCATGGCGGATTCGGGGTAGCGGGATCCGGCCGCCGTGCCCATTGGCGCGAGCTTGTCGATTCGCGCCAGCTCCTCGTCGGTGAGCTCCACGTCCAGCGCCCCAAGATCCTCTTCGATGTACTCTACGTGTTTGGTTCCCGGGATGGGGACGATGTCCTGCCCCTGGGCCAGCACCCAGGCCAGGGCCACCTGTGCCGGGCTACGCCCCTTCTCCCGGGCCAGCTCCTCGACGAAGTCGACCAGACGGAGGTTTCGCTGAAAGTTCTCACCCTGGAAGCGTGGCGAATGTCGCCGGTAATCGTCCTCCGGAATGTCTTCGGGTGACTTGAACCGGCCGGTCAGGAAACCCCGACCGAGGGGGCTGTAAGCCACGAAGCCAATCTCCAGCTCCCTGCAGGTGGTCAGGATCTCGTCTTCCGGATCCCGAGTCCAGATCGAGTACTCCGTCTGGAGTGCGGTGATGGGGTGCACGGCATTCGCTCTCCGGAGAGTTCGGGGACTGGCCTCGGAAAGGCCCAGATAACGAACCTTCCCCTCCTTCACCAGATCCGCCATGGCGCCCACGGTGTCCTCGATGGGGGTGTCCGGGTCCACCCGGTGAAGGTAGTAGAGGTCGATGGTGTCCACTCCCAGGCGACCCAGACTGTCTTCGCAGTACGAGCGGACGTGCTCGGGCCTTCCGTCCACTCCCCGCGCCGCCGGATTCTCGGGATCGCGGACGATTCCGAACTTCGTCGCCACCACCACGCCTTCCCGTCGGTCCCGGATGGCCCGGCCCACGAGCTTCTCGTTCTCGTACGGACCGTACATGTTGGACGTATCGAGGAAGTTGACCCCCAGGTCGAGGGCCCGGTGGATGGTGGCAATGGACTGCTGGTCGTTGGTCTCCCCGTAGAACTCTGACATCCCCATGCATCCGAGACCCATGGCCGAGACCGTGAGCTCTGGGGTGCCCAGTGTGCGCATCCGCATGATTCGCCTCTCTCGGTGAGTTGCGCCGGGAGGGAACCTCCGGGAGGGAGGCCCGGCAACCCCTGCCCTGCCCGGACCTATGTTCTCTCCAACCCCGAACCGGGGGGGAGGTGCGGGTCCGTCGCCCCGGGGGCGGCGAAATAGCGGCGTTTCCAACGGAGGGCCACGTTCACGAGGCCGATGAGGACGGGGACCTCCACGAGAGGGCCGATCACGGCAGCGAAAGCGGCGCCATGTCCGATCCCGAACGTCCCTACCGCCACGGCGATGGCCAACTCGAAGTTGTTCGACGCGGCCGTGAAGGAGAGGGTGGCGGTCTGGGGATAGCTGGCCCCCACCTTGCGACTCATGAAGAAGGTGATGGTGAACATGGCCAGAAAGTAGAGGAGGAGGGGAATCGCCACGCGAAGGACCCCTTCCGGCTGCTGGATGATCGCCTTTCCCTGGATGGAGAACATCACGACGATGGTGAAGAGGAGGGCGACGAGGGTGATGGGGCTGATCCTGGGGATGAACCTCTCGTGATACCACTTCTTGCCACGGATCCGGACCAGTGCCAGCCGGGTCAGCATCCCGGCCAGAAAGGGAATCCCCAGGTAGACGAATACGCTCTCGGCGATCTGCCCCATGGTGATGGCAACGACCGCTCCCTCCATCCCGAGCCAGTGGGGAAGCTTGGTGATGAAGAACCAGGCGAAGACCGAGTAGAAGAGCACCTGGAAGATGGAATTGAAGGCGACCAGTCCCGCGGCGTATTCGTTGTCCCCCTCGGCCAGCTCGTTCCAGACGATCACCATTGCGATGCAGCGGGCCAGTCCAATGAGGATGAGTCCGACCATAAGCTCCGGGTAGTGGCGTAGGAACAGCACCGCCAGAGCGAACATCAGGACCGGGCCCACGATCCAGTTCTGGACCAGAGAGAGGCCGAGGACCTTCCAGTCCCGGAATACGTCCCCCAGCTCCTCGTAGCGCACCTTCGCCAGGGGAGGATACATCATCAGGATCAGGCCGACGGCGATGGGAATGGAGGTAGTCCCCACCTGGGTCGCGCTGCTCAGGCCCGTCACCGCCTCCGGCCACAGGTAGCCGAGTCCCACGCCGACGGCCATGGCACCGAAGATCCAGACCGTCAGATATCGATCCAGGAAGGCCAGGCGCCGGGTCATGGCAGCGCCTTCCTCGCCCGCACGAAGGCGGACATGAATCGCCCTTCCACCCCCGCCGCCAGGGCGTCCACGTCCAACCCCGCCTCCTCCAGGAACGTCCTGGCGTCCTCCGGCTGGTAGACCCTCGTGGGCTCCAGACTGGCCTCCTGGAAGCCGGTCTCCTGCAGGAGCCGGAGGAATTCCTCCTCCTCCAGCGCCCCCGCCAGGCACCCCACCCACAGCTCCATGCTCCGGCGCACCTGGGGGGGAATCGTCCCCCGCACCACGATGTCGGACACGGCGAAGCGGCCGCCCGGCTTGAGGACACGGAAAGCCTCCGCCAGCACCCGGCGCTTGTCCGCTGAGAGGTTGATGACGCAGTTGCTGATGACGACGTCGACGCTGGCATCGGGCAGGGGGATGGACTCGATATCGCCCGCCAGGAACTCCACGTTCCGGGCCCCGGCCTCCGCCGCGTTCCGGCGCGCCAGCTCCAGCATCTCCTCCGTCATGTCCAGGCCGTAGACCTTTCCCGTGGGGCCCACGCGCCTGGCGGAGAGGAGCACGTCGAGTCCGCCACCGCTGCCCAGGTCCAACACCACCTCACCGGGAGACAGATCCGCCAGAGCCGTGGGGTTGCCGCACCCAAGGGAGGCCTGGACCGCCATCTCCGGGAGGCCGGACCGGGTCGTTTCGTCGTAGAGATCCCGCGTGACGGGGTCCCCAGCGTCCGACCCACAACCACAAGAGGAGCCGCAGCAGCCCCCACCACGCGCCACCCCGACCCGCAGGGCCGCCTCTCCGTACTTGACCCGCACGAGATCCTTGCGATGATCGCTCAAGAGCACCTCCATATCAACGTCTGTTGATGTTTACCCGAAAAAAAAGGGGAAGGCCCGTCAGGGGCAGCACGGTCCCTCCCGTCGGACGGTCCCGAGCTCCGGGTCTCCCGGCTTGACCTCACCCAGGAAGGCTCTCATCTCCTCGATGGCTTCGGGGACCAGGGAGTAGTGCACCCAACGGCCGTCTCGCCGGTCGGAAACGATTCCAGCGTCCTTGAGCCGTTTGAGGTGAAACGAGAGCCGGGACTGGCCGGCGCCCAACGCCGCCTGGAGCTCGCACACACACCGCTCACCATCGGCCAGCAGGAGCAGAATGCGCAGCCGCGTCTCCTCGGCCACGGCCTGGAACCGATCGAGCAGAGCCGGATTGAGAAGGGTCTCCCGAGTCATGGTGGTGAAGATATATCAACGAATCTTGATGAGTCAAGCCCCGGTCTCGCCGGGGATACGCACCGGACGGGGCATTGCCCGGGCCGACCTCCGGCTCTAGGATCTCCGGCGCAACCGAACCACCGCTTTCCGGAGTCAGACCATGAGGCTCAACATCGTCCTTACCGCTCTTCTCGCTGGACTCCTGGGGCTCGCGGGCCCCGGGACGGCCCAGCAGCGATCGGGATCCGTCCCCATCACCGAGGACCTTCTCGCCTGCATGGAGCTTCCGCACCCTGGGGCCGGGTTTCGTGACCGGACGTATCGCCGACATCCAGATCGACCCCAACGACTCGAACGTCTGGTATGTGGCCAGCGCCTTCGGCGGCCTCTGGAAGACCGTAAACCGAGGGGTCACATTCGACCCGTCTTCGATCAGAAGGGGGCTGCGTTCACCACCTGCTGCGTGGTCGTGGACCCGAGGACTCCAACGTCGTCTGGCTGGGAACCGGGGAGAACCTGAGCCAGCGGAGCGCCCACTTCGGCAACGGGCCTCTTCAAGTCCACCGATGCAGGCAGAGAGCTGGGAACGGGTTGGCCTCGAAGAACTCGGAGCACATCGGCGGGATCGTCATGGACCCCAGGAACTCCGACGTGGTCTACGTGGCCGCCCAGGGCCCCCTGTTCTCTTCCGGAGGTGACCGGGGCCTCTTCAAGACCACCGACGGTGGCCGGAACTGGACCAATCTGCTCCGGATCAGCGATGAACACGGGTGTCAATGAGGTCGTCCTGGATCCCGGCCAACCCCGGAATCGTTTACGCTACCACCTATCAGCGCCGCCGCCGGGTGGGACAGCTGGTGGGCGGGGGGCCCGAGAGCGGCATCTACAAGTCCGCCGACGGCGGCCGAGCACTGGACGGAGCTCACGAACGGCCTCCCCCACACCGACATGGGGCGCATTGCCCTGGCCATGGACAGCCCGCGGGAGCCACGCCGACCCTTTTGGCCCTCATCCCCGCCCAGGAAGACCTCTCGGGCCTGTACCGCTCCACCGACCAGGGTGAGAGTTGGGAGCGGATCGGCGAGCAGGAGAGCCTCGGCCCGCCCGGGAGTCAGGAGCGCCGGCGGGAGGCGGCCCGGGGAGGGCCGGCGCCGGTAGCCTCGCAGGGCCTCCGACGAACCCCGGTGGTTCACGGGTGGAAACCCGGAGTATTACCATGAGCTCCACCTGGATCCTCACCGCCCGGGGTACATCTACTCGGTGAACACCAACCTGGACCTGAGCACCGACGGGGGCGAATCCTGGGGCCGGGCCGGCTGGGAGGACACGGGCGTGCACGTGGACCATCATGCCCTGGCCTTCGACCCGAACCAACCCGGACCACATCCTCCTGGGCAACGATGGGGGGCTCTACGAGAGCTATGACGCGGGCGAGAGTTGGCGCTTCTTCACCAACCTCCCCGTAACTCAGTACTACCGGGTCTCCGTGGACAACGCCAAACCCTTCTACAACGTCTGCGGCGGGACCCAGGACAACTTCTCCATGTGCGGGCCCTCCCGGACATCGAAGCCGTGGGGAGTCCGGACCAGCGACTGGTTCATCGTCACCGGGGGTGACGGCTTCCAGAGCCGGAACGATCCAGAGGATCCGAATATCGTGTACGCCAGCTCCCAGAGCGGTGGGATCGTCCGCCGGAACATCCGCACCGGTGAGTCCAGCTCCATCCGGCCCGAGAGTCCCCTTCCCCGACGAAGAGGCGGAGGAACAGGGGGGCGGAGGCGGCGACCAGGAGGACGCGGCGGCAGGCACGGAGCCGGGAGCGCGTCAACTGGGACGCGCCCTACATCATCAGTCCCCACTCCAACACCCGCCTCTACTGGGGCAGCAACTTCCTGTACCGGAGCGATGACCGGGGCGATTCCTGGGAACGCATCAGCCCGGACCTGTCCCGGAACCTGGATCCCGACACTCTTCCCGTCATGGGTAAGGTCTGGCCCTCCGACGCCGTTCGCCTGAACGCCTCCACGACCCCGCTCAGCAACATCGTCACCCTGGACGAATCGCCCCTTGCTGGAGGGCCTCCTTTATGTGGGGACCGACGACGGCCTCCTCCAGGTCAGCGAGGACGGCGGGCGCGAACTGGCGCCGGGTGGAGGATCCTTCCCAGGGGTGCCGAAGTGGACCTACGTCACCGACGTCTTCGCCTCCCCGCGGGAGGTGAACACCGTCTTCGTCGCCCTGAACAACTGGCAGCGCGGCGACTTCAAGCCCTACCTGGTAAGAGCACCGACCGGGGCCGGACCTGGAGCTCCATTGCCGGGAATCTCCCGCCGCTCCATGACGTATGGTCGGTGATCCAGGACCACGAAAATGGGAGATCTCCTCTTCGCCGGCACCGAGTTCGGACTCTACGTGATCCTTCGACGGCGGCGGGCGGTGGACCGAGCTCAGAGGCGGGCTGCCCCCGGCCCAGGTCCGGGACATGACCGTGCAAAGGCGGGAGAACGACCTCGTCCTCGCCACGTTCGGACGCGGATTCTACGTCCTGGACGATTTCAGTCCCTCTCCGGGAGATCGACCGAGGAGACGCTGGCTGCCGACGCCCACCTCTTCTCTCTTCGGGACGCCTACCTCTTCAATACCACAGGCTTGGCCCCCGCCGGCTCCGCCAGCATCGGGGACCTCTCCGGGAACTTCACCACCCCGAATCCCCCCGATGGGGCCGTGTTCACCTACCACGTCGATCCCGGCGCCCCAGCCGGAGGACACCCTGGTGCTTCTGATCAAGCGAGCCTCCGGCGAGCAGGTGAGGGAGATCCAGTTGGACGGTTCGCCGGGGCTCCGCAGGGTGGAGTGGGACCTCCGGACCGATCCGCCGGAACCCGATCCAGAGCAGGAGGCCCAGGCAGCAGCGGGGAGCTTCCGGGGGCGGGGCCGCCAGGCACCCCTCGTGGAGCCGGGACGGTACGTCGCCTCCATCGGCTGGAAATCCGGGGCCGAAGTGGTAGAGATCGGTCCCAGCCAGAGCTTCCACGTGGTGAAGGTGGATTGGTGAGCTGAGAGTGGGGGACGGCGGAGTCCGCCGTCCCCCATGACCCCCCGGCTGGCGAGAATCGCCACCCCAGATGCCAACCTCTGGGGCCTTCGGAGCGAGGCGCTCCGCGCCCGGCCTCAGGCTTTGGAGGCCGCTTCCTCCTGAATCTGACCGATGACCTGCTGCAGCGCCGCCTTCGGGTACGCACCCACGACCGCGCCGACGGGCTCCTCTCCCCGGAAGAATCCTATAGTGGGGATGGAGCGGATTCCGAACCGCTGGGCGATCTCCGGATTGTCGTCCACGTTGACTTTTGCGAAGCGGACGTCACCCTCCAACTCCTCGGCCAGCTCCTCCATGACGGGGGCTACCATACGGCAGGGACCACACCAAGGTGCCCAGAAATCCACGACGGTCAAACCGTCGTTCTTCTGCATCTCTCCGTCGAAGGAGGCGTCGGTCAACTCGAATACGGCCATGCTCATTTCCTCGCGTTCGGGGCCCGGCCCGGGGGCCTGTCGTCGATTCACTACATAGCAATATAATGATAGTTATATGTTGTACAAGCCCCCGATGGGCCGACCCTTGGGCGGCCGACCTCAGCCCCCCCCTGCCACCGTTCCCTTCTCGGGCAGGAGACTGCTGACCCTCCAGGACGGCAGTCGGTAGGTGACGGAGTCCCCGGCCACCCGGGCCCAGCGGTCTCCTTCCCCGCTTCCGATCTCCAAGGCCAGGAGCGTGTCCCCTGGCTCCCCGAGGGCGACCACGGTCCCGCCGGGGCTCGAAAGAGAGTCCCGGGAGGATAGAAGCCGGACGCGTCGAGCCTCGTGAGCTCCCCGAGGAGCGTTCGGACCGCGCTCTGGTTCGCCTCACCATCCCCGGCAACCTGCCAGAGGGAGTCCGACCGGGCGAGCTCGTAGCCACCTCCCGCCCTCTCCACGATGAGGCGCTGCACCGAGGCCGTGTCCACCCTGGCCAGGGCCTTGTTCCGCCAACCGTCCAGCCCGCGCGTAACTTCCGCGCGGAGGTTCCCATCCAGGAGGTAGACCTGGTCTTCGTCGGGGAGGCGCACATAGGTCGTGCCGTACCGGGACCCCGCATCGCCCACCAGAAGCGTCCGGGAGCCCCCGGGAAGATCGACCTCCATCCTCCAGGAACTGTCCGCGGCCACCCCCAGGCGGGAGTGGCTCGCCGGGTTGGAAGCCACGAGATCTCCGATCCTCGCGTTCTCGATGGTGGTCCAGAACCGAGCCACCGTTGCCGAGTCGGCCCGGTATCCGTTCACCCTCCACTGATTCCCGGAGCGCTCCAGGCCCACTGGCGTGTCCTGCCCCGGGCCCTGGAAGTGGACGGCCGTGACGGTCTCCGGGGTCACTCCGTCGAAGAAACCCGAGAGGGTCTGGGAGGGACCTGGCGCTCCCCCGCCCCGTGGGATAAAGGAGACACCCAGCCAGACGACCAGCAGGACCAACAGGACCACGATGAGGGCCTTGAGCCGTTGCTCGCTCATGACGTCACCTCCTTCCAGCGGGCCTCGGCCCGGCGCCGCCGGCCCGTGACCCAGACGACTCCGAAGAGCACGAAGAGAAGAGGTACCCCTACCAGGTTCCCCCACTTCATCAGATTCCGGCTCCAGTCCGACGTGAAAGCCAGAGCGGGGGGGGTGCGGTTCTTGGATCGAATCCGTATGAGCGACTCGTTCTGGACGAGCCAATCGATGGCGTTCGCGGCGAAGGTCACGTTCTGGGGATTGGCCCGGGCGAATTGGGGTTCCAGGAAGGACCCGTCGGCCACTACGATCATGCGCCCACCCTGGGACCCATGGCCGTTCTCCGTCACTTCCGCGGCGCCCGGGTCCACCGCGACCGCGACGGTGCGAACGGCGAGCTGATCTCGCGGCACGGACCAGTCCTGATCGGGCAGGATCGGAAGCCCCGGGCTCCGGAGGGCCGCGTTCTCCGTGGTCTGCCAAAGGGGAAGGACCGCCGACGAGTCCAGGACCTGGAGCGACCCCGACCAGCCAAGGGTCAGGCTGGAAAGGCCACGGGTCGTGACGTGATCTCCCGCGGGCGTCACGATGGGCCAGAGAGGATAGGGTGCGATGACGTTGAAGAACCCCTGCTGGCCCAGCGACACCTGCTCGCTGGAGGACAAATCCGCCACCAGGCTCGGGTTGAACTGCACCCCCCGCCCTTCCACGAAGGGCTCCAGCCCCGAATGAATGGGGATCGGCTGGGGACTCTGGGGATCGAGGTAGATGGGGTCCATGAGGATGAGGGCAGCGCCCCCCCGCCGCCGACATAGTCGCCCAGGCGCTTCAGGGCCAGGCTGTCCAGGGCCTGGGTCGGGCCCGCGACCACCACGGCGCGGGTGGAGTCCGGAGCGATCGGCGGCGTGGAGTCGGGGCTCATCCGGATGGTGCGAACGTTGAAGCGGTCGGCCAGGGCGGTGCGGAGATCGGGCAGGTCGTAGTCGCCCTTGGCCCCAAACCCCTGAAGAAACGCCACGCCAGGGCGCTCCTCGGTGGTCATGCTGTATATGGCGGATGCCAGGCGGTATTCCAGGTCGTCGGTCCGCTGGATAACGGGAATGACCTTCTTCGCGTCGGCGTACAGGACCGCCAGCCCGTAGTATCCACGCTTCACCTGGAACTCGTCGTCCCGGAGGACATTGAACTCGATAGGGTACACGCCCAGGGAAGAGGCTTCCTCCTGTGCGGCCTCGTCATCGTCCGGGTCCAGCTCCTGGACCACCAGGTGACCGTTGGAGCTCCTACGCAGGTCCGAAAGCAGGTCCCGCACGTCCCGGAGCTCCAACTGGATCTCCGGTAGGCAGCTCCTTGGAGACGAAGAGCTTGATCTGGACCAGGTCGTTCAGGTTCCCCAGGATATCCCGGCTGCCGGGGGCCAGGGTGAAGAGGTTGTCCCGGGTCAGATCCAGCCGTCCACGGATGTGCCCGCCCAGGAGGTTCAACACCAGGACCAGCACGAGATGACACCGCCGTTCCCAAACCTCAGGCGCCGGTAGTCGGGCCGGCCATGACTCAGGCGCTGTCGGCTCAGGACCGCCCAGGTCAGAACCAGGAAGAGCACGGTGGTGGAGAGGAAATAGAGAGCATCTCGCAGGTCCACCACGCCCCGGGCCACGTTCTGGAAGTGAGCCACCAGGGAAAGATGCGCCAGCGCGCCGGACAACAGGGGCGGCAAGCCGATCTGGACCACCGCAACCCGATGAGCCAGAGTACGAGGCTTGACATCGCCGCCACGATGAAGGCCGAGATCTGGTTCCGGGTCAGCTGGAGGCCCACAGCCCGAGGGCGACGAGCTGGGCCGCCAGGAGCGCCGCACCCACGTACTGAGACACCAGGATCCCAGGATCCGCGTCCGAGACCAGCAGGAGGCCCATCGCCGTGGGGATGCTCCCGGCCAGGGCGATGAGGACAAACGAGCCAATCTCCCGAGGAACTTCCCGACCACGAGTCCCTACTCCCGGAGGGGGTTGGAGTCAGCCACTCCAGGGTCCGTTCCTCCTCTCCTCCGCGAAGCTCCTCATGGTGGCGGCAGGAATGAAGACCGCGAAGAGAACCGGCAAGAGGTCGAAGAAAGGCCTCAGAGAAGCAGCACCGGAGGCATACATGCTCCGGAAGGTCAGGAAGAGTGAAAGTCCAAGGAAGGCAACGGTGAGAAGGTAGGCCGTGGGATGGTCGAAGTACCCGCGCAGCTCCCCCTTGGCGAGGGTCAGGCAGGCCGTTTCATGGCTCCACCTCCCCTCGCCTCGGAGGTAAGCTGCCGGAAGACGTCCTCCAGGCTCGCTCGCTCCCGGTGAAGCTCCCAGAGGTCCAACCCTTCTCCTGGGCGAGGGAGAAGATCTCGGGCCTGAGCTCTCCGTCGCCCGTGGCGTCGAGCTGGACCCTGGTCCGGCCCTCCACAACGTCGGCCTCCCAGCCGTCCACACCCGGAAGAGCGGCCAGGACCGGGGCGATGTCGTCACCCGCGGCCTCCACGACGTACCGAGCCCGCCCGGTCCTGTGGCCAGGCAGCTCCTGGACGCTACCCTGGGCCACGAGTCTGCCACGGTTGAGGATGACAGCGCGGGAGCATGTGGCCTCCACCTCCTGCATCACGTGGGTGCAGAGGAGCACCGTACGCTCCTTGCCCAACTCCGCAACCAGCCGCCGGATTTCGACCCGCTGGTTGGGATCCAGTCCCTCCGTCGGCTCGTCCAGGATGAGGATCTCGGGGTGGTGGAGGATGGCCCCCGCCAGCCCCACCCGCTGCCGGTAGCCCTTGGAGAGCTCCCCGATGGGGCGATAGAAGACCTCCCCGATGCCGGTCTCTCCGACGGCATCGGAGATGGCTCTTCGAGCTCGCGACAGGTTCATTCGCCGGAGCTCCGACACGTAGCCCAGGTACTCGGCTACGAGCATTTCCTCATAAAGGGGGTTGGACTCGGGAAGGTAACCCACCCGCTCTTTCGCGCCCTTGAGGTCCTCGCCGATGGGGACGCCCTCGAACAGGACCGAGCCCTCGTCGGGCTCCAGGGTCCCCGTAAGCATCCGCATGGTTGTGGTCTTTCCTGCGCCGTTGGGGCCCAGAAAGCCCAGCACCTCGCCCCGGTCCACCTGGAAGCTGAGGTCGTCCACAGCCGTCAAGGGTCCGAAGCGCTTGGTTACCGATTCCACGGAGATCATCCGCGTCCTCCTCTTGCCGATGAAGCAAAGTACCGCGTCAGGCAGGAGGCCCAACACGGCATCGGCACGAAGAGGCAGGCACGAGACACAACCTGACGCGTCGGGCAAACCGCCTTGACTGTGTCCGGCCCCGGATTCCCGGTCCGCGGAAGCGCGGGGCCGGAAAAAAACTCTAAGAAAGGGAGTCAGGTGTCCAGAGGAAGGAACCGGCAGCCCTTGACGATGGCCACGGGTGCCGCGAGCTTCCTGCTGCGCCTCGACGGTTCGAGGTCGCAGTGTCTAGAGGGTAGAAGCGGAAGTCTTCCTCGGAAGACGGCCGTTTTTTCTTTTGGATGGCCGAGTGGCCTCCAAGCCCTGCGCGGGGGCGTTTCCGCGCAACCAAGGTTGTCGGCACGTACGGATCCTCCGCACCCCGACCATCAAAACCCAGAGGAGTGCGAGATGCGTACCCAGGGAACAGTGAAGTGGTTCAACGATCAAAAGGGCTTCGGCTTTATCACTCGCGATGACGGCGAGAAGGACTGCTTCGTCCATCACTCCGCCATCGATGGCCAGGGCTTCAAGAGCCTGCCCGAGGGCGCCCGCGTGGAATTCGACGTGGTCCAGGGCGCGAAGGGCCCGGCCGCGGAGCACGTGGTCCTGTCCAACTGATCTGCGGGCACTAGCCCGAATCCTGAAAGGGCCGTCCCGGTTGTCCGGGGCGGCCCTTTTCTTCCTCGCTGCGCCGGCGGCCCCGGCGCGACGGCTCCCGGCCCGACCTCCTCGCCGTGCTTCTACCCGATCATCTCGGCCTCCAGCCGCTCCTCCACGATCTCCCCCCCCACCACGCTCACGTAGTAGACGTGAGCGTCCGCCCGTGTTTGGACAACCCGTCGCACCTCGTTGTCCTGGAAGTAGATCCCCGCGTCGTTGTCGCAGGCATAACCAGGCTTGAGCTCGCCGGACAGAATCAACTCGTGGTAGAGAGGCCTCCGGGCCGCTTCCGCATCGTAGTGAGGCGAATGGCTGCCCTTCAGGAAGCCGAGACACTCGATCTTGGTGACCTCCCGGGGCCTGGAGTCCGTGGTGCCCTCCTCGAACCAGCACAGTGATCCAGCGCTGGCGCCGCCCAGCACGATCCCCTGATCCCACGCCTTCCTCAGCACCTGATCGATCCCCTGAACCTTCCAGATGGCCTGCTGATTCAACGTGTTGCCGCCGGAGACCACGACCCCATCCATGGACAGGAAGACGTCCTCCCAGCTTCGGTCCATCTGGTAACTGCTGATGAAGCTCTCCTGGACGAAGGGAATGACGTCCAGCTCCGCGCAGCTCTCGAACCACCGAATCGTCCCCGACTCGCTATCCGCCGACGCCGTCGGAAGATAACAGAGCCGGGGCCGGCTCTTCCCGGTGAGGGAGGCCATGTAGCGAACGAAGGCCGGCCCGAAGCCGCCCCCGGCGATGAGGATCTTCCGGCTCTGGCTCTGGGAGCCTCCCTGCCGGTCCCGGGAGAGGCCTGGGACGGTCTCGGAGGAGGCGCCCCCCACCCCCGCTCCGAGGGCGAGGGAGCCCAAGGCCGTGGATCGGAGGAACTCCTTTCGATTCATCATTCGGCGCTCCTTTGTGTGTTCGCCTCCGGTGGCGTCCCCTCCCCGAACAACTCCTCCTCCACTTCCGGCGCGTACCGCCGTACCATGTCCCTGGTGATGGCGCCCGCGCCCGCGATCTCGGAGTATAACGCGCCGCTGGGCCGGAGCGCCCGCTCCTGGGTCCCGAAGTCCACCCTGTAGAGACCGAACCGGAATCGCGGGTCGTAGCCCTTCGCCCACTCGAAGTTGTCCACGAGGCTCCAGACGTAGTAACCCTTCACCGGCATCCCGGCCTGGATCGCCCTCCACGTCCGGTGCAGGTGACGGAGGAGAAAAGCCGGTCGGCCACCGTCGGATTCCTCCGGCGCCCCGTTCTCCGTGATGTAGATGGGCAGCGCGAATCGCCGGCTGAGCCGCCCCACGGACTCCAGTAGGCCGTCGGGGTAGATCTCCCCCCAGCGGCCTGGACCCTTGGGCATCCCGGGCCGGGCCTCGTAGGCAACCCCGAACGAGCGGAGGGCCTTCAGGCTGAAAGCCACGTCATAGCGCTGATAGTAGTTCAGCCCGATCCAGTCCAGGGAGCCCCGCAGGTGAGGGATATTCCAGCTCTTGCCCAGGGGAGGACACCACTCTCCCGTCTCCAGGGCTCGGAGCGTGATTCCGTTGAACACGCGGTCCAGAGCACGGGTCAACGCTCGACCAACAGGGCTGTGGGGGCGGCGCGGATACCATGCGATCATGTGCTTGGCCAACCCCACCCTGGCCCGGGGCTGGACTGCGTGAACGGCGTGGTACGCTCGGGCGTGCGCCTCCAGGAGGCGGTGGAGGACCTGAAAATACTCCGTCGGCCTTCGGTGGCCGGGCGGAAATTCCCCCTCGAAGTACCCCAGGCTAGCGTACACGTTGGGCTCGTTGATGGTGCACCAGGTATCGCAAAGGTCTCCCAGGGCCCGCACCGCCGCGGTGACGAAACGCTGGAAGTGTGCGGGGGCCTCCTCCTGCATCCACCCTCCCGCCTCTTCCAGCCAGAGAGGGTGGGTGAAATGATGGAGGGTAACCATGGGAACGATCCCGGCGTCCCGCATGGCGCTGAGGATCTCCCGGTACCGGTCCACGGCCTCCACGCTCCAGCCTCCAGGCTCCGGCACCAGGCGGCTCCACTCGACTGAGAGGCGGTGGGAGTGGGTATTCAGCGCACCCATTCGCCCAATGTCTTCTTCGGCCCGGCCCGACCACCACTCGCAGGCATTCCCGGACCTCTGGTCCCGGAAGATACGCCCAGGTTCCTTCTCGAAGGCATACCAGTTGTTGTTGGTGTTCCCCCCCTCGACCTGGTGGGCCGCCGTCGCCGTGCCCCAGAGGAAGTCCGGGGGGAAGGAGAGGGAACCGGAGGTGGCCGATGCGGGGGAGCTCATTCCCCGGGAGACAGGGGAATCTGCACTCTGACCCGGGTACCCCGCCCTTCCTCGCTCTCCACCTTGACGTCCCCCCGATGCTGGTCCACCACCGCCTTCACGATGGCCATCCCGAGTCCCGTGCCCTCGGGAGCGAAGGCGCGGGCCGCTTCCGAGCGGTAGAACTCCTCGAAGATCCGGTTCAGCGCCCCCGCCTCGATACCGATCCCCGTGTCCGACACCCTCACCTCCAGGTTGGGGCCTTCCTCCGTCATGGAGAATGTAACCGACCCGCCCGAGGGCGTGTAGCGGATGGCGTTGGCGAGAAGGTTGGTGAGGAGGTCCGAGAGGCCTTCCGGATCCGCGGTCATCTCCGGCAGCTCCGGCGGCACCTCGACCCTCAGCTCCACCCCTCCGTCCCGTGCACGGTCCCTCATCTCCTCCAGCACCCGCGCCGCCACCTCTCCTGGGCGAAGCGGCACCGCTTCCGCCAGAGCTCTCCCGTCCCGCGCCCGGGAGAGGGTCAGCAGCTCCCGGGTCAGCTCGGCAAGCTCCCCCGCCCGGCTCCAGGCCCTCCGGATCAGGTCCAGCGACGTCGTCGCGGAAGCTCCCGAGGCCTTCTGGAGCGCCACTCCGAGGGCCGTCTGGATGGTCCCCAGGGGCCCTCTCAGCTCGTGAGCCACCTTCCTCATGTATTGGGATTTGGCCCGCTCCGCTCTGCTCAGCTCCTCGTAGGCAGCTTCCAGGTGAGCCGCCTTCTCTTCCACGGCCCCGGTGAGGAGAACCACATCCAGCTCCCGAGCCCGAAGGCGGGCCCCGATACTGC
This sequence comes from uncultured Gemmatimonadales bacterium, assembly GCA_963751255.1. Lineage (GTDB taxonomy): Bacteria > Gemmatimonadota > Gemmatimonadetes > Longimicrobiales > Gaopeijiaceae > CAVVTW01. Next base: position 285,044 of record CAVVTW010000002.1, on the reverse strand, counting down.
TGCCGATGTACGCGGTGATGTAGAGCGTCGTCCCCAGGAGGAAGAGCTGGGCTCCGGCCAGGTGGGGATCGGCGTACGCTCCCTCCCTCCAGTGAGCCGAGAGGCCATAGTGGGCCAACCACCCGGTCATCTCACCCAAGGTCATCCCGGCCATGAGCAAGAGCGCCGCCGTCGCGTAGAAGTACGTGGCTCTTCTCGAGAGAAGAATGGCGGAGATGATGACGTGGAAGAGGAAGAACATACGCAGCGGGTTCTCGATCCCTCCCGTGAAGTGGATCAGGATCACGAGGAAGAACAGATCCAGGAGCATCTGAAGGTTCACGAAATAGACGGATCGGATCACGGTGGGGCCGTATCCCATGACCCGGAGGGTCCGGGGCAGGAGCCACCGGGCGAGGCGGGGGGAGGCGGGCCTCTGGTCCGGGGTCGCTAGGTCCTCATCCGGACCCGCGGCACCTCGGCTCGGGTCCCCGACGCCTTCGCCCGAGCCAGCCAGGGCCGAGATACCGGCGCGGACGACCCGAGCCCGGAAGTAGGCGGTGGCCACCCCATTGTAGAGGGCGAGGAGGGCCAGGGTGGTGAAGATGGGTGAAAGGTGGAGGGTCAGGGGCAGGATCCTGGGTCCTCCCAGCACGAAGAGGGTCACCCCCAATACGGCCACCCACCGGAGGCGGATGAACCAGCCGATCCGTTCCGTGAGCTCCGCCGTTGCCGGGAGGAGGGCCCGAGGCTCCAACCCAGCCTCCAATCCGTTTCTCAAGGGGTTCGATTCACCGACATCACCCGTTCCATCTCCGTCAGGAGCGCCGCCGGGTCGATGGGCTTGTCCACGAAGCCCTGGACGGGGAGGAACTCCCCTGGTTCGTACGTCCCGTCCCCGGCGTCAGGATAGAAGCGGAGAGCCGTCTGCTGGTGGATGGCCGTCAGGATAATGATGGGGAGACTCCGGAAATAGGGGTCGTCCCGGTTTCGGAGATTCCAGACCACGTGAAACCCCTCGGTGCCCTCCGGCATCATGACGTCCAGGAGAAGGATCTCGGGGCGTTCCCGGTCCACCGCCTCCATCCCTTTCGGCCCGCTTTCCGCAAGGAGAACCTCGTACCCGGCGTCCTCCAGCACGATGCGGAGCACCTCCCGGAGATCGGCGTCATCGTCCACCAGAAGAACCCTCGTGCCCGGTCTCATGTCCCGCCTCCTTCCCGCTTGCCGACGGAATCACCCTCCCTGACCTCGGCGAACCCGCTTTCCACACGGCTGACGCCACCGGCAAGCTCCTCCAGGGTCTCCTGACGCATCCGCTCCTCCCCCACCTTCTTGGGCACGAGGCCAAGGGCCAGAGCCACGCCGTAGAGGATGGCCTCGGGCCGTGGGGGACAGCCCGGGACGTAGTAGTCCACATCGATCACCTTGTTCGCCCCGCCCATTGTGCTGTACGTGTCGAACCACGCCCCTCCTCCGCACGCGCAGGAGCCGATGGCGAACACGAGCTTCGGGGCCGGCGTCGCCTCCAGCAGCCGCTTCAGAGCCGGAACGACCTGACGGGTCACCGGCCCACTCACCAGGAGCACGTCGGCGTGGCGGGGAGAGCCCACCAGCCGAATGCCGAAGCGCTCCGCGTCATAGTACGGCGTCAGGACGTTGATGACCTCGATGTCGCAGCCGTTGCAGGCCCCTGTGTTGCAGTGGTAGACCCAGAGGGCCTTGGGCAACGCTCGCTGACAGAGCCTCTTCAGCATGGGTTATCCTCCCACCACAGCCAGGACGGCTGCGGCTCGGCTCAGGAGTCCGGAAGCGACCTGGGGCACCACGCCAAGCAGGAGGCAGGCCGCGGCCAGGATCACCATGGGACCCCACACGGTCACGGGAACCTCCCGGACGTCCTGGAGCCGCTGGGCGTTCCCTGCTGGAGCAGCCCAGAAGATCCGATAGGCGGGCCGGATCAAGGCCACCATGGTGAGGATGCTGGTGAGGACCGCGATCACCACGGCCCACCACATCCCCGACCCCGCCAGCGCCAGGTAGACGGTCAGCTTGCTCATGAACCCGTTGAACGGAGGGAAGCCCGATATGGCCAGCCCGCCCACGAGGAAGCACGCGCCGGTCACGGGCATCTTGTGTGCCAGCCCCCCCAGCTCGCTCACCCTCCGGACGCCGGTCGCGTACACCACCGCCCCCACGCTCATGAAGAGAAGCGACTTGAAGATTGCGTGATTCAGGAGGTGGAAGAGGCCCCCGTAGTAGCCCAGATAGGTCCCCAGCCCAACTCCCGCCAGCACATACCCCATCTGGCTCACGGAGGAGTAGGCCAGAAGCCTCTTGAGATCGTCCTGCACGAGGGCCAGGAGCACCCCCAGCACCATGGTGAAAGCCCCGAGCACAACGGCAAACAGGGTGAGCTGGGGAATGAAGGGGAAGAAGATGCTCACCGTCCGCGCCAGCGCGTAGAGGGCCACCTTGATCATGACTCCGGAAAGGAGCACGCTCACCGGGGTCGGGGCCTCGGCATGGGCGTCGGGCAGCCAAGGGTGAAAGGGCGCCAGACCCGCCTTGGTGCCGAAGCCGATGACCAGGAGGGCCACCGCCAGAAGGGCTGTCCTGCGGGGAATGAGGCCCGCCACGTTGCGGACCTCGCTTATGAGGAGGGCCTGCCCCCCAGTCAGAGTCCCGGTGGCGGCGGCCGACGCGTAGATGACGACACACCCGAAGAGGGCAAACGTGACGCCGATGGTCAGGAGCATCAGGTACTTGTAGCCGGCCTCCAGTGCCCGCCGGTCCCAGAAGAACGCCACGAGGAGTCCGGAGGTAAGGGTCGTGGCCTCCACTGCCACGTAGAGCATGATGATGTTGTTGGTGACGGCCGCCCAGGTCATGGTGCCCAGGAACCACAGGAGAAGGAAGTAGAAGAAGGCCACGCGCCTCTCCGCCCTGACCACCCCCACCCTCTCCCGAAGCTCGCCTTTGTCCAGGTAGCGGAACGAATAGAGCGTGGTCAGGAACCCGATTCCGCCGATGACCGCGACCATGAGGGCGGAGAGGGCATCCACCCGGAGCTCGTTCCCCCAGGCCACCAGGATCTCGCCGTGGACGACCCGCTCCACCATGAGGCCCCCGGCCAGGGCGAGGAGGGCCGTGGTCGCCAAGGCCGTGCCCCGGCAGAAGCGATGCCCCAGGCGCCCGAGGACGAGGACCACGACCCCTGCCAGGAGAGGGAGAAGAAAGGCTCCCGCCGGGAGCAGGGACGGTGTCGGAGTCGCAATCTGGACCATGATTCACCCCCTCACCACTGAAGCTCCCGGAGACGGAACGTGTCGGTGGTTCCGAACGTCCGATACACCCCCTCGATGACGTAGAGGAGGAGGAACACGGTCACTACGACCTCGGAAGCGATGCCGAAGAGCGCCGTCTCCGAGAGCTCCGGCGCCAGGCTGACCAGGCTGAGATGCACCCCGTTCTCCAGGAGACAAAGCCCGATGACCGTCTTCACCGCATCCCGCCGGGAGAGGACCGCGTAGATTCCCAGGACGAAGATCGTGGAGGCCACGGCCAGGTTCGTGCGGAACACCTCTTCCTGGGCCACCACCGCCGGAGCGAGCACTTCCACCTGGCCGTGGGTGAGTCGGAAGAAGAGGATCATCAGAGCCGCGGCCACCAGCACCGACGGGCCGAATCCGATGAGAGGCTTCACCTCCATCTCCCGGGTCCTCTCAATGTACCGGAGAAGGAACCACGGGGTGAGAATGGCCTTCGTGAGGAAGGCGGTGGCTGCCCACCAGTAGAGCGTCGGATTCACCCGGGCGTAGCTGAGGAGAAGGATCACCAGCAGGAGCGCCTGGAGCGCATAGGCATAGGCCGAGGTGCGGAGCCGCCGGACCTCCACCGCCACTACGGAGGTGATGACCATGGTCATGCTGAGGGTGAGAATGAGATCTACCGGCAGTCCCAGCTCGTTCATGGGAGGCCTCCGTTTCCACCCGCTTCGGAACGCCGGGCCCTGGCGCCCAGTCCCTGGACGGGCGGACCGAGGGGGCCGACGCTCCAGGCTTCCGGCCGGCCGCCCTCACCGTCGTGACGCGGTCCTGTCACCATCATTCTCTCCATGGGCCCGGGGGGCGGGAAGCAGCGCCCGCACCGTCCGCAGGGCCCCATGAACACCTCCAGCCGCAGGACCAGATCCTCCGCCCGTGCGGTGGCGGTTTCGTAGAGGGGGCTCATGGTGATGGCCTCTTCAGGGCACACCTCGGCACACCGCCCGCAGTAGGTGCATCGGCTCCACTGGAAGGTGAGGGAGCGCCGAAGCTGCTCCAGGTCCTCAATCTCGATCACTCCCGCCGGGCACACGTTGGCGCATCCGCCGCACCCGAAGCAGAGATCGGCGTCCACCTCGATCTTCCCACGAAAGCCCGGAGGCGGATCGTGGGGCTCGAAAGGATACGGAAGAGTCACCCTCCCCGCTTTCAGGCAGATCCACGCCTCCCGGAGCTTGCTCAGCAACATGGCAATCCTCCTACATCCCGATCACGGCGAAGGCCAGCGCCGCGAGGGAGGAAAACCCCACCCGCAGGTAATATCCCATGGCCTGCTCCACCCTGAGACGGGGATTGACCACATCCACCAGGGCCACCACGACCAGCACCACCATGACCTTCCCCAGGGCGAGAATGAGGTCGGCGGGCAGCCACCCCGTCCGTGGCCACGGAACGAAGAGCTCCACCAGGAGGAAGGCGAACACCAGCTGCTTGGCCCACAAAGTCCAGCGAAGCAGGGCCAGGCGAGGACCGCTCTGCTCCACCAGGGGTCCCCCCATCACCTCCTGGTCGGCCTCCGGAATGTCGAAGGGGAGCTTGCCCGCCTGAGCCTGGAGCGCCAGCAACAGGGCGATTCCAGCCAGGATCATGCTGATGCAGGGACCGTTGGTGGCATTCCAGGCCAGGATCTGTCCGGTCGCCAGAGAACCGGACTTCAGCGCTCCCACCACGAGGGTCACCGCGACCACCGGCTCCACCGCCAGGAGAACCATCATCTCCCGTGACCCGCCCACGAAGGCGTAGGGACTCCCGCTCCCGTAGGCCACGAGGATCAGGAAGACCGCGCTCATGGCCGCGACGTAGATCACCACCACCACGTCTCCCGCGAAGCCCAGGGGGGGGGCGGCCCCCATGGGAACCAGGGTGGCGAGGAGCAAGACCGAGGCCAACGAGAGGGAGGGAGCCGCCCGGTAGAAGAGCTCCGAAGAGGTCCGCAGGTCTTCCTTGCCCAGAAGCTTCAGGAGATCCAGGTAGGGCTGGGTGAGAGGCGGCCCCTGCCGGGAATGGACCCAGGCCTTCAGCTTCCTCAGGACCCCCTCCACGAGGGGGAGAGAAGGAGGGCCAGGGCAGCGTTCAGCAGGGCCAGGGCCAGGGTGCCGATGGATGCGATCATGGACGGTACCTCCGGGCCATGGCCTCCAGCTCCGCCTTTCGGTACACCCTCACCTTCCCGGTGCCCAGCTCCACGGCCTCCAGGCGCTCGGTGCATGAGAAACAGGGATCCAGACTCCCCAGGGTGATGGGCACATCGGCCAGGCTCTGCCCCCGGATCATGAGGGGCATGGCCTGAAGGTTGGGATAGGTCGGGGCCCGGACACGCCATCGGTAGGGCCGGTTCACTCCACCGGTCATGACGAAGTGCACCGCCTCTCCCCTGGGTGCCTCCACCACCGAGATGCCCACTCGGCCGTCGGGATACTCCCCCCTCATCTCCTCCAGTACCGGCCCCTCCGGCATCCGATCCAGGCACGCCCCCACCATTCGGGTCGAGTCCACGAGCTCGTCCACCCGAACCAGCACCCGTGCCCAGGTGTCGCCAGCCCTCTGGGTGCACAAGGTGGGGGGCACCTCGTCGTAGGCGGCATAGGGGTGATCCAGGCGGGCGTCGATGGAAAGTCCCGAGGCTCGGGCCGGAGGCCCCACCACGCACATGTCCTGAGCCCCCTTCCTGGATAGGATCCCCACGGACCGGGTCCGGGCGTGGAGCGTCGAGTCATCCACCACCGCCTTCTTCACGGCCAGGACCTCCTCCTCCACCTTCCTCACCGCATCACGGATCTTCGGTACCTGCTCCGGTGTGATGTCCCGGCGGACCCCGCCTACCGTGTTCATTCCGTAGGTCTTGCGGTTTCCGCTGATCTCCTCGGTCAGCCACATGATGGGCTCCCGGATTCTCCAGCTCTGCATGAGCAGCGTGTCGAAGCCGATGATATGCCCGGCGATCCCGAGCCATAGGAGATGGGAGTGGATCCGCTCCAGCTCCAGCATGAGGGTCCGGATGAACTCGGCCCGCCTCGGTGGCCGAAGGCCGACGGCCTTCTCGGCGGCTTGGCAGTAGCAGGTGGAATGGATGAACCCGCAGATCCCGCAGATGCGCTCCGCGACGTAGGGGATCCGGTCCCAGGTGAGAACGCTGTCGCCGAGCTTCTCGATGCCGCGATGGTTGTAGAAGCCTCGGTAGTCGCAGTCCACCACCGTCTCTCCCTCCACGAAGAGCCTCCAGTAGGCGGGTTCCTCCAGGGAGGGAAAGAAGGGCCCCATGGGGATGACCGTGGTGCCGGACGGGTGCTTCTTCAGTGCCGGGCGGCTCCCCTCTACCCCGGGGGGACGCTCGTTGTAGCTGAAATCGCGGCGGAGAGGAAAGACGCCTTCGGGCCAGTCATCCGGGAGGAGGAGGCGACGGGGATCCGGGTGTCCCTCCGGCTCCACGCCGATGACGTCACGACATTCCCTCTCGGACCAGTCCGCGCCCGGAATGATCGGCGTGATGGAGTCCACCTTCTCGTCCCACTCCGGCACGACACACTCCAGGGCCAGAAAAAGGCCCTCCCGGTCCAGGGAGAAGAGGTGGACGATGCCATATCCCTCTCCGTTCTCCCGCTGGTCCGTGCCCACGGAGACCAGGAAGCGCCCGCCCATGTTCTGGACGCACGTCTCCACGGCGGTCCGGAGGTGTTTCCGGGAAATCCGGATCCAGAGGGTGTCGGGCTCGAGTATACGGGTATCCAGGAGACTCGCCCCCAAGCGCCTTTCCAGGAGGCGAGGGGCTCGGGACACCAGGGGGGAGCGAACCCCCTTCACGCTCGTCGGCGGCTTCATCGTCCGCTCCTCATCCCAGGGCCAGAAGGATCACCACGACCACACCCACCGCCCCCAGGACGATCCAGAGGAGGTAGACCTGGGGCACGCCCACGTGGCTCCGTGCCACCCGGTGGCTGGACCGCTCCACCCATCGGGCCAGGGGGAGGTAAAGCCAGGTGTCGGGGTTCAAGGCGCGGCGGAGGACCGTGGGAAAGGCCACAGGCCGAAGGCGGACCTGGGGATAGACCCCCCGGAAGGCGTGCTTGAAGGGGAGATAGAAGCTCCCCGCCCCATAGCGCAGGGCACCCGGATCCTCCTCCTCACCGCACGTCCAAACCGGAACCTCCCGGGTGCTGGCGTCTCCGGCCCGCTGAATCCCCAGGTACACCCCCAGCCCCAGGAGGAGGAGCACGGCCGCTACGGGCAGCGGGGCCCAGAGGGAGAGCCCGGCGGCGCCGACGGACAGCTGGAGAAGGGGGTCGGAGCCGAAGCCCGTGGCCAGCGCTCCTCCGAACGGCTCCCCCATTGCCGGGCCCAGGAGTTGGGCCACTCCTTGCTCGATCGCCGAAAGGGGGATCCAGGGAAGCAGGCCGAAGAGGACGCACGCCAGCACCAGAATCCCCTGTGGGAGGAGCATGGGAAGCCCCACCTCCGACGCTCCCTCCGTTTCATGACGGGGAGACCCCAGGAAAGTGCTACCGTAGTACTTCAAGAACGACGCCAGGGTCACCAGCGAGATGAACATCGCCACCAGGACCAGGACCACCAGGAGGGGCGATCCCCGCCCACCCAGGATCCCGGTTCCGTAAAGCAGCCACTTGCTGGCGAAGCCGTTCAGGGGGGGCACTCCGGCGATGGCGAGGGAGGCGGCCAGGGCCGCGCCGGCGGTCCAGGGCATGAAGCGACCCAGCCCGCCCAGCTCGTTCAGGCTCCGCTTACCGGTGGTCCTCTGAACGGCGCCGGACGCCAGGAACAGACTCGTCTTGTAGAGGGCATTGTTCAGGAGGTGGAACAGCCCGGCCGTAATCGCCAGCGTCCCCAGGAGCGCATTGGCCGGGAGGAGGACCAAACCCACCCCCACGCCGAGAAACATGTAACCCACCTGTCCAACCACGTGAAACGCCATCAGCCGCTTGGCATCATCCTGGCGCAGGGCGGTGAGCGTTCCCACGAAAAGGCTCCCTGTGCCGGCCAGGGCGACGACCCATCCCCACGCCACCATCGTCTCGGAAAGGGGGAGGAGGGTCAGGAAGATCCGGACCAACCCATAGATCCCCAGCTTCGACATGGCACCGGCGAACGCCGCGGTGGCCGCAGTGGGAGCCGCCGGATAGGCGTCTGGGAGCCAGCTTCCCATGGGGAGGATCCCGGCCTTGGTGGAGAACCCCAGAAAGAAGAGGAGAAGGGTCAGGTTGGCCAGAAAGGGATCCCGGGCCAGGAGCACTTGGAAGGCGATCCTCAGGTCCCCGAAATGGAAGGACCCCGCTTCCCTCCAGAGGATGAGAGCCGCAGCCAGAAGCCCCAGGGCCGCAGCCTGGTTCATCACGAAGTACTTCAGGCCCGCCTTCTGGCTCTCCCGGTTCTCTCCCTCGAACACCACCAGGAAGTAGGAAGACAGGGTCATGAGCTCCCAGAACACCATGAAGAAGAAGAGGTCCGACACCGACACCACCCCGACGATCCCCAGGAAGAGGACCAGGACGACCGGGTAGTACTTGGCGACGGTGTCCCGGGGATATCGGTCCAGGTACTCCACGGCGTAGAGGGTGGTGAGAAGACCGACCGTGGCTGCAATGGCCAGGAAGAGGGCGCTGAGCGGATCCACCATGACGGCCAGCGCGGCTCCCAATCCAGGCACCTGGAACAGGGTGATCTCGGGATCGGGACCCCACCGGAAGGTCCGAAGGACGACGATCCAGAGCAGGCCCGCCACGCCCCCCATGAACGTCACCGCCAGCCATCCGGCTCTGCGCCGATTCCCCGAGGCCGCAAGGACGAGGAGGGATCCCAGCAGGAGGATCGACGCGCTCGCGAGGAGCAGGACAAGCGTGCTCATGTCTTCACCCTCCCAGGAGCCGGATCAGTGGGATCCCGGCAAGGGGGGCCAGGAGGCACCCCGCCATCAGGAGCACCAGCGCCGTGCTCATGGCCGGTGGAGGATCGCTGTTAACCTGCGCAGCAGGCGTTCGGAGCCCAAGGAACACCTTCTGGCCGACGTAGAGCAACCAGCCGAAGGCCACCAGGCTCTCGCCCAGGACGAGGATCAGAATCGCGGGGCCCAGGGGCGCTGGAATCTGCAGCGCTCCCGCCAGAATCATGAACTTGCTCCAGAAGCAGGCGAAGGGAGGAATGCCCGTCACGGCCAGCAATCCCACGAAGAAGGCCGTGGCCGTGAGGGGCATGCTCCGGGCGACTCCCCCGAGGGCGCTGATGCTCCGGGTGCCGGTGACGTAGGCCACGGCTCCGACCGCGAAGAAGAGGGTCGCCTTCGAGAAGCCGTGACAGAGAATGTGGAGGACTCCACCCCGGAACCCCACCACCGAGCCCATGGCCCCCAGCGCCACTCCCAGGAGCACGTACCCCAGGTGGGCGATGGTTGAATAGGCCAGGAGGCGTTTCAGGTCGTCCTGGACGAAGTAGAAGGAGAGGGCTACCAGCATAGTCACCAGCGCCATCACCCCCAAGACGAGTCCCCAGGCAGCCGGCATGTCCCATCCCGCGATGACGGTCCGGGCCATGAGGAATACGCCGGCCTTGACCATGGAGGCGGCGTGGAGATAGGCGCTTATGGGTGTGGGCGCCGCCATGGCATCGGGAAGCCACGTGTGGAGAGGCACTTGAGCCGCCTTGGCCCACGCCGCCACCATCAGGAAGAAGTACACCCAGCCCGCGGAGGCCCGGGGCCGAGGCGCCCCAGGGCGTCGAACTCGAAAGAGCCGGTCTCGGCGAAGAGGACCAGGAGAGCCAACAGGAAGAACACGCCTCCCGCGTGGGTCATCACGATGGCTTTGAATCCAGCCCTCAGCGATTCGTCGGTCCGATAGAAGGAGATGAGGGCCCAGGAGCAAATCGTGGTGAGCTCCCAGAAGACGAAGAGCTGGAGGAAGTTGGGCGCGGTGGCCACGCCCACCATGCTACCCAGGAAGGCCAGGAGCCAGAAATAGTACCGGCCCTGATCCTGGTCCCCCACCGGGTGGTCTCGGTTCCTCTCCGACAGGTACTGGGTGGAGAAGAGCACCGTGAGGAACCCGATGAGCGTCACCACCAGGAGAAGGACAGATGCCAGGGGATCCAGGAGAAGCCCGAAGACCCCCTCTCCACTTCCCCCGGGGAGCCAGGAAAGGCTGCCAAGGCTGACGTGGCGGGCCCCGGGGTAGACCATCAAGATGTCCCAGCTCGCAAGGAGGGCGGTGGCCAGAGCCGCAACCACCGCAACCACCCGCACGGCACGGGGCCGAAGGCTCCCGGCCAGCACGGCGCCGGTCACGGGTAGGACCAGGAGGAGGACCAGCCCCGCGGTCAGCACGTGACCCCCTGGGCTTCGATCTCCGCTTCCGACTCAGGGTGTCTTCCCGCGGAGGCGGAGCTCGATGCCTTTCGCAGAACCGCAGCCAGCGTCACGGCAGCGTGACGGACCGCCTCACTCGGTGGACCCCCGATCCCCCGCTCACCGGGCTGGACTCCAAGGACGAAGACGTCGGCTCCGGTCTCGGCCTGGATGTAACGGGCCAAGAGGGAGAGGGGTGCCCGGTGTGTCGACGCCTCCCGCGTGGCCACCTCCCCCACCTCCAGGAAGGCCACCGTTCCCGGTGCTTCTCCGAGATCCAGCGCATCCACCAGGATCACCGTGTCGGGAATCGGATGGACGATGGTCCCGAGAAAGGCCTCGGGGACGTCCTCCGCCTCCACCACCCGAAGGCCTGGTCGCCGCCGCAGGGCGTGGGCGACCAGACACCCCACGACGTCGTCCCCCCGGTGAGGATTGCCGATCCCCACCACCACCGTCCGCTCTCCCATACGAGCGCTCAGGAGCTCCGGGAGGCTCATTCCCACATCTCCTTGATCTGGGAGTAGTTGAAGACGGGGCCGTCCCGACAGAGGTACCGGTGACCGACGCAGCAGTGATTGCACTTCCCCACACCGCACTGCATCATGCGCTCCAGGGTCGACACGACCCGCTCCTCCCCGAAGCCGCGCATGAGGAGATCCTGGACCACGAAACGGATCATGATGGGAGGGCCACACACGTAGGCTATGGCGTGCTCGGGCCGAAGCTCCACCTGGTCGAAGAGGACCGGCACCATTCCGACGTTGCCTTCCCACCCCGGCTCCCCCCGGTCCACCGTCGTCCTCAGCTCCACACCGTCGGCTCGGGACCAGAGGGCCAGCTCATCCTTGTAGACCAGGTCGGTGGGGGTACGGGCTCCGTACAGGATGGTTACCCGTCCGAACCGGTCCCTCCGGTCCAGGACGTTCCAGATCAGTCCCCGAAGGGGAGGAAGCCCGATGCCGCCCGCCACGAACAGAAGATCCTGTCCTTCTGCTCCCTCCACGTCGAAGCCGTTTCCGCAGGGTCCCCGAAGGCCCACCTCGTCGCCCGGCTCCAGGGCGTGGAGGGCGTTCGTGACCTGGCCGCAGCGCCGCACGGTCACCTCGATCCGCTCGGGCCGCGTGGGGCTCGAAGCGAGGCAGAACGGGGCCTCTCCCACTCCGAAGACGCTGAGCTCCAGAAACTGCCCCGGTCGGAAAGTGAACGCGTCGTGGACGGCCCCGTCCCGGAACCGGAGGCCGAAGGTCCGGGTGTCTGGGGTCTCGTCCCGCTGATCCAGGATAGAGGCCACGCCGGGAACAAGGAGGCGGTCATGGCCTCCCCCCTTCCCACCGGCCCCGCCGGATAGCCGCGACCACCGAGGGCATGTCCGTGGTCCCCATACAGACCTGCACACACCGGCCGCACCCCACGCATCCAACATCCCCGTCTCTCTGGTAGTACTGGGCGCTGACCTTGTGGTGGAATCGTCGTTTCATGCGCTCGGCCTTCGCCTCTCGGGGATTATGCCCCGAGGCCTCCAGGGTGAAGGCCGGGTACTGGCAGGAGTCCCAGATCCGGCAGCGTGTCCAGGCAGGGGGATTCCGTCCTGCCTCGAGGCGATCCTTCACGCTGAAGCAGTAGCAGGTGGGGCACACCAGGTTGCAGCCGCCACATCCCAGACACCATGGGGCCATGGCCTCCCACAGATCGTCCTTCACCCGCCGGGTGGAAATGCGTCGCATGGCGGATCCGAGATGGCAGGTCTGAGACCCGAAGCTCCGGAGCGCGTTCTCCTCCAGCGTCTTCCTCCGGTGCAGGTCTTCGGCGGTGGCCGGACGGAAGAGCCCGCCTCCGAGCTCCACCAGGCGCTGCCCCCTGGGGCTCCCCACCTCCGCCATCAGGCCCTCCCCCAGATCCGTGAGCTGGAGATCGAATCCCTCACTCAGGAACGGTCCCGCGCCGCAACAGACACAGAACCCGCTTGGACAAGGGGTATGGCACGCCAGGCTCACCAGCGTGAAGCTCTCGAAGCGGCTCAGGAAGCTCTCGTCGGGCAGATCCGAGGCGTGCATCCGTCGGAGGAAGAGGAGGCCCTTCAGGTCGCAGCTCCTGAGGTTCAGGAGGATGCGAGGTTCCTCGTCGGAGACCGGCTGGACGTGGAAGGAGCCATTCCTCTTCTCGATTCGGGCCAGGGGTTCGGTCTGGGGAAGCAGAAATCGCTTCGGCGGGTCCAGTGGATTCACGAACTCCCAGAGCACTTCCCCCGGGTCCTCGATGACCCGAAAGGCCTCCTCGCCCTCCGGACCGGCCACCGGCGCGATGACCCTGGCAATCGCCTGAAGCCTCTCCACCCATCGGCTCACCCCCTCCCTGGCGAGAACGAAGGCGGGAACCGAGGTGGACGCGGACGAGACAAAGGCTTGGGCGGGCTCCATCGTCGACTCGGCGTTCATGGTCGTTCTACCTCCACGCACTCCGCCCATTCTCTCACCAGCACAGGATGCAGGGACTCCCGGAACCCGAAGGGGGCGAGGAGGAGACCCCTCTCCGCTCTGGTACTCAGGTCGACGGGCACCAGGACCTCCCCATGGCGGGAGCGGAGGCGAACCGGCCACCCGGCTCGGATGCCCAGCGCTTTCCCGTCCTCCGGGTGCATCGTGACCCGGCCACCGGGGAAGAGCTTCCGCCGGGCCGCACCCTCTCGCTGAAGGGTCGGGGAAAGGGTGACCGGAAGGTCATCGTCCCATTCGAAAGCCCCCTCCAGAACCAGCCTGTGGCTGGCGTGAGTGCCGCCGTTCCCCCCTGGCGCCCAGCCATCCCGGTCCACGGCTCCCACGGGCTCTCCCATCATGAGGCCTCCCGGGTCGCCATATCCCGGGATCACCCTCGCGATCTCCTCCCCGACCTCGCTGACCGAGGGGTAGGCGGAACGGACCCCCAGGGCCTCGACGAGAGCGGAGAGGACGGCCCAGGCGGGGCGGGCCTCCACCGGAGGGCGGGGGCCCGCACGGAGACGTCCTAGCCGGCCCTCCATGGAGGTGAACGTCCCGTCGCTCTCCGCGAGCGCCGCCACCGGGAGGCTTACCGTGGCGTTGTCGGATGTAAAGGAACGGTAGGAGTCCAGGACCACGAGGCTTCTCATCCGCTGGAGGGCCTTCCGTGCCTCATAGGGGTAGGCAGCACACGCTGGCGGGTGCTCCCGGACGATCACCAGGCCCTCCACTTCCTCGAGCATGGCCGCAGCGTCCAATCCCTCCTCGACGCAGAAGTCGACGCCCCAGGCTCCCCGAATCCGGCTCTGTGCTCCCGGATCGGTCAAGGGCAGGACACCTGGAAGAGCGTTCGGCACCGCCCCCATTTCGAAAGAGCCCCGGGTATTGGCGCGGATCGGAAGAGGGAAGAAGCGGGTCCCGCCCCCGTCACCGTCCCCTCTCTTTCGCAGGGCCTCGGCCAGGGCCCTGGTGGTCGCGGTGAGAGCCTGGGGGTCGGAGGAGTACGGTGCCAGGATCACCATGGCGCCCTCCGCGACCGGAGCGCCGGGAGAACGCAGGGCGTCGAGCAGCCCCGTCGGCAGTTTCCAGGGAGAAGAAGGGTCGAGGTGGAAGTGGGCCCGCGCCAATTGGCTCAACTGCGTCCGGGCCAGTCCCCACGTGACGAGGGCCGCCCCGTTGCGAACCGCTCTCAGGACGGCGAGGGCCACCCTCGGATGGCTGACGCTCAGGTCTCCCTCGAGAACGAGAATGCGGTGACTCTCCTCCACCTCCTTCAGGTGCGCTCCCGGATGGGACCCTGAGTCGGGGGCCCCCAGCCCCCGAAGGAGGGCCTCGTAGGGTTCGCGTAGGAAGGCGTCCACATGGGGAGAGGTCAGGGCTCCGCGGGCCAGCTTGACCGAGAGGTAACTCTCCTCGTTCGTCGTCCGTCCCGAGGCGAGGACTCCCACCGGACACCCGGAAGAGACCAACGCGCGGAGTTCCCGAGCCGCGCGCCCCAGCGCCTGGGGCCACGACACCGCCCGCGGCTCCCCACGCCCCCGCACCGAGGGCTTCAGGAGCCGGTCCCCCCATGCCGCAGGCTCGTGGGCAGCCCAGCCCCGGGCACAGAGGCGTCCTCCGGACACCGGGTGCCCCAGGCTCGGAGAGGCGCCGAGGGCATGGGAATCGTCGTGGTGAAGATAGAGACCGCAACCGCAGCTACAGAAGGGACAGGTCGTAAGGACCGTGTCTCTGAAACCCGCCCTCGACGTGTGGTCGGTACCATCCGAGCCCATGGGACTCCCCTGTGGCCCCTGTCCCGGGATATCCCCAGAAAGCCCACCGCCCAGGCCGTGTTCCTCACGGTACGCAGGGGTCCTCTGACCAGGTATCCGTAGTTGCTCCTAAGGGAATAGGGGTCAATACCTACGGGGCCCCTCGCGCCGAGGTCCCGGTTCCCGAACCTCTCCCTCTCCCCGAGTGTAGTCACGGGTCGTGAAGAAGGCGTTTCCCGGAACGGCCGGACGATCTTCCGGCGTGAGCGGGAAGCGGAGGGAAGGAGATGTGGAGGCCATGGCGAAGTCGAAGGGGACCATTGGAATTCTCACGGGAGGCGGGGACGTCCCGGGCCTCAACCCGGCGATCCGAGCCATCACGATCCGGGCCGTCCGAGAAGGATTTCGGGTCATAGGCATCCGCCGGGGGTGGGCCGGCCTCGTAGACCTGGTCCCCGAAAGGGACGCCGACAACGGGAACAGCTACCAGCCGCTCTCCGAGGACCTGGTGAACCGGGCTGGAAGGACTGGCGGCACCTTCCTCCATACCTCCAGAACCCGGCCCAGCCACCTTCCCAAGGCCGAAGTTCCGCCCTGGCTGAAGGACTCCTACACCGACGACATCAACGACGTGACGCCCGATGTCTTGAAGAACCTGGGATTCCTGGGAATTGACTACCTCATCCCCATTGGCGGCGACGACACGCTGAGCTACGCCCAGCGCCTGCACAAGGAGGGCGTCAAGGTCGTGGGAATTCCCAAGACCATGGACAACGATGTCCCAGGCACGGACTACTGTATCGGATTCAGCACCTGCGTGACCCGAACCATCGAGCTGGCCCACCGGCTACGCACCAGCGCTGGGTCCCACGAGAGGTTCCTGGTCCTGGAGGTCTTCGGTCGGTACGCCGGCTACACCGCCATTCTTCCCACGATGGCGGGAGCCGCGGACCGATGCGTGATTCCGGAGTTTCCCTTCGAGATGGAGCGCCTGGCCGAGCTCCTCTCCTACGACCGAAACCGCCACCCCAGCCGTTATTCGGTGGTCCTGGTGTCGGAGGGTGCCAGACCGCTGGGCCAGGAGGAGATGGTTTTCGAGGACGGCGAGCGGGACCAGTACGGCCACCGGAAGCTGGGCGGCATCGGGGACCTGGTCTCGGCCCGGCTCAAGGAGCTGTCACCGAAGTTCAACCAGGGCCGCAGGGTGGACATCGTCAACCAACGCCTGGGCTACCTCGTGCGATCCGGGGACCCCGACGCCATGGACTCCATCGTTCCCATGGCCTTCGGCAACCTCGCCCTGGACCTCGTCCTCGAAGGGACCTCGGGGAGGCTGGTGAGTCTCCGGAACGGGGTCTACGACTCCGTGCCCATCGAGGTGGTCACCGGGCGAAAGAAGGTGGTGGACATCCACAAGTTCTACAACACGGACCGCCTGCGCCCCCGCTACAACTTCGAGCGCAAGCCCCTCTTCATCATGACCAGCGACGTGTAGGAGCGGAGCGGGCTCGAAAGCCCGCCCCCCTCCTCTTCTCCTCACCGGCCGGTCACGCGGATCCCCACGAAGAGCTCCCGCTCCGGGCCCGGCTGGTAGGAGTTTCCGTCCGGATCCGGCTCGGTGAACGCGATGTAATTCACTCCCGTCAGGTTCCGTCCCTGGACGGAGAGTTCGACGTCCTCCGCCCCCAGGCCCAATGTCCAGGCCACCCGGGTATTCCACAGCGTGTAGCCCTTCACCGACGTGGCGTTGCTTGCGTCCAGGAACCACCGGCTGAAGCTGTCGGTGCCGAGGCCTACGACAAGGTCCGGACGGAGGTCCCAGGCCAGGTCCGTCGAGAGCTGGTGCTGGGGGCTGTTGGGCAGCCAGTTCCCCTCGATATCGCCGTAGAAGCTCGTGGAGGGCTTGTAGACGAAGTGGGACCAGGTATAGGCGGCCTGAAGTTGGACGGGATCGACCGGATGCCAGTTCCCGTAGATCTCGGCGCCGAACCTTCGGCTGCTGCCTCCGTTGCGGTAGAAGGTCTCCAGAGGCCGCGTAGCCATCCGGTAACGGTCGAAATCCCCCTTCGTCTCCAGGTGGAAGAGGGTGAGGTCGTAGAGGAGACGTTCCTTCAGGATCCCTCGGATCCCGACTTCCTCCCCCGAGGAAAGGGCTGGTCCGAGATCAGTGTTGAAGCCTCCCTGGGCCTGCGGGTTGTTGGCCAGCTCCTCGGTGGCGGGAGGCAGGAATCCCTGACCCCAGTTCGCGAAAAGGCCGAGGGTCTGGGAGGGGCTGTAGCTCACCCCGACACGCAGGGTCACTCGGTCGAAGTTGGCCTCGCCCGAGAGGTCCGTACCTCCCGTCTTCAGGTGGTCGATAAGGCGGTTCGTAATCCGATCGTACCGAACGTTCACCATCCCCCCCCACCGCTCGCCCAGGCGCACCCGGTCGAAAAGGAAGACTCCCGCGCCGCTCTGATCGATGGTCTGATCCGACAGGTACTCGGGGCCTTCTCGGGCATTGCCCAGGTTCGGGTGGCGAAACTCGTCGATGCTTTGCCACTGGAGGTCCGTTCCACTTCCCAGGGTGTGTTCCACGCCACCGCCGACGAGAGTGTGCGTCACCTGAAGGGTCGCCCCGGGCGCGGTGAAAGAGCGGTGTTGCACCGAAGAGGGCACCGGCTCCCGGTATCGAGTGTCCCGGAGGTAGGCGTTGAAGTCCAGGCGCGTGGATCCGCTCGGGGCCCACGAACCCACGACTCCGCCGGTGAACCGGCGGGTCTGCTGGTACTCGTTGAACACGGTGGCGTCGGGGTTTGCCTGGCGACGATCCTCGGCCAGCCACCCCAGGTTCAGGCCCTCGGCGTTTTCGTTGAAGAAGTCGGTCCACGCCAGGATCGGGGTCAGACGAAGGCCCGGGGCTGCGTCCCAGTCGGCCTTGCCATAGAGGTTGGTGGCGTCGTAAGCGGTGTGTACCCGGTACCCGTCGCCCTTCGTGCGACTGGCGGAAAGGTGATACGACACGTCTCCGACACGGTCTCCAGCCCGAACGGCCGCCTTCCAGAATCCGTTGGAGCCGGCGTGGATCTCTCCGGC
This sequence comes from uncultured Gemmatimonadales bacterium, assembly GCA_963751255.1. Taxonomy (GTDB): domain Bacteria; phylum Gemmatimonadota; class Gemmatimonadetes; order Longimicrobiales; family Gaopeijiaceae; genus CAVVTW01. The sequence goes on along the minus strand of CAVVTW010000002.1, from coordinate 267,085 downwards.
GGGAACTCCCGCTCCGTCGTCGGGCCCCGTGATGATGTTCATGACGCCGGCCGTGGCTCCCCCGCCGTACAGGGAGGCTCCCGGGCCCCGGAGGATCTCGATCCGTCTCACGTTGGCCCAGTCCACGTCGTAGAGATCGGGGGCGAAGCCCGTCGGATCGTTCAGGGGTAAGCCATCCTGAAGCACCTTGATGCCCCGGAGTCCCCGTTCCGAAAGGATGCCTTGCCCCCTGATGGACATGTGGACTCGCTCTCCATCCGCCTGGTTGTCCACCTTGACCCCCGGGACCATCCGGACGGCCTCGTCCACGGCGATGGTCCGGGTCATGGCCTCGATGCTCCCGCGGTCGAGTACGGTCGTGGCCGCAGGGTTCTCGAGGAGGGGAATGGTCGTGCGCAACGCCGTGACCACGATTCCCAGGGGATCGCGGAAGATCAAGGTGTCGGTGGAGGGCGAGGCGGCCTCGTAGGATGATGGCTGCAAGGGAGGAGGCGCGAGCGTGTCGGCGGGTGTAACGGTCTCTGGAACGGCTGGAATCAAGAGGCAGAGACCACATAGGAATGGATTCATACGACGAATGCCTTCCAGGCTGAAAGTCGGCACCGCAGCCCGGCGGACGCCAGAGGGCCCCGCAGCGGGAAACAGGCCGGTGCCCGACGGCAATATCTCCTGAATGCCTATTGGATTCCAGGGTTGCACGAAATATTTTACGCAGGACGAAAAGCTGCCGATCGCATGTCCGCACCCCCTTTGCGGAGAATGACACACCTTGTCGGTTCCACGTCGCTTGCCCCCCGGCGCCCGCCGCCAGACATTGAAGTCCTCAGCGGCAGCGTAGATCCCTCTTCCCACAGTGAGCCATCCCATGCCGACCAAGGCTTGCCTCCGGGTCCTGGGAGTGCTCGCGGTCGTGGCCATGACCGCCTGCATCCTCCCCCCCGACGCCACGGCCCAGCTACCCAGCGAGATTCCCGCCCGTTTCACCCCCGTGACCTCGAGCTTCGACTACGATCGCCGGGACGTCATGATCCCCATGCGTGACGGCGTGAAGCTGCACACGGTCATCCTCGTGCCCAGCGGAGCCGAGGGCGCGCCGATCCTGCTCACTCGCACGCCCTACGATGCCACTGCCCTCACCAGCCACGCCGCAAGCACCCACCTGGGCCCCATCCTCCAGGGCTACGACAACGCTACGGACGTGATCGTGGACGGAGGCTACATCCGGGTCGTACAGGACATTCGCGGAAAGTACGGGTCGGAAGGGGACTATGTCATGAACCGGCCTCTTGTGGGCCCTCTCAACCCGACGGACGTGGACGAATCCACGGACACGTGGGACACGGTCGACTGGCTGGTGAAGAACGTCCCCGAGAGCAACGGTCGCGTGGGAATCCTGGGCATCTCCTACGATGGCTTCCTCCCTCTCATGGCCCTGGTCGACCCCCACCCGGCTCTGAAGGTCTCCGTTCCCATGAACCCCATGGTGGACGGATGGCGAGGCGACGATTGGTTCCACAACGGAGCGTTCCGGCAGCAGATGATGCCATACATCTATCAGCAGGAGGCCTCCCGAACCAACGAATACACCTGGTGGACCGATCACTACGACGACTACGACGTGTACATGGACGCCGGCTCGGCCGGCGAGCTGGCCCGCCGGCACGGGCTGGAACAGGTCGGATTCTGGCGCAAGATCGTCGCCCACCCGAGTTACGACGACTGGTGGAGCCAGCAGGCCATGGATCGGGTGCTGGCTGCCAAGCCCTTGACCATTCCGGTCATGCTCGTCCACAGCCTCTGGGACCAGGAGGATATCTACGGTGCCCCCGCCGTCTACGACGCCATCGAGCCCAAGGACCGTGACAACGACATGGTATTCCTGGTCATGGGGCCCTGGCACCACGGCGGAGAGATCGACGACGGGAGCACGCTGGGATCTCTCCACTTCGGCACGGACACGGGACTCTATTTCCGCCAGCGAATCCTCGCCCCCTTTCTCGCGCATTACCTGAAGGACGGCGCGCCGCCGGACAGCGTAGCCCCGGTCACGGCCTTTACCACGGGGACGAACCGCTGGGAACGGCTCGAGGCCTGGCCCTCCGGGTGCGCCCGCGGATGTTCCGTCCAGCCCACGCCTCTCTACCTGCAGCCGGGCATGAAGGTGGGATTCGACGCTCCCACCGCCGGCCAACCCGCCTTCGACGAGTACATCTCGGACCCCGCCAAGCCCGTCCCCTACCAGACCCGACCCAATCGCCCGGCCAGCGGCGACATCTGGCGAAACTGGTTGGTGACGGATCAGCGCCCGGCGGCGAGTCGCACGGATGTCCTCTCGTATGTGTCCGAGGTCCTCACCGATTCCGTGAGGATCAGCGGGCGCCCCGTCGCGAACCTCGTGGCCTCCACCACCGGGACCGACTCGGACTGGGTGGTGAAGCTCATCGATGTCTACCCGGACGAGGTGGCGCCGCAGCCCGAGATGGGCGGTTACCAGCTCATGGTCTCCGCCGACATCTTCCGGGGGCGCTACCGGGAGAGTCTCGCGACCCCGAGGCCAATCACGCCCGACACCGCCCTCCTCTACCACTTTGCCCTGCCCACGGCCAACCACGTGTTCCTGCCCGGCCACCGGATCATGGTCCAGGTGCAATCGAGCTGGTTCCCCCTCTACGACCGGAACCCCCAAACGTTCGTGGAGAGCATCTTCTACGCCGAACCAGCCGATTTCCGGAAAGCGACCCAGCGCGTGTGGCGTGTACCCGGCAGCGCAAGCTTCGTCGAGATGCCCCTTGTGGTACGGACTGGGGGCTAGCAAGGGACCGGTGAGAGCTCGGCGAGGATGCCCGCCGGGGTCCCGCAGAGGCGATCCACGCCGTAATGCTCGGAGAAGGCGGGAAACCCCTGGAGTCCCCGGGGGATGCCGGTGACCTTGCGTTCCTTGACGGGTCGATCTATTGTTTGTTGTCGATTGTTATAGCATTGTCATCCGACACCATGGACGGAAGGGGTGTCGGACCCGCGAACCAGAGCAGCGAGACTGGACCATGCCCGAGCCGAGAGCGGATCTACTCCAGGGCACCCTCGACCTGCTGATCCTCAAGGCTCTGACCCTGGGACCTCTGCACGGTTGGGGGATCTCCAAGCGGATCCGCCAGATGTCGAAGGAAATCCTCGAGGTGAACCAGGGCTCCCTTTACCCGGCGCTCCACCGGCTGGAAGACCGGGGACTCATCGTCTCGAAGTGGGGAATTTCCAGCGAAGGGAGAAGGGCCAGGTTCTATACGCTCACCCCGGTGGGGAAGGAGCAATTCGTGGAAGAGAGAGCCAGCTGGGAGCTCTTCGCCACGGCGGTGGGGCACATCCTGCACGCGAGTTGACCGGGACCAGCACTGGAGAGTGATCATGATGTGGGGCCGTTGGATGGCCAGGAGACTCCGGGTTCTCTTCCGGAAGGCGACCGTCGAGAAAGACCTGGACGAAGAGGTGCGGCTCCACGTCGAGATGGAGGCTGAGGACCTCGTGCGCGGCGGAATGGACCCGGGCCGGGCACGGCGCGAGGCTCTCCGCCGTTTTGGCGGAATGGAACGGACGAAGGAGCAGGTCCGGGATGAACGAGGGGGGCGTCCCCTCGAGGATCTGATCCAGGACCTCCGCTACGGTGCGCGCACGCTCCGGAGAAGCAAGGGGTTTTCGATAAGCGCCCTCCTGGTCCTGGCCATTGGTATCGGGTCGGCCACGGCTCTCTTCGGCGTGGTCCACGCCGTGCTCCTGAAACCCCTTCCCTATCCCGACTCGGATGGCCTGGTGCGGGTCTGGCCGGCCGCCCCCACCCGCGGTGTGGACCAGGCCGGCTTCTCCTATGCCGACTTCCTTGACTGGCGGTCTCGGACGTCCACTCTCTCCCACCTGGCGGTCTACTCCGTCCTCCCGAGCGACTATCCCTATCTGGGGGGCGGGGCGCCAACCGAGCTGGCAACCGCCTGGGTGGCGGGGGATTTCTTCCAGGCCCTTGGGGTGGCCCCCCTGGAGGGCCGGGTCCTCCGTCCCGACGACGACGAGGCCGCGCGGCAGGTCGTGGTCCTCTCGTACGGAGTCTGGCAACGACTCTTCGGGGGCGACCCGTCGATCCTTGGCCAGACCATCACCCTGGATTACCGGCCCTTCGAGGTCGTGGGGGTGATGCCCCGGGGCTTCGTGAACCCCGGAGAGGGACGCGAGGTGGAGATCTGGCTGCCCCTGACCGTGATCCCCGAGGACGACATTCCGATCCACGCCCGGGGAGTTCGCTTCCTCCAGGCCATGGGTCGCCTCGCCCCCGGAGCGACCCCCGAGACCGCTCGGCAGGAGCTTGCAGGCATCGCACGGCTCCTGGACGAGACCTACCCCGAGTCCAACGCCGGGATCACCTCGGCCACCGTCATTCCCCTCAGGGCGTGGCTCGTGGGCGACGTCAGCCGGGCTCTCTGGATCGTGCTGGGGGCCGTAGGATTCATCCTCCTCCTCGCCTGCGCGAACGTGGCGAACCTCCTTCTGGCGCGGGGCACGGTGCGGGCTCGGGAGGTTGCCCTGCGCCTCAGCCTCGGAGCGTCCTCCGGCCGGGTGACACGCCAGCTCCTGACCGAGAGCCTCCTCCTGGGTGGGCTCGGCGGGCTCCTGGGAGTAGGTCTCGCGTGGAGCGCGACCCGGCTACTGGCGAGAGGGATCGCGGGGAGCCTGCCCCGCGCCTCCGAGATCGGCCTGGACGCAACGGTGCTTGGGGTTTCGGTCCTCGTGACCCTTCTGGCGACAGCGTTGTCCGGTGCACTGCCCGCGCTACGAGCCGCATCTCTCTCCCCGGCCGATGAGCTCCGGGAGGGATCGAGGGGGCTCGCCGGCCAACGTGGGGGAATGAGACTCCGGCGATCTCTCGTGGCCGTGGAAGTGGCCTTGGCGATGATCCTGCTGGTCGGGGCCGGTCTCATGGTCCGGAGCTTGGGGGCCCTGGGCCAAGTGGATCCCGGGTTCCGGGCCGAGGGACGCATCGCCATGACCCTCACCATCTCCGACAGGGAGCACCCCGAGACAGCCGAGTGGATGGCGATCTACCGGGGGATTCTCCGAGGGCTGGAGAGCCAGCCGGACGTCATCGCCGCCGGGGCGATCCGCTACCTCCCCTTCCGGGGTGTTGGCGAGTCGTGGGACATTCGCGTTCCGGGTCTCTACGAGCCCGCGGCGGACGAGCAGCGCTTCGCCCAGGCGTTCCAGATCTCGGACGATCTCTTCAGGGCTCTGGGAATTCAGCTCCTTCGAGGCCGGAGTGTGCAATCCACGGACGGTCCCGACGACCTCCCCGTGGCGGTGGTGAACGAGGCGTTTCAGCGGGAGTTCTTCCAGGGGGAGGACCCCGTGGGCAGGAGCTTTCAGGTCGGCAGCGGTGACGCCGAGCTCCAGGTGGTCGGCGTGGTCGCCGATGTTCATCACCGGAGCCTGGAGGAGCCCCCGCGCCCCACCGTCTACGTCCGCAACGACCAGATTCCCAGGATCCAGATGTCCTACGTGGCCTACACGGCCAGCGATCCCCTGGCCCTGGTCGACGACATGAGGCGCATCGTCCGCAACCTGGACCCCCAGCAGACCATCAGCGAGATCCTGCCCCTGACCGAGCTCACGACCGAGACGCTGGCGCGGCCTCGCTTCTTTACGGTTCTCCTGGGAGGGTTCGCTATCGTGGCTCTGATCCTCGCTGCCCTGGGAGTCTACGGAGTATTGGCCTATGTGGTCCGGGGCCGAGCCCGGGAGACGGGCCTCCGCCTGGCCCTGGGTGCCTCCCGGGATCGAGTGCTCGTGCAGGTCCTGACCCAGGGTCTCGCTCCCGTAGCGACGGGGGTCGCCGTGGGCGTCGTGGGGTCTGTCGCACTCTCCCGTCTTCTCGAGAGCCAACTTTTCGGCATCCATGCCGTGGACCCTGTGACGTACGGAGCTGTGGCCCTGATCCTGGGCGCTGCAGCCACCGCCGCCTGCCTCGTGCCCGCGTGGTGGGCTATCCGCGTCGACCCCATGGAAAGCCTCCGAGCGGATTAGAGCCGCGGGAGAAGATGCTCCGCAATTCCCACCCTCGGCCTCTATCCCGGCCAGTACCGGAGTCACGCCCGGCGAGGTTACTCTAACACCAGCATCGAAGCACCGTCTCGGCCCGCTAATCTCTTTTTGCGCAGACGCTTACCGCGCTTACGCAGGGCTCGGGACAGAATACTCGAGATATGCCGGAGCACGAACATGAACTCGGTCGGTCGGTCGGCTCTTCTGGCCCTCAGCCTGGGCGCGGGACTCTTCCTGGCTTCTTGCGGACCGAAGGGTGCCCTCGTCATAGAGAACCTGAACAGCACCAACGACGATGTCGTGGAGGTTCTCCTGACGGCGGACGACACCTTCAGTCCCGCCAACGTCACCATCTCGCCCGGAACCACGGTTCGCTGGACGAACGTCACCGACAACCTCCATACCATCACGCCCGACGGACACACGGAGTGGGTTCCGGCCGTTCTCACCCAGGCGGGCCAGACCTTCGAGCACACGTTCCTGACGCCGGGCTCCTATCCCTATTACTCCCAGCCCGATGCGGACCTGGGGATGGCGGGCAACGTCACGGTGGAGTGACCCCGATCCGCTGGCAGCGCCGGGGGCCTTGAAATCGCTGGAACGCCTCCAACGTTCGGCTCCGGACCTCCGCAGATCTCCACCCTCGGGACTTTCCGGACACCCGGGCGAGCTCGACTCCACAGGACCCCTGGGGCTCAACTCCAAGAGCGGGCCAGGGATCCGACTGCGCCCTCCACGGCCTCCAACACCGCGCTCTCCCTGACCGCGGCAGCCATAGCGTTGTGGGCCGGGAAGAGAGGCCGGTCCTCGTCCAGGAAAGCCACCACTTCCCTCACGGCCCCGTGCGCCGCGGAGACACCCTTCCCGAAACGGTGATCACGGAAGTCCAGGGCCTGGGCCGCGGCAATGAGCTCGATGCCGAGGACCCCGCATGCGTTCTCCAGGATTTGCCGGGTCTTCAGCGCTCCGTTCATCCCCATGCTCACGAAGTCCTCCTGGTCCGCAGCGGCAGGGATGGACTGAATGCAGGAGGGAGTGGAGAGGATGCGCTGTTCCACGATGAGCATCCCGGCCGTGTACTGGCTCAACATCAGCCCCGAGAACATCCCGGCTCCCTTGGTGAGAAAGGCCGGGAGTCCCACGCTCAGGGCCGGGTTGAGAAGCCGGTTCAGACGCCGCTCGGACAGGACCGACACCATGGCCAGGGCGGCCCCCAGCATATCCAGGGGCAAGGAAACCGGCGTCCCCTGAAAGTTGGCTCCCGTGAGGACCGTGTCATCCTCGGGAAGGAAGATCGGATTGTCCCCCACTCCGTTGAGCTCGATCTCGAACTGTCGCCGGGTGTGGGAAAGCTGGTCTCTCGCGGCCCCGATCACCTGCGGCGTGGAGCGCATGGAGTAAGCGTCCTGGACCCGGACGCTCAGCTCCCCCGTCATGAGAGCGGATCCACGGAGGACCCGGCGGATGTTCTCGGCGGAGGTGACGGCCCCGGCGAAGCCGCGGAGCCGGTGCAGCCGCTCGTCGTACGGCTTCATGTTGGCCTTCAAGGCCTCCAGCGTCATGGCACATGCGATCTCCGCGTGGGCGAGGAGACGCTCCGCGTCCAGGACTTCCAGGCATCCCATGCCCGTGATGAGGTTGGAGCCGTTGATCGTGGACAGGCCGTCCCGGGCGTGGAGCCCGGGGACGGGGATGCCGGCCCTCTTCATGGCGTCTCCGCTGGCCAAACGGTCCCCCCCGAAGAAGACCTCGCCCTCCCCCATGAGGCAGAGGGCGATCTGGCTCATGGGTGCCAGGTCCCCACAGGCCCCCACGCTTCCCTTCTGACAGACCACCGGGGTTACGCCGGCGTTGAGCATGTCCACGAGGGTCTGGGTAATCTCCCATCGACACCCCGAGTGGCCCTGGGCATGGACACGGATTCGACTGAGCATCGCCGCCCGTACGCTCTCCACCGGCACCGGGTCTCCGATCCCGGCCGAGTGGTTGTAGATCAGGTACTTCTGGAAATCCCTGACTTGCTCGTCATCCAGCACGACCTCGGAGAACTCGCCGATGCCGGTGTTCACACCGTACATGATCTCACCGGCCTGGATCTTCTCCTCCAGCATCGTTCGGCAGGTCCGGATCCGGGCCTGGGCTTCGGCGGACAGCTCCACCTTGGCCCCGTAGCGAGCCACCCTCTCAACATCTTCGAGGGTCAGGGGGAGGTCCCCGATCATCAGCGGCATTCGCCTCTCCTCGTTGCGATGGCATCAGGCCGAGCCTGGAGTGCACCGGGAGTGTGGGGTTCGGGGGGAAATGAGGCAAGCAGGTGCTGGGGAGACGTCCGGTCCCGGGCCCCACCGCTGAAAGGCAAGCTGACGACCGTGGATCCTCGCAATCCTGGCTCATCGCCGTCATAATGGCATGGCTGCCGCATGAACTGCACCCCTGGGCGGGACCCTCACGGGGGATTCCAGGCCGCCAGGGGAAACATGGACGCCAACCAAGGGAGGCCTGGACTACCGTCCAGGTTCGAAGACATGGACACGGCCCGCCACGTGCTCGGAGTTCTCCTGGTTGTGATGGCGCCCCCGGCCGTGGGCTTCTGGCTCCTCATCCATCCACTCATCCGGTTCTGGCGCCGGATCGGCCCCCGGGCAGCATACCTGGCGACGACCACCCTGTGCGCGCTTCTCGGTCTACTCCTCTACCGCAACCGCGAGGCACTCCTGGGTACGGACCTGGGGACGAGCTGGTTGCTGGTCTCCTTCGGCGGTGTGCTCTATGTGGCCTCCGGATGGCTGTCTTTCCTCACCCGGCGGCAACTCAAGCTGAGGATCTTCGCCGGCTTGCCGGAGCTCTCCGGCGATGGCGCCGGGGGCGTCCTCCTCCAGGAGGGACCGTACGCATGGGTACGACACCCCCGTTACCTGTCCGTGTTCATCGGGATCACGGGGTTTTCACTCATCGCGAACCACGCGGGCGCTTACCTCGTGGTTCTGGCAAGCTTCATCGCCCTGTGGGGGGTCGTCGGGTTGGAGGAGCGAGAGCTCGGCCGGCGCTTCGGAGCCGCGTACGAGCGGTACCGTTCCCAGGTCCCCGCGCTGATTCCGAGGCTTTCTAAGGCCGGGAGGCCCGGGCGGCGCCCAGGAGCCAATCCCGGGTCATGCCGGTGTCGAAGGCAGACGTCGCGTGATCCAGACCGTCCGATAGACGGCCGTCCACAGCGTGCCCACGGCGATAAGGATCAGGACCCCCACGAGAAGCGTGCCGGCCCCCCACCCGGTCCAGTCGGAGACCGCCGGATCCAGGAGTCCTCCGAACCCCAGTAGGAGCATCCGCTCCGCCCTCTGCATGAGCCCCACCTTACAGGTCACACCCTGGCTCTCACCCCGGGCCCGGGTGTAGCTCACGAGGAGAGAACCTCCCAGCCCCAGGACCACCGCCAGCGCCACGAAGGGCCTGGCGTGAAAGAACACCGCGAGACCGGCAAAGACCCCCACCTCCGCAAAGCGGTCCATGGTGGAGTCGATGAATGCCCCCCGGGGAGAAGCGACCCCGGTCGCTCGGGCGATCCTGCCGTCGAAGATGTCCGCGACTCCCCCCAACAGGACGGCCCATCCACCCAGCACGGGGCGCCCCAACGCAAAGGCCACGCCAGCCAGGGCACCGAGGGTTGCCCCGGCGAGATTGAAGAAGAGCGGGCCTACTCCCGCGTTTCGCGCCATGCGCTCGGCCGGACCGGCGAACCAGTAGAACCACGAACGCACGAAGTTGCCCAGGATGAACGTCCCCCGCTGCGATGACTCGAGGGGATCACCGCCGTGAGCCGCCCGCCTCCAGGCGAAGACGGGCATGCTGGCGAAGGCAAGGCCGAGGATCAGAACGAGAACGACCAGGTCACCTCTCATGCGGTCCACCATCGCCTTTCGTTGGCGGCACAGAGCCAACCCGCTTCAGTGTCCAGAGGACGCGGACCAGGTGCGGCCATATGAACAGATGAGGCCACCGCCGCTCCATGGGTCCCACCTCGATGACCACGCCGGTCCGCCGCTGGATCTTGCGCTCGATGTAGTCCGCCCAGCCGTCGAAGGTCACGACATGTTTCAGCCATCGGGCCGTGGCCCGAGCTTTCGAAATCCCGAAGTACAGGCGGTAGCCCCATCGTGCGGCCAATCCCGGCGATCTGGTCCACCGATAGGTCCCCGCCACCTCGAGCACCTCCCCTCGACCCGCGGCGGCTTCGATGGACGCCCGGGCGACCCCCGTCAGCGTCTCTCTCTGCGCCTCGAAGACCTCGAGAACACGATCCTGGGTCTCGGGACGGATTTCGCCGCCGTAGGAGACCCGGAGCATGGTCCGGGCGAAGTCGTCCACGTCGAACGGCCCCGGAAGGAAGGGACGCACCCATCGGACCATGTCCTCCCGCGCATCCTGGAGAGCGCGGAGGACCAACTCCCGGTCCTCTCCGCTCCGGGTCCACACCAGGGCCAGCTTCTGGACCACCCGGCCCTTCAGAAAGTGGTCCCGGGCCCCGGGCCCCAGGGCACGGCGGAAATGACGTGTATGGATGATGGCACACTTGGCCAGGGAGAGCTCCGGCTTTCCCAGGTCGAAGGCGATGATGCTCGGGGGAAGGACCTGGGCCAGGCCGGTGAGAAGCCAAGGAGCCCGACGTTGTCGCCCCTCGAGGGCCAGTGCTCGAAAGAACGGTCCGTACTCGTCCACGATCACGATGAAATCGTAGGCGCTGAAGCGGTCGGGGGCGCTGTCCTGGACGTGGGAGCCGTAGTGCAGCACGGCGGCCACGCCACCACCGCCACAGGCGATCAACCCATCGACCAGTGTGCGGAGCGCTCCGTTCTCCGGAGCCGGGACGAGACCCACCGGCCCAAAATCCTCGGACTGGCGCGATCGGCCATCTGCCACGAACTTTCCGCCTCCTGCCGGGTTGTCGGGGATTCGTCTCGGACGTTGCCCCACGGCCGACAGTTCGGTATTGATGATGCGGTGCTCCCCTGGAATGTGTTCACCGCAGGCCGGTTAGATCATAAGCGATGATCCTCAGTCACCTCAAGCGGAGGAAGGGGCCGTGAGCCATCCGACCGCAGTTTCGATCCTCAGATGATCGAACCGAAAGATCCCCGAAAAGTCCGGCGGTCTCCGGAGGATTCCAAGGCCATGGCCTATGATTACTCCCACTTCTACTCCGTGTCCGGAGATGACCCGTTCGCCATCCTCGACCCATTCGAGTCGTGGTGGGACGAGGCGAGACCCCAGGGCTACTACCAGTACGAGCTCCCCATCCACTCGGCCCCATCGACCCGCGTGGACGTGGAGGACACCAAGGCCCACGTCATCCGGAAGGGCCTCGTCAACTTCGCCTCCTACAACTATCTGGGGCTCTCGTACCGACCGGAGGTGAAGGAAGCCATCAAGGCCGCCGTGGACCAGTACGGGGCGGGCTCCTCCGGGTCACCGATTCTCTCGGGCATGACGGCCCTCCTGAACCAGCTCGGCGATGACATCGCCGACTTCAAGGAAAAGGAGGCGGCGCTCATCTTTCCCACCGGTTACTCCGCCAACGTGGGAGTCATCTCCGGCCTCATGCGGGCCGGCGATTTGATCGTGGCCGACCAGTTCGCCCACGCGTCCGTCGTGGACGGGATGATTCTCTCCAAGGCCCAGAGCCGGTTCTTCCGCCACAACCGGGCCTCGGAGCTGGATACCAAGCTCCGTGGATTCGACGGCAAGAAGCTGGTCGTGGTGGAAGGGGTCTACTCCATGGACGGCGACCTGGCGGCCCTCCCGGAAATCGTCGAGGTCTGTCGGAAGCACGGCGCCAGGATTCTCCTGGACGAAGCCCACTCAACCTTCCTCTTCGGCGAGAACGGACGGGGCGTGGCCGAGCATTTCGGCCTCGAGGACGAGATCGACATTCACCTCGGGACCTTCTCCAAGAGCCTCGGTGGGCAGGGGGGCTTCATCGCGGGGTCCCGATCCCTCATCGACTACCTCCGGGGGTTCTCCCGCTCCCGCTTCTTCTCCTGTGCCCTGGCCCCTCCGGTCGTGGCGGGACTCATCAAAGCGCTGGAGCTCATGAGGGCGGAACCGGAGCTGCGGGCGCGGCTCTGGGACAATGTGGCCTTCATGCAGAAACGCCTCGACGAAGCCGGAGTCGACACCGGAGACTCGCAGTCGCAAGTGATTCCCATCATGATCCGGAACGATCGGACCGTGTTGGAGATTGGCGAGCAACTGCTGCGGGAGGGCGTGTTCATCAATCCGGTCAAGTACCCGGCGGTTGGAAAGCACAAGTCCCGGTTCCGCATGTCCATTTCCGCCGCCCACTCCAAGGAGGAGTTGGATGAGGGCGCCGACATCATCGTCCGGGTCCTCCGTCACAACGGAATCATCTCCTGAGGAGCTCTGAGGGACCCACCACCCGACCCAAGGCCATGCGACTGACCACCTACGAGTTCAAGCAGTGCGTCGGAGCGATGTTCGAGATGAGCACCGCCGACGCCAATGTCCTTCTGCCGAGCCACCTTCAGCCTCTGGAAGTCCAGCATACACGGAGTGTTCTGGCCGTCCTGGCCTTCCAGTTCACCAACAGTGAAGTGGGCCCATACGACGAGGTGGTTCTCTCCGTGGTCACCCCGCCCCGGGGCGACCCGGGGAAGCCGATTCCCAAGGCGGCCTTCTACCCCTTCATCGTGGGCACGAGCACAGAAGCCTCCCGACAGCACGCAATCGAGCGCTGGCACCTGCCGCATTACATGGAAGACCTCGCTTTCGGCTTCGAGGAATCGGGAGGCCAGATGACGGTCACGGTCCGGGAGAAGGACTCCCCAATCCTGCGCCTGACGCTGACGGACCACGAGTTTCATCCCGTCGTCAACCCATACCACTGTTTCATGATGAACGGGGAGGAGCGCCTGAAGGTGAACCTCTACATGGACGCCCCTCACTCCCAGCACGAGGAGGAGACGGGCGAGCTCGTTCTCTTCGAGCATCCCATGACCAGTGGCCTTACGCGGGAGGAGGTCTCGTCCTACCCCTTCCGTGAGGAGTGGTACCAGGCCGGGATTCAGACATTCGAGGAGGTAGAGCGGATCTGAGCGAGAGCAGGCGCGTCCTCGTCATTTTCAACCCGGCGGCGGACGGAGGCCGAGGGGTCAGGCGGATCCCTCGCTATCTGGAGCTCCTGCGGCGGTTCCTTCCCGAGCACGATCACGTCGTCACTTCCAGGGCCGGAGAGGAAGCGGAGGTCACGGACCGTGCCCTGCGCGACGGCTATGGGGTGATCGTGGCCGCGGGAGGGGACGGGACCTGGAGTGCCGTGGCCGACCGGATTCTCACGGCCGGGCTGCCCGAGGTCGCCCTCGGGATTCTTCCCGCCGGCACCGGAAACGATTTCGGAAGGAATCTCGGAATCAGGGGAGACGATCTGGAAGCGGCGGTCCGCACGGTGGCTGCCGGCCGGAGCCACCGTGTGGATGTGGGGCGGATCAAGGGCCCATCACGGCACGAGGAACGGGAGCGGAGGCCGGTGGAAGGCCGGCACTTCTTGAATGTCGTGGGGTTCGGGTTCGACGTGGCCGTCGTGGACGGGTCCAGAGGAGCTCGCCTCCTCAGGGGCGAGCTCCTCTACAAGACCACTGCCCTCCGTCAGCTCTTCCGGTACCCAGGATTCTCGGTGACCCTGGAGGACGGCGAGGGATTCCAGGTCTCAGGGCCCACCCTCATGCTCACCGTGACCAACGGGAGGTTCTTCGGGGGCGGCTTTCCCATCGCCCCCGGCGCCCGTCTCCAGGACGGGTACCTCCACGCCTGCCACATCGGAAATGCCGGGGCTCTGCGTCGCCTGGCTCTCTTCGACCGGGCCGGAAAGGGTCTCCACGAGTCGGCCCCCGAGGTTCGGGCCCACCGGGCGTCGGCATTCCGCCTGACGTTTCCAGGCCCGGTCCGCTTCGAGACCGACGGGGACCTCTATGTGGCTCCAGGTGGGGAAGTGGAGTTGGAGGTGCGGAGGGCTGCCCTGGCGGTGCTTGCACCACCCGCCTGAGATCGGCGCCTCCCGTCAGAGGGTGAGTCCCATGGAGGCCAGAGCGGTCCGGGTGGACCGGGCCCCGCGGTGGTGGATTCCGGGGATTCCCATCCCCTCCGCCACCTGGACGAACATGGCGCGGTCATCCACGTACACCACGTTCTCGGGCTCGACCTGAGCAACATCCAGGGCCAACCGGTAAATGTCCCGGTCCGGCTTGCGGATGTGCACGAAACAGGAGGAGATGAAGAAGTCGAAGATACTCTTCAGGTCGAAGGCCCGGATCCGGTGTTCGGTCAGCTCCCGGCCTTCGTTGCTCACGGCGGCGATCTCCACGCCGTGGCGATCCTTGAGGGACCGGACCAGCTCCAGCATCTCCGGGATGGGCCTGGAGCAACCGAACATGAACTCCCTGAAATCCTCTCGGGTGAAGGACCGCTCCCGGAAGAAGACCACCCGGGACAGGTACTCGTCCAATGAGAGCTTCCCCACCTCGTAGGTGTCGAAGGTGAGGTGGTGCCGGTCCTGCATCTCACTGAAATCCAGGTCGAACTCTTCCGCCGCCCGCTGGCGGCTCTCGTGGCCCCAACCGTTGGTCAGGAGAACGCCGCCGATGTCCAGGAAGAGGGTCGTGATGGCCATGAAGACCTCCTTTCCCCTTCTACCACACCAGGACCCCCGAGAGGAGCCGCGATCCGACGCGGAGGGCGGGGGTCGGCGGGGGCGAGAACCCGAGAATCAGGAACCGGAGACGGCGTGTCCCCGCCGTGCACGTTGGCACTCTCTTCCAGGTCGAGTGTTCATTCAACCAGCAGTGAGGCGCCGAGTAGCCGTCGCACGGAACGGAGAGCTTACACGTGCATCTGTCGTCTGGAGCGTGGCATGATCTGATCTGGAGCGGCGTCGTCCTGGTGATAGCCGTCCTGGCCGCCCTTGCCCTCCACTGGGCTTCCTATGCGGTGGGCGGCCGCTTCGCCGGGCGGAGCAGGAGCGTGGTGGACGATTCTCTCATCCGCCACACCAGGAAGCCCACGAGGATCGTGTTTCCTTTGCTGGCGATCTTCGTAGTGCTTCCAGCTCTGCCGATCCCCCCGAACCTCCTGGACCCCGCTCGCCACATCCTGGCCCTCGCCATGATCGCCACCCTGGGGTGGGCAGCGGTGGCGCTCACCGAGATCGTGACGGACGTGGCGGCGGAGCGGTACCCGCTGGACGTCCCGGACAACCTGGGAGCCCGGCGCATCCGCACCCAGCTTCAGCTCCTCCGGCGGGTGACTGTGATCGTCGTGGCCGTCGTGGCCCTTTCGCTCATGCTCATGACGTTTCCGGGCATCCGGCAGCTGGGTGTGAGCCTCTTCGCCTCCGCGGGAATCGCCGGCCTGGTCCTGGGAATGGCGGCACGGCCCACGATCTCCAACCTCCTCAGCGGAATCCAGGTGGCCCTTACCGAGCCCATCCGGCTGGACGACGTGGTGATCGTCGAGGGGGAATGGGGACGGATCGAAGAGATCGGCACGACCTACGTGGTGGTCCGGATCTGGGACCTGCGGCGACTCATCGTGCCGCTGACCTACTTCATCGAGAAGCCATTCCAGAACTGGACCCGGGTGACCGCCGACCTGCTCGGCACCGTCTACCTCTATACCGATTACACGGTCCCCGTGGAGTCCGTGCGCCAGAAGCTGCACAGCGTTCTCGAATCTTCCGGCCTCTGGGACGGCAAGGTCTGGGGCCTCCAGGTCACGGATACTACCGAGCGCACCATGCAGCTCAGAGCTCTCATGAGCGCCCCGGACTCTTCCGCAGCTTGGGATCTCCGTTGCCACGTCCGGGAGAGGCTCATCGAGTTCCTCCAGAGCGAGCACCCCGGGAGCCTCCCGAGGGCCCGGGCGGAGATCCGGGACGCCGGCGAAACAAACCCTGGAAGCTCAACACGACGATCGCGGGTGGAGACATGATGCGCAGGACGATGGCCACAGCAATGGCGGTGCTCCTGAGCCTGCACCCGGGCGGGGGCCTGGCGCAGCAGCAGAGCGAGGCTTCCCCCTGCCTGATGTGCCACGGCAGCGCGGAGATGGAGGCCCCGGATTCGACGGGCCAGGCCCGCTCCCTCTACGTGGACCCGGACGTCTTCCGTGCGTCCATCCACGGAGCCCTGGGGTGTCAGGCCTGCCATTCGTCCATTACGGGATTCCCCCACCCCGCCTCCCCTTCCCGGGTCGACTGCGGGAAATGCCACACCGATGCGGCTCAGGCATACCAGAGCCATGGGGGTCTCCCGGAGCGACCGGACCGGAACTTCCCCGCATGCTGGGACTGCCACGGGACCCACGACATCCTCCCGGCATCCAACCCCCGTTCCCGGGTCGCCTTCGCCAACCTCCCGGGAACCTGCAGCCGCTGCCACTCGGACCCGTCCATCGTGGGCGAATACCATATCCCCATGACCGAGCCGGTGGAGGCTTTCGAGACGAGCGTGCATGCCCAGCCACCACCGGAGGAGAGCCGCCCCGCCGCTTCCTGCATCGACTGCCACTCGGCCACGGGCACGGGGCACCAGATCCTGCCGCCCATCGATCCCCAATCCACCATCAACCACTTCAACATCTCCAGGACCTGCGGGTCCTGCCACGAACAGATCTACCAGGATTTCCAGCAGGGCAGCCACGGGCTCGCGGCCTCCCGCGGCGAGGCCGATGCCCCGGTGTGCACCACCTGTCATGGCGAGCACGCGATCCTCCCCACCTCCGACCCCAGGTCGCCCGTCTATCCCGGGAACGTCTCCTTGACGATCTGCGGGCCTTGCCACGCGTCCCGGCTCATGAACCAGAAGTACGGGCTTCCCACCGACATCATGGCCACGTGGCGCCACAGTTACCACGGACTGAAGAGCACCGACGGTGACACCACCGTGGCCAACTGTGCCTCGTGCCACTCCGCGCACCGAACGCTGCCTCCCAGCGACTCCGCCTCACGGGTGGCCCCTGCCAACCTTGACCGCACCTGCGGGCAGTGCCACCAGGGCATTTCGCGCGCCGTGACCCGGATCCCGATCCACGCGACGACGGGCATCGCCCTGAACCGCACGGGCGAGGTGCTCAAGAGCATCTACATCGTGGCGATTGTCGTGATCATCGGGCTCATGGTCATCCACTGGGTCATCGACCTGGCCAGGAAGATCAAGCTGCTGAACCGGAAGGATCAGGTCGTCCGCATGCGACGGGACGAGCTCTGGCAGCACACCCTCCTCATGGTCTCCTTCACCGTTCTGGCCATCACGGGGTTCGCCTTCCAATACGCCGGCTCCTGGTGGGCGCGTCTCATGTTCGGCTTCGAAGGAGGCTTCACCGTGCGCAGAGTCGTACACCGCGTTGCGGCGGTCGTCTTCATGGCAACGGCGGTGTGGCACATCGTGTACCTGGCCCGGAAGCGGGGACGCCGGTTCCTCAGCGACATGTTCCCCCGTGTAAAGGACTTCCGGCAGTTCGGCCAGATGATCGCCTTCAACCTGGGGCGACGGGGCACCCCCCCGCGCTTCGCCCGGTTCAGCTACATCGAGAAGGCCGAGTACTGGGCACTGGTCTGGGGCACGGTGGTCATGACCGTCACCGGGCTGGCCTTGTGGTTCGGGACCGTCACCGAGAGCCTCCTCCAGGTGCAGGCTCTCGGTGTGATGCTGGTGGTGCATTACTACGAGGCGGTGCTGGCAGGGCTGGCCATCCTGGTTTGGCACTTCTACTCCACCATCTTCGACCCGGCGGTCTATCCGAACAACCCGTCATGGTACACGGGCACCATGCCGGTGGAGATGTACCGGCACGAGCACCCGGAGGACCCTGCCCTTTCCGATCCTGCGGCCCTGGTGCCGCGGGCCGACTCCCTCGGAGGGGATGGGGAGGCCGCGGGCCCACACTCCTCCAGCCTCGAAGCGGGCCCGGACGACCGATAGGACCAGCGCCCCGGTCCAACGCCCCGGGCTGTTCCCCGGAGCCCCGGGATCTTAGACTGCGATCAGGTGCCGACGAGCCGAGGGCTCCGTAGGACCCCACGTCGCGGAGGGGCGATGGAAACGGTGGTGATCCTGGCAGTGGTGGCCGTGGTCATCGTCCTTCTCTTCAATTACACAAACGGATTCCACGACGCCGCGAACATCATTGCCACCGTCATCGCTTCGAGAGCCATGACGCCGGCGCAAGCGGTGCTGATCGTCGCCGTCTTCGAGTTTCTGGGGCCGCTCCTGGCCGGCACAGCCGTGGCGGACACCATCGGCACCTTCATCCGCCTGGAGAGCCTTCCCGCCGCGTCTTCCCTCACCATCGTCCTCTGCGGCCTCCTGGGCGCCGTCGCCTGGAACATTCTGACCTGGTGGAAGGGCATTCCCTCCTCTTCGTCCCATGCCCTATTGGGCGGCATGGCGGGAGCCGTGATCGTGGCCTCGGGCCCGCACCACGTGGTATGGGGCCTGCAGGAGCTCACCCACGGACACTTCACCGGCGTCACGAAAGTCCTCCTGGCTCTCATCCTCTCCCCCATCCTCGGGTTCTGGATCGGATTCTCCCTCCAGCGGCTCGCCCTCTTCCTGCTGCGGGGGGCCAAGCCCTCGTTCAACCGAACCCTGAGGAGAAGCCAATTCCTCACCGCCGCGGGTCTGGCCTTTTCCCACGGCGCCAACGACGCGCAAAAGGGCATGGGGGTCCTGACCCTGGTCCTTCTGCTGGGTGGGTTCATCGACCGGTTCGAAGTTCCCTTCTGGGTCATACTGGCCTGCTCAATGGCGATGACCCTGGGGATCCTCTCGGGGGGCTGGAGGATCGTCCGGACCCTGGGTTTCGCCATCTACAAGGTGCGGCCCCTCCATGCCCTCGACTCCCAGCTCACCTCCGCAGGCGTCATCCTGGCCTCTTCCTTCGTCGGCGCACCTGTCTCCACCACCCATGTCGTGGCGTCGTCCATCATGGGAATCGGCGCCTCCGAGCGTCCCAAGGCGGTCCGGTGGGCCAAGGCGAAGGAGATCGTGACGACATGGATCATCACCATCCCCGGAGCCGGGCTGGCCGCCATCATCATCTACGGCCTGATCCGAGTCGTCGCCCCAACCTGACCGAAGAGAGGCAACCATGAGCGAGCCGAGACCCGGCCGGAGACGTCGACTCTTCGACAGGTTCTTCCCCAGGAACCCGGATTTCTTCGCTCTGCTCGAGGAGCAGGCCGGGTTGATGGTGCACTCGGTGGGGTTGTTGGGGCGATACATGGAAGACGGTGATCCCGATTCGGGGGACCAGGTGAAGGAAGAGGAGCACGCCGCGGACAAAGTGAAGGCCCGCAACCTCCACCTCCTGAACCAGGCCTTTTCGACACCCATGGACCGGGAGGACATCTACCGGGCCATCACCCACCTGGACCACGTGGTGAATTACTGCAAGAGCACCGTGATCGAGATGGATCTCCTCCACGTCGAGCCCGACGAGCACACCCGGGAGATGGTGGAGACTCTCGAGGAAGGAGCACGAGCCATCTACCAGGGATTCGCCCGCCTCCGCCGCGATCCGGTCGGAGCCCAGGACTTCGCCCACGCAGGCCGAAAGGCGGAGCGGAGGATAGAAAAGGTCTACCGAGCAGCCCTCGTGGACCTGTTCCAGGGGGAAGACTACCTGAGCATGTTCAAGCGCAGGGAAATCTACCGGCATCTATCCAACGCCGGGGACCGCCTGGCTCGGGCTGCCAATACCCTGCACGACATCGTGGTCAAGATCTCCTGACCCGCCCCCTACCTGGCGCCGGACTCCAGTCCCCCGGCGAGGGGCCCGGGTTCAGCCCCCGGCGTTGGCGCTTCCTCGCCACTCCTCCTGCAGTTGACGGATGGAGTCCGCCAGCTGGTTGTGGGCCTCCACGAAGGTCCGACACTGGACTTCGCTCGCCTGCAAGCTGTCGGCCCGGGCCTCCCAAGCCTTCACCGCGTCGTTGTAGGCCGCAAACGTCCGAAGGTACTCCTCATAAACGGCCTGGGGTACGCCCCCCTGCTCCGGATCTTCGAAGTCCTCGACGGCGGTCCGGAGAGAGTCCACCATACGGTCGAATCGGAGAAACTCACGGTTCTCGTATGCCAGGGTGTTCTTGCAGGAGTCCGCGGAGACCCGGGCTCGATCCAGGGCCACCCGGAGCGCCTTCTGCTCGGCGGCGCGGCGGTTCCGCTCCAGAATCGATCCACCGGCGATGCTCGCCACGATGATCAGGGACAGTCCGGTTACGACCAGGACGAGTCTCTGAGCGGTCTGCTTCTTCATGCCTTAAGGCTCGCTCACAAGGGGGGGGCACCGCAACCCGCGCCCCCCGGCGCCCGGAAGAACGTCCCATCCAGCCATGGCGTGGCCCCTCAACCGCGCCATGTTTGGCTCAGCGGAGCGAAGGACGGGCCGGATCGGGCCGAGGGTCTCCATTTGCCACGATCCCCCTATCGGGGCACCGCCTTCATGGAAAGCCCGATCCGGCTGCGCTCCAGGTCCACGCTGAGCACCTTGACCCTCACTCTTTGCCCCACGGCCACGACCTCGTTGGGATCCTTCACGAATCGATCGGCCAGCTGGGAGATGTGGACGAGCCCGTCCTGGTGGACCCCGATGTCCACGAAGGCGCCGAAGGCAACCACGTTGGTCACCACCCCCTGCAGGACCATGTCCACTCTCAGGTCCTCCGGCTTCCGGACGTCGTCCCGGAACGTGGGCGCCTCGAAGGTGTCCCGAGGATCCCGGCCGGGCCGGCGCAATTCCTGGAGAATGTCCTGGAGAGTGGGCAGACCCACGCCGTTGGACGCGTAGCGCTGCAGGTTGGCCTCCAGGGATCTCAAAGCGGCCTCGTTCTCCACCAATCCCCTCACGTCCGTCCCGGCCTCCCGAGCCATCGCCTCTACGAGATCGTACCGCTCCGGGTGCACGGCGGTGGCATCGAGGGGGTGGGCGCCGCCGCGGATCCTCAGAAACCCCGCGGCCTGCTCGAAGGCCTTGGGTCCGAGGAGGGGGACGTCCATAAGCTCCTTCCGGGAACCGAGCCCGCCTCGCCGGTCCCTCAGCTTCACGATGTTCTTCGCCAGGGTGGGGCCGATGCCGGCCACGTAGGAGAGAAGAGCGGCGGACGCGGTGTTCACTTCGACCCCCACCCGGTTCACGCATCGCTCCACCACCTCGTCCAGCCTTTGTGCCAGCCTTGCCTGGTTCACATCGTGCTGGTACTGGCCAACCCCGATGGAGCGAGCGTCGATCTTCACCAGCTCCGCCAGGGGATCCTGAAGCCGACGAGCGATGGACACGGCCCCTCTGAGGGAGACGTCCAGGTCGGGAAGCTCCTCAGCGGCGAGCTCGGAGGCCGAATAGACGGAAGCGCCCGCTTCGTTGACCGAGACCACGGAAGGAAGATTCGGCCCGTCGAGGCCGTCCAGGGCTTCCCGCACCGCCGCCTCGGTCTCCCTGGAGGCCGTCCCGTTCCCAACGGCGATGAGCTCGGGATGGTGTTTCAGAACAAGCTCGGTGATTCCCCGACGGAACCGGTCCCCCTGGTGGAGGGGGAGGACCTCCGTCCCCAGGACAGCCCCGGTTCGGGAAACCATGGCGACCTTCACGCCCGTTCGAAAGCCCGGGTCCAGCCCCAGCACCGGACGCTCCCCCGCAGGTGGCTGCAGGAGCAGATTCTCCAGGTTGGTACCGAAGATGCGGATGGCTTCCTCGTCGGCCTGTTCTCTCAGCTCAGCCTTGAGGTCCGACTCGAGGCCAGGATGGAGGAGGCGCTTCCACGCGTCGGCCGAGACGCTCCGGAGCTGCCGAACCGCTCTACGCCCGGCAAGAGCTCGCCCTTCCACCCAGCGAGGGAGGTCGTCGGGACTCTCCACACCCCAGGCCAGCGCGCCTTCCGTCTCCCCCCTCCGAATGGCCAGAACCCGGTGGGACTGGACTCTCTGGACGGGCTCGGCGTACTCGAAGTAGTCGCGGAAACGTTGGGCCTCGGGAAGGTCCTTCTTCCCCCGCAAAACCCTGGAGAAGAGAATCCCCTTCCTCCGGGAAATGTCCCTGACGTGGCCCCGGATTTCGGCGTCCTCGGCAAGCCGCTCGGCCAGGATGTCCCGAGCGCCTTGCAGCGCTGCTTCAGGATCGGGGACACCCTTCTCCGGGTCCACGTAGGCCTTGGCTCCCCTCTCGGCGCCGGCATCGTCCAGTCCGCCATCCCACATGCCGTCCGCAAGGGACTCCAGGCCTCGCTCCCGGGCGACTGTGGCCCGGGTGCGGCGCTTCGGCCGGAAAGGCAAATACAGGTCTTCCAGCGTCCGTTTGGTGCCGGCGGCACGGATCTTCTTCTCCAGCTCAGGGTTGAGAGCCCCCTGGGCCTCCACCGACTCCAGGATGAAGGCCCGGCGGTCCTCCAGCTCGCGGAGATAGCCGGCACGATCCCGGACGTCCCGAAGCTGGATCTCGTCCAGCCCCCCGGTGCGCTCTTTCCGGTATCGGGCTATGAAAGGCAGCGTGGCCCCTTCCTGGAACAATGCCAGGGCGGCGCCCACATGGTCGGGAGGGAGATCGAGCTCGTTGGCAACACGGAGGACGACGGCAGCTTCGAACGTGGACATCCCTGAATCTATCCCGGGGAGCCGGGAGGCTGAAGGTGTCACTGAGGCTCGGATGCCGGCGCCGGAGGAGATTCAAAGAGTCCCAGCTGCGGGAGTATCCTTCGGAGGATCTCCAGGGGCAGAGAGCTGGTGAAGCCGAAGTTCCCTGCCTCGGGCCCCGGAACGTAGGCGGTAATGACGCCGAAATACCGGTCCCCCAGGAAGAAGACGAATGTGGAGGTGCGGTTCACGGGGCGGGACTCCACCTCCCTTCCTCCCGGGGCAAAGACCCGGAACCGATTGTCCCCGGTGCCCGTCTTTCCCCCAATGGGCACGACCGAGCCGGTGGTGTCCACCACCGCCCCGAAGACTCTGCGCCCCGTCCCCTTCTCCACGACGTTCAGCAGCGCCCGCCGGGCTACGGCAGCCACCTCGGAGGAGAGAACTCTCTCTCCCGGTGTCGGCGTCCGCGCCAGGTTCACCTCGTACGGGGTGCCCAGGGCGAAGTGAAGGTGCTCCATGCGCACGGTGGGAAGGCGCACCCCATCGTTCAGCAGGATCCCCACGAGCTCGGCCAGTGCCGCGGGTCGGTCTCCCGAGCTCCCGATGGCCGTGCCGAGGGAGGGCACGATGTTGTCGAACGGATAGCCCAGGCGCTTCCACATCCGGAGGATCTCTGAGAACACCTCCATCTCCAGGATGCTGCGGATTCGTGTGTCCTGTGCATTCCTCCGACTCGTCCGGAAAAGCCACCGGTAGACCTCCTGGCGGTAGGGCCGGCTGGCATCCAGCACTTCGTCCCTGGGAGCTTCCGGGTGCTGCCGAAGGTAACCCGCCACCCACAGTTCCAGGGGATGGACGGAGGCCAGGAAGCCCAGGTCGGCCAGGGTCTGGCCTTCCGGAGAAGTGCGCCGGTAGAGGTCGGCTGCCGATCCCTCCGTGAGGCGGGCGTTCGCGGCGTGGGCCTCCAGGAAGGCCGAGAACTCCTCCAGGGAGGCTTCGGGAGCCACGGTCCTGAACGCCCAGGCCATGCGGAGGGGCGTCAGGCGCCGGCCGTTCACCACCTCCGGGAGGATGGAATCCGGAGGCACCGCCAAGTATTTCCTGAGGAATCGGTCCACGTACAGGCCCCCCTCCTCATCCGCGAACCGGGAGAGGTACTCCTGGCGCGCGGGATCATTCGGGTCTTCCAGCACCCGGCTGAAGGCATTGGGAGGGCCGTACATGATGTGGGCCACGATGTCTCGCATGACCCGCACCCAGACCAGGTTCACCGAGTTCTCCAGCCCCTCGGCAACGCTGAGCACCTGCCCATCGTAGGTGGCGTCGAAATTGACGAAGGTCTGGGTGCCTCCGCCGGTAACGAACCTCTCCCGGGGACTGGCGGAGTACCGGCGCTCCATGGCCGCAGCGAGCATCTCCGTCCGATGGGCATCGGGGTGCTCCAGGAGGAACTGAACCGCCCAGCGCCCAAGGGCGTCACGGGCAGGATAGGAGAGGAGCCGGAGGGAATCGGGGGATAGGGAAGAAAGATCATCGTGGAGCTTCTCCACGATCTCCAGGTAGGTCACGAGGGTTCGGAGCTTCGCGGTGGAACCCAGCTCGATGCGGCTCCCCTCGTTGATGTTGAAGGGTCCGTTGAAGTTGTCGGTCTGGATCCGGATCAGGTTGCCCGCGGGTGTCCGCTCGCTGAGCGTGAGGGAGTAGATGACCCGAGAGGGATCACCCCGGTCCAGGAGTCTGGGCACGGCCAGTCCGGAGGTCCGGACGTAGTCCGGGTCCGCCATGCGTACGAGAGCGTTCGTCGCCGCCTCCTGACCGTTGAACGCCATGGTGGTCTCCACCGTCAGGTCGAGGCGGTCCAGATCGTAGAGTTGGGGAACCCCGAGGAGCGAGAGGAGAGAAGCCCGGATCTGGTTCTGGGCTTTCCGCTCCACGAAGGGAGGCACCGGAAGCGGCGGAGCCTGGACCAAGGGCTCCGCTCCGATGCCCAGGGCCGCCTCCGCCAGCGCCGGGGAAATCACCCCCTCCCGCATCATGCGCCGAAGGTACTGGTCGGTGAGGGCCTCCAGGGCCTCCCGACCGGAGCCGCTGGCCAGGTAGTAGGAAGGGCGGCGCTGGGCCAAGAGCAGGCTCAAGACCTGCCGGTATACCTCTGTCCGGCGCAGCCTCCCGGCTTCGTCAAGGATCGTGGGCTCGGCCCGCAGAAGCCGGTTCGCCTCGCCGAAGTCCGTTCCGAACCATGCCCACAGACCGTCGGAGATCCCCACGACCTCACCGTAGCCCGGGACAGCGGACAAGGGGACCGAATTCAGGTACTCGGTGAGGATCTCCCGCCGTCGCTCCAGGGTGTTCGATCCGTCCAGGTAGGCCCGCAACGAGGCGGAGAACATCTGGCGAAGCTTCTCTCTCGCCGTAGTCGTCCGGCCTTCGGCCGAATGCCGGTACTTTTCGATCTGGGTGGCCAGGGTCGATGCCCCGGGGACGTTCCGGTCCGAGCCCAGCTTCCGGAGAACCATGTCCCCGACGCTCCGGGCCAGGCGATCCCACTCCACGGCCGGGTTGTGGGAGGGGTGGCGGGGATTCAGCAGCTCCCGGTTTTCGATGAAGAGCAGCGCCTCCCTCACGGGACCCGGGACCGAGTCGAAGGACGGATACACCCTGCGTGGATAGAGCGACTCCAGGATCCGCTGGCCGTGGCGGTCCACCAGCACGAGACCCGCCTGGTCCTTCTCCCGGTAGATGGCGAAGGCCCCCCGCTCGACGAGGGATTGGAACCCTTCCGAGACCCTGGCCTGGGAGGTCACTACGAAGCCCGCCGACTCGGCCTCCTGCACCATGGACCTGATCCCCGAGTAACCGAGCCTCAGGTCGTAGGGACCGCCGTCGGGATAGTAGGGGTGGGGGTTGGCCCCCACCTCTACCGCGTATGTGGCCCGGGAAGCCATCCGGGAGAACCACCAGGATTGGATCCAGGACGTCCTGGCCTCCACCAGGGCGGCAAGCGCCAGGAAGACCACCACCGCAACGAACAGAAGAAGGAAGCGCTTCAGCCAGGGGAGACATCCAGGCCTGGAGCTCTTGCCCTCGGGTTCTCCCGAAGGCGGCTCCCCATCGGACGAGGATCCACCGGCCGGCGGATCTCGATCTCCGGGAACGGGGGATTCCTCGTGGTCGGGCGAGGGCTCGGACATGGCGGCATCCAATCTAACCGCCCTCCCCTCGTCCGGGGACTCCCTCGGAGAAGTGAACCCCCGCGCCCCTGTGGTGATCTCATCCGAGTGAGTGGGTTGAACGGATCTTCAGCCGGACGCGTCGTGAATGGTCGCCGAGCCCAACGATCGGGCCTCTCAGGAGGCGTGGGGCAGCCGCATCGGCCTCATCCTGGCCATGGCGGGCAACGCCGTGGGCCTCGGAAACTTCCTGCGTTTCCCAACCCAGGCTGCCGCCAACGGCGGTGGCTCGTTCATGATCGCCTACTTCATCGCCCTCGTCCTCCTGGGAATCCCCCTTATGTGGATCGAGTGGGGTATCGGCCGGAACGGCGGTCGGTTCCGAAAGGGCCACCTCCCCGGGATGTTCGCGGCGATCTGGAAACACCCCACCGCGAAGTATCTGGGGGTGGCCGGGATGGTGGTCCCCCTCGCCGTAATGATCTACTACACCTACATCGAGAGCTGGACGGCGGCCTTCTCCTGGTTCTCCATCACCAAGGATTACTGGGGCAACACGACCCAGGACCAGATGGTGGGTTACCTCCACTCCTTTCAGGGGATCGCCCAGGGGGGTGTCGCGAGCCGTCACGGGTGGTGGACGCCCTACGCCTTCTTCACGGGCACGCTCTTCATCAACATCCTGGTGCTTTCCAAGGGCATCGCCGGAGGCATCGAGAGGCTGGCCAAGATCGGCATGCCGATCCTCTTCTTCTTCGCCGCGATCCTGGCGGTGGTGGTGTTCTTGCTCCCAGCCCAGCCCGGCGTAGGAGACACCGCCACCCAGGGCTACCAGTTCATCTACAACCCCGACTTCTCCCACCTCGGGCGGCCCGACGTGTGGCTTGCCGCGGCCGGGCAGATCTTCTTCACACTCTCCGTGGGGATGGGTTCTCTCCAGGCCTATGCAAGCTACTTGTCCACCAAGGACGACATCGCGCTGAACGGAATTGCCACGGCCGCCACCAACGAGACTGCGGAGGTGGTGCTCGGTGGGTCTATCGCCATCCCTGCCGCGGTGGTGTTCTTCGGTGTGAGTGGTGCAATGGCCATCGCCCAGGGAGGAGCCTTCGACCTTGGCTTCGCCACGATGCCGGTGGTCTTTCAGAGGATCCACGAGACCCTCCCAATCGGGAATGTCCTGGGCCTGATGTGGTTTTCCCTTCTGTTCTTCGCGGGCATCACCTCCTCGGTGGCCATGCTCACTCCCATCATGGCGTTCTTCCGGGAGGAGTTCGGTGCCCGAAGGGAAACGGTGGCATGGAGCCTGGGCGCCGTGTGCCTGGTTTTCGGTCTCCTTCACGTTCGGTGGCTCGGGCATGGCTTTCTGGATGAGTGGGACTATTGGGCCGGCACATTCGGTCTTGTGGTGGTAGCGGTCCTGGAGACCGTCGTATTCGTGTGGATCTTCCGTCCCGAGCGGGCGTGGGCGTCCATCCATCAGGGCGCGGACATACGGATCCCCCGGGTATTCAAGTTCATCATGACCGTGGTGACGCCGCTCTACCTGCTGGTCATCCTGACCTGGTGGGGAGCGACCGACGCCCTCCCCATTCTCCTCAACCAGCGCTCGGCTGGATCGGTGGAGCCCCTCTCACCGGTGGACCTTCCCTACGTGAACCTCTCCAGGAGCATCCTTCTCCTATTCGTCATCGCCTTCTTGATCCTGGTCCGCGTGGCGTGGAAACGGAATGGATACGATGACCGGCAGGGTTTCGTGGAGATCGAACGCCGGGTGGATTCGGGGGTCTCACCCTGAGGCGCCGGGGCGGGAAAGGGGCGTTGAGGGAACGGATTGTAAGAGGCGGGAGAATGAAATGACCACGGGAGCGATCATCTTCATGGCGCTGAGCTGGGCCGGGGTCCTGGGCCTCGTGTTCTGGGCGTACGGCCGACTACTCCGGGGGGGCAGGAAGCGGTGACGGAGCAGAGCGAGGTCCCGAGCCCGGCACGCCGGTGGCCCCGGGTTCTTCTCCTCGTCATCCTGGCCCCGGTGGCCGCCGTCTACCTCTGGCTCCTCGTCCTTCCCTGGCCCGTGCTCCTCAGTTGGCGCAACCCCGGGGAGACCTCCTTCATGGAGTACAGGAAACGGGAAGCAGCGCGGGAGGGGGTCGAGCTCGACTATCCACCAGGACTGGGTCCCTCTGGACAGCATCTCCCCGAATCTCCGACGCGCGGTCCTGGCGTCGGAGGACGACCGGTTCTATCAACACCACGGAATCGACTGGAAATCTCTCGCCGAGGAGGTGCATTACGAAGGGGATGCGGCCTTCGAGTGGTGGAGCGGGAGGGACCTCCGAGCCCTCTGGAAGGCGGTGCGGTACTACAGGGCCCACAGGGGAACCATCAGAGGGCGCAGCACCATCACCCAGCAACTGGCGAAGAATCTCTATTTCAGCCCCAGGCGTTCCCTCCTCAGGAAGGCGGCAGAGGCCATCGTGGCCAAACGCCTGGAGCTCTTCCTCTCCAAGAGCAGGATCCTGGAGCTATACCTCAATGTTGCCGAGTGGGGCCCCGGTCTCTTCGGGGCGGAGGCGGCTGCTCTCGAGTATTTCCACCGCTCCGCCGCCCATCTCACCCTGGATCAGGGGGCCGCCCTGGCCGCGACGCTTCCCCAACCTCTTACCTCCAATCCGGCCTTTCGCCCCGCTCGCATGAACTGGCGCAAAGAGCTCATCCTGAGTCGCCTCCGGGGCCCCACTCCCCCCGCCCCACCGCCGGTGGAAGTCCCCGTGCTCCCCGATACCGGGCTCATCGCACCACGAACGTAACGGGCAGGGAGATCCAGACCGGCACCCGCTTGTCCCGGTTCAGCGCCGGCGTGAACTGGATGATGTCCGCCACTTTCAGCGCCGCCGCGTCCAGGGCTTCGTATCCCGACGTCTCCGCCACCATGGTTCGTTGGACCGCCCCCGCCTCGTCGATGAAGAACCACACCTGGACCGTTCCCCCGATCCCCGCGTCCCGGAGGAGCGCGGGATACTCTCGTTCCAGCGCCCGCCGGACATCCTCCCGATTTCGAATGTCGGGTCTCACCGTGTAGGGCGTGAACACCGGCGCCGCGGCAAGATCCCGCTGGACGGCAGCCCTGTCCGGCTCCGGCGGCGGCGGAAGCTCGGACACGGGATTGGCCTCGAAGGTCGTAGGTGCGATGGTAATGTCCTCGTCGATGTTCGCGGCGGCGATGACGGGTGTGGCGGGACGGGCGATGGCCTGGGGCGCCTCCGGGATCTCGATCTCCGGGGGCAGCTCGATCGCGGCGATCTCCTGCATGGTGTAGGACACGTCCCTGGCTCTCATCTCGGGCCAGAGGGTGAACACACCGAAATGCACCCCCGTTGCCACGAGCATGGAAGTCCACAGTAGGGCCGAAGCCGAGTTGTGTAGGCGATCATTGGCCGTGGCGGTCTCCTCTTCCATCACCGGCCTTGCCGGGAGGACCGCCCTTCCTTTGGCCGGCAGAGCCGGCATGGCAATCGTACTCATGGTCGTGCTCCGATCAGGGCGCGCCCACCCCGGCTCGGCCGATCCCCGGGACCCACGACATCGAGGTCCGACACGGCCGGGACGGATCGCAACGGAGAGGGCCTGCCCGCCCTCTCCAGCGGGGCCGCAACCCGCTATAATCTATCTAGCGTGGAATCACCGACTCCTCCATTGTGGATTTCACCTATGTACCGCCTCATCCTGGTACCTCTCGATGGCTCCCGCTTCGGGGAGTTCGCCCTTCCCTTCGCCCTGCGCCTCTCTCGACAGACCGGGGCGGGCATCCACCTCGTTACCGTAGAGGACCTGCTCCCCACGACGGCTCCAGTCGGATGGCAGGACGCGGCCGCGGGCTGGGCCCAGGCATACCTGGAGAGTATGGCGGAGGGAATCGGGAAGCTGGCCGGAGGGGAGGTCACCACGGCCTTCCGTACAGGACATGTGGCCGAGGAGCTTCTGGACGAAGCCCGAAAAGCCGACCTCACGGTGATGTCCACCCATGGCAGGGGAATGCTCTCCAGGGCCTGGTTGGGCAGTGTGGCGGACGCGTTCGTCCGTCATGTGGACCGGCCCGTCCTCCTGGTTCGTCCCGACGGGGAAGACGAGCCGGGCCCGGAGACGGAGTGGACAATCTCGAAGATACTCCTCCCCCTGGACGGGACGCCCCTCTCCGAAGCCATCGTGGGCCATGCGGCGGAGCTCGGCTCCCTGTTCGGGGCCTCCTACCACCTCATCAGGGTGGTGCCCCTGCCCAGGGAGTTCAGCAGCCCCTACCCCCCTCACATGATGCAGATGAACCGGGAGCTCTTGGCCAAATTCGAGAAGCTGGCCGGCGTCTACCTCGAGGCTCATGCCCAGCGCCTCCGGACCCGTGGGCTCGAGGTGGATACCGAGGTTGTGGTGGGGGCCCAGCCCGTTCACGGAATTCTCACCGAGGCCGAGAGATCGGGAAGCGATTTCATCGCCATATCCGCTCATAGCCGAGGGGGATTGACCCGGGCTTTCCTGGGGAGCACGGCGGACAAGGTCCTCCGGGCCTCCCACCTTCCTGTCCTGATGTACCGGCACCGAGAGTGAGGGGTCGGCCGTGAGGCCGGGGTCGGCAGGCCCCAGCCTGCTGGTGGTCGCTGTGGTGCTCTGGGCGCCTTCCTCGCCGGACCGCAGCTCGGTAGGGCTCCACTGCGAAACGCCCCCTTCCGGCGGCGCCCTGCTCCAGCCTCCCGACACTCTCCCCCGGACCTACGATGCGCACCGGGCCTCCGGGCCGATCAGGGTGGACGGCCTCCTGGACGACGAGGCCTGGAGAGCGGCGGCGTGGACGGACGATTTCGTCGACATCCGGGGTGCAGGCCCAGAGCCCGAGCTCCGGACCCGGGTCAAGCTGCTCTGGGATGACCGGTTCCTCTACATTGCCGCGGAGATGGAAGAGCCCCACCTCTGGGCCACCCTCGAGGAACGGGACGCCATCATCTACCGGGACCACGACTTCGAGGTCTTCCTGGATCCCGACGGCGACGCACTGCGATACTTCGAGCTGGAGATCAACGCCCTCGGGACGGTGCTGGACCTCTTCCTGGAGCGGCCGTACCGAGACGGAGGGAAGGCGGACATCGCGTGGGGGATGCCGGGCCTGGAGACGGGCGTGGCCCTCGACGGCACGATCAACCACCCGGCAGACGTCGACCAGGGGTGGACCGCAGAGCTGGCCATCCCGTGGCGCGACCTGGTATCCCCCACGACGTCGACTCTCCCGGGGGAAGCCAGGAGCCCGTCGGCGCCCACCTCCGGGTCCGCATGGAAGGTCAATTTCTCCCGGGTGGAATGGCCCCTGGACATCATCGAAAACGGCTACCGGAGGGCCTCTCTCCCGTCCGCGGCCGAGCCCCATCCGGAGGCCAATTGGGTCTGGTCGCCCCAGGGCGTCATCGACATGCACATCCCGGAGCGGTGGGGAGTCGTCCGCTTTCTCGACGCCTCCCCGGCAGGCCGGGTGTAGGTTCGTTCCAGCCCCCTCTTCTGGACAGAAAGGGTCGGGACCCGCACAATTCCCCATCGCAACATCCAAGGAAGGAGCGGATTGGAGCTGACCCGCCGACCCGCGGCCTTCCCTCTCAGGCGAGGTTGATGCCATGACATCCCGTTTCTATCGACGAACCCGTTTCTCCTACGGGCTCCTGATCACGGCTGTGCTGATCCTGGCCGCCGCTCCCGCTCGGGCTCAATCCCAGCGGAACGACCAGGAGTACACGGCGAAGATCAGGGAATTCACCACCGAGACCTTCTTCGCGACTCCCCTGGTGGACCACCTCCCAGCATCGGAAACGGTCCCCACGCCGCTGGACGTCCTCGGGCACATCGCCGGAGCGGCGGATGTTCTCAGTACCCGGAGGACATCTATCGGTATATCCGGGCCGTGGCCGAAGCATCGCCCCGGGTTGAGGTGTTCAGCATCGGGCGGACCGAGGAGGGTCGGGAGATGATCCTCGCGGTGGTCTCCAGCGAGGAGAACATCGCCCGGCTCCAGGAAAACAAGGACATGATGGCCCAGCTGGCCGACCCCCGGAGCCACCGACGAGGCCGCGGCCGAGCGCCTCTTCGGGACCGCCAAGCCCTTCTACTGGGCCACGGGCGCCATGCACTCCAGCGAGACGGGCTCCCCGGAGATGCTCATGGAGATCGTCTACCGGCTGGCCGTGGAGGAGACGCCCTTCATCCAGAACATCCGGGACAACCTCATCTTCATGACCACGCCGGTCCTGGAGGTGGACGGCCGTGCCAAGGAAGTGGACGTGGCCATGGCCCCCCGGAAGGACCCCGACGGCGACTATCCCTCTCGGCTGGTCTGGTGGGGGAAGTACGTGTCCCACGACAACAACCGGGACGGCATCGGCCTCTCCCTGCACCTTTCCAAGAACGTCAACAAGACCTTCTACGAGTATCATCCCCTGGTGGTCCACGACCTCCACGAGTCGCAGGCCCACCTCTATGTGTCCACCGGTCAGGGGCCCCTACAACGCCTGGTTCGACCCCATCGTCATCGACGAGTGGCACAACATCGCCTACCAGGAGGTCCGGGAGATGACGGCCATGGGCGTCCCCGGCGTCTTCACCCACGACTTCTACGACGGCTGGGCTCCCAACTACATGTTCACTGTGGCCAACGGCCACAACGCCATCGGCCGATTCTACGAGACCCAGGGCGCCGGTGACGGCTCCACGCAGGGTGATCCGAAACAGCGTCGAGCGGGATTGGGCCCGGCCCAACACGCCCCTCCCCGAGACCGTGTGGTCCATCCGGAACAACGTGAACCTGCAGCAGAGCGGCCTGTCTGATCGCCCTTGAACACGTGGCGACCAACAAGGAGGACTACCTCCGGAACTTCTATCGGAAGGGCGAGCGCTCCATCGCCAAGGCCACCAACGAGGGCCCGGCGGCCTACGTCTTCCCCGCCAGCGACCCGCGCCTGCCCCTCCAGGCACGCCTCCTCCAGCTCCTCCAGGAGCAGGGTGTGGAGGTCCATCGCCTCACTCGGGCAGCCACCGTGGCGATACGGAGTACGGCGTCGGAAGCTACGTGGTCCGCATGGACCAGCCTTACTCCCGCATGGCCGACATGCTGCTGGACAAGCAGTACTACAACCCCAACGACCCATCTCCCTACGACGACACCGGCTGGACTCTGGGCCCCCTCTTCAACGTCACCACCGACCGAATCGACGATACGGCCATCCTCCAGGCCCGCATGGAGAAGGTGACGGGGACCGTCATGACCTCCCGCCGAGGTGGCGGAGCCGGGAATGCGTCGGCGTACGTCATTGCCTATGGCGGACGAGGCGAATCTGGCCTCGTTCCGCTATGCCCACCCCGATCTGAATATCCAGGCCGCCGAGGCCGCCTTCGAGGCTGGCGGACGTCGCTACGGCGCGGGAGCCTTCGTCATACCGGCCGACGGCAACTCCAGGAATCTCGGGGACGTGCTGAGACCGCGGCCACGGAGTTCGGGTTCGTGGCCAGGGGCGTCGATGCGGTGCCGGATGTGGCCATGCACCCGGTAGCAGGCCCCCCGGGTGGCGGTGATGCACAGCTGGTCCAGCACCCAGCAGGAGGGTGGCTGAGGATCGGCATGGACGAGTACAAGATCCCCTACGACTACATTTCCGTCCACGAGATCCGGGACATCGCCGAATCTCAAGGGCCGGTGGGACGTCATCGTCATCGGCGCCGGCGCCGGAGACGGCCTCTCTCTGATGAGAGGCCTCCAGGGCAATGAGCCCATGCCGTACAAGAAGACCGACGTGACTCCGAATCTCGGGCGGCAGGACGAGACCGACGACATGCGCGGCGGGCTGGAGCTCAAGGGGATCCTGAACCTGGACAACTTCGTCAAGGCAGGCGGTGTCCTGGTTACGGTGGCAAGCAGCTCGGACCTCCCCATCCACTTCGGCCTCGCGGAGGGTGTCTCCATTCGCGAGACCCAGAACCTCTGGGCACCGGGCGGGGTCTTCCGCACCAACCTGGCCGACAGGGCCAGTCCCCTCGCGTACGGGTACGGGGACGAGCTCGATGTCTACTTCAACCGCGGACCCGTGTTTGCTTCCGGCGGCGGCGGCGGCCGTGGCTTCGGGATGGGTGGACGCGGGGGTGGGAGCGGCGCGGGTGATGCTTCCGATCCGGGGAGCACAACGGCCCGAAACACGGGACGGGGTGGCCTCAACGACACGGACATCATTCAGGGCCGGCCCAGGAACATGGGAGAGGCCGGGGTCGAGGCGTTCCAGGCCGAGGAAAGCGGACAGGCAGCCGGAGGTGGTCGAGGCGGCTTCGGCGGTGGCAGCACTTCCGCCCGGGTCGTTGCCCGCTTCCCCGCCGATCCCGCGCAGCTCCTCGTCAGCGGGGGTCTGAGTGGCGGCACGGAGCTGGCCGGAGCACCGGCCATCGTGGATGCCTCCAACGGCGACGGTCACGTGGTCATGTTCAGCTTCAACCCCTTCTGGAGAGGTGAGACACTGGGCGCGTACGGCATGTTGTTCAATGCCCTCCTGCACTATCAGAACCTGGGAGCGGGAGCGCGGTGACCGAAGGATCCGGCGCTACCGCTTCATGAACAGAAAGCGCTTTCTTCGGGTGGCGGCCGGCGGTCTTGCGGCCGCCACCCTTCCTCTTTCCTCTTCCTGCCGGTCCCAGGAGCGACGGCTCCCGTTCATGCGATGGACCTGGGTACACGGCGGCGGTGACCGCACTCCGGAGCAGTGGCGGGCCCGATACGGCCTCCTCGCCGAGGCGGGCTTTCACGGAGTCCTGGTGAGTGGAGGGGAAACGACGGTTCACTCCCAGGCGGCCCACGAGGCCGGGTTGGAGTTCCACCGGTGGGTGTGGACCCTCAACCGAAACGGGGATGCCTGGGTGAAGGCCAACCATCCCGAGTGGTTCACGGTGAGCCGAAACGGGGATTCGAGTCTGGAACGTCCTCCCTACGTCGATTACTACAAGTGGCTCTGCCCGACACGAGCCGAGGTGAGGGACTACCTGCGCGATTCGCTGGTAGAGATCGTACGGCGGCCCGAGGTGGACGGGATTCATCTGGATTACGTGCGACACTGTGACGTGATCCTCCCCCGAGGGCTCTGGTCCAAGTACGACCTGGTGCAGGACAAGGAGTACCCCGAGTTCGATTTCTGCTACTGCGACGTGTGTCGCGAGACATTTGCGGCCCAGTACAACCGCGACCCCCTCGATCTCCCCGATCCTCCGGCCGACGCGGATTGGCGACGCTTTCGCTGGGACAGCGTGACCGGGCTGGTGGAGGTGCTGGCCCGGGCGGTCCGCGAGATCGATGCTGCGCCCCTCGAGGGAAGGCCGGCCAGCCGCTTGTCTCCCGACGGCTCCGCCAAGCCCATCTCGGCCGCGGTCTTCCCCACCCCCGCCATCGCCCGTCGGTTGGTCCGCCAGGCCTGGGACGAGTGGCCCGTGGACGCGGTCTTCCCCATGCTCTACCACTCCTTCTACGAAGAGGGGCT
The DNA here is from genome assembly GCA_963751255.1 of uncultured Gemmatimonadales bacterium. Lineage (GTDB taxonomy): Bacteria > Gemmatimonadota > Gemmatimonadetes > Longimicrobiales > Gaopeijiaceae > CAVVTW01. The sequence goes on along the minus strand of CAVVTW010000002.1, from coordinate 231,667 downwards.
GCCGTGGATCGGGGAGAGTGTCCGGGAAGGGCTGCAGGCGATGGCAGATCGGAGGGGCCCCACTCATCTCTTCGCCGGGCTCTACCTCCCGGCACTCTCGCGGGAGGAACGGGTCAGCGCCGAGGACATCGCCCGAGAGGCCGGGGCCCACGGGGTCAGCTTCTTCGAGATGGAGGGGCTGGGGATCTGACTGGATCCGAGGTCCGAGGACCCGACTTCAGCCCCCCGGCGCCAGCTTCTTTCGGTCCACCTCCGACTCGGCCAGGGCGCGGAGGCGCCCCGCCAGGGTCTCCAACTGTCCCCTCCGGGTGTTGACCTCGAAGCGGATCGTGCCGACAACGCCGCCCAGGACCCCCAGGGCCACTGCGGGAAGGATGAGGGCAGGGGCAGCGCTCTCGGGCATTCCCAGGACCGTCGACACGAGAGCTGCGGCCAGAACGCCCGACAGCCCTCCCAGTGCCACGAAGAACTTCCGAAAGCCTCGGAGCTCGAACCGCTCCTCCACACGGATCTTGGTGCCGCCGTCCCGACTTCTCACCGAGACCACCACCCTCCGACTCTCCTCTCCCGGGGTGGCGGGGCTCCAGGTGAGAGTGCCCGCCAGGACGGAGGCGTGGCCCATGATCCCGAGACTCTCCTGGATCTCCTCCACCATAAGGGGATAGGCCTCCTCCGACACTTCGCCGTCGATACTGGAGTCCAGGACCACCCGGTCCCACTTCTCCCCGGGCGCTCGCACCCACAGCCCCTCAGGGTCCCGGACAGAAACGCCTCCACCGCCCCCCTTCAGCTCCCTTGCGGCCTCACGGACGTGTTCCGGCGGAATGCCGACCTGCGCCGCCACCTGCTCGATAGCCCCGATGGTGAGAGCACCGTCCTCCACGGGCTCGATGGCCTGGAGCTCCGCGGCCCGGTCCAGGAGCTGCCGGACCTGTTCATCGGAGAACGCAGGGGTCCGTTCCGAGGCCTGGACCAGGGCCTCCGCCATCTCCCCGGCACGGGCGAAGCGCTCCTCCGGCCGGAGGGCCAGAGCCCGGGCCAGCACCTGCTCCACCCGGCCCGGCAGCCGGTCCAGCCGCATCCGATGCTCGGACGGCAGGTCGCCGAGGCGCCCCAGGCGCACGTCCTCAGGCAGGAGCCAGGAGGCCGGCGTGCCTCCGGTGACCATCTCGTACACGACGCACCCGAGGCTGAACACGTCGGTCCGGCCATCCAGCTCTCCGGTACCCAGGGCCTGCTCCGGACTCATGTATCCCAGGGTCCCCACCGCCACGCCGGTGCGTGTCATGTGGTCCCTGGGAGCCGCGCTGACAGCCCGCGCGATACCGAAATCCCCTACCACCGCCAAACCCTCGTTGAAGAGGATGTTCTCCGGCTTGATGTCCCGGTGCACCACCCCCAGGTGGTGAGCATAGTCCAGGGCCGAGGCCACCTCACGGAGGATGCGGAGGACCGCCTCCAGGGGGACCTCGCGCTCGCCTCCCATGAGGCGGCGAAGGGACCCACCGGCTACGAAGGGCGTGACGTAGTAAAGGGTGCCGTCGGCGGCTCCCGAGTCCAGAAGCGGTAGGATATGGGGATGGTTGAGGCTGGCCGTGATCTGGATCTCGCGGAGGAACCGATCCGTGCCCACAGCCGCCGCCAGATCCGGCCGAAACACCTTCAGCGCCACCCTCCGCGAGTGCTTCAGGTCGAGAGCGAGGTACACCGTGGCCATCCCGCCGCGGCCCAGTTCTCCCTGGACCTGGTAGCGCCCGGCGAGGACGGGGTGAGACGCCGCAGGATCCGTCATCGCCTTATCTCCCGCTTGGGGCGACTCATCGCGCCAGTGGATCCGATTCGTCCCTCCCCTCACCCTCCCTCGGACGCTCCAGTAGTCTCTCCGTGAAGTCCTGGCGCTCCTCGAGCCGTTCCATCCGCTTCTCCAGGCTCTCCAACCCCGACATGACCTGGTCCCAGTCGCCGGAGGACCGTCCTCCCAGCGACCTCCTCTCCTCGAGGCGCACGTCCAGGTACTGGCCCAAACGGCGCATCAGGGGAATGAGGAACGCCACGCCGCTTACCACGACGGCGACGATCACGATAGGGATCAACAACACGATCAGCTGCGCGATTCCCATTCCGTATATGTCCCTTCTCCGTGGGCGCACCACACGTCGCCCGCGACCTCCTTGGAGGTTGCCGGAGCACCGGGCACCGGCGAAGGAGATCTCCCCCCCAAGTACGATCGCCGCCCCCGGATCGTTCGTCGACGGTGGCTGCGCGGAATCCAGCGCCCCCCACCTTTCCCAAGCCCTCCTCGCGTGCCAGGTTGTCCGGAGATCAACTTAGTCAAGGAGGGTTCCCGTGAGAAAGCTCGTGCGTCTTTCCTCCAGGCCTGCCCGCTGGGTTGGGCTGTCCCTGCTCCTCGCCATCGGACCGTCGGCATGCGGAGACCAGGGAGCCACGATCGCCCCCAGCCGGATCAGCGGACACGAGAATCCACTCCTAGCAGAGTGGCACACCGAATTCGGTGTGCCGCCCTTCGATCTCATCAAGAGCACCGACTATCTCCCGGCGTTCCGGGAGGCCATGGCCCGGCACGAGGCGGAGATCGACGCCATCGTGGCCAACTCCGATCCGCCCACCTTCGAGAACACCGTCGTGGCCCTGGAACAGAGCGGCCGGCTGTATAGCCGGGTGGGGCGCGTGTTCGGGGCAGTGAATGGCGCCAACACCAATGATACGCTCCAGGACGTGGCCCGGACGCTGGCTCCCGAGCGAGCGGCACACGACGATGCCGTCGTGCTGAACCCGGATCTCTGGACGCGTGTGAAGGCTGTCTGGGACCAGCGGGAGGAGCTGGATCTCACGCCGGAGCAATCCGAAGCTCCTGGAGGAAACCCACAAGAGCTTCGTCAGGAGTGGGGCCGACCTGGACGACGAGGCCAAGGCCAGGATCAAGGAGATCAACGCCGAAATGGCCCAGCTCTCCAATCAGTTCGGGGAGAATGTCCTGGGAGACGAGAACGACTACGAACTACTGGTCACCGACACGGCCGACCTGGGGGCCCTGCCCCCCAACCTGGTGGCGCTGGCCGCCGAGAAGGCCCTCGCCAAGGGGCACGAAACCGGCTGGATCTTCACCCTGGACCGCCCCAGCATCAACCCCTTCCTGGAATACTCCCCCAACCGTGAGCTTCGACGCCGGATCTTTATGGGCTACGCCATGAAGGGGGACAACGACAACGAGAGAGACAACAAGAAGATCCTGTCCCGCTACGCCGCCCTCAGAGCCGAACGCGCTCAGATCATGGGTTACCCCACCCACGCCGCCTTCGTGCTGTCGGACAACATGGCCGAGACCCCTGAGCGGGTGTTGAGCTTCCTGGACCAGGTCTGGGAACCGGCCCTGGACGTCTCCAAGCAGGAGCGGGCCGACCTCCAGTCCATGATGAACGCCGAGGGCGTAGAGGGCCGGCTCGAAGCCTGGGACTGGCGCCACTACACGGAGAAGGTGCGGAGGGAACGCTATGACCTGGATCCCACGGAGCTCCTGCCCTACTTCTCCGTCAACTCCGTGAGGGACGGTGTGTTCATGGTGGCCAATCGTCTCTACGGGATGACCTTCCACGAGCGGACCGACCTCCCCCGCTGGCACCCCGATCAACAGGTATTCGAGGTTCGCGAAGCGGACGGTAGCCACCTGGGAGTCCTCTACATGGACTTCTTCGCCCGTCCAAGCAAGCGGGGAGGAGCCTGGATGAACTCCCTGCGGAGCCAGTCCAACGTCGGCGAGTATGTCACTCCCATCGTCACCACGAACTACAACTTCCCCGCCCCGGCTGGAGGAGGCCCTTCCCTCATCACCTTCGACGACGCTCTCACCCTCGCGCACGAGATGGGCCATGCCCTCCACGGGCTCTTCTCCGACGTTACCTACGAATCCCTGGGCGGGACCTCCGTGCCCAGGGATTTCGTGGAGATGCCCTCCCAGATCATGGAGAACTGGATGGGCGAGCCCGAGGTTCTTCGCATGTACGCCAAGCACTACGAGACTGGAGAGGTATTGCCGAACGAGTACATCGACAAGCTCCAGGCATCGGCCACGTTCAACCAGGGCTTCACGACGGTGGAGTTCATCGCCGCTGCCTACCTCGACATGGCCTGGCACCTGCTCGACGAGCCCGTGGAGCAGGACGCTCGCGCGTTCGAGAACGCGGAGATGAAACGCATCGGCCTTATCGACGAGATCATTCCGCGATACAGGAGCACGTACTACAACCACATCTTCAGTGGTGGGTATTCGGCGGGGTATTACAGTTACCTCTGGGCCGAAGTGCTGGACAAGGACGCGTTCCAGGCCTTCGTCGAGACGGGAGATCTGTTCGATCAGGGTACGGCTCGCCGCCTGCGGGAGGAGGTCCTCTCCAAGGGAGGAACCCGGCCGGGAATGGAGCTCTACGTCAACTTCCGGGGCCGGGAACCCTCCATACAGGCACTTCTGGAGGCCCGGGGACTCGCACGTTAGGCGGGGAATCTCCAAGAAACCCATTGATTATTGGGGTACCCTGGCCCCACATTATTTTCGGTTATCCGGGCTGTCCTGGGGCAGCCCGGATGATCTGCGCTCCTTCATGACATACAATCAGGGATCCCCAGCAGCGGGAAACGCGCCGAGAGAGACCGCTCCTCGATTCGGGTTTGGAGCGGAGCATCGTTATTGGGGATGTTACCAGGGAAACTCGTACTTTCGACGAAAGGACGGAAATGCATACCCGAACGCTTTGGGCTGTAATCGTTGCGCTCGTCTGCCTCCTCCCAGCTTCGACGGCATCGGCTCAGAAGATGAGCGCGAAGGACCGTGGCCCCTGGGAGATCTGGGGGCTGGCTGGCGGGTTCGACGACGACCCGGAATTCGATCCGAACGGCAGTAGAGTGTTCATCGATCCCGACAAGAACATCCTTTTCGGCGCAGGACTGAACTACCACCTGCCCTTCTCCTTTGGGCCCTTCGGCACGTTCGTCGGACTCGAGGGACGCTACGTCCCCCTGGACATGCGGCCCCGGGCGGGGTCCGTGACCGACCTCAACGCCTTCTTCGTCAACCCTCTGGTGGGCATCAACCTTCCCCTCCATGAACGGCTGGACCTCTACGGCGTCGCGGGGGTCGGCGGAGCCCTCTGGGACCCGGACGTGGGCAGCTCGGAGACGAACCCGGCGTTCACTTATGGCGGAGGCGCACGGCTTTACGTGCTCGAGCACCTCTCCCTCTTCGCCGACTTCCGAGGAATCGCCGTCCCCAACGCGATGGAGGACGTGAGCCCATCCGTCACCGGAATCACCGCCGACGAGACGTTCTGGGGTTACTCGATCTCCGGCGGAATCTCGTATTTCTTCGGACGGAAGGACTCCGACAAGGACGGCGTCAAGGACAGCGACGACGCTTGTCCCGACACCCCGCAGGGGGTCGAGGTCGATGTCCGCGGATGCCCTGTGGACTCAGACGGTGACGGTGTGGCGGACTACCTGGACAACTGCCCCGATACCCCCGCCGGCGCCCGGGTAAACGCCCAGGGTTGCCCCCTGGACTCCGACAACGACGGCGTGTTCGACGGTCTCGACCGATGTCCCAATACTCCCGCGGGTGCCACCGTGGATGCCCAGGGCTGCCCCGTGGATTCGGATGGTGACGGAGTCTACGACGGGCTCGACCGGTGCCCGGGCACACCCCGGGGGGTCGAGGTGGATCGATTCGGTTGCCCCATCCCCGAGCCCGAACCCGAGCCTGTTCGGTCGTACACCTTCGAGGACGTGTACTTCGCCTTCGATTCCTCCAACATCACTCCGGAGGGCCAGGCGAAGCTCCGCGCCATCGGAGACACCCTGGTGACCATTCCGAACGCGGACATCGAGGTGCACGGCCACACGGACTCGACGGGTCCCGAGGACTACAACATGGGACTGAGCCGCCGGAGGGCGGAGGCCGTTCAGAACTTCCTGCTCGAGGCCTTCCCGCAGCTCCGACCCAGCCAGTTCACCATCCGGGCGTTCGGGGAGACCCAGCCCATCGCCAGCAACGACACCCGTGAGGGCCGGGCTCGCAACCGGCGAGTGGAGATCAAGCTCATCGGCGGCTAGCATGGCCAGCTCTCGAGCCCTTCGCTCTGGAGCATGCTTGGCGGGCCCGGGGGGGCGACTCTCCGGGCCCGCTCTCTCGTCCCAACACCTCTCCCCGCCAGGCCCCGATGGTCAGGGGGGTGCACCTTGACCGTTCTCCTCCAGGTGGTGGCGCCCATCTTCGGCATCCTGGCCCTGGGCTTTCTTTCCGCCAGACTGGGCGCGTTGAACCCCGCCGCCGTGCGGGGATTGGTCCTCTTTGTCTTCAACTTCGCGATTCCCATCCTTCTCTTCCGGAGCCTCGCCATCACGGCGCTCCCCCCGGACATCCAATGGAGCTTCCTCCTTTCCTACTACGGAGGCGCTCTCACCGCGTACGGACTGGGGATCGCTGCGGGGAGGTGGGTCTTCCGCCGACCCATGGCCGACCAGGCCATCTTCGGCATGGGAGCAGGCTTCTCCAACACGGTCCTCATCGGGATCCCCGTCCTGTTCACCGCCTACGGCGATGAGGCGACCCTGCCCACCCTCCTCATCATCGCCTTCCATGGGCCCGTCCTCATGGCGGCCACGGCGGGGCTGGTCCAGCTGGGAAGAATGGGGCAGCTGTCCCTGGCAGAGCAGGCTCGCGGCGTGGTGGGCGACATCGTGCGCAACCCGATCATCCTGGGGCTGCTCCTCGGCATCGCAGCTAACCTCTCCGGACTCCCGATTCCCGAACCAATCGCCCGGATGGCCGAGATGCTCGGGGGCACAGCGGTGCCCACTGCCCTGTTCGCCTTGGGAGCATCCCTGGCCGCCTATCCCCTGGTCGGCAACGTCCCGCCGGCCCTGCTCCTCTCGGTGCTCAAGCTGGTCGTCCATCCATTGATCGTATGGCTCCTGGCCGTCCCCGTGCTCGGGCTTCACGGCATCTGGGTCCCCGTGGCCGTAACCATGGCGGCCATGCCCAGCGGCATCAATGTCTACTTGTTCGGCGCCCGTTACGATGCGGCAGCGGGAGTGGCGGCACGGACGGTTCTCCTCAGCACGGTCGGCTCCCTCCTCACCATTTCGGTGGTCCTCCATCTCTTCCACTCCCCGTGAGTGGAAGGCATCGCGACCGGGGCCACCTCACCCGGCGTCCGGATCCAGCTCCTCGAAAGGCTCCATGTGCACCACGACATCAGACACGGAGGGTATCTCCGTGACGATTCGCCACCTCACGGCCCCCCCCACATGGTGCGCCTGCCGGAGCGAGAGGGCCGGGTCGGCCTGAACGTGGAGGACCACCCGAAATTGGCCACCCACCCGTCGACCCAGAGCTTTCTCCGTGCCCATGACACCCTCGACGCTCTGCGCCACCTCGCTCACCCGGTCCAGGAGACCCTGGTCCGGAGCCCGGTCCATGAGATCCTGAACGGCAGGCCGAAGCATCCGTGTTCCGTTGAAGAGGATGATCACCGAGGCGAAGAGGGCCGCATAGCCGTCGGCGGAAGCCCAACCCGGTCCCCCGACCAGGGCGATGCTGATCCCCACGAACGCGGCGGTGGAGGTGACGACATCGGATCGGTGATGCCAGGCGTCGGCCTGAAGCGCACGGCTGTCTGCCTCCTTTCCGGTCTTGAAGACGCGTCGGAAGAGGGATTCCTTGGTGATCACCACCAGGACAAGGATGATCAGCGTGAAGGGCGCCGGTGAGCGGTGGGGGGTCGAGATCTCCCGTACCGCCTGGACGGCGATCCCCACCGCGGCCCCCACGAGCATGAGGGCAACCACCGCCCCCGAAACGGACTCGGCCTTCCCGTAGCCGAAGGGATAGTCCTCGTCGGGATCTCTGGAGGCGACGCTGAGGCCCCGCCAGACCACCAGAGAGGAAAAGATGTCCGTGGTGGACTCGATCCCGTCTGCGATGAGGGCGTAGGAGTTCCCTACGACGCCCGCCAGGATCTTGACCACCGCCAGTACGGCGTTGGTCAGGAGTCCCGCCTGGGCGGAGCGGACGACCCTCCTCGCGCGGTCCACCGCCGCTCCCTAACCCTCCGCCAGCTCCTCCAGGGCATCGGCAGCGGCCTCGGCGACTTCGGGGTTCGAGGCCCGACTCAGGGCCTCGAGCAAGGGCCGGGCGTCTGGATGGCCGATCCGTCCGAGAAGGTCAGCGGTATCACCGAGCCGAGACTCATCCTGGGCCAGCCCGCCCTCGCTCCGGACCGCCTCCAGAAGGAGCGGAACCAGGGCATCCATCCCCTCGGGGTCCAGGTCCAGGACCTGTTCGGCCACGAGGAACAGACCCATCCGGTCCTGGAGCGCGCTGCCTGCCCACAGCCTGAGGTACGCCTCGAACGCGGCGTCGGGATCCGGCCCATAGAGGAGTCGCTCCGCCGCCTCGGCGGTGTGGCCGGCCTCCAGCCAGTTCGAGAAGAGGGCCAACTCGCCTTCCGGGCCCTCCCGGGCCAGGAGAAGCTCGGCCATCTGATGCGGGGGCTTGACCCCCACCACGATCAGCTCATCGTCCACCACCGTCGTCGGTACCGCTCCCACCTCGTATTGGGCGGCGAACTCGGGCTCGAGGGTGACATCTACGATCTCCACGCCGATCTTGGGGTTGGCCAACGTGAGGGCGGCAACAGTCCGAACCTGGTGGGGGCATGCGGAACACCCAGGGGCCACAAAGAGCAGCACTTCCACCTCCTTGCTCAGCGGTGCCAGGAACGCTTCCAGGGCCTCCACCACCGCGGGATCGACCATCGCCTCCAGGGCTTCGGCGTCAACGATCGGCTCGTCCATGCTCATCTCGGTCTCCTCGGCGCCCGGGTCAGGAGGTCCGGGGCCGGTTTCGTGGATCCGCACCAGATTGGGGTGCGGGTGCGTCTGGGAAGATAAGGAGGCTCCGGGGTATTTCGCCAAGAGAGGGCGCGACCGCCGGCTTGCCGACCGCCCTTCGTCCCTGTGAACCGAGGCCCGCACCGTGATCTCGAAGAAGCTCCAACCCTTCGGCACCACCATCTTCGCCGAAATGACGTCCCTGGCGCTGAAGCACGACGCCATCAACCTCGCGCAGGGCTTTCCGGACTTCGAGGGCCCCCCCGAGATCGTGGAGGCAGCGGTAGCCGCCCTCAGGTCCGGCGACAATCAGTATGCCCGATCCCGGGGCCACCCCGAGCTCGTGGAAGCCATCGCCGAGAGCTACCAGAGATACTACGATTTGTCCTACGACCCTGCGGAGGAAGTGGTGGTCTTCTCGGGAGCCACGGAGGGGATCGCCGCGTCCATGCTCGGCCTCCTGGACCCCGGCGACGAGGTCATCCTCTTCGAACCGTTCTACGATAGCTATCCTCCGGGGCTCGCCCTCTCCCAGGCGGTCCCCCGGTACCTCACCCTGCGCTTCCCGGATTTCGCCCTGGACGGAGACGCCCTCAGAGACCTGATCACCAACCGCACCCGGATGATCGTGCTCAATACTCCCATGAACCCACCGGGCAAGGTCTTCACCAGGGTGGAGCTGGAGCTCATCGCTGAGATCTGCGTGGAGCACGATCTCATCGCCCTGACCGACGAGGTCTACGAGCACCTCGTCTTCGACGGGACGGAGCACGTGCCCCTGGCCTGCCTGCCCGGAATGCGCGAGCGGACATTGACGCTCTCTTCCGCCGGAAAGACCTATTCCTTCACCGGCTGGAAGATCGGATGGGGAACCGGGCCTCGCCACCTGGTGGAGGGGGCCCAGGCCGCACACCAGTTCTTGACCTACGCCATCGCCACGCCTCTCCAGCGCGCCGTTGCCTACGCCCTGCGCAACCACGGCGCGGACTATCTGACCGAATTCAGGAGAGAATACCGGGCTCGACGGGACTTTCTCGTGTCCGTGCTGGAGGACGTGGGCTTCGAGGTCAGGGTCCCGGACGGCACCTACTTCATCCTGGTGGATTTCACCCGCATCTTCCACGGGGGAGACAGGGAGTTTGCCTACTGGCTCACCATGCAACACCGGGTGGGAGCGATCCCGGCCTCCGCCTTCTACAGGCAGGACCGGGTGGAGGGCCGGCGCCTGGCCCGCTTTGCGTTCTGCAAGAGGATGGAGTCGCTGGAGGCCGCCGCGGAGCGGCTCCAGGGCGTCCGCACGCGCCACGAAAGGACAAGAGGATGATCGTCGCGGGAATCCAGATGGACATCGCATGGGAAGATCCCCGGGAGAACTTCCGACGCGTAGAGGTGATGGTGCGGAGAGCCATCGTTGGCGTGGCTCCCGCCCAGGGAACCCCTGGACCCGCAACCGGCCCCATGGGAGGGATGAACGTGGAGCCGCCCGCGAGCCCGCCGAGGCTCCTGGTGCTGCCCGAGATGTTCGCGACCGGATTCACCATGGACTCCGGGAAAGCCGCGGCGTCCTCCGGAAAGACCCGAGAGTTCCTGTCTACGCTCGCACAGCGGTTCGGGGTCCATGTCCTCGGCGGGTACGCCGAGCCGGCCGAGCCCCGCCCCGCCAACGCCTGCTCCCTCTTCGGGCCCGACGGCCAGGAGCTTCTTCACGCTCGAAAACTCCATCCGTTCAGCTTCGGGGAGCGAGGACCGATACTACATGGCCGGCGACGCCCTGGAGACGGCCGAGGTGGAGGGGGTCCGCGTCACGCCTTTGATCTGCTACGATCTCCGGTTCCCGGAGCCATTCCGTGCCGCCGCCGACGACACGGACCTGTACTGTGTCCTCGCGAACTGGCCCGCCAAACGCGGGGAAGCATGGTCCATTCTCCTCCGAGCACGCGCCATGGAGAACCAGGCGTACGTCCTGGGTGTGAATCGGATCGGGAAGGGAGGAGGGGAGGACCACGAGGGCGGATCGGTGCTCCTGGATCCCCTTGGACGGCCCGTACGGGAAGGCGCCCTGGAGCCCGGCCACGCCGGGGTGATCTGGGGAGATGTGGACCCGGAGGGGGTAAGGCAGACCCGGGCGCACTTCAGCGCCCTCGCGGACCGGAGGCCCGAGCTCTATCGAAGGCTGGAGGCGAGTCGCGCCAAGAGGGAGGCTAGCCGAAACTGACCCGGGTCATGTTTTCGAGGAAGAGGCGCTCCTTGGGGCTGAGGGCCTCCAGCCCCTGGACGTCGGCCACGGCCAGAAGGCGCTCCACCTCCTCCCGGTTGACCGGATGGAGTCGGTTCAAATCCACACTGGCCCACCGCTGACGGTCCACCTGGTTCCGGACCAGGACCGACGAGTAGAACGAGTTGGGTTTCTCCACGATGCGACGGGCTGCAATGCGACGCTTCCGCCAGGCCCGGTACCACAGCCGGACACCCACGGCAGCGAGAGCCACAACGACCGCCCCCAAGAACCAGCTCATCATGGTGTCGGATCACTCCCGGGCGCCCACCTCAGGGAAGACGGCATCCCCGACTCAGGGGCACCCTCCAACCACTATGACGTGAAACGGGCGCCTCAGGTTGCAGAGCGGGGGAGGAGATGCCCGAGCCGGGATCACCGAGCGCCCCTATCCGCCTTTGACTCGTATCCAGCCGTTCCCTACCGAGAGGTCCACTACGCCGTCGCCGGCTCCGAGCGTTCCCTCCAACCAGTGGGAACCTTCGGTGGAGCCGTCGAGATCCAGCCCCACCAGGGAGATGGTTCCGTTGCCGACCTTCGCCGAAAGGGTTGCCGATATCGTCGGCTGCACCACCAGGTCGATGGATCCATTCCCTACCGAGTGGATCACCTCTCCTCCGAGGGGAACGGCGATCCTGGTCGCCACGCTACCGTTCGCCACGCTCACCCACGCACTTCCCACGACGTCCTCCAACACCACGTCACCGTTTCCGTTCCCCACGTGCACGTCCGCCTCCGACCCGTCCACCGTCACGGTCCCGTTGCCGTTCGTTATGCGAATCATGAAGTGGTCGGGAACGGAGATCTCGTAGTCCACCAGGTAGGTACTGCCCGCCGGGTGGGGAGGCTGAACGGTCTCGATCTCGAACAGCTCGGGACCCGGACGGAAGCACACCTGGAGGAGCCTTAGCTCTTCCTCCGCCTCGCGCTTCGTGTTGGCGATCACCCTCCGGACCGCATGGACCTCGACCTCCGTCGCCCCGGTGACTCCGTGCACGCGGACGGATCCCGTGAGGGCTGTGACCTGGAGGCCCACCTGGCTGCCCACCTCCACGGTCCGGGAGAAATAGCCCCGAGCCTCGACACCGTCCGGATTCTCGTCATTCAGGTGGATGCCGGATACGTCGACGACGCACCCACCCAGAAGAACGGTCGAAGCCACGGCCAAGGTCGGTCCCGCGAGCAGCTGCCTCAGACTCTTCATCGTTTTCTCCATCCCCCGGGACGGTTCAGTAGGGGTCCCGGGCACTTCCAGGGCCCTGCCTCACTCCTCTTCACGTTCCGGAGCACGCCGACTACCAATGTCCCGATGCAGGAGGGGGAGGAGATCGACGGCTCTTCCCTTGGCTGTCCCGAGGCCGGCTTGGTAGGATTGTGGGGGAAGGGCGTGTCAGGAGTATGGAGAAGCCCGAAGGGAGGATGCCGGTGGCCCCTGCAGTGCCGACAGCCGACTCGGCGGTGGACGACGGCCACGTCATCAGGGGCCTCCGGTCCGATGATCCGGAGACCCTTCGTCGCCTCATGGAGGCCTTCTGGACGCCCCTGGTGGGTTTTGCACACCGCTTCCTCGCAGGATCGGCGGATCCGGAGGACGTAGTCCAGGCGGCCTTCGTTAAGCTCTGGACCCGACGCTCCGGGCTCGCGGAGGCGGGCTCCCTGCGCGCACTCCTCTTCACCATCGTGCGGCGGGCCTGCCTGGACGAGCTCCGGAGGAAGACCCGAAGGACGAGAGCAGAAGGAAGCGCACGGGCCCCAGCCACCCCGAGAACCCCTTACGAGGACATTCACGGCGCCGAGCTCCAGCGCCTGGCCGCCGCAGCCGTGGACCGTCTTCCGCCACGGAGACGCGAGGTGTTTCGACTGATTCGCGAGGAGGGCCTCTCCTACCGGGATGCCGCGGAAGTCCTGGGCATCTCGATCCAGACCGTCGCCAACCATATGTGCTTGGCCATGGCGGATCTGCGGACCTCCCTCGGACCGTACATCTCCCCTCCTGCCTCCCCGGGCGAGGAGGGGAGAGGAACCGGCGACGGCCAGGAGCCGGCACGAAGATGACGGAGAAGCCTCATGACCCCCAGGAGGAACCTCCAGTGGACGACCTGATCACCCGAGTCCTCTCCGGCAATGCTTCGCCTTTCGAAGCGGAACGCCTGAGGCACTGGCGGGCGCAGACGCCGGAGAACGAGCGCCTCTTCCAGGATCTGACTCGGGTCTGGTCCCTCACGGCACCCGAGCCGGTGCCCGCCGCGTCCGGCCCCCCGGACGTAGAGGTGATCCTCCAGCGTGCGGCGAAGCACCGAGGCGCGGGCCCCAGGACCGGCTCCGGTGCCTTCCGTTCGCCCCCTGAGAAGCGGAGGAGCCCCGCCCGGCGTGTCCGCTGGACGCGTTGGGGTCTCCTGGCGGCCAGCGCCGCCGCCCTGGCCACGGTAGTACGAGTGCTCCCCCCCGGCGCACCCACGGTGCTCGCCGAGTACGAGGCGCCTGCCGACGCGTCGTCCACGTTGACGCTCAGAGATGGGAGTCTCGTGCGCCTGGGCCCTGGAGGCCGCTTGGTGGAGGTGGAGGCCGAGGGGCGCCGTGAGGTCTCGCTGGAGGGGCGCGCCTTCTTCGCCGTGGCCAAGGAGGAGGAGCGGCCCTTCGTGGTTCGAACGGAGAGTGGAGAAATCCGGGTCATGGGAACCCGGTTCCAGCTCTGGACAGATCTCGACAGCGCGCAAACGGTGGTGGTGGAAGGCAGGGTCAGGATGTCCAATGGCATGGGATCGGTGGACGTGCCTGCGGGGAGTGTGGGGCAAATGGGGGCAGGCTCGCCGCCGGCAGCCCGAGCGGTGGATGATGTATACGCCCTCCTGGACTGGCCCGGCGGTATCCTGGTGTTCCAGGGAACGCCTCTCGAACAGGTGGCTCGCGAGGTCTCACGCTTCTACGGCCGCCCTCTTCGCGTGGTGGGCCCCGAACTCAACGCCCGAAGGGTCACCGCGTCCTTCGAGGGAGAGTCCTTCGATGAAGCCACCGGATCCCTCTGTCTCGTGACCCAGGCATGGTGCACGGTGGAGGGCACGGGCATCGCCATGAGGCTACATCGTGACGACGAGGGCTCGGAGTGAGCCTTGCCCCGAGGAAGGACCCGGCAGCCTGGCGGAATCAGGATCCACTGGCCGCCTGAGCGTTTGGCCAAACGGCCTCCTCAGGTTACCTTCCGGCGCTTCGTCAGCTTGATGACCAAAGACCCGGATCCTCTCATGCGCCATTACGCCGCACTCAGTCTCGGACTCATCGCCTTCATCCCCTTGGCCCTCGGGGGCTGCCAATCCCAGGGGGCCCCGTCCCTGGAGACCCAGGACCAGAAGGCGAGCTACGCGATCGGCCTCCAGACGGGGAGCCAGCTCGCGCCCGCCGAGACCCACATCGACCTGAATGCCGTCATGGCGGGGATCCGCGACGGAATGGCCGGAAAGGATCCAGCCGCTCCTCAGGCCGAGCTTCAGGCAGCGCTTCAATCTCTCGGTGCCGTCGTGAGCCAGGAGCAGCAGGAGCGAGCCGCCGTCCAGGGCGAGAGCAACGCCGCCGAGGGAGAAGCCTTCCTGGCCCGCAACGCCAACAAGGAAGGGGTCACCGTCACCGAGAGCGGCCTCCAGTACGAGGTCCTACGGGAGGGCGACGGCCCCAGGCCGGGGCCTGAGGACCAGGTCTCGGTCAACTACAAGGGGACTCTCATCGACGGAACCCAGTTCGACAGCTCCTACGATCGGGGCCAGCCGAACACCTTCGGCGTGAACGGCGTCATCCAAGGGTTCTCCGAGGGACTCCAGCTCATGCCCGTGGGAAGCCACTACCGGTTCTACATTCCATCCGACCTGGCGTACGGCGCCAACGGTGCGGGCCCTGACATCGGACCCAACGCCACCCTGATCTTCGACGTGGAGCTGCTGGAGATCGTGAAGTAGGATTGTCCCCGCAGGCCCGGGAGGACGCGACGATTGAGTGAGCATCCACAGTCCCCCCCCGAGGGCAAGCGCCTCGCCGCTCTCTCGCTGGCCGCCATCGGCGTCGTCTTCGGGGACATCGGCACGAGCCCAATCTACGCCCTCCGGGAGTCCTTTCACTTCTCCCACGGCGTGTCGGGGACGCCCGAGAACGTCCTGGGGGTTCTCTCCCTGATCTTCTGGTCCCTGGTCATCGTCATCTCGGTGAAGTACCTGGGACTGGTGATGAAGGCGGACAACCGGGGCGAGGGAGGGATCATCGCCCTGACGGCGCTGGTGTCGCCGCCAGGGAAGGAGGCCAAAGGCAGGCGTCGCCTCCTGGTCCTGGCGGGACTCTTCGGCGCGGCTCTTCTCTACGGCGACAGCATGATCACGCCCGGCGATCTCGGTGTTGAGCGCCGTGGAGGGACTGGAGGTGACGACCCACGGCCTCCACGTCGTTCATCATCCCCATCACCGTTGCGATCCTGGTAGGCCTCTTCATGTTTCAGTCCAGGGGCACGGCGGGGATCGGGGCAATCTTCGGACCGGTGATGCTCCTCTGGTTCATCACCCTGGGAGTCCTGGGCATCGGCTCCATCGTGCACGACCCTACCATCCTCAGGGCGTTGATCCCGACCCACGCCGTAGGGTTCTTCCTCCGCAACGGCCGCTTCTCGTTCCTCGTCCTGGGCTCGGTCTTCCTGGTGGTCACCGGCGGCGAGGCCCTCTACGCGGACATGGGCCACTTCGGCAAGCGACCGATCCGCCTGACCTGGTTCGCGCCTGGTGCTCCCGTGCCTGCATGCTGAACTACTTCGGCCAGGGTGCTCTCCTGGTGGGCAACCCCGAGGCGCTGGAGGCCCCCTTCTTCCTCCTGGCCCCGGAGTGGGCGGCGTATCCGCTGGTGGCACTCGCCACCGTGGCCACGGTCATCGCTTCCCAGGCGGTGATCTCCGGCGCGTTCTCCCTCACCCGCCAGGCCGTCCAGCTCGGGTACCTGCCCCGCATGCTGGTGGACCACACCTCCGAGCGTGAGATCGGCCAGATCTACATGCCCGCGGTGAACTGGGCCCTCCTGATCGCCTGCATCGGCCTGGTCCTGGGCTTCCGCTCCTCCAGCCGCCTGGCCACTGCCTACGGCGTGGCCGTCACCACCGACATGGTCGTTCACCACCATCCTCTTCACGGTGGTGGCACTCCGGCGCTGGGGATGGAAGCTCCGGCTGGGTCTCCTCATGCAGCCTGGGCTTCCTCACCGTGGACCTGGCCTTCTGGGGCGGCAACCTCCCGAAGATCCCCCACGGCGGCTGGTTCCCCCTCCTGGTGGCCGGAGCCATGTTCCTGGTCATGACCACGTGGAAGGCTGGCCGCCGGCTGCTGGTCCAGCGGATGAAGGACCGCCTTCTCCCCGTGGAGGACTTCATCAAGAGCCTGGACCACACGCACACGCCCCGGGTGCCGGGAACGGCCGTGTACATGAACTCCTCCCCCCAGGGGACTCCACTGGCCCTTCTGCACAACCTCAAGCACAATCGCGTCCTCCACGAGCGGGTGGTGCTGCTCACGGTGGACATCCACGAGACCCCGTTCGTGGAGAAGGAAAATCGGTTCACCGTCGAGGACCTGGGCAAGCACGTCTACCGGTTGTTCGTGAACTATGGCTTCGCGGAGGACCCGGACATCCCAGCTGCCCTCTCCCAGTGCGAGGTAGCGGGTGCGGGGTTCAAGATGATGAACACCAGCTTCTTCCTCAGCAGGGAGCAGCTCTTCACCAGCAAGAAACCCGGGATGCTCCAGTGGCGGAAGCACCTCTTCGTTGTCATGTCCCGGAACGCGGTGGGGGCCTTCTCCTTCTTCCGTCTTCCTCCCAATCGCGTGGTGGAGTTAGGGATGCAGCTGGAGATCTGATCGAGGCTGGTACCCCTTCGGTCACGTACGGCTGCGCGGCGCCGTGAGTGTAGACCAACTCCCCACCCGACGCACCCACCCTCCAGCCAGCGAGGATGAGCAGGAGGGCAACCCCGGTCCCGGCATACCGACCTGCCTTCCCGACTTTTCCCGGGGCGAGACCCACCCCCACAACCACCAGGCCGATCAGGGAGAGCGTGAGGAAGAGCTCAGCCGCTTCCTCATGGGTATGGATGGCTCCTTCGGGGACGGCGGACTCGACTCTCTCCTCTTGGTCCTGGCCGGTCTCCACGGCGGCCCACGCGCTCAGGCTCAGGGCGGCGGCGGCGAGGACCACCCAGATCCATTGGCGCGGGGCGGCGCCTCTTCGAATGGCCCACAGAAATGCCAGTGCCATCAGGGGAAGCAAGAAGACGAGAACGATGGGAAAGTGCACCACGGCGGGATGAAGCGGACTGGGGATCATGGTATCTTGCTCCGGTTCAGGGTTGCCCGGAATCTTCCCGGTTATCCTCGAAGGCGGTATCCGGCATCCGACGGACCCTAGGTTGCCGGTGCGGCCTCCGGCAAATGACGGAGCATGAACATCAGCGAAACACCCCGCTTCCAGCTCCTCCTGGCCCTGGCGTTTCTCGCCGTGGTGATGGGGGCCACCATCGACCTGGTCCTGGACCGGCCGGATCGGTGGCTATCCGCGCACGTCCTGGTGGAAGTGACGCTGGCACTCGTCAGCCTGGGCCTCTCCCTGGTCCTCTGGGCAAGGTGGATCGCCGCATCCCGGGACCTGAAGAGCCTGCGCTTCACCCTCGAAGCGCGACGCGAGGAGCGGGACCGGTGGAAGGAGAGCGCCCAGAGAGCCCTCCAGGGGCTCGGAAGAGCCGTCGACGAACAGTTTCGCCAGTGGGAGCTGACCGCCACGGAGCGGGAGGTAGCCCTTCACCTCCTCAAGGGCCACAGTCACAAGAGAACCGCCAGGCTCACCCATCGAAGCGAGCGGACCGTCCGGCAGCACGCCGTGTCCATCTACCGGAAGTCGGGGCTCGGCGGGCGAGCCGAGCTTTCGGCCTTCTTCCTGGAGGACCTGATTCTACCGGACAATGACGGCACCAGCTTGCCCGGCGCACCGTGAGGTCACAGCCCCTCGAACCCCCCCGGGGTCCGGGTCCCCGGCGAGCCACCGACTCACAGGATGGCATCCAGGTAGAGATCGAACCGGAGACGCCGCGCCGGACCCCGAAGCCCCTGAGAAATGTCCATGCGGACGAGGCCGTCCAGGAGGCTGCCCCCGATCCCCACCCCCCAGAGCGGCTGGGCCCGGTCCAGATCCTCCCTGGAGCCCGCCCACCCGACGTCGCCGAACACGCTGATGGCCACGGCCTGGGGGAACACGCGCGCCACCTCCATCCTTCCCCTGGCGTACGTCGTTCCCACCAGCGTGGAGACGTCGTAACCCCGGAGGCTCTGTGAGCCTCCCACGAACCAGTTCCGCTGGAGGGGCACCCTCCCCCACGCCGTGCCTCCCCCCGCCTCCAGCCCTACGCGCCAGGACGCGTCGGCCAGAGGGATGGCCACCCTCAACACCCCGCTGGCCCGGGCGTAGCTCTCCGAGGCGGCGGAGTCGGGGCGACGCCACGCCGCCCCCTGCCCGTACAGCTCCAGCCCTGCCTGCGCCGCAGCGGGATCCGATCCCCACCAGGGTGACAGTGTAAGCTCCCCTCCTGCCTCCTCGAGTCGATCCGCCTGGATGTTCTGGCGGAACGTCCCTTCCCCGTCGAACGCCCGGAAGAGGGCGAAGTCGGTCTCGTTGGACACGGCGTCCTGCCGCTCGGCATAGATCCGCAGCCTGGAGGATTGCCGGGCGGTCTCCGGGGGTCGCCACAGGAGATCCGCTCCCGTGGCCAGGTAGTACTCCCCGTCGTCCCGGCCAAAGAGGAAGGCATTGAGGGAGTTTCCGAGGCCCAGGTAGCGACCCCTGGAATCCGTCGCCCTCAGCTCCCGATAGCCCCCCAACGCGACGCGCCGCTTCACCGTCGCTCGCTCGAGCTCCAGCCGCGCCTTGGGTTGCAGGTCGGCGAACCCGAAAAAACCCGAGGCCCTGAAATCGACGGGGCCGAGGAAGCTCCCGACTTTCGCCTCGAAACGTCCCCCCACGGCCGGTCCCTCCACTCGGTTGTAGCGAAGCAGGTCCTCTCGGGCCCAACCCCAGTTCAGCTGCCACGGGGTCCCCTGTGTGGGAACCGGTGGCAGGTCCGCCAGGGTCTCGATGGTCTCCCGGAGATCGTCCTCCGAAGCGAACCCTGGGGCGTCCTCCCATATAGGAGGCGGAAGGTAGGGGCTGGTCCCGAGGATCTCCGGATCCTCCGGGACCAGCAATCGGGAGTCGCGACTGCCCCATTGCCGCGCCACGCCGCGCAGCGGTTCATACTCGACCCCGTTCTCGTCGGTCAGGAGAGTAGCCAGGAACGCCATGGCCTCCTCCCGGCTCTTGAAGTGTCGCTCCTGAACCCCGGGGGCCGGGGGCTCGTCCGCCTCGTCGGCCATGGTCACGGACTCGATGTCGTACGCAACGTCAAAGGAGATGGGCATCTTGAGGATCCCGGCGGCCACCTCACCCTCCAGGCGCATGGACCGGGGCAGCCACACCTTGAACTCCCACAGGGAGTAGTCGATGGACACCAGGGTCATGGCGAAGGTCCAGGGCTTCAGGATTCCCGGCACCATCTTGAACTCGCCGGCCTCGTCCTCCGCCCGGACCTCCGGGATGTCCCGGACCACGTCCAGCTTCCTGCTCAGCTGGAACGCCGCCCGCACCAGGGCCCCGCTCTCGGGCTCGATCCACAGGGCGCCGGCGATGCGATGGGGATCAGCCTCCCGAGGGATCACCTCCATCTTCACCGTCCGGAGGCGCCTCCCGTCGGGGAGGCTCAGGGTCAACGTGTCCCCGCTCTCGTACCGGTAGAGGGTGTCGGCGCCCAGGGCCAGGGGATGGGCGAACCAGAAGTCCGCCGAGTCGGGGTCGGTCACCTCCGGATCGTTCTGCTCGGTCATGCCGAAGAAGAGCCGGTCGCCGCCCGGCTCAAAGGGTTCGTCGATGGCCAGGTCATCCACCCAGTCCATGGCGTCCTTCATCTCCTCCCGTCCCGGATACTCCGCTCTCGTTCCCAGGACCTGCATGAGGGCATCGTGGTCACGGTCCCAGAACGCACGCACCGCGGATTCGTTGCGGTAGAGGGTCCGGTCCTTCAATGGTGTCCGGATTCCGGCGGCGATTCGCTGCCTGATGATCGCCGTGTAGCGAAGGACGGAGCTGTCGACAGCTTGCCAGTTGGCCTGGGCGGCGCGGAAGAGCACCTCAGCGGTGGGATCGAGGAAGGCATCCGGCGCCAGGGACCGACCGGGGCTGGAAGCCCGCGTCTCTGCTTGGACCCCCTGCCCCTCAGCCATCGAAGAGGGAAAGACCACGAACACCGCGGCGAGGGCCAGAATTCGACCCGCGGCCGTCGCATGCCGTCCGTTCCTGCGGGCAACTCTAGTCATCCCGCCCCCGGAGACGAAGCTCCTTGACGTCGTTCCAGCGTACGAGGATCCAAGGCCCGGAAGCCTCGTCCCGAATCAGGACACCCTCGCTGCCCTCGTCCACTTCGTTCGAACCATCCAGCTCGAGGAGCCGGCCGTCGGCGAGTGTCACCCGGACGCCCCGCCATCGCCCCCGGGAGGAGCGTGCCTCCCGGGCGTCCGACTCGGCTGGCGCCTCGGGCCGGACCGGCTCCACGAGGACGATGTCCCCGAGCTCGATCTCGAAGGTCTCGTGATCCCGGATTCCGTGGAGCAGCTCCCACGAACGCAGTGGATCGGCGTACAGGCGGATCGCGCCCTGAAACTCCCTCCCGGCCAGGGTCACGATCGTACCCCGCAGAGGGTAGCTGCCGTCGAGCTCGCCATAGCCCATTGGACGATCGGGATTCCGAAACCGAACGGATTCGAACTCTCTCCAGTCGATGGTTACGGTCCCCATGTCCGGGTCGGCGAGTTCGACGCCGCTGTTCCTCCGAGTCACGTCGTCGGATCCCGTGAGGGTTACGGACTCTCCGTCATCCAGCGTCACCAGCGCCCCCTCCGTGGTCTTCACCACGCTGAAGATCCTCTCGAACGGGAGACGCCGTTCACGCGGGCCGCTCCTTCCGACCAGGCTGTCGGTGGTGAGAATCTTCTCCGCGTCCCATCCGACGAATCCGGTGTATTCGTTACCCGAGCGGTCCTTCACGGTGCCGTGGATCCTCTCCCCCCTCGGACGGGCATCCAAAGGGGCCGCCCGGAATTCGATTCCGGCCAAATCCTCCCACTCGAGCTCCACCATCTCCCCTCCGGGCACGTCCACCTGGATCTGTCGGACCTCGGGGCCCAAGTCGGTGGAGCCCCCCGTCAGCACCACTACTTCCCCCGAGCGCAAATCCAGGCGAGCCGAGTCCCCCTCCAGCGGAATGAGGCGCCGAAGGTGCCCGAACCGGATGCCCGAGCGGGCCGAGGTGGGAAAGTCCTCCATGATGTCGGGCCAGCTGATCCGCATTCCGCCGAACTCGACGACCCGATCCGGCGGCACTTCCGTAGAATCCGCCGCCTCGTTCCAGATCCTGAAATCCACCGAATCGAGGCTGACCGGCTGGTCCCCGTTCAGCAGGTCGAGCCAGCTCCCCTCGTTCCGATCCCAGCGGATGAACCCCTCGTAGACCGTACCGGACACGGTTTCGACCCGGCCCCAGATTCGATCGGAGGCCTGGGCACCGAGGGACACCGGGTGGCCAAGCAGGAGTGGGACCTGCACGAGCAAGGCAAGGTGTCCGACCACCCGGAGGCCCCCGGAAAGACCGACTCTCATGAGCACTCCGTTAAAGGATGGAAACACGTCGACCAATATCGGTCCGTACGACCCGACCGATGGAAGGGTTTCGCCCCTCCCTCGTCCCGGGTCGTCCCGGACCGCGCCATCCGTCTACTTGAACAGCCCCTGCGCGCCCCAAAGGTCGGTGACCAAGCCCGCATGATCGGAAGGCCAGAGCCCATGAGGGCTGGTCCGGCTACCGGGCTCGACGCCCACGCCCTCCACGGAAAGGGCGCCTGGGAAATGTGCCGCCTTGCCCCAAGACTCCGACGACCGGAGGAAGATGAAGTCGATGCGCTGCTGAAGGTCCGGATCGGGGTTCGTCACGTCCACGTCGTCACAGCAGGTCAGTCCCGGATCGTGCCTCCCGGGGTTGGCGGAGGCCCACAGGTCCCGGAATCCCGCATCCAGGATGGCGTCATAGGTCGGGGTCCAGGTCGGGTCCCCGGGGGCACTCGCCGCATTGGAGTTGAAATCACCCAGGAGAAACGTCACCCCGTCCAGCCCCGCCACCACCTCGGAGGAGTAGGGAAGGCCCCGGCGGTCGATCTCATCCACCGGGGCAACGGCCCGTTCCTGGATGTGGCTCGCCTGAACCTGAGCCCAGATGGTGTTGGCCAGGGCGATTACGGAGAAAGGATCATCGAAATCCGCATGGAGGAGGGAGAGGACATCCCCCCCAAGAAGAGGTTTCGGGTCATGACGGTGAGTGGCCGTCCGGCGAGGGCAGTCACGGGATCTTGGGGGGTGGGAAGGTCCATGGCGGCTCCTCCGCCGACGGGGTCGAGGCGACTGTCACAACCCATGGTATGCCCAAGAGTCAGGGCAAGGACGGCGCAGGACACGGAGAATGCATCCCTGCTGCTCACGACGTACCTCCTTCTCTCGTGAAGCGCCGCAGAACCTGCTGTCTCCCAAGACTTCAGAATGAAGAGGTACCCGGGCTTTAGGAGCCTGATCGGAAAGGGGGGTGCGGCCGCGCTCAGGGGTCTTGCGGGCTCAGACCAGGAAGGACGACGACGGCGATGCTGAAGCATCGGAGAGGAGTTCTGACGCCGTATGAGCCCACAACCCCCCTGCGCCCAACGCGATATCTGATATGATCTTACACGCTTGTGGGTTACGGCGGCACGGCCCCATCTTCGGCGTTGGCGCTCCTCGACGTAGCTTTGGCTATGCCATCGGAGCGCCGCCTGGAATCTAGAGCCGTGGCGCTCGTAATGCGGCTCGCCCCCCATTCCGATCAGGCTCCTACACGCTGTGGCGTACCGACGGAGGCCAGGTGACGTAGAGCGGACCGCCCCGAGTGGCTATTATGTCCGTGAGCCGTGGCCTCCCGGGCGGCGAGAGCCCTCGCGTGCCCGGAACGCTCGCCCCCTTTCGCTCGAAAGGAGTGCCCCGCCATGAAGCGCTATTCCTGGAGCCGGCGACCCCTCCTTGCCCTGATCCCCCTCGGGCTTCTCTTCCTCCTGGCATGGCCTCGCGCCGGTTGGATCCATGGCCCGGGAGGGCGGACTCCGGCGCTTCAGGTCGCCACCGGCGATGGTCCCTGCACCGAGTGCTGCACGAGTCTCCTGGCGGGCCCCGCCGCCACCGTGGACGGATCGACCATGACCAGCCACTCCTGCGACTCGGGCACCGACCGGACCTGGATCAGCATGCAGCCCCACCAGAGACACGAGCCCGGCTCCAAGGACACGATCTGGCTCCTCCCCAAGCGGACCACGGGCCCGGACGATCCCGATCGTGTCCCCGTGGGGGAGATCTCCCAGGTCTCGGAGACCTTCAAGTTCATGGACGCGGCCTACCCGATCATGAACGAGCACCAGCTCGCCATTGGAGAGACCACCACCGGCGGCAAACGGGAGCTGAAGAGCAATGAAGGATTGATCGATGCACCGGAGCTCTACCGCCTCCTCCTGGAGCGGGCCAGGACCGCCCGGGAGGCCATCCGGATCGCCGACGAGCTCACGAAGGAATACGGCTACAATGACTGGGGCGAGTGCTTCACCTTCGCTGATCCCGAGGAGGTGTGGTTCTTCGAGATCCTGGGCCCGGGACAGGGCAAGCTCGGGGCCGTGTGGGCGGCCGTCCGGATCCCCGATGACGAGATCGCCGTCAGTGCCAACGCCCACCGCATCCTGGAGATGGACCTGGCCGACCAGGACCATTACATGGCTTCGGCGAACGTCCACGCCCTGGCCCAGGAGATGGGGTGGTGGGACCCCGGCAGTGGCGAGCCCTTCCGCTTCGCCTATGCCTACGCCGATCGCTCCAGCATGTACTCCCGTCGACGGGAATGGAGGGCCCTGAGCCTCCTGGCCCCCTCCCTCAAGCTGGACCCGGAGGCCGAGAACTACCCCCTGTCCGTAAAGCCGGAGGAGAAGGTCTCCGTCCAGGATCTGCTGGCCATCTTCCGGGACTACTACGCGGACACGCCCTACGATATGACCCGGGACTTGAACGTGACCCGGGGGGACGGCCAGACCGTGAAGAGCCCCGTGGCCAACCCTTTCATGAACGCGGACCTCCGGGAGCTTCTGGGCATCGAGAGGGAGCGTACCATCGCCTCCCCCACGGCGACCTACGTTCAGGTGACCCAGTCCCGGCGCTGGCTACCGAATCCCATAGGAGGCGTGGTGTGGCTGGGCTACGACAACCCGGCCACTACCCCCCACCTGCCCTTCTACATGGGGATCTCCGACATGCCCGAATCCTATCGCGTGGACGGACGCCGTCAGTTCAGCCGAGACTGCGCCTGGTGGGCATTCCGGCGAGCCAGCAAGCTCTCCTACTTCCGCTACGAGGACATGAAGGGGGCCCTCCGGGAGGTGTGGGAGCCCATCGAAGCAGAGGCCTTCTCCCGGCAGGCGTCCGTGGAGGAGGAAGCCCTGGCCCTGTACCGGCAGGACCCGGCCTTGGCTCAGGCTTTCCTCACGGACTACTCCGTCGGGCTGGCCAATCGGACGGTGGAACGCTACTGGCAGCTCGGTGACGAGCTCTGGGTACGCTTCAACAACCTCTTCTGAGGAGGCCCCGCCCTTCCATATGTTCTAGCGCGGGGGCCTGATGGACCTGTCCGGGGCGCCCCGGATTCCATCCTCGGCCGCGGCCACAAGCTCGTCCATGACCCTGGACAGAACCCTGGCCCGGCGCGCCACAGTCCCTGAGTAGATGGTGCGTGCCAGGACGTACGCCCCCCCGATCACCGCCACCGGGAAGACGGTGGCGAAGAAGGCCGAGGCCAGGGCCCCGATCCCCACCCCCAGACCCACCCCCAGCCCGACTCCACCCCAACCCCACCCAGGATCCCTCCGAAGAGAGCCCCCGCCAGGTTGCCGTATCGCTCCTCAATCAACACGCGGGTCTCCCCCCGGCCCACCGTGACCGAGACCTGCAGAACACGAATCCTCTGGGGATCCACGGACTGCCAGGTGAGGGTGCGCCCCATGAGGGAGGGGCGCCGTGGAGGAGGAGCCCGCCTCCAGCTCCCGGGCAGCCTGTCTCAGAAGAGCTGGGTTGAGGCCTGCCTCCGAGGCGATGGCTTCCAGATCCGAGAGGGTGGGTCCGTAATTTGGGGCTGGGAGAGAACCACCCTGACTCTCCAGCTCGGATGCCCGCCGCAGAAGGAGCCGCACCTCTTCGTCGGTGTAGCGCCGGGGAGGGTCGCGATGCGTCGCCATGTCGGAAAGAACCTACTCCCGGGCCAGGAAGCGGGCCAGACGCCACGGGCGGGCCGCCCACAAGCCCTCCGGGAAGTCCGGGGGCGGCGGGAGCCCGATCTAGCGCACCCCCGGCAGGAGATACCGCCCCAGGGTCTGGGCCACAGCCATGCGTTTCCCGTTGAACTCGTTTCCCCCGGTGGTCACCACCAACAGATCGAGACTCGGGAAGAGGACAATGAACTGACTGCCCCAGCCGTTGGCGAAGACGGCGTGGACAGCGC
The DNA here is from genome assembly GCA_963751255.1 of uncultured Gemmatimonadales bacterium. Taxonomy (GTDB): domain Bacteria; phylum Gemmatimonadota; class Gemmatimonadetes; order Longimicrobiales; family Gaopeijiaceae; genus CAVVTW01. The sequence continues at coordinate 205,790 of CAVVTW010000002.1, read as the reverse complement.
TTCCGTCCGGGCCCCGGAGCCTCCATGGTCCACCAGAGGTACCCGTATCCCTCCGGACCGGTGCCCGCATCCAGGATCCTGGCGGTGGATGCCCGGATCCATGCCTGGTCCACGATCTGGGTCCCCTGCCACCGTCCACCGGCCAGAACCATCGCTCCGATCCTGGCCATGTCCCTCGGGCGGAGGCGGAGGCTCCCGTCCATGAGGTTGTAACCATCGATCTTCATCCCCTCCCAGTCCCAACGGGTGATCCCCAGGGGCTGGAAGAGCTTCTCCCGGGCGAAGTCCTCCGCATCCTCACCGGTAGCATCCCGCAGGATGCCTGCGATGAGGTTGACGTTGATGCTCGCGTACTCCCAGTCCGCCCCCGGCACGCCGGCCACGTCCCGGGACAGGATCTCGCGGAACATGGCCGGACCGGTTCCGTGGAGGTTCTGCACCTCCTCGGAACTCCAGTCCAGGGCCATGGTCATGGTGAGAAGGTCCCGCAGGGTCAGCCGATCCCAACCCTTCCCCAGGGTCTCTGCATCGTAGGGAAAGAACGTCCACACGGGGCTTTCGACGCTCTCGATGTACCCACCCTGGATGGCCAATCCCACCAGCAGCGACGAGACACTCTTGGTGCAGGAGGCCAAGTGGTGGAGATCCTCGGGTCCGTAGCCGTGGAAATACTCCTCCAGGACCAGGCGACCGCCCCGGGCCACCAGGAGCGAGTGGAGGACCCCGGCTTCTCCCCGCAACACGCTCTCCACGGTGGCTTCCAGGGCTCGTGGGTCGAGTCCGACGTCCGCCGCATCGGCGATCGGCCACCCATCCTCCCGAGCCTCCGGCTGCCGATACGCGTATTCCGTCTCCCCACCGGGGAAGGGCGTGAGGGCTGGGAACCGCTCCTTTGGAGCCCACCGAAGCTCGGCCTCCTGGCTTCCGCCGCCAGGGTAGAGGAGCCGCCCTTCGATGGTTCCTCCGGCCCGGTCGAGGGTTCCTTCCAGCCGAACTCCCGTGTCCATGCTCACCTCCACACGCCCCGCCTCGAGCCCCGCGTCCTGGCAGGGGGTCTCGTTCAGCTCCGTGGCGCCCCGGAGATCATGCACAAGGCAGGTGAGGACGCTGTCGGTCCGGGCGAACTCCCAGAGGAATCGGTCCGGGCCGGCGTCCAGGACCCACACCCCGTTCGTGAGATCGACGGGAGTTCCCGGACTCGGTGCCCCCGAGCACCCGGCCAGGAAGGCGGCCAGCGCCAGGAGGACGGCAGCCGACCGGGCGGTGGAGGGGCCGCCCCGGGAGAGCAGCTTGAGAGACGCCCAGCACACGAGGGCGAAGGCCAGGACACCGAGGCCGAAGAGGGCGGGCACGAAGGAGATCACGAAACCCTCGGCGACCACGGCCATGGAGATCTCCGGGGCCGCAAGGATCTGAGTCATGGCAAGGTACGCCCCGTGGCATTGCCCGAGGAATCCGACGACCGCGGACACGAATCCCCAGAAGAGGATCGCGCTCAGACGCTCACTCACCAGCGGTGCCGACGGGGACGGCCTCCGGATCAACCCAACGGTCGCACGGATGACCATGAGGAGCACCACCAGGGCCAGGAGCGCCAGAAGTAGGCCCCAGGGGCCGGAGAGGCGGATCACATTCGGCATGGTCTTTCTTCTTCCGCCGCAATAGCAGCCTGTGATGGGTGGTCGAATCCCGGATCAGCCCGCGGCGTCGAGGAGGCGGGCCGCCGCTTCCGCCTCCAGGTGCCTGGCCCGGGTCTCGAGGAAGAACCAGAGAAGTCCTACGAGGAGCCCTCCCGCGAGCGCCACGACGAGGGTGGCCGATGCCATGTGGAGCCAGTGGGCGAGGAACACGAGGGTCTGATCCGGCTCACCGCGCATTCTGAGTGCGGCGCGGTAGAGTTCCACCCAGACCCCGGAAAACCCCAGCAGAATGACTAGGCCCGCCAGTGGGGGAAGGGTCCGAAGACCCTTGCGCCCCGTGCCGGAGGGGTCCCCGCCGGGAATGAAGAGCCGGAGTCCGCTCCACACCGCCAGGACCACGGCCAGCAGCAGAACCCCCACCACCCCGAAGACCACCGGGCCGGCGTCCCTCAGAAGCGTCGGAGCGAGAAGGACCCGGGTCATTGAAACCGCGAGAACGAGGGCGAGGAGGGCCAGAATCCCCCTCTCCCACCGAGTGCCCGCTTGACGGGCCAGCCCCTCCAGGGAGCGCTGAAAGGAGGAGTCGTGAATCCGCGCCAGCTCCTGAAGGGCATCGTCGGAGAGATCGAACTGCTCCACCACGGCCGCCACAGCCTGTCCCCGCTCCATCCCCGAGGCGAGATGGTGCTGGAGAAGGTCGTCCATGTCGGAGGCGATCTCCAGCAGAACCCGTGACCGGACCGGCTCCGGAAGGGGTAGCCTTCGTGAAATCTCTCTGAGGTGCTCCGTGAACTCGCTCATGAACGCCTCTCCTTCATGCTCTCTTCTCGAGGAGCTGCTCGATCTCGCGAATCAAGGACTCCCACTCGGCCCGGAGGGATTCGGTGAAGACGCGGCCCTCCGGAGTGAGGGAATAGGCCTTCCTCTTCCCGCGGGGCCCCTCGTTGGACCAGGTCCCTTGAATCAGCCGCCTCTTCTCCAGGTCATGGAGGATGGGATACAAGGTTCCGTGCTTGAGAGCGAACCTTGGGCCACCGCGCTCCTCCAGGTCGAGGGCAAGCTGATAGCCGTGCTTCGCGCCCCGTTCCAGGGACGTCAGGATCAAGGCCTCGTTCAGACGCCGGGCGAGGCTCTGGAGTTCGATGATCGGTTCCGGCATGCGGATTGTTCCGGCTCGTCCCTGGGGAATCCTCGTCTTCCGAGATTCTATATATCGAGGCTCTTTATAATACTTCGGATCGGTTCCGGGCACAAGCCCAACCGCGGGATGGGAGCAGCATGCCGGGGCCGGGGCCATTTCCGGGGCCGCCACCGGTCTCCATCGGCAGCTTGCGCGCCGCCGGCCGGGCCCACATTCTTTTGCCACGAATCACCGTACAACACTCGCACCTGGAGGCGTGGACCGGCACCCGCGGGCCCACGTCCAGAGCAGGGGGCCGAGCGGATACCTCGAAGTGAGCTCTACGGAATGCTGGAAGATGGGGGAGTGGGATTACATCGCTAGCTGACAAGGAGGGACGCCGTGCTCAAGGAGTTCAAGGAATTCGCCGTCAAGGGTAACGTGCTGGACATGGCCGTGGGCATCATCATCGGCGCTGCCTTCGGCACCATCGTGAAGTCCCTCGTGGACGACATCATCATGCCCCCAATCGGGCTTCTTCTCGGGGGCGTGGACTTCAGTGATTTGTTCCTGACTCTGTCCCAGGGTGCGATGGCAGGCCCCTACGCCACGCTGGCAGAGGCAAAGGATGCCGGTGCCGTCACGATCAACTACGGGGTGTTCGTCAACGCTCTCCTCTCCTTCCTCATCGTCGCGTTCGCGGTCTTCCTGGTGGTCAGGAGCTTCAACCGACTGAAGAGAAAGGAAGAAGCCGTGGAGGCCGTTCCGCCCCCGCCCCCCGCCCCGTCACCGGAGGAGAAGCTCCTGGGAGAGATTCGGGACCTGCTGAAATCCCAGTCCTGAACGGGTCCATCGAGCGAGGCTATCTGACCCCGAGGAGGGATCTGTCCGATCTTCCCGGCATTTCTCGCATATAAAGGATGCTGCTGCGTCCTGCGAGATCATTCCGAGAGGGGGAACGTATGTGCCCGGTATCCATCGCCACGGCCGACGGGGCCCGAAAGGACTTCGACGAAGGCGCGGTGGCTCGCCTCGCCTCTTCCATCGCGGGAGAACTGCTTTCTCCAGACCATGCCGAGTATGCCGAGGCATGTACGGTCTGGAACGCCATGATCCAGAGGAGACCCGGCCTCATCGCCCGTTGTGCTGCGGTGGAGGACGTCTCGGAGCTGGTGCGCTTCGCCCGGGGCCACGGCCTACTCGTGGCGGTGAAAGGCGCCGGCCACAACATCGCCGGGAGCGCCGTCTGTGACGGGGGCTTGGTCATCGACCTCTCCCCCATGCGGTCGGTCACCGTGGACCCTGAGAACCGAACGGCTCGAGTGGATCCTGGGTGCACGTTGACCGACGTGGACGGCGCGACCCAGGACTACGGCCTGGCCGTCCCCACCGGAATCAACTCCACCACGGGCATCTCCGGTCTCACGCTGGGGGGAGGCTTCGGCTGGCTGAGCCGGAAATACGGGTTGACCGTGGACAACCTCTTGTCGGCCCAGGTCGTCATGGCTGATGGGGAGACACGAACTGCCAGCGAGGTGGAGAATCCAGACCTGTTCTGGGCGATTCGGGGAGGTGGTGGGAATTTCGGCGCGGTGACGTGCTTCGAGTTCCGGCTCCACCCCGTGGGTCCCGAGGTTCTCTCCGGACTCATCGTCCACCCCCTGGAGGATGCGCCGACCCTCCTCCGCCAATACCGGCGCCTGGCTGCGGCGGGGCCGGAAGAGATGTCGATCTACGCGGTACTGCGCAAGGCGCCACCTCTTCCCTTCCTCCCCATGGAGTGGCACGGGAGGGAGGTGTTGGTCTTCGCCGCGTGCTGGATCGGGGACGCGGCGGCGGGGCAGGCGGCCATGAAACCCCTTCGAGACCTGGGAGAGCCCATCGCCGACGTCATTGGCCCCCACCCCTTCGTAGGCTGGCAGCAGGCCTTCGATCCGCTCCTGACACCCGGGGCCCGGAACTACTGGAAGTCCCATGACCTGGACGGGCTTTCGGACGGAGCGATCGACACCCTGGTGGGGTACGCCCATCGCCTGCCGTCCGACGCCACCGAGCTCTTCCTGGCACAGTTGGGAGGTGCCATGAACCGCGTTCCCGTTCGGGGCCACCGCCTACGCACGCCGGGACGTGGAGTTCCTCGTGAACGTCCATGCCCGCTGGGAGGCGCAAGGGGAGGATGGCCGCTGCGTGGGTTGGGCCAGGGAGTTCTTCCAGGCGGCGGCCCCCTACTCCACCGGTGGCGTCTACGTCAACTTCATGCCGGAGGACGAAGGGGACCGCACCAGTGCGGCGTACGGACCCAATTATCCGCGCCTGGCGGAGCTCAAGGCACGCTACGATCCGGGGAACCTCTTCCGGGGAAACCAGAACATCAAGCCGGCTTCCCGGTGACGGGACGAATCAGGGAGGCGAGGCGCCTCAACGACCGCCTCGCCTCCTCGGCGGCCTCCACGGCCTCCTCCCCGGAACCGTGGAGATAGCTCATGGCTTCCTTGGCGGCCATCCGTCGCAGCTCCTCCCGCCCCGCGGGAGTGATCCTCAGGAAGGTCATGTTGGGGTAGCTGCCATCCCTGGAGATCTCCACCAGACCCTCCTTGGTCAGCCCTCGGGTCAAAGCGCGGGTTCCGGCCCGCCCGAGGTTCCCCGTTCCCGGCAGGTCGTGGATGTCCGTCCAGTCCCCCCGGCGGGCGAGAAGCTTCAGCGTTTCCTTGCGAGCCAGCTCCAGGGGACGGGTGGATCGTGAGGACGCCTCGAGGCGGTCCAGGACGTCACGGGCTTCCTCGATGAAGTCCGCGAGGGCTCTTGCCCCACGCTCGGGAGGCGGAGCCGAGGGGCGCCGAGGGGATCCTTGATCTCTCCTGGCCCTCCGGGCCTGGACGGGCGCTTCCATCTTCAACGCTTTCATGCAGATATCCTCCGTATTCATGGGTTTCGGATCTTCAATCGCTACTGGATCAGCATCTGGTGAGAGGGGAAGGCCAGGGGGTCCTTCCCCCGGGGCGAACGATTGCTTCGGAGTGTCGGGCCCGGTCGAACCTCTCGAACCGAGCGTCGCCGAAAACGAAGACTCCCCGGGAGGGAATCCGGAAGTCGCCCAGCGCGACCCTCTCCTCCAGAGAGGTCGTCCCGCCGAGCTCCTCGCCATCCAGTACGGCGGCGCCCGCCTCGACTCTCCATACCAGCCTCGGAACGGCCAGGAACCGCTGGCCGTTGGGAGCACGTCCCGTGAGACCGAGGGGGCCCAGCTCGAGGAGGCGGCTGGCGACCCCCCCCAGGCCTGAAAGGACCAGAGGGCTCGCAGCGGCCCAATCCGGGAGGAGTCGCCCCAGGGCCGTCACGCCCCGGGTCAGTGCGTCCGCCGAGAGCCGCACAGCCCACTGGAGCCGGGCATCGGGGACTACTAGAGACACCTCGGAGGGGCTCTCCCAGCTGAGGCCGATCTCCCCCTCGACCACACGATCCAGGGCGGATCCGAAGTAACGGGGGCACGACTCGCGGGGGTCGACGTCCACGTAGAAGGTCCAGACCCCGTCGGGAGCCCGGTGCCAGACCGACGTGTAGGGGGGTCCGATGGAGCTTGCAACCATGCGGCGGAAGGCCAGGAGGTGCCCCGACGTGAACGAGAGGCCCATCACGCCGTAGCCCCCGAGCCGCTCTCCGCGGCCACCGGAGGCCGCCACGCGCCCCTCGAGCTTCCGGGCCAGCACCATCGGGCTATCCATGTCCCCCATCCCTTCGAGGCGTTGCACGGTTGCGGGAGACCCACCGTGGCCTCCTGACCAGGAAATGCGGGGAACACCTTCAGCACCGGACACGCCCCGGCGACTCCTGAGGTCAGGAGGATTGCCCGGCCAGGATCCGGTGGCGAGCGGCTTCCTCGGGGAGGCCGAGAGCGTCGTAGAGGCGGGCGTAGTTGGCGTGGATCTTCCCCGGGACCTCACCGACGGAGGGCTGTTCACGGACGATCTGCAGGGCCTCGTCCAGAAGCGCCCGGGCCTGGTCAAGGCGGCCCTCGAGAATGCGGATGCCCGCGAGCTCCGACATGGTCTGGGCGACGATGGGCACCTGGCGGCCCTGAGCCCTCAAGCGGATCCGGAGAGCCCGGGACGCAGCGGAGTCAGCCTCCACCAGGCGTCCCTGGGCAACCAGGTTCTCTGCCAGGCCGGTCAGGGTGCCTGCGTACCGGGTGTGATCGGGCCCCACGGTCCGGAGATCCACGTCCATGGCTCTCCGCAGAACCCCTTCGGCTTCCCCCAACCTACCCACACGGGTCAGGAAGCTCCCATACGCTCCCCAGATCTCGCCCACGAGGGGGTGCAGCTCCCCGTAGGTCCGGCGCCGGCTGTCCACGGCCTCCACGTACAGGCTCTCCGCCCGCACCGGATCCCCCTTCCGCTCCATGAGAGCCGCGAGGCTCGTCAGGCCCCACACCACATTCCGGTGCGCCTCGCCCGTTTCCTCCCGGAGGAGAGCCAGGGCGGAATCGTAGAGTTTCTCGGCCTCCTCCAGGCTGCCTCCATGGTCGCGGAGGAGGTCCCCTAGCTGAAGGAGGTCCGTGGAGAGGCCCGTAGGATCGGGCCGATCCAGGCTTCGCCGTCTTCGGAGGGCATCTCGGAAGCTCGCCTCCGCTTCGGCGTACCTACCCTCGTATCGGTAAATGGACGCCAACGTGGAGAGGGTGTTCAGGGTGAGGGGGTCATCAGCCTCGAGGGCCGCCTCCCTGAGCGCGAGGGACCGCTCGGCCTCCCGCTCGGCCTGGGCCAGGTCGCCCAGGTAGATGGTGACGCGGGAAAGCTGTTCAAGGGTGTTGCTGATCTCCACGGCATCCGATCCCAGGGCCGCCTCCTGAATGGCGACGGCCCGTTCCAGGACGATGTGCGCGCTGTCGTACTGTCCGCCCCGCCGCAGAGCCGATCCCATGAGCACCAGGGCATCGGCGACCTCCGGGCGCGCCGGTCCGTACTCCTCCTCCAGAAGCCGCCACGCCTCGTCGGCCAGCTGCACAGCCTTACGGTAGCTCCCGAGGTTCTCGTGGGCTCTGGCCATGACCTGGAGCATCCTGGCCTTCACCGCCGGCTCCGCCGTCAGCGCATTGGCCCGTCTCTCCCCGCGTCGAAGGAGGTCGAGGGCCGTCACCGTATCCCCGGGCGACTCGAGAGGATCACTGGCCTCGAAGAGGCCGAGGAGGAAATCCGTCACCTCGCTCGACTGCCTCAAGGCCTCTCGGGCCTTGTCCCTCTCCCGGGCCGCGACACCACCCTGCCACGCCGCCAGGCCTGCCCCCAGCACCAGCGACACCACCACGACGGCAGCCGCGAGGGTCTCGCCACGGTGTCGTCGGAGCACCTTCCGAATCCGGTACCACCGGCTTCCCCTGCGAGCCTGGACCGGGTGTCCGTCGAGGTAGTGGAGGATGTCCTGAGAAAGGAGCTCCACCGATCCGTAGCGTCGCTCCGGCTCCTTTCGAAGCGCCTTCATCACGATGGCGTCGAGGTCGCCCCGGAGCTGCCGCCGAAGGCGCGCGGAGGTTGTGTGGCGGGCTTCGGCCACTGTTTCGGGGCGGATGGTCCGGGACTCCCCCACCGTCTCCGGCTCCGTCACACGCTCACTGGGGCGGACGGGGTCCTTCTGGCAGATGACCTCCATCAGCGTGGGAAGGGTTCGGTCCGGGAGCTGATAGGGCCGGTATCCCGTGAGGATCTCGTAGAGTACGACCCCCAGGCAATAGATGTCGGCCGACGTGGTGATGGCCTCCCCGCGTACCTGTTCAGGGCTGGCGTATTCGGGAGTGAGCGCCCGGTCCTCAGCCCGGGTCACCGGCGCTTCGGCCCCACCCAGGTCCGGGTTGAGAAGCTTGGCGATACCGAAGTCCAGTAGCTTCACCTCCCCCGGCGGTGTCACGAGGATGTTGGAGGGCTTCAGGTCCCGGTGCACCACCAGATTGTGGTGAGCGTGCTCCACCGCCTTCAGCACCGTGAGGAACACCCTCAGCCGCTGGCGCAGGCTGAGGCGCATCCGGTCGCAGTAGACGTCCACGGGAAGCCCGTCCACATGCTCCATCACCAGAAACGGGCGCCCGTCCTCCGTCACGCCCCCGTCCAGCAAGCGCCCGATGTTGGGGTGCTGAAGGGCGGCCAGGATCTGGCGTTCCACGATCACCCGCGCCCGGAGCTCCGGATCTGCCCGGGGGATCACCTTCAGAGCCACCCGTTGTCTGAAGTGCCCGTCGGCTCGTTCAGCCAGGTAGACCTTTCCCATCCCACCCTTCCCGAGCTCCCGGAGGATGCGGTATCGCCCCACCCGTTCCTCCCCGGGAACGTGGGACTGCCCCCCCCGCAACGGTGCCGCCGGCAGGGGGGAGCGCTCCAGAAGCCCCTCGCCGCGCTGATGGGCGCGCAGGAGCCTCCACACCTCCCCCCGCAGGTCTTCGTCATCGCCGCACGCGTCCTCCACCAGTGCCTCCCAGGAGGAGGGCGCATGCTCCATTGCTGCCTCGAAGACCCGCTCGACGAGCTCCCGACGTTCAGCCGTCATGAGGCGCTCCGCCGGGTTCTTCCGGGTACAGACGCGCGTAGAGCCATGCCCGGGCCTTCACCCAGTCCCGGCGGACCGTCCTCTCGGAAACCTCCAACGCAAGGGCGATCTCCGACTCCTCCATCCCGCCGAAGAACCGACATTCCACCACCTGGCGTTGACGCGGATCCAACTCCTCCATGGCCGCATCCAGGGCCATGAGCTCCTCCGGAGAGACCTCCCGCAGGGCGGGAGCACCATGGAGGGTGGTCCTCTTCCATCCTCCACCACGCTTCTGAGCCTTCCGGCTCCGGGCGTGGTCCACGAGGAGCTGCCTCATGGCCCGTGCCACCATGGCCAGGAGATGGGACCGGTTTTCCGCATCCGGGACGGCTCCCCCCATGAGCTTGATATAGGCCTCGTGGACCAGCTCCGTGGGATTGAGGGTGTGGCCCTGTGCCTCGGCCCGGATCTGCCGCATGGCGAGATGCCGGAGCTCCTCGTAGATGAGGGGAAGCGCCTTGTTCAAGGCGGCAGCATCCCCACGCCTGGCTTGCCGGAGGAGGACCGTGACCTCCCCCGGCAAGGACCGGGGATTCTCCATGATTCCCTTCCAGACCCGTCTCGGTGCGCGATCTTCGGAGCCAGCCGAAGCTCCGGGGGGCGTGGGATCTCCGCGAGGGACTCCCAGGGGCCGACCTTCACGAATACCGTCGTGGGCGGCCTGAAGTTTCATCGGACCCGTGGGCCGGCAAAGAACCCGGTTGGATGGAGGATCCTTACAGGCCTACGGCGATCCCGAGAGCCACCCCCAGCATCCCCAGGAGGATCAGCATCGCCCAGACCGGGAGCACCCAACGGAGCCAGTCATCGTAGCGCACCCCTGCAGCCGCCAGAATCGCCATCAGAGAGCCACTGGTGGGAATGATCATGTCCGTCACGCCGGCCCCATACTGATAGGCGAGGACCGTCACCTGGCGGGAGAGCCCCAGGAGGTCCGAAACGGGGACCAAGACCGGCATCGTGAGCACGGCCTGGCCGCTCATGCTGGGAACGGGGAAGTGGATGGCCACCTGGGCCGCCACCATGCCCAGGGCCGAGGCGAATGAAGGCAGCTCGCCCAGAGGTGTGACCAGCGCGTGGACGATGGTGTCCACGATGTGCCCGTCTTCCAGGACCACGAAGATCGCCCGAGCGAAGCCGATGAGGAGGGCGGCCATGGCCATGTCCCGAAAGCCCTTCACGAAGGCATCGGCCGTCCCCCCGACCCCCAGTCCCGCCAACAGTCCGGCCGCGATCCCCATCCCGAAAAAGAGCCCCGACATCTCGTTGAAGCCCCAGTCACGCGTCAGGATCCCCCAGACCATGACGCCGAAAGTCGCCGCCACCAGGCAGAGCACCAGTCCGTCCCGTGCGCGTGAGGGGTAGGTCATGGGCGCTGGTATCCACCTCCCCGGCGAGAGAAGCCGTCGCCCGGGCCATATGGATGGTCATGCCGATCCAGAGGACCAGCGCCAGTCCGAGGAACACCAGACGGAAACGCGCCCCCGGACAGGAGGGGAAGCTGGGCCAGCTTCTGGGCAATCCCGACCTGGAAGGGATTGATGGGGCTGAAGGCCGAGCCCACGACGGCCGCCCCCAGACTCATGGCCACGGCCACGATGGGGCGATAGCCCAACCGGTTGGTCAGAACGAGAAGAACGGGGACCAGGGCAATGATCTCCTCGGACATGTTCTCCAGCGCGCCGCCGGTGGCGAAGAAGAGCGCGATGATGGGGATGACCAGGATGGTCCGGTCCCCCAGGTCCTCACCAGCCACCCCACCGCCCTCCCCAGGACCCCCGCCCTGTCCACCACCGTGAACGCCCCGCCGATGAGGAAGACGAGGAAGATGACCTCGGCGGCGTGGATCATTCCCCGGGGCATGGCCACCAGGGCCTCGAAGAGTCCCACCGGAGAAGACTCCACCGGTGGTAGGTACCGGCCACCGCCACGATCCGCCCGGTGACCTCGTCCTCCACCCGATCGTAGACTCCGGCGGGAAGAACCCAGGAGGCCGCGGCAGCCAGGAACACCGCTCCGGAGAGGAGAACCAGGGGATGGGGAAAGGGGAAATGGCGGCGGGAGGGCTCGAGCGTTGTCATTACATGAGCGTCCGCCCCTTCCTCCGCTCCCGTCAACCCCTCCTTCCGTCGACTCCCCTTCGTCCTGGGCGATCCCCGGCCTCAGATCCTGGAGGCTACGGATGGGCACTGTCGTGGATCCTCCGGTTTCCGGGTTGAACAGATACCGATAGCTCACCCCCGGATTCCCCTGATCCCACATGAACCGCCATCCCCTGACCAGGAACGGGCAGGCTCGTTGAAGCAGAGATAGAGGGTCCGGTTGGGCCAGTCGATGGCCGGGTCATCGGGAACCTCCCACCGGCTGAGCCGCTCCTGGCAATAGGGACAGCGGAGGGTCTCGCCCACCTCCCCCTTCCGGACCTCCACCGCTTCGGGATCGATGGGCAGGTCGGCGGGATCCTCGGGCGGGATCCGCGGCGGCCTCCCCGATCGCCCCCGGACTTCTCCGCGAAGACCGCGAACACCGGATCGCTGGGGTTCCCGGACAGGCGGTCCGGATCGTTCCCGGGACGGGGAAGCCCCACGGAAATGAAGACATCCGGCTCTTCGAAAGCTCCCGCCAGCGTCGAGGTACATCTCCGACACCAACTCGATCCGCTCTTCCTCCTTCGCCTCCTCCCAGACCCTGACCACCTTCGGGGGATACCAGCGGTCTGAAAACACGACCAGAACGAGCCCTCCCGGTCTCAGAACCCGGCCCACGTCACGGAAGACCTCGATGGGCTCCACCAGGTACTCCACGGAGGCCACGTTCAAAACGACGTCGATGCTCCGGTCCTCCAGGGGAAGCACGGGATTGGTGTTGAGGTCCTGGATGATCCTCCGGTCAAGAGCGGTGTTCGCCATCAACTCCTCGGCGTTCAACCCCAGTCCGATGACCTCCTCGGGGGTGAGGGAGGCGGGAAGGTGGGAGTCCCACGAGGCCATGAGATCGAGAATCGCCGGTGCTTCCTCGGTGAGGAGTCCCCCGATGAGATGCTTCACCGTGGCCCGGGCGGTGCTGTCCAGGTGTGGGTCCGTCCGGGCCTTTCGATAGAAGACGGCGTCTTCGCCTTCGTCAACGCGCCGGAAGGCGTCCTCCTGCTCCAGCAACCGACGGGCGAACCGGCGATCGGTCCACCTGTGCACCGTAGTGCTCATGACTCCGATCGTTCTGTGAGGAATGACGGGAGAATCCGAGGTATGAGGCTACACCTCGGCCCCTTGATGGGTCCTGGGACGGCTGGCCACCGTCCCTACTCCCGGAGCACCTCCATCGGGTCCACCGAGGCAGCCCGGCGCGCTGGGAGCCAGCTGGCGATCATCGCGACCGCCGACAGGACCAATACTGCCCCGGACAGGGTCAGGGGATCGGCGGGAGTCAGATCGAAGAGCCGGCTTCGGAGTAACCGCCCGGCCCCCAATGCGCCCACGAGCCCGAGGGCGCATCCCACCCAGGTGAAGGCGAGACCGCTCCGCACGACGGAGCCCTCCACGCGCCTCCGGTCGGCCCCCAGAGCAATGCGGATGCCCAGCTCCCGCCGGCGTTGACCCACGTTGTAGAGAAGGGTGCCGTAGAGGCCGGCCGTCGCGAGGATCAAGGCCATGACACCAAATGCCCCGAGGAGGGCCGAATCGAACCGCGGCCCGGCCGTGGATAACCGAACCCAATCTCCCATGGAGCGCACAGTGGGCACCGGCAGGTTCGGCATGGCCTTCCACACGGCTTCCCGCAGCCTCCGTGCGAACCCGGAGGGAGGCTCACCGTCGACCCGCACAACCATGCCAGCCAGGTCGATGGGCCAGGGAAGCTCCTCCACGGGAACGTAGATGACGTCCTCATACGCCTGGTCCAACCCGTAATGTCGGTCGTCCCGGGCCACGCCGAGGGCTCGGATTCGAGTTCCGTCCCTACCTGCCGTGAACACCCGGTTCAAGGCCCCCTCGGCGGACCCGAAAAGTCTCACAGCGAAGCCCTCACTCAAGACCACCGGCCACGGCTCTCCTCCCATGTCTCCCCTCGTCCAGGAGCGTCCCGCCACCAAGGGAAGCCTCAGGGTCTCGAACCAGCCCGCCGTCACGGGGCGCAGGAAGACGCGAAGGCCCTCCGTCCGCTCCCCGTCCACCTCCACGGAGCCTGTGGACCAGCAACACCGCCCACCTCCCGTGAACTGGAAGGGGAGACTCAACCCGTACGCGGCACTGACAACGCCGGGCACTCCGGCCAGGGAGGCCTCCACCCCCTCCATGGCCACTCGATACTCCTCCGCGGTGGTCATCCCCGTGGGGCTCAAGGGAACCGTCCAGAGGCCGTCCACCTGAAATCCTGGCTCTTCAGCCTGGAGTCGCGTGAAGCTCCTCGTGAGAAGCCCGGCTTCTGACAGCAGGACAACAGAGAGGGCCACTTCCGTTACCACCAGCGCTCCCCGCATCCCGGAGGCGCTCCGGCCCGCGGTAGACGTCCGGGAAGACCGCCCGAGCTCCTGGGCGAGCTGGGGTCGGACCGAACGGAGGGCCGGCACCAGCCCAAACAGGAGAGCGGTGGCGATCGACATCGCGGCAGCGAAGGCCAGGACTCTCATGTCCAGGGAGATGCTCTGCGTCCACGGGAGGGATGTGGGGTTGAGGGAGAGGAATGACCGGAGGCACAGGGCCGCCAGCCCCATCCCGAGAGCGCCCCCAAGAGTGCCAACGAGGAGGCTCTCCGCCAGGAGCTGCTGCACCAGGCTGGAGGTGCCGGCGCCAAGGACCCTGCGAAGCGCCATGTCCCGAGTACGGCCCAGCCCCCGGGCCAGAAACAGGTGCGCCAGGTTCAAGCACGCCACCAGGAGAAGAAGGCCGACCGCGCCCAGGAGGAGCTCCAAACCGCTCCGTACCCTCCGGGTCGTCAGGTCCTGAAGGCGGGCGGGAGGGAGGGGAATGGGATTCCCGGCTTCGTCCACTCGCTCGTCAGGGAAGGTCTGCGCCAGATCCCGAGACACCTGTTCCAGCTCTCCGCTCAACTCACTCATGGTCCGCCCACGAGCAAGACGGCCTGTGACATCCAGCGCCCAGTAGGTGATCTCGGAGAGGTTCTTGTCGCTCCAGTCCAGAGGTCGCCATATGTCGACGTCGGAGGTCCCTCCGGACAGGCTTCCCTCCGGGGCGAGGAATGACTCGTCCAGAATTCCCACGATGATCAGCGGGGATCCGTCCACGTGGATGGTCCGTCCAACAACCTGCGGATCGGAGCCGAAGGTCTCATGCCAGACACCCGGGCTGAGAACCGCCACGTTCGGAGCGACGTAGTCCCCCTCCGCGAAGAGCCGGCCGAGGCCCGCCCTCGCACCGTAGAGAGCAAAGAACTCCCGAGACACCTGCGCCTCTCGAACCTTCAGCGGATCGCCCTCACCCACGAGGCTCGCGTCCCGCGTGCGTCGAGCCCCCCACATCTCCACCGAACCCACCTTCTCCTGGAGCTCCCGGAACACAGGACCAGGGTGCGCACCGTTCTCGATGCTCACCAGGCGATCGGCGGCGGGATAGGGCAGAGCCCTGAGTACCAGGTGATCCACCACCGTGAATATCGAGGTCACGGAGCCGATCCCCAGTCCCACCAGAAGGATCGACGTCCCTGTGAACGTGGGTGCCTTCCGGAGTGACCGGACAGCCAGACGGAAGTCGCTCGTCCAGGACGACATCATCCTCCTCCTCATCTCGGCACCGGGACGGAGATCGTCAGTCCGCACCAGCGCGTCTCTCCATTCCAACACAATGGTGGAAGGCAGCCTCCCGAAGACCCGAACGCACAGCCGAGTCCGGGCCCAAAACCCATCTGCCTCACGAAGAAGCTCGCCGAAGACCCAGACCATCTCGTCCGCGTCCTCGGTGTATGCAGAAGGGGGAAGCAACCTCAGGATCCAGCGGTAGAAGATCACGCCAGAGCCGCCCGAACCTGCTGCAGGAGTCGCTCCAGCCGCGCCAGCTCCGCCGCCAGAATCGCCTCACCGCAGGGCGTGATTCCATGCATCTTGCGTCGGGGGCCCGACGGTCGGGGCGGAAGCCACCCCGAATCCTCCACCCCGTCGCCCTCCAGCCGAATCCACCCCTGCCTGCGCATCCGTCGGAGCACACGATAAAGGTTGGCCGGATCCAGGAGCACGCCGGAGCGGGACCGGCTCTCCACGGCCTTGATGATGCCATACCCATGGAGGGGGGCCTCCACGAGGACGGCGAGGATGAGCAAATCCCGGGGAGCCAGAGGAAGATGGTCTTCGGTTGCCATGGATCGATTGAGTTCTCTTATCCGTCACCCTACCGACAGTTGGACGTGGAGGGCGGTCGAAGGGTTGTATGGCTGCCAGGATCGCACAGACCGCTCTGGACAGGTGAGATCCGGCGACCGATTCTTGCGGACGGAGGGTCCCTCGCCCCGTTCGGATGCGCCATGCCACCGTTGACCACCATCGCCGCGGTCCTCATCACCCTGGCCCTTCTCTTCTATTCGGTGGGAGTATGGGCCGAGCGTTTGGTCCGTTACCTGAAGACCTGGCACATCGCCGCGTTCTGGACCGGCTTCCTCTTCGACATCTCCGGAACGACGGCGATGGAGCTCATGAAGCCGGGGTTCGATTGGTCGAGCTCCCATACCATCACGGGCCAGATCGCGCTCTGGCTCATGCTGGCCCACGCCGTCTGGGCCACCTGGGTGGCACGGCGAGGCACCCGAGCCGCGAGATCGGGTTTCCACCGGCTTAGCCTGGTGGTCTGGTGCATCTGGCTGGTGCCCTACTTCGGGGGCATGTACCTGGGGATGACGAGCTGACGTCAAGCGGAGGACGGATCCTCCTCTCACCACGTGGAAGAGGCCTATTCCTCCCTCAACGAGACCGCGGGATCGGTCCGACTCGCCCTCCGTGCCGGCACCCAGGCCGCCAGGCCCGCAGAGGCCAGAAGGAGGACCGCGGCAGCGCCCAGCGTGGGCACGTCGGTGGGCTGAACACCGAAAAGAAGGCCTCGGAGAGCCTGTCCCATCCCGAACGCAGCCGCAAGCCCAAGAGCCACGCCCAACACGGATAGAGCCGCTCCACGAGTCAGGACCAGCCGAACGAGGGAGCCTGGCCGGGCCCCCAGGGCAATGCGAATGCCCATCTCCCGCACCCTCTGGGAGGCCCCGTAGGAGACCAGGCCGTAAAGCCCTACCACGGCCAGGACGAGGGCCAATACGGCGAAGGATCCCACCAGGAATCCAATGGTGCGGGTCTCCCCCATCGATGAGGAGAGTGCGGCCCGGAGGTCCACCACCGCAGACACGGGGAGCTCGGGATCGACCTGTGAAACCGCCTCCCGGAGCGTAGAGGTGGGAAGCCCGCGCCCGGACGAGGTCCGCAGTTGGATGGCCATGGCACCGACGTAGTGCTGAGCCATGGGATAGTAGACCGCCGGAATCGCCCGGGACCTGAGGGAACGCATCTGCACGTCCCCCACGAGCCCCACCACCCGCAGGTTCGGGGCGCCCTGAAGCTCCTGCCCGACGGGGTCCTCGCCGGGCCAGAACCGCTGAGCCAGGGCTTGGTTCACCACGACCACCGGCCCTGTCTCCTCCCCGGGTCCCCGGAGGGACCGGCCGCGAAGGATCGGGATGCCGAGCGTCTCGAAGTACCGAGGCCCCACCACGACGGCCTCCGCCTCGAAGCCAACGTCGTCCCGGCCCACGGGGCGGACGGTCCGCCGGGAGTGCCCCCCGGCAATGGGAACCTCGCTGGCGAGGGTGGCGCTCCCCACCCCGGGGATCCTGTAGGCGGCATCCAGGAGCCGCTCGAACAAGTCCGTCCCGGATTCCGGGTCGTACCGCCCGGTAGGCTCCAGGTCGACGAACCCGGCGGTGAGCCCCTTGGGGTCGAATCCCGGCCGTGCCGAGGCCGCGTTCGCCACACTTCGACCGAGGAGCGCAGCCCCTGCAACCAGGGCCAGAGAGAGGGAGAGCTGGAGCACCACGAGGCCGTCCCGCAGGCGACTCCTGACCCTGCCACCGGCTGAAGCGCCCTCCCGGAGAGCCTGCGTGAGGTGCCGAGGGGAGGTCGCCCAGGCCGGGGCCAACCCGAATAGGATTCCGGCCACGATGCCGACAGCCAGAAGGAAGAGAAACACTTTGCGGTCCGGGGCCAGGGATACCGTGAGGCCGTACGGGATGACCATGGGCAGGAAACGACCGGCAGCAAGAACCAGGGGAGCGGCCAGGGCGGTGGCCATTACCGAGAGGAGGAGGCTCTCCGTGAGGAGCTGCCGGGCAAGCCGGCCTCGCCCGGCACCCATGGCCATGCGTACCCCCACCTCCGTCCGCCGGGAGGCCGCCCGGGCCAGGAAGAGATTGGCGACGTTGCTGCAGGCGAGGATGAGCACCAGTCCCACCACGAAGAAGAGAATCAGGGAGAGCTGGCGGGCTTGTTCCCGCCCCTGGGGGTCCAGACCGACGCCCTGCTCCAGGAGCACCTCCATCCCCCGGTTCACCGGGTCCGCATCCCTCAGGCGGGCGGCGACAACCCCCATGGACTCCTGGGCCTCCTGGAACGACACCCCTTCCCTCAGACGACCGATGGCATTGATCCAGCTCCAGCCCCACTGGTCGAAGGGAAGCTCCCCGCGATAACCCGGACTCATGGTGGCAGGGACCCACAGGGCAGGCGGCGTGCCCACCGTTTCCGGGCCGGCAAACCCCCGGGGCGCCACGCCGACGATTTCATAGGGGACAGCGCCGACCGAGACGGTCCGACCCACCACGGAAGAGTCCGCCCCGAAGCGCCGTTCCCAGATGGCGTGGCTCAGGACGGCGACGGCGTGGGCCCCAGGCTCGGTGTCGTCGGACGGCTGAAGGAGGCGCCCCAGGAAGGGCTGGACCCCGAGAACCTGGAAGTAGTCCCCGGTGACGAGCTCTCCCACGACCTGTTCCACATCCAGGCCCCGTCCCAGGACGAACGCCTGACTCTGGTAGCCGGCCACCCCCGAAAGGCTTCGGGCCTCGCGCCGGATCAGGTTCAGGGCCGGCCAGGAGAAGTTGTCCCATCGGGGCGCGTCTTCGTAGGAACGGGCGATCTGCACGAGACGCTCCGGCTCCCGGATGCCCGGCGGGGACCGGAGGATCAGCCCGTTCACCAGGGAGAAGATGGACGCGTTGGCGCCGATCCCCAGGGCGAGCGTCATCGCCGCCACCACGGTGAAGCCCGGGGACCGTCTCAGAATCCGCGTCGCGTACTTCAGGTCCTGAAGAACACCGTCCATTGTCCACTCCTCCTTCATGGTCCAGAGCGCGTGGGGGAAGGAGCCGAGGGCGAACTCCAGGGGCCCGGGAAGGCCGCCCTGCGGAGGAGGGAGACCACATTCGGCTCGGTCCAGGGAATCGAGCTCGCCCCTCCACTCCGCACGCCACTCGCCCCTCCGCCCCCGTGGCACGATCAAGGAGGCCAGGGCGATCAACGCTCCGGCGAGTCTGCGGCGAGGCCGCTGTCCCTCACCCCTCATCCCGATTCCCCTCGCATTCCCCGGATCAGGTCCGCAGCCAGTCGCGAGACTCGGGACGCCCCTTCGGCCAACTCCCGCGCCCCGTCCGCCGTCAGCTCGTAATAGCGACGACGAGGGCGCCCCTCCCGCTCGGCCTGCCTCTGATCCTCCCAGTGGGCTCGAACGAGGCCCGCCTTCTTCAGACGTCCCAGGGTGGGGTAGACCGTCCCCGACGGGAGTCCTGTCCGGGCAACGATGTCCAGGCCGTAGCGCACTCCGTCTCGGATGGCGCTCAGGATCTGGAGTGAGGTGATTCCCAGGGACCGAGGCATGGAAGAGACCTCCAGGTAGACCATTCGACGAGGGTTTCGACTATATAGAAGTGTAAGCTACATAGTAATCAGCATCTATTCGATCCCGCAAGGCTTGAAAGGGTTGCCGGCAAGGGGGAGGGACCCCTGCCACCGTGCCGGGAGGTGGCCGGCGGCCACAACGAAGATCCTTGACTGGCCTCGGGATCTCCCGGTAGTAGTGGATGGAGGGGGTCGGAGGCCCTTCGACAGGGAGCGAGCGGGTGAAGGAGCCTCCAGCCCTCTCTCTCCGTGCAGGAGGCCGGACCCGGAACGCAGTGACGGGTGTACAGGCTGGGGCTGTTCGCGGCCGTGGACGCCGGCCCCCGAGCGAATGGAGCGCGGTTTCCCGGAAGGCCGTAGGACGTCCCGATCCGGGAAGGAGATCGCCTGAAGGAGATCGATGAAACGGCCCAATCCAAAGGACCCACACGCGCCCGACCCGGAAACACCCCCCAGGAACAGAACCTCGGATCGCACGGCGGTGAAAGGAACCACCGTCCGCGTGCTCCTGGTGGAGGACAACGAGGACGACGCCATTCTGGTCCGTCGCGCTCTCGGGCCCAGGGCTCGGGGCGGGAGCTTTGCCGTGACCCACGTGGAGAGTCTCTCGGCAGCTTCCGATGCACTCGCCGAGGCGACCTACGACGTCTTGCTTCTGGACCTCTCTCTTCCGGATACGGGTGGCCGGGACACGATCCGACGTGGCCTGGAGGTCGCGGGGGCGCTTCCCGTCCTGGTGTTGACCGGTCTCGAGGACGATGGCCTCGCCCTGGAAGCGGTACAGCGCGGCGCCCAGGACTACGTGATCAAAGGCACCCCGGAGCCGGGAGCGCTGCCGCGGGCCATCATGCAGGCGCTGGAGCGACACCGTGCCGTGGTGGAGCTGAAGGCATCCAACGAGGCGTTTCGTGACAAGGCGTATCGAGATCCCCTCACCGGACTCTTCAACCGGGAGTACTTCCTCGAGAGCCTGGTCCAGGACGTTTCGGTCGCCCGCCGATACGGCCAGACCCTCGCCCTCCTGTTCATTGACCTGGATCGATTCAAGGAGGTCAATGACACTCTCGGCCATCAGGCAGGCGATCGTCTCCTCCTCCGGGTCGCGGGTCTTCTCAGGGCCACGGTGCGGGAGAGCGATTCCATCTGCCGTTACGCCGGCGACGAGTTCGTGGTCCTTCTCCGGGAGCTGTCCGATCCCACGGACGCCATGGCGGTGGCTCGGAAGCTCCTCCGCGGCCTGAGGCGCCCCGTCGGGGCGGGGGGCCATGCGGTCACACCGGGGGCCAGCATCGGGATTGCCGTCTTCCCCGGCGATGGCGAATCCGGCGCCGCCCTGATCCGGAACGCGGATGCGGCAATGTATGCCGCCAAGGGAAAAGGAAATACCGCCTTCTTCTTTTCCGAGCTGGGGGGCGGAGTCGGGTCCACCGCCCTGGACAGCCCCTATAATCGCATGTACGCGAGCCTCCAGGATGGTCAGTTCCAGGTTTTCTACCAGCCCGTGGTGGACGCCTCCAGGGGAGCGGTCATCGGTGTGGAGGCCCTCGCACGCTGGGATCACCCCACGCGGGGCGTTCTCCTGCCCCGGTCCTTTCTGGAAGACCTGATGGCGTTCGGTCTCCTCACCGATCTCAGCGAGAGGGTCCTGGCCGTGGCCGCCCAGCAGTTCCGGGAATGGGGACGTGCCCAGGAAAGCCAGCTCCAACGTCTCTCCGTGAATCTCAGCCACGGCCAGGTCATCGATACCGAGTTTCCCCGGAGGGTCGGAGACCATTCTCACGCACGTCGGGCTGAGCCCCGAGTGTCTGGAGCTGGAGGTGCCGGAGCAGACCATCGACTCCGAAGGGGGTGCCGAGGTTCATGTGGTGGGGGCGCTTCGAGACCTTGGGATCCGGGTCATCCTGGATGACCTCGGGGTGGAGTCCACAACCCTCTCCCGCCTCCGGAGGATGAAGGTCGATGGCCTGAAGCTGGACCGGTCTCTCGTACAGAATGCCCCGAGAAAGGACTCGGATCGGGCCATCGTCCTGGCCCTGGTCCATATGGCCAAGGAGCTCGGGATCGAGGTCACGGCGGAGGGGGTGGAACTCCCGGAACAGCGTGATTTCCTCCTGGAGCACGGCTGTCGGAGGATGCAGGGATTCTTGTTCGGGCGGGCAGTCCCTCCCGAGGAGTTCAGACTGACTCATGCCTGATCGGATCGACGAACGGTTCCGCTGGGCGGTGGAGGCTTCTCCCAGTGGCATGATCCTCGTGGACCAAGCGGGGACGATCGTGCTCCTGAACTCCAGAGCCGAGAGCCTGTTCGGCTACGACCGGGAGGAGCTCATCGGCGAGGGGATCGAGACACTGATTCCGCCTCGCTACCGAGCTCTCCACGCCGGCGAGCGTATGCGGTTTTCGGAGGATCCCCAGGCCCGCCTCATGGGAACGGGCCGGGACTTCGTGGGGCTTCGGAAAGACGGCTCGGAGTTCCCCGCCGAAATCGGTCTTGCCCCCATCCAGGAGGAAGGCCCTCTCCTGACCCTGGCCAGCATCATCGACATCACCCAGCGCAAGCAGGCGGAAGAATCCATCCGGCGAACGAACCGCGACCTGGAGAGGCTCCTCTACGTCATCTCCCACGACCTCAAGGCGCCCCTTCGTTCCATCGAGAGCTTCGCGACCCTCCTCCTGGAGGATCATGGAGCCGACCTGGACGATACGGGACTGGACTATCTCCATCGGGTGATCCGGGCCTCCGATCACATGCGACAGCTCCTCGCGGACCTTCTGAAGCTCTCCCGAGCCAGGGCCACGGGAGACCGGCGGAAAGCCGTGCCCGGCAGGGCGCTGGTGAGGGAGGTGCTGGAGGTCCTGGACGGGGAAATCCAGCGGACAGGGGCCCGAATCGACGTGGGGGAGTCCTTCCCCACCCTGCTCGTGGAACCGACATGGGCCATGCATGCTCTGGAGAACCTGGTGGCCAACGCTCTCCGGTTCCACCTGGAGGGAGTGCCCCCGGAGATCGAAATCTCGGGATTCCGGAGGGATGACGAAGACGGAGTCCTGGCGGGCTTCGTGGTTTCGGACCGGGGACCCGGCATCCCCGAGGGCCAGGCCGAACGGATCTTCCAGCTCTTCCAGCGTGGCGTCGGCCATGAGGTCCCTGGGACGGGCGCCGGCCTTGCCATCGCCCGAGAGGTCGCGGAGAGGAGCGGCGGCAGCTGCCGTGCCCGAAACCGGGACGGGGGCGGTGCCGAGTTCACTCTGACCTTCGGGAACCAGCCGCCGACGTCATGAGCCAGGACCATCCCCGACCGGGGACCCTTCGCGTCGTCCTCATCGAGGACAACCCCGATGACGTCCTGCTCATCCAGCGCGCGTTTCAGGAGTTCGACAGGGCGGTGATCCAGAACGTCTTTTCCCGGGGAGGGGAGGCACTTCGATGGCTGGCTCAGACTGCCCAGGCCGAGCCCGAGGCCCTCCCTCACCTCGTATTCCTGGACATCAACCTCCCCGGGAAGACAGGGTTCGAGATTCTCGGCGAGCTCCGCACCCACGCGTCCCTCGGCCGGCTCCCGGTGGTGATCTTATCCACCAGCGACCTGGACAGCGACGCCAGCCGCGCCTATGCTATCGGCGCCACTTCCTTCATCACGAAGCCTCCTCACTTCTCCGCCCTCCGGAGCCGCATGCGCGAAGCTCTGGAGCCCTGGCTGGAGGGCGGGGATTCCCGTTGACGCCGGGGATTCCTCCCGCAGTGCCTTCCCTGGACCTGGCACCATTGTTGCAGTCGGGTATGCTCTTCAGAACCGAGGTTCCTCCCAGGGGTAGAGCCCCAGGGAGGCGGGAGTCCATCGAGATTCCAATCGCGTAGAGAACTCGGACCATGCTCGAAGCGTTCATCGTTCCCCCTCAGCGCCGCGGGGAGTTGACGGTCTTCCCGGTAGTCGAGGAGGACGGCCGTGAGCTCCCTTACCGGCTGATGGAGAATGCTCTCACCTCGGGCGACCTCACCATTGACGCCGGGGATTCGGCGGAGGAGACTCGGCTCGTCGCGCACAACCGTGGGTCCTCAGCGGTCCTCATCCTGAACGGCGAGCGACTGATAGGGGGCGGTCGAGCCTGTATGCCCAGCCACTCGATCCTGCTGCCTCCCCGGGCGGATACGACCTTCCCGGTGGCGCTGCTGGACACGGGCTGTGGCCAGGAACGCACGGCCAGCGGCGGAAGGGAAGGTGGCAGTGGGAAGCTCGGCGCAAATCGCCCGGACCGCCGCGTGTTCACCCTCTCCCGCCATCCCGAGGCGGACCTGGGGGAATGGTCGGGTTCGTTCCCGCTCCAGAACCGCCAGGTCGGAATCCTGGTCTTTCACGGGCCGAGGTTCCTGGGAATGGATGCCGTGGGATCTCACTCCCTCTATGCGTCCGTTCACGAACGGCTCCTGGCCGGCTACGTTCTAGCCGCCCAGTCCGTCGGCGAGCCTCCTCCAGGACACCCTCCCCCCGGCGAGGCCGAAGCCGTCGCCTTCGCGACGGCTTTGGAGGAGGCCCGGCGCATTCCCACTCGTACGGTGGGCCTGGGGACCTACTCGGTCTTCCGGGGGCTCGTACGCGGGGGAGAGCTCCTCCACGACGACCACTTGGTGCACCTCTCGGTCTTTCCCCTGGAACCTGGGAGGGAATGAGCCGCCGGATGGTTTGACGCTCCTTTGACGCACGCCTCCCATTGTCAGATGCGTGGGCGACGTTCTTTTCCGTGCCCTGAGCCAGGGGTCCGGGCCCGCCACTCGCTCTGGAGGCCAAAGATGCTCCTCGCCATCGTCGAACGCCCGCAGAAATACCGCCAGCTCACCGTCTACCCCATCGTGGCCTCCGACGGCCCCCAGCTCCCGTATCTGCTCCTCTCCGAGGCCCTCGGAGCGGGGGTAGTGAGCATGGAGGAGAAGCTGGACGGGACCGCCTCCAAGCTCGTCGCTCGGAACAACGGCTTTCATCCGGTCCTGATCCTTGACCGGGAGAGGCTCCTGGGGGCCAGACGGGAGTGCATGACCAGCCGTTCCATCCTCCTGGGACCCCGAAGCGTGACGGAGGTCCCCCTGGCCTGTGACCAGCGAGGACGCTGGAACAGCCCTCCCCGGAGCGCAGAGCTGGAGGAAGGCCTCCATGCCTTCGACAAAGTGCACGATCAAGTCGGGGCTCTGGCCTTCCTGCGCCAGCGACTCCTGGGGCTCGACGCTCTCGGCTCTCCAAACCTCTATGCCCCTCTCCACCGTCGCCTACTCTCCGGGTACGTCTCGGCTGCCCTGGAAGCCGATCGTCCGGGGTCCAGGGGGCCCGACACCGAACCGCCCAACGTGTCCCATTTCGCCCACGCTCTCCAGAACGCCATGCGGGAGCCGTGCTCCGGACAGGGTCATGGCGAGCAGTGGGTTCTGACGGGGGCCATCACCGGCCGGGAGCTTTGCCATGACGGCTTCCTGGTGCATCTGGCGGTCTTCCCCCAGGACGCGGCGGCGTAGGAGCCGCTCCTCACCGCCCGGCGGCCTATCCTCCGCCCCCGTTGACCAGGCTTTCAAGGGCAGCTTGCATCAGCCGAGTGGCGGAGGCCAGGTACTGGAAGTCTACCGTGTCCCAGGTGTCGGTGGGCCGGTGGATGTGAGGCGTCGTGTCGCCGTTCCGGTACTCCTCGGTGAGCCCCACCGCAGGCATCCCCAGCCGTCTGAAGGCCGTGTGATCGGAGCCGCTCTCTTCTGTCACGTGGATGGCGGCATCGAAGCCCGCCGCCGATGCCACGCGATGGTAGAGCTCCACGGCACCTTCATAGGGAAGCTCCAGCTCGATGGCACCGTCACCGTCCGCATCCCAGCCCATCTGGTCCACCGTGTGGACCGCCACGACGTCCACGGCCCTCCTCCTGGAGCTTGCGGGCGAAGGCCCCGCTTCCCTGAAGACCTCGTTCCTCCTCGTCGAACAGGGCCACGTAGACGTTGCGAGAGCGTTCCCGAAGGCCGGTCAGGTACCGGGCCACGCCCAGGACCGCGGCGCATCCGGTGGCATTGTCGTTCGCTCCGGGGGATCGCCCACTGGTGTCGAAGTGAGCACCCAGAACCACATACTCCTCGGAGGGCTCGGTGGACGATAGAAGGGCGAACACGTTCTCGCCGTTCTCACGGTAGGCCTGGTGCTGGACCTCCAGGCCAAGAGACTTCAGGACCTCTCCGAGGTACGCCCGAACCATGTCCTTGCCTTCCGGCGTGGCCCGATTCTCCAGCGTCAGCCCTGGACGGAGCTCGAGCCCGCCCGAAAGACGGCGCACGATCTCGGTCTGAAAGGGCACGAGGGATGAAGTCTCCTCCTGAGCCGAGATTCCCCGGCAGGACAGGAGCGAGACCCCAACCAGGACAGCCGCTCCTCCAATCCCTATGCCCATGCTCATGGCCCCCTCGCCATCATCAAGTCCCGCGCCTCACTCGCTCGAGGTCCTCCGCCTGGCCGACGACCACGAGGTCGTCTCCTGCCTCGATGACCGTGTCCGGACCGGGCATGACCTCTCTCTGGTGCTTCCCGTCCTGCCCCACCCGACGACGAATGAACAGCACCGCGACCCCCGACCGGGCCCGAAGGTCGAGCTCCTTCAGAGAGTGTCCCACGAACGGCCCGGGCGCCTCCAGCTGGGCCATGCGGTAGCCGTCCCCCAGGACAATCTCGTAGGCCTTGGCGGCCTCGAGTCCGGAGCCGATGCTGTTCACCACGTCGCGCCGCATGAGCTCCCGGTTGTACGCGTCCAGCAGATGGTGACTCGCCACATACCCCAGCAGACGCTCACCTACCGGGTCCACCACGGGCAGCTCCTCCAGGTCCCGCCCACCGAAAACCCGACTCACCAGGTCCAGATTCTGATCGGGGGTCACGGTGGGGACATCCTCCCGAACCAGGTCCCGGGCCACAAGGAGACCTCCCAGCTCCTGAGATCGGACGATGGCCTCCCTGAGGGTAGGCAGGTCGATGAGTCCGACGAAATGGCCATCCTCCCCGATCACGTAGAGGTAGGGAAAGGTCTTTCCTCCCACCCGGCCCAACATGCTCCCCAGCCGCTCACTCTCCTGCACCGTGAGCATGCCTCCCCTTCATCACGTCCTTCACCTGCATCGACCTGAGGATGTTCACCGCCTGGCCCCGGTGCACGTCCACCCCCCGCCTCACAAGCTTCAAGGTGTAGATGGACTCCGCTCTCAGACGCGTGGTGATGAGGGTGGCGATCATGCAAGCCGCCATGAGCGGAAGGATCATCCGGTAATCCGAGGTCAGCTCGAAGATCATCAGGATGGCCGTGAGGGGGGCATGGGTCGCCCCCGCCACCACGGCCCCCATTCCGACCAGTGCGTATCCGCCTGGCGGGCCGATCAGGCCGGGGAACCAGGAGCCCGCTACCGTGCCCACCGCTCCACCCATCAGGGACCCCAGGAAGAGGGAGGGCGCGAAGATCCCCCCGGAGCCCCCGGAGCCCAGAGTCAGACTCGTGGCAAGGAGTTTGGCCGGGACGAGAACCAGGAGAAGGCCCACCGAGAGCCGCCCCCAGACCGCCGACTCCGTCACAGGATAGCCGACTCCCATGACCTCCGGGTAGCCGATGGCGATCACCCCCACCATGAGGCCTCCCACGGCGGAGGTGATCCAGGGCAGGGTGGGAAGGCGGTCGAAGAGGTCTTCGGCCTTGTAGATAGCCCAGATGAAGGTGAGGCCCACGGCGGCCGCCAGCACCCCGAGGAGGCTGTAGGGGATGATCTCCCAGACGCTCACGAGGGCCAGAGAGGGGACGCCGATCAGGGGCTCCGCTCCCAGGAAGTGTCGGGAGATGGCCGTGGCGGACACCGAGGCGATGACGATGGCACTGAACTCCGCCACCGCGAAGTTCCCCAGGATGATCTCCACTCCGAAAAGGGCCCCGGCGAGTGGGGCATTGAACGTCGCGGCGATCCCGGCCGCGGCTCCGGCCGCTACCAGGGTACGCAACCCGTTGCCGCGGACCCGAAAGATCCGCCCGATGGTGGAGGCCAGAGCCGAACCGATCTGCACGATGGGCCCCTCGCGCCCCACGGACCCTCCGGTGCCGATGCACACCGCCGACGCGATGCTCTTGATCGCCACCAGACGAGGCCGGATCAGACCCGACCGGAGAATCACGGCTTCGATGACCTCCGGCACGCCGTGCCCCTTCGCCTCCCTGGCCCCGTAGCGAACGAGAAGACCGACTACGATGCCGCCAATCCCCGGCGCCAGCAGGACCCACCACCAGGGATGGGCCTTGATCAGGTCCACTCCGAACGTGCCCTGCCCCCAGAACCCGCGCTGCACGGCCCGAATCATCAGCCGGAAGAGCACGGCCCCGAGACCGCCCAGGACTCCAATGACGGCAGCCACCATCACCATGAAGGTGTGCTCGGCCATGCGAGCCCGGGCAAAGAGCGGCTCGAGCCGCTTGATGCGGGGCGGAGTATGGAGCATTCGGAACAGAGGGGTCATGGCGTGCCCGGAAGATGCTGCGCGAGGGGTGGCCGCGCCACCCGCGGCACACGGGAGTACACCCGAGAGTCCATCAGGGGCCCCGGGGCCGCGTCAGGTGACCGCAGCGGTCGCGGCGGAGCCGAGGGCCGCAGGGGCGAGGCCCGCCTGCATGGACTGGACGACCTCCTTCACCGTGGCGGAAAGTACCTCTCCCTCGGCGATCATCTCCAGGCGTGCCCGGCGTTCCTTATCACCCGTAGGGGTGGGATGCTCGAGGCTCACCATCTTCTCCTTCCTTACCTGCTCCCGACTCACGCGCTTCAGGAAGAGAAGATCGGCCAGGAGCATCATCTCCTCGTACGGGAAGAGTCCGTTCTCTCGATCCATCCCTGTCTCCGTTTCGTCTGGTCCCATCCTTGCAGAGGCTCTCCACCGGTCCCGATCTGGGGCGATTGCCGCCTCCGGGGGTGCCGCACTGCGATGGGTGTCAGCCGTGGTCGTGCCGGGTCGTCTGTTCTCGTTCGTGCCGCCGGTTGGCCGACAGAGATCATACGTACTGAGCAGAGGAACGGCCATGGCGTTCAAGGTCAACATTCCCGAAGACATTCGCCTCGACGACTACGAGGCGCACGCTCATCTCGCCCCTGCCATCCGGGAGCTCAAGGCCGAGGCGCGCCCAGTCGCCAAACGCCTTCGGGGCCGAACGGTCTGGATGGTGAACTCCACCTCCCAGGGGGGAGGAGTGGCCGAGATGTTACCCACCATGGTGGCCCTGATGCGCGACCTCGGCATCAAGACGGAATGGGCCGTCCTCGAGACCGAGGAAGAGCCGTTCTTCCAACTCACCAAGAGCCTCCACAATGCGATTCACGGCGTGGGCAACCCGGTCTTCGGCGCCGCCGAGCGCACGGTCTTCGAGGGAGTAAGTCGTCGGAACGCCGAGGAGCTTCGGGCATGGATGGAGCCGGGCGACCTCCTCATCGTACACGATCCACAGCCCATGGCCCTGGCCCAGATTCTCAAGGAGGACCTGAATCTCTCCACCGTCTGGCGCTGCCACATCGGCCTGGACGATCACACCGCCACGACCCAGGCCGCCTGGGAGTTCCTGGTGCCCTACGCCGCGGCGTACGACCACGCGATCTTCAGTGCTCCCGAGTACATTCCCGAGTACCTGACCGCCTGCTCCTCGGTGATCTACCCGGCGGTCAACCCCCTCACGAACAAGAACCGGGACCTGAGCGTGCACAAGATCGCCGGCATCCTCACGGCCTCCGCCCTGGCCACCAATCCGGGTCCCGTGTTGCCGGATCCGTTCCGCTGGGTCGCCCAGCGGCTTCAGCCGAACGGGATCTTCGCACCGGCCAACATGACCGATGACATCGGCCTCCTGACCCGCCCGATCGTGACCCAGGTCTCGCGCTGGGATCGTCTCAAGGGCTTCCGGACGCTGATGAAGGGATTCGCCCGGCTCAAGGCAGACGCGCGGGCCAACGGCAACGACAACGACCGGACCCACCGGCGGAGGCTCGACCTGGTTCGCCTTGTCCTGGTGGGTCCAGATCCCTCGTCCGTCGCCGACGATCCCGAAGGCCTGGAGGTGCTGGAGGACCTCAAGGTGGTCTACGCCGGCCTCGCGCCCGAGGTCCAGCGGGATGTTGCCCTCGTGACACTTCCCATGGAGAGCCGGCGCGACAACGCCCTCATGGTCAACGCCATCCAGCGTACCTCCAGCATCGTCGTGCAGAACTCCATCCGAGAGGGGTTCGGCCTGACCGTAACGGAAGCCATGTGGAAGGGCATCGCCGTCTTGAGCAACTACCAGGCCTGCGGACCGCGGCAGCAGGTCCGGGATGACCTGGACGGGCGCATGATCACGGATCCGACGGACGAGGTGGCCTTGGCCCGGACACTGAACGCCATGCTCCGCTCCCCGGATAAGCGGGACGCGTGGGGCCGGAGCGCCCAGCGCAGGGTCTACGCCGAGTTCCTGATCTTTACCCAGCTCCGCCGATGGTTCCGGGTCCTGCAGGACAAGCTGGCGGTCTGAGGATTCGTGTGGAGGCCCGTCAGGGGGACGGCGTCCCGCCGCCGCCTCCCCCCCCACGGCCCCCGTTTCCACCCCGGTTCATCATCTCCAGATCCCGCTCCTTCTGGAGGAATGTGCGGCCATCCGTCATCCACTTCGGCGCCGGCTTGCCCAAGAGGTAGTGGTCGTAGAACTGCCGCATCCGGATCTGAAAGTCCTTCTGGTTCTCATACTTGGTCAGGTGGTGCGGCTCCCCGGGATAGGACGCCAGGATCACGTTCTTGCCGAACCAGCGGAGCCCGTTGAAGAACTCGATGGCCTGGAGCCACTCCACCGAACCGTCGGACGTCCCATGGAGGAGCAGGAGGGGCGTGTCCATGTTCGCCGCGTTGAAGCTGGCCGACTGGTCCATGAACAGATCCGGATCGTCATACGGATTCGTGGCGAAGCGCCCCTGGCCATAGGTATCGTACCCGTGCTGGTTCGTGCCGGAGCTCTTCCACAGTTGGTTGAAGTCGCTGATCAGGTCCGTCGCCGCGGCCCCGGCCACGATGGCCGCGAACCGGTCGGAGTGGGTGGAGATGAAGGTAGAGCCCTGTCCGCTGAACGAGTGACCGTGGAGCCCGATGCGCTTCGGGTCCACGTAGCCCATCTCCTCGACCTTGTCGATCGCCAGGTTGATGCACTCGAGCATCTGGCTGTGCGTGTCCCCCAGCTTGTAGCGGATATCGGGCAGCAGCACCAGGTACCCGGCGCTCACGTAGCCGGCGATCATGGGAGTGTCCCGGAAGGTCGGCTGGGGATAGGCGTGCATGTTCTGGGACATCTTCTCGTAGAAGTCCACGAGCATGGGCCGCCGCTCGCCGGGCTGGTAGTCGTCGGGAACGGCCAGGATGCCCTGGAGCCTCACTCCGTCATCCGTCTCGTAGTCGAAGAGGACGCGATGACCCCACTTGTATTCGCTCTGTTGGGGATTGGCGTCGGTGAGTCTCGAGGGATCCGAGAAGTCCAGGCCCGAGGTCCAGTAGTCGGGGAAGGTTCGGAAATCCTCCCGGGTGAAGAGAAGGACGTTGGCCGAATCGGCCTTCTGGACCCGGCCAAAGCGGGCATCGGCCAAAACCAGCTCTTCCAGGTCCCCGTCATCGAGACGGTAGAATCCGGACTGCTTCGTCCACTGGCCGTAGGCCGTCAGGTAGAGGGGCTTGCTCAGATCGACGAGCTCCTCGTCCGGATCGAGGTCCAGGATCCGGAACTGGATCTCCCGCTCCGCGCCCACGCCGTTGGTCAGGTTGGTGGCGGAGCCCCCCGCCAGGGGCTGGAGGTAGAGGTCGTAGCGATGTTCGAGGATGACCGAGGTGCTGTCCATGGTCCAGCCCGCGATGCCGTACGGAGGTTTCTCACCGAACCGATCGAACTCTTCGTCCTCGAAGTTCACCGGGGCCTGGGCGGTGAGGTTCGTCTCCTCACCCGTTTCCATGTCGTAACTCCAGACGTTCCTGTCCTTCCAATAGAGGAACTGCCTTCCGTCGGGACTGAAACCGAGGGTCCTGAGCTGTTTCTCCAATGCCGGGGTGCGCTCACCGGTGTCCAGGTCCACCGCATAGTAGTCCGCGTAACTCGGAAGCCAGTCCGACACGTAGGCACGGTCGTCGCTCCCCATGGCGTACCGCCCGTTGTCGCTGATCCGCACCGACTCCATGGTGGTGTCGGCCAGCTGGACATACCGGGCCTTGCCCCCATCGAGGTGCACCACCCCCTGGTAGGTTTGATTCCGGTCCCTGCTCGCCCGGAGGATCTGGACCGACTGGAGCTGCTCGTCCTGGACGTGCCAGATGTCCACGTCCGCCACGAATTCCGGGCAGTCTCCGTCCAGAACCTCCTCCGGCCCGAGGGGACGGCCGTCCGGAGCGAGCCGGGATGCCATGTTGAAGATCTTCGGGGCGGAGGCAGTATCCCGCGGGGCACCTCCACCCGAGGAATCCGAGGCGGCTCCTCCACGCCTGTTGGCTCCAGCCTCGTCAGCGGGCTGGCACACCGTCTTCGGGGCGGCCTGCTGGGGACGTGTGGCCAGGAGGAGCTTGGTGGCATCAGGGGACCACGAGAGGGTCCCCTTCTCGCTGAACACCCAATCCCCTGCCAGACCCTCCACCCGTGGGGAGGTCGTAGCGCTCTCGGAGCGGCCGCGGGCGGACGCCGAGTCCTCGACTTCCTCGGGGCGAGGATCCAGGACCAACGCCGCGGCGGAGGTGGACACCGCGGGCCAGAGGAGCACCGCGTTCTCCCGCTCCACCAGATCCTCGTCGTCCTTGCCCTTGAGCACGGCGAGAGCATCCGCCGAGGCCTCGTCCTTCTCGTCGCCCCAGGTGAGGAGGGAATACGTGACCTCCCGCTCGGCATCCAGCACCCTTCGGCTCCGGGACCTCAGATCCAATAGGTGCACGCTGTTGGCCTCACCGCCGGGCGCGTCCACGGTATAGGCGAGCCTCGCACCGGCTTCATCCAGAGCCCACTCGTTCACGTAGGAGAGGAGCTCCTCCTCTCCAGAGTCCAGGTAGCGGACCACCAGATCCGTTCCCTCGTATTCCGCTTCCGAATCGGCCGGACGCTTCTTCAGCACGAGAGCCCTGCCCGCATCGGCGAATCCGAAGGCCTGAACGTCTTGCCACCGGACGGTGTCCCGCGCTTGAAGGTCGTACAGCTCGAGGGAACGCGGCCCTCCTCCCCCACCGCCCCCTCCCCGGCCACCTCCGGCGGGCCCCCCACCACTGCCCCCGCCCCTGCTTCCCGCTCCCGCCTCCCCCTTCGGGTTCACGTAGTATGCCACCCAGCGAGAGTCCGCGGAGAACTCGGGGTTGCTCCCCCGGACCACTACGTAGGGAGCGCCGCCCGACAGCGGCTTGATGAACAACGAGTCGTCCACCTCCCGACGGCTGTAGGCGTAGCTCGCCCAACGTCCGTCGGGGGAGAGGGAGGTCTGACCGATGGACCGCCATAGCGCGTAGTCGTCAACGCTGAGGACCTTCTTCTCCTGCGTTACAGGGGTCTGCCCCCCGGCGGCCTGCGCTGCGGCCGGGCTCAGCGTCCAGCCTTGGATCCAGGTCGGTCCCCGGTCGGCGCTCCAGGGAACGAGGGCCGAAAGGAGCAGAAAGGACCCGGTCAACAGGGCCGGGAGTCCGGATGGGTGTCTGGTCATGGTCATGGGACTGTCTCCGGAGGGATCCCTCGGGATCCCGAACACGAAACGGATGGAACCGAGGAGCACGATGGGCCGGGAACGGGCAGCGGGCAAGGGAGCCGGACTACTTCTTCCTGGTCACCTTCCGCCGGAGCTCGTCCAGGAGGGGTATGGGCGTCAAGTCTCCGTCCACCAGGGCCGCCAGCTCCTCCTCCCTGCGCCACCGGGTTTCGAGCTGGCCCACCTCCATCTTGAGGAGAGCCCCCTCACGGGCCTCGGCCGCATACATCTCCAGGGCGAGGGCCCCCGCCAGGGGGAGGTCGCCGAGGGGCCGGCCATGGCGAGTCAGGAGCCGCACGAGCGGAGAAGGGCCTCCGACATCGGCGATAACGCGAACGGCCCCGTTGACCTGATCGGCCGTGGCGCCGGCGTGGCGTTGAAGGGCCAGCGTCCTTCCAAGAGCCAGATCGGCCTCCATCCCGGCGAGATGGAGGCCGCCGTGATCCACGTCCCGACAGCGCGGGCACCGTCGAGAGAGGGTGAACGCGCCGTGGGGCCCGACCCCGGGGTCGGTCCCGCCCGGGAGGCTCGGGACGGGGCGGAGGCCGCCCGCCTCCGGCCCGCTTGGCCGTACAACCATGATCTTGCGGTCACCTGCGGAAAGCTCGGTGAAGACGTGCTGGCACCCGGAGCAGGTGCGCAGCCCCTTCCATGCGGGAGGATTCGCGGCCCGCCGACGGCGGAGAAAGCCCGAACGCTTGAACACACCTCCCCGTCCACCACGGGAGAAAGGCCCCCAGACCGGAGATCCATAGCGCCACCAGGCCTCTTCCCCAGGCCCGGCGCCTCCCACTCGGACGACCTGCAAGACTCGACCTCGTCTCCCTGCTCCCGCCGTGGCGGACACCTCGAAGAGGCCGATGTGCTCGGTACGGGAGAGGAGGCGGACGGCCGTCCCTCCCCCGGCCAGGAGCTGGTCCAACTCCTCCATCGCCTCCCACCGATCCGCCATGGGGAGTAGGCTCCACCGCCCGCAGCCCCGGCATACCTGCCAGAGCCTTCCCAGCTGGAGGTCGTAGGCCACTGTGCCCCCGCGAGGGAGCTGACTCAGGACGCCGTTCTCAGGAAAGGACGCCCGGCAGATGAGGCAACGAGTGTACACGCTTCCAAGATACGCTGGCCCGGGCTCGGAGGCAGGCGTCCGGGTCGGGAGAGAAAATCCTTGCCTATTCGCAGGATTGGTTGAATGTTGAAATGTTTCTGTCTAAAACCCGTTTCAAATGGAGCTCCTCGATCCCCCCTCCGGGGGCCTGCGCCCGCTGCGGCCGGACCCCACCACCTGAGTGCAATGGAGGAACCATGCGCAGGATCACGTTGGCCATCATCACGCTCGCCTGCACGCTCACGCTTCCGACCGGCCAGGTGCAGGCTCAATTCCCCTTGACCATCGTCGCCGGTCCGACCATCTCCACGGTCTCCGCGGATGGGTACGACACCAGCTCCAAGACGGGCTTCTTCGTGGCAGCGGGGACCGCCCTTCCTCTCAACGAGACCGTCGCCCTCCTGCCCTTCGTGGGCTATGTGCAGAAGGGAGCGAAGTTCGATGGCGGGACCGCGTCCTACGATTACATCGAGATCCCGGTCCAACTCGGAGTGCAATTCCCCCTGAATGAGCGACTCGACCTGGGCCTCTCCGCCGGACCTCAGGTGAGCTTCAACGTCAACTGTGACGAAGACGGGTACGACTGCTCCCAATACGACGACTTCAAGAGCACCGAGTTCGGCATCTTGTTCGGCGGATCCCTGGGCTTCCCCCTCACCGAACAGCTGGGAGGATCCATCGGTGCCGACTACGACCTCGGACTCACCGATCTCTTCGACTCAGAAGGCAGCTTCAAGAACCGCGTCCTCTACCTCTGGGTCTCCGTCACGGCAATGATCGGTGGCTGATCCCGGCGGCCCCTACATTCCCCCGATCTGCATCTCCCGGATCCGGAAGGTGGGGGCCGTCGAGCTCCGGCTGAGGTCCAGGTCGTTGCCCAGCCGGTCGATGCCGTTGAGCATCTCGTCGGCGGTGGCGGCGATGGTCAGCCCCTTGACGGGGAAGGCCAGGCGGCCGTTCTCGATCCAGAACCCCTCGGCGCCTCCGCTGAAGTTCCCGCTCACGGGGTTGATGCCGTAACCCGTGACGCCCTTGAGGTAGAGGCCCCTCGGGGTAGCCCGAATGATGGCCTCCGGGGCCGTGTCGCCGGCCTCCACGTAGAAGGCGTGGGGGCCGATGCCAGGGAGACTGGAGAAGCCCCCGCGGGAAGCGTTCCCGGTGCTCTCCACGCCGGCGCGATGCCCGGCGATGGTGTTGTACATGAACCCCTGGAGGATGCCCTTCTCCACGATGACCCGGCGCCGGGTGGGGACACCCTCCCCGTCGAACGGGCTGCTCGCCATCCCCTTGGGGCGAGTGCCATCGTCCACGATGGTGAGGAGGTCGGACCCGATCTTCTCACCAACGCGGCCCGCCAGGAAGCTCGCCCCCTGGAGCACCCGCTCCCCGTTCACCGCCCCCAGGATCCCCCCGAGCAGCGCCCCAGCCACGTCCGGATCGAACACCACCGGCGCCCTCTGGGTTCGGACCATGCGGGGGTCCAGCATCTCGTACGCGCTCCGGGAGGCCTCCTCGGCCACCACATCCGGCGCCACCAGGTCCGAGAAGAAACGCCGGGAGCAGGAATCGCCACCCGAGGACTTCTGGTCGCCCTTCTCGGCCACCACGCTCACACCGAAGCTGCAGCCCGTGGACCGGAAGCTCTTCACCAGCCCGTTGGAATTGGCAAGATAGACGGCCCCTTCCCCCTCCCCATACCGGGCTCCATCGCTCTTGGTGATGCGGGGATCCCTCATGGCGAGGGACTCAAGCTCGGTGATGAGGGCGATCTTGGCGTCCATGGCGACGCCGGCCAGGTCCGGATCGAAAAGGCCCTCCACCGGCGTCACGGCGGGGTCCGCGGGCAGGACGTTGTGCTCGTCGGCCGTCATGTGGGCGGCGAACTCCACAGCGCTCCGGATGGCTTCGTTCACCGAGGCGTCGGAGAGGTCGTTGCTGTGTGCGAAGCCCATCTTGCCGTCCTTGAACACCCGAAAGCCCACCCCATGGGAGGACGACTCCTGGATGGTTTCCATGGCCCCGTTCCGGACCTCGACGCTAAGCTGGCGTCCCGTTTCCAGGTAGACTTCGGCGGCGTCGGCGCCCCGACTCAGGCAGCGGTCCACCAGCTCCTGCGGCAGATTCTCGTACTGCATGATCAGCTTCTCCCGTTATGCCCGGCTTCCGCCGACGTTGATTCCCCGGATCCTCACCGTGGGCTGGCCCACCGACACTTCGGCACTCTGGCCCTTCCCGCAAATGCCGGGACCGAAGGCCAGGTCGTTGCCTACCGCATCCACGTTGGAGACCACCTCGATGCTATTCCCCACCAGTGTCGCTCCCTTCACCGGCACCGTCTTCTTCCCGTCTTCAATGAGGTAGGCTTCACGGCAGGTGAAGTTGAACTGGCCCGTGACGGGGTTGACGCTCCCCCCGCTGAGACTCTGCACGTAAAGCCCGCTCCGGGTGGACGCCAGGATGTCGGCGGGATCGGCGTCCCCCCGATCGATGAACGTATTGGTCATGCGGGGGATTGGGATGTAGCGGAAGCTCTCCCGGCGGCCGTTGCCGGTCCGCTCCAGCCCAAGCTGCCGGGCTGAGAGCACGTCGGTCATGTACGCCCGTGAGCACGCCCTTGTCGATCAGGACGTTTCGTCGGCCCTGAGTTCCCTCGTCGTCCCAATTGGTGGTGCCTCGCATGTTGGGGAGAGAGCTGTCGTCCACCATGGTGAAGACGTCGCTGGCTACCTTCTGCCCCATCTTCCCGGTGAAAGCCCCGATCTCCCGGGCGATGTTGTCCGCCTCCAGGGGGTG
This sequence comes from uncultured Gemmatimonadales bacterium, assembly GCA_963751255.1. Taxonomy (GTDB): domain Bacteria; phylum Gemmatimonadota; class Gemmatimonadetes; order Longimicrobiales; family Gaopeijiaceae; genus CAVVTW01. The sequence goes on along the minus strand of CAVVTW010000002.1, from coordinate 168,935 downwards.
TCCCACGGCCTCGTGTACCAGGACACCGCCCCAGCCGTTCTGCATAACCACGTCCATGCGTCCGGCGGGGGCGTCCTGAGCTTCCAGCATGACGATGGATTCCCGGGCGCAGGTCCGGGCCACCTGCTCCGGCGTCACCTCGTCGAACATTTCGAAGCCGGAATGCCGGCTGAGCCGCTCCCGACCCATGTGACGGGTTCCGTTGCCCACCCCCAGCGTCTCGCACGATGAAGAAGAGGAGGGGCTGCTCGTCCGCCAGGTACAGCCCCTCCGCTATTCGCGATCACCCGACCCGATCTCGTCGTTGTAGCTGATGCTGGCCATGGCGATGCGGGGGTCGTAGTCCAGCGCCGCCTGGTCGGCCCGCTGCATGATCTCTAGGCGGCGGGCTGTCCGCGATGTCCTCCAGGGGGATCCGCACCGTTGCCGAAGACCTCCCGCGGAGGTGGGAGCACCGATGGACGACCACCTCGCAGCCGGGGTGCTCCGGGCGATGTAGGAGGCCACCTCGGCCGCCCGAGAAGAGCCTCCTCGGTGATCTCCTCCGTGTAGGCATAGCCCGTCCTGTCACCGGCAATGACTCTGACCCCGGCGCCCTGGCTCACCCCGAACTCGGCGCTCTTGAACCGGGACTCCTCCATGACGATGGAGCGGGCGATGCGGTTCTCCACGTATACGTCCGCGAAGTCACCGCCCTGGGCCACGGCAGCTCGAATGGTCGCCTCCAGAATCTGCGGATCGATCTGCACCTCCGCGCTGGCCTTCCCGGAGCCTGCGCATCCCTCCAGGAGGCTCGAGAGGGTGGGCCCCGCCGCCAGGACCAGCCCACCCTTCAGGGTCCTTTCCAGGAAGGCCCTCCGAGGAATGTCGGAGACGAAATAGCCTTTGATCTCCATGCCCGACTCCTTTTCTTGTGACGAGGCGCCGTATGCACGGCCGTGCGCGTGCACTGTCCTCAACCGGGTTGAGCAAGTTAGGAAGTGGGCGGCGGGCGGCAAGGGGATCCGGGGCCCCGGGAGTCGGGATCTCCTGTCCCTCGGGCCGGAGGTAACGGGAGGAGGACGAAGCGTCCGGGTACCATGGAATGCGAAAATTCCTCGACAGGAAACTTCCTCCCTCGGAATTGGTACTTGGGGCCATAGCTCTCGCCAGGCTGAATCATCTCCAAGGCTGAAGGACACTGAGGTGACCAGGGCCTTCCCGCCCTGGTGCCCCTGCGGGGATTCGGCCCAGCCTTCGTCCTCTCACAGGAGCCTACGCATGGACCTCCTCCGCCATCTCGTCCAAGAGATCCACCGGCGCTCAGTGTGGCAGGTGTTGTCGGTGTATCTGGTGGCAGCGTGGGGCGCTCTTCAAGTCGTCGAGAGCGTGACGGATAGCGCCGGGTTGCCGGACTGGGTGCCTCCGTTCGCGGTCATCCTCCTCGTTCTTGGACTTCCCGTGGTCCTGGCTACCGCAATCGTCCAGGAGGGAATGTCGGGGAGGGGGCCGGCCGCGCCCACCGGCCAGGGGGCCGTCGATGCCGCCCACGGCGTGGAGTCCCGTTCGGGGGCGTGGACGGACCCTTCGGGGCCCGAGCCTTTCGAAACCCCACCAGCGCCCGTGGATCAGGAGACAGTCCCCGGACCCATCGCTCACCCGGCAGCGCCGGAAGGGGCCTCGGGGAAGGGTGCGGGGGGAGGTACGAAGAGCCGTGTGCGGGACCGGATCTTCACCTGGCGCAACGCGGTCGCGGGCGGCCTGGCGGCCTTCGCCCTCCTGGGGATGGCGGTGGCGGGGTACTTCATCATGTGGTCCACGGGGATCGGTCCCGTGGGCTCCCTCGCGGCCCAGGGCGTCTTCGACGAGGGGGAGCGGGTGGTCCTGGCCGATTTCGGCAACGCCACCCCCGACACCCTCCTCGGGTCGGTGGTCACGGAGGCCCTCCGAATCGACCTGGCCAGCTCTGAGAACATCCGTCTGGTGGAGACGGATCGGGTCCAGCAGGTGCTCGAGAGAATGCAGCGGGACCCAGCGGCGCCCCTCACTCCTCAGCTCGCTCGGGAGGTCGCCGTCCGGGATGGCATGAAGGCCGTTCTGGAGGGAGACGTGGGAGCTGCGGGCACCGGCTACATCCTGTCGGCCACCCTCCGAGCCGCCGAATCGGGAGAGACGCTGGCCTCCTTCCGGCGCACCGCTGAGAGCTCCGACGACGTCATCGGCGCCATCGACAAGTTGTCTCAGGACATCCGTCAGAAGAGCGGCGAGTCCCTCCGGGTCATCAAGCAGGGCGCACCTCTGGAGGATGTGACCACCACCTCCCTGGAGGCTCTGCGCAAGTTCACGGAGGCCGACGCCGCGTTCGACTCCGGCGACGAGTCGACGGCCCTGGCCCTCTTGAATGAGGCGGTGGCTCTGGACTCCACCTTCGCCATGGCGTACCGGAAGATCGCGGTCACCCTGTCCAACCTGGGCATTCGCCGGGAAGAGGAGGTCCAGGCCCTGAAGGCCGCCTACCGCCACCGGGACCGCCTCACGGAGCGGGAGCGGCTCATCACCGAGGCCACGTACGCAGACCAGGTGACGGGTGACGTGGACGCCTCGATCCGGGCCTACGAGGCGGTACTCCGGATCGCTCCCGACGACCGGGCTGGCCTGAACAACCTGGCCAACGCGTACATGGCGCTGGAGCAGTTCGACAAGGGCGCGGGACTCTACCAGCAGGCCGTGAACGGGGCGGGAGCCTCCAACACCGCCTACAGCAACCTGGTTCGGGCGCATCTTCTCCGGGGTGACCTGGAGAGTGCCAGGGCCGCCCTGGCCGTCTTCCAGGAGGCCTACCCCGACGACCCTCAGGTGCAGGACCGTGCGTTCTGGCTCCACGCCTGGGCCGGTGAGTGGGACCAGGCTGAAGCCGATGTCACTCGGTGGGAGGCCAATCCCGGGCTTCCCTACGTGTACCGCGTGCACGCCCCGGAGTACCGCGCCCAGGCTGACCTCGCAAGGGGGAAGATCGTCGACGCCCGGAGGGAGATGGCCCAGGCCCAGCGTCTGGCGGAGGCCGAGCTGGGTCCGGCGGCCGCATGGTTCTACACCATCTTCCAGGCTTACATGGAAGTCGTCACAGGAAACCTGGAGCGGGCCCACTCCATCGTGGAGGCGCTGGAAGAGAGAGACCTCTTCCAACAGATACCGGTGTCGGCTCGGGACTACCAACTTGGCGCCACGATCCATGCGTTTCTCGGAGAAGCCGACCAGGTCCACAGCTACGTGAACCGCTGGAGAGAGGAACTCCCGTCCGACCTCCAGGGACGGTTCGCCGACTCCCAGAGAGCCCTTCTCCTGGCCGAAGCCAGCGGCCCGGAGGCCCGACCCGAAGCATTCCTGGAGGCCCTGGACGCTCACCGGACACTGGTCCGCTGCCGGCGCTGCTACCGAATCGAGGAAGCGCAAGCCCTGGAGGCTCTCGGGCGGGCTCAGGATGCACGGGACCGCTGGTACAGTGTTGCCACCGAGGTGGACCCGAACCTCACCGTCGCGCTGCTGAACCGCCCCCACGCCTGGGAGAAGGTGGGCCAGCTCTCGGAGCAACTCGGCGACACGACGATGGCGCTGGAGGGCTACCGGCATTTCGCTGAGGCCTGGGCCGACGCCGACCCCGAGCTCCAGCCTCGGGTCAAGGCGGCCCGGGAGCGGATCGCGGCCCTGGAGCCCCCCCCGGGGTCGGGACGGTAGGCCGGCTGACGGTCTCCCGGCCCGCCCGTGGCCCTTCCGACCCCCTACAACCCCTTAGATCCCGAAGTCCTCGCCTCGCCACACGCCTCTCTCCGGCACATGGGGTGAAGGCTCTTTCTCCTCTTGGTCCGGGCGGTCGAAGGCCTGACCTCTTCCCTCCTCTCCCCCCGGGATGCGCGAGGTGGCCCCTGCATCGGGCCTCTTCCCGTTCAAACGGTTCTCCAGGACCTCCACTCGCTTCATGAGGCTCACGAGGGCATCGCCCAGGACGTCGGGAAGATCGCCGTGCTGCAGATCCGGCACTGGAGGTCCGGAACGCTCTTCGCCCTTTCGCCTGACGACCTCGCCGGGAACCCCGACCACCACCGAGTCCGGCGGCACAGGTTTCACCACCACCGCATTGCCTCCCACCCGGCTCCCCTTCCCGATGGTGATGGCCCCCAGGATCTTTGCTCCGGCGCCCACCACCACGCCGTCCTCCAGGGTGGGGTGCCTCTTTCCCTTCTCGAGGCTGACACCCCCGAGCGTGACCTGGTGGTAAAGAGTGACGTCGGCACCGATCTCGGCGGTCTCCCCGATCACCACCCCCATGCCGTGGTCGATGAAGAACCGGGGTCCGATGCGGGCCCCCGGGTGGATCTCGATCCCTGTGAGGGCCCGATTGAGGTGGGAGAGCCAGCGCGCCGCGAGCTTGAGGTCCCTTTGCCAGAACCAGTGGGCCACTCGGTGGCCCCAGACCGCGTGGAGGCCGGGATAGCAGAGAAGAATCTCCAGGGTGGACCGGGCCGCCGGGTCCCGCTGGAATACCGATCGGATGTCCTCTCGCAGCATTCTGAACATCGTGTCCTTCCCTTCTTCAGTCCCTGAGCCCTTCGAACAGCTCTGTGCTCAGGTAGCGCTCGCCGAAGGAGGGGATGATCACCACGATGAGCTTGTCCCGATTCTCCTCCCGCTTGGCCACCTGGAGAGAGGCCCACGTCGCGGCCCCCGAGGAAATCCCCACCAAGAGCCCTTCCCTCACCGCCATGGCGCGGGCGGTCTCGAACGCATCGGAGGCATTCACCCGAACAACCTCGTCATAGATGTCCGTGTTCAAGATCTCGGGGATGAAGCCCGCTCCGATCCCCTGGATGGGGTGGGGGCCCTTTTCCCCCCCGGACAGAACAGGCGAGGCGGCGGGCTCCACCGCCACCACGCGGACGGAGGACTTGAGCCCCTTGAGAACTTCTCCGGTCCCTGTGATGGTTCCCCCGGTCCCAACCCCCGCCACCAGGACATCCACCTGCCCATCGGTATCCGACCAGATTTCAGCGGCCGTGGTCTTTCGGTGGATCTCCGGGTTGGCGGGGTTCCGGAACTGCTGCGGGATGAAGTAACGGTCGTCCTCGGCCGCAAGCTCCTCCGCAGCCTGGATCGCCCCATTCATGCCCTGGTCTCCCGGAGTGAGGATCAGCTCCGCCCCGTACCCCCGAATCAGTGCCCGTCGCTCCATGCTCACCGTGTCCGGCATGGTGATGGTGCACCTGTAGCCTCGGGCGGCGGCCACCATGGCCAGCGCGATGCCGGTGTTGCCGCTGGTGGGCTCCAGGATGATGGAGTCGGGGCCCAGGAGACCGGCCCTCTCCGCCGCATCGATCATGGAGACGCCGATCCGGTCCTTCACGCTGTGAGCCGGGTTGAAGAACTCCAGCTTCGCCACGAGCCGGCCAGGGAGCCCTTGAGCCAGGCGCTGAATCCTCACGAGGGGAGTGTTGCCCATGAGCTGAGTAATGTCGTCGTAGATCTTCATGAGGTCTCCAGAGTCTCCAGAGGAGGCACGAAAACAAAACGGCCGCCGGATCGGTCCCGGCGGCGCCGCTGGCTTCCACCGCCCGACCGTCCCATTCACGACGGAGGGCAGCGGCCTCTGGTCGGGGTCAGCGTTTTCTCGAGCCCGGCACGCGCGCCCACTCCCTCCGGGGGCCAGGACAGCAGCAACAGCACCGCCAGTAGCCCGTGGGCCGATCCTTCCTGGGACGCGTGATTTCCGGGGTCATGGGTAGTGAGAACCCCGCACCGAGACGACGGTTCCGGGCCCGGTCCGGGCGGGTAGGCGGAATTGACAGTGCGTCCAATCCGCCGGTAACATCGCCCCCTGAGCGAGCCTCCGGGGTCGAGGTCACGGGCCGCCGCGTAACCCCGATTCCCGAGTCCTTGGTACGCCCTGCCCAGCTCCCATCGGCGGTGGGGCGGCCGTCGACCGGTGCGGATCTGGAAGACCGAGCTGGAAAGGCTGTTCCGGGGTTTGACCGTGGACCGAGGAGCCTGACCCTCCGGGCCCTCCAGATGGGGGACGGAACAGCAGGGAGCACACGAGAATGAAAGAAACGGAAGCACGCCTGACCCGGTTCCTCTTCTTTGCAGTCGTCCCGCAGCTCTTCCTCACCCTCACCTGCGCCGGTCCCGAAGGGAGGAGGCCGGAGCTCGACCGGGCCCCCGCCGTGGAGAACGTGGTGGACGGCGTGATCTGGGAGGCGGGAGGGTGGGAGCCCCGGCTGCCGGCCGGGTCCGAGGGGTTCTCCTGGGGAAACCACCGGGCCGTGGTGGTTCTCGAAGGGCCGGCGCTCACCCCCGCGGACCAGGCGCCCCCGGACGCCGTCCTGGTCACCATCCCCTGGCGCCGACGAGACCTCGAGCCCGCTTCGAAGGCCGTCATCGTCGTGGATGCCGGAACCGGAGAACCGGTGCGGAACGCCCTGGCCCGGCGCGTGGAGAACACATCCGGGGACGTCGTATTCCAGCCGAATGCCGGCTCGGACACCTACTTCGTCTACTACCTCCCCTGGCACTCCTCCGGCGGGTATTACCCCCGAGTCACCTACCCATCCCAGGCGCAGCTGAGAGATCCCTCGCTCCGCGCTTCGATCTCGGGGAGCCCCTCCAGAGCCGAGGCCGGGCTCCCGTCGGATACGTCGTGGGAGGGGGTGCCCCGGCCGAACGACCCCGCCTGGGAGCGGCGCGCCCGTTCCGCGCCCATGAATGGGCTTCCCAGGGCCCGGACGACCCGCATCCAATCGGTGGACGCTTTCCACTCCTTCTTTCCCATGGAGGTCATCGCCTCTCCGGAGGAGACCGCTGTCTTCATGACGGGAGCGGAGGAAGGCTGGGTCCTGGTGGCGGAGTATCGGGACTATCCCATCCGGATGAAGAACTTCATTCCTCACCACTGGACCCAGCGGGAGAGCCTGGAAGCCATCAGCAACTCCGTACTCAGGGACGAAGCGTTCACCTTTCAAGTCGGGCTCGTGTCGGGCGGTGGTCCCCTCACCGACGTGCAAGTGCACTTCGACAGCTTCCCCGATGAGTGGCAGGACGGCCTTACGTGCTTCAACTGTGAGGGTGTGAACGAGAAGGGGGCGCCCTTCTCCAAGGAGATCCTGGTTGGTGGCCGGATGGTCCAGCCTCTGTGGATCGGTGTCCACGTTCCCCAGGGAGCACCGGCAGGCCCGGTGGACGGCAGCGTCACCGTGTCCACCGCGGACCGGGGCAGCAAGACCGTTCACGTCCGCCTCCTGGTCAAGCCGGAGCGCGCAACGGAGAGCGGGGCCGACGAGCCGGAGCTCATGACTCGTCTCGAATGGCTCAACTCCACCGTGGGCAGCGATCCCGACTTCATCGTCCAGCCCTTCGAGCCGGTGACGGTGGATCGGCGATCCCTCTCGGTCCTCGGGCGGCGGGTGGTTCTGGACGAAGCGGGTCTCCCGGCGCAGATCTTCAGCTACTTCACACCCGAGCTCACCGGCGTCGGAGAGGATCCGGAACCCATCCTGGCCCGTCCCATCTCTCTTGAGGTCATCCGTGGGGACGGAGAGGGCCCCGAGCCCTTCCGGTTCTCTGGTTACAGCGTGACCCAGGAGAACCGGGGTCGCGCCCGGTGGGAGGCGGAGGGGGCCTCGGAATTCCTCTCCATTACGGTGCAGGGCACGCTGGAGTACGACGGGATGCTGGATTACCGCATCACTCTGTCGGCCCTCCAGGACGTTGCGGTGAGGGACATCGCTCTACCCATCGCCCTTCGCCCCGAGGCTGCGGAGTACATGCTCGGACTCGGCCGCGTGGGCGGTAGGCGGCCGCCGGCCATCGATTGGAAATGGGCCGTCGAGAACCACCAGGAAGGGGTCTGGCTGGGAGCGGTCAACCGGGGGCTCCAATACGTGCTCCGGGACGAGAACTACGTTCGGCCTCTGAACACCAACTTCTACCGAAACCAGCCGCTCCTCATGCCCCCGTCCTGGTTCAACGGAGGAAGGGGCGGAATCCGGATCGAGGAACACGGGGACGCCGTCACCGCCTACAACTATTCGGGGCCGAGATCGCTATCCGCAGGAGACACGCTCCACTTCAATGTCCGGTTTCTCGTCACTCCGTTCAAACCCATCGACACCCGGGCCCACTTCGACACGCGCTTCGTTCACAAGTATGCGCCGGTGGACTCGGTCCGGGCCTGGGGCGGCACCGTGGTCAACATCCACCACGCCAACGAGATCAATCCCTACATCAACTACCCTTTCTACAACCTGGAGGAGCAAGCGGCCTACATCGAGGACGCCCATGAGAAGGGGATCAAGGTCAAGCTCTACTACACCATCCGGGAGCTCACCTACAAGGCCCACGAGCTCTTCGCCCTCCGGAGCCTGGGAGACGAGGTCCTGAACGACGGAGAGGGTGGGGGCCATTCTTGGCTTCAGGAGCACCTGGTGGATCACTACCACTCCGGCTGGCACGCCTGGAGCGTGGACGACGCGGCGGTGCTGGACAAGGGCACATCCCGCTGGACCAACTACTACGTTCAGGGGCTCGCCTGGCTCGCCGAGCACCAGCACATCGACGGCCTCTACCTGGATGACATCGCGTTCAGCCGGGAGACCGTCAAGCGCATGGTCACCGTGCTCAGCAAGCGGCGGCCCCAGGTCGTCCTCGATCTCCACTCCGCCAATCAGTTCAACGTCCGGGACGGCTTCATCAACAGCGCCATGCTCTACATGGAGCACTTCCCCTTCATCAACCGCCTCTGGTTCGGGGAGTACTTCGATTACGACCAGGATCCGGCTTATTGGATGACGGAGGTCTCGGGGCTCCCCTTCGGCCTCATGGGGGAGATGCTCCAGGACGGCGGGCACCCCTACCGGGGAATGCTCTACGGAATGACCTCCCGACTCTACGGGGACACGGACCCCCGCCCGGTGTGGGAAATGATGAACGACTTCGGCATCGCCGGAAGTGAGATGAAGGGTTATTGGCTGGGGGATGCCCCCGTGCGCACCGACCGGCCACGGATCCTGGCCACGACCTACCTCCGCCCGGACCGCACCCTCATTGCCCTGGCCTCCTGGTCCGACCGGGACGAAGTCGTGAGCCTCACCGTGAACTGGGAAGCCCTCGGGCTGCACGGATCGGCAGCTCGGGGGTTCCGAGCCCACACCCCCGCCGTGGAGGGCCTCCAGGAAGGAGCGGCGGTGGACCTCTCGGCCCTGAGGATTCCCGCCGGGCAGGGTCTCTTCGTCATCGTCGCCCCGGACGAAGGCCGGTAACGCCTTGCCACCGGTCGCGGCGCTTCGCATCGCTCTCCTCCTCCTGTCGGGCCTCCCGCCCTGCAGCCGGAGCGCCCCCCAGTCCATCCCCGCAGACACTACCTCCCAAAGCCTTTCCATGGACACGGCGTCCCTTTCGTCGGGGCCTTACAGCCAGGCCACGGCGCTGCTGGAGAAGACGTTGTTCCGGATCGACGTAGCCCGACTCCGAGTGCGGTTCGGCTCCGAGACGGCCGACGCCCTGGAGTCTCTCCTGGCAGGGGGCGAAGCCTCCGAAGAGCGGACCCGTGCTGCGGTTGCCCTCGCCGTCCAGTCCCGAGACGCGTGGGCAGGCCTCAGCTTCCTGTGGGGCACGGACTTTCGCCGCTTCCTCGAAGGGATCCGGGACGGCGTGGAAACGGCTTTCGCCGCAGGCCTCCTGGATGCGTCCTTCGCCCAGCGTCTGTCGGACAGCTTGCCCGCCTGGTACTCCCCTCTGGAGGAGCGAGGCATCCGGGACGGCGACCTGATGATGTATCGCATCCAGGGCGACACGTTGCGGACCGTCTTCGTCACGGTAGACGGGCAGGTGCTCGTGGATCACACCGACGTGGGCCCCCAGGCGCGCCTCGCCGTCCTCGGCGGGTTCCTGGAGCCGGGCTCGGATTTCCGCGCGGGTCTGCTGAGCTCCCTCCTGGACCCGGGAGAGGACACCCGGTGATCCCTCTCCTCCGGCTCCAGGGGACCCAGGAACGCCTGGACCGCCCCGGCCACGACCCGCGCGTTCTCGAGGAGAGTTTGGATCAGGTGGCGGACGTGAATCGCTGGATCGGAGGCCGAAGGGCTCTCCTCCTCCACCTGAAGCCCTGGATTGAACAGGGAGCCAGGACGGTCCTCGACGTGGGCACCGGCTCCGGGGATCTTCCCCTGGCGGTGGCGGCGTGGTGCCGCCGCCGGGGGTTCGCGGTTCAGGTCACTGTCGTCGACTCCCATCCCCAGATCGCCGCCCTCGCCGCCGAGCGAACGGGAATGCCCGTAGCCGTGGCCGATGGACTTCGGCTTCCCTTTTCCGATGCTCGGTTCGACGTGGGCCTCCTCTCCCTCACCCTCCACCATGCCGAGGGCCCGGCCCAAGCGGCCATGCTGAGGGAGCTGGCCCGGGTGACCTCCGGCCACATTCTCGTGGGGGAGCTGCACCGGACCTGGCCCAATTACCTGGGGTCGAGGCTCCTGGCGGCGACACTCTGGCGCGGCAACCCCTTGACCCGCCACGACGGACCGGTGTCGGTTCTGCGAGCGTTCACCCCCCCTGAACTCCTCGCCCTCGCCGTTGACGCGGGCCTCCGCCACGCCCAGGTTCACCGTCACCTCTTCTATCGGCTGGTGCTCACCGCCAAGGTGTGAGGGGCTGTTCCTCTCACAGGTGGCGAGGGCTCCAGCCGGCTGGTTTACTCCGTGACCGACTTCGACTATCAAGTCATCGTGGTAGGCGCCGGGCCCGCCGGTTCGGTGACGGCCCTGCTCCTGGCGAGGCACGGCCTGAACGTGGCCCTCCTGGACCGGCGCATCTTCCCCAGGCCCAAGCCGTGTGGGGAATGCCTGAGCGCCCAGGCCACTCGCGTCCTCGAGCGCCTGGGTCTCCTGGAGTCGGTCCTCGCCCAGGGACCCGCCCAGTTGGAGGGATGGCGTATCGTCGCCCCCTCCGGTCACGCATTCGAAGCCCGGTTTCCCCCCGGGGAGGCGGGTCCCACCAAGGCGTTGGCCATGGATCGCCGGAGCCTGGACGCTACCCTGGTCCGAGCTGCCACCGGGGCCGGGGCCACGCTCCGCCACCTGACGGTGAGGGACGTGCTCCGGGAGCGGGGACGGGTGGTGGGGGTGGAGGGGCGGGGTCCGGACGGCACGCCGGAACGCATGCGGGGCAGGCTGGTCGTGGGTGCCGATGGGCTCCATTCCGCTGTGGCACGCCGCCTGGGTCTGGTGCGCCGCCCTCTCAGACTGGAGGGTGGCCGTCGGAAGCTGTCCCTCACCACACACGTGATGAACCCGGGTGGGGACTGGCCCTCCTCACCTGGGCTGGGGGAGATGCACCTGGCTCCGGAGACCTGCCTGGGGGTGGCTCCCGTAGACTCGGCGGGTCTACGTCTCAACCTCAGTCTGGTGGTGAGCCAGGCCTGGGCCGTCCGAGGCGTGGACGCGGAGCGGTTCTTCCTCACCCGGTTGCAGGAGTTCCCAGCGCTCAAAGGTCGGCTCGGAGGGCTGCGCGTCGAAGAGGAACTCCTGGCCTCGGGGCCTTTCCGCGTCCCCACCCGGGATGTCGTAGCGGACGGGGCCGCCCTCGTGGGAGATGCCGCGGGCTACTTCGATCCCTTCACCGGCCAGGGAATATTCCGGGCTCTCGCCGGGGCGGAGATCCTCGCCCCGGTTGCGGCCGCAGCACTGGCAAAGGGGAGAGCGGACGTCGGCTCTCTTCGCCCCTACGCCCGGAGACACCGGGCCATGGTGACCTGGCCGCGACGGCTCCAGCGTCTCATTGACGCCGTGGTCACTCGCCCGGACCTCGCCGACGCCGCGGTGACGCGCCTGGGCGGGGCGCCCGAGCTCGCCCAAGCCCTGGTGGCCGTCACAGGTGACATGCGCCCGGTTGGGACTTTGCTGGCCCCCCGCCTTCTCCTCTCCCTCTTCGCTCGGGAGCACCCTTCTTGATCCGCATCGACGAACAGCTGGTTCCGGCCTCACCCCGAGCATGCTATGGAGTAGCCGCCGATGTGGAGCGGTGGCCGGTAATCTTGCCTCATTACCGTTGGGTTCGCTTCCGGAGGAAGGACGCCTTCGGTCGCGGACTGGTGGAAATGGCCGCTTGGCGGGAGATCGTCGGGGCTCTCCGCTATCCGACCTGGTGGGTCTCGGAGATGGAGGCGGACGAGGCCGCGCCCATTGTCCGCTACCGGCACGTCCAGGGCGTGACCCGGGGGATGGACGTGCGGTGGGAGTTCCTGGAGGAAGGGGGAGGCACCCGGGTCCGAATCGTGCATGAGTGGGATGGCCCCTATTGGCCCCTCATCGGACCTCTCGCCGCCAACGCCGTGATCGGCCCGGGTTTCGTGAGCGTGATCGCGAGGCGGACGTTGAAGGGCGTGGGCGCCGAGGCCGCTCGTCAGGGAGGAGAGAGGGTCGTATGACCAGCTTGGACCGGCTCGGGGCGCCCCCGGGCTCGGAGCCTGCCGAGGGAGACGGTTCCCGGCGAGCTTCGGCCCGACACGGCCATCGGGTTGCCGTCACGGGACTCGGCCCAATCACCGCCGCCGGCATCGGCGTCCAGGAACTCTGGACGGGGCTCAAGGCGGCCCGGTCTCCCATTCGCCGGGTGAGCCGCTTCGATCCAATGACCTGGCGCTCCCAGATCGCAGCGGAGGTGGAAGGGTTCGAGGCGGAACGCTACATGGACCGGAACGTAGCCCGCCGCCTGGACCGATACGGCCAGTTTGCCCTGGCCGCCGCCCGGCTGGCCCTGGACGATGCCGGCCTGGACCCGAACCGGTTGGACCCGGACAGGGTGGGCGTTCAGATCGGCTCCGCGCTGGGAGGGATCGGGCACGCCGAGGCGCAGGCGCGAAACATGGCTGAAAAGGGGATCAGGGCCGTGGATCCCAGAGTCGCCCTCACGACCTTCGCAGGCGCCGCGAGTTGTGCGATCGCCATCGAGCATGGGTTCACGGGCCCCAACGCCACGAATGCCATGTCCTGTGCGTCCGGAACCATCGCCCTCGGCCAGGGGTGGCGCCTGATCCGGGACGGGGAGGCCGATGTGATCCTCACCGGAGGAGTCGAAGCCCCCCTTGCTCCCCTCACCTTCGGTGCGTTCGCCATCATTAGGGCCATGAGCACCCGGAACCGGGAGCCGGAGCGGGCGTGTCGCCCCTTCGACCGGGACCGGGACGGCTTCGTCATGGGGGAGGGCGCGGCCGCGCTGGTCCTGGAGCGCTGGGACGCCGCCGTGGCACGGGGTGCCCGCATCTACGGAGAGATCGCCGGGTACGGAACCACCAACGACGCCTTCCACATGACGGCCCCTCGACCCGACGGATCTCAGGCGAGTCGGGCCATTCGCCTGGCGGTGGAATCCGCAGAGATCGAGGCCCGGGACATCGACCTCGTCCTCGCCCACGGCTCCTCCACGCCTCTGAACGACAGCACGGAAAGCCAGGCCATCCGACGGGCGTTGGGTGAGGGGGTCGACCAGGTTCCGGTGGTGGGCACCAAGCCCTACCATGGCCACGCCCTGGGGGCCTCAGGCGCCATGGAAGCGGTAATCGGGTTCCTCGCCATGGAGCGGGGGTGGGTACCCCCGACGCTGAACCTCGACACCCCGGGCGAGGAATGTGATCTCCGCTACATCCGGGGGGAAGGGCTTGATCTCCGGCCTCGCCTGGCCCTCTCGACCTCCTTCGGGTTCGGTGGGATCAATGCCTGTCTGGTCTTCCGGTCCCTGGACGGCGGCTTCGGGCCGGCTTGAGACGCCGTCATCCGGGCAATCCCTGACTGCCTGCCGAGGCGCCGCGGGGGGCGTCGCAGGTGCCACCGGTAGGTCGGGCCACCAGGAGGAAATGAAGGTCCACCGGGTCCGATACCTTCACCACCCCGGCGATGGACTCTGGCGTGATTCCGAAGTCGCTCTGGCGAAGGGTGAGAACGCCGCCCAGCCGGAGCTCTCCTCCCACGCCCGGCTCCACGGTCACGGGAAGCTCCAGCTTGCGGGTGACTCCGCGGAGGGTCACCGCGGCCCGGGTCCTCAGCCCCCTCCCCTCGCCCTCCACCCCCAGGGCGACCACCTCCAATCGGACCTCCGGGTAGGTCGTCGCCGCCAGGTGGCTTGCGTCCAGCATCTTGGTCTGGAGGCTCCGAATCGTCTCTTCACCTGGACCCCCGCCGAGTCCAGCCAGAGCCCGGGCCGAATCCGAATCGATCACGAGAGAGCCCGTCCGGATGACCAGAGAACCCCGGGATCGGTCGGCCACGGGGTCGGACACACAGAGCGTTCCCTCCCACGAGAGGGGCAGGATCGCGTGCTCATGACCCAAGAAGGAGAGAAGCCCCCTCTTGTGCGTGACCACGTAGATCTCCGAGGCTGCCGCATCCACCGCGTACTCCCGCAACTCGGACTGGCCGGACAGGCCGGTTCCTGAGAAGATGGTGAAGACCGCCACAACGCCCGAGAGCACGGCGGCGCGACCGCCGGGAACGAGACGACCACCCATGACTCAACCTGCCTTTCTTCCATTTACCTCCTATAGAGAATACCCGGTAGAGGAGATGAGGGCACGAGCCGCCTCCTTCTATGAGGACATGCGCAGGCGTCGCTCCGTCCGGGCCTTCTCTTCACGCCCCGTCCCCCGCGAAGTGTTGGAGAACTGCCTCCGGGCCGCCGGCACCGCTCCCAGCGGTGCAAACATGCAACCATGGCACTTCGTGGCGGTGCGGGATCCTGCCCTCAAGCGGAGGATTCGCCGTGCCGCGGAGGCGGAGGAGCACGAGCTCTACAGCCACCGCGCGCCTCCCGAGTGGCTGGAGGCCCTGGCCCCCCTGGGCACCGATGAGCACAAGCCGTTCCTGGAAATCGCGCCATGGCTCATTGTCATCTTCACCCAGCGCTTCGGCCTTTTGCCCGGCGGGGGGAGGCTGAAGCACTACTACGCTACGGAGTCCGTGGGAATCGCCACAGGCATTCTCCTCACTGCACTCCACAGGGCCGGGCTGGCGAGTCTCACCCACACCCCGAGCCCCATGAACTTCCTGGGCGAGCTCCTCGAACGCCCGGAGAACGAGCGCCCCTTCCTCCTCGTCGTGACCGGATATCCGGCCGCGGACGCCAAGGTCCCGGTGATCACGAAGAAGCCCCTGCGGGAGATCGCGACGTTTCTCTAGGAGAGGAGGGGTCCAGTGGGTATTCTCTCTTGCGTGATCCTTCGGGGCACTCACATGTTGCCGGCAGGCGCCTGATCCAAACCGCTCGAATCGCTCGTACAGGAGCCCTCGACATGGCTTCTGGACCCGCAAGCCCTACACCGCCCCCGAGGCACCGCAGGGGTCCTCGCCCCTGGGTGGGCTCGGGGGTTGACCCGCGGCAAGGGGGCCCTCATGCCTGACGACTCTCCGTTGAAACAGACTCAGCTCGACGACCTGAGGAAGGCCCTGGCGGACCGGTATCTCGTCGAGGGGGAGATCGGCGTCGGGGGGATGGGAGTCGTGTACCAGGCCCGGGATCTTCGCCACGACCGGAAGGTGGCCATCAAGATCCTCCTCCCCGAAATCGCCGCATCCATTGGAACCGAGCGGTTCCTCCGGGAGATCCGCATCGAGGCACGGCTGAGTCATCCCCATATCTTGCCGATCTACGATTCGGGGGAGGCCGGTGGGCTCCTCTTCTGTGTCATGCCATTCGTGGAAGGGGAATCGCTCAGGGACCGTCTGGACCGGGAAGGGCAGCTCCCATGTAATGACGCCCTTCGGATCATAAGGGAGATTGCCGACGCTTTGGCCTTCGCCCACGGCCAGGACCTGGTCCACCGCGACGTGAAACCCGCCAATGTCCTCCTGGAGGCAGGCCACGCCATCCTGGCGGACTTCGGCCTCGCCCGGGCACTCACCTCGGTGGGAGATGAGGGTCTGACCCGCACTGGATTCGCCGTCGGCACTCCAGCCTATTCGAGCCCCGAGCAGGCGGGCGCCGAGAAGGTGGACGGCCGAAGCGATCTCTATTCCCTGGGCTGCGTTCTTTACGAGATGCTCGGAGGCCAGCCCCCGTTCGTGGGACCGTCTACCGACAGCGTCGTCCGCCAGCACATGACCGCCGAGCCGACCCCGGTCAAGATCTTGCGGCCGGCGGTGCCCGAGTCCTGCGTGGTCATGCTTCGACGCCTTCTCGCCAAGTCTCCCGCGGACCGGTACAGCACTGCGGAGGAACTCATCAGGGACCTGGATGCGGCCATGTCCGGCGAGTGGCCGAAGGAGGGGGCGCCGGGCCGGTGGAGGCCCGGCAGCTTCTTGAAACTGGTCCTCCCTGCCGCAGCCGTTGTAGCCATAGCAGCGCTCGTGGCTCCGAAGCTCCTGGAGAGCCGCAGGGGGAATGGCGTGGATGCCGGTGGGCTCGACCGCCGGGCCGTCGCCGTGCTCTATTTCCAGGACCTCGCCCCCGGCGGGAATCTCCAGTACGTCGCCGACGGTCTCACCGAAGGACTCATCGATGAGCTCTCGAGGGTGAGCGGGCTGGATGTGATTTCCCGTAATGGCTCTGCTCAGTTCAGAGGAGCGCCGGTCCCTCTCGACAGCATCGCCAGAGCCCTTGGTGCCGGGACCCTGGTCCGCGGGAGCGTGGAGCCGGCCGGAGAGCGCCTCCGGGTCACGGTGCGCCTCGTGGAAGGATCCAGCGGGGCCGATATCGACCGCAGGGCATTCGAGGTTCCTGCCCGCGAGCTCCTCGCCGCTCAGGATTCGGTGGTCCAGGAGGTGGCATGGCTGCTCCGGACCCGACTGGGCGAGGAGATTCAGCTGCGCAGGAGGCAGGCCGCGACGAACAGTGTGGAGGCGTGGGCCCTGGCGCAGCGCGGCGAACAACAGCGAAAGGGGGCCGAGGATCACCTCGTCCAGGGCGAGGTGGACGCCACCTTCAGGAGCTTCGACGAGGCCGATTCTCTCTTCGCCCTGGCGGCGGCCGCCGACCCCGACTGGGTCGAGCCCTTGCTTCAACAGGGATGGACGGCGTACCGACGATCCCGCCTGGCCTCCGACCTCCAGGCCGCGTTGGACGGAATCCAGGGCGCCGTCGCCTTCGCCGACCGGACCCTCGCCCTGGACCCCAACGAGCCTCGCGCCCTCGAGCTCCGGGGGACCGCTCGTTACTGGCACTGGCTCCTGAACGTCACCCCCGATCCCCAGGAGGCCGCCAGCTTGCTGGACCAGGCCCAGCAGGATCTCGAGGCGGCCGTTGACGACGACCCCTCCCTCGCCAGCGCTCACAGCACCCTGAGTCACCTGTACTACCAGGTCAGCGATCTGACCAGCGCGCTGGTGAGCGCCCGGTTGGCGTACGAGGCCGACGCGTTCCTCAGCGCAGCCCCCGAGGTGCTGTGGCGGCTCTTCCTCGCTTCCTACGACACCGAGCGCTTCACACAGGCTCGCTCCTGGTGCGATGAAGGGTTCAGGCGCTTTCCCCAGGATTATCGGTTTTCCGAGTGTCGGATCCTGGAGATGACCCTGCGGCCTGCGGATCCGGACGTAGAAGCCGCATGGCAGTTACAGGAGCGGACGGTGGATTTGACGCCGGACGCACACAAGGACTACGAGCTCCACAGGACGATGATCCTCGTGGCCGAGGTCCTGGCCGGCGCCCAGCTCCCCGACAGCGCGAGAAGCGTCCTGCTCCGGGCCAGGGCTGGGGCGGACGTGGACCCGAACCTGGAGCTCCCCTTCCTGGAAGCCCACGTCCGCACTGTCCTGGGAGACTACGACGAGGCGGTGAGCCTCCTCAGCACCTACCTGGCGGGCTTCGGCGCGGGTGGGGGAGGCGACGCCGGAGACTGGGCCACCCACTGGTGGTGGCGTCCGCTCCAGACGTACCCGGCCTTCCAGGAGCTTGTCAGAGCGTCCGGATAACGGCTGCGTAACGCTCCGGAGCCAGATTGGGGGCGAACCCCTGATCAGCTCCGTTCCTCTCCGAGGCCGACATACCGTCGCGACGCCGTCCTTCCCCTGGAGGCCGCTCCAGGATGGGCAGCTGCGGCGGGCTCCCTGGAGGAATCCATGAGACGCGTCTGCTTGTCCGCCACCGTCGCCGCATTGGCCGTCCTCCTCCTCACGTCCTGCCGGGACGACCGGAGTCTGACGGGGCCCCGTTCTCCCATCCTCCCCGAGATGGGGGAGGCAGCGGCGGACGATGTGGTCTCGGAGGTCGGGGGTCTCATCAAGGCCCTCTTTCCCGAGGGAGGGCTCTTGAACGCCGCCCAGCGCAGGTGGGGCAACATCCAGCGGAAATACGATCAGGGAAAACTCGAGGACGCTCGGGTTCAGGCCATGGAGTTCGCGGACTGGGCATCGGATCAGCTGGCGGAAGGACACCTGAAGGATCCGGATCCAGAGGATTCGGACCCCTTCCTACCCGATAACGAGACCCTTGGCGTGCAGGTTCTCACCGTCGACCTGATGGAGTTCGTCGAATACTGGCCGGCGGAGGTCTCGGAAGGATTCTTCGAGGCCCAGGACTTTGGAATCGGGGTGGTCACCCCCGACCAGGAGGTAGTGGTCACGACGGAGCAGGAGTGGGCAGCGGTCGTGGCCGAGCCCGGAGCCACCCAGGAGCCGGTTCTGATCACCATCCATCTTCTGGACGACGCGGAGTGCGCCGAGTCAGGAAGCCTCACCACCGCCTCAGGATGCTGGGAGGTGAACCGATATCCAGAGGGTGAGTTCGAAGCGGATGTCGTGGTAGAGACGTGCGTGGCGGATCCGGACATGAACCTGGAGGAATGGGAGTGGGACCACCTGCTCCTTCACAAGTACGACGAAGGGATCGGGGTCACCGCTCTCCCATGGGCCGAGCCCCGGAACATCGACTGCACGAACTTCGACCCCAACGTGGCGGCGGCCCCCCAGGCAACTCAGGGGCTCGCGCAGACGGCGTGGACTGCGGTGAGCCGGGGCCTGGCCGACCTCCTCCTCCCCGATCCCCTGGGGGCGAGCTTCTTCCAGACTACCCGGGTCCCTCGGGGTCTGGGAGGGCTGGTGGGGTCCTTCAGCGAGTTCTTCGGGGCGGTTCCCGAGAGCGCCCGCCCGAACCTCGTCAGCTGGTGGCCCGCCGACGGGAACTACTTCGACATGTTCGGCGGCAACCATGGGACCCCGGTGGGCAGTGTGTCCTTCGTGAGCGAGGCCGTCTCGGACTCGGCCTTCGCCTTCCATGGACCCGGGGACGAGGTCGTGATCGAGTCCCTATCGGACACGGTCCGCAACCTCCAGGAGCTCACCGTGGCCACGTGGGTCAACCTCGATCCGGGAGGCCCGGCCGACGAGATCCAGCGTTTCGTGACGCTGAGCCCGGGGAAGGCGGTGTTGCGACAGGAGCAGGGCGTCCCTGGCACCACGAGCCGGATGCTCCACTTCTACATGGCCTTCGAGGAGTACCCGGACCTCCAGCACATCTGGGTGGACAATGCCTTCCAGACAGGGTGCTATCACTTCTTCGTGGGCACCTATGATGGGCTGGACATGCGGGCCTACCTGGACGGAGTGGAAGTGGGGAACCTGGAGGTCCCGGGAGGCACGGTGATCCAGGGCGACGGGGTCGCCTGGTTTGGCTCGACAGCGGAACCACTCTATGGGAAGCTGGACGAGATCATGATCTTCGACCGGGCCCTCAGTCCGGCCGAGATCGCCGAAATCCACGCGGCCGGCGGTCCCTTGCGCTGCCAGCCGGCCTCACCGGCGACCTCCGTGATCGAGATAGACCCGACGGAGATCGAGGTCGGGGAATCGGCTCTGCTCACGCTCCAGGCCAAGAATGACGACGGGGAGAACATCGGAGTGGGAGGCGCGACGGTATCCTTCACCGCCGGGACGGGTGCTCTCACCGGCCAGGGCAGCATAGGGCCAGTCACGGACGAGGGGGACGGCACCTATACGGCCTCCTTCACCGCCACGGCATCAGGCACCCCGATCAGCATCAGCGCGACGGTCGAAGGCCAGCCGGTGACCACGCCAGCCGACTCGCTCAGGGTGATCCCCGCGGCTCTCACGGCGGCGCAGGCCGAGGCCCTGATCGGGGGCTCGTTCTGGAATTGGTGGTCGGCCAACCACGGCTGGGGACCCGGGCCGATCCTGAGCGTGGCGGCGGACGAGCACACCTCCTCCTGGCGCAATTTCGGGATGGAGGACGGAGGGATGGAGCCCAGGAAGGCGTTCAACAATGACCCCTCGTATTACTATGCTCAGGCCAACGAAGATCCCTGGATCCTGCTCTACGATGGTCTGGCTTCGCTTCGGGATGCCGTGATGGCCGTCGAGGACAGCGTCGCAGCCGATTTGGCCGGGCCAAACGCCCCTCGTTCCCTCGCTTTCGCCAAGTTCGTTCAGGGCCTCTCCCTGGGTACGCTAGCACTCGTCTTCGACCAGGCCTTCATTCTCGACGAGGAAACCGATCTCGCCACAGTCGTCATGACCCCCTATTCGGGAGTCATGGACGCGGCTCTGGCCAAGCTGGAAGAGGCCATCGCGACCGCCCAGGCCAACACGTTCACAACCCCGACCGGATGGCTTGGCCCCACTGGAACCATCGACAACCAGGAGCTGGCGGCCCTCGCCCGTTCGTTCGAGGCTCGCTTCATGGCCCAGGTGCCCCGCACCCCCACCGAGCGGGCCGCAGTTGACTGGACCACCGTGTTGGCATTGGCCAATCAGGGGATCACCACCGACTTCGCGGTGATGGGGGATGGCGACCTCTGGTGGGACGTCCTCAAGACCTACGCCGGAAGCTCGTGGGCGCCTCCCGATGGGGTCCTGGGACCGAACTATGGGACCTGGGGCCGACTGGATTACCGCTATCTCGGGCCGGCAGATCAACTCCGGAGAGTATCAGGCCTGGCTGAACACACCCCTCCCGGACCGCTGGCCCTTCGAAATCGAGACCGATGACGCCCGGATCACCGGGGGTGGTCCGCAGATCGACGGCACCTATGTTCGGTATCTCTCCAACCTGCCCTTCCGCTGGGATCGCGGCGCGTACCACCAGTCCTATTACGGCGACAAGCGGTGGGACGCCTATGCTTCGGCCGGCTGGGTCGGCCCCATGGTGGAGATGACCCCGGATGAGCTGGACTATCTTCGGGCGGAAGCGATGTACCGCGGAGGTAACACCACCGGCGCTCTGACGCTCGTGAACGCCACCCGTACCGCCGCCGGCCTGGATCCGGCCACCGGCTCGGGTGACCAATCCAGCCGCTGCGTCCCCAGGGACGAGAACGGAAACTGTGAGGACCTCTGGGGAGCCCTGAAGTACGAGAAGCGCCTCGAAGTCTATCACACCGGCATGGGCATCGCCTTCTTCGATGACCGGGGGTGGGGCGACCTGGTGGAAGGAACGTTCACCCAGCTCCCGGTACCCGGGTCCGAGTTGGTTCGTCTCGGCAAGGCCATCTACACGTTCGGCGGCTTCGAGCCTCCGATGGTCGCCGGCCAGGCCATGGGACCCGCGACCGGACCGATTCCCGCCGAGACCCTCGTGACGTACTGGCGGGATCTCCGGGATCGGGCCGCCGCCCTCAAGGAGAGAATTCGATCCGGCGAACCAACCGTGGTCGCGCGGCAGTGAGGACCTGACTGGCACTATCGGCTGGTGGCCGCCACAATTGGGAGAAGGAGGTTCAAGCTCAGCAAGCAGCGGAGCAGACCAAGACCATGAGTCCCGTCTCCTTCGAGCTCCCCGGAGGGCCACACACCTTCACCAGGCTCGTCCTGGACTTCACCGGCACCCTGTCCCGGGACGGCCAGCTTCTCCCGGGAGTCGCAGAGCGTCTCGAGCATCTTTCCACGGAGTTGGAGATCACCGTTCTCACCGCCGACACCTTCGGCACGGTCCGGCGCGCGGTACGGGATCTCCCGGTGCAAGTGAAGGTGATCGGCGACGGGCAGGAGAAGGCGAGAGTCGTGTCGGCCATGGGGCCCACCGAGGTCATCGCCATCGGGAACGGCCGGAACGACGTACCCATGATGGGGGTCGCCGGCTTGGGCATCGCCGTCGTGGGCCCCGAGGGGGCGGCGGGGGAGCTTCTCTCCGCCGCCCACATCGTCACTCACGACATCCGGGATGCTCTCGACCTGCTCCTCCATCCTCTGCGCGTGAAGGCGACGCTCAGGGACTGACCGCGACCTTCGACGGGCGGACCCATGTTCTCTCTTCGGCTTCCCCTCTTCCTCTTCACCACGGTCGCCGCTTCGCAATCCACCACCCTCGCCGCGCAAGGCTCGCCGGGCGACATCATTCTTCAGGCGACCCGTTCCGTGGAAGCCGCCGACTCCTCGGTCATCGTCCAATGGCGGCAGGCGGTGTCGGAGCGGGAGGGAGCCGAAGGGACGGGGTTCTCCCAGGAAGCCAGAGAGGCCACCCTCGGGCTCGCCACCGTGGCATGGCTCACCTACCGGTTCGAGGAAGCGCGGGAGCGGCTGGCGTCGCTGCTGACCAGCGCCCTGCCAGCCGACCCGATCACGGCCTTCGCCTGGATCGTCCAGGGCGAGGCGGAGGTGGCGCAGGCCCACCTCCCCCAGGCGGACTCCGCGTTCTCGAGTGCGGTCGAAGCGGGCCAGGAGCTCGGAGACGACCGAGCTCGAGCCTGGGGTCTCATTCGGCTGGCCAACGTACGGGGCCGACTTACCGGCGACCCGGGCAGCCCGGCCGCCCTCCTGGCGGCGGCCCAGCCTCTCCTGGAAGCGGACGATCCCTTCCTCCGGGGGCAGTTCCATTGTGTGCGGGCCGGAAACGATCCTTCGGGCTCCGCGACCGCCGAGGCCGACGCCCGGGCAGGCCTGGAGCTCGCACAGGCGGCCGGGATCCGGCGCCTTCACGCAGCCTGCCTGCACGTGCTGGCGTCGGACCTCCTCCGCAGGGGACGCACCGACGATGCCCTCGCCACGTTCGCCGAGGAGCAGGAGGAGCAGAAGGCCATCGGCGACCGATCGGGTCGAGCTGCCACGCTCCAGTGGGCCGGATACCTGCTGTTCACCGCTGGGGATTTCGCCGCATCCAACGCCTACCTCCTGGAGGCGGTTTCGGAGGGCGAGACTTCGGGGAATCTCTCACCGGTAGCCTGGGCCTACCTGAGCCTCTCGGGCATCGCGGTAGGTCTGGGGGACCTGGCCGGAGGAGACGCCTATCTGGACCGGGCCCAGACCCTTCTCGAAGCCCAGGGGGACCAGTGGGGCCTGGCCACGCTCCGAGGGCGCCGGGCAGCCGTGGCCTTCGCCGCCGGGGACTGGGACACGGCCCGTACCATCTGGGAGGCGACGCTGACGGAGCACGAACGGGCGGGAAACACTCTGGGAGTCTTCAGCACACAGACGGGCCTCCTGGAGCTTGCGCTCGCGGAAGGGGACCTGGTGGAAGGGGAGCAAAGGCTGAGGGCAGCCCGGGCTACGGCCCAGAGAGCCGGCATGGGGGAGTGGGAGGTCTCCCTCTCCTTTCATGAGGCGGAGCTGGCTCTCCGGCAAAGAGACGGGACCCGGGCACGGGCGGCCCTGGACCGCTTCCTCCTCCCGGGGCAGTTCTCCGTGCGAACCTACAGAGCCAGAATGCGGTACGCCGAGGCCCTGGCGCTGGATGGACGGGTTTCCGATGCCGCCGATTTCATGGCCTCCGCCCTGGACGCACTGGAGGAGTGGCGTTCGGGGTTGGACGCCTTGGAACTGCAGCGATACGCCTTTCAGGTCGGCGAGTACGTCGCGGACCCGGATCTGGGCGGAGCCACCGTCCTCGCTGCCATGGCCAGAGAAGGCCTGGTGGAACGAGCCTTCGACCTGGCGGAGCGTCAGCGGGCAAGGCGTCTCTTCGAAGAGATGGTCCTGGCCGAGATCGGCCGACACCACTCGGTGGACGACGCCCAGGACGACGAAACCGTTCCTCCGCCCCCTCCACCTCTCTCCGCGAAGGAAGTGCTGGCGGCTTTCCCGGATCCCTCTCTCGCCCTCATCGAATTCGTAACCGGCAGGGGCGGAGAGCCAACCACCGCCTTCGTTCTTTCCGGGAATCGCACCCTGGCCGTCGAGCTTCCCCCGGCGGACTCCCTTGAACGGGATATCGGGCTCCTCAGGTCCCTGGCGGAGTCGGGAGAGGATTTCGGGACCGTCGCCTCTCGTCTCGGCGAGCGAATCCTGGAGCCCGTGCTCCGGGGCCTGCCCGATGCCATCTCGGAGCTCGTCTTCATCCCGAGCGGCGCGCTGCACCGCCTCCCGTTCGATCTCCTGGAGGCAAAATCCGCTTCCCCCCTGGTGAGGAGATTCGCTGTATCCGTGGCCCCCTCGGCCTCTGTCCTCGCCCGGCTCTGGGCGGCGGCGGACCCACCCTCCCCGTCCTTCCTGGTCATGGGTGATCCGACCCTGCCGGAGAGCGACCCGGGTGGATTCACGAGCCTCGCCGGGGCCTCGCGGGAGGCCGAGGCGGTAGCGCGGTTCGGTCAACCCGCTCACCTCCGTACCGGATCGAAAGCCACCGAAGCCTACCTGCGGGTGGCGCCCCTGGAGGAATTCGGCGTCCTGCATTTCGCGACCCACGCCGTCGTGGACGAATCCTCCATCGCGGCGACCTACCTTGTTCTGGCACCCGGGGAGGGTGAGGATGGCCTCCTCTGGCCGGGAGACATCGCCCGGCTGCGACTCGGCCCCTCGCTGGTGGTCCTTTCCGCGTGCCGAACCGCAGGGGGCGTTGTGGTCCGGGGGGAGGGAGTGCAGGGCTTGACCGCCCCCTTCCTGGCGGCGGGAGCCCGGGCGGTCCTGGCCACACTGTGGCCGGTGGAGGACCGCTCCGTCGAAGGGCTGATCGGGGACTTCTACGGGGCGCTCGCCCGCGGCGAAAAGGTGGGTCAGGCACTCCGTACGGCGAAGCTCTCGTCTCTGGACAGAGGAGACCCGCCGGGGGCCTGGGCAGCCTTCACGGTGGCGGGCAATGCCAACATGCGGGTGCCTGCCGTCGAGCCTCGCTCGGGGGCCGAACCCGGAGCGTTGATCCTGCTTCTGGCAGTCCTCGTCACCGCGGGGTTGGGCTCGGCGAAGGCCTGGAAGCTGCGTCGAGGGCCACGAAGACCCCGGGTTTGACCCGCGGGGGCGACCAGGAGCCCTCC
The DNA here is from genome assembly GCA_963751255.1 of uncultured Gemmatimonadales bacterium. Lineage (GTDB taxonomy): Bacteria > Gemmatimonadota > Gemmatimonadetes > Longimicrobiales > Gaopeijiaceae > CAVVTW01. The sequence continues at coordinate 143,797 of CAVVTW010000002.1, read as the reverse complement.
GGAGCTCCCGGCCCTGCCCCCTCGGACCTCGGTCTCAAGCCTACTGCTTCTCTTCCTCCAGGGTCTTGAGCACGTCCCGCCAGGCAAACTTCTGGCCCATTCCCCGCACGTAGTAGTCCATCCAGGCCATCTCCGCCACGGACTTCACGAGCTGGTTCCGAGCGTCGGGGATACCGTGGCTCCGCCCCGGATACATGAAGAGCTCGGTCTCCACCCCCAGGGTCCTCAGCGCCATGTAGAGCTCCACCGACTGGGGACTCGGCACCCGTGGATCCCCCTCCACCACGTGGATCATGGTAGGGGTCTTGGCGTTCCTGATGTACTTCAGGGGTGACTGGTCCCAGTACGCATCGTAGTTGTCGTAGGGAAGGTCGTCACCCAGGTAGAACTGTCGATTCCGGTGGACATCGCTCTGGGCGTACATGGAGATCCAGTTCGACGTCCCGGCACCGGAGCTGATGGCCTTGAAACGGTCGGTGTGAGTAAGGATCCAGTTCGACCAGTGGCCCCCGGCACTCCATCCGAGGGCCCCCATCCGGTCCCCGTCCACGATCCCCTCGGCGATGAGGTGGTCGACCCCGGTCATGATGTCGTCGAAGCCCTGGGGGAAGTAGTTCCCCACGATCTCGGTTTCGTGTTCCTCCCCGTAGTTCGTGGAGCCCCGGTAGTTGGGCATGAGGACTGCGTACCCCGCTCCGGCGTACACCTGGGACCCGTACCCTCCATTGAAGCGGAGGACATCCGCGGAGGCCGGCCCCCCATGGATCGCCACGATGAGGGGATAGCGCGTGCCCGCCTGGTACCCTACGGGCTTGACCAGGACGCCGCCCACTTCCTTCCCGTCGGTGCTGGTCCAGGTCACCTCCTCCACCTCGCCCAGGGCGAACCCCTTCACCTCCGGGTTCACGTCCACCAGCTGGCGCCAGCGGGAGCGGTCCGCCACCTGGTCCAGACTGGCCACGGTAAACACCGTCGAAGGAGTCCATCCATCCGAGTAGTTGATGAGGATGACTCCGGTGTCCTCGTCCCGGCTTACCGAGAGGGATGCCTGTTCATGGGTGATCTGTCGTACCGTGTTGCTCCTCACGTCCAGGGCGAAGAGTTGGTTCGTGACCTTCACCCCGTCGTTGAAGTAGACGGTGTTCCCGTCCTGAGACCAGAAGTCCCCTCCCACGTCTCCGTCGTACGACTCTCCCAGCTTTCGGAAGGCCCCTCCCCTGTCCCCCACCGCCCGGAGATAGAGGCGGGTACTCGTCATGTTGTAGCCACTCATGTCGTCGGGGGCGGTGAAGCCCACCCAACGCGAGTCGGGAGAGAACCTCGGTCCTCCCTCCCCCACCTCGAAGTTGTTCGTTAGTCGTTCGATCTCCCCGGTGGCCAACTCCAGGAGGTAAAGGTCCGAGTAGAGCCTCGCCTGGGTGATGTTCCTCTGGTAGCGCTTGGGGGATCCGCCGCTGAAGCCCACCCACTTGCCGTCGGGGGACACCTCGAACCCGTCTACGCTGTAGCTCGAGTCGTGGGTAAGGCGGGTAGTCTCCTGGCTCTCCGGATCCACGGCCCAGAGGCTGGAGAGTGGGGTCACGGCGTCCTTGATATCCACGGTGAAGCCCTTCTCCACGCGGAGACTCTCGTCGGGGTCCACCGTGTCCGGGGAGGTGAAGTAGATTCTTCGACCATCGGGGGCCCACTCCCACTGGTCGATCCCCGTCGGGTGATCGGTGATCTGCTCCGCCTCCGCGCCGGTGATCCCGTCCACCGGGAGTCGGTAGAGCTGCGCCGCCCCGCTCCTGCCGCTCCGGTAGACCAGCCACCGTCCATCGGGGCTGAAGTCGAAGTTCGAAACCCCCTCCCGGGCATCGGTGATGCGCTGGGCTTCTCCACCATCCGGGTACATGAGGAAGATCTGGTTCTGGCGTCCGTTGTTCGGCGCCTCCCGGTCCGAGGTGAAGACAAACCAGGTGCCGTCGGGGGACCAGGCGGGCGAACCCTCGTTCTTTTCCTGGGTGAACGTCAGCTGCCGGTGGGAGGGCAAGCCCTCTTCCAGCGAAACCAGGTGAAGATCCGACTGCCGGTCCGCCTCCTGCCAGTCCGGATAGGAGACCGTGTAGAGCATCCGCCGGCCATCGGGACTGAGCGTCCAGGAGCCCGCCCTGGCCATGGTCTGGGCGTCCAGGAAGGTCATGGGCCGGACAGAAACCGACGGCGTCCCCTGGCCATGGGCCTGGCCGGGCAGCCCGAGGAGGAGCGCTGCCAAGGGGAGGAGGCCGATCCAGTGCCGGCGAAGTGCGGGACGACGGAACGGGAGAGTTTCGGTGCGCATGGGTGCCTCACGGGTCGGGAGGTCCGCGTTCTCGGCGTCGGCGGCGCTCCTCAGGGGCACCGCCCGCCATTCCCACCCCCACAAATAGCGCAGTTCCTGCTCTCAGGCGAGGCCCCGCCCCTTTTCCTGGTGTCCCGTGTCAGGAATCCCCTGAGGCACGGAGAGCGGCGATGCGGCCCTCGCCGGCGCCCAGGGGCTCAGGGCCACCAGCGCCTGAATCTCCGACGCGGCCTCCTCGATGTCCGACGCGGTAATGCCACGATAGGTGACGAAGCGGACCACGGTCCCCAGCCCTGGAAGCCCCCGGACGCCGCGCTCGTCCAGATGAGCTGCGAACGTGGCTGCGTCGATGCCGAGTCCCTTCACGTCCAGGTTGACGATGTTGGACTGGACCGAGGCAAGGTCGATGTGCAGACCCTCCACCCCCGCCACCGCCTCGGCGAAGGCCCGGGCGTTCACGTGGTCCTCGGTGAGGCGTCCGGTCATGGTCCTGAGAGCCACCAGGCCCGGAGCCGCGATGACGCCCGCCTGGCGAAGCGTACCGCCCATAGCCCGTCGCACCATCCGGGCTCGGTCAATGAAGGCTCTGGAACCGGTGAGAACGGAGCCGATGGGGGCGGAGAGACCCTTGGAGAGGCAAAAGGAGACGGAATCGGCGTGGCGGGCGATCACCCCAGGCTCCACGTCCAGGACCGCCGCGGCGTTGAAGATTCGGGCACCATCCAGGTGGACCTTGAGGCCATGGCTCCTCCCGATCTCGGCGGCCCTCTCCAGGTGCCCGGGGTCGATGACGGTGCCTCCGGCGGCGTTGTGGGTGTTCTCCTGGCAGAGAAGTCCAGGGGTGGGAAAGAGCGTCTTCACCTTCCGGCAGGCCTCCTGAAGGGCCTCCAGCCGCATGGCGCCGTGAACACCAGGAACCGGAAGCACAAGGAGGCCGCAAGCCGCCGCGATCCCGCCGATTTCGGCCCCGTAGAGGTGGGCACTCTTCTCGACGATCGCCGTGGCACCGGGCTCCACGTGGGTCCGCATGGCCACGAGGTTGGACATGGTCCCACTGGGAGTGAAGAGCCCGGCCTCCTTTCCCATCCTCTCGGCCCCCAGCGCCTCCAGCTCCATGACCGTGGGGTCGCCATCCCGGGAGTCGTCCCCCAGGGGAGCCGTGAGAGAGCTCTCGAGCATCTCCCGGGTCGGGAGCGTGAGCGTGTCGCTTCGTAGATCGATGGTGCGTGCGGCCATGGTTCCGTCTCCCGTTGCCGACATGGAGGAGGATCCTCTCCTCGGGGTCCCGGTGAGAAGATGGGCCGCTGGCGGAAGGAACAGCAAGGTGGGTGCCCCCCTGGGTGGCCAAGTGTCCGGTCTCCGCCTCTTACTACGCTTTACAGGTAGGGAGTGACAGCCGGGGAGCCGCTCCCATCGCTCGCCCTCGCCCCCAGGGAGTCATCGTCATGAACGCGTCACTCTTCGAGCGAGTCGGTGGATTCGCCAGGGTCCGACTCATCGTCTCGGAGTTCTACGACCGGATCCTCGACTCCGAGCAGCTCAGGCATTACTTCCAGGACATCGACGTGAGGAGGCTCATCGACCACCAGACGAAGTTCGTATCCGCCCTCATGGGCGGGCCGGCCTCCTTCTCCAACGAGCACCTGAGCAGGGCCCACCAACACCTGGGCATCACCCCCACCGAATACGACGAGATGGCGGAGATCTTCCGGGAGACTCTGGAGGACTTCGATGTGCCCCTCCCCGACGTGGACCGTCTCCACGCCCACATCCTCTCTCTCCGGGAGCACGTCATGGGCCCGGCCGGGGTGGAAGCGTCATGACGCCGAAGCCGGCCCAGGAGGGCCCTTCCGTCATGGAGGTCCCTGCCGAGACCATTCCCGAGCCACCGGGCCTCCCTCCGGTCCTGGACAGGCTTGGAACCGCCCTGGCCGTGGCCGATCCGGAGAGCTGGACCCTTCGCTTCGAGAACGCCCGGTTCCGGGAGTGGTTTCCTCCGGCGGAAGGTCCCCCCCCGATCTCAGAGCGCGCCTCTCCCAGGTCGAGACCGGGCGTGCGGACGACAGGCTGGCCAAGGGACGCCCCTATCGCACGGAATTGGAGGTGCGCGTCGGGCCAAGGACCGTCACCGTGGCCCTGGAGCTGAGACGAGAGGAGGAAGACGGACGGCCCTATCTCGTCGTGGAAGGGCAGAACATCTCCAAGCAGAAGGAGGCCGAGTACATGCTGGACTCCTACTCGAGGCTCACGGAGAGACAAAACCGGGAGCTCGAGAAGGAGAAGGAACGGGTGGAAAAGCTCCTGCTCAACATTATGCCCAGGAGCGTCTACGAGGAGCTCAAGGACTCGGGGACCACAACCCCCCAGACCTTCGACGAGGTGAGCGTCCTCATGCTGGACTTCGCCGGGTTCACCGACATGGCCATCTCCAGGGACCCCGGAGCCCTCATCGCCGAGCTGAACGACGTCTTCACGTCCTTCGACCGAATCGTGGAACACTTCCACTGCGAGCGCATCAAGACCATCGGCGACGCCTACATGGCCGTCGCCGGAATGCCCGACGCCGACCCGGAGCACTCCATTCATCTCTCGAGGGTAGCGCTACGGATGAGACGCTTCCTGGAGCGGCGGAACGAGTCGTCGGCCCACCGGTGGCGATGCAGGATCGGGATCGGGAGCGGGCCCGTCATCGGGTCCATCGTGGGAATCCAGAAGTTCGTCTACGACATCTTCGGACCCGCGGTGAACATCGCGGCCCGCCTGGAGGCCCTGGCCGAGCCCATGCAAATCCTGGTGACCCCCGAGGTGGCGGATCGGATTCAGGACGACTTCGTCCTCCGGCCGCTGGGGCCCATGGAGATCAAAGGGTTCGACCGGCAGGAGCTCTTTGCCCTCGAGGACGAAGCGCGGGAGGGAAGGTAGCGGTGCGGCCCCGTCCACCGAGGGTGGTCGCTCGGTCCCGCGACGAAGAGCACCGCGGCCTGGATCGCGGTGCCGCTCTCACCGTCCGCTGCTGGGGTACGCGGGGGTCCGTTCCGACCCCGGGCCCCGCCACGGCCCGATTCGGCGGCAATACGCCGTGCCTGGAAGTACGCCTCGCCGGGGGGCGGAGTCTGGTCTTCGACGCGGGAACGGGGATCCGCCTGCTGGGGAAGACGCTCCCAGCGTCCCCAACGGGTGAGCCCTGCCCCCCCATCCATCTCTTCCTCACCCACTTCCACTGGGACCACATTCAGGGTTTCCCCTTCTTCGGGCCCCTCCTGGATCCGCGGGCCCGCATCGTCATCCACGGACCCCGCCAGGGCGCCGGAAGCGTCGAGGCCCTTCTGAAGAGCCAGATGAGGCCGGTGTTCTTTCCCATGCCGTTCGAGCGCCTGCCGGCCCGGTTGAGCTACCGCCACCTGCGTGAGGAGGGTTGGGAAGAGGACGGCGTGCGCGTCGCGGCCATCCGGGTACGCCATCCCTCCCGGACGGTGGGATATCGCGTGGACTCTTCGGAAGCATCCGTGGCCTATATACCCGACAACGAGCTGGGTCCCTTCGACGGTCGCCCCGAAGCTCTTCGACGGGGATACGAACGCTTTCTCGCCTTCCTGGACGGGGCAGACCTTCTCCTTCACGACGCCATGTATACGGACGAAGAATACCGGTCCCGGAAGGGTTGGGGCCACAGCAGCGTCGGCCAGGCAGTGAGACTGGCCCGGGACGCGGGAGTGGCGCGACTCTGCCTCTTCCACCACGCTCCCGACCGCAGCGACGACGAGCTGGCCCGCATCGTCCAGCGGGAGCGGTCGGAGCTGGCGGCCGTGGGATCGCGCCTCAAGCTCCAGGCTGCTCTCGAGGGGGAGGAGCTGATGCTGGGAGCGCCACCTCGAACGCCGTACGGCCGGGACGGGAGTCCACCCTGATGCTACCCCGATGCCCATTGACCACGATGCCGTGGACGATCGCCAGGCCCAGGCCCATCCCCTCCCCCTCGGGTTTGGTGGTGTAGAATGGATCGAAGATCCGGGGCCTCACCTCCGGCGGAATGCCGGGCCCGTCGTCGATGATCTGCACCAGCACACCGTCCCCGCTTCCCCGGGCCCGGATCTCCAGGGCGCCTTCCCCGGCCATGGCGGACACGGCATTGAGGATGAGGTTGGTCCAGACCTGGCCCAGCTCCCCTCCATGACCCTCCACACAGGGGAGGTCGACGGGAACGTCCAGGAGAACGCCGACTCGGGGTCCGATCCTCCCCCTGAGCATGCCCAGAGCATTGACAAGGCTGTCCCTTACGTCCACGTCCTGCACCGGTCCCCGGCCCAGGGAAGCGTAGGACCGCACCCTCGCCACGATGTCCGCGATCGCCCGCGATCCCCGCTTGAGGGCATCCAGCAGGGTCCGCGCCTCGGCTCCGGCACTCACCCAATGGAGAACGGAATCCAGGTGGGGAGGCGCGAAGCGGCCCGCGAGAGCCTCCAGTCGGAGCCGGTCCCATCCTGCCTCCGCCAGAGTCGGGGCCAGATCCCAGCCGTCCTCGAGACCCCGGTCGCGCAGCCACGCCTCCATCTCCACCTCATTCCGGCGGAAGGCGGATCCAGGGCCCGCCCATGGCTCTCCCGTGGACAGCAAGGGATCCACCTCGGTCATGGCGGCCCTCTCCCCCTCGGTCAGCGCAAGGTCGTGAAGCCGATCCAACCTCCGGCGCCAGGCCGCCAGGGTTTCCTCCAGGAGACTCGCGCTCCGGGCCACCGCCGTCGCCGGGTTGTTCAGCTCATGAGCCAGTCCGGCCGCCATCGTTCCCAGCCCGGTCATTCGCCCCTTCTCGATGACCGCGGACTCGGTGCTCCTGAGGCGGGCCATGACGGTCCTGAGCATGGAAAGGGTTACGCCGGGACAGCGGGTCAGAAGGTCCAGGAAGTCCGCCGGGTCAACGGCCAGGAGCTCGGTGTCGGTGAGAGCCCGGGCCGATGCGGAACGGGGCCGGTCTTCCAGGAGAGACATCTCGGAGAGGAACCCCCCAGAGCCCTGGACACCCAGGACGGTCCGATGATTGCCCTCCATCCGCGTCACCTCCACCTCCCCGTCCAAAATGAAGTAGAACCGATCCCCCGGGGTCCCCTCCTCCAGAAACACGGTCCCGGCGGAGACCGGCCAGGGCGTCGCCACGCTCAGGAGTCGGTGAAGCTCGGCCTCCGGGAGGTCCGCCAGGATGGGGACCTTCCGGAGCTTGGTGGCGAGCTCTTCGGCCTGCTGGTCCAGGCTCCGCGACATGGTCAGGTGCCGACCACGGCCGGCCGCGGGATTCTGGATCGAAGCCCTCGGGAGGCCAGGTGGCCATGAACGAATTGCACGGCCATGGAGCCCTCCCCCACCGCCGAAGCGATTCTCTTGACCGATCGATGACGCACGTCACCGGCAACGAACACACCCGGCGTGCGGCTCTCCAGGAGGAACGGATCCCTCCTCTCCGTCCATCCCCGCGGCCTCGCGCCGTTCGTCATCACATCCATTCCCGTGAGGAGGTACCCCCGGGGATCTCGGCCCACCAGGCCCTCCAACCACTCGGTGCGGGCCACGGCGCCGATGAAGACGAAAAGAGCGAATGCTTGGAGGGTCTCCTCCTCCCTGGTCGCGTCGGTGAGGACCCTCACCGCCTCCAGATGATCGTCCCCAAGGGCCTCCAGGATCGTGACGCCCGTCCGGACCCGGATGTTGGGGGTCTTCTCGAGCTGAGCGATGAGATAGTGGGACATGGACGGGGTCAGACTCCGGCGCCGAACCAGCAGGGTGACCGACCGGGCCACCTGGGCCAGGTAGGCCGCCGCCTGACCGGCGGAATTGCCCCCTCCGACGATGAACACGTCCTGATCCCGCACCGCCAGGGCTTCCGTGAGAGCGGCGCCATAGTAGATGCCTGCTCCCGTGAGCCCCTCGGCACCAGCCACCTCCAGGCAGCCGTAGGAGATGCCGGTAGCGACGATGACGGCCTGGGAGCTCACCTCCGAACCGTCCGCCAGCTCGGCGATGCGGTAGTCCCCCTCGGCTCTCAGGCCGACTACCCTCATGGGGCTCAGGATCTCCGCACCGAAGCGTCGGGCCTGGGCCACGGCCCGGCGGGCCAGGTCTCCCCCGCTGAGACCCACGGGAAACCCCAGGTAGTTCTCGATCCGGGAGCTCGTGCCGGCCCGGCCGCCCGGGGCCTCCCCCTCGATGAGGAGGGTCGAGAGGCCCTCCGATGCGGCGTAGACGCCTGCCGCCAACCCCGCCGGTCCCGCCCCCACCACGACAAGATCGTAGGAGCGACGCTGTGGCACCGTGCGGAGCCCCACCCCGGCGGCCAACTCCAGGTTCGAGGGGCGCGAGGCAACGGCCCCGTCAGGGAAGACCACCAGAGGCAACCCCTCGGGACCGCCGCCGGCGAGCCCGGCCAGTCGTGCCCCCTCCGGGTCCGCCTCTACGTCCATCCATCGGAAGGGAACCTGATTTCGGGTGAGGAAGTCCCGGACCCGGTGGTCCTCGGGAGACCACGGCAACCCCACCACGCGAAGCCCCTCGAATGGGGGATCGAATCCAGCCCGCCAATCCGAGAGGAGGTCGTCCAGGACGGGGTAGAGGTGCTCCTCGGGAGGGTCCCACGGCTTCAAGAGGTAATGGTCCAGGCGGACCTCGTTGATGGCCCCGATGGCGGCCTCGGTATCGGCGTAGGCCGTCAGGAGCACCCGCCGCGCCCGAGGAAAGAGCTGGACCGCCTCCTTCAAGAGCTCCACGCCCGTCATCCCCGGCATCCGCTGGTCCACTACCATGAGGGCCAGGGGCTCGTTCCGCAGCTCCACTCCCCCAAGGAGTTGGAGCGCGTCCTCCCCGGATTCCGCCCCCAGGATACGGTACTCTTTCCCGTAGCGGCGCCTCAGGTCGCGCAGGACCGCGCTAAGAACCGACGGGACATCGTCCACGGCCAGGATCACCGGCCGGCTCGCCATTCAGGCTACCTCGGCTCGGGTCTGGAGGGGGGCATCCGGGCGGAGCCGCTCCACGCTCGGGGTCCGGGGAAGCCTCAAGCGCGCCAGGAGTCGCTGGAAAGACGGGTGGGCACGGATTGGGGCGAAGACAGGGTCCACACCCAGGGACACGAGCTGGGGGGAGCGCTCGGCTTCCGCCTCCTCCAGCGCCGCCTGGGCCTCCTGCTTCCGGCTCATCCCCAGAAGGGGAAGAGCCCGGTAGTAGGGGGAAACGTAACGGTGCCCGGCAAGGCGCAGCAGGCGAGCCAGGGTGATCCCCGCCTCCTCCTCCCCGCCCTTGCGGCCCTGGACGTAGGCCAGGAGGGCCAGAAGGGAAACGTTGTCGGGCCCCGCTCCCAGGGATTCTTCCAGGACATCCGCTGCCGCCTCCGCCCGGCCGTCCTGGGCCAGGCTCGATGCGAGGCAGGCCGCCGCGGAGGGGAACCCCGGGTGGCGGGAGAGAATGCTCTCCGACGCCCGGATCGAGGGCAGTAAGCGGCCCTGGTAGTAGTCGATCCACGCGGCCGAAGCAGCGATGACAGGGGAGTGTGGATCCAGCGTTCGTGCCACCTCCACCTGCCTCCGGCTCTCCTCCCACCGTCCCATCCCGGCCAGGAAGAGGGCGAATCTCTGACGGGCCACGGCGTAGCCCGGATGGGCTCGAATGGCGGCGTCGAACTCCGCCTCCGCGGCTTCCCAGTCCAGGTCCATCTGACGGACGAGCGCCGCGGAGGTCAGGGATTCGGCCAGGTCGGGACCCTTGAGAAGCGCCCTTCCCGCGGCCAGCCGTGCCTGGGTCATTCCCTCCTCCGGCGAGAGCACCCCGTAGTCCATGAGGATGCTGTAACAGTCCGCCAGGGCGGCGCAGGCGAGGGAGAAGCTCCCATTCAGGGCAATGGCCCGCTCCAGGTGCCGGATGGCCTTGCGAATCGACGCCGGCGTACGCCTGCCCCATTCGCACCGAGCCTGGAGGTAGAGTGAAAAGGCATCCCCACTGGTCGAAGAATTGGCTCCCGAACCCACGCTCCGCCTCCTGTGTGGAAGTCCGCCGGGAGAGCGGCTCCCGGCCCAGGATCCTTCTCCTGGGTATGCGGAATCTTACCGCAGAACCGGACATGGGCTTCGTCGGCGATGCGGGCGTCTTTGGGATGTCGGGGTGGTGCGCCTCGTGCGCCTGGGCTTGGCCGGAGATGTCGGGAGCGGCCCTGCCCCGGACGCCGTCAGTCTCCGGGGAGCGCCAGCCTCCGGGTCTCGGAGGCCCGCTCGGTTCCGTCCCGCAGCCGCGCCCTCACCCACCAGGCCACGTCGCCGCGTACTCGGGGATGGTCCCCCAGGTCCAGGAGGAAGGTGGTATCGGGGGTGACCCCGTCGAACAGAGGCTCTCCTTGGGGGTCCAGGATCTCCAGGTGGTATTCGAAGGCCCCCGGCACCGATCGCCAAAGGAAATTCACCGAGCCGGACCCGGGCTGCCCCGGCCCGGGGCTCAACAGCTCCAACGCTGCATTCGGCCCGCGGAAGATCCGCCCGCCTCGGTCGCCGACTCCCCTCCACACCCCGTAGCCGGCCCCGAGAAGGATCGCCATCGACGCCGCTGCCGCCAACCAGGGACGGATCCCGGCCCTCCGCGAGGGTCTGGACCGCTCCAGCCTCCTGAGGAGCTCGAGCTCCTCCAGGCAGGCGGGACACTGCATTACGTGGTCCAGCACCTCCAGCCGGTCCGGCTCCGGACTGCTCCTCTCCACCACACCCAGGAGAGCCTCCGGATCCGGACATGCCCCACGATCAGGGGTGCCCCGGCGTTCCAGGTACCGCCGGTAGCCTGCCCGGAGCTCATCCGCCGAGTCCGGCGACGGGGTCTTCACTCCTCACTTCCTCCTTATCTCAACTCGTCTCAGTGGTCGGTGCTCCCTCAAACAGAGAACGTCGAGGAGGCCCAGGTCTTCTCACCGCACCCCATCCAACCGGCTCGCCAGGTCCGCCCTCAGGTCCGCCAGGCCCCGGTAGAGGAGGTTCCTGGTCGCTCCCGACGACCATCCGAGGAGGTCGGCGATCTCTTTATGATTGTATCCGACCAGATACATTCGTACTACGGGACGGCGCCTCGGGTCGAGCCTTTCCAGCGCCTCGGCCACTTGTTCGGCGGTCTCGTGGCACTCATGGGCAAGATCCGGACCTGCGGACCTGGTCTCGGCCAGATCGGGATCCAGCGGGACATGCCTCCGGTTCCTTCGGCGTGTTCGAATCAGGTCCACTGCCGCGGAGGTCGCGGTCCGGTACACATATGCGGCTGAAATGGATTCGATTCGGGCGGGGTCGTCCAGAGCCCTCCAGAGGCGAATCCGAATGTCCTGGAAGAGCTCGTCCATATCCGAAGAAGCGAGGCCGCTCCGGTGCCCGATCCCACGGACCCTCTCCTCGAACCTCCGAACCACCCCTTCGAGGGCCAGGGAGCCAGGGTCCCGGATGGAATTCATGGAAGCCGCTTCATCTCCTGCCAGGGCAATGCAGTGGCCGCCCGAAGATGGGAACGCGCCAGGGCAATATGGGCCCGAATTGCCCCTGAGAGCCAGCCCGGGCCGGACCACCACCCCAATCCCATCTGCTCGTTGCCAGGAGTCCCTTCTCGACCCCAGACTTGGAGGGCAGTCCGCGGATACGGATTCCCCCGACCGGCGACCCGAGCCGGCGATTCGATGAAGATGGCTTCCATGATCCGAAAAGCTCTCAAGGCAGCGGTCCTCCTGGTCGTGCTCCTGGCCGCATCCGGGTACTTCGCCGTCCACCGCCTTCGAACAGGCCCGGAGCCCCGCTCCGAAACCCTGATCCTGGCCGGCTTGGAGGAGCCCGTAGCGATCCACTTCGACTCCATGGGGGTTCCCCACCTGTTCGCCTCCAGCATCGACGACCTGTTCCTGGCCCAGGGCTACGTGCACGCCACCTACCGTCTCTGGCAAATGGAGATGTTCCGGAGGGTCCTCCAGGGGAGGCTGAGCGAGATCTTCGGGAAGCAAACGCTGGACACGGACCGCTTCCTGCGGACCATCGGAATGGAGCAAGCCGCGGAGGCGGGTGTCCCCTCGCACGAGAGCCCCATGTACGGACACCTGGAGCGCTATGCCCGGGGTGTGAACGCGGCCATCGAGGAATGGAAGGGCCTCCTGCCACCGGAGTTCTTGCTGCTCCGTATCCGCCCGGAGCCGTGGACCCCGGTTCTGAGCCAGGGCATCGAGAAGCTCATGGCCTGGGACCTGTCGGACTACCAGACGGGTCTGGAGCTAGCGGCCGCCCGGAGGGTCCTCGGGGACTCGGCGCTGGCTCCGCTCATGCCCGGCTATCCCGACTGGGGGGTGACCATCGTGGAAGGGTGGCCCGAAGGCGACGCCCCTGGAGGAGGCCCCCTGGCCGGCGCCCTCCCCCCGCCGACCCCACGGGAGCTTGTGGCGCCGCCGCCCTCTCCGACGACGTCATGCGTGTCCTGGAGCTGGGCAGCGTCATCCGCGCCTCCAACGCCTGGGTGGTGGGCGGGGAGCGGTCGCGCTCGGGTAAGCCCCTCCTGGCCAACGACATGCACCTTGCGCTGAACGCCCCCAACATCTGGTTTCTGGTGGGGCTTCACGCCCCGGGTATGACGCCGTGGGGATGAGCATCCCCGGAGCACCCGGGATCGTGGCGGGACACACGAAGGCACTGGCGTGGGGGTTCACCAACGCCATGGTGGACGACTCGGACTTCTTCGTGGAGCGCGTGAATCCCGACGACCCGGAGGAGTACCTGAGCCCGGAGGGCTGGGTCCGCTTCGCCATCCGAGACGAGACCATCGGAGTCAGAGGGGGCGATTCGGTACACCTCACCGTGCGTTCCACCCGTCACGGGCCCGTGATCACCCCGGTGGAGGACCGGGCAGGAGACGAGATTCTGGCGTTCCAGTGGGTGGCCCACTCACCCGCCAACACCTTCAGGGCGCTCCTGGGAATGACCCAGGCACGGACGGTGGACGAGTTCCTGACCGCGCTTCGTGACTTCGACGATCCCCACCAGAACGTGGTGTTCGCCGACACGGCGGGGGCCTGGGGGTATTGGCTGGCCGGCCGAATCCCCATCCGGGCCTCCGGATCTCCCCCCCTGTTGCCGGTTCCCGGGTGGACCGGCGAGCACGATTGGCTGGGGTGGGTGCCCTTCGAAGACAAGCCTCACGTCCTTGCTCCGGACCGGGGGTACATCGCCACAGCCAACAACGCCCAGGGCAGGAACGAACGGGCACGCCAGGTGACAGGAGGCAACTGGGCCCCCCCCTACCGGGCCCAGCGGATCTCCCGGCTCCTGGAAGCCCGGGACCTCCACGACGCCCGGAGCATGCTGGCCATTCAGATGGATGTGGGCAGCGCCTTCGTGGACCGCTACCGGGGGCGCGCGGTCTCCGCCTTCCGGTCCGCCGGCCTGGATAGCCTGGCCCTGAGGTTGGAAGGCTGGGACGGGCGCGCGGAGCTGGACGCCTCCGAGGCGACCCTTTTCCACACATGGTGGAGGCTCTTGGCGCAGTCTTTCATGGAACACTACTACGGGGGGAAGCGAGGGTACTTCCCCAGTAGCGTCCTGGAGAAAGCGCTGGACGGGGGCATCGACCTCCCGCCGGAGCTCCCGGTGGAAGCAGCTCGTAGGGCAGCGAATTACGCGAATCGTCCCTGGGGCGACGTGCACCAGCTCGTCCTGGACCATCCGCTCTCGGCCGTTCCGGTTCTGGGCGCCCTGTTCCACTTCGGTCGCTCCGGAATCCCCAGGGTTGGCGGTCCGAACTCCGTGAACGTCGCTCCGTTTGCCGGGCCTCAGCCTCCGTTCCGAAGCTCCTTCGGGCCCAGCGAGCGCCACGTCGTGGACCTGGCGAACCCGGACGGGTCGGGAGGCTTCATCCTGCCTGGAGGAGAATCCGGCTACCCGGCCGGATCCCACTCCTTCGACCAGCTCGAGCTCTGGCGGCAGGGTCGCCTCTGGCTACTGCCCCTGGAACGATCCGGCGTCGAGTCCCGCACCGTGGCCACGGTGAGATTGGAGCCCGCCCGGCAACGACCCTAGCCGAACGGCCCTGAAACGAGTACCGTCGCCTAACGCGCATCCCTGTCGCCGTGCCCTTCGGGGCCACGGGGAGTGGGCTCCGGTCCCTCGAACGTGTCCTCCAGGTTCAATCTCCGGAGGAGCCATCCCCAGGCGTCCAGGGCCGGGGGAGAAGAAGACAGAGCGGAGGATTCGGCCATGGACATGCACGATCTTTCCGACCTCCCTTCCTGGGAGTGGCCATTGGACGCAGGGGACGAGCTCATGGCTGTCCTCACAGACCCGGACGCCCCTGAGTCCGACCGGCTCCTGGCTGTGCGCCTGGCCGGGGAAGGCATGGTCCTGGACGACGCACTGAGCCAGGCACTCCTCCAGATCCTGGAGAACGCTCGGGAGCCGGAGGCACTCCGGTGCCGTTCCGCCCTTGCCCTCGCGCCCGTGCTGGAAGAGGGCGAAATGGATGGCTTCGAGGACCCGGAGCTCATGGACGTCACTCTGGCCACATTCCACCGCATCAAGGACTCGTTCCGGGTGCTCTACCACGACTCGGATGTGCCGGCGGAGGTCCGGCGCCACGTCCTGACCGCTGCGGTCCGCTCCCCCGACCGCTGGCACGAGTCGGCGGTGCGCGCCGCCTATCACCACGGCGAGCCGTCCTGGCGACTCACGGCGGTCTCGTGCATGCAGTTCCTTCCCGGCTTCGAGATGGAGATCCTCGAGGCGCTGGGAAGCGACGATCCGCTTCTCCTCCATCAGGCTCTCCGGGCGGCCGGAGATCAGGAGGTGGCGGGCGCCTGGCCCAAAATCCAGGCGGTCGTCGCGGAAGTGGACAGCGAGCCGGCCTCTGTACCGGACGGTTGGGCACACGTTCGGAGGGCCCTGCTCCTTGCCGCCATCGAGGCCGCCGTAACCGTCAATCCCTGGGAAGCGCCCGATCTGCTGCTCCCCCTGACGGACTCCCCCGACGTGGAGATCGCGGAAGCCGCCCTCGACGCCATCGGCACGGCGGCCGTCTACCGCGAAGTGAGAGAGCTGGCCGAGGAGGACCGCGGGGAAACTCGGGACTGAGCCCTTCGGGTCCCAGGAGGACATGGCAGAGCCCCGGGTGCCCTCTTAGAATGGTCCGACGGTCCGCAACGGCAGCATAGGAAGAATCCATGGACATGCACACCCTGGCCTCTCTCGTCGAGTGGGATTGGCCTCCCAACGCGGGTCAGGCGATCCTGGCAGCCCTCCGGAACGGGGAGGGCGCGGAAGGCGGAGCGGATACTGGCCGCGGAGCTTGCCGGCGAGGGTCACATCATGGACGACGCGTTGGCCGATGAGCTCCTCCGGATACTCGGCGATCCGGAGGAACCGGAGGCCCTGAGAGTCCAGGCTGCTCGTTCCCTCGGACCGGCCCTGGCCCGGGTCGAGTCGAGGGCGGGCGATGAGCCGGACGTGCCTCCTTTCGGAGAGAAAATGCTTCGGCGAGCCCAGGCGTCTCTGTGGCTGGCCTACTCCCGCCCCGGCACGCCGGAGGCGGTGCGACGGCAGATCCTCGAGGCGTCGGTTCGCAGCCCCGAGGCCTGGCACAGGGGGGCCGTCAGGACGGCGTACCACCGCGGCGACCGGTTGTGGCGCATGACGGCCCTGTTCTGCATGCGCTTCATCCCTGGATTCGGGGAGGAGATCGTCGAGGCTCTGGGCTCCGGCGACGGTGAGCTCCAGTATCTGGCGCTGGAGGCGGCGACCGATCAGTCGGTGGGAGGTGCGTGGCCCTACGTCCAGGACCTCATCCTCTCGGCAACCGGAGGAGCCACGCTCCTGCCGGATGACCCTGATCTGGGGCGGTCTCTCCTGGTGGCGGCAATGAACGCCGTGGCCGTCCTCCGCCCCCTGGAAGCCCACAGAGCGCTGAATGGACTCGTGGAATCCGAGGACGAAGGCATCGCCGAGGCGGCCCTCGAGGTCCTGGACCTGGTGGAATCGCTCTGGACCCCCCACGACTGGGAGGACGACGAAGATACCACCTGGCATTGAGGGCCACCCCAGCCCCCCACGTGGCCCGGAGCCTGGTCAGTCGAAGCCCGGGAAGACGGAGGACCCACGACTTCCCCCTATCCGCCGGAGATGACGCCCAGGGCCCGGGCCTCCTTGACCAGCTTCTCCAATCGCCGCCCCTCCGCCTTCGCCACCGCAGCCCCCAGGGGCGTTGGACGGAAGTACTTCCGGCGCGGATCCGCCTCCGACCCCTCGGGTGCCGCCACCTCCTCCAGGAGCCCCTCGGCCAGGAGGTCCCGGATCCGCCGGTAGAGGTTCCCCGGATAGATACTCGGGATTTCCCTCTCCCGGGCCTCGATCTCCTTCACGATGCGGTACCCGTGGGCGGGTCCGTCCAGGAGCACCAGGAGAATCCGGAACTCCAGGGGATGGAGCGGAAGGAAGGAGTGAGGGTCGGGCGAGGGGCTCGTCATGTCGTCCTCGAAGGCATGGGCGTTCCATAACGTCAGAACGAGAATACTCATATCATTATGACATGAGCAAGAAGAGGAACGTCCTCTTCCCCCCGGGCGTCGGCCGTCGCCTCAGAGCAGAAGCTTCAGGATCCTCACCAGTACGCCCCCCACCTGGTCCAGGTTCTTCTTCAGTGCGGCGATCTTCGTGTTGTCGTCGGTGGCATCGACGACGATGGCCATGAGATCGGCGAATCGCTCCTTGTCGGCCTTGAGGGGAAGAAGGCGCTGGATGTCCTGCTCGCTGAGGCGCGTCAGGGAGGAAATCTCCCCGGCCAGAGCGGCGTTCGTCGCCCTCCTCGCCTCAGAAGAGATGCTCTTGAACCGCTCCTTGCGTGATGGCATCATCCCTCCGATCCGCCGGGCCCAACGGACCCGATGATGGCTTTCATCCTCTCCAGCGCCTCCGCCGCCGATCGTCCCTCCCTCGCCGCGGCGGCCAGGTCCTCGCTCAACCGGATCGCCCGTTCCAGTGCGGCGTCCCTCGCCTCCCGGATCCCCATGGACTCCAGGATCTCCTCCTGGGATCGGTTGACGCCGCGGACGGAAGCGAGGTAGGCCGTAAGCTGAGTCTGAGCCAACTGGAGCTGGTCGTAGGACGCGCCCAGCTGGTCCAGCACTTCCTGCTCTTGCTGGATCAAAGGCTCCATGAGCTGGCTCCGCTGGGACTCGATCTCTTCCAGTGCCACCTGGGCGAAATCCAGCATGATCCGGCCACGTTCGGCGTCGCCGAAGACCCGGCTTACGGCCTCCACGATGAGGGGCGTGCGCACCTCCCCCACGCCGGAGACCGCCATGATCTCCTCCCGAAGGCGCGCCAGCTGGGCCTCGTCGAAGACCTCGTCAGGGGTGGTGAGGAGATCCATCACGCCACTCTCTCCCACGAAGCGCTCCAGGTACTCCGGCACCCAACGGTCCCGGAGGAACATCTCCACGACGGCCCTGGAGCTGGCGTAGTAGCGGCGCACGAACTCCTCGTGGGACGCCCGGTGCTCGGCGATCTGCACCCCCACCAGGTTCGACAGGGTAACGGCTTCTTCGGGAACGGAAGCACAGGAGGCGGCGAGGACCGCCAGGATGGCACCAACCACAGCACGCACGTCCATCACGTCCTCCGCGTTGGCGGAAGCTGGAGTGGGGGGGCCGGGTTGTCGCGATTAGGGTGCGGCGTAGGCACCTCTCGCGCAAGTCCGGCGCCAATCCCCCTCTGCGCCAATCCACTTCGGGGCGCCACTCCCCTTCGGGGTCCACCACCCCTTCTCCCCAGGCCGGGATCCTGGCATTATGTCCTCGAGCGGAGAAGACCTACCATCCTTGAACGAAGCAGGAGAAGGCGGTGCAACAGCTCGTCATCCGGGCCCACCTTCTCATCCTCGCAGCGCTCGCCCTCCCAACCGGGGTGTCGGCACAGGTTCCGCCTCCGGAAGACGCAGGCGTGACCTGGGATTTCGAGACGGGCGATCTCCGGGGATGGACCCCCACAGGCGACGCGTTCACGTTTCAGCCCACGCTGGGCGACAACATCCGCGTTCGAAGCCAGGGGAGCGCGAACCAGCAGGGGCTTTTCTGGATCGGGACCTACGAGCGCTACACCCGGGATCCGGATCTGCTACCCGGACAGACCCGCGGCGATGCGGCCACGGGTACTCTCACGTCGAACCCGTTCCGAATCCCGGGAGGCTCGCTCAGCTTCTTGATCGGCGGGAGCGACGACCCCGAAACCCGCGTCGAGCTCCTCACCGTTGATCCCCGCACGGGGGAGGAAGAGCAGGCTCGTGTCGCTCGGGGTGATGGCCAGGAGGAAATGAGGCGGGAGAGCTGGGACCTCGCCGGGCTAAGCGGCCAGATCGGGGTGATACGGATCGTCGACGAGTCTCGCACGGGACACATCAACGTGGACGACTTCCGGTTCACGCCTCCGTCCCCTGAAGCCCCCTCCCGGGGCAATCCCCAGAACGTCCCCCGGGCGGTCCCCTCCTCCACACCCGTCGCGGTTCCGGACCTGGTGGGACGAGACGTGCGCGTGGCGGAGGAAATGCTGATCTCGCTGGGGCTTACACTCGTGCCACGTCGGTCTGTACCCTCGGCGGAGCCGAGGGGAACGGTGCTGGAACAGACGCCGGAGGCGGGTACGGAGATCCTTGCCGGGGATACCGTGACGGTGACCCTGGCCTCCTGGGTAACGGTCCCGGACCTCCTCGACCAGGACACCACCACCGCCCGGAGGGCCCTGTCCCGCCTGGGCCTCGAGGTCGGCCGGGTCACGACCCAGCTCTCCGCTCGTCCCCAGGGCGCCGTGGTGGAGCAGCAGCCCCCCGGGGGCACGGAGGTACCGCTGGGCTCCTCGGTGAACCTGTCGGCCTCGGAATGGGCTCGGGTGCCCGACCTCCTCGGGCGAGACACGGCCCAGGCCCGGGCCCTCCTCGCCGGCCGAGGCCTGCATCCCGGGAGCTACCGACCCCAGATCTCCGAGCAGTCCATGGGCACCGTCCTCGACCAGTCCCCCGCCCCCGACGGCCTCGCCCCCCTGCGCTCCAGCGTGGACATGACCGTGGCCGCCGGCGTGGCCGTCCCGGACCTTACGGGGTTGGACTCCCTGGCCGCCGGGGCCAACCTGGACGCCGCGGGGCTGCGTCTCTCCGGCCTCAGCTCCGAGCCCTCCCCCGAACCCACCGGCACCGTCATTCGCCAGGAGCCTCCCGCTGGTCAGCGGGTTCCTTTGGCGACGCCCGTTACGATCGTCGTGGCAGAGGCCGTACCCGTTCCAGACCTGGACCGCGCCGACATGGACCGGGTCCAGGAGCGCCTGAGCGCGGCCGGGCTGAGCCTCGGGAAGGTTACCCGGGAGCCGTCGTCCAATCCCATGGGCACGGTCATCAGACAGACGCCGGCCCCGGGTGCGATGATTCCCCTGCGCTCCCCCGTCGACGTGGTCATGGCTCGTGGCATGGGAGTGCCCCGTCTCACCGGCATCGCTCTCTCCGCCGCCCGCAAACGCCTGGCCGACTCCCTACTCGCCGAGGGAGCCTTCACCCAGCGCCCGTCCACCGAACCCCCCGGCACGGTTCTGGTACAGGACCCGGCCGCCGGAGTGGTCGTCCCGGTGGGGACCCCCGTCTCCCTCGAGGTCGCCCAGGGGGTGCCGGTGCCGGATCTCCTGGGATCGGACACCCTGGGCGCCCGTGCCGTCCTCGACAGCGCCAGCCTCACCCTGGGCCAAGTAGAGCGTAGGCCGGCCCCGGCGGCCTCCTGGACGGTCATTGAGCAGACCCCGGCCCCCCAGGACGTGGTGGCCCTCCAGACTCCCGTGGATGTGGTGATCGCCGAACCCGTACCGGTCCCCGACGTCGTCGACACCCTCAGCACCGACGCCGCCCATATCGTGGCGGATGCGGGGCTCACATTCGGGAGTGCCCGGAGGAAGTGGTCCCTGGCCAGGACCGGCGTGGTCCTGGAGCAGGAGCCGCCGGCCGGGACCCCCGTGCCGTTGGAGACGGAGGTGACGGTGGTGGTGGCCCGCCATTTCCCCCTGGGCTGGGTCGCCACCGCAATCATCCTGATCGGTGCAATCTTCCTGGCGGTGCGATGGATTCGGACCGTCGAGGAGTCGCCCCGGAGGCGAAGGCGCCAGCTCTGGGAGGGCGAGTCCGGAGGCGAGGCCTGAACCGGCGGAGGGGGGCCCGGTGCCGCGCCTGTACCTGAACACCGGCCAGGCCTCCTGCTACGATACCTCGGGGCGTGAGATCCAGTGCTTCGGATCCGGCCAGGACGCCGAGGGGGCACCGGGCATTCTTTGGCCGGAGCCTCGCTTCGACGCCTCGGGGGAGACGGTCACCGACCTCCTCACCGGGCTGGAGTGGACACGACGAGGGAACTTCACCGGGCTGCCCGTGCTGTGGTCCGAAGGCCTCGAAACCGTCGGTGCCATGAATCGGGAAGCGTTTGCTGGGCACCGGGATTGGCGGATGCCCAACCGCCGTGAGCTCCGGTCCCTGATCAGCTACCAGACCCGGGATCCCGCGCTGCCTTCACCCCACCCCTTTCGAGACGTCTTTCTCGGCTGGTACTGGACCAGCACCACCGCCGCCATCAATCCGGCGTACGCCTGGTACGTTCACCTGGAGGGAGGGCGGATGTTCTACGGTCGCAAGACGGAGTTCCGCCTCCTTTGGCCGGTGCGCGGTGCAGGGAACGGTGTTTTGCCGGCCACGGGACAACGCAGCTGCTTCGACGCGACCGGCCGCTCCCTGGAGTGCGAGGGAACGGGTCAGGACGGAGAGAGCCGCACGGGCGTACCCTGGCCGGAGCCGCGGTTCGAGGCCGGCCTCGACACCGTCCTGGATCGGCTGACGGGACTCGTCTGGACCCGGTGCGCCGACCTCGCAGGGCACTGGACCACCTGGGACGAGGCGTTCGAAGTTCTCGCCCACGTGAATGGCCACCGGCTGGGAGGCAGGAACTCTTGGTGTCTGCCCACCCTCAACGAGCTCGAATCCCTCGTGGACGCTTCCCGGCACACCCCGGCTCTCCCGTCGGGCCACCCTTTCCACCATGTCCAGGAGGCCTATTGGTCCTCCACCAGCAGCGGCTTCGAGCCCGACTGGTCCATGGCACTTTACATGTTCAAAGGGGCCGTGGGGGTCGGTCAGAAGAAGGACGAGAACTTCTCGGTTTGGGGCGTCTCCAGGGAAGTCTGAGGGTGCCGGCGGCGAGGGGTCCCGAGCAGACTCGACATCAGCAATGGAGCACCACCCATGGCGAAGACCAGCGCGGGTATCCTCATGTTCCGGCGCACGGCTGCAGGGCCGGAGGTGCTGCTGGTGCACCCCGGCGGGCCATTCTGGGCCAAGAAAGACCTCGGAGCCTGGTCCATCCCCAAGGGTGAGTGCGAGGGAGCAGAAGATCCGAGGGCGACGGCGGTGCGGGAGTTCGAGGAGGAGCTCGGGACCGCCCTCCGAGCCCCTTTGATTCCCCTCACGCCGGTGCGGCAGAAGGGCGGAAAGCGTGTCACGGCCTGGGCGGTGGAGGGAGACCTGGACACCGCCGGGATCCAGAGCAACGGGTTCGAAATGGAATGGCCACCCAAATCCGGACAATTCCGGACCTTCCCCGAGATCGACCGCGCAGAGTGGTTTGGACTGGATACCGCCGCCCGAAAGATCAATCCTGCCCAGGCAGCCTTCCTGGACGAGCTGGCGGGAAAGCTCGACCCTCCCCCCCGGCCCGTGGGAACAGGGGCTGAGCCTTCCACAACCCCATGGCAAAACGAGTGACTTCGGCGTACCCTTCGGCAAGCAGATCCTCGCCAAGGGAGAAGAGGTCATGATGGAGCGCCTTGCCCAGATCCCGTCCTGGGACTGGCCGCCGGACGCCGGGGCCCAGGTACTCGCGGTCCTCCGCGATGCGCAAGCCCTGGAGTCGGAGCGACTGCTGGCGGCAGAGCTCGCCGGATGCCTCATCATCCTGGATGACCCTCTGGCCCATGAGCTTCTACGCATCTTCTCAGAGCCTGCCGAGACCGACGCCATCCGTGCCCGGGCCGCGATCTCGTTCGGAGCCGCCCTGGAGGAGGCCCATCTCGAAGGCCTCGAGGACCGGGAATCACCGGCGGTGACCGAAGCGACGCTCGCCCGCGCACAGCTCGCCTTCCGGGATGCCTACCGGGACCCGGCCACGCCCGTGGAAGTCCGCCGGAGGGCCCTGGAGGCTTCCGTGCGATCCCCGGAGGCCTGGCATGTCGCAGCGGTCCGGGCGGCGTACTACGACTCGGACCCTGCATGGAAGCTCACGGCGGTCTTCTGTATGCGTTTCGTGGATGGGTTCGACGAGGAAATCCTGGATGCCCTGAGCTCCCTGGACCCCGATCTCCTCCACGAGGCCATTCACGCGGCCCGGACCCATGAGGTGCAGGACTCCTGGCCCCTCATCCAGCAGATGATTCGGGCCGCGGAGTCAGGCACACCCATCCTGCCTACCGATCCGGATGCTCAACGGCCCCTCCTGTTGGCGGCCATGGAGGCGGCGGCGGACATCCGTCCCTTCGAAGTAAGTGAGATCCTGGGGGGGCTGATCGACTCCGAGGACGAGGAGATCGCCGCCCAAGCTCTCGATCTCGTGAACATGACCGAAGCCATCTGGGGGTTCGGAAGTGAAGACCACGAGAACGAGGAGTACGACGACGATGGGCCGGAGCCGACCTGGCACTGAGCCCCTCAGGCCTTGTCGGCCCATCCGAAGCATGTACGCCCGGGTGTGAAGCCGAACACGGGGGGGACGCGGAAACACATGGGAAGGACCATCACGCTGATCCCCGGTGACGGGATCGGACCGAACATCGTCGACGCGACGCTTAAGGTCCTCGCCGCGGCAGGCGCTGAGCTGGACTACGATCGTCAGGTCGCCGGAATGGCGGGGATCCACGAGGCGTCCGATCCCCTTCCCCTGGAGACGCTCGCTTCGGCCGAGCGCACGGGCCTCATCCTGAAGGGACCCCTGACGACACCGATTGGAGCCGGCTTCCGCTCCATCAACGTCGCGCTCCGCAAACACTTCGACCTTTACGCCAACGTTCGGCCCGTCCTCACGCTCATGCCCGGCGGACGGTACGAGGACATCGACCTCGTTCTGATTCGGGAGAACACCGAGGGTCTCTACGTGGGGGTGGAGCACTACATCGGGATGGAAGGGGATCCTCGGGCCGCAGCCGAGTCCGTCATGATCGTCACACGCTTCGGCGCCGAGCGGATCCTTCGCTACGCCTTCGAGTACGCCGTGGCCCACGGGCGCCGGAAGGTCACCTGCGCCCACAAGGCCAACATTCTGAAGTTCACCCAGGGCCTCTTCCTGGACGTGGGGAGGGAGGTCGCGAAGGAGTACGAAGGGCGCATCGAGTTCGAGGACACCATCATTGATGCCACGGCCATGCACCTGGTCATGAACCCCTACCGATTCGATGTCCTGGTCATGGAAAATATGTTCGGAGACATCCTGAGCGATCTCATGGCCGGCTTGGTGGGTGGGCTCGGCATGGCCCCCGGCGGGAACATCGGCGACAGGATGGCCATGTTCGAGCCGGTCCACGGTTCCGCGCCCGACATCGCCGGCCGGAAGATCGCCAACCCCACGGCCCAGATCCTGGCGGCCTGCATGCTCCTGGACCACGTCGGCCAGAACGCCGTGGCCGACCGCATCCGCACCGCCGTGCACATCTGCTTGCGGGAGTGCGCCTCGCTGACCCGGGACCTGGGCGGGACCGCGAGCACCGACGAATACGCCCGCTCGGTCATTTCCAGGCTTCCTTGAAAACCGGGGACCGCTCTACTCCTTCGCCGGGATCTTGGCCGAGCCCTGATGACAAGTCTGGCACGTGAGGCTCGAGCTTTGCTGGTCGTTGACCATCTGCATCATTCCCTCCATGTCCTGGGCGATGCGGCGATGGAGGAGAGGAGTCAACTCGGCCGCCGACGCGGTCTTGCCCTCCAGGCTCTCGATGGTCTGGGTCTTGTCGGTGGTGTGGCAGTAGTCGCAGCTCACCCCGAGATCCTTGTTCCATTCGACCATCTTCTGCAGGACCTCCTGCTGATTGGCCGTCTGTGCCCGGGCTTTCGCGGTGCCAACCACTTGAGTGACGGCAAAAGAGCTCACCGCCAGGATCATAAGAAACGCGAGTCGCTTCTTCATCGCCATCTTCTCTTTCCTCACGAGTATCGCGGTCCGGAAATCGGACAGAGGACCGGGACGGTACCCCCCCAGGGAGGAGCCAGCGTCTCGTTCCTTCTTCTACCCTGGGGTCGACGAAGCGATACTCCCGGGAGCCCCGAGTCCGGCGACTCTCCTTCTCTTGAAGCAGGGGGAGTGGGCAGCCGCAGGGGACTTGCGTATCGTTTCGGGGAGGGCTCGACCGTCCGAGCCGGGACCCGGCACCGGAGGAATCACCATGCAGGCAATCGTTGGCCGGGAAGTCCGTCTTCAGCAACGCCCCCGGGGAATCCCGGAGCAGGGCGACTTCGAGCTGGCGCGGGTGGAGGTTCCGGAGCCCGGCCCCGGTGAGGTCCGGGTCCGCAACAGATGGCTATCGGTGGATCCGTACATGCGAGGCCGCATGTTCGACCGACCCAGCTACACGCCCCCGTTCCAGCTCGGCGAGGTCATGCGGGGTGGGGCCGTGGGCATCGTCCAGCGGTCCAGGGACTCGGCTTTCTCGGCCGGAGATTGGGTCTTGAGCCAGTACGGCTGGCGGGAGGCGTTCGTCGCTCCAGCCGCCGACCTCACGCTCATCGACGTGGAGCGCGTCCCCCCTCAGCTCTATCTCGGTTCCCTGGGGATGCCGGGATTCACTGCCTGGGTAGGCCTGACGGAGATTGGGCGACTCGGGGAGGGCGACCACGTCTTCGTTTCCGGTGCCGCCGGGGCCGTCGGATCCACGGCCTGCCAGATCGCCAAGATCAAAGGAGCTTCTGTGGTCGGGAGCGCGGGCTCCGACGAGAAGGTGGCGTGGCTGGAGCGGGATCTCGGCGTAGACACGGCGTTCAACTACAAGACCGTGGGAAAGCTGAATCGCTACCTCCCCGAAGTGGCTCGGGACGGGTTCGACGTGTACTTCGATAACGTTGGCGGCGACCACCTGGAAGCGGCCCTCTTCAACATGGCCGATTTCGGCCGAGTGGTGCTGTGCGGGATGATCGACCAGTACAACGCCACGATCCCGCCCCGGGGCCCCCGATCCCTGGGCGCCGCGATCCCCAAGCGGCTGACCCTCCGCGGCTTCATCGTCTCCGACCACAGGGAGCTGCGCGGCGCGTTCCTCGCGGAGATGACTCAGTGGATCCAGGACGGACGCCTGACCTGGAAGGAAACCGTCGTGGAGGGCATCGACCACGCCGTGCAGGCGTTTCTTGGCCTCTTTTCGGGAGCCAACATCGGAAAGATGCTGGTGAGGGTGTAGCGAGCGCGGCTCTCGCCGTCCCCGGCGGCGCCTACTCCGACGTCCCGGGCGCCGCGGACCTCGGCGTCTCCAGCTTCCCCTTCATGGAATCCAGGAGCTCGCGGCTCTCGTAGATCTTGCCTGCTCGGATCACCGTGTGGACGCGCCGGGTGTTCCGGATATCCGCCAGCGGATTACCGGTAACGACGACCAGGTCCGCCAGCTTCCCGGACTCAACGGTTCCCAGACGGTCCTCCACCCGAAGAGCCCGGGCCGCGTTGATGGTGGCAGCCCGAAGAGCCGCCGCCGGGGGAAGCCCCGCCAGGACCATGGTGAGGAGCTCGCGGTGAATGGAGAAGGGGGTAAGGTACTCCCCCCAGCTCGGATGGTCCGTGCCCAGGGTGATCAGCTCCCCGCCCCCCATGTCGTAGAAAGCCTCGAGCAGATCCCGTTTCGCCCAATAGATCCGCTCGAACTGTTCGTTCACCGCCCGGGGCAGTCCCGACTCCACCGCCTCCCGCGCCGCCGGAGTGAGGTACTCCATTTCGGGTTCGAAGTAGGTGAACACCTCGGGGTCCCGCCTCCCGTAGTATCCGTAGGCGCTCAGGGTGGCGTCGAAGTAGACTCCCTTGTCCAGGTAGAGCTGTGCGATGCGCCGGAACTCCGGCGTGTCGGGGGTCATCCCCTCCAAAGAGGCATAGGCCGAGCGGTCCGGGGTCATGGCGTCGCCCCCCATGAAGTGCTCCACCCGGTCGATTCCCATCTCGATGGCGTCCCGGGGGTTCACCGTGTTCCTGTAGCCCGAGTCCAGGTGTCCGGTCACCGTAGCCCCCTGGGCGTGGGCCGCATCGATGAGGGCCTGAAGGTGTTCGGGCCGGATCCCCTTTGCCTTGAAGTTGCGTACCCCCTGGGAGTACCAGTAATCCACCTCGGCCTTGATCTCCTCGGGGGTGATCTCCCGATTCCACCCCGGCCGTGCACTCCCGAAGTAAGGCCCCGAGTTGAAGATTCGCGGCCCCACCTGGGCTCCACTCTCGATCCGAATCCGAAGGTCGTGCATCTTCACGGGATCGATCTCGCCGGCAGGGTAGGTATTGGTGACCCCGTTGGCCAGGAACAGGGCGGGGTAGACCTGGTCCTCGTCCACCCGTCCTTCGCCGTACAGATCCACCGCATAGTGGGCGTGGAGGTCGAAGAGGCCCGGGAGGATGTAGTCTTCGTCGGAGAGCTCGATCACTGTCGCTCCCGCCAGGTCTCCTTCCTCGGGCTCCCGCCCCACGCTGACGAACGTGCTGTCCTCGATGAGGATTCCCGGATTCCGCACGGGGCGATCCCCAGTGCCGTCCCAGAGCCAACCTCCAATCAGCGCCACCCGGTTGCCGCTCTCTCCACCTCCCATCCCCCCACCCCGACTCTCGCCGGCGCATCCGAGCAAGAGGAAGGCCACCGCTAGCGCCAGCCACAGACCCGAGAATCCGGCCTTGATCCACCAATGCCTAGCGCGCCTTGCCGCGCTCCCCAGCGTCGTCTCCCGCATAAGCCTGCGCCTCCTCTTTCCGTTCCGACGACCGGCCCCCGAGGGCATGCGTCCCCCCATCAATTCCTAACCACCGAGATGGTGATGTGGGAGGGATAGCGGCCGGAGTGGTGCACCTGGTTGTGCGCCACCACCGTCTCGGTCTCGTCGTAGTTGTTGCCGCCGGTGTTCAGGTTCCGGTCGAAACGAGGGAAGTTGCTGCTGGACACCTCGATCCGGAGGCGGTGCCCCACCCCGAAGTAGTTGCTCGTGTTCAGGGGCTGGAACGTAACCTCGTATACCTCCCCGGGCTCCATCCACACCAGGGGCTGGTCGTACCCGTTCCGGTACCGCATCCGCTGAATGGACTCGTCCAGGTTGTAGGCCCTTCCATCGGGGTAGACGTCGATGACCTTCACGGTGAAGTCCGTGTCCTTCGCATCGGAAGACACATAAAGCGTGGGGACGATGGGTCCGCTGACCTCCGTGCCCTCAGTGAACGGTTCGGACGTGTAGACCAGGATGTCCGGCCGGTTTTCCATAACGCGCTGGTCCAACGAGCCTGACTCTACAGCGTTGCCCTGACAGCAGACGTTCCCCCCGTAGGACATGACGGGGTTCATGGGATCGTAGGTGAACAGGTCGGCCAGGTCCTCCCCGGGCGGATCCGCCGCGAGAACCCCGTCCCCGCTCAGAGTGTTGGCGTTTCCGGCGCTGGACAGGTAGAAGGTCATCTTGGTCGCCCCTCGTGGCGGCCAGGTGTCGGTCGACTTCCACTCGTTGCTTCCCATGGTGTAGTACCGGACCCTGGGCATGGTGTCCAGAACCTCCCCCCCCGACCCTTTGAGGAATCGGTCGAAGAACCCGTTGATCATCGTCTGATAGTCGAACCGGGCGTCCCCCATGCTTCTCTCGCCCACCACGGTCTCCTCCGTGGCCCGGGTGTAGGAGCAATGGGCAACCGGGGCGATGATCGCCCATTGCTGGTCGGCCACCCCACCTTCGGCGTTCTCACGTACGTGATTGTACATGGCCAGATTGGGCCCGATGGAGACGTCATACCATGACATGAACCAGAGTCCCGGCACGTTCAGGGGCATGTCGTCGTGCCAGAGGCCGCCCTTGTACCAGGCCGGATCGTTCGGAGTTCGCTGGATCATGGCCCCTCCGGTGGGGACCGGCATGGAGTCGGCAAAGATCCCGTGCGGTCCCCCGACGGCCTCGATGATGTCCTTTTCCGGCAGGGTCCAGAAGGCACTGGACCAGTCCACAGGAGGCAGATGTTGCGCCAAGTCGTAAGCTTTCGCCGCCCTGACCAGGTCCTCCCGCTGCGTGTCGTGGGGGAAAAGGGGGCGCACCTGGTTCTGCTCTCCGTAGAGCCAGTCGATGAAGAGCATCTGGACGGCTCCACCCCGGTACCAGTTCCCCATCTCGTAGTAGGGGCCTACGCGCCCTACCCCGGCACCGAACCCCTGCACGTTCATGGCGGCGAATCCCGGATGGCCCAGGGATGCCACCCCGGGCTGCCACTCGGCGGTGGAGGAGCAGCCGGTGGTCCCTACCTTCCCGTTGGACCAGGGCTGGCTCGTCATCCATTCCAGCTCGTCATATCCGTCCGTCAGGGGAGGGCCCAGGATGTCGTAATTTCCCTCGGCGAAGAAGTGCCCTCGCTCCTGCATGTCCACCCAGGCGTAGCCCCGCCGGACCGCGTCGAGCTGGCGGGACATGTCGCGTGGCACGCCGTTCTGGATGTCCCAGTAGTTGAAGTTGTAGGGAGTCCGCACCCAGATCGTGGGGTAACGCCGGGAGGCGTCCCTGGGGCGATACACGTCGGCCGGAATGAGCACCGCCATCTCGCATGGGAATCATGATCTTCCTCTCCACGATCGCCACGGACTGGAGCTGCCGCTCGGTCTCCAGTCGCCGCGCCCTCTGCTCCTGCGTCATGGACGAGGGCTGCGCCAGAATGGGGGACAGGACCAAAAGGCTCAGGGGGAGCGCCAGTGAGAGAATGTGGGTGAGCCGACGCACGGAAATCCTCCGGTCAGAAGTCGGCACCAGCCGACGTGGGCAGGATTGAGGGAAATCCCCTCACGGGGACCGCCAGCCTTGACAGAATGGGCCCGGAGCCCCGCCACAGCAACATCGCCAGGTCGGGCGCCGCGAGGTCGGGGGGCCGCCTGATCGGAGGAGGGAGGTGCACGGTTGACACCCACGCCTTCCCTCCGGCAGGATACCCCCATCCACCGAAGACCTGCAGGCTCCCACGCCCGGTTCGGTGCGGGGGCATCGCACGGGCGAGCGAACCGGAAAGGCCGGACATCCGCCCCAGGCCAGTACCCAGAGAGGGAGGCTCCGCCATGCTTTGCTGCTCCTCGAAGCTTCGCCCCTTCGTCCTCCTCTGCCTCGCATGGACGCTCGCGTGCAGCGGGCCGTCGTCCGTCCCTCCTGAGACGGATCTTCGGTTCGAGGTGGCCGTCGCGCCCGAGCTCCAGGACTCAACCCAGGATGGAAGACTCATTCTCCTGATCTCCACCCAGGACGATCCGGAGCCCCGGTTCCAGCGGCTTCGGAGCGAGGATCCACCGCAGATCTTCGGCGTTGACGTGGACGGCCTGACACCGGGAGAGAGCGCCATCCTGGACGGCAGCTCCCGGGGCTACCCCCTGGAGGCCCTCGCCCAGGTTCCTCCCGGCGATTACTACGCGCAGGCCGTGCTGAACGTCTATACGACCTTCCACCGAGCCGATGGTCACACCATCAAGGCCCACATGGACCAGTGGGAGGGCCAACAGTGGAACCGATCGCCCGGCAACCTCGTGAGCACGGTAGAACGGGTCCACGTCGATCCCGGCCGGGCGGACGTGATCCACCTGACGCTGGACCGGCGCCTTCCCCCGTTGGACCCCCCGGAGGACACCGACTACGTCAAGCACATCCGGTTTCGCAGCGAGATTCTCAGTGAGTGGTGGGGCCACGACATGGACCTGGGAGCCGTGGTGGTCCTTCCGGCAGGGTTCGACGAGCACCCAGACGCGCACTATCCCGTGGTGTACTGGCAGGGCCACTTCCCCTCGACGTTCCGCGGGTGGCGG
Organism: uncultured Gemmatimonadales bacterium; assembly: GCA_963751255.1. Taxonomy (GTDB): domain Bacteria; phylum Gemmatimonadota; class Gemmatimonadetes; order Longimicrobiales; family Gaopeijiaceae; genus CAVVTW01. The sequence continues at coordinate 113,416 of CAVVTW010000002.1, read as the reverse complement.
GAGACGCCTCCCGAGGAGGATCTCACCGGCTCGGCCTTGGCAAGGGCCGAGAGCGAGTACCGCTTCTTCCAGGATTGGACATCGGGCCGCCTCGGCCGCTTTCTCCTGGTCTTCCTGCAGCACCCCACGCCCTTCTACGACGACTCCTACGCCGTCAATTCCGCCAACAACGGCCCCTACGGAGACGCCCTCACCCAGGAGCTCATTCCCCGGGTGGAATCGGAGTTCCGGGCCATCGGTGAGCCCTGGGCCCGTGCGCTGTCAGGAGGCTCCACCGGCGGCTGGGAATCCCTTGCCTGGCAGGTCTTCTATCCGGACATGTTCAACGGAACCTGGAGCTTCTGTCCCGACCCCGTGGACTTCCGCTACTTCCAGCTCGTGAACATCTACGACGATGCCAACGCCTTCTACCCTGGGAACGGCGAGAGCCTGTGGAAGAAGGATCCGATCCGACCGTGGATGCGAGGCGTAGACGACCAGGTCGTCATGAACCAGTGGGAGGCGAGCCACCTGGAGGCGGTGCTGGGGACCCGAGGTCGGTCCGGGGACCAGATGGACATCTTCATGTCGGTCTACGGACCCATGGGAGAAGACGGCTATCCAGACCCGCTGTACGACAAATGGACCGGCCGCATCAACCCTGAGGTGGCCGCGTACTGGCGGGAGAATTACGACCTCCGCCACATCCTGGAACGAGATTGGGCGACCCTCGGACCCAAACTCGTGGGGAAGCTCCATGTGTACGTGGGGGAGATGGATACGTATTTCCTCGAAGAGGCTGCCCGACTCATGGAGGAGTTTCTGGAGGGAACCACGGACCCCTACTACGACGGGTGGTTCGAATGGGGGGAACGGGCCCCCCACTGCTTCAGCGGGACGGCCGAGTTTCCCGGACAGACCTCCTACCAGCGGGTGCTTCCCCTCATGAGGGACCGGATTCTCGCCACGGCCCCACCTGGAGCGGATGTCACGAGCTGGGCGTACGAATAGGCGTAGAAGCCCAGCCCCGAGGAAGACACGGGAGAGGCGGACGGACCGGCCGGAGGCGGCCGTTGAGAGAATCCTGGCACTCTACGCGCACCGCAGGTAACGTTGATATATGCGGGACCGCGTAAGGGGTGCCTGTCGCTGGTCCGAGATGACTCCCGACGGATCGGGCCTTTCAACATGACCGAAGACCGCTTCATCGACCACTACGAGACCCTGCAGGTGAGCCGTAACGCTGACCTGGAAACCATCGAGCGGGTCTTTCGTCTGTTGGCCAAGCGCTATCACCCCGACAATGCCTCGACCGGGGATGCCGAGCGATTCACGGCCCTCGCCGACGCCTACCACGTCCTGTCCGATGCGGAGGAGCGGGCAAGCTACGATGCCCGGTACGAGTCCGGGAGAAGGCGCCAGTGGAGTCTCTTCTTCGAGGCCCCCGTTTCGGGGGCGGACGACGATGAGCGGATCCAGAGGGGAATCCTATCCATCCTGTACAAGACCCGGAGGCGCGATCCCTCCAACCCGGGTGTCGGGATCTACGAGCTCGAGGGTTGTCTGGAAATGGCACAGGGCCAGTTGGATTACCACCTCTGGTACCTGAAGGAAAAGGGCTGGATGATGCGGACCGACTCCGGCCAGTATGGCATTACCGCGGACGGGATCGACTGGATCACCGAACGGAACCAGGTGTTCCCCAGGGACCGGCTCCTGGCGGAGAGCAGCGGGAGGGGAAACGGGAACGGGAATGGGAACGGGAATGGGAACGGAAATGGGAACGGAAATGGGAACGGGGACGGCCCGTCCCCGGCCTCTCCCTCGTCCTCCGAAGATAATGAAGCCGACTCGGCTCCCCTCGGGCCGAGAATTCTGCCCCGGGAAGAACTGGTGGTTTGATCAGCGAAAGCCCTGAGACACCCGGTCCAGGGTCTCGATCTCCTCCCGAGTGAGCTCGAAGCGCAGGACGCCTGCGTTCTCCTCCGCCTGCGCAGGGTTGCTCGCCCCTGGAATCGCCACGACCACGTCGCCGTGGGCGTCGAGCAACCAGCGAAGAGCGACCTGCGCGGGGGTGATCTCCCTCTCCCTCGCGATCGCCTCCAGGGCAGCCACCACCGGGGCGCTCCGCCGCAGACCCTTCGGCCGGAACGAACCCTGGTAACGCCGGGGACCGCTCAGCGCCTTCACCGCGTCGGGATCCCGGTGGAACCGGCCCGAGAGGACCCCCTGGGCCAGGGGTGAGTAGGCGATGATCGTCGCCCCGGTCTCCCGGGCCGCGTCCAGCACTCCATTCGTCTCGATACTCCGGTCCAGGAGGCTGTAGAGGACCTGGTTGGACGCCAGGGGAAGGCCGTGGCGCTCCAGCGTCCGAGCGGCCTTTCGCATGGCCCGAGCCGAGAAATTGCTCACCCCCACCGCCCGTATGCGCCCCCGTCCCACCAGCTCGGCCATGACGTCGAGTTGGGCACGTTTGGAGGAAAGGGATCCGAAGCCGGTGTGGATCTGGTGCAGATCCACGGGAAAGGGGGAGAGGTGGGCGACCCGCTCGTCGAAGGTGCGCAGGATGGAACCGGCCGGACGCAGGATTGGGAACCACTTTGTGGCGATCACCACAGAGCCCGGCCCCCGGCCCAAGGCCTGGAGGGCCCTGGACAGCGCCTCTTCGCTGCGTCCCCGTCCGTAGGCCTCGGCGGTGTCGAACCAATCCACTCCTCCCCCCAGCGAGGCCCGCACGATCTCCGTCACGTCTTCGTCCGCCATGGGCGGCCAGTAGCGCCCCGCCAGGCTCCCCCCTCCGGAGAACTGCCAGCACCCCAACCCGATGGGACTCACCTGGATCTCTGTCGATCCCAGCGTCCGTGCGGTCATTGATGTCTCCCCATGGGCCCCTCTCCCCTTTCCGGCTCTCGCCTGGACTGGTCCGCATCAGATTACGAGACCGGCCCCACGGAGGGCAATCTCCGGCCTCCGCCAACACCGGAAGCCCCCCGAAACCATCCGGGAGCCACCCCCTCCCCTTCACTCCGTCCGTCCCACTCCGTGACCCGGAAACGCCGCCGAGCCCGGTCCCCCTGAGGCCTCCGCCCCCGAGTCCGTGCCGGAGTCCTTCGGCACCTGCATCGGTTGGGGCAGGCACTTCATGGTCCCGCTCCGGGCCTCTGGTCTCCCGGACGGGGAGAAGCATAGGTTGTTGTTCCCACATACCTCTCTCCGCCCCACGGGAGTCTTACCATGTCCGTCCGCGTTGCTCGCCTATCCGGGTTCAGGAGCCGGTCCCTTCGATCGGTCCTCCCCCCCCTCCACAGCCGCCTCGCCACGTTGGGGGGTCTCCTCACCCTATCCCTGTTCCCACCGGGGCCAGCCACCGGCCAACAGGCTCCGCCGGCCCAAAGCCCGGCGGCCGTGGCTCTCCACGAGCCCGTGGACCTGGAAGCCATCCGCCTCATCAAGGACGAGGGCTTCGCAAACTCCCAGGTCATGGACCTGGAAAGCTGGCTGAGCGACATCTACGGCCCCCGCCTCACGGGCTCGCCAGCGTATGACGAGGGCGCCGACTGGGTCATCGGCAAACTCCGGGAGTGGGGACTCTCCAATCCCCGCAAGGAAGTGTGGGGGCAGTTCGGGCGTGGGTGGACCAACGACCACTTCGAGGCCCACATGCTCACGCCCCAGTACACTCCCCTCATCGGGTACGCCAAGGCCTGGACGCCGGGGACGGGTGGCGAGGTGGCGGGTGATGCAGTGCTGGCGGTCATCGGCTCCGAGGCCGACCTCGCCCAATACCGGGGCAAGCTCCGGGGCAAGTTCGTCCTCACCCAGGTTCCACCGGTTCTCGAGCCGATCCGGCCCCCCGAAGCCCGGCGCTTCACCGATGTCGACCTGGCCGAGCTGGCCATGGCTCCGGATCCCTCTCCCCCCTTGTCAGGCAACGCTAATCGGGGCGCCAGGGGAGCCGGCAGGGCGTTTCAGCAGCAGGTGATGCAGTTCTTCATGGATGAGCGGGTGGCGGTGGTGCTCACACCCGGCGCCGGGAGTCTGGGAACCGTGAATGTCAGCAGCGGAGGCTCCCAGGCCGCCGATGCCCCTGCAACCCTGCCGCAGGTGGCACTGGCCGCCGAGCACTACGGCCGCATCTACAGGGTCCTGGAGAAGGGGCTGCCGGTGCAGCTCTCCTTCGATATCGCCAACACCTTCTACGACCGGGACCTCGACTCCTACAACATCCTGGCGGAGATTCCGGGCACGGACCCGGCCCTGGAGGACCAGGTCGTGATCATCGGCGGCCACTTCGACACCTGGCACTCGGGCACCGGTGCCACGGACGACGACTGCGGCTCGGCCATCATGATGGAAGCCGTTCGCATCCTGAAGGCCACGGGCCTTCCCCTGAGGCGGACCGTACGCATCGCCCTCTGGGCGGCGGAGGAACAGGGACTCCTGGGCTCCCGTGGGTACGTGAGGAACCACCTGGCCGACCCCGCCACCATGGAACTGAAACCCGAGCATGGAGAAGTGACGGCCTACTTCAACGTGGACAACGGCGGCGGCGCCATCCGAGGCGTCTACCTACAGGGCAACGAGGCCATCCGCCCCGTCTTCCAGGCGTGGATGGAGCCCTTCCGGGATCTGGGGATGACCACGCTGACCATCCGGAACACCAGCGGCACCGACCACCTGGGGTTCGACGCCGTGGGGGTTCCCGGCTTCCAGTTCATACAGGATCCCCTGGACTACTCCACCCGGACGCACCACACCAACATGGATCTCTACGAGCGCATCGTGCCGGCGGACATGATGAAGAATGCCGTGATCGTGGCGAGCTTCGTCTACCACGCCGCCAACCGTGCCGAAATGCTTCCCCGGGAACCTCTGCCCGCACCCACTCCCGCGCGGAGCCGGTAGTCCGGGCAGAGGAAGGCCATTGAGGTGCCGGGCGCGGCAGGTGGTGCCTGCCGCGCCCGCTGAAACCCCCGTCCCACCCCACTCGTAGAGAGCTCCGGCGCGATCTGACATAGATCGAATAGCGATATAGGGTTCGCCCGACATGGGCATACCCTTCACGGCCCGCCACCGACACGGACCCTATCCGGCAACGGACCCAACCAAAGAAGCCACCGTGGCCAAGAGCAAGAAGTTGAGCCTGGGAACAGTCCACGTCCTCCACGCCCTTGCCCGTGGGTGTGAGTACGGATTCGACATCATGGAGGAAACGGGGCTGAGCAGCGGCACGATCTACCCTGCCCTCGACCGGCTCGAGCGCAGGGGGCTCGCCCACTCCGAGTGGGAGGATGCCCGGGTGGCCCAGGCCGCGAAGCGCCCTCCGCGGCGCTACTACCGGATCACTCCCGACGGAGCCCGGGCACTTCTGGAGGCGCTGGAGCGACACAGGGCTCTGGCCCCGGTGGATGTGACTCCCCACCTGCGGCCCCGGAGCGCCTGAGACCCATGACGGCCCCCCGCCGCCCCATCCGCCGGGATGCTCCCCCGTGCCCCGGGACACACTCCTCTGGTCGCTGGATGCCTTTCAGCACGCCTGGTATCTCTTTCGGACGGAGTACACCATGGACCTGATCTGGCAGGACATGAAATACGGCCTCCGCTCGCTGAACCGTAGCCGAGGGCTCATCGCCATCGCCATCCTCTCCCTGGCCATCGGCATCGGGGCCAACACGGCCATCTTCAGCGCGGTGGACGTGTTCATGCTGCGTCCTCTTCCCTATCCCGAACCGAGCCGGCTCTATACGGTTTGGACCACGAATCAGGATCGCGGGTGGACTCAGACCACCTTCTCCGTTCCGGACTTCGTGGATCTGCGGGAGCAAAGCCAGACCATGGACCTCGCCGCCACTCGAGGCGGCACCTTCACCCTCTCGGGGGACTTCGAGGCGGAGCGGCTGACGGGCCTCTACGTTACCCCGGACTTCTTCCGGGTGCTGGGGGTGCAACCGGCCCAGGGCCGGGCCTTCACCGCCGAGGAAGGGAGGCCGGGAAGCGACAGGGTCGCCATCATCAGCTACGGTCTCTGGCAGCGCCGGTTCGGCGGAGACACCGGGGCCATGGGCACCACAATTCTGCTGGACGGCGTGCCCCACACGCTGGTGGGGATCATGCCCCAGCACTTCTGGTTCCGTTTCCCGGGCCAGGACGTGTGGACCCCCCTGGCCATCGTCGGCGACGAGCATCGCGACAGCCACAACCTGGCGGTGTTGGCCCGGGCCAGAGACGGCTTCACGAGGGACCAGGTCCTGGGGGAAGCGCAGCGTCGGATGGTCCAGATCGCCCAGGCCTATCCCGAGACCAGCGCCGGAAACAGCGCCATGATCCTCTCTCTCCACGATGACGTCTTCGATGAGGGGTTCAAGGCCGGGACGCTCATCGCCACCGTGGCGGTCCTATTCGTGCTCCTCATCGCCTGCGCCAACGCGGCCAATCTCCTCCTGACCCAGGCCGCCGGGCGCGGACAGGAAGTCGCCTTGAGAGGAGCTCTCGGAGCCGGACGCAGCCGCATCGTCCGACAGTTCCTTACGGAGGCCACCCTGGTGGCTCTGGCCGGAGGACTCCTTGGCCTTCTCCTGGCCGCGGTTGGCATCCGAGGGCTTCTGGCCATCATGCCGCCCCAGTTTCCACGGACGCACGAGATCGGCCTCAGCCCCCGGGTTCTCGTCTACACGGCGGGCATCACCATGCTCACAGGCATCCTCTTTGGCCTGGCGCCGGCGCTCCATTCCAGTCGCGCCAACCTTACCGACTCCCTGAAAGAGGGAGGGCGTGGCGGTTCCGGCGCCCGGGGCGGTCGCCTTCGGAAGGCCCTCGTCGTGACGGAGATGGCCCTGGCGCTGGTGCTCCTGGTTTCTTCGGCTCTCCTCGTCCAGGGGTTCGCACGCATCCGCATCGCGGACATGGGCTTCGATCGGTCGGACGTTCTCACGCTCCAGACGGTTCTTCCCGAAGGACAATACCCGGACTCGGCGTCCACCAACGCCTTCTACTTGAGGACAAAAGCCCGCCTGGAAGCCCTGCCTGGCGTCCGGACCGTGGGAGCCACGGACGCCCTGCCCCTTCAGGGCTATTCGGGGACCTACTACGTGCTGGGAGGGCAGGACTTTGCCGATCCTTCCCTTCGCCGGATCGTGGGGTTCAAGTATGTCCTTCCGGGCTACTTCGACGCCCTCGACGTGCCGATCCTCCGTGGCCGTAGCGTCCTGGAATCCGACGGTCCCGGGTCCACTCCCGTGGCGGTCGTCAACCAGACCCTGGCCCAGCTCCTCTGGCCCGAGAGTGATCCGTTGGGCCAGCAGATCGTTCTCTCCTCCGGTCCAAGGGAGATCGTCGGAGTGGTAGCGGACACCCGGGACGCCGGCGCCGACGAAGACGCGCCCATCATGATGTTCATGCCCGTCTACCAGACCACCGCGCGCTTCATGGATTGGGCTGTGGAGGCGTCGGTCCCCCTCTCCACGCTGGTTGAACCGGTCCGGGCCGCAGCCCAATCCGTGGATCCCACCATTCCGGTCTACGACCTCATGCCCCTGAACGCCCTCATCGACCGGACTCTGGGAGGAGACACCATCATGGCCAAGATCATGAGCGCCCTGGCCATCATCGCCCTGATCCTGGCCCTTGGCGGCGTGTACGGAGTCATGGCCTACACGGTGAGCCAGCGGACCCGGGAGATGGGGATCCGCCTCTCCCTCGGGGCCCAGCGCGTGAACGTCATGGCCATGGTGGTGCGCCAGGGGACGTTTCTGGCCCTCCTGGGCATCGGCTTCGGTCTCGCCGTGGCGCTGGGAGTGACGCGGGGCCTGTCCCGGTTCCTCTTCGGCGTGAGTCCCTTCGATCCCCTCACGTATGGGGTGGTGGCCGGGGTGCTCCTGGCAGCGGGAGTGGTTGCGACTCTCTTCCCGGCCCGAAGAGCCACCCGTGTGGACCCTGTGGTGGCCCTGCGGGCAGAGTGAGGACCACCGGTGCTGTTTGCGCACCTCACGCCGGTGGCTCGGCAAGAACCGCGGGGAGGTGGTTCTCCAGCGACGCTCTTCGGTTGTCCTCGAACACCCTCCTCACGTCGGCCGGCAACTGAAGCGCCAGGTGGTGGGGACTTTCCCCCCCAATTCCTGCCCTCGTCCTCGATGGTCCTGGAGTAGGCCCTCATGTTGGGGAATGCCACCACAACGTACCCGTGGCCTGCTAGGTACTCGAAGAGCGGATAGTGGTGTTGGGGGCTGGCGCTGCAGCCGGGAAGATGGAGGACCAAGGGAAGGCGCCCCTAGGCCCGAAGAGCACCCTTCCTGGCATGAGCTTCCCGGCCCGGAGGCGAGAAATCCGAGACCGTGGCGGTGGCGTCGTAGTAGGCCCTCAACTGCATGGAGCGCCCCCCCGGCTCCATGTCGGGCCAGATCCGTTGCGCTCCTACAGGAGGCCATCCCGCGAGGGAGCCGGAGAGGAGGATCAGGGATGGGAACCATGGGTTCTTCGAGCTGGGCATGGGACCGGCTCCGTGGGAGGGTGGGCGGGTGGCCCTACCTGGCCGCACGGCGGGTGTCGGGGTTGGACCCCATTGCGATGCTCCGGAGTGAGTAGGGGCTCCGGACCGACGCCGCCAGTGCGAGGAGAACGGGGGCCACGGACCCCTGACCGATCCCTGACTACCCTCTGACGCCTTCTCCACCGCGAGACTCCTGGCCACGGCTAGGTTCCTTTCGAGAGTCCTGAGTCTCCCCGCGCGTTCCCGAGATATCGTCGGGGCACGGGGTTCATCCTCTCCTTCAGGAGCCAACCGAAATGCTGTTGCCGCGGGGTCCCAGCGCGAACCTCCTGATCCTGCTCCTCCTGCCACCGGCCCTCGCCCAGGCCCAAGTACCTCCAGCCAGCCTGGCCGACACTCGCCCCGCCCGCCCCAGCGTGTCCGTCGCTCGCACCACCGCCCCCATCCAGGTCGACGGCAGACTGGACGAGGTGGCTTGGCGGGCCGCCCCCGCCGCCACCAACTTCACTCAGTGGCAGCCCAGCGAGGGGGATCCGGCCACAGAACCCACCGAGGTCCGGTTTCTCCTGGACGACGTCGCCCTGTACGTGGGCGCGCGCATGTACGACTCCCAGGGGAAGGACGGCATCGTGTCGCGCCTCTTCAGGCGGGACGGGGACTTCGAGTGCGACTATCTCCAGATCGTGCTCGACACGTTCCATGACCACCTCGGCCGGACCCTCTTCAGGATCAACCCCGCCGGAGTGAAGGGCGACCAGCTCGGGCTCGGCGGAGCCCCGCCGGATGGATCGTGGGACCCCGTCTGGGAGGCCGGCACCACCATCGACTCCCTCGGCTGGACGGCCGAGCTTCGCATCCCACTGGACCAGACTCCGGTTCCCCCGCCAGCCGGTCCAGACCTGGGGACTCGAGATCTGGCGCGTGGTGCACCGCCTGAACGAGTACTCCATGTGGAGCTTCTTCCCGGCCAGCGAGTCCGGGGGTCCGCCGTACTTCGGCCACCTGGAGGGGCTGGAGATCGAATCCTCCCCCGGAAGGGGGGAGATCCTGCCTTACGTGGTGACCAGCGACGCCCGGCTCGGCACGGCCGACCCTGCCAGCCCGTTCTACCGGAGCCACGACGTGGACAGCACGTCGTGGGAGCCGACTTCAAGTACCTGCTCACCTCCAATCTCACCCTGACGGGCGCCGTGAACCCGGACTTCGGACAGGTGGAGGTGGATCCGGCCGTCGTGAACCTCAGCGCGTTCGAGACCTACTTCGCCGAGAAGCGTCCTTTCTTCGTCGAGGGCGGCGGCTACTTCCAGTTCGGCGGCCTGACGTGCTTCGTCTGCGACGCCTCGGGCCTGGGTCTCTTCTACTCTCGACGGATCGGACGGGCTCCGCAGGGGGCCGGAGCTCGCCCGCGCCGCGGGGGACTATGCCCAGGTTCCGGTAAGCGCCACCATCCTGGGCGCGGCAAAGCTCACCGGACGCACCGGCTCGGGCTGGTCGCTCGGAGTGCTGAACGTCCGTCACCGATCGGGAGCGGGCAAGGGTGGCCGGCCCTGACGGGGACAGGTTCGACGTCGACGTGGAGCCCTTGCCAACTACTTCGTGGGCCGCGTAGCCAAAGACTACCTCGGCGGCAATCTCCAGATCCGCGGCCATTGGCCACCTCCGTTGTTCGAGACCTCGAGACCCGGCTCTGGCCGCCAGCTGACCCGTCATGCCGAGGCCGGCGGACTGGATGCCGAGTGGTGGTTTGGCGAACGACGGTACCGATGGACCATGACCGTGGCCGCTTCTCAGGTTGCCGGCGATTCCAGCGCTCTCCTGCGCGTCCAGAGATCGAGCGCCCGGTATTTCCAACGGCCTGATCGCAGCCATGGAAAGAACGGACTGTTCACCGACGCCTTCGACCCTACGATGCGCTCCATGCGGGGCTGGGGGTTCGAGAGCCGTCTGAGCCGCGAGGCCGGCGAATGGCTCTGGGAGGTGGATGCGGGCGCTCGCAGCCCGGGGTTCGAGATCAACGATCTGGCCTTCCTGACCCGGGCGGATTACCTGTGGATGAGCGTGAACGTGGTGCGCCGGCGAACCACGCCGGCCTGGCTGTTCCGGCGCTACTTCCTGCTGGTCGGTGGACAGGAGAAGTACAACTTCGACGGCGACCTGGTGGGCAGGGCGGTGCGGGCCTACGCGAGCTTCACACTGCGCAATTACTGGACCGTTACCACCTTCGCCCAGCACATCCCGCCTGTCCTCGACGATCAACTCACCCGCGGCGGCCCCGTCGTCCGCTACCCTGCTCGAAACGCGTGGCAGGTGCAGCTCTCCACGGATAGCCGCAATCGCCTCTCGGCAGCCGTCGGGGGCTACGTGGGATCCAACGCCGAAGGAGCGCAGGATCGCCACCTGGACGCCCAGATCACCGTGCGCCCGACCACCAGCGTGAACCTCACCCTCGGGCCCATGCTGGACCAGTGGGAATCCACCGCCCAGTATGTCACCTCGGTGGCCGACTCGACCGCGGTTACCTTTCACGGCACAAGGTACGTGTTCGCGGACCTGACGAAGCGCACCGTGGGGATGAACCTCCGCCTCGGCGTGGCTGCCAGTCCCACGCTTACGCTCGACCTGTACATGCAGCCGCTCATCGTCAGCGGGGCATTCTCCCGCTACAAGGAATTCGCGGAGCCGCGGAGGGTGAGGAAGCAGATCTACGGAACGGACATCGGGACCATCGCATCCACCACCGGGGAGTACGTCATCGACCCCGACGGGAGTGGCGCCGCCCCGCCCTTTTCTTTCTCCGATCCGGACTTCAACTTCCGTTCCCTGCGGGGAAACGCGGTGCTCCGCTGGGAGTTCCGGCCAGGCTCGACCTTCTACTTCGCGTGGACGCACACCAGGAGCGACCGGGCGCTCATCGGAACGTGGGACCTGCAACGCGACCTCGATGCGCTTCAGCACGCTCCAGCGGACAATGTCTTCATGGTGAAGCTGAGTTATTGGTTCGGGCTCTGACCGGGATCCGTCCCCCGGCGGAAGGGGGACTGGGGGAGGAGTCGAGGAAGGAGGCAAGGCATGCGGACCCTGCTCATCCAGAACTGCGCAGTCGAGGGATTCGGGATCTACGAGTCGTTCCTCGTGGAACGCGGCCTCCCCTATGATGTCGTTCGATCCTTCGAAACATCGCTGCCATCCCTGGCCCCATATGGGGCCATCATGGTGGGAGGGACGCCGGACGCCGTCTACGAGAGGGGGCGGCTGCCCTATCTGGCCGCCGTACACTCTTTCCTCGCCTCGGCCGCCGAAGAGGGAGTACCATGCCTCGGCATCTGCGCCGGGGCCCAGTTGTTGGCCTCGGCCCTGGGCGCAGAGGTCCGTCCGCACCGGACGAAGGAGATCGGGGTGTCGGGGGTCGTCCTAACGCCGGCCGGAGAGGAAGATCCCATTCTCCGCGGCTTCCCTGGGAGCTTCGAGGTCTTCCAATGGCACGGTGACACGTTCGGAATACCCGAAGGCGGCCACCTCCTCGCTCGGGGATCGGTCTGTACGAACCAGATGTTCAAGTACGAGAACGTCGTAGGTACCCAATTCCACCTCGAGACCACCCGAAGTGAGGCGCTCCGGTGGGCGGATGTCTACGGCCCAGAGCTGGCTGCCATGGGGAAGACGGCCGCGGACATCCGTAACGAATTCCAGGGGCGGGAAGAGACCATGACATCCCTGGCTCTTCGGCTCATGGAGAACTTCTTCGCCGCGGTTTGAAGGCGGCTTTCCCCCGGGTCCGCTCAGGTGTTTGAGATGGGGGAGCAATGCAGGAGGATACCGGTAGCCAGCGCCGGCTACACGCGTTATAGGCTCGTACGAGTCTGAGACCCGGACCACGGATCCAAAGCCATGAAGAAACCGCCGGAATGGAAACGCGCAGCCGCGGTGTTCCCTTGGTGTCTGATCGCGGCCGCGTCCACGGCCTGCTCGGACACTCCGTACTCGCCCGAAGGTCTGAACCTCCACCTCGAGTTGGTTGCCGGAGACGGTCAGCGTGGGTTACCCAACCGCGTCCTTCCAAGCCCCGTTTTCGTGCGGGTTGTGGACGCACACGGCCGGCCGCGTTCCGGCGTGCCCGTCGCCTTCGAGGTCCTGGACGGCGAGGGATCGGTACGGAGCCAATCCCGGGCATCGGCGTACGGCGGGAGGGCCTTCACGAATTGGGCGCTGGGCGGCGAGAGCCCCCGTATCCAGAGGCTCCGCGCCTATCTGCCCGACGCCACGAGGCCATCGTCCGTGGTTTTCGAAGCCGTCGCCCTCCGGGAGGACGAGACCGACGTGGTGGTCTTCCGGAATGCCGTTGGCCCTCTCCGGGGCTTGCTGGTGCTCACCGAGGATGAGCATGGCTGGCTGGAGGTGGGCCAGGAGGTCTCCACCACCGACACCGTCGTCCCGCTCCAGCCCATCGGGGCGGGAGACGCGGACCTCCTGGTCTTTCCTCAGAGGAATCCGCCCCTTCGAACCACCGTTACCTGGACCGAGGGAATCGATACGGTCTCCGTCGAGCTGAGGCCCCCCTTTTCCGTGGACGCCAGGTTCGATGTCTTCGAGGGGCCATACGAGGAACGGTTGGCGGTGATCCAGGGGCACATGGAAGCGGCACAGAAGATCTGGGACGACGAGGGCATGGGTCTGGTCTGGGGCGAAGTCACCTTCTCCGATCACATTGCGGAAGGCGTGCACCTGCACGTATCCAGCTCCACGATTTGCGGTGAGGCCATGCAGGATCCGTGGATCAGGGTCGAGTATGTGTACGACGTCGACCACGGGTACTACAGCGGGTGTGCCTGTGGCGACCTGGTTTTCATGGGCTTGAGCTCAGCGAACTACCCGACTCTCCTGGCCCATGAGATCGGCCACCTTCTCATGCTCCGGCATACCATGAGCGGACTGATGAAGAACCCCCCGGGCTCGGCGCTTACCGACGGTGAGGTGTTCCGGGCCCATTTCGAGGCACCGTCGATCCTGAACCGCCTCTGGGGATACCATCCAGCGAGCGTTCAGCGATCCTGCCCCCCCATAACGGTCGATTCGCCCTGCTTGCCCGTGGATTACGAGCTTCCGGGCCGCAGCCCCTGGTGAATGGATCGGCCCCGCCGGCCCGATTCACGAGCCAGCGACCGCCACCCGGGCCGACCCCGTTGACTTCCTGGCTTTCATAGGCGCGGAAACGTCCCGTTCGCCAGGCGTGTCGCCCAGTCTCCCGGCCAGGGCAGATAGGACCCCCTACTCTCGATCCGCTGGTTCTCCGGGTTGGCCGGATCGTACCGGTGGAAGGCCTCGACCAACTCCAGCTCCGGGGAGAGCCCGACCCGGTTCATGTACTCGTAGAGCCGTCCCCGGGTCCGGGGCACCGTGGCCACCGACCCCTCGTGCATATTCGCGAAGAAGTGCATCCGACGCAGCGTGTGGGTGCGGATGTCCCCCTGGTTTACCGCTTCCCGCACCGGGAAGCCGATCTCCGAATCGTAGCCCTCCACCGGGGTGTCGTACCGGAAGATGTGGGTGAGAGGGCCGGCGATGCTCTCCCCAAGCGCCTCTCTCAACCAGACGATCCTTGGCTCCAGGTCGGCCCGGGTCTGGATGGGCTTGCGAATCCCGGCGAAGAGGGTCCGCTCACGGATGACGGAGGTGATGCCTCCTTCCTGGCTCCCGCCACCATCAGCCCACCCTCGCGGAGGAAGGTCCAGACAGTTCCTGAAGAGAAAAGCAGACAGCGCCACTCACAGTGGCCGTGAGGAACGACCTTCGATCCATCTTCTCTTCGCTCATCGCTCCGTCTCTCCATCTCGGTATGTGCATGCGCTCGTCCAATCGGTCCTCGTAGACATACGGACGGAGCACCTCTTCACTACCACCCGCCGCTACGGCCCATGGCAGCCCGCTCGATGCGGGATCCGACTGAAACCTTTTCCGGTCCGCTCTCGTCTCATACTATGCAAATCGACATTATGGTAATCGACAAAACGCGAAGACGAGTACGGTGACCAAATCCAGATCCGATCTCCTCCACGGTACCCTGGACATGCTCATCCTTCGGAGCCTCTCCCAAGGGACCATCCACGGCTGGGCCATCGCCAAGCGCATCGGACAGCTCTCGGGAGAGGTCCTGCAGGTAGGCCAGGGATCCCTTTATCCAGCCCTGTACCGGCTGGAGGACCGAGGCTGGATCAAGGCCCGCTGGGGAAGATCCGAAAGCGGCCGGGAGGCGAAGTTCTACGCCCTGACCCGGGCCGGAGAGAAGCGCCTGGCCGAGGAGAACGAAGAGTGGCGAACGTTCTCGGCCGCCGTGGACCGGGTCCTGGGAGACATCTGACTTCAATCCTGCGAAGAGCTCATGAACTGGTTGCACCGAATCGGCCGGCGGGTCCGCGTCCTCTTCCGGAAGAGGCGGCTGGAGGAGGAGATGGAAAAGGAGATCCGTTTCCACCTGGAGATGGATGAGGCGGCCAACCTTCGCAGCGGGATGGCCCCCCGGGAAGCGCGAAGGAAGGCCCTGGTGAGCTTCGGTGGGGTGGAACGAATCAAGGAACAGGCTCGGGATGAGCGTGGTGGGCGCTTTCTCGACGACCTGGTCCACGACGTCCGGTTCGGTTGGAGAGGCCTCAGGAAGCGGCCCCGGTTCACCCTGGTGGCTGTCCTCACGTTGGCGCTGGGGATCGGCGGGACCACCACCATGTACAGTGTGGTGAACGGCGTGTTGCTGAAGCCCCTGCCCTATCCCGACCCCGAGGGGCTGGTAGCCGTATCCACGGTCTGGCAGGGTCAGGACGGAAAGGACCAGATGGCTCCGCCGGACGTGGCAGACCTCCAGTCCCTCTCCCGATCGCTCGGTTCCCTGGTCGGCTACCAGCCCATCTCCGTCACGCTGACGGGAATGGGTGACGCCGAGGTCATTCAAGCCACTCGGGTGTCCGGGAGCCTGTTGGAGACCTTGGGGATGTCTCCCCGGCTGGGCCGTGACATCCGACCGGAGGAGACGGGATTCGGGGGTCGGAGAGTGGTCGTGGTAAGCCACCGTTTCTGGGTGGAACGGCTGGGCGGGTCCGCTGACGCAGTGGGCCGCACGATCCAGCTGTCGGGAGTACCACTCGAGGTCGTGGGCGTTGCCCGGGAGGGATTCGATTTCCCCTCCGGGACCCAGCTGTGGATCCCCCACCTCTTCTCTTCTCCCACCAGCTGCGGCAGGGCCTGCCACACGTGGTGGACCGTGGGCCGGCTACGGGAGGGAGCGAGCCTCGCCATGGCCCGAACGGAAGTGGGGGATCTGGGAGAGAGGCTGGCGGCCGAGTATCCCGACACCAACGCCCGGAAGCGATTCGTAGTGGAGGAGCTGAACCGCCAGGGAACGGAGGCTGTCCGGGCCCGCCTCTGGCTCCTCATGGCCGCTGTGAGCGTTCTCCTCCTCCTCGCCTCCACCAACGCCGCGCACCTCCTCCTTATGCGGACCTTCTCCCGGCGAGGGGAGATGGCCCTGCGATCCTCCCTCGGGGGAACCCGGAGAAGGCTGGCGGGGCTGATCCTGGCCGAGGCGGGCATCCTGGGCACCCTGGGCGGCGGCTCCGGTGTGCTCCTGGCTCTGGCCGGAGTCGAGGTGATCCGGAGCAGGGCCGAGGAAATGATCCCCCGGGCCCAGGAGATTGGCGTCGACGGTCCGGTTCTCCTGTTCTCCCTGGGCCTCATCCTGGCGGTAACGGTCCTCTCGGTCTGGAGTCCGATTCTGTCCCTGAACGAGGTGTCCCCGGCGGAGAACCTGGCCCGGGAAAGGCGGGGATCTGCCACATCCGGCGCGGGACGCAGACTGCGAAATGGACTCATTGCGGCCCAGATCGCCCTGTCGGTCGTCCTCCTGGGGGGCGCGAGCCTCCTCCTTCGGTCCCTGACGCAGCTCTATTCCGTCGATCCCGGGTTCGATGCCAGCAGGACCCTCCGCTTCGATCTCGCCACCGGGGGCAGCCTGGAGGAGGTGCGCATCTTCTTTCGGACGCTTGAGGAGCGCCTGGCCGCCCTCCCCGGTGTGGAAGAGGTGGCCTCCATCTTCGGCGCGCCCCTGGGGAGATTCCACGTCACGGCCCGGGTCCACGTGCCCTCGCGGGGAGAGCCTTCTCCGGAAGAGGAGACTCTCGCGGGGATTCGGGCCGTGAGCCCGGGTTACCTGGAGATGATGCGGATTCCCCTCCTCTCGGGCCGCCGCCTCCTGCCCTCCGACGACGTGAGCGACCACCCGGTTGCGGTGGTGAACCAGACCTTCGTCCGAGTCAATTCTCCGGATCAGAACCCCATCGGCCAACGGGTAGAGGTCGGAACCGACCAGGGATACGGCAGCCCGGTCTGGACCATCGTCGGCATCGTGGGAGACATCCGCTCCGAATCCCTGGACGAAGAGCCCATCGCAGAAATCTACGTGCCCCACGGCCAGTTCGGTCCCGCCGTCATGACCCTGAACGTCCGGACCGCGGGCATCCCTCGTGCTCTCCTCCCGGCCGTTCGGGAGGTCGTCAGGGGCATGAATCCGAATCTCCCCCTTCGGAACGTGGAGACAGCCGAGGAGGTGTTGGAGAAGGCGATGGCTCCCACCCGCTTCCTCCTTATGGTGGTGGTCACCCTTGCCGCTATCGCCCTGACCCTGTCCATGGTGGGGCTCTATGGAGTGCTGGCTTTCCTCGCGGCCCAGCGGAGCGGGGAGATCGGCCTTCGCCTCGCCCTGGGCGCGGAGCCGAGGCAGGTTCTGAACCTGGTTCTGAGGGAGGGTGTCCTCATCACGGCGGTGGGACTGAGTGCAGGCTTGACGCTGTCCTATGGAACGTCTCGGGCCATTCGGTCTTTTCTCTACCAGGTCAGCCCTTGGGACCCCGGGGCCCTCCTAATCGTCCTGTGTGTCCTCATGCCCTGCGCCCTGATGGCGGCCATCATTCCGGCGTGGCAGGCCTCCCGGACAGATCCGGTGGTGTCGCTCCGGGCGGAGTGAGGCCCTCCTCCCCGCCGCCCTCGGCCGGTCGCCCGCTGGCGCCGATTCCGGAGCCCCGTCCGGGGGAGCGGCAAGCCCTACCGATCCCTCAACGCCACCATGGGACTCACCCGGCTGGCCCTCCATGCCGGAAGGAGCGACGCCAGAGCCGTGGCTACCATCAATGCTATTCCCACGCCTCCGTAGGTGAGCGGATCCGTGGGTGGGATTCCGAAGACCATGGACGCGAAGACCCGGGAGAGAAGGATGCTCCCACCGAGCCCGGCCGCGACCCCGGCAGCGGAAAGAAGGATGCCCTCGCCCAGCACGCTCGTCAGCACGTCGCCGCCCCTCGCCCCGAGCGCCACGCGCAGCCCAATCTCATGGGTGCGGCGCGACACCGTGTAGGATACGACTCCGTACACCCCGACCACGGCCAGGAAGAGCGCCAGGAGGCCGAACACGCTGAGCAGCGTCATGACGAAGCGTTGCCCTCCCACGGTGCCATCGAGGATCTGGTCCATGGTCCGGACGCTGGAGACCGGCACGTTGCTGTCGAGCTGGTCCAGGACATCTTCGATGAGTCCCATCAACGGCGTCGGGTCTCCCTCGGAGCGCACGACGATCGTGTTGGCAAGAGGCGATTCATAAGCCGTCGCGTAGGCTTGGGCATACGGCACGTACCAGCGCGGCCTCGGCTCCTGGGTCGGCCCACCATGGCGCACGTCCTTGACGACCCCGATCACCTCCATCCAGGGCCAATTCGGCGAGAACACCTTCATGCGCTTGCCGATGGGGTCCTCTCCAGGCCAGTGCTCCCGAGCCATGGCCTCACTGATCACCACCACCGGGGGCGACCGGGCATCGTCCCGGCGGGTGAACAGCCGGCCACGAATCAGGGTCAAGCCCAGGGCGTCGAAGTATCCAGGCGTCACCCTTTGCACGAGGTTGGCGGGTGCCTCTCCTACGTTCGCCACGGGTTGGCCTTCGATGAGGATGGACCAGTTGTTGCTCCCGCCGGCCATAGGCAGGGAGTACGTCGCACCGGCAGCCGACACCCCCGGCAAACCGGTCACCCCTTGAAGGAGCTCGCTGTAGAAAGCGACTCGCTTCTCCGGTGTGTCATACCGGCTGGGGCTCGGGTTGAGACGGAAGCTGAGAATATTCTCCGTCGCGAAGCCCATATCCACCCGGTAGATCTTGACGAGGCTTCGAAGCATGAGTCCGGACCCGGTGACGAGCACCACTGCCAGCATGACCTGCGAACCAACGAGGGCCCGGCGCAATGCGGCTCCGGACCCGGACGCACCTCTCTCCCCACCCCCCTCCTTCAAAGCCGCGTTCACATCCTGCCTGGTGGGTTGGAGGGCGGGCATCACGCCAAAGAGGAGACCGGTGGCAACCGCCGTGAGGAGGGAAAAGCCCAGCACGGTCCCGTCGATTCCGATCTCTCCCAGTCTCGGGACGACGTCGGGGGCCATGGCCACGAGCGCCTTCACCCCCACGGCGGCCACGGCCAGGCCCGCCGCCCCCCCCAGGGCGGCCAGCAGGAGACTCTCCGTGAACAACTGTCGCGTCAGGCGCACGCCCGCTGCGCCCAGAGCCGCACGGATGGCGAGCTCTCGCTTCCGCGTCTCTCCCCTCGCCAGCAGGAGATTGGCCACGTTGACGCAGGCCGTGAGCAGCACGAAGCCCACGGCTGCAAGAAGCACGTAGAGGGGGGTCTTCACAGTCCCGACGATCGCATCCTGGAGGGATTCGAGCCGGACTCTGTACCCCGTGTTTGGGTAATACTCCGGGTAGGTCTCCGTCGACCGGCGTGCGAGGAGCCCCACCTCCGCCCGGGCCTGCTCCATTGTCGCTCCGTGGGCAAGCCGCGCTACGGTCGGGAGATAATGGTTGTTTCGCGCCCAGGGGTTCGTCCGATCGAGTTGGAGCTGGCTATAGGCGTCCCAACCCGGCTCGGGAAAGCCGAAGTCGGGGGGCATGACACCGATGATCGTCACGGGTTGGTCCTCGATGGTCACGGAGCGCCCGAGAATATCGGGGACTCCGCCAAAGTCGGTCTGCCACATCCCGTAGCTCAGCACCACCACGCGGGGGACGTCCGGGAGGTCCTCGTCGGCCGAGAACGTGCGGCCTAGAAGCGGCTCCACGCCAAGGAGCGGAAAGAGGTTCGCCGTGGCCCGGAGGACCCGGATCCGGCGCACCTCGACCGAGTCCCCCATGGTGACCTCTCTTCCACTGAAGCCGGCCACTCCCGAAAAGGACGTGATCTCGGTGCCGAGGTCCAGGAATTCGGGCTCGGACAGGTCGTAGAACCCTTCGCTCGAGCCGATTCCGCTGTTCACCTGGACGGACACCAGCTGGTCCGAATCCGGGTAGGGCAACGGCCTGAGGAGAACCCCGTGGACGACGCTGAAGATGGCGGTGCTGGCGCCGACTCCCAGGGCAAGGATGAGGACGGTCACTATCGCGAATCCCGGGTGTTTCGCGTGGCCCCGGAGGGCATATCGGACATCGGCGACGAGGGTGGGCAGCATGGCTTCCTTCCTTCGACTTCTGGGGGTTCTCCTCATTCGCCTCCGGCGGGACCGTCGCTCGGCGAGACCTGATCGCACGATCTGCCCGCTGGTTCGAAGAGTGGCGGCGAAGGCGACGACAGGGGCCACGACCCGAGGAACGCCGCGCTCCCGATCCTCCTTCAGGTCCAGAAATGCCGCCAGGAGGTCGTCTCCATACTCCTCGCGGAAGTCGGCGGGGAAGAAGCGGAGCAGGAGCTTGATCCAGGCACCGCTGGGGCCCGGGCCCGCGGATGAGCGAGGCGGACGGCCTGGCCCCCTCATCATGACCTCTGCCAGAGCAGCTCGGCCCGCTCGGACCGGAGGAGCTCCCGGAGCCGCTCCCCTTCCGCCCGGGCCACCTGCCGACCCAGGTCGGAGGCCCGGTAATACCGGCGGTTGCGCCTGGAGTCCCGCGCCTGAGCCGCGACCTCCTCGATCAGGCCCTTCCGGGTAAGGCGTCCGATGATGCGGTACAGCGACCCGAGGTCGAGAACGGAGTTCCCGGCATCATCCGTGGACGCCTTGACGATCCCGTAGCCGTGCATCGGCTCGTCAAACACCACAAGGAGAACCTGAAAATCCTGGGGACTGAGGGGCAGATGGACGCCAGCTTCGGAGAATTCGTCGGGGAAAGGGGTCATGAGGCTCGCCTGTGGAGCAGCAATGTGAAGCACCAGGAAGATATATGTCGATTACATATAGGTTAGATGAGGGCAAATGGCAAGAAGTTGGAAAGGAGGCAGCGCCCTTTCTCGTGGCGTCGGCAACCCATTGCGTCCGCCGAGCGGGTAGGATGATCGGCGGGTCGTGGAAACTCCGGGAAGCACCGTGATTCACCATGATACGGAGGCCGTTGGACAGAGCGACAACCGCTCCCGCAAGTACGACACGGATCCGTTCGACTTTGGACTGATCTACCACGAGCCAACGCTGATCTACCTCGAATCCCTCGGGACCATCGAGGCCAACCCCTCGGATGCCCATCTGGATCCCCCTTCCAGGCGGTAGGCCGGCCGAGCCGGCGAGGGGCGGGGAAACCTGCGCCGCAAGGAGCCCGTAGGACTCACCAGGCCGCCTCGGCGTAACCGGCACGGCGCGGCACACAGCCTCCCAACCGTGAGTTCTGACGATGGGCGATCTCCTTCGGGATCTCCGCTACAGCATCCGGACGATGCTCAAGAACCCTCTCTTCACCGGTGTCGTGGTCCTGACTCTGGCTCTGGGGATCGGGTTGAATGCGGCGACTTTCTCCGCGGTCCGGGGGATTCTCCTCCGGCCATTGGGAGGGGTCGAGCACCCGGAGGAGCTGGTTCAGATCTACAGGAAGTGGGGCGGGATAGACTACGGGTCCGTGTCCATTCCCCACTACCAGGATCTCCGGGACCGGACGGGCGACGTCTTCGAGAGTGTGGCGGCGTACTTCTTCGTCCCCGTGTCCCTCTCGGTGGAAGGTCGCAGCGAGCGGACCATGGGAATGGCGGTCAGCGCCAACTTCTTCCAGACCTACGGGGTCACCCCGATCATGGGGCGCCCGTTCATTCCCGGCGAGGAGAGCGTGGGACCCGGAGCCCACCCGGTGGCGATCCTGGGATACGGCTTCTGGAAGAGCCACTTCGGATCCGATCCCGGCGTGCTGGGTCGGTCCCTCCTCATGAACGGCCACAGCTGGCAGGTCGTGGGCGTGGCACCTCCGGAGTTCAAGGGCCCGGTGAACTTTGCCTCGGTCCCCGTCTACGTCCCCCTCATGATGCAGCGTGAGATTGCGCCGGGGGCCGACTACATCCACTCCCGGGGAAACAACATGATGACCGCCGTGGCCCGTCTCCGTCCCGGCCAGACGGTGCAGCGGGCCCGGGAAGTCCTGGACGCGATCCTCCTCCAGCTGAGGGAAGAGTATCCGGACGACTACGATACGCAGCTCGGGCACACTCTCGCCCTCCAGAACGAAGCCGGCATCCACCCCGCGTTCAAGAATGCACAGGTGGGAATGAGCACCGTGATGATGGTGGTGGTGGCGCTCCTGCTCCTCATCGCCTGCGTCAACGTCGCCAACCTGTTCCTGGCCCGGGCGCGAGACCGGCGCCGGGAGATGGGGATCCGACTGAGCATCGGAGCCAGCAGAGGAAGGATTCTGCGGCAACTCCTCACCGAGAGCATCGTGTTCAGCTTCATGGGAGGAGCGGCGGGCCTGGGGTTGGCGCACCTCGCCCTCAGGATCCTGGCCCGGGTAAGACCGCCCATGGAAGGGCCCTGGGAGTTCACCCTCTCCATGGACGGGACGATCCTCACCTTCACCCTCCTGGTCTCTCTGGCAACAGGGCTCCTGTTCGGGATGGCGCCGGCACTCCAGGCAGCCAATCCCGACACCGTGTCGGCGGTGAAGGGAGAAGTCGAAGGGAGGGCGGGACATTCCCGGACCAGCCGTGTCCTGGTGGTCCTCCAGATGGCTCTCTCCGTCCTCCTCCTCATCAGCTCGGGCCTCTTCCTACGGAGTCTGCAGGGCGCCACGAAGATCGATCCGGGGTTCGCCCAGCCCAGCAGCTTGCTCACCGCGTCTCTGGATCCCGGGCTGCAAGGATACGATCAAGGGCGGACCCGGGAGTTCATGGACCGCCTCATGGAGGAGGTCGGGGCTCTACCCGGGGTCACCTCGGTCGGGATGGTGGACCAGCTCCCCCTGGGGCTGGGGGGGAGCGATCGGAGCGTGGAGGTTCCCGGATATGAGTTCAAAGAGGGGGAGCTCCGGAGCATCATGTACTCGCTGGTAATCGAGGGATACCTGGAAGCCATGGGAGTCCGGCTCCTGGAGGGGCGCACCTTCGCTCGTCAGGACGACGCCTCGAGCAGGCCCGTCATCATCGTGAACCGGCGCTTCTCCGACCGCTTCTGGCCCGGCGAATCGGCCCTGGGAAAGGTGGTCCACACGGCGGGTGAGGACCGTACCGTCATCGGAGTCGTCGAGACCGGAAAGTACCGGAGCCTCGGAGAACCTCCCAGCGAGTTCATGTACCTTCCCCAGCGGGAGCTCTTCACCTCCGGAATGACCCTGGTGGCGCGGACTGCAACCGACCCTCGGAATGTTATCCCGGAGGTGCGCTCCCTGGTCCGGCAACTGGACCCCGACCTTCCCCTCTTCGACGTGCAGACCATGGAAGCCCACATGGGGATTGCCCTCCTGCCCGCCGCTCTCGGCGGGGCGGTCCTGGGAGTCTTCGGCCTGCTCGGCCTTACCCTCGCAGCGGTGGGGATATACGGGGTGATGGCCTACTCCGTGTCCCGGCGCCGGCGGGAGATGGGCATCCGGGTGGCCCTGGGGGCCGACAAGCTCCGGGTGCTCACGCTGGTGGTGGGAGAGGGGATGCGTCTCACACTGGTAGGGGTAGCGGTCGGGCTGGTGGGGGCGGTCGGTGCCGCCCGGCTCGTGAGGGGACTCCTGTACAACGTGAGCGCGCTGGATCCGGTGGCTTTCGTTGGGGTGCCTCTGGTCCTGGTGGCGGTGGCGGCCCTTGCCGTGTATCTCCCAGCCCGGAGGGCTTCACGAGTGGCCCCCATGACGGCCCTCAAGTCGGAGTGAAGGCGGACACGATCATGGCCACGGATAGACCCCGTTTGTCGATTACTGTGGTCGGGCACAGTACGGTTCTCATGGAAATGGATCGGGTGCGGATCCTCACCGATCCCTTCTTCGGTCGGCGGGGAAATCCGGCGTACGCCCGGGTGCGCCCTCCGTCCATGATGCCCGAGGATCTGGGTCCGGTGGACCTGGTCCTGGTCTCCCACAACCACTGGGATCATACCGACCGCCGGTACTTTCGAAGCCTGGATCCCGGCGTCCCCATCCTGGCTCCCCGTCGAGCGGTCTGGGTAACGCGCCTGAAGGGTGCTCGGAGCGCAGTGGGCATGAAGCCCTGGGAGAAATGGTCGGCCGGCGAGCTCAAGGTTCACGCCACCCCGGCTCTCCACCTTTCCACCACCATCGGATACGTCATCCGTGGCGGAGGCCAGACCGTCTATTTTGCCGGGGATACCTATCACCGGCCTTTCATGAAGGAGATCCGACGTCGGTTCCAGCCCGACGTGGCCCTCCTGCCGGTGACGACCTTCCGCATCCCCATGACCATGGGGGAGAGGAGCGCGGTGAGGGCCACCGTGGATCTGGGCGTCTCCGTGGTGGTCCCCATCCACCTGGCCCTCCAGCCCCGGTCGCCTCTCCTCAGGACCCGGCAGACTGCGGAGGGCTTCGCCCGGCGGCTGGCCCAGGTGCAGCCGTCCGTCCAGGTGGCGATCCTGGGGGACGGTGAACCCTGGAGCTCCAACGCCTGACGAGAAATCCGGAACCGGCACCCGGATCCGATTTCACCCTGGCGGGTAGCCGCGGGTGATCGGCCCGCGGGGAGGACCACTCGGCTGCCCTTCCCCGCCGGTCTCCTTCCCTTCCCCAGGAGGCTACCATGCTCGTCCGGTCGATGCTCGACCCCTTCCGGGTATTCCGGAGCCCTTCCCCACAGGATCCTCCCCCTTCCTTCTCCGGAACCCCGGCGAAGGTCTTCTTCCTCTTCGTGCTGCTGGCCCTCGGCCTCTCCGCCTGCACGGATTCGTCCACCGATCCGGTGGCCCTCCAGGACCCGACACCCACCACCACTTCCCGGGACCTCGCGGCCCTGGTCCCACCGGGGTCCCCGGATTGCGAGAACGGCACCGTCGCCTCGACCGGCGCCCTGGTACGCGCCTGCATCCCGGACGAGGGCTGGAACGGAAGCCTGGTAGTCTGGTCCCACGGATACGTGGCCCCCATGGAGCCCCTGGCGATTCCCGACGATGAAGTCGGCGGCCAGCCCGTCGAAGCCATCGTCACGGGGCTGGGCTACGGCTACGCCACCTCCAGCTTCCGCTCCAACGGACTGGTGGCCGACGTGGCGGTGGACGATCTGGATGACGCCGTGGCGTTCTTCGAGGACCAATTCGGCCCCAGCCAGCATGCTTTCCTGGTGGGGGCCTCCGAGGGGGGGCTGACCGCGGCCTTGGCCCTGGAGCGAAACGCCCCCGGATACGACGGGGGCATGATCCTCTGCGCCCCGGTGGGCAGCTTCCGGTTGGAGCTCCAACACTTCGGGGATTTCCGGGTACTCCTGGACGCCTATTTCCCCGGGCTGGTGGATGACGGCAACCCCGGCACGCCGTGGAAGCCCTGGGGCGCCGGAGGCGACGTGATGATTCCGGCAGGCGTAATGGCCAACTGGACCGGGATCGAGGCGGCCGTGGGGGCCGAGACCGCCAGCCACCCGGCTCGCATGGCCGAGCTCCTTCGGGTGGCTGGTGTGGCCTTCGACCCCGACGATCCCTCGACCATGGCTTCGTCGGCGGCAGGGGCCCTTTGGTACAACCTCTTCGCCACCAACGATCTCATCACCAAGCTCGGAGGGCTCCCCTACGGGAACGTCCTGCGCTGGTACCGCGGGTCCTCCAACGACTTCCTGCTCAACCGTCGAGTGCAGCGGATCGCGGCCAGTGCTTCGGCCCTGGCCCAGCTCGCTCGCTTCGAGACCCGGGGCTCCCTGAAGGTGCCCGGGGTGGGCATGCACACGACACTGGACCCCATCGTGCCCCTCTCCCAGGGCCTCACCTACCGGTTCAAAACGCTCCTGGCAGGCATTGGCTTCAGGTATAACTTCATTCCGATCCAGGCGTATGGGCACTGCGCATTCCAGGCGCCCCAGGTGCTCGCGGGGTTCGCCCTTACGGTCTTGAAGGCCACGGGGTGGGAGCTCGTCGCGTCGTCGAGCCTGTTCCGGGATTCCGCCGAAGAGACCATGTTCCTCAGCACCGCCCGGGAGCTGGGTGCCAACCCGACCGTGGAGGGGAGGCGACGACATCCATAGGAGCCTGACGGAAAGGGGGGCGAGCCGGTTTGACCTGCGGGCACTCGATCGTCTCGCTGCGCTCGGCTCGAGCGGCACGGCTCCGGCTCTATTCGGTGACCCGCACCGTGTCCTCGTCGAAGAACGGCGTGCCGCCGTCACGCTCTCCCGTCAGGATGAGGGACGGCTGCGCGGCCGCCGGAGCCTCCGGGTCGAGGAGGCTCAGAGGGAAACCAATCTCCCAAGGAGGGTAAGAGTCGGGTCGACCGGGACGGCTGGTCCGCGAATCCACACCAGAGCCACGAAGAGAGATGACGAGTTCCCCAACGGGAACGAGAGAGCCCGGCATCCAGGTGCCACCGGCCGCCCGCCGGTCGCCCCGCTACGACCGGTCCATCGTGGAGGGCCCCCTCTCGGGAGCCATCTGGAAGCTGGCCTGGCCCACCATGCTCACCAACATCATCGGTGGCATCCAGGGGATCATCGATCACGTCATGGTGGGGCACTTCGTGGGTTTCGCGGCCAACGCGGGGATCGGGGTGGCAACCCAGATCTGGATCGTGGTCATCGTCTTCATGATGTCGGTTTTCACGGGGATGAGCGTCCTGGTGGCGCGGTTTGCGGGGGCCGGGGAAGAAGAGAAGGTGGACCGGACGGTCTACCAGGCCTTCCTGGTGGCGGCGGGTCTCGCCCTGTTCGTCCTGGCCCCCATCGGCTACCTGACGGCCCCCTTCGCCCTCAACTTCGTGAATGCCGAGCCGGAGGTGCAGGCCCAGGCCCTGCCCTATCTCCGGATCATGTTCCTCTTCAGCCTGGGCCTGCTCACCTTCTTCATGTTGAGTGGCGCCCTGCGCTCGGCCGGCGACGCGCGGACCCCCATGAGGGTCGGCATCACCATGACGCTGCTGAACATCGTCTTCAACGTAATTCTGATCCGGGGCATGGGACCCATCCCCGCCTTCGGAACCACGGGCGCGGCCATAGGTACGGCGCTGGCCGGAGGATTGGTCACGGTGTACGCGATATGGAAGCTCTGGGCAGGCGGCTGGGTGGTTTCCTTCCCCCGCCATCGTCTGGGTCCCGACTGGGGCATCATCCGCGCCCTCTTCCGCTTCGGGCTCCCCACGGGAATCCAGGGGATCGCCATGAACGTGGGGGGCGTCTTCCTCCTCGCATTCATCGGTTCCTTGGCGGCCAGTGCCGAGGCCCAGGCAGCCTACGCCGTGTCCTACACGCAGCTCTTTTCCCTCGTCACCTGGACCGCCACCGGGATGCTGGGAGCCGCGGCAGCCACCGCCGGTCAGAACCTGGGGGCGAACCAGCCCCAGCGTGCGGACGACGCCGTGCGCCTGGCCGCCCGGTTCAGCCTGGCGGGAGCAGCCGGCGTGGGGCTCCTCTTCCTCTTCATACCCCGCCAGCTCCTGGGCTTGTTCGGCCTCGACGAGCCTCTGGTGGTGGATATCGGCGTGAACCTCCTGAGAGTGCTGAGCGTATCCGGGCTGTTCGTCGCCGTGGCCCTCACCTATACCGGGGGACTGCAAGGCACAGGCGACACCCGGAGCCCCCTCTACATCTCCATCGTTTCCCAGCTGGTGGTGCCCTTGGGGATCTGCGCCGTGATCCAGGAAACGAGCACCCTCGCCACCATGGACATCTGGCTCGCCATCTTCGCCGGCCACGCCACCCGGTGCCTCCTGAGCATGGTCCGGTTCAACCAGGGCCGCTGGCGCACCATCGCCGTAGACATCGGCGACGCACCGTCCGCGGCATCCTGACGCCATCCTCGACGACGTTCTCGGGCCGCGCGTCCGGAAGTCCGGAGGGCCCATGGGCCTTGCCCCACTATCGTGATAGGTGAAGCTTCGCACATGTCCATCGATGAGAGGAAGTTCACGGACGAGGAGGTCCGGGCGATTCTGAGGAGGGCAGTCAAAGACGGGCCCTCCGGCTCTCTGACGAAGAGTGAGGGCCTCTCGCTGGCCGAGCTGAAGTCCATCGGGGAGGAAGTCGGGATCGATCCGGTCCGCCTGGAGGACGCGGCCCGGGCCGTGACCCTGGCGGGCGACGCCAAGCCCAATCGGCTTGTCGGAGGGCCAACCATCCTCCACTTCGAACAGCGGGTGGAGGGGGAATTCGATCCGGGAGACACCCCGGAGATTGTCTCCCTGATCCGCCGGACCATGGGTCAGCAGGGTGAAGTCCACGAGATCCACGGCTCCCTGGAATGGACAACGAAGGGCGATGTCGGTGAGCGCTACGTCACTCTCTCCAAGAAGGACGGGACCACCACCATCACTGGCTCCGCCAACCTGACGAACGCCGCCATCATCACCTATCTCCCGGTCGGGCTCGTGGGTGCCTTCACCTCCCTGGTGGGCCTCCTCAGGTTCGCCAAGAACGGCACCACCATGGGGCTCGTCGTGTTCTTCGCCGTACTGCCCATCCTGTATCCGATCCTCCGGACCATTTTCGCGAGGATCTCGGGCTCGGAGTCATCCAGGCTTCAGGAGGTGGTCGACCAGCTGGCTCGATGGACGGAGGAGAGAGGGCCGGGAGGCTAGAGACGAGCCCGGCCCGACCCTCCCCGCAGGAGCTCCGCGAGCTCCATGAGGTTGGCCACGATGAGGTCCGCCGCCCTGTGGGAGTCCGCGTTCGCCACGACCGGAGTCTCCGCCAACGGGACGAGAACCGTCACGAGCCCCGCTCCCTTGGCAGGAACGATGTCCTTCCCGTAGTCGTTTCCCACGGCCACCAGCCTGGAGGGTGGCACCCCCAACCGCCGGGAAGCCTCCCGGAAGAACGCGGGGTCCGGTTTGCTGGCCCCGAGCTCTCTCGAGGTGAAGAAGTGGGTCAGGCCGTCTCGGAGGCCAACGCGTCCCAACGCCTCGGCCACCATGGCGGCATCCGAATCGGCTGCGTTCGTGGCGACGCACTGGACGGCGCAGCAGGAAAGGGCTTCCATGGCCAAGCGGGCCCCGGGCATGGCTTCCACCCGAGGCCAGCTCGCCATGGGCCCCTCCTGGCCCGGGATGTCGCGCATGAGGGTGTCTCCCCAGTCCCACACGACTCCGACCAACTCTCCTCGAGCCAGCCCCCGTCGGATCATGGACAGGATCGCCGCATCACGAGGAAGCCCCCTCACCGTCAACCCGTTCCTTCCTGAAGGGAATCCCCAGCTTCTTCATCCTGTAGCGGAGCGTGTTGGGGTTGACGCCCAGGAGCTCGCCGGCACCGCCCGGGCCATGAATCTTCCCCCCGGTCAGGCCGAGAACGCGTTGGATGTGGGCCGCCATCACGGCGTCCAGCTCCAGAGGCTGCCCGTCGGGACCCTCCATGGCGGGTCCGGGGGACGGAGCCGCCGATGTGCCCAGACCGTCGAACCGGAGCTCCTTGCCCCGGTGCAGGATCATGGCCCGCTCCACGAGGTTCTCCAGTTCCCGCACGTTCCCGGGCCAATCGTAGCTCCGCAGCTGGTCCATGGATCCGGGGGCCAGCCGAGGCGTGTCCCCCACCTTGAGATCCTTGGCCTTCCTCTCGAGGAAATGATGGACCAGGGCCGGGATGTCCCCCCGGCGCTCTCTGAGGGGGGGCACGTGAATGGGGAACACGTTCAGCCGGTACCATAGATCCTCCCGGAATCGCCCCTCCCCGACCATTCGATCCAGCTCCTGATTCGTGGCCGCGATCACGCGGATGTCCACGGGGATCCGCTCCGTGCCCCCCAACCGCTCCACTTCCCGGTGCTGGAGCACCCGAAGGAGCCGCACCTGAGCGTCCAGGGGCATCTCCCCGATCTCGTCCAGCAGGATCGTCCCGCCGTTGGCCCGCTCAAAGCGGCCGCGCTTCCGGGACAGGGCTCCGGTGAACGCCCCTTTCTCGTGACCGAAGAGCTCGCTGTCCAGGAGGGAATCGGGGATGGCCCCGCAGTTAACGGGAATGAAGGGGCCTTCCCGCCGGGGCGACCCAAGGTGGATTGCGTTGGCGATGACGTCCTTCCCGACCCCGGTCTCCCCGGTGAGGAGGACGGGGCTCTCGGTGGGCGCCACCTGGCGGACCTGGTGCATGACGTCCCGTAGTCCAAAATCAGCTCCGACAATCTCGTCTCCCGAGATTCGGAGGAGCTCCCTCTGGAGGTCCCGGTTGTCCTCGGCCAGGCGATTCTTCAGCCTGACGACCTCCTCGTGCTTGAACGTATTGGAGAGGGCTACGAAGAACGGCTCTCTCAGCGTCGTGTAGAGCCGGGCGTGGTCTTCCGTGAAGCGATCGTCCCCTCGGGCAATGATGGCCAGCGCGCCTACGATGAGGTCCTCCACGATCAAGGGCAGGCTCATGGCCGAGGAGGGTGGTTCGTCCAGGGCCGCCAGGATCCCCTGGGTTACCGGTTCCTCCTGGGACCGGTTGATGACCAGCACCGACGGGAGCTGGCCGACTTTCCATGCCTCGGCCATTTCGGCCATAGCTTCCAGGGCTTCCTTCCCGTAGGGAATGAGTCGATCCACCCGCCCGCAATCGTCGGCATCGGCCCAGGCCACGATTCGCATGGCGCCCAGCTCCGGCTCGTGCTTCTCCAGGTAGATGCGGTCGGCAGGAAGGTGCTGGGAAATGTACCGGAAGCAGGCCTGGAGACCTCGCTCGATCTCCAGGTGGCCGCAGATCCGCAGGGTGACGTTCCTGAAGAATTCGTCCTCGTGGACCATCGGTCGCTCCCGGGCCGACGGAAGGGGTGTCGTGGATACCCACAACGTTGCTCTGGTTGTGAAATACCGCAACACTTCTTACGAATATCCACAAAGACTCCCGTCCGCTAATTCGTAAGTTATTGCAGTATATATACTTCCATTCGTGGTACGCTTCTGGCCTTTGGGACGGCCGAAAGGAGGCATCGCCATGGGAGCCGAGAACCATCGGATCGACATCCACTACCACATCATCCCGGAGCCCTACGTGCGGGCCTTGGCCGGGAGGGGTATCACCGGCGCCAGCTCGGTGGAATTCCCGAAGTGGACGCCGGAGACCGCCATCAGGCACATGGACCGCATGAAGGTCGCCACCGCCATCACCTCCCTCTCCACCCCCGGTGTCTGGTTCGACGACACCGATCTGGCCAGAGACCTGAGCCGCCTCTGCAACGAGTTCCAGTCCCGGATGATGTCGGATCATCCGGAGCGCTTCGGATCCCTGGCCTTCCTGCCCCTTCCGGACGTGGACGGAGCACTCGTGGAGTTGGAGTACGCCATGGACCGTCTGGGCCACGATGGCGTGGCACTCCTGAGCGACGTGGACGGACGCTACCTCGGGGATCCTGCTTACGAAGAGATCTTCGCGGAGTTGGACCGTCGCCACGCCGTGGTGTTCGTTCACCCCCACAACGACCCCAGAAGAGCGCGGCGGCACGATCTCTTCAGCCCTCTCCTGGAGTGGCCCATCCACACCACCCGGGCAGCCATGGACCTCCTCTACAGCGGCCGTTTGGCCCGTTATCCCAACATCCGCTACATCCTGGCCCACGGTGGTGGGACGGTGCCCTACCTGGCGTATCGCATCGCGGCGGGCCCAGGACCCGGAGATCAGGGAAGGAGGGAGATGGAGGGAGAGCACGTCCTCCGCGGCCTCCAGCTCCTCCGACGGCTCTACTACGACACCGCGGCGCCGGGAGAAGCACACTTGACGGCTTTGAAGGCGCTGGCCGGCCCGGGCCACATCCTCTTCGGCACCGACGGTGGCTGGACACCCCCCGTCCAGACCGCCCTCACCATCAAAGCCATCACGGCATACGACGGATTGAGCCCGTCCGAGCTGAACGCCATCGAGGCGAGGAACGCTACGGTCCTCTTTCCGCGCTTCGCAAAGAAGCCCCCGGTGACCCACACGACCGCCAGTCCGGCTGCGTAAGAGGAATCCACCATGGCCACGCTTCAGAAACCGCTCGTCGATGTCCATCACCACGTGCTGCCACCCTTCTACCTGGCCTCCCTCGACCGCCAGGGAATCGACACGTCCGGGTTCCCGCCGTGGGCCCCGGAGGATTCTCTTCGGCTCATGGACCGTTTGGGAATCTCCAGGGCTCTCCTTTCCGTTTCTTCACCTGGGGTCTGGTTCGGAGACGACAGGAATGCGCGGTCGCTGGCCAGGGGCTGCAACAACTACACTGCGGGCTTGAGGGAGGAGTTCCCGGACCGCTTCGGGAGTCTTGCTGTCCTTCCCCTCCCGGACCTGAAGGGCTCCCGACGGGAGGCAGCCTACACCCTGGATACACTCGGCCTGGATGGGATTCTCCTGTTCTCCAACGTCGAAGGCCGCTACGTGGGCGACCCGGAGTTCGACCCACTGTTGGCCGACCTCGACGAGCGCCGGGCCCTGGTCTTGCTGCACCCCAACACACTTCCCGCGAGCGACGAGAACGCCCCCCTGTACCCCGGAGCGGAGTACCCCATCGACCTGGCCCGGGCCTATGCCCGCCTGGTTCTCAAGGAGACGTTTCACCGCTTCCCCCGAATCCGGTGGGTTCTGGCGTGCGGCGGCGGCGTGGTGCCCTTCATGGCCGAGCGTCTGGGCAAGGCCCACTACGTCAAAAGGGACAAGCCCCGCTGGGGACGAATCCTCCTGGATCTGGCCCTCAAGCGGGACGGCGGCCTGGAACTGGCCAAGAGCCTCGACTACGACACCGTCGGGGCCACCAACCCCATCTCCTTCGCCGCTCTGTGCCGGCTCGTGGGCCCTGAGCGCATCCGCTTCGGAAGCAACTTCCCGTGGGACTCCGAGGCCGTGGTTGGGGAGTCCCTCCGTTTCCTGGAGAGTGAGACACGAGCAGGAGCCCTTCACACATCGGTCGCCTCCGGGGAAAGGGGATAGAAGATCATGAAACGAGTACTCGTGGCCGGAGCCACCGGCTATCTCGGCGGCTTCGTCGCCCGTGAGTTCAAAGAACGCGGCTACCCCGTCCGGGTTCTGGTCCGATCCGCGGAACGCCTGGGGGCCCTGAGGAAGATCGTGGACGAGGTCGTCGTGGCGGAGATCACCCGTCCCGATACCCTGAAGGGCGTCTGCGACGGGATGGACATCGTCTTCTCCTCGGTGGGCATCACCAAGCAGAAGGACGGCGCTCACCTTCCAGGACGTAGACTACCGTGGGAATCGGAACCTCTTGACGTCGGCCCTCCTCGCCGGGGTCCGGAAGTTCGTCTACGTGTCGGTCTTCCAGGGCCCGAGACCTCCTCCACCTGGACATCTTGAAGGCCCACGAGGACTTCGTAGCCGTTCTCCGAGACTCCGGCATGGAGTACGCCGTCGTTCGTCCTACGGGCTTCTTCTCGGATATGGACGAATACCTGAAGATGGCCCGGAAGGGCCGGGTGTACCTCTTCGGATCGGGCCATAACCGCATCAACCCCATCCATGGCGCCGACCTGGCCGTGGCGTGCGTGGATGCGGCGGAGGGTGGGCCCGGGGAGCTCGACGTGGGTGGCCCCGAGATCCTCACACACCGGGAAATCGCCGAGCTGGCCCTCACGACCCTGGGCAAGCCGCGGCGGATCACTTCCGTCCCTCTCTGGCTCGGGCGCTCCATTGTCGGTGTCGTGAGGCTCTTCAACCACCATCAGGGCGAGCTCCTGGCGTTCCTCACGACGGCCATGAGCGTGGACTCGGTGGCCCCGACGACGGGGCACCGCACCTTGAGAGACCACTTCGAGGCCTTCGCATGAACGCGCCCGGCAAGAGCGTCCTGATCACCGGTGCCTCTACGGGAATCGGAAGAGCCACGGCCCTCCACCTGGACCATCTTGGATTCCGCGTCTTCGCCGGGATCCGGAGCGATGCCGACGCCCGAGCCCTTCAAAGCGCGGCATCCGGAAAGCTCACACCCCTCAACCTGGACGTCACCGACCCCAGCTCCATTGCCTCGGCGGCCGCGAGGGTCCAGGACCAGGGGGAGGCGGGCTCATTCGGGCTGGTCAACAACGCCGGGCTCTCCCTCAACGGTCCCCTGGAGCTGGTGCCGATCCCCGAGGTCCGAAGACTCCTGGAGGTGAATATCCTGGGTCTGGTGGCGATGACCCAGGCCTTCATCCCCCTGCTCCGGGAGAGGCGCGGGCGCCTCGTCAACATCTCCTCCGGACACGGCCTTCTGGCCCTCCCGGACAAGAGCGCGTACGCCGCATCCAAGTTCGCCGTCCAGGCCATCAGCGACTCGCTCCGGCTCGAGCTCGGCCCCTTCGGGATCCGGGTCTCCAACCTGGTGGTGGGCAAGGTGGACACGGCGGTCCTGGGGAAGATCCTGGCGGAGAGGGAGAGGCTGGTCAGGACTGCAGCGCCTGAGGTGCTGAACCTGTATTCCCCCCTCCTGGAGTTCTTCGACCGTGAGATCAAGAACCTGCCCTCCATCCCCCCCGGGGAGGTCGCGAAGGTCGTGGCCCGGGCCCTGACCGCCCAGAAGCCCAGGGCGCACTACCTTGTCGGCCCCGGCGCAAAGAAGATGAAGAACCTGGCGCGCCTCCCCCTTGGCCTTCGGGACCGCCTGATGTACAAGGCGCTGTACGGGGCGAGGCGGTCATGAAAACCCTCGAGGTGATCCACCTTCGGATGTCCGGAGACGACCAGGAGAGCCTGGTGAACCTGGTCCGGGCCGCCGTGAAGGACGCCGCCGGTTCGCCCGATGTGCGCATCTACCGGCACGCCAGAATCGAAGGGGACTTCCTCGTCCACCTCCACCGTGAGGGAGACGGCCAGCGGGATCAGGTCAGCGAGCTGGGCCTCCGCCTGGTCTCCCTCCTTCGATTCCACGGCCTGGTGGAGCACTCGGTATGGGTACGGACCGAGGACTGACGGCTCCGTGCACTCCCTCTGAGACTCACCACGGCACCAGCAGGAGGATTGGCAGATGATCCCCATCCCCTGGTACCTTGCACGAGAGGAACCCTGCGAACCCTCGAGCTCCAGGACGGGAGTCCCCCCCATGTACGCCCTGCTCAGAGAACAGAACACCCGCCCTCTCCCATTCTCGACCTATACGGCCGACGAGCTCTGGACTGATCCACACCTTGCCCGGCAGATGCTGGCCTACCACCTGGAGCCGGATCGGGACCTGGCCTCGAGGAACCACGCCTTCATCGAGCGTTCGGTCCACTGGTTGGCGGAGCGCTTCGACCTGGGCAGCGGCAAACGGGTCCTGGATCTCGGTTGCGGACCGGGGCTGTACGCCAACGCCCTGGCCGACCTGGGGGCTGCGGTGACGGGTGTGGATTTCTCCCATAGCTCCCTGGGCCACGCACGCGCAGTGGCCGAAGACCGGGGGCTCCGCGTGGCGTATCATCATGGGAACTACCTGGACCTGGAGTTGGCCGGATCCTTCGACCTCATCCTTCTGATCTTCGGCGACCTCTGTCCCCTCGGTCCCGAGCAGCGACGATCTCTCCTGGACCGGGTGAAGGGGTGGCTGGCCCCCGGTGGACGCTTCCTTTTCGATGTCTCCACCTCCAGGCTGTTCGACAGCGTACACGAGTTCGCCGGCTACGAGGTGGCCCCCGAAGGTGGGTTCTGGTCTCCCGAGCCCCATTTCGTCTTCACAACCCGCTTCAAATACCCGGAGGAGATGGTGTATCTGGACCGGTACTTGATCGTAGAGTCCAACCGAAGGCGGGAGTTGTTCAACTGGATCCAGTGCTACGACGAGGCCCGGCTGGAGGAGGAGTTGGCGGAAGCCGGATGGGTGGTGGAGGACACTCTCGGCAACGTGGCGGGCGATCCCGTGGAGCGGAACGGCGACTTCTTCGCAGTGGTGGCACGGCCGGTGGATTCCGCTCCGGGGAAGCGGAGCGGGTAGGCCCCCGCCACGGGAAGCGCAGTCATGCCCCTTCAGATCATCCTTACGGACCTCTCATTCTCCCAGTCCGGCACGGTGGAGGTTGTGAAGGGCGCATCCTTGACCCTCGCCCGGGGATGGACGGGAGTCGTGGGAGCCAACGGGAGCGGTAAGACGACCCTCCTCCGGATCCTCGCACTCCCGCCGGCGAGCTGGCCACGGGTCCCTCCATGCTCCGGCGGATCCCGGGGGAACGGAAACGATGGCAGATCGCCTCGGCTCTGGCGGCGGCCCCCGACGCCCTCCTCCTGGACGAGCCCACCAACCACCTGGACAACGAGGCCCGTCACCTTCTGACCAGGCAGCTCCAGGAATTCCAGGGCATCGGAGTCCTGGTGTCCCACGACCGGGAGCTCCTGGACTTCCTGACCGGCCAGACGCTGAGAATTTCGTCCGGGGCGCGGGTTCAACTTCATGCCGGAAGTTACACGGCGGCCCGGGAGATCTGGCGAGGGGAGGAAGAACAGGCCCGTCACACCCTGGATCGGCTCCAAAGCACCCGGAAGAAGCTGAGGAAGCGCCTGGGCGCTGCCCGGCAATCCCACATGGAGGCCCAGAAGAACACGAGCACGGCGAGCCGGATGAAGGGCATCCGGGACTCCGACGCGCGGAGCACGGCAGCCAAGGGCCGGGCCGCCTCCGGGGAAAGACGCGTGGGACGCCGGGTCACTCTCCTTCGACGGGAGTTGGAGCGGGCCCAGGAGGCGGTGCAGGGGGTCCGGCTGGAGAAGGAGGTCGGCGGCTCGATGTTCTTCCTGGAGGAACGAGCGCCCAAACCCACCCTCATCCACCTGAGAACACCCCGGATTTTCAGGGGTGGACGGACGCTGCTGGAGAAGGTGGACGTGACGGTCCGTCGCGATACCCGCGCCCACCTCCAGGGTCCCAACGGGAGCGGTAAGACTACGCTTATCCTGGAGCTTCTTCAGGCCTCCTCCCTACCCCGGGAGCGGCTGCTCTACCTGCCCCAGGAACTCTCCCCCCGGGAGATCCTCCGCCACGGCGAAGAGCTGCGGGCCCTCCCCGACGACAAGAAGGGCCGCCTGCTCCAGATCGTGGCAGCCCTCGGCATTTCTCCCGACCGGCTCCTGCGCTCCGAAAGCCCTTCTCCGGGAGAGGCGCGGAAGCTGGCCCTGGCCCTGGGTCTCACCCGGCAGGCCTGGCTCCTGATGCTGGACGAGCCCACCAATCACCTGGACCTTCCCAGTATCGAGCGGATCGAGGAAGCGCTCGCGGAATACTCCTGCGCCCTGATACTGGTGAGCCACGACCTTCGGCTCGCGGGCGCGCTCACGACGGAGACGTGGACCGTCCAAGGGGGCCGGATCCACCGGTGAGACGAGACCTGGTTCGCGTCGGATCATCAAACCTCCGGACTGGAACCCGGTCCCGCGCGGCTACGTGGCCTCCGACACCACCTCCCCGCCAGCCAGGATCTCTGCGAAGCGCGCCATGAAGCGAGCCGCCGGAGCGCCGTCCACGATGTCGTGGTTGAAGGAAAGGGTGAGGCAAAGGTGCTCCCGCTCCTTGAGATCCCCGTCCTGGAGAACCGGCCGTAGGACGATGCTCCCAACCGTGGCGGTCACCGTGGCGGAGGTCAGGGGAATCCCCCAGGAGGCCCCGGACCCGAACATCCCGATGGCTGTGACGCTGGCTACGCCGTAGTGCTTGGCCATGCGGAGGCTCCGGGCAGCGAACCGGACGAAGAGGCGGGCGAGGGGTTCGGGGAGGAGGTGGACGAACCAGGGCGAGTCGGAGAGGCTGCCCAGGTGCTCACTGGTGTGTTCCTGGGCAGCTCGAATCTCGTCGTGGATCTCCCGATAGCTCTTGTCCTGGGCCGCCCGGATGGGTAACCCCTCGGGCACTCTCTCGCCGCCGACATCACGCTCCAGCAGGGTATTGATGGTCACGTCCTCCAGGAGCATCAGCCTCCGCCCCTTCCGGAAGGAGTTCAGGCCGGGGTGCTCAGCCAGGGCGCGGGCCAGGCAGGTCACCACGTAGGCGGTGAAGGAGAGGGATTCGCCCGTGAGCTGCCGATGCTCGAGGAGGCGGCGCCGCGGCTCGGTCACATCCACCTCGGTAAGAGTGTGGATCGTGTTGCTCTCCCGGCTGACGGACACACTGGCAGCGACCAGCCGGCGGCTGGCGGTGAAGGGGACGGCGCGGTGGCCCGGCCGTTTCGTCATTGGCTCCCCCTTTCGTGGTCTTCTTCGGTCGCGGGCTCCATATCGAGGCGGTGGAGCCGGGGGTACGTCCCGATTATGTTGACATCGCATTCGTAATTCCAGCGGAAGTGGGCAAAGCTAGGGTCCCCGGGGCATTCGGCTTTCCCGGGAAGTGGACCGCGCCCAGGCCTTCCACCGATCTCCAGGAGCACCCGACATGGCAATCCGTCCCTTTCGGGCCATCGTTCTCCTTCTGACTCTGGGGGCGGTCGGCCCTGTAGGCCTCGCGCCCGCCGGGAGTCGGGCCGTCGCCGCACAGGAACCCACTCGCGGGTTCGACGGCTCGCTCCTGGACGCCATTCCCTTCCGACTCATCGGGCCCAACAACCCGTCGGGGCGGGTATGGCAGGTGGTGGGCGTCCCCTCGCGGCCAAACACCATCTACATCTGCACCTGCCAGGGCGGCGTCTGGCGCACCACCAACTACGGGGCCACCATCGAGCCCATCTTCGACGAGGAGAACGGCGCGTCGTGCGGCTCGGTGGCGGTGGCCCCATCGAACCCTGACCACATCTGGGTAGGGACGGGGGAGCCCGCTCAGCGCCAGTCGAACGCCCTGGGGTACGGGATCTTCAAGTCGACCGACGGTGGCCTGACCTGGCTGCACATGGGCCTGGAAGCCACTGAAGAGATCGCCGACGTGGTCATCGACCCTCGAGACCCGGAGACGGTCTACGTGGCCGCCCTCGGACACCTCTGGGGGCGCAACCCGGAGCGAGGTGTCTTCAAGACGTCCGACGGCGGGAGGACGTGGGCGAAGGTCCTTTACGTGGATGACATGAGCGGCGCCGTCGACCTGGAGATGGATCCCACGAACCCGGATGTGCTGTACGCCAGCACATGGCAGCGGATGCGATCGGGGGGCGCGGAGGCACGGGAGGCAGGCCCCGGCAGTCGGATCTACAAGACGGTGGACGCTGGGGCACACTGGTCTCGTCTGACCACCGGACTACCGGACGAGCCGCTGAGCAAGATCACGCTGGGGATCTCCCGGCAGAGACCGGATCTCCTCTATGCGTTCATCATGTCGGGAGAAGGGGGAACGCCCCCACCTGGCTCGGATGCGCCTGAAGACTTCGCAGGCCGGGATCCACGACGGACCAGCACGGTGGGCGGGATGTTCCGTTCGGAGGACGGCGGGGCCACCTGGCGGCGCGTCAGCCCGAAGCTGCCCTCGCGCACCTACTACACCAAGTTCGCCGTCGATCCCAGCAACGACCAACGTCTCTGGGTCCGGGACCTCCTGCTCTGGCGATCCGACGATGGCGGCGCGAGCTGGGTGCGGCACAACATGCAGCACGTGCACGACGACCTGCATGGCTTCTGGATCGACCCGAACGACTCGGACCGGATCGTGCTCAGCGGCGACGGCGGAGTGGACTTCTCCGTGGATGGAGGAGCGAGCTGGGTCCAGGGGGTCTTGCCGATTGCCCAGTTCTATGAGGTGTCGACGGACGACCTGGAGCCATACTGGGTGTATGGAGGGATGCAGGACACGGGCTCCTGGACCGGGCCGAGTCGGACCTACGACAACGAGGGAATCACGGACGCCGACTGGCTCAAGGTTCGATGGGTCGGCGACGGCATGGCGATTCAGCCGCACCCCCTCGATCCCAACGTCATCTACATGGTCGAGAACAGCGGCAACACCTCCCGACTCGACCTCCGAACCTGGGCCCGGACGGAGCTGCAGCCCACCCAGGCCCAGGCGAGAGCCCTCGGGCTCTCGCCGCTCCGGTGGGACTGGTCTCCCCCCATGATCGTGGACCTCGATGATCCCGACCTGATCTATCTGGGCTCCCAGTACGTGTTCCGCTGCCGGATTCTCTCGACCACGTCCGCCGGGTACGCCGAGCACCGGTGTGAGGCCGTCAGCCCCGATCTGTCCAGACAACGGGACGACCCCTTTCCCGAGGTCGGAGAGGGCTACCACAGCTACGGGGCACTCTTCTCGCTGGCCCAATCCCCCCTCGATCACGCAGTCCTTTGGGCCGGTTCGGACGACGGCTTCATTCACGTGTCCAAGGACTCGGGAGAGCGGTGGGTGCGAGTGGACACGAACCTGCCGGTGGGGGACCATTCCGAGGGGTTCGTCTCGAAGATCGAGCCGTCGGGCGCGGATGCAGCCACAGCCTACGTGGCCTTTGATCTCCACTACCGAGACGATCCCGCACCCTACCTGTTCAGGACTACCGATTTCGGCGCCACCTGGACCGAGATCACCGGCGACCTCCCCCGATGGGGTTCGACCTACGTCATCCGCGAGGACCCCACCAACCCCCGCGTGCTGTACGTAGGCACGGAAAGCGGCCTCTTCGTCTCCATCGACGGCGGGGTTCACTGGGTACGGTGGAAGGGGAACCTCCCACACACCGGCGTCCGGTCCCTGGCGATCCAGCAGCGGAACCGAGATCTCGTCGTCGGCACCTTCGGCCGGGCGATATGGATCGTGGACATCTCGCCGCTCGGGCAGCTCGAGGAGGCGCTCGGGAGCCCTGCATATCTCTTCCAACCCGATCCGGCGATCGCCTACAACATCCGCTACACCTACGGCAGTGGCGTCGAGGAGATCAACGGCGATCTGTCCTTCCGTGCTCTGAACCCTCCGTACGGCGTAGCCGTCGCGTATTACCTCGCCGGGAATGCGGGAGGTGAAGCGCGCCTGACTATCCAGGACGCTTCGGGAAGGGTCGTCCGTTCACTGACCGGACCGGGGTCGAAGGGGATGCACAGGGTCCAATGGGATCTCGAGACGGATGCGGCACAGCTGGCAGGATCGGGCGGCGGGACCGCATCCGAGCAACAGCGCAGCCGGCGGGTGACCCCGGGGGTCTACCGCATCACGCTTCACGCCGGAGAAGTCAGTGTCACCCGGACCGTCGAAGTCCGGGCCGAAGATGCGGACCGCGCCCGCCGCGTGTGGCCACGTTGAGGTCGATCGTTCGGGGCCTGGTCCTGGCGGCCGGTCGGCTGTTCAGCCAACGGAAGCACTGCGGGAAGACTAGCGGGATCCTTCCCCCGTTCCCACGGTTCCTCGCTACTTCACGAGGATGGGTCGGAGCTCGCTCTGCGGCTCCCGATCTCGCCTATGCCCATCGGCTTTCTGGTCACCATACACTGGAGGCCCTCCGGCGATCTCCTTGTCCGGGCAGGTACCACGACCTCCTCGGCCCCCTTGGCTCGCCTGGAGGCTGAGATCGAGAGCCTCGCGGGGGATGGCTCCTTGATTGGGGGCCAGGCCAACGCGCTGCTCAAGAAGCTCGAAGCCTTCCAGATGCAGGCGGAGGCGGGACGGACCGGGCCTGCCATGGCGCTGATCAATGCTCTGATGAACCAGGTGGAGGACTTCGTGGCCGATGGTGTGCTCACCCCTGAGCAGGGTCAGGCACTCACCGCGCTCGCCGTGGGGGTCCGTAACACCATCGATCCCGGGATCGTCCGAATCGCTTACGCGCCGAACACCCTCGGTGACGACGTCAGCGTCCTGGACCTGGCAACAGGAACGGTGACCGGCTCCATCTCCGTGGGATCCTCCCCGAACGCCGCGGTCTTCACGCCCGACGGTTCCACGGCATACGTCGCCAACAGCGGTGACGACAACCTCTCGGTCATCGATGTCGCCACGGCCACCGTATCGACGACGATCCCCGCCGGCGACGGCCCAACGGAGCTGGCCTTCAGCCTCGATGGCACGGAGCTCTACGTGGTACACCTCTTCGGAGATGCGCTCTTGGCGGAAGATCGCCCGTCACAATCCCGAGCTTGCCTCGTCTCCTGATCCGGAGAGGCCGGCAAGGCTCCTACTTCATTTGCCGCAGGACCTCCAGCATGGCCGGGGAGAGATCGGTATGGTGGTGGATCATCTTCCATTCCCCACCCTCCCGACGATAGACATTGGTAACACGCTGGTCGATCTCGACCGGATGACCTGCGAGCTTGAACCGACCGCGCTCCACACC
Source organism: uncultured Gemmatimonadales bacterium (assembly GCA_963751255.1). Taxonomy (GTDB): domain Bacteria; phylum Gemmatimonadota; class Gemmatimonadetes; order Longimicrobiales; family Gaopeijiaceae; genus CAVVTW01. Next base: position 71,501 of record CAVVTW010000002.1, on the reverse strand, counting down.
GAGCTCGTAGGCCAGGTCCCCAACCGCACGGACGATCTGATCGGTGATTTCGATTGCCCCATCCGCAGCATTGTCGGCTACCCCCTGGAAGGAGTCCCGCACCGCGTCCCAACCGATCTGACGGCCCCCGATCGGGTGCATGGTCGTCACGTCGGATGAATTCGACCAGATCCCTCCGAGCGAGCTGGCGTCGCCGTTCGCCATCTTCGTAAGCGCCTCGTAGAACTTATCGGATGCCTTGCGCACTTCGCTCTCTGCCGACATGAGTTCCTCTCCTTTCGAGTGATTCCTCTCGGGGTCCCCCCCTGAACCGCAACCCGTCCGGAGGATGCTCACGCGGGCGGATCGATCCGTCGCCTACTATCCCTCCATGCTCTGATAGGTGCCCGGGAGCCCGGCCATCACCCTCTTGGCTCAGAGTCGTGTTGGCGGCACCCTGGGCCAGGAGTTCATCGAAGCCGTCTACCTCGCCATCGTCAATTCGAGGGCCCCAAACGCGAGCGGTCAGCCGCTCAAACCCAGGGTCGCCACAACCTGGCCGACGCTGACGAATTGCCTGATATGCTGGGTGGACAAGGCGGCGAGCCCAATCCTTGCCCCAGCCGCTGGGGTCAGGGCAGATCGCTGGCGGCAGGACTGGCCTACGCCCTCGGACGAGCACCAGATCTCCTCCCAGGAGGCCGGTGGGCCGTGGTCTCACTGACTACGGGCCAACTGGCCCTCCTGTCTCTGGAGAGCGGGGATGGCGTCATGATGGCCCTGCTCTTCGATGGCCAAAGCCTCGAAGTCCTTGGGAATCCAGTGCCGGTCGTCGATGGGGTCCGAAGGGAGGAGACCCATGGATTTGGGCACTTGGCCGTGGCCCGGGACGGCACTCTGGTCTATGGGCCGGGGGTGAACGCCCACTGGGGATATCTGGGGACCATGGACACGGCCGGGGCAGCGGACACGCTGAAGTTCCCACAGGATCAGTACGACTGGCTCGCCCTCTCCCCCGACGGGACGAAACTGCTCGCCGCGAGGCGACCGGAAGAGGGAGGGGCCACGGCGATATATCTTCTGGATCTCAACAGCGAGCAAAGCCGGAGGTTGAGCATCGACGAGGACCTGAGCATCTCAGCCTGGCTCTGGTCCGACAACGATCGATTCCTCCTGCATCGCCCCGACCCCGTCATCCAGGCTCTCTTCGGCTCTTCCGAATACTCCCTTTCCGAAGCTTCCGTGAGATACCCGACGTCGGGTTTCAGGAAGCCGCCTCCCCCAACGGGCGTTGGCATGCCTTCGAGACGGAGAGCAAGATCTTCGTCGCCCCGTTCCCATATTCCGTCCTCCCCCATCTGGTTGCGGAAGGCCCGGCGGAGCGACCCCGCTGGTCTGCGAGCGGCGACACACTCTTCTTCCGGAGTGCCAGAGAGTTCTGGAAAGTCTCCATCGAAGAAGACGGTGGGCTTCGAATCGGCGAACCGCAGCGGGTCGCCTAGGGCCCATACATCAGTGTGTGGACCTGGGCCTATGCCCTGACCCCGGACGATGAGGTTCTGACGGTGATCGGACTGGCGGAGCAGTCCACCGATCACCTGGAGGTGGTATCTGGCTTCTTCACGGAGCTGAGCCGCAAGGCACCGAGGCGCCGGTGAGAATCGGCCAGCCTGTCTGGGGGATTGCCCGTGGTCCCTACCCTGGACCGAGGGGCCGGCCACCGCCGCGGGAAACGAGGAGGATACGGCGCCTGTCTCCCGGGCCCCGGGATCCATCCGGCCATACGAAGCGGAAGTAGGCGGCTCTCCAGCTCCTGAGGCTGCCCAGGATGGGCCCCGTTCGCTCTCGGGGGTCACGGATCTCCTCTCAAGGAGCCGTCACGGAAGCGTGGCGAGACAAGGGGGAGTAGCGGTCCGCAGGGAGGGAGTAACGCCATCGAACCAGGATGGCCCCACCCGGCATTCTCCCGCCCCGGGCGCGGCACGAGGTTCTTGGAGAAGAGCGTTCTTGAGTCCTCCTGCCGATTGACTTACCTTCATGTAAGGAATCGATAAGGAGGTAAGGATCATGTCCAGCTCCACTCTGACGTCGAAAGGGCAGACGACCATTCCCAAGGATATCCGGGAGTACCTGAACCTTCAGCCGGGGCACCGGATCGACTTCATGATAGACGAGGAGGGGAGGGTCATCCTCCGACCCGCGACCCTCGACATCCGCGAGCTGGCCGGGATTCTCCACCAAGAACGCCAGGAGCCCATCTCCGTGGAGGAGATGAACAGGGTCATCCGGGCTCGTCACGGATCGCGGCAATGATAGGGTTCGACACCAACCTCCTGGTTCGTCTTCTGGTTCGGGATGATTGCGCCCAGGCAGCCAAGGTGGATGCGCTCGTGCATGATTGTCTGGACGCGGATGAGACGATCCTCCTGAACGGGATCGTCCTCTGTGAGACGGTGTGGGTGCTGGAGAGCGCCTACGGCCATTCCCGGAGCGTGGTCGGCGAAGTGCTGGAGAAGATTCTCCTCACACGGCAGCTCGAAGTGGAGGACCGGGACGCGGTCTGGCGGGCTCTGGGACGGTTCAGAAGAGGCCGAGCGGACTTCGCGGACTACTTGCTGGGGGAGAGAAACAGCGCCCTGGGGTGCCGTCACACCGCCACCTTCGACAGAACCCTGGAGGGGGAGGAGGGGTTCGTCCTTCTTTGAGCGCGGGGTGGTCCTGGGGCGAGTCCCCTAAGGCTCGGAGGCCAAGGGAATTCTCCCAGGCGATCCGAGCAAACAGGGGTCCAAAGGAGGAAGTGGGTGTCCAGGACCCGGTTCATGCTTCGGGCTCCAGCGCTCAGTCCACCTCGGACAAGAACCATCCCCAACGGTCGGCCCCGTCCCGGTCCGCCACTCGGAGGAGGGTCGAATAGTCGGGGAGCGCAGCCCCCGCGTCTTCCTCGTGCTCCCGCAGAAGGATGATGCGCCGCCTCCTTGGATCGATGCACACCACCTGGCACTGGGCCGCGACATAGCCGCTTCAGCCTGCCGAGATAGAACGGAGCCACCTACCCCCTCTTCCTTGCCAATCCCTTCCCGGGCCTAGAATGTTGCGCCTTACCGGCGGACGGGAAGGGAAGTCTTCTCCCACCGGGGGCCATGCGCAGGGCTTTGGACCAGGACGTAGTCGTTCGCCTGAACCGTGCTCTCTCCGACCGCTACCGCATCGACGGGGAGATCGGCTCCGGAGGCATGGTCACGGTCTACCTGGCCCAGGACCTGAAGCATGACCGGAAGGTGGCTTTGAAGGTTCTGAAGCCGGAGTTGGCTGCGGTGCTGGGCGCCGACGGCTTCCTCTTCTGCGTCATGCCCTTCGTGGAAATGGGCAAGCCCCAGTACATGAGCCCGAAGCAGGCGTCGGGAGACCGGGAGGTGGACGGTCGGTGCGACCTCTACTCCCTGGGGTGCGTGCTCAACGAGATGCTCACCGGGGAGCCGCCCCACTCCGGGCCGGCGGTGCAGGCGGGGATCGCGAAGCTCCTGAGTGACAAGCCCCGGCCGGTGAAGGAGCTGCGGGACACAGTTCCGTCTCACGTGGCGGCGGTGGTGCACAAGGCACTGGCCAAGCTGCCCGCGGATCGGTTGGGGGGGCGGGGGAGATGGCAGAAAGGGGTCCAGCTCGCGGGAGGTAGCTCCCTCCCCATCGCGGAGGTCAATCAACCCCACGGAGCGACCTGGAGCGGCGACGGCCGCATCGTGAGCATCACGCAGGATTCCCGCACCCTTCTCATTTCCGGACCCTCGGGAACCGATGCTTCCCGCAGGCCCATCGGAGAGGGCATGGGCCAATTTCTCTCCGATCCCCGGGAGCTACCGGACAGCGAGTGGTTCCTGGCGACCTTCTATAGCCCCTTCGTGCTCTGTGCCATCTCCTCGGAGACCCTGGAGATCAGGCGCCTCGTGGCCAACGGAGAGGCAGGCGACCCGAACGGCACCCCCTTGAGGGGGACTAATCCTCGCTTTGTCGAACCGGGGTACCTGGTCTTCAGCGCCGCCGGTGACAACACGCTCATGGGGGCCCGCTTCGACCCTTCCCGCCTGGCCGTGTTGGGTGACCCCGTCGAGCTCGTGTCCAGGGTCCGCCGGGAGAGCGCGTACGGAGCCCTCCAACTTTCGGTCTCGTCAACCGGCGACTTGGTGTACGCCCCGGGAGAGGACGCTCTGAAATCCCACCTGGTCTGGGCGCAACCCAACGGCGTCAGGGATACCCTTCCCTTCGGTCCGCAGATCTACGGTCCCTATTGGCTCACCCAGGATGCCTCGAAGGTTGCCGCCCTCATCCTATCCGGCGTGGGCAAGCAGGAGCTCTGGTTATTGGATCTCGAAAGAGGGATCCCCACGCGGTGGGCCTCAGGAGGCCTCGACGAGGGAGCCATCCTTTACTACGGGGCGTGGCTTCCCGACTCCCGATCGGTGATCCTGACGCTCATGAGGGCAGACACCAGCGAGATCGTCAGGATCGATGCGGTGGGGGCTTCAGGCGGATCCATCCGCTGGAAAGGCAGGGGCATGGTAACCGCGCAGAGCTTCGATGAGGACGGCCGCGGGCTGTTCACGGTGTATGAGGCAGGTGCGGGTCACCCCGCCGACGTATTCCTGGCCGATCTTCCGAACCTCCCGCCGGATGTCCGTGATGCCTTTCCGCCCCTCCTCGACCGAGCCGGGGTAGATGCGTTTCCCAGCCGATCCCCGGACGGAGAGTGGATGATCTACAACTCCGATCTGGAAGGCCAGTGGGAGCTCTACGCCCCGCGAGTCGATTCCGACGACCCACAGAGGATTTCCAGGGTTGGTGCCGACATAGGCCGCTGGTCCCCGCGAGGTGACGGCCTCTACTTCCGCAACCAGCAGAGCTTCTTCCGGATTGATCTCACCGGGAACCCGGATCGCCCGTTCTCGGAACCCGAGTTCTATTTGGGGGGAGACTTCCTGAACGTCGATGGCCCCGAGCTCTCGGTGCACCCCGACGGAAGACGCCTGCTTCTCCTTGAGGGCTCACCCGCCAAGACAACCACCCGGCTCAACTTCATCCGGAACTGGAGACAGATTCTCGAGGAGCGACTGGGAGGCGGCTGAGAGGGGACGACAATCCCCGGGCTCGGGGCTCGGAAAGCGCGCGGTCTCTAATCCCACCGCCGAAGCTCAGTCCGGAGTCGTTGAATCACCCGGTCGACGCGTGCCTCGCGTCCGCCTGCCCTCATCCCGAGACCTACCATCTAGGCTCACGGTCCAGGAATGGATCCAAGGGATTGCCGGGAGAGGTGGCGAGAGCCTCCAGGTAGATCAGCAGAGGTTCGGAGTAGACGATGCCGGTGAAGAGGGGATCGGGATCATACTGCTTGTAGTTGTAGTCGTCGCTTGCCTGGAGGAAGTCGGTGGTCAGGACATGATAGGTGCTATCCATCTTCAGAGGAGTGCCGTCCGAATGGAAGTACCCCCCGCGAGTGGTCATCCCGGCCAGGATGGTCCCGCTCTTCAGGCAGTCGACGACCTCCTCACCCGTCAACTCCATAAGGACCAGGCTGTTCGGGAACGGCATTGCGTTGATGACCGTCCCAAGCTGGATGTCTCCGGCCGGAATCCCCTCACGAACCGCTCCTGCGTTCAGATGGGCGATGTCCGCGGGATACGCGTAAAGCCAAGAGTCCATGACCAGGTTGTACAGGGCCGGAGTCTCGTTGGGGATGGCGTCGTTCACGAATCCAACGACCTTGGACAGCTCCTCTTCGGCCTGGTGGGCCCACTTCTCTACTCTGACCTGCACCTCTTCATCGACAACCCCCCCGGTGTTGCTCTTGACCTCGGCCAGAACCTCGACGATCTCCTTGCTCTTCTCCTTGACCCGAATCTTCACCATCCCGTAGCCCGAGAACCGGAATCTGGGAGCCAGCAGAGCCAGCCCACCGGACACCTCCGCGTAGGCTTCGCCACAGAAGCCTCCGGCGACCACCGAGACACCCAGTTGCCTCGCCACAGGGAGGATCTCCTCCAAATCTGGCCGGCACAGGCGGGATACGACGACGACCAGATCCGCACCGGCGGCCTCGGCCTGGGGCACCACTTCGGTCAGGGCCTGGGCATAGGGAAGGAAGTCAAAATCTCCCGTATGCCTGGGAACGTTCGACTGGGGCGTGGTGACGGGAGTCAAGCCGATCAGACCCACCTTGATCCCCTTGACATCCTTCACCGCGAATTGAGTTGCGAATCCAGGTGCAGCCCCACCGGACTTGAGACGAAGGTTGGCCGAGAGCAGAGGGAAATCCGCTTCATTGGCGCGGTCTTGAAGAGCTTCGGGTCCAAACTGGAAATCGAGGTTCCCCAGAGCCTGGCCGCTGTATTCCATGGCGCCCATGACCTCGACCACAGAGGCACCCTTGAACCAGGTGGAGATGGTCTGGCCCGTCCACGTGTTTCCGCCGCTCAGAATCAGGAAGTGAGCGTCTCTGTCATATCCCTCCGCGGTACGCCACAGGCCCATGAGCCTGGCGGCCCCCTCACTGGCTGGGCTCTGGACGATGTTGGCCTGCTCATCCGCCGTGAACAGGATGGTCAGGATCTGTTCTCCGGGGGGCGCTTCCTCTTGGTTATCCTCGTCATCCCCTCCTGTGGGGCCGGCTCCGCAGGAGGGAAGCGCAAGAACAACAAAAGCCAGCGAGAGCTGGCTGATCATGACCATCCACGACGGCTGCCGAAGAGCAATACGTCTCACGTCGAGTCTCCGGAGAATGAGCGAGTCTCGGCCCAGGCCGCCCCAGCCTCTCCGCTTCGGAACAGTATTGCACTTGAGGTGATGACGCTACTCCTGGATGGTCACCGTCTGCCTGACCGTGCCAGCCTTCTCCGATGAGATCACCACGGTGACTCTGACGGGGCGAGCGGCGTCCATCGCTTCCAATGCCCAGGACACCTCCCTGAGTTGAGGATCGCCTCCGTGGGTGCCGGGAAGGACGCCCAGGTCGCTGCTCTCTTCCCCCTGCAACAGCCGGGCGTTGTCGAGCTCCACGCTGACCCGGACCGGCTTGGCGATTCGGAGAATCTCCTTCGCATGGCGGGTGGCCGTGGCGGCCCAGCCGACATTGGCCAACGTGGCATGGAGACGGATGACCTGCTCTCCGGGATTCCTTTCTGCCGTGGCTTCCAGAATCGCCACCCGGGGAGTCTTCCGGGCAAAGGTGAGGACCCAGTCCACGTTCCGTTCCAGCTCGCCGGCCATGAGGGACTCGGGGGGGTTCGAGGTAGACCAGCGATCCCACCCTCCCAGCTCGACCGGTCCCAGCTGGGGGTGCTGGAACGGGTACCAATTGATGAACCCCTTTCCGTCCAGCACCTCGTCATTCCACTGGAAGAGGGCAGCGTCGCCTTCCCCCATGGCATGGGCCCACATCTCGGTGGTGATGGCCAGCACCCCGAACTCCTTCGAAGCCCAGTCATTGAAGACCCCATGACCCGGGCTCATGAGGTCGACGATAGGCTGCTTCTCCACGGCGAAGTTCTGGTATCCTGTCAACGCCACGCCGTCCTCGGCGATTCCCTTGTAGTCTTCGATATCCTCGCGAGGGAACTCCCAGTCCTGTTCGGCCAGGGTCGGAAAGCGCAGGATGAGACCCCCGCTGGTGTGGAAGGTGTGAACGGCTGCGATATTCGGCCGGTCGGTGATGTAGGCCAGGAGGGCGTGGGTTTCGGGCTCGGAAAGCGGGAAGGGTCCCGATGCCCGTTGAGCGGCGCTCCAGTTGGCCGGGAAGTTCCGGTTCAGATCCACGCCTCCGATTCGGTCCTCGTTCATCGGCCGTCTTCGTCGTTGTCGATCCCTTCTTCCATGACCCGGAACCGGGGCCGGCCGTCCGCCTCTCCCCGCACCCTCACCATCCTCCGGGGATCCGCGTCGTCGATGACCCAGCCTCCCTCCGGATCCGGAACGCGCATCTGCAGAATGCGGCCGTCTCCGTCCAGGTCCTCGGGCGGATCCTCATCGACCCGTCCGTCCCCGTCCTCATCGACGGGCCGGACGTTCCAGCGGTGATTCTCGGGCGTTTCCACTGAGATGGCCCGCCCGTCGGGGTTCACGACGGGCACTACGTAGAACGCTCTCGTGTCCACGAGCTCGGTGATCTCCGGATCATGCCCATACTCGGTGAACAATCGATCCAGGAAGGCCAGTGCCGCCTCTCCCCCGAGGACCTCTCCACCATGGATGTTGCCATCCACGTAGAACCCGGGCTTCTCGCCGGCGGGGCCCGTGTTCGGGTTGTTGACGTCCACGGCCCAGATGGGCCGACCCTCTCGGCTCCGACCGATCTCACGGAGGGTCACGAGCTCCGGGAAACGGTGGGGAAGGGCCTGAAGGTATGTCTGGATCTCGGTCAGCGTGTGGTAATGGTCGAAGACGATGAGCGGCTCCTCCCGGGTGGAGGACGAGCAGGACAGGACCAGCGGGGCCAGGAGGAGAGGCACGAAGAATCGAGGCATGGGAAACCTTGAGAATCGGTCCGGGAACGGGTCACGAGGGGCCAAGATGACACCGGCGTGGGCTCCGGCGCCACAGGACTCCGCGGGATCCCGGTATCAGCGACGGCCGGCCGGCCGAGCTCCAAGAGGTGGCCTGTCCCGTAAGGACAGCGCGATGAGGATGTCCATCGCGCGGGCGTCAGCCCGGGGCGGGCCCCCTCCCTGGACGCATCGAAACGAGGATGGCCCCCTCCCCGTGGTTCAGTCCCCAACGGGCGGAGGCCTCGAGGCCATCGAAGTACCGGATGTACACGATGCCCATGAGCTCGATCGTTCGGAGCGTCTCCACGCCACCCAAACGGGAATTGCCCATGTACACCTGCACTTCGGTGTGATCCCCGAAGCTGTCGACCCCTCGGGTGCGGAGCCAATTGGGCCGAAGGGTCTCGACCGCCTCATAGGCATTGGCGAAGTCCCCGGATGAGAGCTCCGCTTCGGTCAGGGTGTTGCGATCCCCTGGAGCGGGCGCTGAGGCTGGCGAGGAACTTGCTGCGCAGGCAGAGAGAAGCACCAGGAGGAAAACCCCCGGCGCTCGAAGTCGGCGACACATCTGAAACTCCTTTCCCGCCGAGAGAACGCCTGCCTGAAAGTAAGGCCACATCTCACGAACTCGAAGTCCAGCGACGGTCCTCCGCGCGCTCGCAGCCGATGGTAGGGGAATTGGGTCTGGACTGGTCCCTGCCTTGCCAGACGGATGTCGTCGTTGAACCCGGTGGTGAGCACCCATCGAAGCTTCGACCCGGAGAAAGGTCAGGGCGTCCCTTCCCCTGAGCCCCTGCGAAGATTGGCCACCCAACCGACGGCACCTACGAGTCCGGCCATGGGGCAGACGATCACGGCTGCCAGGAAGGCGACGACGGAAATAGCGGTGAGGACCAGGGGAATCAGCGGGACCTGGGGGATCCTCTCGGCGCCAACCTCCGCAAAGTTGTGGATCGCGACCAGGAGGAAGAACCCGATGACGGCTCCCAGAAGGAGGCGTGCGAAGTTCTTGGAGCCGCTCCACCGGTGGGTCACCGACAGAACCAGAGTGAGCCCCGCAGCATAGAGGAGGGCGATTCCCGGAGGATTGTCCGAGATCCCCACAGCGAGTGCCGCAATGGTCAGCACGGCTGTCGCTCCCATGAGCCATGCGGTGGTTCGCCTCGGGCGCGAGGCCGATCTGTTCTGGTCAGGCATAGGAGAGCCTCTCCGTTGTAGGGCCCCGGATCAGGGTCATGATAGCTCCTGTCCTCTCCTCGAGGTATACGACGTATGACGTAGTCGAAGCTCCGGTTGACGTAGTCCTCGTTGCCACGGGGGTTGCCACTTCCGGTCTGCACGGCTGGATAGCCGGGTCCACCAGGAGAGCCGGGCTCCGGGTCCGCCAGGAGAGCCGGGCTCCGGGTCCGCCAGGAGAGCCGGGCTCCGGGTCCGCCGTCCGATGAGACGGGCTACTCCGTCCTCAGGGCCTTCATGGGGTCCACCCGGGAGGCGGCCCACGAAGGAAGAGCTCCCGCGGCAACGGCCACCAGCAGGAGCAGGACCGCGACGCCGCCCAGGACCAGCGGGTCCCGGGGGGAGGTGCTGAAGAGGAGAGGGCTGATCCGGTCCGCCGTCACGTACGCGATTCCCAGTCCCAGAAGGACCCCCAGGGCGGTTACCCCCACCGCCTGCCGCAGCACCATGGTCAGGAGCATCCACCGCCGAGCTCCCACGGCGCTCCGGATGCCCAATTCACGGGTGCGGCGAGCCACGTTGAAGGCCAGGACGGAGTACAGCCCCACTGCGGCCACCAGCAGAGCCAGCGCCCCGAAGATGGAGAACATGCTCGCCCCCAGCTTCCAGGACCGGAGCTCGGGATCGATGAGGTCCTGGAGGAGGCGAACCTGAGCAAACCGCACCCGGGGATCCAGGCTCCTCAGCTCGCTTCGGATGGGCGCCAGGAGCACGCGGGGGTCGCCATGGGCCCGGACCAGGAGGGCCCCCGGCCCAAGGCCTTCGGATACGAAGAGTTCCCCCATGGGAACGTAGTACTGCCAGGGCGGCGGCCCGACGACGCTCGTGAGATGGCTGTCCTCGGCCACCCCGACCACGATCACACAGTCCGAGTCGGGATCGCTGACCTTGAAGCACTGGCCCAAGGCCGTTTCGCGAGGCCAAAGGCCTCGGGCCATGTTCTCCGACACGACCGCCACCCGGGCTCCGTCGGCGGCCTCCTGCTCCGTGAACATGCGTCCCGCCCGCATCTGCACGCCCAAGGTCTCCAGATAGTCCGGCGATCCACCCGTCACGAAGGGCCCCACTCCCCTGGGGATATCCAACGAGTCTCTGCCGGGGATGAAGATGTCGAAGGCCGCCATGCCCCGGAACGGGGACATGGTGCTGATGCTGACGCTCGCCACCCCGGGCAGCCCCTCCAGCCGCTGAACCGCCTGGTTGGCCAGCTCCAGCCGGGCCAGGGGCTCCCACTCGCCGTCCAGATCCAGGTTCGCCACGATGAGGCCTCGGGAGTCCAGCCCCAGGTCGAGGTTCTGGGCCCGGTGAAGACTTCGGACGAAGAGACCCGCCCCTACCAGAAGGACCGCGGAGAGGGCCGCCTGTGTGACCAAGAGGCCTGCCTGCCCTCGGCTCCTTCGTCCGGTCTCCCCCCGACCGCCCTCCTTGAGGGCGCTCACGACGTTCTGACCAGCGCCCCGCCAGGCCGGCGCGATCCCGGCGAGGATCCCGGTGACCACGGCCACCACCAGAGTGAATCCCAGGATGCGACCGTTTACTGGGGACTCAGGCCAGGCTACGTCGGGGAGAAAGGAAGTCCGCACGACTCGGCCGCCCACATAGGCCAGGGCGAGGCCCACCGCCCCCCCGAGACCCGCCAGGACCGTGCTCTCCAGGAGGAGCTGGCCCAGGAGTCGACGGCGGGCCACGCCCAGAGCCACCCGGACTCCCATCTCCCGACGCCGCCGAGCCCCCCGGGCCAGGAGGAGGTTGGCCACATTGGCGCAAGCGATGAGGAGGACGATGAGGGTCACCCCCACCAGCCAGCGAGACACCTGGACCTCCTCCGGGGCGTCAGGGCCGAGGGCAGCCCTGACGGAGCCCAGGACGATCTGCGGGTCGCCCGCGTAGCGTCCCTGCTCGATGTACTCCCTCCGGCCGTTCAGGTGCAAGGCGGTGACTTCGTCGGCGACGGCCGCCGAAGCCCGCCCCTGGCCCAGCCGTCCGAGGATCTGGACCCAGTAGTAGCCCCTGCTCTGTTCCCAGCTGTCGCTCCCGGCCTGGGTCGTGTAGGCGTGGATGGGAAGGAAGAGGTCGACCGGCTCCAGGTCCACGCCGTTGAACCCCTTGGGAGCGATGCCCACCACGGTGTACACTCCGTCTACCGATGGCGAGAGTCTGATCCAGGATGTCCTCCCGGCCTCCGAAACGGGCCTGCCAAAGGGAATAGCCCAGAACGACGACTCCGGTGGCTCCAGGCTCGTCCTCGGAAGCATCGAAGAAGCGTCCCACGGCAGCTCTCACGCCCAGGAGCCCAAAGTAGGAGGCCGTGCTGAAGAGAGCGTTGGCCCGGGCGGCCGATTCGCCCCGGCCCAGGATGACCTCCCGGGACCCGTACGCAGCTACCGCCTTCAGACCATCGGCTTCCAGGAAGTCCCGGTAATCGGAGAAGGTCTGGTAGGCCATCGTGCCGGGCTGCCCCGTGAACGGGGAGATCCGCTGGACCTGAAGGCGCACCACCCGGTCCGGATCCTGTACATGGGCCGGCGGGCTGAGGATGAGATGATCCACGACCCCGAACATGGTGGCGTTGGCCCCGATGCCCAGGGCCAGAGTGAGGACGACGGCCGCCGTGAAGCCCGGCTCACGGCCCAAGCTCCGGGCTGCGTGCCGCAGGTCCTGACCCACGGCCTCCAGAAGCGCCCAGCTCCGGGAGCGCACCACCCGTCGGCGATCGATGCGTACCAGTTCCCGGCGGTACCGGGCGGCGTCTCCGAAGCGCCGACGGGCCTCGTCTCGCGCTTCCCCAGGGGTAGGACCCTGCTCCAGGAGCTCCTCCTCCGTCTGGCGGAAATGGAAATCCAGCTCCGACTCCACCTCTCCCTCCGGGTCGGGCCGGAAGGTGCTGAGGCGGAAGGCCCGGCGAATGCTCGAGAAGAGGCTCATTGCCCGCCCCCGAGTCCAGGGGCCCGAAGGACCTTGGAGACGGCTTCCGCATAGCGGACCCACGCCCGCGATCCCTGGCGAAGCTCCTTCTCGCCCGCCGGGGTGAGGGCGTAGAACTTCGCGCGGCGGTTGTTCTCCGAAAGCCCCCAGGTGCTCTCCACCCAGCCCCGTTTCTCCAGGCGGTGAAGGGCGGTGTAGAGGGCCCCTTCCTCGATCCGAAGCGTGCCGTGGGTGGTCTCCCGGATCCACCGCGCCACGGCGTATCCGTGCTGGGGCTCGTGAATCAGCGCTTTGAGCACCAAGATGTCCAGGGTCCCTTGAAGGAGGGGAAGGCCGTCTTCGTTCATGATCGGAATGGCTCCGGAGAGATCGCCTCGCTTCCGTCACACCCCTGAAGCGTTGAGGGGTAGCATATGCATAAGACGATTGGAAGACGAGGATGGTTGCACGGAAGTTCAGGGTCCGCGACCTCCGCCCCGCCTCCCCCCCACCTTGCCCGATCCTCTCCGTCGGCCCACCGTACCCACCGAAACGTTGACGCGGTTGGGACCCTCGGTCTCAGACACCCGGAACCGGATCCGCCCATCCTGCGGGAGGTCGCATGCAATCCCCGAAGCCCGGCCCTTTCTCCCTTTCGGCCTTCCCCCGGACGCCGAGTCTCCTCGCCCTGTTCCTCACCCTGTGTCTCGCACTTCCCGGATCCGACCCCTGGGGAGGGGGCGAGGTCGAAGCCCAATCTCCCAGACCCTTGACGCCGGACGACGTGGTCAACTTCTGGTCCATCGGGTCCACGACCCTCTCTCCCGACGGGGAATGGATCGCCGTGGAGGTCCGCCGTCCTCCCACGAGCCCCAGTCGCTACCGGGGTCCATCCAATCGCGGGGAGCGCTCGGACGTCTGGCTGGTCTCGACCCTCACCGGCGAGACCCGGAACCTCACAAACGGCCAGAGGGACAGCACCGGGGCCTTCGCCCCCACCTGGTCGCCCGACGGTGGCCGGCTGGCGTTTCTCTCCACCCGTGGCAGGGACGACCAGCTCCACCTCTTCGTCTGGGAGAGGGAGCGGGACCGGACTCGGTCCCCGACCTCCCAGGGAGTGCTGGACCGGGCTTCGTTCGCCGTCGGATCCCGATCCTCCTTGGGCCTGGCGTGGCTCGACGACCGAACGGTCCTTTTCGTGAACCCGCCGGCAGGTTTCGGGCGGACCACCATGGACATCGCTCCAGGGGAGTGGGAGAAGGCCCGCCTCGGCGAGGAGGCAACGGTCAGCGTCCTGGAGAGCGGCTCGGCCATCTCGGAGCGAGAGCGCCCCGGGTCCAAGCTCCTGCGTCTGGACGTCGAAAGCGGCGAGGCAACCGCCCTGGCCGAGGTTCCCCCGGAGGATCCGCTTCAATCGGTAACCGTCACCGCCCCGGCAGAAGGAAGCCGGACCCTCATCGTCCAGGCCGATCTGGGCCCTCACGCACCGCCGTCGGCCGAGCCATTGTCCGGCTCCATTTCACGCCTCACCCGGATATCCTTCCTCTCCGTCCGGGAGCCCGGGACTCCCGAGTGGATCGAGGAAGTTCCCGGCGCCAGCTCTCGGGTGGATTGGCTCCCGGACGGCTCCGTGGCCATCGCAAGCGGACGGGTCTCGGACGATGAAACCGAGTCCCGCCTCTTCCTCGTGGCTCCCGAGGAAGACTCGGTGAGAGTCCTGCACACCGACAGCCTGGAGATCAGCTCCGCCCAGTGGACACCCGACGGCGAGCTGCTGGTTTACGCGCGGCCTGGCTCAGCACCGGCAAGGCCCGAGCGACTCGCCACCCCCCCCGACTCCCTTGCGCCAGCCCCGGACTCCGCCGCTGCGGATAGCACCAAGAAGGCCAACCGCTCCAACTGGTGGCTCCTCTCCCGGGACCTGGACCACGCCCGGAACCTGACGGCCGACCTCGAGGAGGTCCCAGGCTCCCTCCGCCCCGTTCTGGACGGCGCCACCTTCGTGGGTCTCGCGGACAGCGCGCTCTGGATGGTGAATACCCGGACCGCCACCAGCACCCCCGTGTCCGTGCCGTCCCTGCCCAAGCTCACCTCCATCGTGTGGTCACCGGACGAGGGCTCGGGTCCCCCCCTCGCACCGGTGCTCATCGTTCAAGCAGGGGACGGATCCGAGCGGCAACTCTACCGGGTGGAGCTGACCCCCGACGGTGAAGGAGATGTTCGAGACTTCCCTCAGCCAACTCCCAGGGCGTCCCTCGTGGTCTTCGACCCTGAACGATCGGTCGCCGTCTTCCGCGGCGCGGAACGCACCGGTACCTATCTCTGGCTCGGTGACGGAGAGAGCGCCGATCTTGAGCCCGCCATCACCCTGAACTCTTCGCTGGCCCAGATCGCCGATGCACGGCGGATGCTCATCCAGTACCGGGGGGTCGACGGCGACTCCCTCAAGGGGGTCCTCCTCCTCCCGCCGGACTACGAGGAGGGCGAGCAGTACCCCATGGTCACCTGGGTCTACGCCGGGTCCACGTTCGAGGACACTCTCAGCGGTTCCTTCGAGAAGGGATCGGGGAGCGCCCTCAACCCCCAGCTCTTCACCGCCCACGGTTATGTCGTGCTCTTCCCCAGCATGCCCCTGGCGCGCGACGGCGTCGCCAGTGACCCCTACATCGACCTCCCCAAGGGGGTGATCGCCGCGGTGGACAAGGCCATCGACCTGGGAATCGCCGACCCCGACCGCCTCGCCGTCGCCGGACACAGCTATGGAGGGTACAGCACCTACACACTGGTGACCTACACGAACCGATTCAAAGCCGCCATTGCCATGGACGGGGACGCCGACCTTCTCACCAGCTATGCGAAGTTCGACGCGGATCAGCGCTATTGGGACAACGCTCAGGAGCGCCGGGAGGGAGCCACCTGGAGCGAGACCAGCCAGGGCCGCATGGGGGAGCCCCCGTGGAGCGCGCTCTGGAGATACCTACGCAACAGCCCCTTCTTCTACCTGGATCGCATCGAGACGCCGCTCATGATCATCCAGAGCGACATGGACTTCGTCCCGGTGATCCACGGTGAGGAGATGTTCAGCGGACTATACCGACTGGGAAAGACCGCCCGGTTCGTTCGCTACTGGGGCGAGGGCCACGTGCCGGCCTCCCCGGCCAACATCCGGGACATGTGGACTCGCATCTACGAGTGGCTGGACCAGTACCTGAAATCCTAGTCGCTCCCGGGGGCACCCTGCCGGCGCCCCGGGTCCGTTCGCGGGCCACTCCTCGAACCTTTCGGCCCCCAGGTGCGTCCAACGGGTTAGACACTGTCAATCGGACATTGTCCGCCTGACATGTCCAGGCACCGTCAACCGCGAGACCTGCGGTGCACGCCAAGTGGTGAACGCCCAAACAAGGACGTCGGTACGATGCCCCAGGACGCTGACACCGAGCGGAGCCTCGGCCCCCTTCACCCCCTGGAGTTCCGGATCCTCATGATCCTCCTGGACGGACCCTCCCACGGGTACGCCATTGTCCAGGAGATCGAAAGGCGTGGAGGCACCCGGGCCAGGATCTACCCTGCCAACCTCTACAGACGCATTCGCGACCTCCTGGGAAAGGGTCTCCTCGAGGATACGCCGCCTCCCGCCGGTGACGCGGACGATCCCCGGCGGAGGTATTTCCGAATCACCGAGCTGGGGCGGCATGTGGCGGAGTCGGAGGTCCATCGCTTACGGGCCCTCTTGGCTGAAGCGCGGGACCGGGGCCTTCTTCCCTCGGAGGGGTGATGTCACCCGCGTCGCGGAAAGCCGAGCGTCGGTACCGAACCCTCCTGGGGCTCCTCCCCCGCCCTCTTCGAGAAGGGTTCCAGGACGAGATGGTCCACGCCTTTCTCATGCGCCTGGGCTCGGCCAGGGGACCCATGGGGCGGGCAAAGGTCTGGGCCCGGGCTCTCCTGGACCTCCTCCTTCAGGGTCTCGGAGAGCACCTACGGAGCCTGGGGCGAGCCCGTTGGAGTCCGGGCTCCCCACCTCGGAACACACTCCTCGGTTCCTTCGGGGGTGACCTCTGGAACGCGGGACGGACCCTGCGCCGGGATCCGTCGTTCGTCCTCATGGCCGCCATGACCCTGGCCCTGGGGATCGGTGGCGCAACCGTGGCCTTCAGCCTCGTCAAAGGGGTCCTCCTCCGTCCCCTTCCCTTCCCATCGGACCAGGACCTCGTGGTTCTACTGGAGCACGGGCTGGACGGAGAAGAGCAGACCTTGTCCTTCCCGAACTTCGACGACTTCCGCACGCAGACGAAGACCTTCGCAGGGATTGCTGCACTCCGCTTCGCCTCCACCACCAGCATCCTGGGGGGCGCGGAGCCCGCCCGAGGTGTCATCGTGCCCGTGTCCAGAGAGTTCTTCTCGGTAATCGGCGTGATGCCCTTCCTGGGACGTCCCATTCTCGGATCGGAGAACCGGCCAGGTGGAGAAGCCGTCGCCGTGGTGGGTTACCGGTTCTGGACGCGGTTCCTGGGCTCGGAGGAGCGCCTGGAGAATCTCTCCCTCACCATCGAGGGCACCTCCTTCGCAGTGGTCGGCGTGATGCCGCCGGGCTTCAAGGTCCTGGAGGATGCCGACGTGTATCTCCCCCTGGAGCGGGAGGCATTCATGGTCCGGAGCTCCAGTAACTACCGGGGCATCGGGCGGCTGGCGGAGGGCGCCACCCTGGCCCAGGCCCGGACCGAGATGGCCGGCATCGTGGGGCGGATCCGGGATGCCTATCCCAAGGATGCCCGCCTGGACGGTGTCGTCGTGCGCCCCCTCCAGAACGAGGTCCTCGGCGCCGTTACCCGACCGCTCTGGCTCCTCTTCTTGGCCTCGGGCCTCTTCCTCCTGCTGGCGTGCTCCAATGTGGCCAGCGCCCTCATGGCCCGCAGTGTTCGGCGGGAGCAGGACATGGCCATCCGAACGGCCCTGGGCGGGGGAAGGGGCCGACTGGTCCGCATGGTCCTGACGGAAGGGCTCTTCCTGGCGGCCCTCTCCGGACTGGTGGGCGTCGGGCTGAGCTTCGCGGCCCTGAGCCTCCTGACTTCGGCTGGGTCCGGCCTCATCCCTCGACTCGCGACGGTGCATGTGGACGGGTCCGTCCTGGGCTTTGCCCTGGGGGCCACCCTCTTGACCTCTCTGGTCTTCGGCCTTCTCCCAGCCTGTCGCCTCCCCGAGCCCGCCGCGAGCCTCCGGCGTGGATCCGGGGGTACCGCGGGCAGAGGCGCCGGCCCTGGCTGGAGTCTCCTTGTAAGCGGACAGGTCGCCCTCGCCGTCTCGTTGCTCGTGTCCTCCGGGCTCCTCTTGCGCAGCATGAGGGAGATCCTCTCGGCCGACACCCACGTCCGCTCGGACGGCGTCCTTACCATCGGCCTGGATTTCTCCACTGCGGGTCTCGCCTCCACCGCCGAACGGGCGGCGATGCTGCCGGTGATCCGGGAAGGCCTGGCGTCGCTGCCTGGTGTCACCGATGTCGGTTTTGTCTCCTACCTTCCCCAGAACCGGGGAATGATGACCGGGACCGTGTTCCGCCCTCCCCTCCCTGTGGACGGACTCCCGGAGCACTATGCCGGCGGCGTGGGCTGGCGGATCGTGGACCAGGACTACTTCCGCGCCATGGGGATCCCCCTGGCGAGAGGACGGGTGTTCGAGCGTTCCGACGGACCCGGTTCTCCGCCGGTCATCGTTCTGAACGAGTCCCTGGCTCGCCGCCTCTTCCCGGACCGGGACGCGGTGGGATCCATCGTCCACTTCGATCCCTTCTGGCGGGAGACGGATCTCGAGGTGGTGGGTGTGGTGGCCGAGGCCCGAGACTGGCGAGTCCCGGCCGGCGAGCAGCCCGAGGGCTACGTCCTCACGTCCCAGAGGCCCGGCTACACTCGCATTCTCACGGCGGTGCTGCATACGGACGGTAATCCCGCACAACTCATCCCCGGGGCCAGGGAGCGCCTGCGGACCCTCCTGCCGGACGTTCCGGGGTCGTTCAGCACCCTGGAGTCCCTGGTCGCCGACAGCTACGGCGACCGGAGCTTCACTCTCGGGGTGCTCACAGCCTTCGCCCTGCTTTCCCTCTTCCTCTCGGCCGTGGGGATCTACGGGGTGGTGAGCTACACCGTGTCGGCTCAGGCCAGGGAGATCGGGATCAGGCTCGCCCTGGGGGCGGAGCGAGGCGAGGTCCGCCTGCGGATCTTCCTCAGGTCCGCTCGGGCGGTCGTGGCGGGCGTGGCCGCGGGCTTGGGCCTTGCCCTTCTGGCCGGGGGGCTCCTGGAGAGCCTCCTCTACGGCGTGGAGCCGAGAGACCCGTGGGTCATGGCCGTGGCGCCGTTGATCCTCTCCGTGGCAGCCTCGGTTGCCATCCTCCTGCCGGTGCTGAAGCACACCGTGCTGGATCCGGTGAGAGCCATGCGGGTGGAATGAGCCCTGGCTCTTCCAGCACGGTCCCGCCCACCGAGCATCTCAACAGATAGCGGCCTCCGAGGCCGCCGAGCACGGGCTGATGAGGCGAGAGGCCCCGCCCCCGCAATGCTCAGGTCCCGACCCATATCCCCAGAGAGAGGGACACGGGGTAAACGGGGACGTCCTTGGTGATATCGGGAGCCAGGTCGATCTGTGTGTACTTCAGGCGAAAGACCTGGATTCCCCCATGGAGCTTGACGTGGGACCCGAGTCCTGTGGCCAGGCCGGCTCCGCCTGAGAGGTAGAACCCGGTGTTCTCCATGTCTCCCACCGCTCTCTGACCCCCAGCGCCCGCTGAGATCCAGGGCTCGAATCGTCCCTCCGGGGGGGCCGCGTAGAGCACCACGGCCAACCCACCCATGAGGAGGGTCAGGTGCTTCTCCTTCGGCGGATCCGCTTGGGCGAATTCCTGGGGCAGAAACCCCAGCGTTCCTCTGAGACCGAGGTGGCCCCGCCGAGCTTCGAGGCCCGCCTCCAGATGGAGGAGGTGCCTGAAGCTCCCCGAGAAGGTCTCCGTGGTGACGGAGGCTCCCTCGTAGATGGGATGGGAAACGCTCCAATCGCTCTCGCCGACGACGAGTCCCACGGAGAGCCCGGCCCCCCAGCTCCAGCCATGGTCGGACTGTGCGGCCGCCGGACTGTCGCACGCCGTCACGAGGATCAAGGCCACCGCAGCCAGAATCTTCACGCACTCCTCCCTGTTTCGTCGCGGGAGGCCGGAGCCAGGCCCCCTCCACCCGCGGAAGGCACCCCCGAGGGGTCGGTCCTGCCCTTCCAACGCACGAGCGCCCTTCTATGTACTAGTCAGGATATCCGCGAACGAGGCCCTGAGATCGGCCAGGGCGAGGGTCATCCGATTCGCGACGGTCTGTGGTGAAATCCCGAGGACCTCGGCGGCCTGCCTGTGTGTCATCCCCTGCAGGCGCACCAGCTCGATCACTTCCCGCCGTCCCGGCGTCAACGCGGCCAAGGCCCGCCGGAATCGCCCCTCATACTCCGACGCCACCGCCAGCTCGTCCGGAGCCTGGCCGGCTTCAGTGATCGCGGCGGTTCGCGCGGCCCATTCCCCTCGGAACCGCTCCCGCCGCCGTCGGTCCAGAGCCAGGTTCCGGGCAATCCTGGAGACGAGGGCACGGGCCGAGCCGTCGTACCAACGCTTTCGGTGCTCCCAGAGCCGGATGAAGGCTTCCTGACAGCAGTCCTCGGCCTCGTCCCGGGAATCGGTCACCCAGCCGACATCCTCGACAATCCGCCCCCACGTTCCACGGACCAGGTCGTCGAAGGTGTCCCGCTCTCCGGCCCGAATCCTCGCCAACTCCATCTTGCCCCCCTCGACTTCGCGTATCTTATCTAGACGCTCGATATCTCGAGTCTCTATATAATATCCTTCGAGGGCTCTCCCGCAAGGGTCCGTCGCGAGCCGCTCCAGGACCGCACCCTGACCGCCTTGAGCCCCGACGGGAACCTGATCGGGCACCGCAGCGTCGGGGGTGGCCGAGCTCGACGACGGAGGATTCCTCGTCCGCGGCGTGAAGGCTGTCGTCCCTGCCCCGTCCTACGACGGGGTCCTCCTTCGTACCGATCGTAACGGCCAGAGCATTGCCCCTCCGCCGCCTCCAGAAAGCGCCACGCGGTCCCGCCCACCGGCCTCGTGACCCGGGCTCCGCCCTGTAACGGCGCCGAACCCCGGGAGAACGGGCTCCGTCATACCCCCAGCTCCCTCAGCGCCTGGGACCCTCGCCGGCTGGCCACGAGGGTCGTCCCGTCCGCCAGCCGGACGGACAGGCGCCGCTCGTCGTAGCGGCGGATACTCACCACGTGAGTGAGGTTGACGAGGTGGGCCCGGTGGATGCGCACGAAGTCCTCGGGATCGAGGCGCGCCTCGACCTCGCCGAGGGAGCAGTCCAGATGGAATGTCCCCCCAGCCGTGACCGCGTGGACCCCGCCTGGAGCGGCATCGATGTGAATCACCTGGGCAACGGAGAGGGGAATCTTAGCCTCTCCCTTTCGAGCGAACAGTCTCTCGACGAAACGCCCGCGCCCGCGCGCCCCGCCTCCGGTACTTGTTCGAGCGGCGGCTCGCCGCTCCCCCACCAGGCGGATGCGGACCCGGTCCAGGGTCTCCAGGAGCCTCTCCCGGCCAAAGGGCTTCAAGAGATAATCCACGGCACCCAGATCGAACGCCGGGATCGCGTACTCGTCGAACGCTGTGGTAAAGACCACCGCCGGCCGGTGCTCGGCCGCCTCCAGGACTTCGACACCGGACAAACCCGGCATGCGCACGTCCATGAACACCAGGTCCGGCTCGAGCTTCTGGATGAGACGGAGGGCTTCCCGGCCGCTCCCCTTGGGATGCAGGATTTCCGCCCTTCAGACGGGTTCTACCTCTATGAGCCCGTATCGGAGCATCCTGCCTACCCTTTCGAGATGACGGCCCGGGACATGGCCCGGCTCGGACTGCTCATGGCCCGCAACGGTGTTTGGAGGGGAGAGCAGCTGGTGCCTTCCGACTGGGTGGCCCGGAGCACCCAGCCCTACTCCGACGCCGGGGGAGTCTGGAGCTACGGGTACATGTGGTGGGTCGGGAAGGCGGAGGCCCTGGAGGGCCACCCCTTGATCGCCGCCCTGGGAGGTTCCGGCCAGGCAATCTACGTGGTGCCGGACCTGGACCTGGTCGTCGTCCACCGAGTGGACGCCGCCACGTTTCAATACGGCTGGGACGAAGTCTACACGTTGCTGAGACGGATCTTCAACGCCCGCGGATAGAGGGGGGTAGGGTTTCCGGGGCGCACGGCAGACACGTGAACCCTCAAGGTCGGATGCCCGGGAGAAGGTCTCGGAGGATCACCTCTCCGATGGCCAGGTGTTTCCCGTTCTCGTGGTTTCCTCCCGTCGTGACCACGACCAGATCCAGTGCCGGAACGAGAAAGATAAACTGGCTTCCCAGTCCGTTGGCCCAGGCGAGGTGAATGACCTGCCCGTCCGGACCAGGCACGTCCCAGGTCCACCAGAGGTAGCCGTATCCCTCCCCTCGGTCTCCGGCTGGGAAGCGCGGGGTCAAGGATCGACGGATCCAGCCCTCATCGACGACGCGCTTACCCTGCCAGGTTCCGCCGGCGAGGACCATGGTCCCGATCCTCGCCATGTCACGGGGCCGGAGCCGAAGGCTTCCGTCCATGAGGTTGTAGCCGGCGGTCTTGCCTCCGTCCCAGTTCCAGGCCGTAATGCCCAGAGGGCCGAAGAGGACGCGGCGAGCGAACGCCTCGGCGTGCTCTCCGGTAGCGCGGCGGATCACCTCCGCGAGGAGGTTCACATTCATGCTCACGTATTGCCAATCCTGCCCTGGGATCCCCGTCACCCTCCGACCCAGAATCTGCCGGAACGCCTCCGGACCCGTGCCGTGGGTGGCCTCTGCCTCCTCCGGGCTCCAGTCCAGAGCCATGGACATGGTGAGGAGGTTTTCGAGGGTCAGTCCATCCCAGCCCACCGCCGCTGATGCCTGCTCGTCGGGGAAGAAGTCCAGCAACGGCGTCTGCACTCCCCGGGGAATCCTCCCCTCCTGCATCGCGATTCCCACCAAGAGAGAGGAAACGCTCTTGGTGCAGGAGGCGATGGGCGAGAGGTCGCCGGGACCCCACCCGTGGAAATACTCGTCAAGGATCAGTCGGCCGTGGCGGACAACGACCAGGGACTTGAGGAAGCCGGCCTCTCCTCTGGCCACGGACGTCACCGTCCGTTCCAGGGCGGCGGGGTCAACTCCCACCGATCCGGCCCCGGCCACCGGCCAGCCGTCCGGGTCCGCGCTGGGAGCGTGGTAAGTATACGGGTCCCTGCCGAGCCGCGGCTGAAGGGCCGGGAAGGCGTTCAGCGGTGCCCAGACCAGAGTGGTCTCGATCCCGGCACCGACTCCGCCGGGGAAGAGATCACCGTGGATCCGACCATCCTTCAGATTCAGCCTGCCGGCGAATCGGATTCCCCCGGGAGGCTGAAGCGTATCGAATCGCCAGCCTCCTCCA
This sequence comes from uncultured Gemmatimonadales bacterium, assembly GCA_963751255.1. Taxonomy (GTDB): domain Bacteria; phylum Gemmatimonadota; class Gemmatimonadetes; order Longimicrobiales; family Gaopeijiaceae; genus CAVVTW01. The sequence continues at coordinate 48,361 of CAVVTW010000002.1, read as the reverse complement.
CCTCCTCACAAGGCGTTTCCATGGTCTTCCGTCCCCCCGCCAGGCGGTGGAGGACGCATCCCAGTCCGCCATCCGGGGCGGAAGAGACCTGCAGGAGGAGAGTCTGCTGCCCGACCTCCTGAGCCCAAACCCCCACCGTCAGGGACTCCGGTCCGCCATCCCCCGTCGGGCCGCAGCCTGCCAGGACGAACGCAACCGAAAGCGAAAAGACCACCAGGCTTCTTGCGGCCGCGCACCGGCACAGCCTGGCAACGGCAAAGCAAGCCCACTGTCGGCATAGGAGGTCCATGTGAAACCCCCGGGCACGGTCTCCTGGCCGGGACCCTGAGGCCGAGGTCACGTCGATTCTTCCGGCTCACCCGCGGGGAGTCTCCTGGTCTTGACCCGTTCCCCCTGCAGGGCCTCGGCGAAGTCCTGGCGCTCCTCCAGGAGTGACACCCGGGACTCCACCGCATCGAGCAGTTCCTGGAAGCGCCGGAGCTCGTCCTTGCCTCTCCGCTCATTCTTCTCCCGTGCCATGGCCTCCAGCAGATGCCCGAGTCGTTGGGACACGGGCCGGAGGAGGATCACGCCGGCCACGGTCAAGATCAGCATGATCGTGACGATCCCCGACAACAGGATGGTGAGCATGTCGATGTTCATTGGATCTCCGTCAGCTTGAGGATGACCAGCCCCTCCGAACCCGTGGCCACGTACACGAAACTCCCGTCCGACACGACGTCGTGGGCAACACCTCCCACCGGGTGGGACGCGATCTCCACCGGGTGGGCCGGGTCGGAAACATCGAGGACCTCGACGCCATCGGTGTTATCCGCGACATAGAGGCGAGTCTCGTTCCCCCAAACACCCTGGCCCTCCCCGCCATCGAAGTAGGTGCCGGTCACCCGAGGAGCCACGGCGTCCGAGATATCCAGGATCGCCACGCCATGTCCGTGGCGGCCCACGTAGAGTCGCTCTCCGTGCCTCCGAACGGCCCATCCCCAGGACGTCTCCGGGACCGTCGTCAGGACCCGTAGACTCGTTGCATCGGACACGTCCACCACCACCACTCCCCGGGAGGCGTCGGCGAGGAAGGCCACGTCACCGGCGGCCACCACGGCCCGGCCCTGACCGCCTCCGGGCAGCTGCCCCAGCAGCGCCGGCTGGCGAGGATCGGCTACGTCCACGATGACGAGGCCGCGTCCGCTCTCGGGAAGGTACAACCGGGAGCCCTCCAGGGAGAGCCGTGTGGCCACCCCGCTCAGCTCGAGATGGCCCAGGGTCCGGGGAGCCCTCGGGTCCTGGACGTCGGCCACGATGAGGCCGCCCTCCCCGGCGGCGATGTAGGCGATTCCCCCGGCGACCGCCACCCCGAAGGGAGTATCGGGCGTTGGGACCGTGCCGACGAGCTCCGGCCGCGCGGGGTTGCGCACATCGACGATCGCCACTCCCGCGTTGCCCGCCACGTAGGCCATGCCGCCGTCCACGGCCAGAGAGTACGTCACTCCCATGGGAACGGATCCCACCACGCGCAGCCCCCCCACGCCCCCCGGATCGAGTGGGGGGGATCCGCAGGATATGGAGCAGAGCAGCAGTAAGATCTGAAGCCCACCTTGGACAGAAGTCCCCATGGTCGAATCTACCCCTCTTCGAGTTCCACTCTCCCCCGAGCCTCCTTCACTACCCAAGAACGTACGGGAGAGGGTGGAACTACCATCCTCCCCGGAGCGCCGATAGGTAAGCCTTCTCCCCTGGAGCGTTGTAGAAGCGCAGCCGGACTTCTCCAGCCGCGGGAGGACATCATGCGCGTCGCCATCTGTCCCATCGGCTCTCGGGGAGACATCCAGCCGACCATCGCCCTCGCCAAAGGGCTGATGCAGGCCGGCCACGAGGTCCGTCTCTTCACCCACGAGATGTTCGAGGAGCTGGCCAGGGCTCACGGGATCGACTTCTTGGCCCTCCCCGGCGATCCGACCCAGGGCATGCTCCGGACGGCGGCGGCCGATCTCGGAAACAGTCCCCTCCGCATGGCGCGCTGGCTCCGGGAGAATTTCCGGCCCGTGCTCCGGGAGCTGTTTCGTCGGACACTGGACGCAGTCCAGGGCAGCGACCTGGTGGTGGGCGCCAGCGTGTCCTTCGCGGCCCTCCACGTCGCTGAAAAGCTGGGCATCCCTGGTGTCAGCGTCCAGTTCCAGCCTTCGACACTGACCCGGGCCCACCCCGGAGCCCTGATCCCCCCGCCCCCTCCCTGGCTCCGCTGAGCGTCCGGTACTGGTGGAACGTGGACTCGGCGCACAACGGGTTCCCGATGATCTACGCCTACAGCACCGCGGTCCTGCCCCGGCCCGCTGATTGGGGACCGCACAAACACGTCACAGGATACTGGTTTCTCGAACAGGCGGCCCAGTATCGACCCAGTCGGGAGCTAGCGACGTTCCTGGCCGCTGGGCCCGCCCCGGTCTTCGTCGGCCTGGGAAGCGTCATCGACCACGACCCGGAGGGCACGACCCGCACGGTCGTGGAAGCCTCGGTCCGTGCCGGACAGCGGGTGATTCTCCAATCCGGATGGAGCGGCCTCGGGGAGGGGGACGTGCCCGACTCCGTCTTCTTGGCCGGTGACGTGCCCGACGACTGGCTGTTCCCCAGGGTGGACGACGCTGTCCACGGCGGGAGGACCCGGGCCCGGGCGGAGACACTGGGCGAGCGTCTCCGCACCGAGGACGGCGTGGGCCGGGCGGTGGCCATTATCGAGGGCTATGATCCCTCCCGGTAGGGCCCAACGCTCTCGGGAACGACACCCTGCCCCGGACAGACTTCGGTTCGCGCGTCGACTCGCGCGATGGAAGCGACGGGCCAGGGGAGAGATGCCGCCCCCCTCACGAAGCAGCGGACCCCCGGCTCGTCTTGGTAGGGATCGCCCCCGAGAAGCGTAGGAAAGACAGAGGAGCGCGGATGGCTCCCGGCGTCCGCGGATCCGGTCCGCTTGGAGGTAACATGTTCTCGTTGAGGTGTCGTCCTCTCTTCCTGGCACTGGCTGGGCTCGCCCTCGCCCTTCCGACATGCGATTCCGATCCCACCGGCCCCGCCTCCCGGTATCCCGATGCGGCCGCCCATCATGTGAACGCGCAGCTCCTGGACCGGGCGTACTCCCAGGCCCGGGCAACGGAGGGCATTCGTAGCCTGCTGGTGCAGAGAGACGGGGTGCTCATGGCAGAGGAGTACTTCCACGGGGCGCGTGCCGACTCGCTGTATCAGGTGTGGTCCGTGACGAAGTCCATCATGTCCATCCTGGCGGGGATCGCGCTGGACCAGGGACACATCACGAGCCTGGACCAGACTCTGGACGAGTTCCTCCGTCCCATCGTGGACAGCCTACCTCCTGACAAGGGACGCATCTCGATCCGGAACCTCCTGACCATGACGTGCGGGCTGGAGTGGCACGAGCTCGACGGCGGCGGGGAGTACAACCGGTGGGTGACCTCATCCGACATGATCCAGTACGTCATCGACCTCCCGTGGATCGACCCGCCCGGTACGACCTTCCATTACCATACGGGATCAACCCACCTCCTCTCGGTGCTCCTCACCGAGGCGACGGGAACGCCCATGCTCGCCTACGCCCGCACCAACCTCTTCGAGCCCCTGGGGATCGATCAGGCCGAGTGGTGGGCCGACGAACGGGGCTACTTCACAGGAGGGATGGGGCTCTTCCTGCGCCCCCGGGACATGATGAAGATCGGCGAGCTCTTCCTGGGCGGCGGCGTGTGGGAAGGCGCCCAGGTGGTCCCCGCCGCCTGGGTCCAGGCGTCCACTTCCGCCCGGATCTCCACGGGGAATGCTCTTCCCTTCGGTGCGGAGTACGGGTACCTCTGGTGGGTCGGCCACGGACAGGGTCGGGAGTTCTACTTCGCCACCGGGTACGGAGGCCAGTTCATTCTGGTGTCTCCCGCCCTCGATCTCGTGGTGGTGGCCACCAGCGACTGGCACGACCTCACGTGGGACGAGGCCGGGGCTCGGTGGGGCGAGGTCATGGGCGTCATCGTGAACGGCGTGCTCCCCGCGATCCAGCCCTGGGGTTGAGGAGTCGGTCCAGGGCGACGGGAAAGCGAGGGGCGTCCGACTTCGCGGCGGCACGTCTCCGGCAGGTCGAGACCGCCCGGACGCTCGTCTCGCTCGTTCCGCTCGTTTCGCTCGTTTCGCTCGTTTCGCTCGCCTCGCTCGTTCAGAACCGGTAGCGCAGACCCACCATGGGGAGGAAGGGCAGCAGCTCCTCCCCGCCGTCCGTACGCACCGTCTCCACCGATGTCCCCCCCAGATAGCGCGCCTGGTACTCGAAGGAGCCGCGGTTTCTCCGATCGTAGACATTGAAGAGGTCGGCGTAGAGGTCCAGGCTTCTTGCGCCAAACCTGAATGTCCGCGTGGCCCGCAGGTCGAGGCGGTGGTACGAGGGAAGCCTCTCGGCCCGAAGGGAGCCGAAGGTCCGGGTGAAGAAGGGCGACCCGTCGGCGCGGAGCACCGCACCATAGGTCCAAGCCGTGGCCGGCCAGCCGGTGTGAAAGACCCAGGCAGCCGCCAGGTTCCAGTTGCCGTCGGGTCGATAGTCGATCTGGAGGTTGAGGGAGTGCCGCTGGTCCCTGCTCCTGGGCACCCACGGATCCTCCAGGCATGTCGGTCCTCCCGCACACGCCTCCGTCCGTGGAATCACATCTTCCGCCTTGGCCAGGGCGTAGCTGGCCGACCACTGCCAGGGCCTCCCGAAGGACCCCTCGAGGAAGAGCTCTACCCCTCGTGTCCGCCCGCGGCCTGGATCGACGCGCAGGCGGTCGCCCTGCTGCTCGGGGAAGATCTGCAGTTCCTGCTCGAGTCCGATGAACCTGGGCTGTTGATCGGCGATCCTCCGGTGGTACGCCTCGACCCGTAGCCTCATGGAGGGGCTCAGCCGGTGCTCGAGGCCCAGGGCGAAGAAATCCGAGCGCTCGGCGGGCGAGTAGAGGGTCTGTCCGTCCCCCACCTGGAGGTCACCGATCCGCTGGGATTGGTAGTACCTCCCCGCGCTCGCCCTCAGGGTGGCGGACGGCGTCACCGAAAAGGACACTTGAGCCCGCGGCGCCAGGTACGATTCCGCCGGCAGAGTAGTGCGGTCGTAGCGCACCCCCACTTCCCCCGTCAGCGCACCCACCCGTCCACGGGTCGCCACGTATGCCGAGGTCCGGTCGCCTTCGGGGCGCAGGGCCACTTCAAGCGTGTCGATCCGGAGGCGGCCCACGCCGTCCGGAGCGAGATACGCCGTGGCCGTGCGGGCGAAATAGTCGAAGTCGGCCCAGGTCCGCAGAACCTCTCCCCCCACCCGGAGGAGCAGGCTCGGGTTCAGCTCGAAGTCCACTTCCTGGCGGACCCCGGCGACATCGAACCCCCGATCGTCTCGCACTGCGATATTCTCGGGGGTTCCGATCCTGCCCACATCCTCCATCTCGCCCTGACGAAATCGGGCCAGGCGACCCGCCTGCACCTGGGTGTGCGCGGACCACTGGGCTCCCACTCGGGCATCCCAGGTGACCCAGGCATAGGTGCTGCTCCAATCCGACCGAAGACGGCCCGCCTCGATCCCCGGCCCGACACTGATACCGTCCCATCCCTCGGCATCGACATGCAGCTCATCCCCCGCCCGGAGCACGTGGGCGGCCAACACCTGGCCGGGCACCGGCTGAAAGGCCACCTTGCCGAAAAAGTCCCGGAACTGGGGAGAGATCCTCCGGTCGGCCCCGACGAGGCGCAGGAGGAGCCCGAGGGAGCCCAGGCGCCCGGACATCAGCCAGCTGCCCTTGTCGTCGGCGAAGCCCCCCGCACCCATGAGCGAGAGGTGGCTGACATTCAGGCTGGCCGTGGCGGTGGGCGGACCGAGGGCCGTCCTGGACCGCATGTCCAGCACGCCGCCATCCTTGTCTCCGTACTCCACGCCGAAGCCACCGGCCTTCAGCTCGACCCCCTCCAGGGCCGTCAGATCGACGATGCCGAAGACGCCGCCGAAGTCCTGCAAGTGATAGGGCTCGTAGAGCTCCAGCCCGTCCAGCCGGACCATGAGGTCCCGGTCCAGGCTTCCCCGAACGCTGAGACGGGTGGAGATATCGTGGGCAGACACCCCCGCCACCCGAGTGAGAGACCGGAAGACATCCTCTCCGAGTTGGGGAAGGGTCTCGATCTCGTCCCGGGTGATCGTCCTCACCGTGCCCGGACGGACGGACTCGAGCATCCCGAACGTGCCGGGCGCCACGACGATCTCCGGGAGGGGCACGGCACCCTGGCGAAGCTCGACGGCGACGTTGACGGTATCGCCTCCTCCCACGAGCAGGTCGTCACTCCACGGCTCCCAACCGATTCCGGTGACCTCGATGCGGTGGGGCCCGGGGGCCACGCCGTCGAACAGGAACCGCCCCCACCGGTCGGCCAGCCCACCCTGGCCCGTCTCGAGTCGAACCGCCACGCTGGGCACGGGCGCTCCCGTTCGGGCGTCCGCAACCGTCCCCAGGACGACCCCCGCGACATCGGCACCCCGGGATCGGGGAACGATGAGAACCTGGGACCCGGCCGCCCGAAAGGTGAGTCCCGTCCCGTCGAGGATCCGCTCGAGGGCCTCTCGGACCGTCCGGGTCTCGCAATCGCAGGAGACCACGACGCGGGGAAGCAGGTCCGGGCTGAACACCAGACGCACGGTGGAGCGCTCCTGCAGCAGGAGAAGAGCCCCCTCCAGCGGCATGCTCTCGGCCAAGAGGCGAGCCTGGCGGTCCAGAAGCGTCTGGGCAGAGGCGCCGGAGCCGTTCCCGGCCACGGCCAGGAGCAGGACGACCAACCCCATCCCCGTGCGCGACGGGGTGCGACTCGGGCTCCTCCGGCCAGAACGGGCGCGGACCCTCATGACTCGCCTCTTCCTCCCTTGGGAAGCACGCCGGTCGCCAGCAGCACGTCTGGCCGCCGGTTCCGTTTGTTACCGACTCCACGCGCATCAACGGGTGTGACTACCAAGGGCGGCCCCGCACTTCTCTCGGTCGTAGCCACCGGGGTCACGGTTGACCGGACGCCGCCACCCCGGGCCTGGACCGACAAGCAAGATAGGCCCCGCCCGCGCGATTCACGACTGGAGGTGAGGTAGGGCCTGGGCTGGTCCGGGACGTGAGAAGACCCGGTAGGGAGAACCCAGGGAACGATCTCGAGCATCTCTGACCAAGGGACCGTGCCGAGTGTACGCCGAGGCCAGAGCATGCCGAACCCGTGAGTAGTCGAGTCCGAAAGGACCTCGAAGCCTACAGATCGTAGAGCCCCCAGCAGGTGAAACCGAAAGAGACGAGGTGCACCCATGAGCGATGACGGACGCAAACCTACCACCACCGACGCCGGGATCCCGGTTGCCAGTGACGAGTTCTCCCTCACCGTGGGACCCGACGGGCCAATCCTGCTCCAGGACCACTACCTCATCGAGCAGATGGCCAATTTCCACCGTGAGCGCATCCCCGAGCGCCATCCCCACGCAAAGGGAGCCGGGGCCTTCGGCCACTTCGAGGTGACCCGGGACGTCAGCGCCTACACCAAGGCAGCGGTGTTCCAGCCGGGCACGAAGACCGACACCCTGATCCGCTTTTCGACGGTGGCCGGCGAGCGCGGCAGCCCGGACACTTGGCGCGATCCCCGAGGCTTCGCCCTCAAGTTCTACACGAGCGAAGGCAACTACTACATGGGTGGGGAACAACACGCCGGTCTTCTTCGTCCGTGACCCCTTGAGATTCCAGCACTTCATCCGCTCCCAGAAGCGCCGGGCCGACAGCGGACTGCGGGATCATGATATGCAGTGGGACTTCTGGACCCTCTCTCCGGAATCGGCGCACCAGGTGACCTGGCTCGTGGGAGGCCGGGGGATTCCGAAGACCCGGCGCCATATGAACGGCTACTCGAGCCACACCTACCTGTGGGTCAACGCCAAAGGCGAGAGGTTCTGGGTGAAGAACCACTTCAAGACCGACCAGGGCATCGAGTTCCTCACCCAGGAGGAGGCCGACCGCATCGCCGGACAGGATTCCGAGTACCACCGGCGGGACCTGTTCGAGGCCGGAGTGTCGGAGCCCGTCCTGGCGCGCGCCTTCGACTACTGGCGCAAGATCGACCCGGAAACCGGCGATCGAGGGTCCGAAGCGCGCACCGCAAGTCCTGCCCGAGGGATTCCATGCCGCTGCGTCGCCTCCTCCTCTCCCGTGTGCCTTGGCCCTGGAGCCCCTCCCGTTTCATGCGGATCGCACTGGCCAGCGCGTCCCGGAGGACGTCCGCCCAGAACCGGAGGCCCGAGATCCGACCCGGGGGCTCACACGTGGCTTCCCCCAGAGTCTGTCCAATGGGATCCTTGCACACTCCTGACAATTCCCCCACCAGACCCACCCTCGGTCCGGGTAGGTTCACGCATTGCAGGCAACTCACTCCTCGACGCGGGAGTGGTTCATGTGGCACACATGCACGGCCTTCCGGGGCAACTCGGCTAACCTGGCCTTCCTCGCCCAGCCAGCCCTTCTGACCCTCCTCGCCTTGGCGTCGTACCCGGTGCCTTCGCAAGCCCAGTCGCTGCCGGGAGCGGCCCAGGCAGGGGACACAGCAGCCGTCCGGCGACTCCTGGAGGAGGGAGCGGATCCGAACCTCCAGGACCACGAGGGACACTCCCCTCTTCACGTCGCCGCAGCAGCGGGCAGGCCGGGAACCCTGGGACTGCTCCTGGAGCACGGTGCGGATCCGGCGCTCATTGATGCTTGGGGCAGGACACCCCTCCTCCTGGTGGCCAGGGAGAGCGGGAACGAGGCGGCGGCCCGCGTCCTCCTGGAACACGGTGCGGGGGTGAACGCCCTGGACCGTTCCGGAGCCAGCGGCCTGGAACTGGCGGCATGGAGGGGATTCAGCGAAGTGGTGGACGTCCTCCTGGACTACGGCGCTACCGTGGACCGTCGGGGCGAGCGTACGCCGCTGCTGACCTCCTACGCCGTGACCAAAGGCCTGGAGAGGCTCTTTGGCGAGCTGCTCCGGACCGGGGTGGACCTGGGAATCCGAACGGAGAACGGCGGCTCCCTCCTGCACGCCGCCGCCGAAGGTGGATCGGTGGAGATCACCCGCCTTCTCCTGGAGCAGGGGCTCGACGCGATGGAGGAAGACACCTACCGGTGGACTCCCCTTCATTACGCCGCCGAGCGGGGACGGACCGCCGTGTCCGAGCTCCTCGTCGCCCGGGGCGCCGACGTGAACGCCCGAACTCTCGCTGGTCACACGCCCCTCTCCCTCACCGAGATCTACGAGAAGGAGGAGGAGGCCCGCCTCCTGCGATCCCGCGGCGCCGTCCGGGGTCCCGCCCCACCGGCCCGGAGGGGACCGTGGATGGGCGAGACGACCCCCGGGTCCAAGGCCAAGGTCTTCGCTCAGGACCTCGTCTCGTCGAATCGCTTCGAGCACGGCACGGTGTCCTTCTCCCCTGACGGACGGGAGGCGTTCTGGGAGTCCTCCTTCCTGCCCGACGAGAGGGGCTACTCCTGGGGGCGGATCCTCACCTCCCGGCTCGAGGGAGGAGAGTGGACCCGGCCGACCTTTGCTCCCTTCTCCCCGGACTGGCACTACGGCGACGACGTGCCGTTCTTCTCACCGGATGGGGAGAAGCTCTTCTTCGCCTCCATGCGTCCTCTGGAGGAAGGAGGGGAACCAGCAGGCGAGCAGATCTGGGTGGTGGAGCGGACGCTGTCCGGGTGGGGGAGGCCCGAGGTCCTTCGGGGCGGCCCCAACACCATGGGAATGCATTGGCAGTTCTCCGTGGCGGCCAACGGCGACATCTACTTCGGTTCTGGAGATCCTGGGGGGTTCGGCGCGGGAGACATCTATGTATCCAGGTCCGTGGACGGGAGCTACCGAGCTCCCGAGAACCTGGGGCCCAGCATCAACTCTCCCGGATATGAGCTTTCCCCCTTCATCGCACCGGACCAGAGCTACCTCCTCTTCACGGCCATGGATCGGCCGGATGGCTTCGGGCGCCTGGACCTCTACATCTCCTTCAAGACTCCGGAGGGAAGCTGGACAGAACCGGTGAACCTGGGGGGTGCGGTGAACGGCCCCGGCGATGACCTCTGCCCCCAGGTGACGTCGGATGGCGCCTACCTCTTCTGGAACAGCCAGCGAACGGGGAACTCGGACAACTACTGGATGGATGCTGGGATCATCGAGGCGCTTCGGGCCAGGACCCTGGAGACGGAAGCAGGAGAGGGAGGCCAGAACCTCGGCGAGCAGCTCGGCCTCCTCCGGCGTTTCCTCGGCGGGGAGTGGGTGGGTCGATTCGAAGAGGCGGATGAGCCCATGAGCCTGGGCATGACCTGGGAGGTCCTCCTCGATGGTGGGGCCGTTCGAATGAGCGGCTGGTCGCCGGGAATGACCCGGAGCAACACCTACTACTGGGACGCGGAACGTGGCAGGGTCGCCTACCTCGCTCTGACCTCCAACGGGTACGTAGGCAGGGGCACGATGAGGATGGAGGATTCGGTATTGGTGGCCGAGGGTCGCCAGGTGTGGCCGGATGGGAGCGCCCACGACACCATGGCTCGGTGGGAGTTCTTGTCCGGGGGAAGCGTACGGACCATCGGATACAGCCAGGAGAACCAGGAGTGGGTCCCGGGCCACAGGATTCTCTACACTCGGAAGGATCGGCCTTGAGGGGCCGCAAGGAGGGGACGACCTTCTCATGAGAGCCCTCTGTGCGGGCACCGCCCTTCTTCTCGCTTTGTCGGCAAACCCCGGGGTGGCGGCAAGCGAGGGTGCGGGGGAAACGTCCGGCCCCCTCACCATCTGGTACCTCGGGCATTGTGGCTATGCCGTCCGAGTGGCCGACAAGCTCCTCATCTTCGACTACGTGTCGGATCGTGGGACCCCTGCAGCGCACCCCGAGTCGGGTGGCCTGGACGACGGAATTATCGAGCCCGCCGATCTGGACGGACTGGATGTCTACGTGTTCGTGACCCATTCCCACACGGACCACTATGATTCGACCATCGTGGAATGGGAGGAGAAGGTAGAGAGCATCCAGTACTTCTTCGGATGGGAGGCCGGAACCAACCCCCGGCATCACTACATGGTGGGCCCCCGGGCCTCGACGAAGCTGCCCGGCCTGGAGGTCTACACCATCAACTCCCATCACTCCGGCGTGCCGGAAGTGGCTTACCTGGTGCAAGTGGACGGCCACTGGCTCTACCACAACGGGGACTATCGCCAGGATTACCGTCGGGACTTCGAGTACCTGGAGACCCTCACCGACCACATGGACCTGGTCTTCCACGTGGGCCTCACCGATGAGGCGTGGCAGTACACTCTCCAGGGCTACTACCTCATGGACCACTTTTCCCCCGATGCCTTCTTTCCCATGCATTTCGGGGGCAATGAAGAGGAGATGGCTCCGTTCCCCAGCGTGATGGACGAAAGGGGATACCACACCTTCATCCCGCTCCCACGGAGAAGAGGCGATCGGTGGGAGATCGAATCGGGGCCGAGCCACCCGGGGCACCCCGCCGACGGGTGAACGGCTCGGAGGGGGGGACCTACTCGACTCGAAGCGACTCTGCGGGATCCGCTCTCGTGGAGCGGAGTCCCGGTCCGAGCGAGGCGAGGGCGGCCACGCCCAGGAGCACTACCCCCACGGTGCCGAAGACGTAGGGATCCCGGCCCTCCACATGGAACAACAGAGGCTGCACGTACGGAGTAGCCAAGAAGCAGATGGCCAGTCCGATGGCGGTGCCGATCAGAGCGATCCCGGTCCCCTGGGCCAGGGTATCCCTGAGAAGCCGGGCCCTGGCCGCCCCCAGCGCGGCGCGGATCCCGATCTCCCGCGTGCGCTGCGCTACGTCGAAGGCCAGGAGGCTGTAGAGGCCGATGGCCGCCACCAGGAGTGCCAGGACCCCGAAGGCGGTGAAGAGCGAAGCGCCCAGCACCCAGGCTCGTCGCTGAGGAACCAGGAGGTCATCGAGGGTCTGGACCTCCGCGTACCGCACGTCGGGTGAAAAGGATCGGAGAACGGGCGCCACGTCGGCCGCAAGGGCGCCGGCGCCGCCCCGGGCACGGATGTAGAGCCCATAGGGAGCAAAGCCGGTCTGAGCCAGCGGCAGGTAGTAAGCCAGATACTGGTCCTCGTCCAGGTTGTCCGCCGAGGCGTCTTGGACCACACCCACGACTGTGGTGCAGTCCTCCTGGTCCTCGAAGTGGAAGCACTGGCCCAGGGCGCTCTGCCCTGGCCACAGAATGCGGGCCATGGTTTCGTTGACCAGGGCGACCCTGGGGGCGCCCCCCACGTCTGTCTCCTGGATCGTCCGGCCCTGGAGGATCCGAAGCCCCACGGTCTCGAAGTACCCCGGACTGACGCTGTAGTAGAGCGGCCCCCTCCCTCGCGGAACAGGCAGAGAATCGACCCCGGGAAGCGTCAGGCTGGCCACCGACAAGGATTGGAATGGGTTGTCGGTCACGGCCACGGCCTCGGCGCCGGGTACGCCGCGGACCCGGGCCATGGCCTCACTGTACAGCCGAATCCGGTCAGCATCATCGGGATTGGGCGTCCGAAACTCGAGGGTCGCTAGCACCAGACGGTCGGTGTCGAGGCCCAGGTCCACGGTCCGGGCCTCGTGGAGGCTCCGGACAAAGAGCCCAGCTCCCACCAGCAGGACTGTGGACAGCGCCGCTTGCGTCAGCGTCAGGACGCGGCGCGTCCGCGACCGGCGAGAGGAGCTTCCCCGTCCCCCTTCCACCAGGTCGCGGCTCAGATCCGCCCGTGTGCTTCGGATGGCGGGTCCCAGGCCGGCCAGGACCCCGGCCACCATCGCGAGAATCGCGGTCACCAAGGCCATGCGAATCCCCTGCCCCGAAGTGGACCAGAGCACATCGGGCACCAGGAGCGACCCGATGAGCCCGCGACCCCATGCGGCCACGGCAAGAGCAACGAGTCCGCCCAGCCCGGCCAGAAGAAGGGACTCGACAGCCATCACTCCCAGCAGCCGGGTACGCCCCGCCCCAAGGGCCATGCGCAGGGCCATACCGCGGCTCCTCCGGACGCCCTGGGCCAGGAGCAGGTTCGCCGCATTGGCGCAGGCGATCAGGAGTACCACGAGCGAGACTCCAGCCAGCCACCGGGTCACTCGGGACGTATCGCTGGCCACCGGCCCCCGCGCCTCGATGAGAGGCGCCACGATCAAGCGCGTTCGCGCATCGTAGGAACCGCGCTCGACCTCGTCGGCTCGGCTGTTCACGTTGAGCGCCGTGGCACGCGCCTCCGCTTCCTCCACGGAGGCACCCTCGCCGAGGCGAACCACCGCACTGAGCCAGTAATAGCCGCGGGAGCTTACGAACCGGTCGTCTCCGGTCACCAGGTACCGGGACAGCACAGCAGGCAGCCACATATCCACCGGACTCAGATTCGTGCCCGTGAAACCGCTCGGTGCGACGCCGACGACCGTGTAGCCAGCGCCTGCAATCAGCAGGGTCCGACCGAGAATTCCCGGGTCCGCCCCCAAGGACCGCTCCCAGTACTCGGCGCTCAATACGACCGTGGGCGACGCTCCGATGCCGCCCTCGTCCATGGTGAAGAACCGCCCCAGGCGGGGCTCCACACCCAACGTCGTGAAGAAGTCCGGCGTCACCAGCACGGCCCTCACCTGACTGGCCCCCTCACCCGCCCCGAGGGTAACGCGACGAACGCCGGAGTAACCCCCTGCCGCGGCGAACTGCGGGATGGTCCGGAGATCCTGGATGTCGGGGTAGGTTAGCGAAGCGGTGGTCGTGTAGGTCCCGAGCCATTCGCCTTCACGGTAGATGCGCCGCACTTGCTCTGGACGGGCCACATGCTCGGGAGGACGCAGAAGTAGGCGATCGATGAGCCCGAACATGGCGGAGTTGACCCCGATTCCCAGGCCCAGCGTCAGGACAACCCCGGCCGCGAAACCCGGGGAGCGTCGGATTCCCCTCAGTGCCTGCCTCACGCCCGCCCAAACCGCCTCACCCCACTCCGCGCCTCGACTCATGGCGCGCCCTCTCCTGCCTGTGGCCACGAGACGCCGCCGCTGGCGTGCCACACCACCGAAGCGACGTTCGGCCTCTCGCCGGGCTTCTTCCCGGCTCCAACCCTCCGCCATCAGCTGATCCGTCTCCTCCGCGAGGTGGTGCTCGATCTCCCAGTCCACTCCTCGTCGGAGCCCCGGATCGCCCAGGCCCAGGCGGAAGAGACGGCGCCGGGGTCCCTGCTCCACCGGACCTACGCCCTGTGCGGGGCGATCTTCGTCACGGCCTCGACGTACCGGCGCCATCGGGATTCCTCCTCCTCCAGCACTTTCCGGCCTCTCGACGCGATCCGATAGTATCTGGCCCTCCGTCCCTTCTCCGAGACCCCCCACGTGCTCTCCAGCCACCGTCGCCGCTCCATTCGATGGAGGGCGTGATAGAGTGCCCCATCCTCCACGATGAGCTCCTTGTCCGTGGAATGGCTGATCCATTCGAGGATGGCGAAGCCGTGCAGCTCCGCACCGGCGGCCAGCGTGCGAAGAACGAGCAACTCGAGGGTCCCGGGAACAGGGCTCAGGGGATCGGTCATGTCGGACTCACTCCGAGGTCTTACCTGAATCATTCAGTCCAGTGTATTGAACTGAATCATTCAGGTCAAGGGTTCAAGGCGAGCACCCGGGGGGGACGCTGCAAGCCCGAGCTCCGCTTCGCCTCCCGGGAGAAGGCGCTCCCCGCCTACAAGGATTCTGCCTGAACTCTTCCTCGATATCCGGGTATCCCGGTGAACCGTCTTCCGGGGACCCCTCGGGGAAGGAAGTCCACCTGAGACTGGGCGCTGCAACTCGGCGATCTCCCATTCATCTCCGGCGAGGAGGAGTAGCACCATGTCCGACCAGGCTCCGAGAGCCGTCATCATGACGGTCGACGACGAGCCCCAGGTGCTCAACGCTGTCGAGCGCGACCTGAGGTCCCATTTCCGGTCGGACTACCGCATCCTGAAGGCCAGCTCCGGTAGCCAGGCGCTGGACACCGCCCGGAAGCTGAAAGAGCGGGGAACGCCCGTAGCGCTCTTCCTCGTGGACGAGCGGATGCCCCACATGAGCGGGACCGAGTTCCTCTCCGAGGTTCGCGAGATCCATCCCTCCGCCCGCAAGGTGCTCCTTACCGCGTATGCGGACACCTCGGCAGCCATCGCTGGCATCAACTCCGTCGGGCTCGATTACTACCTCATGAAGCCATGGGACCCGCCGGAAGAAAAGCTCTTCCCCGTGCTGGACGACCTGCTTGGCGATTGGGAGGCCACCTTCCGACCAGAGTTCCGGGGGATCCGCGTGGTCGGAACCTCGTGGTCGCCCACGTCCCACGACATCAAGGACTTCCTCTCGAGAAACCAGATCGCGTACCGGTGGATGGATCTGGAGCACGATCCCTCGGCCCAGGAGGTCCTCGCGCTGCTTGGCGAGGCTGACCACCGACTCCCTGTGGTCGCTTTACCTGACGGTACGGTTCTCGTCGAACCGACGACCAGGGAGCTGGCGGAACGCATTGGATTCCAAACCAGAGCCACCCTGCCCTTCTACGATCTCATCGTCGTGGGTGGAGGCCCCGCAGGCCTGGCGGCGGCGGTCTATGGCGCTTCCGAGGGACTGAAGACCGTGCTCGTCGAGTCCGATGTCACCGGGGGCCAGGCCGGCACCAGCTCATTCATCGAGAACTACCTCGGGTTTCCCAGTGGTGTCAGCGGGGCGGATCTGGCCCGACGGGCCACTACCCAGGCCAGGCGCTTTGGAGCCGAGGTGGTCTCACCCCAGAACGTGACCGGCATCCGGGTGGAGGGTCCCTACCGCATCGTCACCCAGGCGGACGGATCCGAGCTCAGCTGCCACGCGCTCGTGTTGGCCACCGGCATGGCCGTGCGCCGCTTGGAGGTGCCTGGCATCGACGCCGTCACCGGAGCCGGGGTGTACTATGGCGCGGCTATCTCGGAAGCGGCGGCGTGCCGCGGCAAGCATGTCTGCGTCGTGGGTGGAGCCAATTCCGCGGGGCAGGCGGCGATGTTGTTCTCCCGGTACGCGTCGCAGGTGTCCCTGATCGTCCGGGGCCCCTCCATCGCGGCGAGCATGTCGCAGTATCTGGTCGTCCGAATAGAGGCGGCTCGGAATATCGAGGTTCTCACGGGCGCGCAGGTACGGGAGGTCATGGGTTTCCCCCGCCTTGAGCGCGTCCGGATCGCGAGAGGCGAGACCGAAGAGGTAGTGCCCACTGCCTACCTCTTCATCTTCATCGGCGCAACCCCCCGCTCGGAGATGGTATCGGGTCTCCTGGAGATGGACGACCACGGTTTCATCTTCACCGGTCCGGACCTGCTCAAGAATGGCCACCCGCCAAGGGGGTGGCTCTTGGACCGGGATCCCTTCCTCCTGGAGACGAGTGTCCCCGGCATCTTCGCAGTCGGAGACGTGCGCCACGGATCCACCAAGCGGGTGGCTTCGGCCGTGGGAGAGGGTTCGGCCTCGGTCGCCATGGTCCACAAGCACCTCCAGTCGGTGTAGTGTGTGGGGAGGGAACCGTCGCGCAACCAAGGGAGATCGACGTGATCGACACGAGGACCGTCGCGGAGCGCCTGCGCGCTCATGCCGTGCTGGGGGACGCGCCCGAATGGGAGCTGGCCTGGCTTCAGGCCCACGGCCGGCTCCAGCGCATCGAAGCCGGTGATCTCTTGCTGCGGGCGGGTCAGGAGGTGGAGGGGCTGTACGCGGTCCTCACCGGACGGGTGGCCATTCACGTCGAGAAGGCCTATGGCCGGCGCAAGGTCATGGAATGGCCCGAGGGCGAGGTCACGGGGACCTTGCCTTACTCCCGCATGGGGGTCTCTCCCGGAGACTTGATCGCCGAAGAGAATGCCGACCTATTCTTCCTCCCTCGCGAACACTTGCCCAGCCTCATCCACGCCTGTCCCGAGACCACCTCGATCCTCGTCCATGTCATGGTGGACCGGGCCCGGCGGTTCACCTCCGCGGATCTCCAGGATCAGAGGGCGCTGGCCCTGGGAAAGGTTGCCGCCGGCCTGGCGCACGAGCTCAACAACCCCGCTTCGGCGTTGATGCGAAGCGTGAAGGCGCTCCTTCAGGTCCTGGAGAAGAGCCGCGCCGCGGTCCGGGAGTTGACGGTGCTGGGCCTCAGCGAGGAGGAGTTCTCGGTCATCGACGAGATCAAGTCACGCTCATCGGACGGAGAGGCCAAACGCTGGGACCCGCTGGAGCGGTCCGATCGGGAGGACGCCATCCGGGAGTGGATGGACGATCTCGGCGCCGATGCCGAGGAGGCGGGTGCCCTGGCGGATGCCCCGATCGGCCTCGACCAGCTCCGCGCCATGGCAGGGTCTCTTCCGCCGGACGCGCGCCGGGCCGCGCTGAATTGGCTCTCCTGTTGGTTGTCGGCGTCCAGGATCTCCGAGGAGATCGACGCCGGTGCGCAACGCATCTTTCACCTGGTCTCGGCCGTCAAGGGATTCACTCACATGGACCGGGCGCTGAACCCCGAGCTCCTGGATCTGCGCCCGGGGATCGAGCAGAGTCTCACGCTCGTTCGTGAGAAGGCCAATGCGGCGAACGTGACCATCGGCACCTCTCTCCCTGCGGAGCTTCCGCTGGTGATGGGCGTAGCGGGCGAGCTCAGCCAGATGTGGCACAGCCTCATCGACAACGCTGTGGATGCGGCAGGCTCCGGCGGGACTGTCCAGGTCACTGCCACGGGCGGAAATGGCCTGATCACGGTGGAGGTGGTGGACGATGGCCCAGGCATTCCCGAAGAAATCCGAGGCCGGATCTTCGATCCGTTCTTCACCACCAAACCCGTGGGGCGTGGGGTCGGCCTGGGGCTGGAACTGGTCAGGAGGGTGGTGGATCAGCACCGCGGGGAGATGGAGGTAAGCTCGAGCCCGGGCCGGACGACCTTTCGGGTCATTCTCAACGCGGAGGATCCACGGGCCGGCTGACTCCCCGCCCCCTCATTGGATCCCGTAGTCCCGGGCGTAGACCATCTGCGTGTCGAAGTCGGCCGGATCCCCTTCCCTGATCAGGAAGACCCGGGCCCCTCGCAGGCGATCCGGCTCCTCCCCCTCCAGGCCGTAGGTTCCGAACCCCGTGTTGGCGGAATAGCCCAGCGGGACGCCGAAGTAGCTCCCTACGAAGTCGTTCACATGGTCATGACCCACGAAGATCCCCACCACGTCTCCACGGGCCATGACGGCCCCGAAGAGTCCGCTGTTGAAGGCTCCCGAGGCCACGTCCTCGTTCTTCTCCCCCGTTACGTGGTGATTCTCCCGGTGCTGCCACATCAGGTCGAACTCCGGGGAGGGGAGCCTCCCCCTCCCGACCCAGGACCGGGACGTTCACGTTCCCGACCCCGTGCACGCCCTCGGGGCTGGGCCGGTTCAGCGGAACCGGCGGGATCCCCCTGGCTTGAGCCATGGGGAGGAATAGCCGGCCGGCGTGAGCCGGCAAGCTTGGGGCTCGCAGAACGATCACTTTCGGGTCTTGTTCGGTTTCCGTGAAATGGGTAGAATCAAGGCGATGAAGACCAACGCCAACATCGCCTTCGACTGCACGTACCACGTCGTCTGGTGCCCGAAGTACCGGCGGCCAGTCTTGACGGGACGGGTGGAAGTGCGTTTGAAGGAAGTTCTCCGGAAGATCTGCGCGGAGGTGGGGGCGGAGGTCCTCGAGGTCGAGGTGATGCCCGATCATGTGCATCTGTTGGTTTCGGTGGATCCGCAGTTCGGGATCGCGCGGCTGGTGAGATCGATGAAGGGGCGTAGCTCCCGTATCCTGAGGGTGGAGTTCCCGGATCTAAGAAGGCGTATGCGCACCCTCTGGACGAACTCCTGCTATATCGGCACCGTGGGCGGCGCCTCGCTGGAGACGGTTCGCGCCTACGTCGAGAACCAGAAGGTTGCCTGATGCTGCGGGGGACGAAGGTGCGTATCTACCCGACGCCGGAACAGGAGGTGTTCCTGACCCGGCAGTTCGGGGCGGTGCGCTTCGTGTGGAACAAGGCGCTGGCGGTGATGGGTCACCGCTACCGGGTGCATGGCGAGTCGCTGTCGGCGAAGCACGATCTGAAGCCCCTGCTCGCGGTGGCGAAGCGCTCCCGGCGCTACGGGTGGCTGAAGGAAGCGGACTCGATGGCGCTGCAGCAGGCGCTGTTGAACCTGGACACGGCCTTCCAGCGGTTCTTCGCGGGCAAGGCCCGCTATCCGCGCTTCAAGACACGGCGGGGCCGCCAGAGCAGCTACCACTGCACGGGAAAGACGAGGGTGGTGGAGGGTGGGATCGAGGTGCCGAAGATCGGTGGCGTGATCCGGGCGAAGCTGCACCGGTCGGTGGAGGGCGAGGTGACGTCGATCACGCTGTCGCGCAGCGTGACGGGCAAGTACTACGCGTCGATCCTGGTGGACGACGGCTGCCGAGCCCCCGGCAGGCCGGTGGTGGTGGATGCGGACGCCGTGGTGGGCGTGGATCTGGGGCTCACGGCGTTCGCGGTGGACAGCCGGGGCCGGAAGGTCCCCAATCCCAGGCACCTGGAGCGGGCGCTCGCGAATCTGCGTCGCAAGCAGCGGAAGCTGTCGCGCACGCGGCGGGGGTCGAGGCGGCGGGCGAAGGCCCGGCGGAAGGTCGCCGTGGCGCACGAGCGGGTCCGTAACGCGAGAGCGGACTTCCTGCACCAACTTTCTCACGGCATGGTTGACGAAAGCCAAGCGATCGTGCTGGAGGATCTGGGAGTCCGTGGGATGATGAAGAGGCGGTCGTTGTCCCGGGCGATCGGACAGGCGGGTTGGTACGAGCTGCGGCGGATGATCACCTACAAGGCCGAAGCGGCCGGGGTGCATCTGGTCATCGCCGACCGCTTCGAGCCGAGCTCGAAGACCTGCCATGCTTGCGGCGAGGTCAATGGCGACCTGGCGCTGGGTGACAGGATCTGGCAGTGCCCGAGCTGCCGGGTCGAGCACGACCGGGACCTGAATGCCGCGCTGAACCTGAAGCGCATCGGCATTCTGGAACTCAAGGCGAGCGGACTGTGCGTCTCTGCCCGCGGAGGCACGGTAAGACCCTCCTCACCCGGAGGGCACGGGCCGATGAACCGGGAAAAGCTCGTGCCGCACCATGCGGCATGAAGCCCCCGCCTTCAGGCGTGGGGAGCAGTCACGTTGTAGGGAAAGGTCACGTAGTACTCGAGCTGGCCGGCCTTGTCCACGCCGGAACGGGCTGTGTGGTCTTCGTCGTGGTTCCCGAACGTGACGAGCCAGGGAATGCCCCGGCGGTCCACCGGCCGGGCGAAGGCGTCGATACCCTGGTGCACCTCGTCGGGGTTTCCCGGTCCCGAGCGCACGTTGTCCCCTGTGAAGACCACCAGGTCCGGTCTCTGGTCGTCCAGCACCGCTTCGATGAGGCGGACCGTGCGGGGGTCCATCTCCTGGTCGTCCTGCGTGTCGGTGAAGTGAACGATGGTGAAGGTGCCGTCGGGTCGGAAGCGCAGAACGGGGTCCGGCAAGGGACCCTCGCCACCCTGCGCCGGCGGGCCCTGGCAGGCGGCAAGGTCGAGGAGAATGCCGAAGAGGAGGAGCCCGCGGCCGGCCCCGGAACGCGAGAGTCGGACACGAAGAACATGCACGGCGGATTCTCCAGGCGGCATCGGGCGTACACAAACGCATGGGCGCGCACGGGGGCGCATAGGCCGGTTAAGGTGAACTCCCGGGCATCGTTGGGCACCCGGCGATCTCAGTGCAGGAGGGTCCCTTCGGAGGCGAGCTCTATTAGCTTGTTGGGGTTTGTCACGGACCTGAAGGGATCGACCAGGCCCCACCTCAACACGACCTGCCGGAGGAGCCTCTCCTGGAGAACGCCAGCCTAGAGATCTGGGGGTTCGTCCTTCGCCACCCCACCACCACCTTCACCAACCTGCTCCTGTCCCTGGAGTGCTGGTTCCTCTTCCGGCAGTTGCGACCGGAGGGGATGCCATCGTGGATTCCAGACCGGTGGGCCACCGACCCTCGGCGGGGTTTGGAGCGTCCCCGGTCCTGGTCCGGCTTCTTCTTCTTTCTCTCCCTGGCGACGCTGCTGGGAGTAGCCAAGCACGGGATTCCCCAGTATCTGGGCGAGACCGGTTCGGCCCTGACCGATTTCATCCTCTCCCTGGCCGCCGGCCTGGCCGTCCTCCATGCGGAGGCAGCCACCATCCAGGCCCATGTGCGAGCACCCTCGCTTCGCCGATGGCTCCGCCGGGCGGCGCTGGGCAAGTTCGCCCTCTTCGTTGTCGGCACCGCCCTCACCGCCTCCTTCCCGTTGGTGATCCTGGACACGGCCCTGGGTCTGGTCCCCGTCACGCTGGCTGAATGGGCGGCCTTCCGCCGCGGGCAACGCAGCGCTGGGTGGGTGGCAGGGGGCGTGGCGTTCTCTTCCTCGGCGGCCCTGGTGTATCTCCTGAACGTGCCCTCGCACACTTGGTTCGACCATCGTGACCTGGCCCATGTCCTGATGATGGTGACGCTCCTGCTCATCTTTCAGGGGGTCCGGAGGCCCTCGGCCCTGGCTCCGAAACCTTCCATGCCCTGAGGTCGTCCAATTGGGTGTTCACCATCAACGTGAGCTTCACTTGGCCGATCCCGATGACTCGCTCGCTCTCTCAGGCATTCGCAATCCTGGCTTTGCTCGCTCCCACCGGCCCAGCCCGAGCCCAGACTCCCGTCGATCCATCTCCTCCCTCCCCGCTGCCGACCGCCTCCGCAGCCCGCCGCCAAGCAGCCATCTCCATCGACGGCCGCCTGGACGAGGCATGCTGGGGCGCCGCCACCCCCACCACGGGCCTCCGGCAGTCCCAGCCCGACGAAGGAAAGCCGGCGTCGTTCCCTCTCGAGGTGCGGGTCCTGTACGACGACCAGGCCCTCTACATCGGAGCCCGGATGATCCAGCCGGGGGGCGTCGTGGCGCCCCTGGCGCGCCGGGATCAGCTCCTGGACGCAAGTGGCGACAATGGTTCGTTCAACTCCCTGACCACCGACAAGCTCATCATTCGGCTGGATCCGTACCACAATCACCTGGATGACGCCTGGTTCGAGGTCAACCCGGCGGGCGTCAAGGGCGACCAGTTCAACGGAGATCCCTCGTGGGACCCGATCTGGGAAGCGGCCACCCACCAGGACTCCCTCGGCTGGACCGCCGAGCTACGCATCCCGTTCAGCCAGCTCCGCTTCTCGCGGGACCCGGAGCAGGTCTGGGGAATGCAGGTCTGGCGATACGTAGATCGCCTGAACGAACAGGATATGTGGTCCTTCCGACTCCGGAACGCGCCCAGCGGACCGGCCTTCTTCGGCCACCTCGCCGGGCTCAGCCTCGACAGCCAGCCGCGGCAGCTCGAGGTGCTGCCCTACGTCGTCACCGGAAGCCGATTCGAGCACGCAGCCCTGGGCGATCCCTACCACGATGGCCGGGACATGCGCTTCAGCGCCGGGGCGGATGTGAAGTACCTGCTCACGTCGAACCTGACTCTGGATGCCACTCTCAATCCCGACTTCGGCCAGGTGGAGGTGGACCCCGCCACGCTCAACCTGAGTGCCTTCGAGACGTATTACGACGAGAAGCGCCCCTTCTTCATCGCCGGCGCCAGTGCTTTCCGCTTCGGCGGCATGCGCTGCATGTTCTGCAGCAACACGTCCGGCCTCAGCGCATTCTACTCCCGCCGCATCGGCCGACCACCGCAGCTGGGCGGCTACGTCGACGACGTGTCCGCCTACGCCGATGTGCCGGACAACGCCGCCATCCTGGGAGCTGCGAAGATCACGGGCCGGACGCAGGGTGGTTACACTGTGGGCGTCATGGATGCCGCTACGGGCAAGGAGCGCGCTCGCTACACCGACGCCGTCGGCGGCCCGGAGAGCACGCAGGTCGTGGAGCCCCTCACGAACTACTTCGTGGGGCGCCTGAAGAAGGAGTTCCGGGACGGAGCCACCACGTTCGGGGGAATCCTGACCAGCACCGCGCGCCGGCTGGACGATCCCGTGGTCAGGGGCCGACTCCGGAGCCACGCCGAGGCGGCCGGTCTGGACTGGCATCACACCTGGCGCCAGCGAGAGTACTCGTGGATGGGCAGTGCCCTTGTGTCCAACGTCTCCGGCTCTCCGGAGGCCATCGCACGCACCCAGGAGTCCAGCGCCCACTACTTCCAGCGGCCGGACCGGTCGGTGCGCGGCGATGGGCTGTTCGGGGCCCGATACGACCCCACGGCGACCTCACTCCGCGGCTACGGCCTGTTCACGCGAGTGGGCAAGGACAATGGCACCCTGCTCTGGGAGGCCATGGCGAACGTCCGTAGCCCCGGCTTCGAGGTCAACGACCTCGCCTTCCTCAGCCGGGCCGACTTCACCTGGTTCAACGGGAACATCGGAGGGCAGTGGACCACTCCGACCCGATGGTACCGGAGCATATTCACGCTTATCGGTGGAGCCACCGAGTACAACTACGACGGCGATCGCACCCGGGCCGCAATCCAGGCTTTCCTCGGGATGGAGCTACCCAACTACTGGAATGTCCGGCTCATGGGCATCCACGACACGCCGGCCTTCAACGACCGGCTCACCAGGGGCGGGCCCGTGGTGAAGCGGGGTGGATACGATGTGGCGAGCGTCCAGGTGTCCACCGACGCTCGGGCCTCGGCGGTGTTCGACGTCATGGTGCAGGCCGCCAGCGGCATCGGTGACAACACCCACGCCTTCACGTTCAATCCCGGCCTCGCCCTCAAGCCCGCCGCCAACGTGTTCATTCAGCTCTCCCCCAGCTACTCCCGGGACCAGAACGCGGAGCAATGGGTGACGGCGGTCGACGACCCGACCGCCACCGCCTTCTACGGCCGGCGTTACGTATTCGGCTACATCGAGACCACCACGCTCTCCCTCACCACGAGGGTGAACTGGACGTTCACACCCGACCTGACGCTCCAGTTGTACGCGCAGCCCTTCGTCGCCAGTGGTGATTACTCCTCCTTCCGCGAGTACGCCGCCCCGCGGACGCTCGAGAAGCGCATCTACGGCCGGGACATGGGCACCATCAGCTACGACGGGGAGTCTTCGGATTACAGGGTGGATCCCGACGGCAACGGACCCGCCGAGCCGTTCACCTTCGAGAACCCGACTTCACCACCAGCGCCCTGCGGGGGACCGCGGTTCTGCGCTGGGAGTACCGCCCCGGGTCCACGCTGTACTTCGTCTGGACGCAGGAACGAGCGGGTGAGGACCCGGTGGGCGACTTCGACTTCGGTAGGGCTCGCAGCGCCATCTTCCACCAGCGGCCCCTGAACGTATTCCAGGTCAAGGCGACGTATTGGGTTGGCCGGTAGCGGAGGGTCCCTTCGGAAGCGAGGTTTGTTGGCTTGTTGGGGTTAGTCCCGGGCCCGGGGGATCGATGAGGCCTCCCCCCTCAATACGACCTCTCGGAGGAGCCTCTCCTGGAGAATGCCAGCCTCGAGATCCGGGTGGGACCGGTCTTTCCCTGACCGACTTTGCTCTATCCATGACCGCCTGCCTCGGCATTCTGCACGCGGAGGGGGCTGCCGTTCGGGCCTACGTCCAGACACTTTCGCTCCGCCCGTGGCTCCGGCGGGGAGCGCTGGGAAAGTTCATCCTCTTCACCCTCGGCGTCGTACCCAGCTCATCCCTCATCGTGGTGATCCTGGACACGGCGCTGGGACTGAGGCCGATCACGATGGCCGAATACGCCGCCTTTCGAGAGGGGAACCGCAGCAGCGGGCGGTTCGTCGGGGGGGGAGGGGGGGCGTTTTCTTCGTCGGCGATCGCGTGGTCGCAGGAATCGTGGGCCGAAGATGGTCTGGATCGTGGAACTCTTCGTGGAACGGGGCGTTGATGCTGCTTCTGGAGACCGTCATGTGGCCCCCCCAGGTCCGCTCTCTGGGTGCCGAGCCGGAAATTGGGGAAGTGGCTACCGACTTGCATTGGCCGGCCTCCCTGGCCTTCTTTCTACACACCGGTCCCGTCCGAAAAAGCTGCTGAGCTGGGAGCCTTGAAGGAGCCGTTGCACCGTGACCCATCAGGTGGATTCCTACCGCTTCGTCGATTTCCTGACCCGCAAAGTCGTGCAGGCGTGGATCGCCCGGGAGGAGCCGAAGGTGATCCCATGGACCCCCCTCAGGAAGCCGCTGAGTGAGGCCACCATCGCTCTCATCAGTTCAGGGGGAATCGCCCTCCGGTGCGACGAACCTTTCGACCAGGACGGGGAGCGCAGGAATCCGTGGTGGGGGGATCCGTCGTTCAGGGTGCTGCCCCGATCCGCCACCGAGGAAGACGTGGAGGTCTACCACCTCCACATCGACGCGAGCTTCGCGCGCCGGGACCTCAACTGCGTTCTTCCTCTCCAGCGGCTGGTCGAACTGGAGGCGTTCGGCGAGATCGGCAGAGCAGCCCCTCGCCACTACTCGTTCATGGGATATACCCTGGACCCCAGTACTCTCCTGGAGGAATCCACGCCGGCCATGATCCGGTTGCTCCAGGAGGACCAGGTGGACCTGGCGATCCTGGTGCCCATATGACCCCTCTGCAACTGGTCCGTGGGACTGGTCGCATCGAGGATCGAGGCTGGGGGAATCAGCACAATCTGCCTGTCCAACATTCCCGAGTTGACGGCCGCCGTCGGGGTGCCCCGGCTGGTCGCCATCGAATATCCCTTCGCCCGAACGCTGGGCCGCCCCGGCGACGCCCAGGGCCAGATGGAGGTCCTCCGGGCCACGCTGACGGCCGGTGCAGCGATCGAGGGTCCGGGGGGCGCCAGGCACCTTCCCTTCACCTGGCCCGAAACCAAAGCCCAGGCCCAGGCCCACCCTCCCGTGCCTCCACCCATCGCCACCTACCTGAAGCGCCACCCCTGGCACCTCCCGAAGTTCGTGGCGCGGGAGATCCCCGGTTGAAGAGGAATGAACCGGGTCCTATCCCGTCGCCTGCACGATCTCGCGCGGTAGTGGAGAAAGGCGTCCGACCGCGTCTTGGAGACGCGGCGGGAGGGTCTTCCATGCTTCAGGATTGCGGACACCTCATCGCGCCGCGATCCGACCCTCTCTCCCCGGGCCTCACCCTCCCCGGACCGTGCATCCGGTGAAGCCCGGCCCCCGGGCCGACTCGGGGACCGGCAGGTTGGCGTCCGTCCCGTAGACTCCGCCCTTGTGATAGGTCCCCGTCGGAAACAAGGAGCTCGCTGACCGGCCGTAGCCATTGATGAGACGTCTCAGGTCCGGAAGCCGGTGCCCTGTGGCGAAGAGCCAGAACGCCCGCTCCGCAAAGAGAAGGTCTTCCATTTCCACCGGCGTCGATGGCACCGCCAAGGGCGGCAGCAGGGTGTTCGTGGCTCGCAGCTCGTTCAAGTAGTCGATGGCGCCCGCGAAATCTCCGATCTGGACTCTGGCCTCGGCCTGAATCAGTCGAGCCTCGAAGCCGGTGGCCAGGGGAATCGGACTCGTGGGCGAGGCATACTTCAGGAGGTCGTACTGAGGCGTGACGCGGTCAAACCCTACGCCGTCGCCCTCCGCGAGGGTCCAGGGGACCCGGGGATCGCCGGCGGACCGGAAGGGAAGGCCGTTGCCTCCCTCCGCGTCCGAGACCGTGATGCGCTCTTGATCGGTGTTCAGGGTGTAGACGGCGTTCACCTCCCCCGGGCTTCCAGGGAACACAATGTCGAATGCGAACCCGGTGGGGACCGTCGACGCGGTAGCCGCGGCCGGTGCGTAATCGCCCCTCTGAAGGCTGACCCGTGCCAGTCCCACCCTCGCCGCCGTGGCGACGTCGGTGGACGGGGACGCATCGAGCGCAGCCTGGAACCGTTGGTCGGCTCGCAGCAGAAGGTCTGCCGTGCTCAGTCCCACGGCGGGATCATCCAAAGGCACACCTGAACACCAGTTCTCGGCGAAGAAGAGGGAGGTGTACCCCGCCAGCATCCACAACTGACCCTCCGGGTAGCGGGGGCTCGACACGTCACTCAGCTCCCATTCCAGGGCGATCCGGGCCTCATTCAACCCGTCGTATGCCGCCTGGACCTCGAGATTGCCGAGGAGAATCGAACGGCGGTCCACCTCGGTCCGGCCCGGAAAAGTGCCCGAGTGGCCCCACTCGTCCGTCAGGAGTCCACCGAGGACGACGGAATTGGCTCTACCACCCCCGCCGAAGGCCGACCTGAAGGCCTCGACCGGGTCGACGATGGCAACCTCAACGGTGGTGCGCCCCTCTGCCCCGTTCGACCCGTTGACCCGGATGATGGCCGTCCCCGAAGACAGGGCCGTGACCAGCCCGCTGGCGTCCACGGCCGCCACCCCCGGATTGTCGCTGGTCCAGGTGAAGCTAGGCTGCGGGGACAGGGGATTGCCGAAGAGGTCCCGGGCCTCCGCCGTGAGCTGCACCGTGGATTCCAGGAGCGTCAGGGTGGTGACGTAGGGCGTGACCTGGATGGCTCCGATCCCCGGCGTCGTCGAGGGTTCTGCGACGAGGACCGGAGCCGTGCTGCTGTTCACCGTGCCGTCGCCCAACTGGCCGTCATTATTCTCACCCCAACAATACACGTTCTCGTCGACCCCCAGGGCGCACGCGTGCGTCATCCCGACGGCAAGGGAGGCGAAAGAATTGGAGCCTGCCACGGCCACGGGACTCGAAGAGCAATCGTAGTCTTCACTGTTGAAGATGCAGGTCCCGCTACTAGTGCCGCCGAGCTGCCCCTCGCGGTTGCTGCCCCAGCACCACGCGTCACCCGTGTCGGTCAGGCCACAGGTGAAGCCAAGAATGCTGTTGTCGTTCTGGGCGTCCAACGCTTCGAAGGAGAGGCCCCCCACCACGGTTGTCGGTGTGGGTTGGGCCACGAACGTCCCGTTCCCCTGCTCGCCGGATGCATTGCCCGATCCCCAGCAGAGCACCTGGGCGCTTCCATCGATGCCGCACGTGTAGTAATTGGCGATCTGAATTGAAGAAAGGGCCAACCCACTCGCCGCCGGCACGGGAGTGTTCGCGTCGGGACCCGTGGGGTCGTTTCCAAAGAGACCCGAGTCTCCCCAGCAGAATACCGAGCCATTGGCATCCAGGGCACAGGTGGAGAAGAACCCGTTGGTCACGGCCACAAACCCCAGGGCGTCGCTGTTCACCACCGGGACGGGCACATTGCTCTGACCTCCGGTGGTGCCATTCCCCAGATTCCCGACGGCATTGCCACCCCAGCAGTAGGTCACCCCGTCCGTGGCCACGCCGCAGGTGTTGACCAGACCCAGACTCATGGTGGCAAAGCTGTGACCACCGGCGACGGCTACCGGGATGCGGCTGAAGTTGTCCTCTCCCGCAGTGGGCAGGCCGGCCCCGAGCTGACCGCTGGCGTTGCCTCCCCAGCAATAGGCCGTGCCCGAGGCCGTCAGGCCGCAAGCGTGGTCGTGTCCCACGTAGATACTTTCAAACGTGTAGCCACCACTCACCGACACCGGGACGGCGCTGGCGGTCTGGGTGCCGTCTCCGAGCTGCCCACGGGCATTGGATCCCCAGCAGAAGGCCTGGCCGTCCGAACGCAGGGAGCAGCTGAACCGCCCCCCGGCGCCCACGAGCCGGGTCGCCAGTACCGGTTCCACCCCGGACGGAACGACAGTGACGTTGGTGTTGGCGGGCGTCCGGAACGCCTCGCTTCCCACCCGGGCGCCCACCGCGAATACGTCTAGAGGATCACCGGGCAATCCCTGGCCCTCCAGGGTGGCGGTCCACGTGTAGAACCGGGTCCCGCCGGCGTCCGTGATGGTGGGGACGCTCGTCTGGCCGATGAGGGTCGGCAGATCGGAGCCGTCCTGGGGCTGGTGGTAGAAGTACACCCGGTCCCACGGAGACGGGAAGGTCCCCCCAGGTCCCGTCGCCACGGCGGAGAGCTGGATGCTCGTTTCCGAACCGGCCGGACAGTCCGCAGGATCCGCCTCCCTGCAGAGGTCGACCGCGGTGGAAGGCTCCTGGACCTCCCAAGTGTCGGCCGGACCGGTGCCGACCGGAATGTCCTCGAGGTCCGATACCGCTCCGAAGAACTCGGAGAAGGAGCCGGTCAAGCCCCCCAGGCCCCTGGGAGGACGGCGAAGGGCCTGGAGGAAGCTCGCGGCCAAGGGCTCAGGCAGGAGGAGATTCAGGAGGCCGCTCCCCACAGCGGCGACGAGGGACCCGGAGGTGTCCACAGCCGCGGCGCCCGGGGACGGCGAGGGGGCCAGCGGATCGAACCCCGTGCAGTCGATGGTCTGGGGCTCCACGAAGGGAAGGGCTCTCACCGCTCCAGTGGCGTCGTCCTTCTCGTGCACTCTCAGGAGGTCCCAGTCCGCCTGGGCCATGGAGGGATCTGTGTCGGCGATGCAGATTTCCACCTGGACGTCCTCAGCGAAGTCTCCCTCCGGGTAACGCTGGATCTTCCAGCATCCGAGGGCCTGCACCAGAGGCCCCTCCACTTCGCAGGTCTCTTCGTCCAGGAGGTCGATCGTGATGTAGACCGGTTCCTCCGTGGCTCCTGCCGGGGCCACCAGGGCTGCCCAATTGTTCCCTGTGCTGATGACCGTCTCCTGGTCGGGTTCTATCACCCCCACTCCGGAGTCCCCCTCGCCGAAGACCTCCTGGAAGAACTCCAGGTTATCCTCCTGGGCCTCGGACCCGGTTAGACCCACGTAGGCGTATACCCGGGTGATGAGCTCCGCCACGGCCTCTTCGGTGGTCTCCGGCAGGCCCGGGCCATCGGGGTCCAGGAGCATTCCCCACTGGGCATACCGTACAGCCATGCCCGTGAACTGACGCGCGTCCCGCTGGGCCAGGTATTCCCTCCCCCAGGCCGTGAGGGTCTGGATGGAATGCCATCGGATTCTGGCCAGCACGTAGAGGACGGGTTTCGGATAGAGAGCCTCGATGAGTTGGCTGACGCGTTCCGTCGCCGGATCGTGGAAGAGGGAGAGAGAGGGCTCGACCGGTAGCTCCGGTGCAGTGGGACTCTGTTCGTCCCGGCATGAGGAAACGAAGACAACCACGGCAAGGAGGACGGCGAGAGACAGGACGGCGCGCTTCATGGCTCCACCTCCGCGGGGGGGCATGGACAACCGGCGATCTTTCCCTGACCGACCGTCACCAGACCGATGCGCGAATGGCAGGGACTTCGGCTGGAGATCGCGCCTCGGCCTCAGGATCGGTGCTTCTTGGTTCGGCTAATATGCGCATGATAGGCCTGGTCTCGGGAATCCGAAAGGGGTTTCAGGGGGGTCTTCGCGGATCCGGCTGGGGAGCCGGAAATCGATCTATCTGTATATACATTACTGTAAGGATGTTACAGTAATATTCCGACAGAACGGGAGATCTCTTGAGTGCGGCGCTCCCGTTTTACGGGAGCCCTGTTGGACCGAAGCGAGGAGCCATGCTTGGCGGAAGTCAGGATCTGCCCCGGGGGACCCTGGATCTCATGATCCTCAATGTGCTCTCCCTGGAGCCCATGCACGGGTGGGGGATCATGCACCGTATCCAGGAGCTCTCCGGGGAGGTGTTCCAGGTGAAGCAGGGAGCGGTGTACCCGGCCCTCCAGCGCCTGAAGACGAAGGGATTCATCCGTCCGGAGTGGCGGACCACGGAACACAGCCGGCGGGCCCGGTACTACACCCTCACGAGTACGGGGAGGAAGAAGCTCGGGGAGGAGAGGAAGTCGTGGGAGATCTCCACGGCGGCCGTAGCCCGGGTCCTGGAAGCAGGCTCCTGAGGAGGGTTCCGCGGACCGACTTCGCGCAGTCCTGACGGATCGACTCCGCATGATCGTGGGGAAGATCCTGGGGCTCCTCCGGCCCGGCCAGCCGGAACAGGACGAGCTCGCCCAGCAATCCTTCCCGGACGACCTCGACCAATCTCCTGAGTTCGATCCCACGGACCCCGAGCCCATTCCCGAAGACGACTTCGATCAGAGCGGGAGTGCCTGACCTGCCCAGTCCCGGTCCCGCCGCAGGCGCGCCCGGAAACCCAAGTCCGGAACCGCCGCCGCAACCGCCGCACCCAGGACTCCGCCCCATTCGCCGTTCCTGACCCCACCCGACCGCCACGCCCACGCCCTCCAGCACCCTTGCGGTCACCTCCAGTGATGCAGAGATTTAGGTGGGAGTATGGTTCCGTGAGTATGGGTGCCCATATGAAAACTACCATCGAGCTCTCCGACGCGCTCCTCGAAGCAGCCAAGCGCCGCGCCCGCGCCCAAGGCACCACACTTCGTGCGGTAGTGGAAGAAGGCCTCCGGGCAGTTCTGAGTCGGTCGGCTTCGGAAGCCCCCTTCACCCTTCGTGATGCCAGCGTCGGCGGCAAGGGCCTGCGCCCGGAGGTGCGGGAAGGCGGATGGGAGCGCGTCGCCGAGCTCATCTACGAAGGGCACGGCGCATGATCGCCGTGGATACCAACCTCCTGGTCTACGCCCACCGCCGGGATTCCGAATGGCACGCCGGGGCGGCGGATGCGGTGAGAGGCCTCGCGGAAGCTCGCGACGCCTGGGCCATCCCCTGGCCGTGCATCCACGAGTTCCTGGCGGTGGTGACCCATCCCCGGATCTACGATCCCCCAAGCGAGATGGCAGCCGCCCTGGACCAGGTCGCAGCATGGCTCGAGTCCCCTTCCCTCATGCTCCTGCAGGAGGGGCCGGGGTACGAGCATCATCTCGCGGACATGCTGGTCACCTCCAGAGTGCGCGGGGCCCGGGTCCATGACGCCCGGGTCGCGGCCCTGTGCCTGTATCACGGAGTCCGTGAGCTCTGGTCCGCGGACAGGGACTTCAGTCGCTTTTCGGGGCCAGCGGTCAAGAACCCTCTGTTGAGGTAAGTCCGGAATACCCCCCAAGAGGCCTTCCCCTATTCCTGTGGCGAAGGCCGCGCTCCAGCTCCCTGCCGAGGGCCATTGAGGGACGAAGTAGGCGCACGGCACATCGTAAAGACCGAAGAGCACGCTCGCCGTCACCGGCCCGACCCACCGAGACCGGAGGAGAGGCTCGAGCCGAGTCTGGAGGAAGCCCCGAAAGAAGAACTCCTCCGTGAACCCGGTGAGGAGGAGAAGCGCCGCGAAGGTCAGGGGAAGGAGGTAGAGGGCTCTCCCCGATGCGAATGCCTCCAGGACGGCGGGGCCACTCCTGGAAAGGAAGACCTGGGGCAACCCAACGCCAACCCCGAGGAAAAGCGTCACCCCGAGCCCCCGCGTGAGGTTGCCCCCTCGCAGGCCGAAGGAAGCCAGCGTGTGGGGGAGTGGTGACGGCTTCCCCACCCGCAGCGCCAAGACCATCGGCAGCGGGATCGCCACCAGGGAGGCCCAGTGCCGGAGCTCGTTCTCCCGGTGCCAGAAGAGGTAGGCCCAGTAGAGGCCAAGATAGGCGAGCGCCAATCATCCCTCAGCGGGCCGCAGGAGAGCCGACAGTTCTGGCGACGACACCGCTTCGTATTCGGGGGATGCTGGCTCTGGGGGGGCCGGTCCTGACCTCGGCTTTGAGGGCGAGGGTTCCACGCGTTCCCCCGGGAGTATGACGAGCCTCAGGGGCTAGGACGAGGATTCCTGAGGCCATGTTTCAGCGCTGAAGGCAGCCTCGGGAAGAGGGACCCCGCCAGGGCTTGCGTCTGCCCCGGATCAGGGTCGCGCCCGCTGGCGGCACCCTTCCTCGTGCTGTGGTCGGATTGGCCTACCCCACCCTCACGCGGGTGCGCACCGTCGTCCCGACCCCGGGCTGGGACGTAACCGGATCGCCGCCGCCGAACCGCTCCGCGTGGGTCCGCATCAGGCCCACCCCGTGGCCACCGGCCGAAACCCCTCGATCCAAACCCTTTCCATCGTCCGTGAGCCGGAGCGCAAGGAAGGGGGCGTCGTAGGCCACTTCGATCTCCACCGAGGACGCCTCGGAATGTTTGATGACGTTGTTGAGAGCCTCCTTGAAGGGGAGATAGATGTCTCGCCGCATCTCCCAGGTCATTGGCCGGTCCGGGAGCGGATCCGGAGCCTGGAAGGCCGAGACGAGGAGTAGCGCCGCCAACACCAAGGCCAGTCGGAACCACCAGGTCTTGTAGGAAGGCGTCTGGACCCCGAGAGGGATGGCCAGCCCGTCTTCATTCCACACCCCGTCCGCGTTCCTGGCCGCCACCCTGAAGACGTAACGACCTGGAGGAACGGAAGTGTAGTTGGCCACAGGACGCGAGCCGCTATCGATCCACTCCTCATCGAGGGGGTCCAACCGGTATCGGTAGCGGTTCAGGGTGGGGTCGGTGTAGTCCAAAGCATCACCCCCGCCGCTAAGTTGGAGAGGGTCCCTTGCATCGCGAGACCCATCGCCAGCCCGGCCGCTCCGAGTACCGCAATGAAGGAAGCCGTCGGAATGCCGAACGGGCCGAGGACCGCTACGACGAGAAGGACCATGGCCAGGGTGTAGACGAGGCCGCTCAGCAATGGGATCTGGGTCGCGTCGATCTTCGCGTGCTCGAGACCCCGCCGGTTAACCCGGCGCGCCCATGTGACGATGACCCGCCCGACGATGAGCACCAGGATGGCGCCGATCACTTTCAGTCCGTAGCTGCTCACGACGCTGCTCGACTGGGTCAACATTGCCCGAAGGTCCAGATTCCCCATGGTTTCTCTCCCATGAGTGGGGAATGGCGAGCGGTCCGCTCACCCAATGACCGCCGGGTATGCGCAACATGAGGTGCCCCGCCCAGCCAAACGAGAACGGGGTTGATCTAATCCACTTCCCAATCCATGGAGCCCCGGAGCGAGGCGTCGACCTTCTCGTCGAGGAGCCGCTCGATGTGCTGCCGGGTATCGCGCCCAGCACTGCGGAAGATGAAGCAGACGCGGCCCTTGTCCGGCCACTTCGACTCGCTGAGCACCCGGAAGGGGCGCCCGGCGAGAACGGCCCGGTAGGCCTCCACGGCGTCGGAGAAGCGTTCGTGGGGCAGGCCACGCACGTCCACTCGGTAGGTGATCCGCGCCTCCAGGAGAAAGGTGAGGATGAACTCGAAGACGGTGGCCAACACGGCCACGTGTGGCAGATCGAGGCCGCAGGCGAGCCCGATCAGGGTGGCAAACATCACCTGTCCCGTGAGCTGAGCCGAGCGCATCACGGTTCGAAAGCGGATCAACCCACCGATGCCGAAGAGCACGAAGCCCACGACCAGTCCGTACCTCATAACCAGCATGCCGATCAGCGCACCGATGACCGCATACACGATGGAGACTTTCGGAGCCTCGATCTCCTCCATGGTGTCCGCGGTCCGGATCCTTCGGGGATGAAAGCCGATCACGGCACCCAGAACCGCGGCGAGTACCAGCTTCAGAAACGCGCCCAGGAGGAAACCCAAGTCCGTGAAACCCGGCCAGCCCACCCCGGGAGGGACCTGCGTCGAGGCGAAGCCGTCGGGAATCTGGGCCGCAGCAGCCGAGGCCAGCAGCAACAACCCGAGCCCTGAGAGAACGCACGCCCGGCGCAGAATGAATCCGGGCCTCCGTTCCAAGAGGTTTCGGACCATGGGCATATCATGCTCCAGAGGCAGAGGGTGAGGCTCGCGGGCGGAAATGATGTCCGGAAAGACAAGATGCGGTTTGGAGCTCCTTCGTGCGAGCGGTACGGAGAGGAGAGAGACGTGGAGGGACCGACGGGGTCGGCGCAGGCGTTCCGGTCATGGGTGGGGTGGGACCTGGGCTGCCGTTCCCCCCCCGGACGCGGTGGGGTATCATTCCTCCATGGCACAGAAGCGGCGAGGAGTTCTCGGTTGGAGAGGGATTGGGCTAGCGACCTGGATGGGCTACGTCCTCTCCGGCTGCGGCGGCGACGGACCGACGGGGCCAGCGCCCGCCTCCCTCCCGGACCTCTTCGGTGAGGAGCTATACCGGGCGGATGCGAGCCCGGTGAGCGTGAGCGCTCTGGACGGCGAGGCTCTCATCGGGATCTACTTCGCGTCGGCGAGCTGCCCGGCCTGCGGAGCTTTCACGCCCGTCCTGGTGGACGCCTACAGCCAGCTCCAGGAGGGCGGCCGGTCCTTCGAGGTGGTCCTCGTCACCTTCGGCATCACCGACGCGGCCATGTTCGAGTTCATGACGGATTCGGAAATGCCGTGGCTCGCGATCCCGCCTTCGAGCCAGAAGGTCGACGCCCTGCTGCAACGCTACGACGTCCTCTGGGTCCCCACGCTCATCGTGATCGACGCCGCCGGGAACACGGTATCCTTGACTGGCCGGGAGGACGTCATGGAGGAGGGGGCCTCGGCCTACGATGTCTGGCTGGCAACCGGCGCCGGAAGCTGACCCTCCTCTCTGGTCCTGCGGCGCGCGCCGCCCTACCATCCAGAAGACCCCAACCACGGAGCCCGACCATGAGCAGGATCCCCCATCTCCCTAACGCGACCGGCGGTACGGCCCGCGGCCTCTCTCTCCCGGCGGCCCTGGCCGCCCTGTCCCTCTGCGTCACCGCCCTGCCTAACGCAACGCTTTTCGCCCAGGATGCGAAGACCGTCGTAGCCCGGAGCATCGATGCCCGACAGGCCCACTACGCGGACGTCGCACTCCAGATCTGGTCCTTCGCCGAGCTGGGCTTCCAGGAGAGCCGCAGCTCCGGTCTGCTGCAGCAGCAGCTGAGCGAAGCGGGCTTCACGGTGAGGGCGGGGGTCGCCGACATGCCCACCGCCTTCGTGGCGGAGTGGGGAAGCGGCGAGCCGGTGATCGGGATCCTGGCCGAATTCGATGCGCTTCCGGGCCTCTCCCAGGACACCGTTCCCTCCCGCCAGCCCATCGTTGAGGGCGGATCCGGCCACGGTTGCGGGCACAACCTGTACGGCACCGCCTCCACGGCAGCGGCCATCGCCGTGAAGCAGTGGCTCGAGGAGAGCCAAACCAAGGGTACGATCCGCCTGTACGGCACGCCGGCGGAGGAGGGCGGAGACGGCAAGGTCTACATGGTGATGGATGGTGAGTTCAAGGACGCCGATGCGGTCCTGAGCTGGCACCCGGGAGACCGCAACGATGCCAGCCCGTCGCACAACCTTGCCGTGATCTCCGCCTACTTCCGGTTCCACGGCGTCGCCGCCCACGCCGCCGCCGCGCCAGACCGCGGCCGCTCGGCGCTGGACGCGGCGGAGGCCATGGACATGATGGTGAACCAGCTCCGCGAGCACGTCCCCCAGACCACCCGGATCCACAACGTCATCCGCAACGGCGGCCTGGCACCCAACGTGGTGCCCGACTACGCGGAGAGCGAGTACTACGTCCGCCACCCCAGCGCGGACACCGCCATGGCCATCCTCCAACGCGTCGTCGACGCCGCGAAGGGCGCCGCCCTGGGCACCGGCACCACCATGGACTACGAGATCTTCAACGGCAGCTACGCCCACCTCACGAACCAGACGCTGGCGAGGCTCATGGATGCCAACCTTAGGCGGGTAGGGGGGGTGACCTACTCGCCGGAGGAAACCGCCTTCGCCGAGGAGATGCAGACCACCCTTGGGCGAGCACCCGCCCGCTCTCACCCTTGCCACCGAGATCCAGCCCTTCGATACCACCCACATGACCTACGCCTCCTCCGACGTAGGGGACGTGAGCTGGGTTGTGCCCACGACGGGTCTGAGCACGGCGACCTGGGTCCCCGGCACCGCCGCCCACACCTGGCAGGCGGTGGCGGTGGACGGGATGAGCATTGGCAGCAAAGGGCTCATCGTGGCCGCCAAGACCCTGGCCATGACGGCGGTGGACCTGTTCACCACCCCGAGCCGCGCTGCAGCAGGCGAAGGCCGAGTTCCAGCAGCGGCGGGGTCCCGGATTCGACTACCATTCCCTCATCGGCGACCGGAAGCCGGCGCTGGACTATCGCAAAGGTGGAGAGCGGCCGTGAGGAAGGATGGAGACCCCCACTTCGCCTCCCTCCGGAACATGTATCTGGAAGGCCCAATCAACGAGATCTTCCGTCCCACCATCGAGATCCGGGAAGGCGAAGCGACGATCGAGATGGAGGTTTCGGAGCGGTTCTTCCACGCCGCCCACGCGGTCCACGGGTCCGTCTACTTCAAGATGCTCGACGACGCCGCCTTCTTCGCCGCCAACTCCCTGGAGAGAGAGCGGTTCGTTCTCACGGCTTCCTTCACCACCTACTTTACCAGGCCCGTCAGCTCCGGCACCCTCCGCGCCGCCGGGAAGAGTAGCCAGCCGTACCCGCTCCCAGTTCATCGCCGAGGCCGTTCTCTTCGACTCCGAGGGTCGGGAGGTGGGTCGGGGGAACGGCGTCTTCGTGCGCAGCCGAATCCGCTTGGAGGACACGCCGGGCTACAGGCCCTGAGGCGCTCGCCGGGGCGGGGGCCTTCGGTGGGGAGCGCTGCGAAGGCCAGCTGGCAGGCCTCCCGGTCCGAAACATTCACCTCCACATCCGGGGGCGAAAAGCTCTTCCCATCATCTCCGCGTCAAAGGGGCCGCCCGGCTCCCCCGTGGTGGCATACCGATAGAGCGCCGCCGAATAGACCCCCTTGAGGGCGGAGGTGACCACCATGAGGCAGAGTACCCCGCCTGCGAACGACACCGCCACCACGCCAAGGAGGGCGGGGCTGATGGACTTGGCCACTGCCAGGAGGGGCAGCATCACCGCCACCATCCCCACCATGATGAGGGACGTGATGAGGCCGAAGCCCACGTTTCCCACCATCTGCTCCCCCCAGGTCTTCTTGAAGAGGCCGGCGCTCTCCTTCACGGCGTCGATGGCGCCGATGTCCCGGCTGACCAGGACCGGCACCGTAAGGTAGGTGGCCAGGGTCCATGCCAGCCCGATGAAGCCGATGACGATCCGGCCGATGAACCCGGCTCGTCGCTCCAGGGTCCGGAGGATCATGCCCACCGTTGCGGCGACGGCGGCGTATTCCAGGATCGCTCCCAGCTTCTTGAAGGCGATCTCGAGGCCGTCCCTCACCGTCGGATCTCCCCCCTCCAGCCGAATCAGTGCCGCTCCCACCAGCGCCGTGTTGAAGAAGAAGACCAGGGAGTAGAGGACGAGGTAGTAGAGGAAGGCAACCGTGTACATCATGTAGGCTCCCCCATTGCTCTCCCAGCCCCTCCAGGGCCCCGGAACCGCCCCCTCGCAATGGCAACCAAGGGAACGATGAACGTCGCCGTGACCAGGATGGTGGCGATCCCGGACAAGAGGGGAAAGACCGCCAGCTCCGGATCCAGCTTGAGCACCCCGTAGCTGGCCTTCATCATGGACCAGCCGTTGGACAGCCTGGACATTATGTAGCGCCTCCTGCGTCGCTCCGGTGGGGGAAGTTGAATCAAACCTAATGGAATACGAAGGCACGCCCATTTTCTTTCGCTGCAGCGAGCCAACGGCAGGCGGCCCGTGCCGACCGGCCCCGCGCTAGCCGCGTGCCCCACCGGCGGTAGACTTCTTCGTTGGCGCCCGTGCACGCCTCGAACAGCATTCGG
The DNA here is from genome assembly GCA_963751255.1 of uncultured Gemmatimonadales bacterium. Lineage (GTDB taxonomy): Bacteria > Gemmatimonadota > Gemmatimonadetes > Longimicrobiales > Gaopeijiaceae > CAVVTW01. Next base: position 9,861 of record CAVVTW010000002.1, on the reverse strand, counting down.
AATGGGAGCTCAACGTGCGAGTCTTCATCAGTCTCGGCCTCCTTCTCGCCCTCAGCGCCGCACCCCTCCACGCCCAGCAGCGGGTGGACCGCTACAGCATCCCCGCCAAGGCGCGGTATCAGCCGTTCCAACTCGACGGAAAACGGCCGCTGACGCGGGCGGAGCGGACCGGCTTCGCCGAGACCTCGCTCTACGCCGACGTCGTCCAGTTCATCGATTCGCTGAAGGTCCTCGGCGCGGACATCGAGACCGGATCCATCGGCAAGACCACGGAGGGGCGTGACCTGCCCTACGTCATCGCCTCCCGTCCGCTCATCACCACGCCGGAGGAAGCGCGCCGACAGGGCCGGCCCATTGCCTACATCCAGGCGAACATCCACGCCGGCGAGGTCGAGGGCAAGGAGGCCATGCTGGCGATGCTCCGGGATCTGACGTTCGATCCGGAGCCCAACGTTCTGGACTCCATCGTGCTCATCGTGCAGCCCCTCTACAACGCCGACGGCAACGAGAAGCTGGGCCCGGACAATAGACGCTCCCAGAACGGCCCCGCACTGGCCGGCACCCGCCGCACCGGAGCGGACATCAACCTGAACCGGGACTACGTTGGGGCCGACGCCCCCGAAACCCAGGCTTCTCTCGCGATGCTGGACCGCTGGAACCCCGATCTGTTCATGGACCTGCACACCACCGACGGAAGCATCCACGGCTATGCCCTTACCTACGCCCCCCCGCTGATGCCGACGGCGGTCACCGTCGCTCCCTACATGTTCGATACGATGATGCCCGAGATCCGTAGGCGGGTGCTGGAGAATCAAGGCTTCTACATGGACGACTACGGCGACTTCCGCGGCCCGCCACCCCCCAATGCCGAGGCCGGCGGCGGGCGCGGCTTCGGCCGCAGTCGGGCCTCGCTGGAAGCCATGATCGCGGACTCCATCCCCAGCGGTTGGTCGTTCCGTACCTACGACTACCTGCCCTGTTACGGCACCAACTACTACGGCCTGCGGGGACGGCTCTCGATCCTCAGCGAGGCATTCTCCCACGATCCGTTCCCCCGTCGTGTCGCCTCGACGTACGCGTTCGTGAGCGAGATCCTCTCCTACGTTGGCGAGAACCGGGGTGAGATCCTCGCTCTGGGCCGGAAGGCCGACAGCAGCGTGGCCGCATGGGCCGACAATCCCGGAAGCTCTCCACCTCTGGCGCTGCAGGCCCGCATGGACACCACCCGCATCGAGGACGTCCGGGTCGAGGAAGTCGTTCCCCTCACGGACAGCACCAAAGCCGAAGCCGGGATGGGCAACCGGGAGCGGACCGGCATCGTCCGGCTCGTTCGCATGCCCGTCATGGCGAGCTTCACCCCGACGCTCACGCGCTCCCTGCCCTTCGCCTACGCGTTCGACGCGGCTGCCGCCGACTCCCTCCGGCCCATCCTCGCCCTCCACGGCGTTGAAGTGGAAGAGCTGACTGCCCCCGCGACGGTCACGGCCCAGGGCTTCGTCATCGATTCCATCGTCGACAACGGGCAGCGGGAGACGCCGCGGGAGCTGAAATCCCTCACGGGCACATGGAACGCGCCGGCGTCGCGCACGCTCCCGGCGGGGAGCTTCATCGTGCGTGCCGGACAGCCTTACGGCCTGCTGGCATTCTTCCTGCTCGAGCCCGAGAGCGCGGACGGCCTCATGTCGTACCTGAGCGCCGTGATGGAAGCCGGACACGAGTACCCGGTGATCCGCATCACAGCGCGGGAGGCGTTGAGGAGCAGGCCCGTGCAGTGACGCCCTCCCCAGGCCGGCAGGGTCCAGATCCGGCCCGTGCGGGTAGGGAAGTCCTCCTCCCCACTCCTGGGGGAACTAGCCCAGGGAGAGAAAGGGCAGGAGCCTCAGCAGGGTAATGATGAACGGTCGGTCCCCTCTCCGGCCACTCTGTGGTCTACCCGATATTCGGGTTGGCGTCCTTCTCCTCGTTGGGAACGGGGATGCACGTCAGGGTCCCAAAAGTCCCTTGCCCTGGCTTGTAGAACTCCGTGCCGGCCGGAGGCACGAATGGAGCCGCATCGGGATTCCTCCGGTAATCCCCCATGGCCTTCCCTTCCAGCCAGAAGTCGCGGGCGCGCTGGTTCATCAACTCGGCGAGAGCCTCTGAGTCGGAGCCCTGGCCGAACGACTCCTGGCCGTTCTCTGCCCGACGCTCCTCGATGAGCGCGAGGGCCGGGCCCGAGTTTCCTTGCTTCAACCGCGCCTCTGCGTCGATGTAGCGGGCTTCGAGACCTGACGCGATCCTCAGGTTCGCCCCATACCCGGGGTACTTGGTCTGGACAACCAGGTCGAGCTGCCCATCCTGGGCCTTTCCCGAAAGAACCTGGTACGGGACTCGGGGGTCGTTGAGTGCGCGGTACGCTTCCGGAACGATGAAGGTTCGGCCATCGGTGCTCCCGTACACCGGGTTCCCGGCGCGCCCCCGGTTCGCGGGATCGTCCACCCGCACGGCTTCGTAGACGAAGTCGGAGGGGATGTTGGCGGCAGACTGGATGGCATTGGCCAGGTCGCCCTTCTGGAGGTAGGCCCGGGCCGCCCCCACCTTCGCCGCATTCATGATCTTCGATCCCTCCGACCCTCCGGCCCCTTGAGCGACGGTGAACGCCTGCTCGAACCTCTCGATGGCCCGGTCCAGGACCTCGTCCACACTCATGATTGGGCTCACGAGAATCACCCCCTCACAGAAATGCTCCGCCATGAGGAGAAGAGCGAAAGCGGAGTTCATGGAGGATCGAGCGAGGTTGATGTTCGAACCGGCATCCCCTCCGCCGGAAAGGATCCCGATGACCTCTTCGTTCGTGGCCACTGCCAGGGAAATCGGCGCCCAGAGACTGGGATTGATGTCCAGGTTCGCCGACGTGATCACACGCCGGCCGAAGTCATTCGTCTCCTGACGAACCGCCCCCACCCAGGCCTCCCCTGAAAAGTAGGCGCCGCGGATCACCGCGCTCCCGAAGGCGTTGTACAGGTCGGTCTGGGCCGACATCGAGAGGGTTGGAGCGTCTCCCTCCGGGTCGAAGCTCGCAGCGTCGATCACGGAAGGATTGATGACGTCCAGGTCGCATCCCACAAGCGCTCCCAACGACAGGACCGAAGCGAGTGCGATAACCGGAATTCGAAGTTGCGTGGTCATGTCTCACCTCAGAACTGGATGTTGACCCGGGCGCTCCAGCGACGGGTCGGGGGCGTGGTGAACACTTCAGCGTTGAAGAACTGGTTGTAGGAACTGCTTCCAGCAGTACCCGGGCCGGTCCCAAGGACCTCCGGGTCATAGCCTCCCCACTGGGTCCAGAGGCCGAGGTTCCTGCCGGCCAGCGTGACCGAGGCCGAGTTGATCCTGAACTGCTGAAGGTAGCGGCTCGGGATGGGCACGGTGAGAGAGAGCTCGGCGAAGCGGATATAGTCCGCCGGCTGGATGTAGTGTTCCTTGACCTCCGTGAAGGGAATGGCCTGCCCGCTGTTCTCCCCCACGTAGGGCCCGTAGCGGCGCAGGAGCTGGATTCCGGAATACCCGCCCTCACCCGGGGGCAGGACCACCTTCGCGGAGTTCCGGTAATACCGGTCCCGGTATTCCTGCCCGAGGTTGTATGCCCGGTAGCCGAACTTCGCGTTGAACTGGGCGGATAGGATCACCCCTCCCGGAAGCGTGAAGGTGTTCTGGAGACTGCCTTCGAACGAGGGCATCTGGCTCCCGAGATACTCGGCCGTGTCGGAGACGATGACCAAACCGTTCTCGGTGTCCACCTCCCGGATCCTGTTGACATACCAGGCTCCGAGAGACTCGCCGGGCTTGAAGACCCGGTAGTTGTTGGTGAATGCCTCCAGGTCCCCCAGACTGACCAGCTCGTTGTAGAGCGTGGCCCCCTGCACCGATACATCCCAGACCAGGTAGCTCCGGCTCACAGGGCGCGCACGCGCCGCGACCTCCAGACCCCGATTAAGGACTTCTCCGACGTTCTGCCACGGCCTGGACGGGAAGCCACCGGAAGGAGGTTGGGGAACCTGCAGGAGGAGGTCGGTGGTGCGTTTGTTGTAGTAGGTGAGCTCGACCCCGAACCGATCGTCGTAGAACCCGGCGTCGAACCCGGCCTCGAACTCGGTGCCTCGCTCGGGCTTCAGGTTCTGGTTTCCCGGGTTCAGAGGGACCAACCCCGGCTGGAGCGAACCGCCGTCCGAAACGTAGGGTGCGGCCACGTAGGTCTTGAGGGAGGCCCCTGGGGAAGGAGACCGCCCAGTGGTTCCGTAGGCGGCGCGGAGCCGGAAGGTGGAGACCACATCCCGAAGGGGATCCCAGAACCCCTCCTCGGACATGATGTAGGACACGCCGAACTTGGGCAGGAAGAACGCGTCCGCATCCGAGCCGAAGGCAGAGTTCCGGTCGACCCTGGCTCCGGCCTGGACGAAGAGGCGTTCCCTGTAGGCAACCTGTTCCTGGAGGAAGAGACCCAGCGACTTCTGTTCGGAGAATCCCTCACCTGCGGTGTTGGTTGCCGCGCTGGACACCAGGTTCGACGAGTTCGTCGTGAGGCCCACCCCCGTGCCGGTGAGGTTGTGCACCTTTCGCTGGATGAACTGACTCCCGAAAGAGAGGTCGGACTCGAATTGGTGGTCCGCTCCGAAGCGCCACTTGACGTTCCCAAGGTAGTCCAGGGTGTAGAGATCGACGTTGGAATTGACCTCCCGGACCCATCCGTTCGCCTGGTCGCCGAAGTACCAGCCCTGGTCGTTCCTCGGGTAGAACTGAGTCGCCTCCGTCCGCTGGACGTCTCCCCCGAACGTCAGTCGGTTCGTGAACCAATCCGTGGGGTTGTACTGGACCTTGGCCGACGGCGTCACCCGCAGCGTCTTCACCTTCGAAAGGATGCTCGACATGGACTCAACGCTAGTCGTCCCGACCAGGTATCCGCCGGCGAGGGTGGAACCGTCGCTGCCGTATCGCACCGAAAGAGGAGAGCCGAGACCGCTCTCGATGAGATACCCGAAGGTGGTCTGGTCCCCCGGAGGGAGCGCCGCATCGTTGCTGCTGACACCGATTCCGGCGTCGAAGCTCAGCTTCTCGGTCCCGATCCAATTGAAGTTCACCCGTCCGGTACGCTGGGTGAGGGAGTTGTTGGGGGTGGTCCCGTCCTCCTTGGTCACGGAGAGAGAGCCATAGTATCCGAAGTCCGCTCCCCCGCCGGTGGCGCTGTATCGAAAAGAGGTCGCCTGCCCATCGCTGAAGGCCCCCTCCCTCACGAGGGGATTGTCGGAGACGATGGCACCGGGCGCCAGGCCAGAGCAGAGCGGGTGACCGTTGGCAGGATCCGTATATACGGCGGGGCATGACGCGTAGTTGGCGTACGGAGTGAAGTTCGGCTGGATCAGGCCGTATTCAAAGGAAGCGATCTGCGTCAGTCCCCGAATGCCGGCATTGCCCCGCTTGGTGAAGATCTGAATGACGCCGGCGGAGGCGTCCGCTCCATAAAGGGTGGCCGCGGCGGGCCCCTTCACAACTTCGATCCTCAGGATATCCGAAGGATTGAGGTCGTTCAGCGCGCTGAGAGTCTGTCCACCGACGTCCACCAACCCCCTCTGGCCGGAGTCCATCCGGACGCCGTCGATGAAGACGAGGGGCTCGTTGGAGAGCGATAGGGATGCGGCGCCACGGATGTTGATGCGCGACGAGGCGCCCGTGGTTCCCGAGCTCTCCGTAACGGTGATCCCCGGAACTCGTCCCTTCAGCACCTGGCTGACCGTCGAGACGGGTGCCAGGGCCACGACATTCTCGGCCTCAATCCTGGAAATGACGGCCGGCTGAGCACCCCGGGCCTGGTTCCCGGCCGTGCCCGTCACCACGATTTCCTCCAGGTCCACGGCGGTCTGAGTCATCTCGATGACCACGTTCGTGGCCCCGGTCCGGACGACTTCGCGGTGGGTCCGGTACCCCATCATGACGACCTCGAGCTCCACGGAAGCCGTCGTCAGATTGGTCAGCCTGAACCTCCCGGAATCGTTGGAGAGTGTCCCATTACGCGTCCCCACAACCAGGACCTGGGCTCCGGAGATGGGATTGCCGCTCCGGGCCTCGACGACCGTGCCGGTCACGGTCGCCTCCTGTCCGCTTCCCGCCCACCGGAGAGCATCGCGAGCTCCGTCCACCGCATCCGAAAGCGTCGCCGCCGGGAGGGTGAGGTCATCCGCCGAGGGCTGTGTGGGGAGCGGCTGGGGCGTCGCGGAGGCCTCCGAACCGGCTCTCTTCGCGATGATGATCTGGCCATCCCGCTCCAGGTAACCGAAATCCGTGGCGACGAGAATCCTGTCGAGGGCTTCGGCGATGCTCAGCTCCCTGCAGGGGCAGTCCAGCCGTCGATCGGCGGGGAAGGAACTCGGGCTGAAGGCGACGCTGACGTCCGCGGCCCGGGACAAGCGAGCGAGGGCTTCCGCCACGGTCACGTTACGGGCCGAGAAGTCGGCTGGTCGTGCCAGGACTGAACCGGCCGATGGCACGACCCCGATTCTCCCTCTGAGGGCAACCACGTTGCCCCCGACCTGGGCCACGGCCTGAGCCGCCATGCCGAGGAGGAGGAGCGACGCCGCAATTCCATTCCTGATGGCCAGTCTCATAGCATTCCCTCCTACCGCTGTGGAAGACTACACTCTAGAAACTCCCGCCCCCACTCGCTCCTCCGCGTCCCTCGCTGCCGATGGTCACGACGCCGTCGTCAATCCGGCACGAGGTGTCGATCACACTGCATACGACACTCAGGACCTCGTCCAGCGACTTCGACGAGAACCACATGGTGAGGGTCCGCGACTCCAGGGCCGGATCGGCGATGCGAACGTCGACGCCGTAGACCTGTCCGACCTCCCGGGCTGCCTGAGCCAGGGAGGTTTCCTGAAAGAGGAGGAATTGGCCCATCCACTCATCCGCCAGCTCCCCGAGGCCCGGAGCCTTCACCACCTGAGCCTGCTTCCCTCGAGACACCTCCGTCATCTCCCCCGTGTGCACCTGCACCTCGCTGGTCCCAGTGGCGAGGGCCACACTCCCCTCCACCACCACTAGCCGCAGGTCCGAGACCTCCGCCCGAAGCTCGAAGCGTGTGCCCAGGACCCGCACACTTCCCGCCGGCGTCGTGACACGGAACGGCCGTGACTCGTCGTGGGCCACCGCAAAGAAGGCCCGGCCTTCCAGCACCACCTGGCGACCGGCATCGGCAGGGAGAATCTCGAGCCGACTCTCAGGCCCGAGGAGGACTACGGACCCGTCGTTCATCCGGACGGTGGTGGATTCGCCGGTACCGGTGCTGAACTCCTCGGCTGCGAGACGCATGGATGATCCGGAGCCCCCAATGACTCTGGATCCCAGAGCTCCCAGGGCGAGACAGGCGGCGCCGGCCGCGAAAGCGACGGGGATCAAGGTCCGCCGGTACCAAGCGACCCTGGGTGCAGGGACATCGGCGGCGCGGAGGCCCGCCTGAAAGATGATTTCCGAGGCCGTGGGCGGCTGGCCGGCATCCATGCGCTGGTCCCGTCCCCGGGCCAGGAGGAGAACAGTCTCCAACTGTTCGAGCTGTGCCCGATGTTCCGCTGACTGGTCGAGCCACGCGGCTACCTGCCGGTTCTCGTCCTCGCCGGTCTCGCCGCGAAGGAAACGAAGGAGAAGATCATTCAACTGACCCGAGCTCCGGGGTTCGAGGGTTCTGTCGCCCCATCAAAGAGGCTCACACTCGCACGCGTCGTCACATCGTCCAGCAGGGGAGCGATTCAGGGGCCGGGAACTACTATGGGAGGGGAACGGAAGGTCAGCTTTCCAGCTCGGTGGCCTTTCCTACCTCGGCACGGATGGTGTCGAGGGCCGAAGACACCTGGTTGGCCACCGTTTGGACCGAGGTGCCCATGATTTCCGCAGCCTCCCTGTGGGGAAGGCCGCGGAGAACCACCAGCACAAACGCCTCCCGACGTCGGGGTGGGAGGTCGTCCACCGCCCGATCGAAGGCTTCCTGTATGTCCTTCGCGGCAAGGATCTCGGCCGGCGTGGGAGCGTTCGGCTGTGGTCGCGCCTTCTCCCTGGCGCTCCAGGCGGCACGCACACTCATGTGTCTGCGATGATCGATGATCTGGTGTCGCACGATGCGGTAGAGGTAGGCTCGCGGAGACCCGACGCCGATCCATGCTCTCCGGTGTTCCCAGAGGTACACGAAGGCTCCCTGGACGACATCCTGGGCGAGGTCCACGTCCGCGAGCTCCCAGGCAGCGTATCGGACCACTTCGACCCAGAGCTGGTCCATGAGCTCCTGGAGCGCAGCACCGGACCCGTCCCGGATCTCGCTCATGAGATCGGAGAGGTTCTCTCTCTTCGACCCGGAAAGGGGAAAACGGAGTTCCCGCCCTGGCGTCGCAGCGCTGGTCATCGACGATCAAGATCCGGCGGGGACCCTCCCTGGCGCAAGCCGATGGTAGAACTCCACCCCTCGTTCGCTTATGGAATGGCGCCGTGGACGAGGAGCGGAGGATCCCCGCGGCGTCATCGAAACCGATTCAGGTCCCCCTCTGGAGGAAGAATGAGCAATCCCTCCCAAAGCCAATCCGTCCAGCGGCAGCTCCGGCTACTCCAGCTGTACGCCGCCCTCTCCACGCTGGCCATCCTGGTGTTGTTCGTTCTCCTGCTCAAACCCCATGCCGACATGCGGCTGGAGACGCTCGACGTAGCACGCATCAACGTACTGAACGAGACGGGAGATCCTGCCCTGGTCATTGGCGCCCACGGCAAGCTCCCTGGCCCGTGGGTCGAGGGCGTGGAGTACGCACAGGAGCTGTCGGGGGGGCGGACGCGTGCCTCGGGGATGATCTTCTTCAACGAGCGGGGTGACGAGGTGGGAGGACTGACCTATCACGGCCAGAGGACCGAGGACGGCTACACCGCCGGGGGTGGCATCACTTTCGATCAGTTTCAGCAGGATCAGGTCGTGAGTCTCCAATACCAGGACAACGGAACCAGCCGGTCGGCCGGGGTCCATGTTTGGGACCGGAGCACCGAGATCTCCCTGGGCGATATCATCCAGCTCGTGGACGCTCGTCGAACGGCATCGGGGGCGGAACTCGATGAGATCAACGCGCAGATCCAGGCCCTGGCGGACCGGGGCATGGGCGCCAATCGGGTCTTCCTGGGCAGCGCGGACCGTATGGCCCTCCTCCTGCTCCGGGACCGCGCCGGCCGTCCCCGGATCCGTCTGCTCGTGGACTCCCTGGATACTCCGCGCCTGGAGTTCCTCGATGGCGACGGTCAGGTGACCCACGCCTACCCAGAGTGATGCACCCCGATTCCCTCGCCAGAGGAGATGACCATGAATGACGATCTCCATCGACAGATCCGGCGCCTGCGGGTGGTCAACACGGTGTCCTTTGTCCTCCTGGCTGCCTTTCTCGTGACCGGGTTCACTCTCCTCCGGGGCAGAGGGGGCATAGCGGACTCACTGGACGTGAAGCGGATCAATATCCTGAACGATAGCGGATATCCGGCCCTGGTCATCGCAGGGAAGGGTCGCCTCCCGGGCCCGACGTTCGAGGGGAAGGAGTACCCCCAGGAGCTGTCGGGCGGGCGCACCGAGTCCGCGGGGATGATCTTCTTCAACGAGAGGGGCGATGAGGTCGGAGGCCTCACCTTCGGCGGCGATGTGACAGAAGGGGGTTATCAGGCCGGTGGTCATTTCTCCTTCGATCAGTTCCGGCAAGACCAGGTACTGGCCATCCAGTACGGAGATGATGGCACCTCCCGCCGATCGGGCATCAGCATCTGGGACCGCTCCACCGAGATCTCCATCGGGGAGATCCTGGACCTCGTGGATGC
>CAVVTW010000001.1:0-316909 GCA_963751255.1 uncultured Gemmatimonadales bacterium | reverse complement strand
GACTGATTGCTAGCTCCTATCTTTCGGGCCGTTACCCGGGCATCTGGGCACCGGGAGGGGAAGCCTGGCGGGAGGCCGCGGAGAAGGTGGAAGTGTTTGTCCGGGATCACGGGATCTCCGGGGAGGGAGTGGGGACCGGCCCGTCCGGGGGGCGGCGTCCGGGCACGTCGTGGGGCCGGAAGACGTCCCCGCCGCCGGAGGGACGGCTGCCGTTACCCTGGATCGCATCGTAGTGGATCCGTCGCGGCCTGGTGTGGCCCGGGCCCGGGTGACCTTGACCGTTGGAGATGGAGAGAGCTTCCGCCGGGCGGTGGAGGCCTTTTCCGGGCTGGATACGCTGGAGGCGGGGGAGGAGGCCGCCGAGGCCGCCGATGCGTCCGAAGACCTCCGGGAGGGGGGCACCGTACGAAAGCCCACGACCCTGGCGGAGCTCGAATTCCGGGGACTCCATCGCCTGGACGTCCGGATCCAAGGTCCCGGCCAGTCCCGGCTGCTGACCCTTCGACCGGCGAAGCCCTGGGACCTCCGGGAAGACCCACCTCTTGGGCCGGGGCGGACGCCTCCTTCTCCCTCCCGTCGCTCTACCAGGTAGGGGGGCTCTTCCGGGACACGAACCGGGACCTCGTGCCGGACGAAATGGCGGGCTACCTCTCCGTGAGCGGCTCCCCGGCGCCCCGGCGCGGTGGTGGACCTGGCCACCCGGATCGGCCTCGAGACGGCGGGCATCAGGCTTCCGCTGGTGACGCTGGATGGCCAGGAGGACAATCCCTCCGGCTCGGGGTTCCCCGTTCTCATGGGGCCGGATCACTATCAGATCCGCCGCCTCCAGGAGGAGGGTACATCTCCCCGGAAGCGACGTGGGGTCCGGAGTGGGGTTCGTCCAGTTCGTGAACGGCGCCTTCGGGGAGCGGAATGCCCTGGCCGTCGGCGGGGGTGATCCTTCGGGCTTCGGGGCCGTGACGGAGTGGCTGGCCCGGCGCGCGCCCTACCTCTGGCGCTACGGCAAGGGGGAATACCGGCTCGCGGACGCCGAAACAGAGGTCCGGCGTTTCCTCCAGGCCTCCCGGGCCCCGGGCCAGGCCGCCCTGGCCCTGACGAAGCTGGGCTCCTGGATGGACCGAATGGAAGACGATCCTCCTTCCCGGGTCGAGGTGGAGCTGGCGGCGCTTGACGCTCCGGAGGGGTTGGCGGACGTGGCGCGGACCGTGGTCCAGGAACGGTTTCCCGACGCCGACGTGGGAGTCCGGACGTGGCCCACGGGCTTTGGCGTCGGCGACACGATCTTCGCCGAGGAGTGGGACCTCCCCTGGGAGGTGGACGACGCCCGGCGGATCCTGGACGAGGAAGGTCTATCCCCGGGTCCGTTCCGGCTCGGGGGCAAGCGTGGAGGCTGAGGGTCAGCGAGCCCCCGGAGATTCGGGCGGCGCTCAGGGAGGGAGATCGAGGGCAGACTGGCCGAGCCTGGGTCGCCAAAGATATCCAGCGTCCGGGTGCTGAGCGCCTACAAACAGGGTTACTCCTGGATCAATGACGTCCTCCTTCCCCGGCTCCGGGAGCTCCCCGTGGCCTCCATCCACCTCACCTACCATACGCTGGAGGAATCAGACGAGGTCAAGTGGCAGACCATCGCGGCCAAGACCCGGTGGCTTCAGGAGGTGTACCCCATCGATGCCGTTCTGGCGCGGGAGCTCGGGATTCCCGACTCGGCGGTGACGTTCCATCCCACCCGCCAGGGCGATCCCATCTACACCTTCGAGGCCCGAGACCGCTCCGGGGCCGTGATCCTCCGGGAGACCTTCAATCCGCGCTACGTGGTCCGGCCGTTCTTCGACCTTTTCCCGGAGTACGAGCGGGTCAGGGTCACGACAGGATGGATCACAGCGGTCTCGGGCGGGGAGACGCTTGTGGATCGCCGCATCGAGACGGATCCCGAGCGCTTCTGGGACCGGCTCCAGACGGACACGTACGGGAAGATCATCGACTACGTCATGGACAGTGAGGAAGGGGCGCCCTCCGGGGACGACGCCCCGTTCTTCGACGAATTCCGGGTTGATCTCCGGCTCAGCGAGCCGGACTATCGAATCGGGATCGACGAAGAAACCATCAGCTCCCTGGAGGCTCTACACGAGGATATCTTCTTCGAGACCCACACCCTCTTCAGCCTCCTGGGTGGCCGATACCAGGCTTCTCTCTCCTATCCCGGGAGGGTCCTGCCCTTCGTGGACCCCTCGGGTGCCGGACGCCCCGGATCGGCGCGCATATCGTTCACGGGCAAAGAGCGGGGGAGTCCCAAGCTGTCTGGTCCGCACGTGGAATTCCGGGAGCGCGGAGCCCACGCTCCGGGAGTACGCCCTCCGGCCGCTGCCGGTGGAGGATCCGGGCCTGGTGGGGGTTTCGGTGGCCGCCGGGGATGAAGGGCTCCGGCAGATCATGGTCCGGGTCACCGTTCCCGACTCGGCGGATCGATTCCAGGAGTTCCAGGCCCGGAGCAGCGAAGGCTCCATCGACCGACAGTTCCTGAACGTGGAGCTGTTGGAGGGAATGGTGTCCTCCCTCGCCCGCATGCAGCGGGCCGGCCTCATGGAGGACGCCATGACGTGGGACCGGGTCGGGGAGCTGGCCCTGGACTTCAGGCTCGAGAAGGACAGCACCTACCGACATCTCTCGCTCCTTCCCCGGAGCGGGCACCCCCGCTCCACCAACAATCCGCGGCTCGAGGCTCCGGGATGGTCCTACACGGGGCAGCCCATTGTCCAGTGGCAGACTCCCATTCCCCCCGAGGAGAGCGATTCGGTGCTGGCGGAGCTGGGGACCTTTCCCGGCGTCCACGTCTACTACCTCACCGATTCCTACCTCGGGCACCGGGTATGGGCGGCCGACTTTCTCCCTCCCTACGAGGCGGGCTTCATTTCCCAAGCGAAGCTCAACGCCCTGAAGCCCACCCTCTTCGTCAGCGGCCGAGAGCATGCCAACGAGGTGTCCAGCACGAGTCACATTCTCCGCCTCGGAGCGCTCCTGGTCACCGACTCCAGCTACCGGGCCATGCTGCGGAAGGTCAACGTGGTCCTGCACCCCATGACCAATCCCGACGGGGCGGCGCTGGCCTACGAACGTCAGCTCGTGAATCCGGACCACATGCTCCATGCCGGACGGCCAGGAGCGCTCGGGGTGGATGCCACGAGCGGCGGAGGGTCGGAAGATCCCATCTATCCGGAGGCCAGGGCCCGAACCATGATCCGGGAGGCTTGGCTGCCGGACATCTACCTGAACCCCCATGGGTATCCAAGCCACGAATGGGTCCAGTACTTCGCCGGCTACAGCGCTTGGGTCCGTGGCCGGCGCGTGGGTCCCCGGGACTGGTGGGTGCCCCGGGGCTGGTTCATCCCCGGGTTCTCCTGGGTGGACGACGAAGAGAATCCGGACTACGAGACCGCCCAGTTCGCAATTCTCGACTCCCTTGCGGCCGCCATGACCCGGGACCCGGAGGTCGACGCTCTAAATCGGCGTCTGTATGCCCGCTACAAGAAGTATGGCCAACAGGACCGGGCCGGGTTTACCGAGTACTTCCACAACGGGATCGTGGTGAGCCAGAGCCTCCGTGGCTCGGAGACCATCGGCAATGGGGTCAACAGCCCCCGGATCACCTATTTCTCAATCACCACGGAGACACCCGACGAGACGGCTCGGGGCGACTACCTCGATCTCATGGGCCGGGCCGGCCTGGCGCACACTACTGCGGCCTTGCGGTACCTGGCGTCCGGTGCGTTCGAAGTGAAGAGGGAGGCCGAGGCCTTCGCGCACTCCGTCGCTCGCAAGGTCTTCCGTGTCAAGCCCGTCCTCCCCGCCGCGGGAGGGGAGGACGAAGGGCAGAGGTCGCGCTGAAGGATCCCGACCTCACCTCACGGAGAAGGTGGTGAAGCCCAGGTCGCTGGAGACGGTGAGGTCGATTTCGTTCCCGCTCCCCAGGAAGATCGCGTTGGTGGTGTAGGTGAGCCTGGAGCCCACGGGGTCCACGCGGAGCTGGAACTGCGGCGCGCTGTCGATGAGGCCCCGGGGAATGTTGAGCGTCCCCTCGCTCAAGCCGTCGACGTACCCCAATGGCCAGGAATACCCTCCCGCTTCGGCGTAGATGTGGACGTTCAGGAAGTTGTTGTTCTGTACCACGAGCTTCACAGGCGCCTGAGCCTGCCTTTCCCGACCGGTGGTCAGAGAGCTCGCGGGGGTGACGCTCACCAAGGTCAACGCCAGAACCAGCGCTGCGGCGGCGAGACTTCCCCGTGACGCATGGAGCGTCAGATGCCGTGTAGACATGGTTGACTCCTTTCAAACCAGTACCCGCTTCCCTCCGGCTGGCGGTTGGTCCTACCGCCGTTTGCGCCTTCGGGCCATCCGCCTCTTCTTGCATCAGCCGAGCCACGCTATCAAGTAGTTATATGACATTGACTTACAGAAATGAACGGTAGGCTCTGGATGGGGATGGGTGGCTGGGATGGGCCGGACTGGCGGAAATGGACCGGTGCGGAGCGGGGCCGGTGGGGATGCGACCTCGGGACCGGCCGGGCGTCAGACGCCGCCGGCCTCCGCCAGGCGCCACAGGTACCAGGATGCGACGCTCCGAAGGGGCTTCCAGACGGCGGACCTCGCTCGGGCGGCGGGGGGATCGGGGCGCTGGCCAAGGCCGTCCAGAATCCGGATTCCCTCCTGGATTCCCAGGTCCTTGGGAGCAAAGACGTCCAACCGGCCCAGGTGGAAGAGCAGGAACATCTGGGCGCTCCACTCGCCGATCCCCCAGACGTCGGTGAGTCTCCCGATCACCTCTTCATTCGAGTGTCGGGAGAGATCCCGGAGCCTCAGCTCGCCGTCCTGGATCCGGCCTGCCAGCTCCCGGAGAGCCCGAAGCTTGTTCCGGGAGAGACCGGCCTCCCGGAGCCGCTCCTCCGGAATGGCGAGAAGCTCGGAGGCGGTGGGGAATCGGGAATGCCGGGGGCTCAGGGCCTGGACCCGCCCATGGATGGTCTTGGCGGCGGCTGCTGCGAGCTGCTGGTAGATGATGATTCGGGAAAGTGCATGGAAGTGGGGAAGAGGTGGGTCGACGGGAAATCCCGGGAAGGGGGAGAGCTCTCTCATCACCTTCCCCAGGGAGGGGTCCCGGCGTGCCAGTGCGTCGAGGTCTGCTGCGGAGGGCTTCATGGTGCGTCCTGATTCCTCACTCCCCGGCCTCCTCCGGCAGCTGAGCGAGCCAACCTGCGGGGACCTCCCGGCGGGAGAGGCCCGGTCCCTCGATTTCGAGCTTCAGGCCGCTGTCTCCCCCGGACTGGAAATAGCGAACCTCGAAGGGATGCCACCCCCGGTGCAGGCCCACCTTGCCCTCCGCCTCCGACATGCCGTGGGGCCCGTCGTGATCCACCACGATCCGGTGGCCGACGGTGAGGCGACTCCCGTCGTCGGAGGAGAGGATGAAGGTGTAGATCCCTTTGCGGGGAACCCGCACGAAGCCCGAGAGGACCAGGCCGTAGCCCCCGGCGGGCGGGCGGGCGGGAAGGGTCACCCGGGGGAGGGACGCCCCCTTCGGTTGGGATGGAGTCTCGTCCATGGGAAGGGGATCGCCTCCCGTGATCCTGTCCACGCTCCGGAACCGGCCGGTGTAGGCCTCGATGGCCAGTCCTGGCCGCCGGTCGGAGAGCGGGACGGCCACCGGGGCCATCAGATGGGTGCGCCTGAACCGGGCCTTCCGGAACGCCCCTGCCGAGCCGTCGGGCAGGATGATCCGGGCCGCCACCTCGGTTCCGGCTTCGTCCACCGGAATCTGGAACGGACCGTCATACTGGGGCGATGCGGGGCCCGGATCCGTCCCGTCCAGCGTGTAATGGATTCGGGCGTCCAGTAAGGGCGCTCGCAGACGGACCCAGGCTGAATCCGCCAAGGTCACGACGTCCTCCTCCAGGCCCAGGACATCGGGAATCCGGAAGTGGATCCCCTGGCTCCCGAGACGGGAGAGGTGGGCCGGGAGACGCCCAACGAAGGTGGTCCAGCTTCGGCGGTCCCGGGGGGTCCAGACGACCTCGGAAAGAGCCAGCATCCTTGGAATCACCATGTACTCCACGTGATCCGGCGTGGATATGTACTCCGTCCACACGTTGCCCTGGGCACCGAGAACGTGCGTGGCCTCCGAAGGCGAGAGGTCGGGGGGGATGGGCTCGAAAGCATAGACCGCCTCCAGGGGCGAGTAGCCCCCGATGGCCAGTGGCTCCTGAATCGTGTCTCCCTGGTAATAGTCCAGATAGAGGTTGCTGTTGGGAGTCATGATCACGTCATGTCCCTGGCGGGCCGCGTCCGTTCCTCCTGCCATCCCTCTCCAGGACATCACCGTGGCGTCCGGAGCCAGGCCCCCCTCCAGGATCTCGTCCCACCCGATGATGCGCCGCCCGCGGCCGTTCAGGAACCGCTCGATGCGTCGGATGAACCAGCTCTGGAGCTCTTCCTCGTCGGCCAATCCCTCCTGCTGGATCACTTCCTGGGCGAACTCACTCTCCTCCCACCGCCCCTTGGGAGCCTCGTCTCCGCCGATGTGGATGTAGGGGGAGGGGAAGATGTCCATGACTTCGCCGAGAACGTCCTCGAGGAAGGCGAAGGTCTCCTCCTTCGGGCAGTAGATATCCTGGGTGACTCCCCACCGCGTGTAGACCTGGAACGGGCCGGGTGTGCAGGCCAGCTCGGGGTAGGCCGCCAGAGCCGCCACCGAATGGCCCGGCATCTCGATCTCCGGGATGACAGTGATGAAGCGCTCCCTGGCGTAGGCCACGATCTCACGGGCCTCCTCCTGGGTGTAGAACCCGCAGTAGGGGGTCCCATCCCCCACGTAGGGGTCGAAGTTCTTCTCCACCATGGTTTCGGACCGGCAAGATCCAACCTCCGTGAGGCGAGGAAACCCTCTGATCTCCAGGCGCCACCCCTGGTCCTCGGTGAGGTGCCAGTGGAAGGCGTTCATCTTGTACGTCGCCAGAAGGTCGATGTAGCGCTTGATGAAGGAGACGGGGAAGAAGTGTCGGCCCACGTCCAGGTGCATGCCTCGGTACGGGAAGCGAGGGGCATCCTCGATCTCCACGGCCGGCACGCTCCAGGGGTCGAGGGCATCGTGGGTGGCGGCCCGCATCCCCGGGATCAGCTCCTGGAGCGTCTCCAGGCCGTAGAACACACCGGCCCTGCCGGGGGCCTCCAGCTCGATCCCCTTCCGGGTCACCTCCAGCTCGTACGCCTCGGCGGACGTTCCGGGCAGACCCTCGCCCGGGGGGACGGCCGCCCCGTCGGTCCCGGAGAGCTTGAGAGTGATCCGAATCACATCCCCGGCGGACTCCGCGCCGCGGGCCACCACGGGGAGAGAAAGGCCCGAGGCCTGCCGGATGGGGTCCGCCCAACGCTCCACCAGATCCGACAGCTCCCGGTCCGATGCCGGAGAAATGAGGATCCCCGTTTGGGGGGAGAGGATGAACTCCCCCCGCCCCGGCTCCACCTCTTTCGGCAGGGGAATGAGTGGAAAGCGCTCCGGGTCGGGAGCTTCCCTCTCGCCGCCGCAGGCGGAGAGGAAGACCGGGAGGACGGTGAGAACGGCGGCCAGAAGTCGAAACGTACGCATCCAGGGATCCGGGATTGGCGTCGGGGGAGATCGGGCGAAGGGGAATCTGGTCCCGCGCTCCACCTCCGGTCAATCTGGCCCCCGACGGGATCGATGCTCATTGTAGCATCCGGGGGCCGCGGGAGCTGTTGCCCGCGGAGAGTCGAGCCCCGCGGAGAGTGCGAGAACCCCGCGGAGAGTCGAACACAGGGAGAGTCGAACACAAGGAGAGCTCCTGAATGCGCATGCTCATCGACGGGGTCTGGACGAATGCGGACGAGACGATTCCGGTGCACGACCCTTTCAGCGGCGAGGTGGTCGACCGCGTGCCCCGGGGAACGACGAGAGACGTGGAACGGGCGGTGGGTGCCGCGCTGGAGGGTCACCTGCAGCTCAGGAGCCTCTCCAGCGGGGAGAGGGGTCGCATTCTCCGAGGAGTCGCGGAGCTCTTGGAGAAGCGGAAGGAGGAGTTCGCCCTCCTCATCGCCCGGGAGGGCTCGAAGACGATTCGGGAGGCCCGCAAGGAGGTCTATCGCTGCGGACAGACGCTGCGCGTCTCCGGGGAGGAGGCTACCCGGCTCGCTGGGAGAGACCATCGCCTTCGACCAGCAGGCCGGCTCGGAGAATCGTCGCGGCTACTATTTCCGGATGCCCATCGGCGTCGTGGCCGCCATCACGCCGTTCAACGACCCGCTCAACCTGGTGGCGCACAAGGTGGGTCCGGCCCTCGCCGGTGGAAACGGGGTCGTGGTCAAGCCCGCCACCGTGACGCCTCTCTCCGCACTGAAGCTCGCCGAGCTGTTCCTCGAGGCGGGCCTCCCTCCGAAAGCGCTGAACGTCGTCACCGGGCCGGGAGCGGAGGTGGGGGAGGCCCTGGTGGCGGACCCCCGGGTGAGAATGGTCTCCTTCACCGGGGGCGTGGAGGCGGGTCTTCGGATTACCCGGAACGCAGGGCTCAAGAAGATCGGTATGGAGCTGGGATCCAACAGTCCGGTCGTGGTCCTGGAGGACTGCGACATGGACGCTGCGGTGGAGAGCTGCGTGTCCGGGGCATTCTGGGCGGCGGGGCAGAACTGCATCGGTGTTCAGCGCATCTACGTGCAAGAGGGGGTCTTCGACACCTTCCGGGAGGGCTTCGTCTCCCGGACCCGCCGCTACAAGGTGGGGCCCAAGCTGGAGGAGGACTGCGACATGGGCCCCCTCATCACGGAGGTGGAGGCGGCTCGCGTCGAGGGCTGGGTGGAGGAGGCGGTGGCTGCGGGCGCCACCGTGGAATGCGGGCACCGCAGGGACGGGGCCGTCTACTGGCCTACCGTCCTCACCGGCGTCCCCCAGGGTGAGAAGGTGGACTGCCAGGAGGTCTTCGGGCCGGTGGTGAGCCTGTATCCTATTCGGGATCTCGAGGAAGGGATTCGCCGCTCCAACGACGTGGACTTCGGCCTCCAGGCAGCCGTCTTCACCTCCTCCCTGGCATCCGCCTTCCGGGCAGTGGAGGGATTGGAGGCTGGCGCGGTCATGGTGAACGACTCCACGGACTACCGGATGGACGCCATGCCCTTCGGCGGCATCAAGAGCTCGGGTCTGGGGAGGGAGGGCATCCGATTCGCTCTCCAGGAGATGACGGAGCCCAAGACGATCTGCTTCAATCTGTGAAGGACGGGAAGGGACGGTTCTGGCCGCGGCTTCGGCCCGGGCCCCGACCCTCTCCTGCAACCGACGGCCTCCGCCCGGCGTCCTAGGACAGGAGGTAGGGAGGAGCGGGCCCCGGATCCCATCCCGGCGGTCGAGAGGAGGAGGGTCCTCGAACGTTCGGATGGGGCGGGCCCGTGGCGACCCGAGGAAAAGGGAGCAGCATCGTGCGCGGATTGGGCTCAGAGCTTCGGTACGTCCTGAGAAGTCTCCGGCGAAGCCCGGCCTTCACCCTGGTGGCGGTTCTGTCGCTGGCGCTGGGGATCGGTGCCAACACGGCCATGTTCGGGGTAGTGCGGGCCCTTCTCTTGGAGCCCCTACCGGTGGAGGCCCCCCACCAGCTCTCCCTGGTCTCGTGGGCCCGGGAGGGGCAGGTATCCGTCAGCCAATATGGCTCCTCGTCCTACGCCGACCCCTCCACGGGAAGAGAGTACAACAGCAACTTCAGCTATCCCCTCTTCGAAGCCCTCAGGGACGGAGCCCCCCGGGGCGTTGAGGTCTTCGCCTTCACCTTCCTCAGAGGTGTCAGCGTGGCCCTGGAAGACCAGCCGGCCTTCCTCGCCGGGGGCGCTCTGGCTGACGGCGGCTACTTTCCCGCCCTCGGAGTGGGGATGGCCCTGGGACGTCCTCTCACTCCCGGGGACGACCAGCCCGGCGCTCCCCTGGTGGCCGTACTCAGTCACTCCTTCTGGATGCGGGCCTTCGGCGGCGACCCGGCGATCGTGGGGAAGACCCTGAGGATCAACGGAAATCCCGCGGAGGTCGTAGGGGTGACCGCCGAGGGATTCAAGGGGCTCTCCAAGGGTGGCTTCTTCCCCCAGACCGAGGTCACGGTGCCTCTGGCCGCCCAGCCCCGTGTCTACTCTCGCCTGTCTCCGGATGGGTCCTTCTTCACGGCGGAGGACGCGTTCTGGCTCCGGGTCATGGTGCGCGTCCCCGATGAGGTTTCGAGCTCCCAGGCCGAGCAGGCGCTGGGCCGGATCCTGGGGAATCACCCGTCTCCTCTGCTGGAAGGGGACGGGGACCGGCCCCTGCTCCGTCTCCTTCCCGGAGACCAGGGGGCCCAGCCCGTGCGTCCCGCGACGGCCCGCCTCCTGTACTTTCTCCTGGGAGTCGTGGGTATTGTCCTCCTCATCGCCTGCGTGAACCTGGCGGGCCTCACCCTGGCTCGGGGCGTGGCGAGACAGCGCGAGATCGCCGTGCGCCGGGCCCTGGGCGTCGGGCGGTTTCGTCTGGTCCGTCAGATGCTGCTGGAGGGATTGGTTCTCTCCGCCGCCGGGACGATCGTGGGCCTTCTCCTCACCTTGGCCTGCCGGGGATTCCTGAAGGATCTGCTCACGGGAAGCCTCGGCTCGGGGGCCTTCGGAAACGTGGAGATGGATCTGGCCCTGGATCCCCTGCTCTTCGCCGTGGGAGCCGGGCTGGCCGTGTTGGCCACGATGGGCTTCTGCCTCCTGCCGGCTCTCCGCCTTTCCGGGGTGGATCCCAGCGCGTGGCTCAAGCCAAGGGGGGCAGGGGCGAGTAGTCCACGCCTCACCGCGGGCAGGGTCCTCATCGCGCTGCAGATTGCCGTTTCTGTGCCCCTCGTGGTGGGGGCGGCCCTCTTCCTTCGGACCATGGGGAACCTGGCGTCGGTGGAGCTGGGGTTCGATCCTCGTGGGCTCGCCGTGTTCCAGGTTGACCCGGGCTACACCGGGCTACCGGAGGAAGACTACGGCGACCTTTATCTGGCGCTCCTGGCCCGGCTGGAGGCGATCCCTGGGGTCACTTCGGTGACGGTCATGGAGAATGCCCTCGTGAGCGGCGTCACCTCCAACGGCGGAGTGACGGTGGACGGGGAGGATCACAGGATGTACTGGGACGCCGTGGGCCCCGGGTTCCTGGAGACCCTGGGAGTCAGGCTTCTGGCCGGTCGCGTGCCGGGCCGGCAGGACGGGATCGATGCTCCTCCCGTGGCCGCGGTGAACGCGGCGGCGGTCGAGATCTTCCACGGGGAGTCTCCGGTTGGGAGGATCCTTCACCGGGGGAGTAGGGACCTGCGCATCGTCGGTGTCGTGGACGACATGCCTTACCGAAACCTGAGAGATCCGGTGCCTCCCACTCTCTACGAGTCCGCCCTGCAACGGACCGGCTACGGAGGGCACCACCTGGTCTTGCGCAGCAGCCTCACTCCCGGGGCTCTCGAACCCGCCGTGCGGGAAGCCGTGTACCAGGTACACCCCGACCTCCCGGTGCCGGAGCTGCAGACCCAGACCGGAATCATGGCCCAGACCAGCGCAAAGGAGCGCGTGTTCACCCATCTCCTGACCCTCTTCGGGGTCTTCGCACTCCTGCTGGCCAGCATCGGGCTCTACGGCGTGACCTCCTACTCGGTGAGCCGGCGCACCAGTGAGATCGGTGTTCGGGTAGCCGTCGGAGCGCGGGGTCCCCAGATCGTATGGATGATCCTCCGGCAGGTCGCCTTCCTGGCGGGGGTGGGCCTCCTGGTGGGCGCGCCGCTCTCGTTGGCTCTCGGTCCGCTGGTGGGGAGTCTCCTTTTCGGGGTGGCACCCACCGATCCGCTGACGGTTACCTTCGCCGGGGCCGCCATGGTGCTCGTAGCCCTGGGAGCGGGCCTCCTACCGGCGGTTCGGGCCTCTCGGCTGGACGCGCTCCTGGCCTTGAGAACGGAGTAGGAAGCGGCTGCTCCCCGCACTTCGCCGGGCCGCCCGGCCATCGGGCCCGTGAAAGCCCTATTTCCTCCAGCTCTTCTTCAGAACGCGCAGCCAGTTCGCGTGGGCGACCTTCCTCAGGTCCTCGCCTCGGATGCCCCTGGTCCTCAAGGCCCCCAGCAACCGGGGGAGACCCGACGCGTCCTTCAGGTCCTGGGGCACCTCGGTGCCGTCGAAGTCCGATCCCAGCCCCACGTGGTCGATCCCGATCTTCTCGGCGATGTACTCCACGTGCCGGGCGATTTCCTCCACGGAGGTCTTCTTGTCCCCCAGGCCGTCCCTGCGCGTGAAGGCCCGGGCGAAGTTCACGCCCACGATTCCCCCCGATTCGCCGATGGCCTGGAGCTGATCGTCGGTGAGATTGCGAGGAGAGGGACAGAGGGCGTGGACTCCGGAGTGGGATGCCACGCAGGGGGGCCTCGAGAGTGCGCGCCACGTCCCAGAACCCCTTTTCGTTCAGGTGGGAGAGGTCCACCACGATCCCCAGCTCGTTGCACAGGCGCTACCAGCTCCTCGCCGGCGGGGGTGAGCCCCGGCCCGATGTCGGGGGAGTCGGGGAAGTTGAAGGGCACGCCGTGGCCGAAGGCGTTGGGTCGGCTCCACACCAGGCCGAGAGAGCGGATACCGGCTTCGTAGAGGACCCCCAGGGTGTCCAGGTTCTTCTTCAGGGCCTCGGCGCCCTCGATGTGGGGCACCACGGCCAGGACCCCCTTCTTCATGGCGGCCAGGTCAGCCTTCGGTGGCTTCGCACCACCCTCAGCCGGCCGTTGGACATCCGCTCCAGCCGGTACAGGGTGGCCAGCATCGTCATGACCGCGCTCAGGGCTGCCTGCTGTCCCACTCGGCGGGCAAGGGGCACGTCCCATCCCCCGGCGGGCCTCGGCCCGTCCGGCCCCACCTCCCGCCAGAGGATCTCCTTCTTCCAGCGGGGCGTGGGGGTGAACATGGCGAAGAGCCCCCCGGCCAGTCCTCCCGCCCTCGCCTTGGGGAAATCGATGTGGCCCTCCTCCCGGCCCGAGAAGAAGGTCTCCTCGCTGCCCGGTGACTTGATGGCCAGATGGAGGAGGGTGTCATTGTGTCCGTCGAAGACCGGCACGGCTTCGGCTTTGGCCATTTCTTCCTCGGGTTGCGGCGGCGCCCCTGGAGGAGCCGCCGGTGGCGGAGTCGAGTGGCGGGCTGAAGAGAATCTGCGTGTCCAGGAAGCTCCTGTCACGAGACTGGGCAGCGTGGTGGATCTCTCTTAAGTTCCAGGTGCAGGCCTCCTGCGCGTTGAGCCGGGGGGATAGAAGGAACCCTTCCGCCGGGAGGAAAGATGGAAGAGCCCCGTGATCGCCTGTTTCAGGAGTGGATCGAGAGCTGGGCCGACGAAACGGGCCAGGGGGTCCCTTGCAGAGACGCTCAGGCCGACGGCGTGCCCTGTTTCGAGCTTGGGAGGGAATGCGCCGAGTGCGAGGAAGGCTTCCGCTCCTGGCTGGAGTTCCGGAGGGAAAGGGAGAGTTCGGCGGACGTCCCGCCGCCATCGGGTTCCTGAGAGCCCCCAGGGCGTCCGATTCCGTCCCGGCCGCCCCGGCCGAGCCAGCGGTAGAGGCCGCTCCCCCGACCCGGCCGGGGCTTGCCCGAGGGGGGCCCCTCCCATACCATGCCGCCCTCTTCCCAGACGATGACCGAATCCGGTGTCGAGGGAATCGGAGGCCACGACCGACCCCCGCTGAGGTGAAGGTATCCATGGAGACAAGGCGTCCCACGAACCCGGAGGCCGAAGAGATCCTGGGCGGGTACTTCCCCGTATTGGATCATGGATTCGTCGCTCTCATCGATTACATGGGTGGCGACGAGAGCATCGAGAGAGCCGCCCGGGTGAGCTACGGCGCCGGCACCCGAAAGGTCTCTCAAACCCGGGGCCTGATCCGGTATCTGAGGCGCCACCACCACACCACCCCCAGCGAGATGGTGGAGCTGAAGTTCCACTGCGCCATGCCCATGTTCGTGGCGCGGCAGTGGATCCGCCATCGGACCGCGTCGGTGAACGAGTACTCCGGGCGCTACTCCCTCATGCCCCTGCTCTTCTACCGTCCGGAGCTGCAGAACTTCGCGCGCCAGAGCTCCCGGAACATGCAGGGGAGAGAGGGTGGCGCCGCCCCGGAACCGCTCTACCGGGAGGCCGTGGAGCGGTGGGAGGCGAGCCGGAAGACCGCGTCTCGGGACTACGGTTGGCTGGTAGGAGAGGACGTGGCCCGGGAGCTGGCGCGGATCGACCTTCCCCTTTCCACCTATACGCAGTGGTACTGGAAGATCGACCTCCATAATCTCTTCCACTTTCTCACACTCCGTGCCGCCCCCAATGCACAGTGGGAGATCCAGGAGTTTGCCCGTGTCATGGCGGGGATGCTCAAGCGGGTGGCCCCCCTGAGTTATGAAGCATGGCTGGACTACAACTTCGCGGCAGAGCCCTTCAGTCGAGGCGAGCTCCAGGCCCTGGCACGCCTCCTGGAGCCGGGAGATGAAGGGATCCGGGCCCGGCCTGATGCCCGGGAGGTCACCTTCGCCGAGCTGAAGGAGCTGGGACTCTCCAAGCGGGAGATCGGGGAGCTCCGGGACAAACTCACCCCTCGTCCCGTTCGGGACTTCTCGTTGGACCTGAGTCGGATGCGGACGGCGGAGGAGGTGGAGAAGGAGATGTACGGAGCCGTTCCCGGCTCGTTCGAATAGGGGAGCCTCCCGCCGAGCCGCTGTGGCCCTCCAATCCCCCCGGCCGCCGTGCACCCTCAACCCCTGGAGATGACGATGTGGTCGTTCCGCGATGGACAAGGTGCCCTTGGGGCGGGACTCCTGCTCCTTTCGTCCTCCCTGGTGGTCCTCGCCTCGGGGTGCTCCACCGAACCCGAGTATGACATCCTGATCCGAGGCGGCACTCTCTACGACGGGAGCGGGACTCCAGGGGTTCCGGGAGACCTCGCCATCTCGGGAGACACGATTGCGGCCCTGGGCGACCTGGCGAGTGCGCGGGGAAGGGAGGAGATCGACGCCACGGGGATGGCCGTGTCCCCCGGCTTCATCAACCTCATGAGCTGGGCCACCGAGACCATGATCGCGGATGGTCGGGCCATGAGCGACATCCTCCAGGGGGTCACCCTGGAGGTCATGGGGGAGGGGGACAGCATGGGCCCCATCCCCGACTCCCTCAAGGACTGGGCGAAGAGCCAGCAGGGAGACATCCAGTACGAGATCGAGTGGACCACCCTGGGTGAATACCTGGAATACCTGGTGGCCCGGGGAGTCTCGCCCAACGTCGCCTCGTTCATCGGTGCCGCCACCCCCCGCCGCAACGTCCTGGGCTTCGCGGACCGGGATCCCACCCCGGAGGAGCTGGTCCGGATGCAGAATATCGTGCGGGAGGCCATGCGGGAGGGAGCCTTGGGGGTGGCCTCGGCCCTCATCTACACCCCCGGCAATTTTGCCGGGACTCCGGAGCTCGTCGCCCTGGCCCGGGCCGCAGGGGAGTACGACGGGATGTACATCTCCCACCTCAGGAGCGAGGGCAACCAACTCCTCGAGGCCTTCCATGAGCTCCTCACCATCGCACGGGAGGCGGGGGTCCCGGCCGAGATCTATCATCTCAAGGCGGCCGGCGCAGAGAATTGGGCGAAGTTGGACGAGTTGATCCGCCAGGTAGAGGAAGCCCGGGCCCAGGGGGTACGGATCACCGCCGACATGTACACCTACACCGCCGGCGCTACCGGGCTGGACGCCGCCATGCCCCCATGGGCCCAGGAGGGCGGTCCGGAGGCTTGGTACGCCCGACTGAGGGACCCGGCGCTTCGGGCCCGCATCGCCCGGGAGATGGTCACGCCCACGGAGGAGTGGGAGAACTTGCTCCTGGCAGCGGGGGGGGCCGAGAACGTTCTCCTTGTGGAGTTCAAGCAGGACTCCCTCAAGTACCTGACGGGTAGGACGTTGGCGGAGGTCGCGGAGATGAGGGGGACTCCCCCCGAGGTCACCGCCATGGACCTCGTGGCCCAGGACGAGAGCCGGGTGGGAACGGTCTACTTCATCATGTCCGAGGAGAATGTCCGGAAGAAGATCGCCCTTCCCTGGGTGAGCTTCTGTTCGGACGCCGGGGCACCCGCCGCCGAGGGGATCTTCCTCCGATCCAACCCCCATCCCCGGGCCTACGGCTCCTTCGTTCGTCTCCTGGGGAAGTACGTGCGGGACGAGGAAGTGATCCCCCTGGAGGAAGCGGTACGCCGCCTCTCGGCCCTTCCGGCGGAGAACCTGGGGGTCCGACGCCGGGGACGGTTGGAGCCAGGCTTTTTCGCCGACGTGGTGGTCTTCGATCCGGCCACCGTCAGGGACAACGCGACGTTCGCCGAGCCGCACCAGTACGCCACCGGTGTGACCCAGGTGTTCGTGAACGGAGTCCAGGTGGTGAAGGATGGGGAGCACACGGGGGCCAAGCCGGGGAGGGTGGTGCGGGGCCCGGGATGGGCCGGATGGGAGGAGACGCCATGACGACCCGGGCTGGAGGTCCGGGTGTGGAGGAGCTTCTCGCCAACAACCGGGCCTGGGTCCAGGCTTCCCTGGCGGAAGACCCGGAGCTCTTCCGGACGCTGGCCGGTGGCCAACGCCCGCCCTATCTCTTCTTCGGGTGCTCCGACAGCCGCAAATGCCCCAACACCATGCTCGGGGCCCGGCCGGGGGAGCTCTTCATCCACCGCAACATCGGGAACCAGGTGCCCCTGGGGGATCCCAACGTCCAGGCTGTGCTGGAGTTCGCCATCCTCAGGCTCCAGGTGAAACACGTGGTCGTCGGAGGTCACACCCGGTGTGGGGGGATGGCGGCGGCCCTGGACGGGGACACGCGAGGGGCCGTAGGTGCCTGGCTCCGCCCGGTTCGGGAGTTGGCCGCACGGCATGACGGAGAGCTCCTGGCCATCGCCGACCGCCAGCAGCGGGAGGATCGCCTTTCGGAGCTCAACGTGGTGGCCCAGGCGGAGAGCGTCCTCCGGTCGCCCGCATACCGGGAGGCCCGAGCCCGGGGAAGGGCCCCTGAGATCCACGGGTGGATCTTCGAGCTCGGCACTGGCTACATCCGAGAGCTGGAGCTGCCTCGGGAGGGGTGGAGGGGAGGTGGGCTGCTCCCGGCTCTCCCGGGCGGCTAGCCCGGCGCGTCCGCGGGAACCGGAATCTCGTCGCCGTCCTTCTCCTCGTCGCCCTTCCCGCCTCCGGCCTTCCCTTCGCCGCGTCCGGCCTTCCCTTCGCCGCGTCCGGCCACCTCGTCGTCGCCCCGTCCGGCCGGATCCGGGCTCGAGGAGGGGTCGACGGGGATCTCGGCTTCCTCCAGGTCCTCGTCCCGGGGCTGGTCCCGGATGTCCGCCGGGACCATGGCCACGGGGAGGAGCACGTTGAAGGTGGTTCCGACCCCTGCCTCGCTCTTCACCTGGATGTCGCCTCCGTGCTGCCGAATGATGCCCAGGGAGACGGAGAGCCCCAGGCCGGTCCCTTTGGCTTTGGGCTTGGTGGTGAAGAACGGGTCGAAGATGCTCCCCAGGATGTGCTCCGGGATTCCCGTGCCCGTGTCCTTGAACTGGAAGGACACGAAGTCCCTCCCCTTCGTGGTGAAGATGGAGATGCTCAGCGTGCCCCCGTCCGGCATGGCATCCAGGGCGTTGAGGACCAGGTTCAGGAAGACCTGGGTGATCTGCTGAAAATCGCCATGGACGGGGGGCAGGTTGTCGTCGATCTCCCCCTTGACCCTCACCTTGGCGAGCTTGATCTGATTCGTGGCCAGCTGGAGCGTTTCCTTCACCAGGCGCTCGGGGCGGATCGTGCCGGTTTGAATGCTCGACTCCCGGGCGAAGTCCAGGAGATTTCGCACGATCCGCTGGGCCCGCTCCGATTCTCCGACCAGGTCACGGACCATGTCCAGCCGCTCTTCATCGGGAAGGTCGGCGTAGTCCTCTTCCAGGAGGGCGGCGGTCAGCATGATGTTGTTGATGGGGTTGTTCAGCTCGTGGGCCACTCCAGCAGTGAGGGTGCCTACGGCCTTGAGCTTGTGCGCCTGGACGAGGAGCTCCTGGCGGTGGGCGAGCTGGATCATCATGTGATTCATCGCCATGGCGAGGTGGCTGAACTCGTCATGGTACTTGCGAACCGGCGTGATGGGCGTGAAGTCCCCGCCGGCCACCCGTTGGGCGGTCCGCATCATTCGATTGAGGGGATCGAGCATCTGGCGAGCGATGAAGAAGGCCAGGTAGGCGATGAGGAGCAGGAGAACCCCCACGAACGCCAGCGGGATACGCTCCGAGATCCGGAGCATGGCCGTAACGGCCCTTCGCTCCCGGGCGACGAGATCCTCCGCAACCGCCACCATCTCGGCACCGTGCTCCCTCAGTCCAGCCTCGATCTCCCCGTAGGACGGTGAGTTGGCGGGGTCCCCCGTCAGGTCCAGGGCCTGGAGCTGGACGAGGAGGCTCTCGTATCGCCCCACGTGGGACTCCATGGCGCCCACACCCGCATCCCCGATAACCGCGGCAATGTTGATCCGCTCCCGATCCAGGATATCCTGCGCCTGGTGAACGTGACCCAGGGCATCACTCAGATTGGTGTGGTAGAGGAAGTAGTTCTTCTCGAAGCGGCGGGCCTGCTGGATCTCGAAGGTGTACCGATCCACGGCCCCCGTGAAGTTCAGCTTCTCCTCGATCCTGGAGATGGTGACGATGGAGACGACCGCCAACCCCAGGGAGAGGAGGAACCAGGCAGAGAAGCCCAGGGTGATCCGGGTCCGGATGGAGACGCTCGGGCGCTCCCGAAGGGCCTGCTGGGCTCTTGCCGCCAGGGCCGCCAGATCCGGCCGGGCTTCCTGCGAGGGGGTCTCCATGTCGTCCTCTTCTCCGGAGAGCCTTCCCCGCCCCAACCCGTCAGAGAATTCCCCTGTGGCCCAGGGAGAGGGCCGCTTTGTTGATCACGGCCCGGAGCTCTTTGGGTTTGAACGGCTTGGCGATGAAGTCGAAGGCGCCCTTCACCAGGGCCTCCCGGGCCACCTCCACCGTGGCGTAGCCTGTGATGAGGATGACCCTCGTGTTCGGACACGAGCTCATGACATACTCCAGGACCCCGATCCCGTCCACGCCCTCCATCCTCAAGTCCGTCACCACGATATCGAAGTCCTGCTCCTCCAGGCGGCTGAGGGCCTCCTTGGGATCCACGAAGACCTCCACGGTGAATCCGTGCTTCTCCAGGGCCGGGGACAGACGCTTCCCCACGATGGGCTCGTCGTCCACGATCATGACGCGAAGCCCCTCGTCACCCGCTTCCCGAGCGGGCCGGTCGGCGTCCGACTTCGGTACCTCTCGCATGGCTTCTCCTTGCCGTTTTGCCTTCCGCTCGTCCCGGACCACCATGATCTTGTCCAGGGCCAGCCTGGTCTTCTGGTCAGGGTCGACCCCCGTCTGCTTGAACCCCATATCCGGCTCGCCCGCCTCGGCGAAGGAGATCCTCACCATCCAGTCATCGATGGTGGTCTTCTTCCGGTCCTCTTTGTCGCCCATGACCTCGGCCCTCCTCCTCGGCTCAGTAGATGGGTCGGACAGCGTGTGGCGATACCGGAACCCCGGTCCGTGAGTTCCCTCCCGGGAAGGCTCAGACCGGCTCGGGAACCTTCGGAAGCTCCGGGGCGCTGATTACGGTCATCTGGATCTGCCTCCGTTGCCGGTAGGCTTTCACCACATTGTACAAGATGATGAAGGTGCCCGATGCCCCCGCGAGGAAGAGCAGGGCCTTGCTCGCCTGGTTGAAGAAGGGGTCCCAGGCCGGATCCATATTCACCCACCCCAGTTGCCGCAAGTACATGGGGACGGCCACGCCGCGGCTGACCACGCACAGGAGGATGATCACCGCCGTCACCAACCGGATCATCACCTCCTTGACGACCTTGACCCCATAAGCGCCCACGTAGATTCCCAGGAGCGACCCCAGGTACATGAGCATGGTGAGGCGGAGGTCCACCATCCCCTGGAACGCGTAGTTGATGGCTCCCCACGCACCCATGTACTGAGCCAGGTAGAGCTCGGAGCCCGCCGCTACCGCCGTGGGCACGCCGAAAAGGTAGATCATGGCGGGCACGCCGATGAACCCTCCCACGCCAATGGTTCCAGCCAAGTATCCGGTGGCCAGGCCCGCGATGAGGATGATCCACAGCGAGACCCGCACGTCGGCGACCTTCAAGTGGACGTAGGGGGGGAGATAGATCTTCGAGAGGAAGTCCGCCAGCCTTCTCGACGGGGCAGAGTCCTCGTCTCCCTTCTTCTTGACGTCCCTCAGCATGGAGACCGCCACTACCGAGAGGCAAAGGACGAAGACGGCGCTGATGTAGAGGTCCGACGCGGCCGAGCCCCCCCGGCGCCGTGACTGTCTCCCTCCATCCGGAACAGGGTGCTGTTGATCCAGACGGCGAGGCGGATCCCGATGAAGGAAGTGACCACCATGTAGAGGGAGAGGCCCTTGTCGACGTTTCCCATCTCGCCGTGCTTGCGACTCCCCACCATGGCCTTGCCGTACTTGTGCGTGATGTTGCTGGCGACCGCCACAACACCCGGAACGCCCAGGTTCATCATGCCGGGGGTCATGAAGAAGGCCCCCCCGCTCCCGATGAATCCGCTGAGCACTCCCCCGATCATTCCGAGCGCCACGACCTGCAAGGCCGTGGCCCAGTCCAAATGGATGAACTGTCCGAAGAGCAGAGCCTCCATCGTGTTTGTCGCTCCTTGGCCTCTCCTACTCCATCTTGATGAGCTTGAGGAAAGCGCCTGTCACCCGGCCGTAGGAGAAAGCCACGATCGGGATGAAGATGAAAACAAACAGGGAGATGACGACCTTGGGCAGCCAGCTCGAACTGGCCAGGAAGGTCCCTTCCACGGCATCGGCATACCAGCCCGCGTTGGCCATGAAGGCCAGAACGGCCTCCTGGTTCTGCAGCATCAGGATGTACAGAACGATGGTAATGCCCAGTGCGATGGTTGCCCTCACCAGGTCCCTGCGCGAGAAGAGATACTGCTTGCCGAGCTCGTCGGATGTGACGACGGGGGCCCGGATTCGATCACTGAGAAAGCTCCTGAGGTCACGGGTCTCCCGGGTGCGGGCCGCGTGGCCTTTGGAGAGGAAGACGTCCCCGAGCACCACCAGGGTGTAGGGAAACGAGCGGTCCACGGTCTCCAGGAGCCGCCGCCGACCTCCGAAGACCGATCGGCCACCCCCGGCCCGGCCCGCCTCCGCCAGATCGTCCAGGGTGGACGCCAGCCCGCCATCGTCCCCGGAAGCCTCCGGCTCGTCGTCCTCGATGCCCCCGTTCTCCGCCAATGGGGCCCCGGAGCCGGCTTGTGGTCTCCTTGCACCCGCTCCTTCCCACGCCGGCGCCCCGGCAGGCTCCACGGCGGGCTGGGCGCCCTCGGGGGCGAGGCGGAGAAGCTCCACCGCGGCGTTCCACTTAGTGGCGATCTCCACCACCTTTTCATAGGTGTCGGAGTGGGGCTTGAACTCCTCCTGGATCCAGAGGAGGGAAGCGGTGGCCATGGTGATCCGGAGGTCCCGGATTCCCTGGAGGGGACGGAGCACCTGGGGAATGGACGTGGCGACCTGGGCATCCTGTGGCAGGTAGCTCACCGTGAGCACACCGGCGTCGGCCCGAACCTTCAGGCCGGCCCCGTAGGTACGATTGTCCCGGGCCAGAGCCAGCCGGGCATTGGCGCCCAGGAGAAGGTCCTGCATGGCCTGCTGGGAGGCAGGCGTCATCTGGAAGTCCGGGAGCTGAGCCATGGCCACGAGGGCGCTGGCGGCGTTCTCGACCGAGATCTGCTGGAGGTTGACGGTGATGTCGTAGTTGATGGGTTCTTCCACCGAGATCCCGTACATGGATTTCACCCACCGAGCCCGATCCGAGTCCACCTCCTGGATGTACCGGACCGCCTTCTCCCGCTCCACGCCCATGCGGGTCATGATGGTCTCGATGCGGTGCTCCATGTCCAGCACGGCCCTGACCCTCATGACGTGGGTCACACCCGGCAGAAGGAGGTGCCCCGTGCGGCCGTAGTAGACCGTGTCCTGCTCCATGGCCTTCTGACACAAGTAGGCTCTGGAAAAGGCCAGGTAGTGGTCCCGCTCGCGGGCCAGGCGCTGGGTGAAGCCCCCTGGCTTGATCAGGGCCATCTCCAGTTTTCCGACCTGGATGCCCTCCTTCGTGGCAGCCTCGATGAGGTCCTCTCGACCCAGACACTGGTATCCCATCTTTTCCGCCAAGCGCCGGGCAAGGTCCCGCCCTCCGCCATACGTTCCCGTGGAAACGCAGATGATCTGCATGACTGAGCCCCTTGAACTGCTTCCGAAAGCCCTTGAAAACCCTGACGAATCCCGACCTCGGGGGGGGCCGAACGGCCCCGGAGAACCCCGAGGTCCCGAGTATATGACGGGGTTGAACATAAGCCTTGCGGACAATGGGGGACAGGGGAGCCGAGGGGTCTTCTTCAGGTGGGGCGACTCCCCCGGTGCGGCACCCGGATTACGCCACCCAGACCGTCTTGATGTTCACGAACTCCAGGATCCCGAAGGGGGAAAGCTCGCGCCCATAGCCACTCTCCTTCACTCCCCCGAAGGGCAGCCGGGGGTCGGATCGCACGAAGGCGTTCACGAAGCAGGCGCCGGCCTCCAGCTCCTCCGCCGCGAGCCGCGTCCCTTCGGCGATGTCCCGGGTGAAGACGGCCGCTCCGAGCCCGAAGGAGGTGTCGTTCGCCACCCGGAGAGCCTCGGCCTGGTCCTTCACCTTGATCACCGAGGCCACGGGGCCGAAGAGCTCCTCCGAGTAGGCGGGCATGCCCGGGCTCACGTCCACGAGGACGGTCGGGGGGTAGAAGGCCCCGGGGCCGGACGGCACCTCGCCTCCGAGAATGCACTTCGCTCCCGCCTGGATGCTCCGGGTGACCTGGTCGTGAAGCTCGTCCCGGAGGTCTGTCCGGGCCTGAGGACCCACGACGGTGTCGCCGTCCATGGGGTCGCCCATCCTGGCCTCGGACATGGCGCGGACGAAGTGCTGGAGGAAGGCATCGTAGATGGCTTCAACAACGATGAACCGCTTCGCCGCGATACAGCTCTGCCCCGAGTTGATGAGCCGCGCCGTGGCGCAGGTTTCGGCCGCCGCTTTCAGGTCGGCGTCCTCCAGGACCACATAGGGATCGCTCCCGCCCAGCTCCAGGACGGTCTTCTTGAGCAACTCCCCGGCCTTCGCCGCCACGGCCCTCCCGGCGGGGGTGCTCCCCGTGAGCGTAACGCCTTTGACCAGGGGATTCTCCATCACGGCCGCCACCCGGCTCCCCGGGATGAGGAGCGTTCCGAAGAGCCCCTCTGGAAAGCCGGCCGAGCGAAAGACCTCCTCGATGGCCAGGGCACACCCGGGCACGTTGGACGCGTGCTTCAGAAGCCCAGCGTTTCCGGCCATGAGGTTCGGTGCCGCGAAGCGGAAGACCTGCCAGAACGGGAAGTTCCAGGGCATGATCGCCAGGATGACGCCGAGGGGCTGGAAAGTGACGAAGCTCTGTCCCGCGTCCGTCTCCACGTCGCGGTCGGCGAGGAAGCGCTCGGCATTCTCCGCGTAATACTCACAGACCCAGGCACACTTTCGGGCTTCGCCCACTCCCCCGGATATGGGTTTGCCCATCTCCCGGGCCATGAGCTCTCCGAACTCCCGGGCCCGATCCCTCAGAATCGAGGCCGCGTTGGTCATGAGCTCCTTGCGGTGGGCCATGGGAGTGCGTCTCCACTCCAGATGTGCCCGGTGAGCCTTCTCGACCTTGTCCGCGACCCCCTCCGGCGAGGTCTCGGGGTACTCGGCAACGGTCTCTCCCGTGGCTGGATTCAGTGCAACCTGGGCCATGACGACTCCTGGGTCTCGGGGCGGCGGAATGTCGGTGCTCGCTGGGTGAAGCTACCCATCCCGGGGTACCCCGGCGACCCGCAAAGGATGGGGGCTGCAGCCATGCGGGCCCACGGCGAAGCTGCTACATTGCCCGCACTCCGTTCCTGGGAAATCGGAACGACTTCCAATGGTTCTTCAGAGACCACGACCAGGAGACTATTCATGGATTCCCACGACGCAATACAGGTGAAGCCCGTGGCTGTCCTCCCCCGCATCGGGGACCCCGCTCCCCAGTTCACGGCGGAGACGACCTTCGGCACCCTGAAGCTGGAGGATTTCCGGGGTTCCTGGCTGATCCTCTTCTCCCACCCCGCTGACTTCACGCCGGTGTGCACCACCGAGTTCATGGGGTTCGCCGAGATCCACCCGCAACTGCGGGAGATGAACTGCGAGCTCATGGGGCTTAGCGTGGACAGCGTCTACTCCCACATCTCCTGGGTGCGAAATATCAGGGAGAAGATGGGGGTCGAGATCACTTTCCCGGTCATCGCCGATCTGAACAAGGAGGTGGCCACGCTCTACGGGATGCTCAATCCCGGAGAGAGCAAGACCGAGACCTCACGGGCGGTCTTCATCATCGACGAAAAGCAGATCGTCCGGGCCATCATCTATTATCCTCTCACCACGGGCCGGAACATGCAGGAGATCCTGCGAGTCGTGAAAGCGCTTCAGACCAGCGATACCCACGGCGTCGCGACTCCGGCGAACTGGGAGCCCGGGCAGAAGGTGATCATCCCCCCGCCGAAGACCGCCGAGGGGGCCGCCGCGCGGGTGGGCGAAGAAGGCGTGGAGTGTAAGGACTGGTATTTCTGCAAGAAAGACCTATAGGGAGACCCCCATGGCATGCATCGACCCGGACGGGTTTCTCACTGTCACGGCGACCTTCCTCCTCAGGAATCTGGCCGAGCAATCCCTCCCCCCGGAGGACATTGCTCGACGTCTCGGTGAGCCTCTGTTCAAGGTCCGAGGGAACCTGCGGGAGATGGCTGAGGCCGGACTGATCCAGGAGGAAGGGGGCCTGTACGGCCTGACAGAGGAGGGTAGAAGCAAGATCTGATGGTCGGCCCCGCTAGCCGGGGCTCGAGCCCGCCCCCTCCCCCGGAGGGCACCATCGCCGATCGTCGCGCTTGCCGGCAGATGGCCCGGCCGGGGGTCGGGGTTGTCCTCTATCCGTCCGGGTGGGGCCTGGGAGGAGGTCGTCCCGCTTCACGGGAGCGTGGGTCGAAGCATGAGTGTGCCGCTGCTCAGTGACATCGCCGTCATCCTGGGCCTGAGCCTGGTGGTGATCCTTCTCTTCCACCGGATCAGGCTGCCGGTGGTGCTGGGCTTTCTCTTGACGGGGATCATCGCGGGCCCCCACGCCCTCGGGCTGATCCGAGCCGTCCACGAGGTGGAGGTGCTGGCGGAGGTCGGGGTGATCCTCCTTCTCTTCTCCATCGGCATCGAGTTCTCTCTGGGAAACCTGGTCAGGATCTGGCGGTCGGTGATCCTCGGAGGTGCCCTTCAAGTCGGCCTCACGATCCTGGTGACGTTCCTCCTGGTTCGTGGAATGGGGCGGCCTGCCGGACCCTCGGTGTTCATGGGGATGCTGGTTTCCCTCTCCAGCACGGCCATCGTCCTGCGCCTCCTCCAGGAGCGGGCCGAGATCGATGCCCCGCATGGTCGGGTGTCCCTGGGCATCCTCATCTTCCAGGACATGGCCATCGTGCCCATGATGCTCTTCACGCCTCTCCTCGGCGCCGGCACAGGCGAGGTGGCCGGCCCCGTCCTGCGGCTTCTCGGGAAGGCCTCTCTGGTCATTGTCCTGGTGCTGCTGGTTGCGCGGTGGGGGGCACCCTGGCTCCTCTTCCAGGTGGCCCGCACGAGAAGCCGCGAGGTCTTTCTGGTGGCCACTGCGGCCCTGGGGCTCACGGCGGCCTGGTTGACCTCCTTGGCCGGCCTCTCCTTGGCCCTGGGCGCGTTCCTCGCGGGCCTGGTCATCTCCGAGTCCGAGTACGGGGCTCAGGCCCTGGGCGAGATCCTCCCCTTCAAGGAGTTGTTCATCGCGTTCTTCTTCGTTTCGGTGGGCATGCTCCTGGACCTTTCCTACGTGTTCAGGGAGGCAGACAGCGTCCTGGTCTCGGTGCTCCTGGTCCTGCTCATGAAAGCGGGGCTCGCGGCCTTGGCGATTCGTTTCTTGGGCTTCTCCCTTCGCACCGCACTCCTGGCCGGGCTGGCCCTGAGCCAGGTGGGGGAGTTCTCCTTCGTCCTCTCCCGTACGGGGGTCCAGGCGGGGCTGCTGCCCGGGGACCAGGAGCAACTCTTTCTGGCGGTTTCCGTCCTGACCATGGCCGTCACTCCTTTCATCATCGCAGGCTCCGCCTCCGTGGGGGACGCGGTACTCCGGCTTCCTCTCCCCGCGGTGATCACCGGAGCCCCGGGAGCCCTGGCCGGGGCGGGGAGGCAGCATACGGAGGTCTCCGTATCGGATCATCTGATCATCGTGGGGCTCGGAGTGAATGGGCGGAATCTCGCGCGGGCGGCTCGAGCGGCGGGGATTCCCTATGTCGTGGTGGAAACGAATCCGGACACCGTCCGGCGGGAGCGGAAGGCGGGGGAACCCATCGAGTACGGCGACGCGACGCACCCGGCCGTCCTGGAGCACGCTGGGGTAGAGCGGGCCCGGGTTCTGGTCTCGGCCATCTCGGACCCGGGCGGTACCCGCCGCATCGCCCAGGCCGCGAAGCGCATGAACCCCAGCCTGCATGTTCTTGCCCGGACCCGGTTCGTGGAGGAGGTGGAGCCTCTCTTCCGCGCCGGGGCCGACGAGGTCATCCCCGAGGAATTCGAGACCTCCGTGGAGATCCTGGTTCGGGTCCTGACCTGGTATCTCGTCCCTCAGTTGGAGATCCGGGAGTTCGTCGGCGAGCTCCGGGCGGGTGGCTATGAAATGCTACGGCAGCCCTCGAACCAGGGCGGGGATTCGGCGGCGAGACTGGACTTCCACCTGCCCGACTCGGAGGTGGCCACGGTGAGGGTCGGCGAGGAATCCTACCTGGTGGGCCGGACGTTGGAGGAGGTGGCTCTGCGGGGCGAGTACGGCGTCACCCTTCTGGCCCTTCGGAGGAAGGGCGAAACCCACCCTAATCCCGAGCCATCCATTTCCTTCCGGCCGGGTGATCTCCTCATTGTGTTCGGGAGTCCCGGGGCCGTGGCGGACGCCGGGGCTCTGGCGCGAGGGGCGGATCCCTGGGAAGCGGAGTAGAGAGGGCAATGCCGCCCACGGAGCACGACCTGAGGGGGCGGATCCCGCCGGGGACGTGGAGCGAGGGCCGGACCCCGCCGGGGGACGGGACCCGACCCTCCACCGACGCCGGCTTCCCCGAAAGGGCGCCGACGCCGACGTCCTCAAGAGGTGATGTCTATGAGGCGGTCCGGTTCACCTTCAGTCGAACGACATACTGGACGTCCAGCTCGTCCCGCCAGATCCCGTAGAGGTCGTCCCCCTTCACCGTGGCCGGCGCGAAGCGCTCCGGCAAGGTGACGACCCCCAGGTAGCGTCCCTCCGAGTCGAACACTTCCCATTCCGGCGAGCCGATGTTCTGCGGGTTGAATTCCGCGGCTTCCTCGGCGCCGGCCGCCATGTCCCGGGCACTCTGGATGCGCTGGACCCAGAGGGTCCCGCCGGGGCCGACGAAGAGGTTACCGAAGGCCGGATAGAAGTCGGCAAAGCCGACCCCCTGCATGATCTGCTCGAGCTGCTGCGGCGGGACGCCGAACTGCTGGTACTGCTCACGCATGAGGCGGAGGATGGCGGTTCGGTCCGACTCCTCCACCGGCTTCTGGGTCACGTCTCGAGTGATGATCTTCTGGAGGGTCCCATCCGGGCTGTTCACCAGAATCCGGTACTGGTTGTTCATGGCGTAGTAGATGGATCCATCAACGGCCAGGTCCCAAACCGGCTCCGGGGCGAAGATGGTCATGCTGAAATTCCCTTCCGTGATCCCTTCCAGCGTCTGCCCCTTCGGGAGCACCGCCACGGTATCCGTGACGGAGCCCGTGGTGTCATACACCACGATGGGGTCGCCCTCGGCCAAGGCCGCCATTCCCGGGATGTTGAGCCCCCTGACCTGCGCCAGGAGCCGACCCGAATCGTCCACCATCCATCGAGCCGGAATTCCCGCCTGCATCTGGATGGGGAAGCTCCCCAGGGCCTCGCCGTCGGGGCCGAACCGGTTCACACGCTGGTTCCCGAGGTCGGGGACGATGATCCCACCACCCGGACCCACGAGCACGAACAGGGGCTGGACGAACTCTCCAGGTCCGTTGCCCTTGCTCCCGATGGTGCGGAGGTACTGGCCCCCGCTGTCGTACGCCTTGACCTCCACGGCTTGCAGGTCATTGACGTAGATCGTGCCGTCCGTGGCCACGTCCAGGCTGGTGATCTGCCCGAACTGGTAGTTCGGGTCTCCCCCGACGGAGCCGATCCTCAGGTCCTCGGTGACGGTCCACTCGTCCCCGGAGCCCCAGATGGTAGCGGCCGGGTTGTGAACGACGGAGATGCCGGCGCTGTCGGTGACGGTGCCTTGCCAGTCCCCACCTTCGCCCCCGCAGGCCTGGAGCTGGGGAAGAGCGGCCAGGAGGAGGAGGGGAATGTACCGGGTCCATGTCTTCATGGTCTCAACTCTCGACGGAAGTTGATCTGTATCAGGCATCGGTCGGCCCCTGCGGGCCGTCGAGCCGCATGTTCTGGTCCGTGCTGCACCCACCTACGAAGCGGAGGGAGCGAACCCTTCACTCTCGTCGTTTCCCGGTCCCGCTGCAAGCGCCGGGAAGATGGGGCCCGACTCGGTCCCCGCGGGAAGATGGGGTCTCAATCGGTCCCCGGGGGAAGATGGGGTCCCCCTCGGTCTTCTGCCCCGAGGCGCGCCGGCGTGGGCCCGCCCCATGCCTTATCCGCAGCCTGGCGGTCCTTCCGGGACCGGAGCCTGGAGAGATTCCCGGAAATGGCGGAGGAGCCCTCTCCCCTCTCAGAACGCCTTCAGGTACGTCAGCTTGACGACCCCGGCCCGGTTCACCCAGCGGGGGTCCCGGGGATCGGTGAGGTCCCCCTGGTAATAACCGGTGTTGAGGACGACGAAGAGGTCACTCCCAGGTGTGTGGATCCAATCGATGCGAATGTTGGCCTGGAGCGTCTGGGAATCGTTGTCGTACTGGATCAGGGCGTTGGCGAAGAGCTTCCGGCTCATCGCCCCGAGCACGTCCAGGGAGAGAATGGTGGTCTGGAAGTTGCCGTTTTCCAGGGGAAGATCGATCTCCCGGCGGTCCAGGCTTCCGGTGAGCTCCAGGTAGGGGCCCGTCTTCCACGTGATCCCTCCGCCGTACTGGAGCCAGGTTCCATTCCAGAAATCCCCCACGTGGGTGACTCCCTGGGCCGAGATCTCCCTGCTGTCGTTGGTCCGGAAGAGGATGCCCGCGTAGTTGTAAGGGTAGTCGCCGGGGGGAATGGCCACATCGGGCCGGATGGGGAAGGGCTCGTTCAAACGCTCCCAGTTGTGGGTCAGCCCCAGGAGCACGTAGTCGCCGTTCTGGAACCGGAGCCCGGACTGGAAGACAGCCTCGTCGGACTGCTTGATTCCATCCTGCCCTTCGATGTAGCTGCCCGTCAGCGTGAGGCTGAGCTGCCGGGCCCAGGCACTTTCCTCGAAGCGGGGCCTCCACGAGGTGGTGGCCCCGTAGCGTACCATGTCGTTCCGTCGGACGAATCCCAGGGCCGGTTCGAAGCCCTCGCCGATGTTGGTGTAGTCCAGGCCCAGCCCCAACAGGTCGTTCTGGAGCGTCAGTCCGGCGTACCCCGCCCAGCTCCTGCCCACGGGCTCGCCCGTGGCCCAGGTGTTGGCCCACCATGCATTGAAGGAGCTGCTGCTGAGGAAGCGGTATTGGACATCCATCCCCCCGGCCCGGTTGAAGGCGTGGGGGGTCTGATAGTTGGTGAAGATCCCCCCGAGCGTGCTCCGGGGCCCGAGATCTCCCCGGAGACGGAGGACCGTATTGTTGGCACCGTCAATCTCGGCCTCACGATTGTCCCGGGTCTGAAGACTAAGGAAGCCGATGGTGAAGGGACCTGCCTGGCCCGTGAGTCGCCCACCTCCGATGATGTCGTTGGTGAGACCGATCCGGCGACTGAAGAAGAGGTCCGTCTCCCGGCTGTTACCGAACTGGAAGAGCTCGGAGCGCTCCAGAAAGAACTCCCGCTTCTCGGGATAGAAGAGGCTGAAGCGCGTGAGGTTGATCTGGACGTTGTCCGCTTCCACCTGAGCGAAGTCGGTGTTGTAGGGTGAGATCCGCCGTGAGGCTCGGCGTGATGCTCCACTTGGCGTCGAGGCCGAGCTCGTTCGTCACCCTGGCGTCTCCCTCCTCCGGGACCTTCTGGCCCCCCACGATGGCGAACGGCTTCACCTCCACGTGCCTCCCCGGTCTGAGGCCTCCCAGTCCCTCCAGGACGGCGAACTGGGAAGCCTGGTCCATCCCCCCTTCGAGGGTGCCCTGGTACGCCAGCGGGATGTGGGGCCAGGTCACCTCTTCGTTCTTCCTCCTTATGGATCGGTAGAAGGCGACTCCCATGGTCCCCGCGTTTTCGGGATCGAAGCGAATGGTGGTGAGGGGCACGGCGACTTCCAGCTCCCAGCCCCGTTCGGTGATCCGCGCGTCGCTCTCGTAGACGCCCTTCCCACATCCAGTCGTCCGGGAAGATGAGCCGCTCGTTCGTGAAGTGGGCGTCCCCCTGGGTGCCAAAGGAATTGAGCTCGAAGATGTACGCGCTCTTTCGGTCGTGGTAGGTGTCCAGGGCGATGATGATCCGGTCGTCCTTGTCGATTCGGCCCTCCCGGTGGAGGATGCTCCGCATGATCCGGTCCGGCTCGGAGTCGTGCATGATCAGGCCGAAGTAGATGGCCCTGTTGTCATAGGCGACCCGGACCTCGGTGCGTTCGGAAGCGGGGGCCCCATCCACCGGCCAGCGCTGGCGGAACCCGGTTGCCGGCTCGGCGGTCCGCCAGACCTCCTCGTCCAGGATGCCGTCGATTCGGACGGGGGTGGTTGCGGGCACGGCCCGGAGCACCGGAGGGGCCTGCCCGGATAGGGGGCTCGGGAAGGACGGGAGCAGCGATAGAAAGCATGCGGCGACGAAGAGCCCCGGGGCCCTCGGGGGAACCACGGCTTGGTTGGTCACGTTCAGGCTCGCGTTCTTCCGGGTCCACCGGACACCGGATGGAGGTTCAGGGTCGTCTCCCGCGAGAGAATGGACACCGGGCGGATCTCTCGCGCAACTTCGTCAAACGGCCCCTACGACCTGAGGGGACGGGAGTTTCGGCCCGGTCCGCCCAAGGTGACGCGGGCTGGAGAAACGGGCGGGCCGGACGGACCCGTTCCGGCCGGTCCGGGGACCCGGCTTCGGAGGGGGTGGATCCGGTCCGGATCTCGTTGCGGAACAACGGCTCCCTTTAGATCTTGGATCATGCGGATCGCCTACCTCGACGGACCACGCCTGCGCCGGTCGCTCCTCGCGGCCTGTGAGTACACCCAGCACCAGCGCCGGGAGCTCAACCGCATCAATGTATTTCCCGTTCCCGACGGCGACACGGGTACCAATCTGGCCCTGACCGTTCAGGCCATCGCGGACCACCTCCGACGCAACCGCGACAGGGCCTTCTACCAGGTGGCCCAGGACGCGGCCCAGGCGGCCATACTCGGCGCCCGGGGAAACGCAGGGATCATGCTATCCCACTTCCTCCTGGGCTTCGCCGACGGAACCACGGGGAAGGCCCGCATCACGGCCCAGGAGTTCGGCGACGCTTTGCGCGCAGGCGCCGAGCGGCTTCACCAGGCCATCGAGCGTCCGGTGGAGGGGACCATCCTCACCGTCATGCGTGATACGGCACGAGCTGCGCTGGAAGCCCGGTTTCTCGATTTCCAGCAGCTCATGACCTTCCTGGTGGAGAGGGCCAGGGCGTCCCTGGAACGGACCCCGGATCTTCTCCCCCCTTGAAGAGGGCCGGGGTCGTGGACGCCGGGGGAAAGGGCTTCGTCCACCTCCTGGAGGGTGTGGTCCGGTACATGAACGGCGAAACGGCGGGCTCGCCGGAGCCGGCCGAGACCGTCCCCCGCGTCCGGGTCGAAGTGGGCCACGTGGAATTTCCCACGGAGTTGGAGCGCTATCGGTATTGCACGGAAGCGCTGGTGCGGGGGGATCGCATTCCCGACCAGCAAGCCGTCCAGGACCGACTCCGGCACAAGGGCGATTCTCTCATCGTCCTGCGGGCGAACGGCATTCTCAAAGTGCACGTTCACACGGACGAGCCCCAGGAGGTGTTCGCCTACCTGAAGACCCTGGGGACCCTGGTCACCCACAAGGCCGAGGACATGCGGGCGCAGCATGCAGCGGCGGAGCGGGCGGCACGGGGGCATCTGACCCTGACGAGGCGGCCGGTGGGAATCGTCACGGATAGCGCCGCCGACCTCTCCGAGGAGGTGATCCGGGCCCACGGAATCAAGGTTGTCCCCCTGGTGCTCGTTCGGGGCGAGAAGAGCCTCAGGGACGGAGTGGACATCACGGCCGAGGAGTTCCACAGGGTGCTCCGGGATGGTGGGGATCTTCCCACGACCTCCCAGCCGCCGCCAGGCGCCTTCCTCGACGCCTACCGGCGGGCTGCCGAGGAGGCCGAGGAAGTGGTCGCGGTCATCCTCGGATCGAACCTGTCCGGAACATTCAAGTCGGCGGAAGCGGCGGCTCGGCTCTTCCGGGACACGCGGGTTCGCCTCGTGGACAGCCTCGGGGCTTCTCTCCTCCAGGGTCTGATGGTCCTCAAGGCCACGGAGCTGGCCGAGCTGGCCTATGCACCGAGCCAGATTGTCCAGGAATTGCAGCGAATCAGGTCCCAATCCGGGGTCATCCTCACTCTCGACACCCTCGACCGGCTTCTCGCCTCGGGCCGGGTGGGGCGGGGGAAGGCCTGGCTGGCGAGCGCCCTGGGTCTGAAGCCCGTCCTGTGCGTTCCCACGGACGGTCGCGGCGTGGCCTCCGTGAGCCAGGCGGTGGGTCGAAAGCGGGCTCTCCCCGCGGTTCTCCGGGGGCTGCGGAAGCGGATTCCCCGGAACGCGGAGCAGATCCGGTTCGGGGTCATCCACGTCGGCTGCCCGGAGATCGTCCCCGAAGTGAGTGAGGCCTTGCGGCGGGAGTACGGCGAAGTGGAGATCCTCACGGCTCCCGCGACTCCGGTCCTGGCCACCCACACCGGGATCGGCACCTGGGCCGTTGCCTTTCTGGTGGAGGACTAACGGCCTTGGGCATGGCCACCGGGCAGGCCCCTCGGCTCCTTCCTGGGTCACGCGGGCAGGGGTCTTCGCCGGACTCCTCACGGGACCGGTGGTGACCTTCGTTTGGGCGGGAAGGGCGGGGGGACCAACGGAGGGCCGGGGTACGGAGGCGCCTGGCTGAGATGAGCGTCCTTCAGCCGCTCAGGGTGTGTCGGCCTTTCACCAGGAGGTCCAGCGTGGCTCGCTGGGCGGGGGTGGGCTCAGAGGGGAGCGCCACGAGGAGGGCCTTGGCGTTCCTGGCGTCGGGGAGGTGGAGGACCAGGTGGTCCAGGGGAGCCTCCGGCGTGTACGGCTGGGCCCGACCCGAAGCGTCCACGGCCACGGTCCTGCCGGCGTCGGCGGTCTCTGCGAGGAGCCGGCCGTATTCCCGCCAGGCGCGAAGGGGCTCCGCCTCCCCCGAGGCGATGGATGGGACGAGCGTCTCCTGGAAGTGCCTGACCGCCAGGTCATAACCCTCCGGGTTGGCGCGCTTCAGATCGCGCAAGGCCTCCCGGTAGAAGTCCCGTGGATCCCGGGCCCCGGCCCGGTCCAGGGCCTCCTCGAACTTGCGATCCGCTTCCTCTCGCATTGCGTCGTCCATTCCGTGGTCTCCTCCCGGCAGGAGGATGGCCCTCCGAGCCTTGAGGCGTCAACCTCCCACCTCCGGCGTTGCTCCTTTGCCGACGCTTTGGGTACCTTTGGATGCACCCCGCCAGGAGGTAGTCATGTCAAGCGTTGACCGCACAGGAAAGCTCGCCAGCTCCCAGCCCACGGAGTACCTGGATCTCTCGTGGGAGATGTTCGGTGAGCTTTGCCGGGCCCTCGCCTTGAGGGTGGCCAGGGACTTCGAGCCGGACCTGGTTGTGGGGATCGCGCGAGCCGGAGTGATTCCGGGGGTGGTGGTTGCATCGATCCTCCGGAAGGACTTCTACTCGCTGACTATCTCTCGCCGGGAAGGCGGGGAACAGGTCCGGGCCCGCCCCGCCGTCCTTTCCGCGGCCCCCCTCCAGTGTCAGGGGAAGCGGGTGCTCCTCGTGGACGAGATCACCTCGTCCGGCGAGACCTTGAGGCTCGGCCTGGCCGCGGTCCGGGACACACGGGCCTCCGAGGTCCGCACCGCGACCAGCTTCGCACGCCCGGGGGGGTACCAGCCCGACTTCACGGCCCTGGAGACGGACGCCACCCTCATCTTCCCCTGGGATCGGAAGATCTACCAGGGAGAAGAACTCGTCGTGAACCCCCGGTACCGGGAGGTGCTGGAGGAGTAGCGGCTCCCCGGGTCCC
Source organism: uncultured Gemmatimonadales bacterium (assembly GCA_963751255.1). Taxonomy (GTDB): domain Bacteria; phylum Gemmatimonadota; class Gemmatimonadetes; order Longimicrobiales; family Gaopeijiaceae; genus CAVVTW01. The sequence continues at coordinate 282,321 of CAVVTW010000001.1, read as the reverse complement.
GGAAGGCTACCGCCGGTTTACCGATTCGGGTTCTCCACGACACAATTCGCCGCCAGCCAGCTGCAAAGGGCGTCCGTATAGACCTCCGTCATCAGCACGTAGCTGGTTCCGTCGAAGGCCGCACCGTGGGCGCCGGGAGGATAGAACCGGAAGTCCGCGTCCTTGCCCGCGCTGGCCAGGGCCGTGAGGAGTCGCATCGTGTTGACCGGATGGACGTTATCGTCCAGGGCCGAGTGGATGAGCAGGAGGTGTCCGCGGAGCCGGCCGGCCTTGTTCAGTGCCGAAGCCGATTCGTAGCCCGCCTCGTTCCGGGCCAGGAGGCCCATGTAGCGCTCCGTGTAGATGCTGTCGTAGAGGCGCCAGTCGGTAACGGCGGAGTTGGCGATCCCCATCCGGAACACGTCCGGGTAGCTGAGGAGGGTGTAGACGGTGGCGTAGCCCCCGTAGCTCGTGCCCTGAATGCCGATCCGGTCCCCGTCGATCCAGGACTGGGAGGCGAGCCAACGGGCCACTTCGGCGAAGTCGTGGGACTCCCACCTTCCCAGGTCGCCGTAGACGACTTCCATGAAGTCCCGGCTGTAGTTGGCCGTGCCCCGGTTGTTCACCTCCACGACCACGTATCCGTGCTGCGCCAGGTACTGGTGCCATCCATTGGAGGCGAAGGCGTCATACACCTGTTGTGAACCGGGTCCGCCATAGATGGAGAGGAGGGCCGGGTAGGCCCGGGAAGGGTCGAAGTCGGGGGGACGGATGACGGAGATGTCCAGGGTGACCGAGTCCGACACCGGCACCTTCATGAGCTCCTTGGGAGAATAGGCGTGGGTCCGGACCCACTGCTCCGTGGAGGCGTTGTCCTCCAGGACCGCGAGGCGTTTGCCCTCGGTGCTCCAGAGCTCCACCTGGCGGGGTCGGGTGGTGTTGGACCAGGTATCGATGTAGAACTCGCCGTTGGGGGAGAAGTTGACGCCGTGCTGCCCCTCTTCCCGGGTCAGCTGCCGCTCCCGTCCGCCCTCGAAGCCAATGGCGTAGAGGTGGCGCTGGAGGGGCGAGACCTCCGTGGAGGTGTACCAGATGGTCTGGGACTCGGGATCGATCTGCTCGACCCGGGTGACGGTCCACGGCCCCTGGGTCACCTGATTCAGGAGCTCCCCTGAATAGTCGTAGCGGTAGATGTGCTGATGGCCGTCCCGGTCCGAAACCCAGAAGAACTGGCGGAGCCCCTCGGGGAAGGTGAAGAAGTCGTCGATCCCGGCGTAGAAGTCGTACACGTCGATCCAGGCCGGTGAGCTTTCCTCGAACACCAGGCGGCTGCCCCCTGTGGCGACGTCGAAGAAGAAGAGCTTCAGGTGGTTCTGGGCCCGGTTCAGGGTGACGACCGCCAGGGTGTCCGGCTCGCTGGTCCAGTAGACCCGGGGGACATAAGTGTCGTCGGGGGGCTCTCCCGTGTCGAGCCAGCGGGTCGGCCCCCCCGAGGCCTCCACTACGCCGATGCGGACCCGGGGATTGGGATCACCCACCAGGGGGATCGGAATCACCACTTCCTCCGGATGCCAGTGGGCGTAATCCGTGAGACGGACGGCGGGGACCTGGGTCTCGTCGGTCTGCCAGTACGCGATCCTCCTCCCGTCCGGCGACCACTTCCACGCCTGAGCCTCTCCGAATTCCTCTTCGTACACCCAATCGTAGTGGCCGTTGAACACGCTGTCGGTGGCCCCGGTGGTGAGGCGGGTCTCCCGAGCGCTCGCCAGATCGTAGGCGAACAGATCTCCGTCGCGCTCGTAGCCCACTCGCGCCCCGTCAGGAGACAGCTCGGCGGTCCGAGCGTCCGTGGCGACCCGCTCGAGCCCGCCGTCCTCCAGGGAGTAGAGGTAGAAATCCGAGATCCCGGAACGCCGGTAGATGGGCCGGAATCGGGTCTGGAAGAGGAGATGGCGGGAATCCGCCGCCCACTGGAACGACCGATACTCGAAGGGATCCGCGGTTCCCGGGAAAGTCATCTCGTGAGCGTCGAAGAGAAGCTCGTCCTCCTGGGAGAGAGGATCGTAACGACGGATCTCCTCCCGGTCGGTAGCCGGGTTCCGGGTGGTGTAGGAGAAGCGACGGCCCCCCTCGATCCAATTCACACTGGCCGGCCCGGGCTGGCCGGCGAGAATGGAAGAGGCCACGAGGGCCTCCTGGACGCTGCGGAGGCGCTGGCCTCCCTGCTGCTGCCCGGCCAGGGAGGCCGGAACCAGGAGGAGCAGGCCAAAGAAACACGGGAATCTCTTCATGAAGGAGCCCTTTCCCAGGTGTTGTTGTCCCGGTCCACGTCCGGGAGCTTCTCTTGCGGATCGAGTCTCACGCCCGTCACCCTCCGGTCGGAGACCTCGAGGGTGTACTCGTTGCTGGTGGCCCAGATCTGCACCGGCAGGAGCTCCTGCCGAGTGCCCCCGTCGGCGAAGCGGAGCTCTACGGGGACCGGCATGACGAGCCCCTTGCGGTTGGAGAGAAAGACGCGGGATCCGTTCGTGTCCACGGCCACGGAATCCACGGCCTGGTCCAGCAGATCCGTTGTCTCGAACCAGCCTCTCCAGAACCAATCCAGGTCCGCTCCCGACACGTCGTCCATGGTCCGGAAGAAGTCCGCCGGCTGAGGGTGCCTGTACGCCCAGCGCCGGATGTACTCCCGGAAGGCCTCGTCGAAGCGCTCCGGCCCGAGCACGACCTCCCGGAGCATGACGAGACCGTAACCCGGCTTCCGATAGGCCAGGAAGCCCAGCCCGTCCGGCCTGATATCGTCAGGGTACGTCATGATGACCTGATCGGCGATGGGGGAGAGCTCCCGGGTGACGATGAAGTCGGGCCGGGTCCTGAGCTGCTGCATCTCCGAGGGGCCGTAGTAGTCCAGGTTGGAATAATGGTTGATGAAAGTATTGAAGCCCTCATCCATCCAGGCCCACCGCCGCTCGTCGCTACCGACGATCATAGGGAACCAGGAATGGCCGAGCTCATGGTCCGTCACGCTGAAGAGAGCATGGTCCCGGGCCTGGACTCCGCAGAAGACGATCATCGGGTATTCCATTCCCCCCACGACGCCGGCGACGTTGATGGCCACCGGATAGGGGTAGCGGAACCACTGGGTGGAGTAGTACGAGATCGTGTGCCGTGCATACTCGGTGGCGTTCTCCCAACCGGGGCTTCCGGCCGTCCCCAGGCCTTCCCGGGGATAGACGCTCATGATGAGCACGTTCTCCCAGGAGCTGGCGTCCCACAGGAACGCCCCTGATGCTGCCCAGGAGAAATCCCGGACACGCTCGGCGTGGTAACGCCACGTCAGCTCTCCGCTGCCCGACGGCCGGGTGGAGGGCTCGCCCACCTCATCGGCGGTGAGGATATGGACGGTCTCGGCGCTGGCGCGGGCCCGTTGTAGGCGCTCCTGCTGTTGGCTCGTGAGGACCTCGCCCGGGTTCTGGAGCTCGCCGGTGGCCACGACGATCATCTCCCTCGGGACCGTGATGGCCACGTCGAAGCTGCCGTACTCGAGATAGAACTCGCCCTGGCCCAGATAGGGCAGAGTGTTCCACCCGTTCGCGTCATCGAAGACGGCCAGCCGGGGGTACCATTGGGCGATCTCGTAGACCCAGCCATCCTTCCCCTGGAAACGTCCCATTCGGTCGGCGCCGTACTGGGGCACGATGAAGGACCACGCGATCCGGAGATCCAGCTCACCTCCTCCCGGAGTCACCGGTCGAGGCAGATCGATCCGCATGCGTGTGCCGTCGATTCGATAATCCGCTGCCCCGCCGCCGCTGCCCAACACGTGAACCGTGTCCAGCCGTACCCCTCCTTCCGGAAAGGAGCCCCGCCAGCGGCCGCCTCCGTAGACCATGGAGCCCTTGCTCCCCTGGGCGAAGAGATTCTGGTCGAGCTGGATCCAGAGGTACTCCAGGGGCTCCGGAGAACGGTTCGTGTAATGGATCGTCTCGACCCCCGACACCCGGTTGCCGTCGGGGTCCAGCCTGACCTGGATGTCGTAATCGGCTCCTTGCTGCCAGTAGCCCGGGCCCGGTTCCCCGCCCCCGGTCCGCGTGGAGGTCGGCGTCGGGAGGGCCAGCTGGGCGAACATGGCCTGGTTCGTGGGCGGGAGCGGGGCGCCCGGCGACCGCTGGGCAGCGAGGGGAGAGACGCCGGCGACGATCCCGGCGAAGACGAGCGTGAATGCGTTGCGGCGCATGAAGCATCCTCGAGGCGTATGTGGAATGCCTGTCGACGGTAGAAACGAGGGGGACGACCCCGCGAAGCGGAGACGTCCCACCCGTGTAGTCTCCCCTGGCGCGGATAGGTTCCATGGGGCGCGCGCTCCCGGGTGCGCTCGCTCCCGGGGGGGAGGCGCTCCCGGAAGGGGTGGCCGTCGCAGACGGGGCTCGGGCCGGGGTCCCGGCGCCGTCTTGTCTACGCAGGCTCTGTGGCCTGTCTACGTCATCCGACGTATTTCTCGAGGGGAGGCCGACTGGGAACTTGAGGAACCGGATCCCCGGGAGGGGAGGGGGAATCGAAGGATCTCAACCGGAGGCGGACGCCCATGTTCATCGTCTTGCTGCTAGTGACCTTCGCCATCGCCATCGTCGTCTGCTGGATCGTGGTCAGGCTCTTCAGCCGGCCGCTGAGGAGCATTCTCGAGCGGATCGTAGCCGACGACATCAGCGCGGCGTGGCTCCGTTATCTGAAGTTTGCCATCTACGTGGTGGGTGTGTCCGGGGGGGTTCGGGTCTGGGACCTGGAGAAGTACATCACTCCCCGTCCGGACGAAGGCGGCATCGTGGTCTTGAACGCCGAACGGTGGGTCCTGGAGGTCTATCGCACGATCATCGGCACGCTGCAGAGCGTCGCCTGGATGCTTCTGGTCTTCTTCGTCTTCGCCCTCATCGCCTACGTCATCGTTCGCGGTATGGAGGGGAGGAGAGGGAGGGGGGAGGCTCAGCCCGGCGAGTAGGCTCCGAGGGAATCCACGACGCTGTTCAACTCATCCCGAAACCCTGTCAGCTCGCTCTGGACCTCGTCCCAGCTCCGGGTGGTGTTGGCTTTGAGGTGGTCCCAGCGAGCGGACAACCGGGTCTTCGCGGCCTCGAGGCCTGAGGCTGCCTCCCCGTACCGTCCGGCGAGAGTCGTATCCCCGTTTTCCATGGCCCGCTGGGCTTCCCCCCGGATCTCCGCGAGCCGGCGTTCGAGACGGTCCATTCCCTCCGTGAACTCGGTCTGCATCTCCCCGAGGGCCTCGGAGACCCGGGCCTGATCTCCCCTTCCGGCGCCGTTCCCCTGGTTCCGACACGCCGACAGGGAGAGAGGGAGGAGGGCCAGGAGGAGTACCGGGGCGGGGAGGGTCCGCCGACCCCCGCTGTTCCTCAGGGACTTCGTGACGGATGGAGACCGCATGGTGGTCTTGTCTCCTTCACCGACGCTCCAGCGGCGAGGTTGGCGGCCAACCTCGCCGGCCGGCGGATCGGCATCATGCGCCTCAGGCGACGGGCCTGCGGCGGATGAAGAGGGAAATGATGAAGACGACGAGGAAGACCCAGAAGAGGATCTTGGCGATTCCCGCCGCCGTTCCGGCAATGCCCCCGAAACCGAGGGCGGCGGCCACAATTGCCACCAGCAGAAAGAAGATGGACCAACCCAACATCTTGTCCTCCGTTCTCGAAGATTACGGGGCAAACGCACCAACGCGGACACGTCGATGGACGCGGCCGGCGTGGTGCCGCCCTGGTCTTACAGAGACTCTACCGAGAGTGGCCCCGGTGCCTCAATGAGGAGGGATATAGAGATGGGATAGAGATTCCGGTGGGATGTCTTCCCGGGCTTGGCCCCGGGGGAGCGAGTCCCCTCAGCCCCCCGCAGCCATGCTGTCCAGGAACTCCTGGTTGGTCTTGGTCCGCTTCATCCGCTCCATCAGGAACTCGATGGCCTCCGCCGGCGGCATGTCCGAGAGGAAGTTTCGGAGGAGGTAGATGCGGTTCAGCTCCTGCTCGGTGAGGAGGAGCTCCTCCTTACGGGTGCTGGACCGGTTCAGGTCGATGGCGGGGAAGATTCGCTTGTCCGCCACGTGGCGATCCAGGACCAGCTCCATGTTCCCCGTTCCCTTGAACTCCTCGAAGATCACCTCGTCCATCCTGCTCCCTGTCTCGATGAGAGCCGTGGCGATGATGGACAGAGACCCCCCCCCGTCGATGTTCCTGGCGGCACCGAAGAAGCGTCTTGGGCTTGTGGAGGGCGTTGGCGTCCACGCCTCCGGAGAGGATCTTTCCGGAGTGAGGGACGGTGACGTTGTAGGCCCGGGCCAACCGCGTGATGGAATCCAGAAGGATCACCACGTCCTTCCCATGCTCCACCAGACGCTTCGCCTTCTCCAGGACCATTTCGGCCACCTGGGTGTGACGATCGGCGGGCTCGTCGAAGGTGGAGGAGATCACCTCGGCGTCCACGTGCTCCTCCATGTCCGTCACCTCCTCGGGGCGTTCATCGATGAGGAGGACGATCATGTGGACGTTGGGGTGATTCTCCGTGATGGAATTGGCGATCTTCTGAAGCAGGATCGTCTTGCCGGCTTTGGGCGGAGACGTGATCAGTCCCCGCTGCCCCATTCCCACCGGAGTGACCAGGTCCATCACCCGCATGGAGATGTCGCCCGTGCTTGCTCTCGAGCTTGAGGCGGGTCTCGGGGAACCGGGGCCGGAGGTTATCGAACCCGATTCGGTGCTTGGCCTTCTCCGGCTCGTCCCCGTTCACGCTCTCGACCTTGAGCAGGGCGAGATAGCGCTCTCCCTCCTTGGGCGGCCGGACCTGACCCAGGATCGTGTCCCCCGTCCGGAGATCGAAGCGCTTGATCTGCGATGGGCTGACGTAGATGTCGTCCGGCCCGTAGAGGTAGTTCCAATCCTGGGAGCGAAGGAACCCGTAACCCTCCGGGAGGATCTCCAAGACCCCTTCCCCCCGCAACACCACATCGGAGTCCAGAAGGTTCTGCTCGATTCGGAAGATGAGGTCCTGCTTACGGAGTCCGGAATAGTTGGAGATGTTCAGTTCCTCCGCCAACTCGTGGAGGTCTGTCACACTCTTGCTTTTTAACTCTGCGATGTCCACGGAGGTGCTCCAGATGGGGCGATGCCGTCCAGGTATCCCTGGACTCGGTGGGGTCGGACGCTGCGGCTCGCCGGGTGGCTTCTCTTAAGGGCGGATTATGGAATTTCGGGAACGCGGGATGTGACGGGGAAAGCCCTGATACGAATCAAATCGTCCTTATCAGTCTTGAAATAGTAGCGCCTCCCGTGCCTCCGGGCAAGTCCTCCGTGGCGGCTGGGGGCCTCCGTGGCGGCCTTCGTGGCGGCCGCGGATGCCTGGACCAGAGGTGCGAAGGGGGATCGCTTCGGATACACATTTCGCAATTGCGGTGGATTTCCGGGGTCGCCAATGTACGATAAATCGCTTGCGCCGTTTCCGCGAATAGCCAAGTGTTTGTTTGATTCCAGGAGGTGGTACGATCCATGCATTATTGACAAATTATCCCCTTGGGAAACATTAGTTTTTAGGAAAACTGTCTTCATTCCCGGGGGTGGGCTCTTCCGTTCGGGAGGACCAGCTTCCACCCCCGACTTTTTGGAGGGTTGAATGGCCAGGCACAACCGGGAGGGTCACGGGGCCGATCAGCTGGGGCACGGCTATGCCGTAAGCTATCAGCCGGATTGGCTTCGGCACGTGAAGGTCACCCGTGATCTGGACACTGGGCGGCAGTCCACGAAGACCCTTCTCAAGAACCCCGCGGACCGGAGGGAGGCGGAGACCGGCGAGAAGATCCGAACCCAGATCGTTTCCAAGGATCAAGGCATGGACTTCGAGATCGCCGTCCTCGACCCCAACCGGTCCGTATGCCGGATCCGTGTGACCTGTATCGTAGGCGGGAAGGGCGGAAGTCGGGGCGAGGAAGTGGAGTTCACCCTCGAGGGCTGCCTGCCCCAGGACTGACCCCCGGGATCGCGGCGCGCAGAGCCGGGCGCGCCGCTGGTCTGCGGGACAGGGTGGCGACGGCCTTCACCCTTCGGCTATACTCTTCCAAATGAGAAACCGTGCCTACCTGGATCCCTTCCAGTCGGTGGGCCGTTCGGCCATCGACACCGCTGCCCAGATCGGTGGGTGGGCGGGTCTGGGCCTGGACGCGCTCCGGGCTCTGCCCCGGATCGACATCTGGGGGCGTCTCTTGCTCGGCCAGATGGCGAAGATCGGCGTCGACTCGGTGCCCATCGCCCTCTTCATCGCCACCTTCACCGGTGTGGTCATGGCGCTGCAAGCGTCCTATACCTTCACCGGAGCCGTTCCCGTGTACTTCGTGGGGGCGCTGGTGGGCAAGACCATGATCCTGGAGCTGGGACCGGTCCTCACCGGCCTGGCCCTCTCGGGGAGAGTGGGCGCCAACATCGCAGCCGAGCTGGGGACCATGCGGGTCACGGAGCAGATCGATGCCCTGGAGACCCTCGCCTATGATCCCGTGGCTTACCTGGTGGTGCCTCGCGTGATCGCGGGGACGGTGATGTTCCCCATCGTGGTGGTCCTGGCCACGACGATCGGGATCGCGGCAGGGTGGATCACCTCGCTCTACCTCCTGAACATGTCCACGCCGGAATTCATGAAGGGACTGCGTCTCTTCTTCCTCCCCTGGGACGTGGAGTTCGCCGCCATCAAGTCCTTGAGCTTCGGACTCACCGTGACCTCCATCGGCTGCTTCTTCGGTTTCACGACCCAGGGGGGCGCGGAGGGAGTAGGAGACTCCACCACCCGGGCCGTGGTGGTGAGCAGCATGGTGATCCTTGTCCTGGATGCCTTCTGGGCGGCGACACTCCTGTGAGCATCGTTCTGAAGGATATCCATAAGGCCTTCGGGTCGAAGCGGGTCCTACGGGGATTCTCGCTCGAGGTCCAGGAGGGCGAGACGTTGGCGGTGATCGGACAGTCGGGAACCGGCAAGTCGGTGGCGCTGAAGCACGTGGTGGGGCTCCTGAAGCCGGACCAGGGAGAGGTGTGGGTGGACAAGCTCAACCTCGGTCGAGCCACCCAGGAGGAGTTGTACGAAATCAGAAGGAGGGTAGGTTACGTCTTCCAGTTTGCCGCCCTCTTCGATTCCATGACGGTGGGAGAGAACCTGGGACTCGGTCTCCGGCGGATCAAAGGAATGGCCGTCGGGGACATTCGGGAGCGGGTCGCGGAGTGCTTGAGGCTGGTGGAGTTGGAGGGATACGAGGACCGTTTTCCGGCGGAGCTCTCCGGGGGTCAGAGGAAGAGGGCCGGACTGGCCCGGGCCATCGCCACGAAGCCGGCTTATCTTCTCTATGACGAGCCGACGACGGGCTTGGATCCGGTAACGACCACGGTCATCGATCGGCTGATCATTCGAACCAGGGAAGAGCTTAAGGTTACCTCCGTGCTGATCACCCACGATATGGAGAGCGCCTACCGGGTGGCCGACCGGATCGGGATGCTCTACCAGGGTACGATCCGGTTCATCGGGACCCCGGACGAGATCCGGGCCTGTCCGGACCCGGTGGTGAGAGGCTTCATCGAGGGGAAACCCGAGCTCCTGGAGGGAGCGGGATGACACGCGGCAAGGAAGTCCTGGTGGGGCTGGTCATCGTCGTCGGTGTGTTGGTGGCGGTGTTCGGGACGCTCTGGCTCCAGGATGCCACCATGGGCCGGGGCACGCGGCAGGTGGAGGCCTTGTTCTCCGAAGTGGGCGAGCTCATGAACGGGAACGCGGTGAAGCTGCGGGGGGTGAACATCGGTCGCGTCATGGCCATCACGGTAGAGCCGGACGGGAAAGCCGTTCGGGTCCAGATGAGGATTCAGGACGACGTGGCTTTGCCGGGGCGCCCGGGGGTGCTTCTGGCACCGGAATCCATGTTCGGCGACTGGCAGGCCGAGATCGTCTCCCAGGACTCTTACAGCCAGTTCGGCTTCTACGAGACGGGAGACACGGCGGTCCTGGGCGGCTACGCCCTTCCCGACATCTCCCGTCTCACCGCCGCCGCCGACCAGATCTCGGAGAACATAGGGGCCCTGACCGAACGAGTGGAGCAGGCGTTCACGGAGCAGACGGCCCAGAACCTGAGCCGGGCCATCGACAACATCCAGGAGGTGAGCGACCGGCTCCGGGAGCTGGTGGAGGTCCAGGCGGGGGCGTTCTCCAATCTGGCGACCGAGGTGGAGTCCGCGGCGGTGGAGCTGGGAGATGCCGCCGAATCCGCCAACGGCACCTTCCGGCGAGCGAACGAGATCCTGGGCGCCCCCAGCACCGACTCTCTGCTTCTGGATGCCCGGGCCGCAATGGCGAACCTCAAGAACCTCTCCACGGATCTGTCCACCATGAGCAGGGGAGCGGAGGGGCTCATCGTCAGGGCCGACTCCACCTTTGCCCGAATGGATCGCCTCACGGCTCGAGTGGAGAGCGGAGAGGGCACCCTCGGGCGGCTCGTGACGGACACGACCCTGATCGCCCAGACCGAGGGAGTTCTCCACCAGATCAATCTTCTTCTGGCCGATCTTCGGGCCAACCCTCAGCGCTATGTCCGGATCTCCATCTTCTGAGTGGGATCTTTCGTGAATCGGCGAGGACGCCCTTCTCCCCTGAAGAGTGCCCGCTCCGGGCTACATGCGGGCCGAAGAGCCCGGGAAGAGTGGAGTGCCGGAGGGGTCGTTCTACGACGGATCCACGGGAAGCTCCATGCCCTCCTCATCAAGGATCCCTACGGGAACTGGGGCCTGCCCAAGGGCCACCTGGAGGGTGGCGAGGAGAGCCCGGAGGCGGGGCTCCGGGAGGTAACCGAGGAGACGGGGCTGATGGACCTGGGCCTGGGTCCCAAGCTGCAGAACCATCGACTGGTATTTCCGCATGAAGGGTCAACTCGTCCACAAACACTGCACCTTCTTCCTGATGACCTCGGAGGATGGCGATCCGGTGCCGGAGGAGGCAGAGGGCATCACCGAATGCCGCTGGGTCCCGCTCCTCGAGGCCATCGACCGGGTGGAGTACGAGAACGCACGGGAAGTGGTGCGCGACGCAGCCCGCGTCGTTCTCGGCTCGGAGGAGGACAATCCCACAAGTCCTTAGGGGCCCCTCCGGCCGGCGCCGGGCCCGCTTTCCGGCGTCCTCGGCCCCCGCCCATGGGGGGTTCTTCTTCGGGCTGGCGGGGCTCCTCCTTGCCGTGCCCGAGGCCGTGGGAGTGAAACTTCTGGTCCTTCCCGGGGTGCAGCGGTACCAAAAGTCGGACCTTGACCGAGGTGTGGCGCCGATCGGAGATCAGGATTCCGGGAGGTCGCGCCTCTGGAGATAGATCGAGGCATGCTGCAGGAAATCAAGGATATCACCGTCATCGGCGGAGGGCCCACCGGGCTTTACGCGGCCTTCTACGCGGGGATGCGGGAGCGCTCCGTCCGGATCATCGATTCCCTTCCGGAGCTCGGGGGCCAGCTCATGGCCCTCTACCCCGAAAAGTACATCTACGATGTTGGAGGTTTCCCCAGAATCCTGGCTAGGGAGCTTGGCCAGGCTCTTATCGTGCAGGCGTTGCAGTTCCGGCCGGAGATCGTTCTGGACGAGGAGATCCATAGTCTCGCGCGGGAGGGGGAGCTGATCGTGCTGGAGGGCCGCCAGGGACGGTTTCCGACCAGGACCGTCGTCCTGGCCGGCGGAAGGGGGGCCTTCGAGCCCGTGGCGCTGGATTGCCCCGGGTACGAGGAGCTTCTGGGGCGGGGGGTGCACTACGCGGTGAAGGATCCCGAGGCCTTCCGGGGGAAACGGGTCCTTCTCGTGGGTGGGGGGGATTCGGCGGTGGACTGGGCGCTCACCCTCATGGACGTCGCTTCCCAGCTCCTGCTGATCCACCGGAGGGACGGCTTCCGGGCCCACGAGCGGTCGGTGGCCGAGCTGCGGGCGGCCTCGGACGCGGGACGCCTCTCCCTTCGGGCTTTCCACGAGGTGAGGGAGGATCCAGGGACCGAAGGGGTCGAGTCGGTGGTCATCTTCGACAACCGGTCCGAGGAGGAGACCGTTCTGGAGGTTGACGCGGTTCTTACGTTCCTAGGCTTCAAGCCGGACCTCGGTCCCATCAAGGGCTGGGGCCTGGAGCTTCACGGACACCGTGTGGTGGTGAATCACCTCATGGAAACGAACCTCCCGGGCATCTATGCCGCGGGAGACATGGTTGAGTACGAAGGGAAACTGGATCTCATCGCCACGGGTTTTGCCGAGGCGGCGGTGGCCGTGAACAATGCGGTGCACAGGGTGGATCCGAAGGCTCGGGTGAACCCCGGCCATTCCACCAGCATGAAGATCTTCAAGGACTAACCTGAAAACCACTAGCGAGATCATGAGCGAGACGAAGAAGATAGAGAACGTCGTCATCGTGGGCTCCGGACCGGCGGCCTGGACGGCGGCGATCTATGCGGCCCGGGCCAACCTTAATCCCCTGGTCATGGAGGGGATGGGCAGTACCGAGATGATTCCCGGCGGGCAGCTCATGTTCACCACCGAAGTGGAGAACTTCCCCGGCTTTCCCGAAGGGGTGGACGGGCAGGAGCTCATGGCCAGGATGAGAAGCCAGGCCGAGCGGTATGGGACCCGGATCGTACCGACGACGTGGTGAAGGTGGATTTCACCTCGTCTCCCAAGGAGCTGGAGACAGCCTACAGCGGAGGGGTCCTGGCCAGGCCGTGATCCTCGCCACCGGAGCCCGGGCCAACTGGCTGGGACTGAAGAACGAAACCCGTCTGGCCCGGTCCGGAGGCGGAGTTTCGGCCTGTGCAGTGTGCGACGGCGCCCTGCCGGCGTTCCGAAACCAGCCCCTCGTGGTGGTGGGGGGAGGCGACAGCGCCATGACCGAGGCGGAGCACCTGGCCAAGTACGGCAGCGAAGTCATCATCGTCCATCGGCGGGACGAACTCCGTGCGTCGAAGATGTTGGCGGAGCGGGTCCTGGCCGACCCCAAGGTGAGGGTCGAATGGAACGCCGTGGTCACGGACATCCTGGGCGACGACTTCGTCACCGGGGTCCGGCTTCGAAGCACGGTGACCGGGGAGGAGCGGACCCTCGACTGCAAAGGGGTGTTTGTAGCAATCGGACACACGCCCAACACGGCCTTCCTGGGGACGCCGTGTTGCTGAGGTCAAACGGGTATGTCCAGGTCGAGCCGGGGACCACCCGCACCAATGTTCCAGGGGTGTTTCGGCGCCGGAGATGTCATTGACGACCGCTATCGCCAGGCCGTTACCGCCGCCGGCACCGGTTGCATGGCGGCCCTGGACGCCGAGCAGTGGCTGGCCCACCTGGAATGAAGCCCAGCCTCGGAGATCGCGCACAGGGACCTGGAACCACTTCCGGGTCCCTTTTTTTCGCCGAAGGGAAAGAGAACATGAGATCGTTCACAGGCAGGACCGCACTGGTCACGGGGGAACGAAAGGTATCGGGAAGGCCATCGCCCGGGGCCTTCTGAAGAGGGCTTCAGCGTGGCGGTCACCGCCCGGACCGCCGACGACGTGAAGCCGGTCGGCGAGCGGGCTCGGCCGCTGGACCCCGGGGTGAGGTCATGGGCGTGCCTGCCGACGTCCGGGACCCGGTCGCCTGCGAGGTCCCTCGTGGATCGGGTCGTGGAGGACTTCGGGGGGCTGGACGTCCTGGTCAACAATGCCGGCGTGGGCAGGATGGCACCCATCCAGGACATGTCCGTGGAGGACTTGCACCTGCAGATCGACACGAACCTGCGGGGAGTCTTCCATGTCCCGGGCGGCCATTCCACGCCTGCTGAAGTCCCCCGACGCGTGGATCATCAACATCGGGTCCCTGGCGGGGAGGAACACCTTTCCCGGAGGGTTCGGCCTACAACGCCAGCAAGTTCGGCCTGGTGGGCATGACCGAGGCCATGATGCTGGACCTCCGCCACGAAGGGATCCGCGTGAGCCTCGTCATGCCCGGGAGCGTGGACACGGATTTCGGGGACGGTCCGGCCGGAGCGAAGGAGGGGTGGGCCCTGACTCCCGCGGACGTCTCCCGGGCCGTAGTCGACCTGCTTCGCTATCCAGGCAATGCTCACGCCAGCCGGGTGGAGCTTCGACCGAGCCAGCCCCCGAGGAAGGGCTAGTACTCATCCCGAAAGGAGATCGAGACGATGTCCGATGGGTTTCGAATCGAGAAGGACTCCCTGGGTGAGGTCCGGGTTCCGGAGGAGGCGCTCTATGGTCCTCAGACCCAGAGGGCGCGCAGAGAATTTCCCCATCAGTGGCCAGCGGTTTCCCCAGGCGCTTCATCCAGGCTCTGGGGTTGGTGAAGCAAGCGTGCGCCCTGACCAATGCCGAGCTCGGGGAGCTGGACCAGAGAGTGGCCGAGGCCATCGCCGGCGCCGCGGCGGAGGTGGCGGACGGGAGGTGGGACCAGGAGTTCGTCCTGGACATCTACCAGACTGGCTCCGGGACCTCCACCAACATGAACGCCAACGAGGTGATCGGCACGGCGAGCCGACGAGCTTCTGGAGGCCAGGAGGGCGTCCGGATCCACCCGAACGATCATGTGAACCTCGGCCAGTCCTCCAACGACGTCATTCCCACGCGCATCCACATGGCGGCCCGTCTGGCCCTGGAGGAGGAGCTTCTAGCCGGCTCTGGAAGCCCTGCACGGAGCCCTCCTGGACAAGGCCCGAGGCCTTCGACGGCGATCCTGAAATCGGGACGCACCCACCTCATGGACGCTACGCCGGTTCGGTCTCGGCCAGGAGTTCGGAGGGTGGGCCCGGCAGGTGGAGCTGGGGCAGCTGAGGGTCAGGGCGCTTCAGAGGAGATCGCGGAACTCGCCCTGGGGGGCACGGCCACCGGCACGGGGATCAACACCCACCCGAGTTCGCCGAGAAGGCCATCCGCGAATCAATGCGTCCACGGGGCTCACCTTTCCAGGAGGCGGTGGACCACTTCGAGGCCCAGGGGGCCAAGGACGGGGTCGTGGCGGCGTCCGGGGCCCTGAATACGCTGGCTCAGCTCTCATGAAGATCGCCGATGACATCCGCTGGCTGGCTAGCGGTCCGACGTCGGGACTCCACGAGATCGCCTCCCGGCGGTTCAGCCGGGAAGCTCCATCATGCCGGGGAAGGTGAATCCGGTGATGGCGGAGGCCCTGATGATGGTCTGCGGCCCGGGTCATGGGAAATCACACGACCATTACCGTCGCCGGAAGCCGGGGAAACCTGGAGCTGAACGTCATGATGCCGGTGCTCGCCTCCTCCCTACTGGAGTCCATTCACCTCCTGGCCAACGCCTCGCGGGCCTTCGCGGAGAAGTGTGTGGCGGGGATCCAGGCCAACGCGGAGCGATGCCGGGAGCTGTTGGAGCGGAATCCCTCTATCGCCACGGCCCTGAATCCTCACATCGGCTACGACCTGGCCTCCGAGGTGGCAAAGGAGGCGGCCCGAGAAGGTGTGAGTGTCCGGGAGGTGGTCCGGCGACGGGGCTCTTCTGCCGGAGGATCGAATCGACGAGGCCCTGGACGTGCGGAGCATGACGGAAGGACGGGACGGGGGGAAGAACCCTTTTTGAGGGGCCCGCGAAAAAGGCCCCGGAGCTCGGGAGGCCCCGGGGCCCTTTGGCGAGGAGGAATCCCGGGTGCTTCAGCGCTCGCTTTTTGACCGCCGAGATCCAGGAGCGGCCCACCCAGCTTCCTCTTGAGCTCCGAGATGGGAATCCCGCCGGTGGGCAACACCCGGGTTTCCTCGCCAGTCAGATAAATTGGATAGGCCCATTCCCCCTCCACCCGTACGATCTGAACCAGCTCCGCCTCCCCGTAGGCTCGGGGCGGCGGGACGGGGATGGTGATCCCCCGCCAGACCTGATCCAGAAGACCCATGCGCTCGCTGACCGAATCGGCCCAGGAGGCACGCTTGAGCCGCATCCGCTCCCTCTGGGATGAGGGGCCGGACGATGCGCCGGTGCCCGGGGTAGCTGTGGGAGAGGAGAAAGGCGATAGCCTCGGCCTCCGGCATGGGGTCCAGCTTGATGTCATAGAAACCCGGAGTCCGAACCCGACGGTGGTCCCTGATGTCGATGAACCCGTCGGTGCTGATCCTCATGTTGCTCCCTCCTCCTGGCTTATTCGGGTGCTTCCGGCGTCGAGCGCGATGGTTCCTCGGAGAAACACAAGACGCATGCCGGGCGAGGAGAGGAAGTCGAGGAAGGATGGTAGTGTATCGTAAGTGGTTATTAAATTGGCACTTACGATGAGTTACGCATGGTGTCCGCTCCACGGGACACGCCGTTGAGGCTGGTATCTTCTTTCCCGGGGCCGGAAGAAAGTGCCGATGGAGGACACGTGAGGAGGGGAGCGGGCGGGGGAGGGGAGGGGAAAGGCCGCGCCGGGGGCCCTCTTGACCGGTTGCCCCAGCCATCTCACCTTCGAGGCGCCATGACGATCGCCTCCCGTCCTGAAGACGAATCCACGGGTGACCGAGACGGAGCCGAAGCTTCCCGGGCCCCCGCAGGGGGCCGGCCCCCGGACGAGCTCGGCGCCCACGTCTCCACCGCCGGAGGCGTGGATAAGGCGCCTGCCCGAGCCCGGGAGATCGACTCGGTGTGTCTCCAGCTCTTCACCAAGCAGCCCAATCGGTGGGCGGAGCCGGTGGTGGAGCCGGAGCGGGCTCGGAGTCCTTCGTCGGCGCAGAGGACGGAGCACGCGATCCGGGTGGCCGGTTCCCACGATTCCTACCTCATCAACCTCTCTTCCCCCGACCCCGCTCTCTGGGAGCGGTCCTGTGTGTCATTCCGCAAGGAGCTCGCGCGGTGCGCGGCGCTGCGACCTCGATTTCCTGGTCACGCACCCGGGGAACGCCACCGACGGCGACGACGCCAGTGGCATCGCCCGCAACGCGGAGGGAATCGCCCGGGCCTTGGAGGAGGCCAGGGCGCCACCCGGGTTCTCCTGGAGCTCACCGCCGGGGGCGGCACCTCCGTCGGAGGCTCCTTCGAGCACCTTGCGGCGATCACTGGACTCCGTTCCCCCAGGAGCCTCCAGAGCCGGGTGGGCATCTGCTTCGACACCTGCCACGCCTACTCCGCGGGCTACGACCTGGTGGGGGATTACGAAGGGGTCTGGGAGAGGTTCTCCGACGTTCTTGGCCTGGAGCGTCTCGGGCTCTTCCACATGAACGACTCCAAGCACCCCTTCGCCTCCAGGAAGGACCGGCACGAGCACCTGGGGGAGGGATCCCTGGGGCCGGAGCCCTTCCGCCGGATCGTCCTGGACGATCGGTTCCTGGAGGTCCCGAAGATCCTTGAGACCCCCAAGGAGCCCGATCCCGTCGGGAACGACCGCCGCAACCTCTCCTTTCTCCGAAGCTTCAGGGACGAGGGCCGGATCCAGCCCTCCGTCCGCCAGCAGCCGGACCACCAGACGGGCCTCCTCGGGGCTCTTGACGCGGACGCCGAACCAGGGTCTCAACAGGAGGGCCAGGAGGAGGAAGAACCCGAAGGAGCAGACCAGCACCGGGCCCGTGGCCCAATCCATGGTGAAGGAGACCAGCAGCCCGAGGACGATGGCCGCGGTGCCGACGCCGTAGGCCAGCCAGAGGGCCCTGGCGAACTGCTGGGTGAAGAAGAAAGCGATGACGGCCGGGATGACCAGGACGCTGAAGACCATGAGGACGCCTGCGGTGTTTACCGAGGAGGTCACGGCGAAGCCGAAGGTGGCATAGAAGACCAGGTCCCAGAAGAAGACCTTCCGATCTCGATTCCTCGGAGAAGGTGATGGAGAGGAGGGGTCGCCGGAAGACGTAGTGGAAGAGCCCCACGGCCCCGTAGGAGAGGACCATCTTCCCGACGGTGGGCCAGGTGACCCAGATGAGGCTCCCGGTGAGAGATTCCCGAATGTGCTCCGATCCCTCCGAGGTCAGGCCCGCCAGGAGGAGGACCGCAGCCGAGGCCACCACGTAGGTGATGCCGATGAGGGCTTCCTGGGGCACGGGGGAGTCCTTCATGCGGGACCCGGAGAAGATGAGGGCTCCCAGGAGCGTGAAGCCGAAGGAGAAGAGGTAGATCGTGTCCGATCCGGGCTCCGCTCCCAGGAGGAACCCCACGGTGCCCCCCAGGGCGCGCGATCTGCGCCAGCGCCAGGTCGACGAAGATCACCCCCCGTTGGATGATGTGGAGGCCGAAGTAGGCGTGGGTCAGGAGGATGATCATGGCCGCGATGAAGGGGGCCAGGAGGAGGTCGATCATGAGGCGTCCCCCTGTGAATGCGGCGGCCAGGCCGTTCACCCAGCGGTCCACCAGGGAGAAGTAATCCGGCACGTCGGGCACTGCCGCCGGGCTCCACGGGACGATGACAGCCGTGGCGCCACCCCGGCTCGGCCACCGACTCGACCTTTCTCCGGTCGAAGTAGTCGGCGGCCAGGAGGACGCTGGATCCCCTGCGTCGCGCATCAGGTTCGATGAGCCGTGCCACGTGGCCCGGCGTGGGAGGAATGCCCGGTTTGGCTTCCACGTACTCGGCGCAGCGGACCTGGAACCGATCCTCGAAGTAGGCCCAGTTCTTGTGGTAGCAGATCATTTCCTTGTTCCGGAACGGTGCCGCCGCCGCCAGCCAGCCGCCCAGAAGGTCCATGAGGGGCTGTCCCTCGTGGGAGTTGGCTTCCATGAAGGAGAAGAAGTTTCCTGAGAGGGCAGACGCTCCAGGGTTTCCCCGCCCAGAAGCTCCACCAGCCGATCTCCGAACAGGCGGCTGTAGATCCTGTCCTGGAAACGTCGCCAGACCCTCGTCGTAGGCGGAAGCGTGTACCGGATCCACCCTCTTCAAGCCGGCCGTGATGTTCCGGGCTACCTGGAGGACCCGGAGCGGGTCGGTGTAGAGGTGGGGGTTTCCGAAGAGATGGATGTCCCCGGCGCTCCGGTCGGCGGTGGCGGGGATATCCAGCAGCTTGATCCCCGGGTACACGGCCACGTAGCCCTTTCCGCCCTCCAACACGTCGGGATTGGCGGCTTTGTCCAGAAGAGCCGGAACCCAGAGCTCCAGGTCCAGACCGGTGGTTACGAAAAGCTGGGCCTGCCGGAGGTCCCGGGCGAAGCTGGGTTTGGGCCTCACGAAGTGAGCGTCCTCCCTGGGATCCGCGATGGAGGTCACCTGCACGAGGTCACCCCCGATCTCACGGACGACGGCCCCGTACACGGGCAGGGTGGCCACCACCCGGACGGGGCTGGGCGATGCTTGCTGACCGCTGAGTAGCGGGGGCGGACCGAGGGCGCTGGCAAACAACAGCCAAGGGGGAGGAGGAGGGCGTTCGGTGGCCCCGTTACGACGTGTCTCATGGCTGATCCTCTCGACGCTTTCATGTTGGTCCGCCCGCCTCCCGATCCACGTGGGACCGGAATCGATCTCCGGAATTCGGGCGGTCAGTACTTTTCGTGCTTGTGGGGGCCCATGGCGAAGGTGACCTGGAAGAGGAGCTGGCCCTCGTTTCCCTGGGCGCGACCGAGGATGTCGTACTCGGCCCTCACGCGGACGTACTCGCTTTGCCACCAGGTGAGGGTGGGGGAGACCAGCCAGGCAGTCTGCTCTGGATCCTGGGGGTTCTCCACCCAGTCATAGCGCGCTCCCACCAGCCATTGCGGTCCCAGACGGATCTCCGTCAGGCTCCAGATCCCCTTGGCCCGTGAGGGGATCGGTCCCTCTCCGGCGTTGGCCGGATCGCGGATCATGACGCCCCCGCGGAGGACGGCTTCCCGGTACCCGGAGCGCCCGGGGGGTCGCCAGGTCAGTGCTCCCTCCAGGTTGAACAGACGCTGGTCATAGCGGAGCTCGGACTCCGCGTAACGACCTCCCAAGGCACTGACCCCCAGGTCCAGATCCAGCGATGGGGAGAGTACCCAGAAGGCATTCAGATGCCCCAGGACCGTGGGTCGCCGGGACTGGCCGAAGAGCGCCTCGTTTGCTGCCCGGGTCACCTCGAGCCAGGCCTGCCAGGTCCCGAAGCGATTCACAGGGAGAAGCCAGTAAAGCGAAATCCCCGTCTGAGCGAGGGGCTCCTCTCCGATGAAGGCCAGATGAGGAAGGGAGCGGCTCTGGAAGTAGAGGGCGTGGCTGTGCCATCGGTTGAGGGTGCCCAGCCGCTGGTAGAACCGGCCCAGGGTCAAACCAAGTCCGCCAGGGATGTTCACCCATTCGAGGTACCCCTCCTCCACGCCGAACTCCGTGGTTTCGTGCCCGGCCTCGTCTGCTCCGAAGGGTACGATCTCTCCACCGGGCTCGTGGAGGGACATGAAGACTTTTGCCCGAGCGAACGGGTCCAGGGCCGAAACGAAGGACAATTCGAATTCCCGGGGGAAGAAGTTGTCCTGGTCCGGTCGATCCGGGTCCAGCCGGGCGAAGAGATCCCCCGTGACGCTGATCTCCGGGTTGAGGGCCTGGAGTGCCCGCTGGCGTCCCACCCCCACCTGGCCCTGAGGGGCCTGGGGCGCCCGGGTCGTGTCGGTTCCCGCGGCTGCCAGGGCCGCGGCCCTCAGCCGAGCGAGGGCGTCCCCGGCCTGCGTCTGCCGGCCCTCACCGGCGAGGCGGGCGAGGGCTGCCTCCAGGCTGTCGATGCGGGCCTTGAGAGCAGCCAGCTCCATTCGGAGGCTGTCGGGTGGAGGGGGCTGCTGCCGGGCCATGACGCATTCCGGACCGCCCGCGGCCAGGAGGCCAGCCATGGCATAGCAGGCAGCCATGGGCAGTGCCCTCCTGACAACACCAGGGAATATCGAACACATGGATGTCCTCTCTCTCCCGAATCCCGATTCGGATCGTGCCTTTCCGGCGAATTACCGGGGGCACCGCGACGATTCGGAGGACGGGCGCGACCCGCGGTCGAACCGAAAGGGTCGGAGGCGCGACCCGCCGTCGGACCGACAGGATCGGAGGTGCGACCCCGCCCGAAGCGGCTGGGTCAGGGGTGCAATCCCGCCCGAACCGCCCGGGTCGCAGGTGCGACCGCCTCAGGAAGAGAAGGGAGGCGAGCGGGCCGAAGGGCCGTGGCTGTGGGGAAGCCTGGCAAAGACGGCGGACCTCCAGGCCGGGATGCCGGTCCCGGTCACGGGTTCCGGGATAACCGCCGGTCCAGAGGTGGCGAGACCCGGGGAGGACTGGAGGAGAAGGCAGAGTCGGTGGTCGTGGGACGGCCCGGGAACGGAGCTCCCGGCGGCTTGCACAGCCAGTACGCTATGGGCCGTCAGGTCCCGGTCCATGAGCGGAACGGCGACACTGGCCCACACGATCTCCAGGGCCAGGATGGAGCCCACGAAGGGGCCTCTGACGATCCTGCGTAGTGGTGTCACCTTCCGGGTGCGTCGGCCGAGACGGGTGGAGGAGAATGGGGGCCCGAGCGAGCACTGCCATGCACGACGATTTCCCACGCGCGGACCTGGACCCCGCACCTAACCCCGTCCCGGTGCCAAGGTTCCGGTGCCGAGGTTTCGGTGCCAAGGTTTCGGTTTCCCGGGTGGCTGGTCCGTTGCCCGCTCGGGACCTCGGGCCGACCAGGAAGCCACCCTGGGGCGTGAGTGCCTGTGCCATGGGCGATGGCGCCCGGACTCTCCGTGATCGGCGGGAACGTGGCTGCCGAGGGCCCTCCCGGCAGGGGAACCGTGGATCACCGGACTCTTGGATTTTGTTCGGTGGACTCGATGGCGGGAGGGGACTATATTGAATTCGGAGCGTGTCGGAAGGCTTCGTTACTGAGCCAACACAGATGAAGCCGGGACTGACTCCGACGGCGGACGTCCTGCCCTTTCAGGGGACTGCGGATGCCGGTGGGAAGTCACCAGATGTTTTGACCCGGGCTTCAATAACTGCCTTCCGGTGCGTGTCCAAGGCCGGCGTCCCGACGGGCGCCGGCCTTTTTCTCCCGATGGCACCGAGGGGAGGAACGGGGTGGAAGGGGGGACCCGGGAGGGAGCCGGACGGGGAGGCCTCGGGATGCCCGGGAGCGCAGAGCGCTCGGTGTGAGGAAGAGGATCCGCCGCGCCATGCTCCACACGCCCTCGAGGGAGGCAATGCCGGTCGCCGCAGAACCTGACCGACTCTCGGAGGTCCCGTTCGGACCTCCGGAGTCCGCCGGTTGGATCCGACCCGACCGGGCGGGATGGAGCGAACGCCCGGAACGGGTCGAGAAGAGCATGAAGTTCCTCACCCAGGGCTACCACCTTACACCCGCGGAGGCCGTGGGGGACGGGATCTTCGAAGAGGCTCACCACAACATGGTGTTGGTCAAGGACATCGAGTTGTACTCCATGTGTGAGCACCATCTTCTTCCCTTCTTCGGCAAAGCCCATGTGGCGTATATCCCCGATGGACAGATCATGGGGCTGAGCAAGGCAGCCCGCCTCGTGGAGGTCTTCTCCCGCCGCTTTCAGGTCCAGGAGCGGCTGACGGAGCAGATCGCCCAGGCCGTCTGGGACATCATCCATCCCATGGGGGTAGGGGTGGTGGTGGAGGCCTACCACCTCTGCATGATGATGCGGGGAGTCGAGAAGCAGAACTCCAAGTCCATAACCTCCGCCATGCGCGGGACCTTCCTTCGCGATCAGAAGACGAGGGACGAATTCCTGAGGCTCTCCATGGCCGGCCACGTGCTCCTCTCCTAGTCGAGGAGGGCCGCCGGCCCCGAGGCAGCGGGAGGATTCGCAGCGAAGCCCATGTACACGATTTCCGTTCAGGCACATTACGACTCGGCGCATCGCCTCAGGAACTATGAGGGGAAGTGTGCCCGGCTTCACGGTCACCGTTACGTGGTGGAGGTGGCCCTCCAGACGGAGGCCGTGGGTGACTCGGGCATGGCGTACGACTTCGGAGACCTGAAGCGCCACCTGGAGGAGCTCGCCGAGGGGATGGACCACCGGAACCTGAACGAGGTGCCGCCTTTCACCGAGATCGAGAGCACCGCGGAGAACCAGGCCCGGTATTTCTTCGACGAGATGCGGAAGCGTCTGCCCGGAGAGCTGGCCGAGGGACTCCTTTACGCCAGGGTGTGGGAGAGCCCGGGTCAGTGGGCCCAGTACGGTCCGGGATGGTCCGCAGGCAGCGGACGCCCGGACGTGGCCGGCTCCTGAGTGCCGGCGGTCATGCATATCTTGCTCACCGACCGGCTGGTCTGCCCCCGGTGTGGTCCGCCCTTCGGGTTGATCCTGCTCGCAGAGGAGATCCGTGACCGGCGGGTTCTCGAGGGGGACCTGGGCTGTGCCCACTGCTCCGAGCGGTACCCGGTGAGAGAGGGGTTCGGCGATCTCCGGCTCCCCCCCCGGGAAACGTTGCTTCCTCCCGACGAGGAGGAGTCCGGGGGAGCGCTGGAGGGGGATGAAGCTGTTCGCCTGGGCGCCCTCATGGGAGTGACGGAGGGTCCCGGGGCCCTCCTGCTCAAAGGCCCGTCAGCTCGCTACGCCCGGTTGGTTGCGGGGCTGATCGAGGGAGTGGAGGTCGTAGGTGTGGACCCGAGCCTGGCCGGACAGGCCGAGTCGGAGGGCGTGAGCCGTCTCGCCTCGGGACCGAACCTGCCCTTCTACGAGGGGACTTTCAGGGGGCTCGTCCTGAGCGGGGCCGTGGATTGGAGCGAACTCGACGAGGCCGTTCGAGTCACGGCTCCCCGTGGACGTGTGGTGGTCCTGAACGCGCCCGAGGGGGCTCATGGAAAGCTCCGGGAGCTGGGCACGAAGGTTCTCCTGGAGGAGGGGGGAGTCCTGGTGGTGGAGCGTCCGTCGTCGGAGGCGCCCCCTCTCATCACGTTGCGAGGCCCCTGAGGCCCGCCTACGTTAAGCCGGATCGACGTTTCGGCGTTCCGCCGTCTCGGCGTCCCCGGGGTTCCAACAGGCGATCTCGTTCATGACAGTATGGAGAAGGCTCTTTGGGGGTGGTGAGCAAGAGCAGCGGGTCGATTACTACGACGAAGGCATGGAGCTCCTCTCGGACGGGAAGTTCCATGAGGCCCTCACGTCGCTCAGACTCGCGCTGAAGGAGAACCCCGGCGACCCGGTAATCCTTCAGCAGATCGCCATCGCCTACACCCGCATCGGGATGACCGATGAGGCGGCCAAGACCTATCGGCACGTGCTCCAGAAGGATCCGAAGGCATCGGGGGCCCACTATGGGCTCGCGTTCCTCCTGATCCGTTCCGGCCAGAGCAAGGATGCCGTTCCCCACCTGGAGGCTTTTCTCGCCGATCCTCCTGACGGTCCCACCGCGGCTGAGCACATCTCCCACGCCAAGGCGACTCTCGCCCACCTCACCGGCCAGGCCGATGACGACGAAGGAAGCCCCGAAGGTCACTAAGCGGGTCCATCTGTCCTGGACAGGGACCGGCATGGAATACAGGGGAGGTGGTGAGGCGGGATCTCCCGTTGTGCTGGACGGCAAGTCCGTCCAGGGCCCAGGACCCATGGACGCGCTCCTCCTGGCTCTGGCCGGGTGCATGGCCGTGGACGTCCAGGTGATCCTGGAACGGTCCCGGGTGCCCCTGCGGGGGTTGCGGGTGGAGGTTGAAGGAGAGCGAGCCCCTGCCCATCCCCGGCGGTACACCGGGATCAGGATGGTCTTTCTCGTGGAGGGCCCGGAGGAGAAGGACCAGGGCAAGCTGGAGCGAGCCGTGGAGCTGTCCCGGGAGAAGTTCTGTAGCGTCCTGCACTCTCTTCGGACCGACATCGACTTCGCGATCGAGATCCGCAGGATCTGAGCGGGTGGGAGTGGGCCCCGGAGGCCCCGAGGAGTGGCTTTATCCAGGCGTCGAAGGAGACGGATGGTGGGGACCCGCGACTACCTGGCCAACCGCACCCACGTTCCGAGGGGCACCCTATCGCAGCTCCTTTTCCGGAGTGTGGCCCGCTTCGGCGACAGAATCAGCCATCAGACCATCGACGTTGACGGCCGGTTGCGGGGCTTCACCTACCGCGAGGTGCTGGATCGGGCCCGGGACGTGGCCGGGGGACTCAAGGCCCTGGGCCTGCTCCGGGGAGATCGGGCGGCCATCATCGCCGACGGTCGCCCCGAGTGGCCCCAGACCGACTTCGGAGCGATCTGTGCGGGCGTGGCCCTCGTGCCGGTGCACACGAGCCTGACCGCCGCACAGGCCTCCTACATTCTTCGGGACTCGGGCGCCAAGGCGGTCTTTGTCTCGGATGCCGGGCAGCTCGAAAAAGTCCGGGAGGCCCTCCGGGATTCAGCGGTGAGGGTGCCCATTGTCCATTACGATCCGGTGGCCGCCGGCCGGGGGGAAGTCCTGGCCTGGGACCGTTTCCTGGAGATGGGTCGGCAGGCGATGGAGGGCGTCTCGGAGGAGGCCTTTCGGAAGGAAGCCCTCTCCGCCGATCCCGACGACGCAGCGACCGTGCTCTATACCTCCGGCACGACGGGGGAGCCCAAGGGGGTCATTCTCACGCACAACAACCTCTTCTCGAATATCGAGGCCGCCCTCCTGATCATCCCCGTGGACGAGACCGACACGACTCTCAGCTTCCTTCCGCTCTCCCACATTCTGCAGCGGATGGTGGACTATCTCTTCTTCTCACGTGGCTCCACCGTCACCTACGGCCGGTCCATGAGGACCATTGCCGAAGACCTGAGGATCGCCCGTCCCACGAAGATCGTGGCCGCGCCCCGGATGTACGAGAAGATCTATCAGAGGGTCATGGAGCAGGCCGGGATGAAGAGATTCGTGGTCCGCTGGGCCCGGGAGGTCGGTGAGGCGTGGGCCGACGAGAAGCTTGCGGGGAGAGAGCCCACCTGGATCCTGAGACTGGTCCACCGTCTGGCCCACCGCCTGGTCTTCATCAGGATTCACGAGGCTCTGGGGGGCCGCCTCGTGTTCTCGATCAGCGGAGGTGCCCCGCTGGCCCCGGAGATCCACAAGTTCTTCTACTCGGCGGGTATCCTGATCCTGGAGGGATACGGACTGTCGGAGACCTCGCCGGTCACCAACGTCAACACCCCAGGGGACTTCCAGATCGGCTCGGTGGGTCCCCCCGTGCCCGGCACAGAGATCCGCATCGCAGAGGATGGGGAGATCATGGTTCGGGGCCCCCAGGTCATGAAGGGCTACCTCAATCGGCCGGACGAGACGGCTGCGGCGTTGGACTCCGAAGGATGGCTCCATACCGGGGACATCGGAGAGGTGGACGAGAGGGGCCATCTCCATGTGACGGACCGGAAGAAGAACATCATCGTGACGGCCGGCGGGAAGAACATCGCTCCCAGCCCCATCGAGAACCGCATCAAGGGGAGCCGGTTCGTGGATCAGGCCGTGATGATCGGGGACCGGAGACACTTTCCCGCCGTTCTCGTGGTTCCTGCCTTCGATTGCCTGGAGGAGTGGGCCCGATCTCGAGGCATCCGGGCCGCCGGGAGAAGAGCGCTCTTGAAACACCCCGAGGTTCAGGAACACCTTGGAAGGGAGGTCTTCGGTTGCCTCGATGGACTGGCCTCCTACGAGCGACCCAAGAAGATCGGTCTCATCGAAGAGGAATTCTCCATCGAGGGGGGTATCCTCACCCCCAACCAGAAGGTGAGGCGGAGGGTCGTGAGAGAGCGATTCGGGGACCTCATCGACCGCTTCTACGATCCGGCGAATCTCGCCAGAGAGGTGTTCGTGTGGGAAGATTGACAATTGACGGAGGCGGGCATCGCGGAACGGAGAGGGCGGTATGAAAGATGACGTTCGGGTTGTGATGGTGACGGTTCCCGATGCGGAGGTGGGGAAGAGCCTGGCCCGCCGCCTGGTGGAAGATCGCCTCGCCGCGTGCGGGAACGTGATCCCTGGGCTGACCTCGGTGTACCGCTGGTCGGACATGACGCAAGAGGAGCCCGAGGCCCTGGTCCTCTTGAAGACCATCGAAGGTGCGCTTCCCGAGTTGAAGAAACGCGTGCTGGAGCTTCACCCCGCCGAAGTGCCCGAAATCCTGGCCCTGCCCGTGGCCGACGGTCACGGCGCCTATCTACGATGGGTGTTGGCGGAAGTGGGAGGAGCGGAGGATTCGTGACGAGCGAGAGCGGTGGGAGGAAAGACAGGAGAGACTCGGGCGGACCCGAACGGGTGCGGCGGGAGGAGCAGGGGGACCTGCTGGCTGACGCGCTGTCCGGTGCCTTCAGGGCCCAGGAGCCCAGTGGGGACGAGGAGGAGTCGTCTGGGTCGCCGGACGAGTCGGGGGAGGCGGCCGCGCCCTCGGCCTCCGGTGGCGCACCGCATCGGGGCGCCGCAGAGTCTTCACCTTCGGAGACAGATCCCGGGGGCCTTTCGGCGTCCCCGTCGGAGGACTCCCCGGTGGACGATGATGCGCTACCCCCGACCTCCAGCGAGCCCATCCCTCCAAGTCCCTGGGAACAGAAGATGGCCTGGGCCAAGGAACGGACCCGGGAGGGGCGCTACGAGGAGGCCGAGGAGCTCTACCGGGAGCTCCTGGAGGAGCGGCCGGACAGCGTTCGGGCGCGGAACAACCTGGGTGTGCTCCTGGACGAGATGGGGGAGCACGAGAAGGCGGTGGAGCAGCTCAGGATGGCGAAGGCCTCCGATCCCCACAATCAGGAAATCGTGGGGAACCTGGGGGCGGCCCTGGCCGCTCTCGGCCGTTTCCCCGAAGCCGAGGAGGAGCTGCGTCTCGCCTACCGAATGGACCCCACCAATCTGGAGGCCCGCACCAACCTGGGGATCCTCTTCTACCGTCGGGGCCTCTACCAGCAGGCGGAGGCCGAGCTCGGGGCGGTGTGTGCCGCGGACCCGGGGCGCGGGCCGGCCTTCTACTACCGGGGCGAAGCCCTGAATCGACTGGGGAGGGTCGAAGAGGCCATCGCCGCCCTGGAGCACGTCACCGAGCTCCTGCCCGATCACCCCCGGGCCTACTATGCCCTGGGGGTGCTCCTGGACCGAAAGAACCTCCCCGCCGATGCCGCCGCCATGTACCGCAAAGCCCGGGAGCTCGGGAGGCGATGATCCGGGTCACGATGGGCCAGTCGTCGGAGGTCCGGGCCGAGGCGATCCTCCGCTCCGTGTACTCGGACCTGGCACCGGATACGGCATTCAGCCGGGAGCTGGAAGTCGGGGCGGGGGACCAGGTAGCCCGGAGATTCCAGGGCATGGGAGAGCTTCCCGTGGGGGCGGCGGTCATCACGCCGGCCGGGGATCTCGCCGCGGGATTCCTCATCCACGTCGTCCTTCAGTCCCGGGAGGAGCCGGTGCGGGTGGAGGGAGTTCGCTCCGCCCTTCAGAACGGGCTTCGGAGGGCCCAGGAGTGGGGATTGGAGACCCTCGCCGTGCCGGCCCTGGGAAGCGGAGCGGGGAACCTCGACGCGGAGGACTCGGCGTCCGCCATGGTCCCCGTCATCCGGGACCACCTCCTGAAGTTCCAGCATCCCAGGGAGGTCATCATCGTTCTGGGCACCGAATACGAGAAGAGCGTCTTCAACCGGGCCGTGGAGCTGGCGGAGGCACAGCCCTCGGCCGGGGGAGCTGAACCAGGGCACCATGCGACGTCCCGGCCGGAGCCTCCTCGCCGGAGGCATCCTCCTCTTCTGGCTTTCCATGGTTGGGTTGCAGGTCCGGAGAGCCTACTTCCAGCCCGAGCTGGCCCGTCTGGCTGAGGCGGCCCTCTCCCTGGCGCCGGGGGTGAGCTTCTATACGCTGCGCATGGGGAACCGCGTCGTGGGGCTGGCGACCTCGCGTCTGGATACCGTGCCCGAGGGCTTCGTGCTGGAGGACCTTCTCTCCCTGGAGCTGCCGGCGCTGGGACAGACGGGGAATGCGGTGGTCCGGACCGAGGTGAGGCTGTCTCCCGCGCTGGTGATGCAGAGCTTTTCATTCTCTCTGGATTCTGAAGTGGGCCGCTTCGAGGCCAACGGCTCCCTGGCGGGAGACACCCTCCTCCAGGTGGAGCTGGTCTCCGGGGGCGCGACCCAGACCGTGACCCACCGCGTGGCCCAGCCTCCGGTCTTCTCCTCCGTTCTGCCGATCCGGGTTGCCGCCGGCGGGAAGCTGAAGGTGGGGGAGGCTCTCCGGCTCCCGATGTTCGATCCCTCCTCCCTCTCCATGCGCGCAGTCGAGGTGAGGGTGATGGAGAGCGACACCTTGATCGTTCCTGACAGTGCGGAGCTGAACCGGGAAACCGGAAGGTGGACCGCCGTCCACTTCGACTCCATTCCGTCCTGGAGGATCGCCGAGCTCTACGGGGGCGTCCGGGTGGAGAGTTGGGTCGATGCCGACGGCCGCATCGTCCAGTCTTCGAGTCCCCTGGGCTTGTCCATGGAGAAGACCGAGTACGAGCTGGTCCGCCAGGCCCAGGAGGATGCCCGGGTTCGCCCGGACTCTCCGGTGGACGAGGACGTCATCCTCTCCACAGCCATCCGGAGCAACGTGGATCTCGGGGATGTGGAGGCTCACGACGAGCTTCGATTCCTCCTGTCGGGAGTGGACCTGGAGGGGTTCCAGCTGGAGGGGGGCCGGCAAGAGCTGCGGGGGGACACGCTGGTTGTTCGGAGAGAGCGGTGGGACGATCTCCGGCCCGATTACGATGACCTGCCCTATCCCCGCATGGATCTCAAGGAGTACCTGGGGCCCGAGCCTCTGATCCAGAGTGACGACGACCGGATCATCGCCGCCGCCGGCCGGATGGCGGGCCTCCGCAGCCGGGGACGCACCGACCCCCGGCGAGCCACCGAGCGCCTGACGGAGTCGGTGAACCGATCCGTGGAGAAGGCGGTGACCCTCTCGGTGCCCAGTGCCGTCCAGGTCCTGGAGTCCAGGCGCGGGGACTGCAACGAGCACACCGTGCTCTTCGTGGCCCTGGCCAGGGCCCTCGGGCTGCCCGCCCGACGGCCGTCGGGCTGGTCTACGCTGGACGGGGCGTTCTTCTACCATGCTTGGCCCGAGGTCTGGCTGGGCCAATGGGTGGCGGTGGATCCGACCTTCGGACAGGTGCCGGCGGACGCGGCCCATCTTCGGTTCATCGTGGGGGGGCTGGCCCAGCAGGTGGAGATCGTTCGGTTGATCGGTAACCTGCGACATCCAGGTCGTTCCTTCTGGCGCGGCCGGAAGAGGTGGAGGCTAGATAGCCCGACATCCAGTCAGGCGAGCGCGCCCGAACGGAAGCCGCACACGGCATCTCTCGTCGGACCTGACGCCTGCCCGCCCCGGAGAGGGGCGAAGCATGCTGGAGCTGAGGGGAGTCACCAAGCGAGTACGGACGGTTCACCGCGGTGAACCGGCCTGGACCTCTCGGTTCCCCGGGGGAGCATCTTCGGTTTCCTCGGGCCCAACGGGGCGGGGAAGACCACCACGATCCGCATGGTGGCGGGGGTGCTCCTTCCCAACGAAGGGCAAGATCGCCATCGGCGGGGACGACCTGGCGGCGGATCCCGGGAGGGCAAAGTCCCGGATCGGATACATCCCCGACCGACCCTACCTGTACGAGAAGCTCTCCGGAGGAGAGTTCCTGCGCTTCGTGGCCGGGCTCTGGGGCAGGGACGGGCAGGAAGCCGAGGAGACGGGCCCGTCGACTCCTGGAGCTCTTCGACCTTTCGGATTGGAAGGACGAGCTCATCGAGAGCTACTCCCACGGGATGCGGCAGAAGCTCCTCATCAGCTCCGCCCTCATCCACCAGCCCGAGCTCATCGTGGTGGACGAGCCCATGGTGGGGCTGGATCCCCGCTCGGCCAGGATCCTCAAGGACCTCTTCCGGACCTACGTGGAGAACGGTGGCACCGTCTTCCTCTCCTCCCACACCCTGGAGGTGGTGGAGGTCCTGTGCGATCTCCTGGCCATCATCCACGAGGGCACCCTCATCGCCCGGGGAACCATGGAGGAGCTCCGTAGCCAGGCCCAGGCCGGGGAGGCGGACCTGGAGGAGCTCTTCCTGAAGGTCACGGGAGGGGAACAGGTGGCCGACATCGTGGCGAGCCTCCAGGGGACACTGGGTCGATGAGGAGCCGGCGGGACCTGGAGCCAGGCGTTCTCTGGCTTCTCCGGCCCAAGATCAGGGCCCGCCTCGAACCGGGCCCGAACCGACGAGGCCGACTATTCAAGACCCTGGTCCTCCGGGGCGTGGGCCTCTTCTTCTGGGCCCTGATCTTCGGGGTCATCTGGCGGATGCTCCTCTACTTCCGGAACACCCAGGGGATCGGGGACCTCCTGGCGGGAAAGCTCCTGGGCCTGGCCCTCCTGACCTTCCTGGGGATCCTCCTCCTTTCCAACGTCATCACCTCCCTCTCCACGTTCTTCCTCTCCCGGGACATGGAGCTCCTGATGGCTTCCCCCACCGATCGGCTTAAGCTCTATGGGGCGCGCCTTCTGGAGACCATGCTCAATTCCTCCTGGATGGTGGCTCTCCTGGCCGTGCCCCTCTTCCTGGCCTACGGGTTCACCTATCGAGCCGGCCCCGTCTTCTATCTCCTGGTGGTGGCCGTCATGGTGCCCTTCCTGGTTCTTCCGGCCGTGGTGGGCTCGGCCTTCACCCTGATGCTGGTGAACGTCTTTCCCGGCCCGCCGGACACGGGACCTCCTGGCCCTGGTCGGCCTCTTCACGGCCGCCGGCGTGGTGGCCCTCTTCCGGTTCGTTCGGCCCGAGCGCCTGGTGCGGCCCGAGGAGTTTCGGGACCTGGTGGATTTCCTGGCCGTGCTCCGCACGCCGTCTTCCGTCTGGCTCCCCAACGAGTGGGCCACCAGCGCTCTCATGTCCCACCTCGACGGGTTCTTCGATCCCTTTCCCTTCGTTCCTCCTTGTCTCCACGGCGGCGGCCTTCGCGGTGATGGGAGCCTGGCTGAACCAACGGTACTTCCCCACGGGTTTCAGTCGAGCCCAGGAGGGGGCGCAGCGCCGGGGCAGGCGCGGCCGGAGCCGGTGTCCTGGACACCTCCTCGGGCGGAGCCTCTGTCAGGACGAGGGAGCTCGTGGGAAAGGAGATCCGGGTCTTCTTCAGGGACTCGACCCAGTGGTCCCAGCTCATGCTCCTCGCCGTCCTCGTGCTGGTGTACGTCTACAACATCAAGGCCCTCCCCCTTCACACGGGGGAGCAGGTTTCCTTCCTGCTCATCAACGTCGTGTCCTTCCTGAACCTGGGGCTCGCCGGCTTTGTGGTCGCGGCCATCGCGGCTCGGTTCGTCTTTCCGGCCATGTCCCTGGAAGGGCGCATGATGTGGCTCCTCCGCTCGGCTCCCCTGGACGTGAAGACTCTCTTCTGGTCGAAGTACTGGGTGGGGACTGTGCCCCTCCTCCTGGTGGCCCTGCCCCTCATCGTCGTAACCAACCTCGTTCTGGAGGTGTCACCGTTCATCTTCGCCCTCTCCACCGGAACCATGGTCATGGCCACCTTTGCCCTCACGGCGCTGGCTCTCGGGTTCGGTGCCCTGTTCCCGAACTACGAGTCCGACAACGTGGCCGAGATCCCCACCTCCTTCGGGGGCCTTCTCTTCATGATGGCCGCCACCATCTATCTCGCAGCCGTGATCCTCGCGGAGGCCTGGCCGGTCTATGCGTTCCTCTCCGAAGACCTCCGAGGCCGGAGCCCGGGTAACATCGCCCTCCTTCCTCTCGTATTGGGAATCGCCGGGGCGGCAACCCTGACCCTCCTCGCCATCGTCCTGCCCTTGCGGGCGGGCATGAAGAGGGTGGGTACTCTGGACTTCGATTGAAGCAGGTGAGAAGATGGTGAGGGACCTTCTGGCTCCGTTCGTCAGGGGCCATGCCTGGCTGCGTGGGCCGGGCATTCGGTATCGGCACAACCAGGATGGAGCGCCGGTCATGATGGATTCGATCAAGAACTTCTTCATGAGCAACATGGCGGAGTCGGACGCGGGAGAGGCGGAGGCGGAACCGGCCGACCTTCGGCTGGCCGCTTGCGCGCTCCTGCTGGAACTCGCCCACGCCGATGACGAGTTTACCGAGGGAGAGCGTGTCCACCTGGAGGCTGCCGTGCAGCGGCAGTTCGGCCTGGACGAAGCCCAGGCCGTCGAGCTCATCGCGCTGGCCGAAGAGGAGCGGGCCAAGGCCGTGGATCTCTGGGGCTTCACGAACCTCATCGCCGAGCATTATTCCCTCGGCCAGAAGATGGTTCTGGCCGAGGCCATGTGGGGTCTGGTCTTTTCCGACGGGGAGCTGGCCAGCCGGGAGGACTACCTCATGCGTAAGATCTCGGGGCTCCTGAGGCTCGAACCGGGGTACCTCTCGGAGGCACGGAAGCGGGTGGAGGAGCACCAGCATGCCGAACCGGAAGAAGAGATCGCTCCGGACTGAGGGCCCCACAGGCCCAGGTTCGGTCCCGTAGAGAAACCGAGGGAGATATGAGAGGCTTGCTTCCTGGCGGATACGTCTTCATTCACCTGGTCTTCTGGAGCGTCGTGGGGATGGTAGCGGTGGGCACCACGGCCGTGTCCATCATCCTCATGGCGGGCCTGGGGATCATGGTCCTCGAGACGTTCAACAAGGCCTGAGGCGGTACCATGCTCTTCTTCTTGAAGATCCTGGGGGGGATCCTGGCGCTGGCCATCGGACTCTATATGGGCCTCTCGGGATCCTATCGCCCCGATATCGAAGAGATCCATCGGTCCCTGGGTCCCGGTGGGAGGACCCGGAAGGTGAGGCGGCACTTCACTCCGCTGGGTTGGCTTCGCCAGACCGACGAGCGGGCTTCTCGGGCTCGGCGGAGGGCCCGGGGAAGCTCGGGCCGCAGGTTCAACCTGGTGGTGCCGGACCACGGCACGAAGGAGAGGGCGGCACCGAAGCCGCTGGCTTCGGGCAAGGCCGCGCCCGGCCAGCAGGACAAGACGGCCCGGCGGGCCTAGCAGCCACGCCCGCCCAGGGCGACGGCGTCGTCCGGCGAGCGGGAAAGAGGACCGGGAGGCTCGTCAGCTCCAGAGAGCGTTCATGATCACCAGAACGCTTCCCACCACGGCCCCCAGCACGTAACCCAGGCGAACGATCAGCTTCAGCTCCCGATCGGTGACCCGCTTCACCAGGTCCTCCATCCTCGCCGTGGGGAAGTTCAACACCTTCTCCTCCACCCTTCCGGCCACGTTGATGCGATGCACCACGTCCGGTACCTGGGTCTGGAGCCAGCTCCAGAGGGGGTCCCCCACGGCCTCCTCGATGCGCGTCGGAGCCTCGGGAGGGAGCCAATCGGCCGGAGTCCCGATGGGCCGGTCCAGGAGGATGTCCACGAGGCGCTCGGCCCACCGACGGAAGAGGCTCTGAGCGGTCTCGCTCCGGGCCGCCGATGCGATCCAGCGGGACAGCGTCTCGGGGGGCACACGCTCCAGGATCTCGCCCCAGGTGCGGGCGCCGGCCTTGTCCAAGGCCGTCTCGATCTTCTCCACCAGGAACCCACGGGTCGAGGGATCCCGCGCGACCCCCACGGCCCACCCCGCAAGGGTCTCCTTGGCTTCCAGCACCGTGGGGTCGTCCGGCTCCCCCAGTACCGAGTTGACCGGTCGACGCAGGAAGTCCACGATGGCGTCGTTGACGCCCCGGGCCATGGCATCCTGGACGGCCTGCTCCCGCAACATCTCCGAGAGCCGCTCCGCCCCCTCCCTCTCGATGGTGTCCAGGACCCGGTCCACCGTGTCCTCGGTGACGATCAGGCGGGCCACCACACGCTGGTAGAAGTTCAGATCCCTCAGGAAGCGATGGAAGAGATCGTGGAGGGCCCGCTCGAACCGGGACCGGGCGTTCGGGTCTTCCAGCAACCGGCCCAAGCGCTTGAGGGCGAGGGGGAGATAGGAGGAAATGGCCTTCTCCATGGAGCCCACGAGGCCCATGGGGAGGACCTCCTCGAAGGTGCGGTCGGGCTGGAGGAGGGTGAGCGTGGCCCGGCTGACGTAGTCCTCGACGGTCTCCTCGAACTCCTCGCTCTCCACCGCCCCGTTCAGCCACTCCTCCACGGCTTCCGTTATGGCAGCCTCACGGGCGGGGGTGAGCAGATCCGCCACGGGCTCGTCGGCTACGGCCTGGAAGATCCCCCGTGCCCGGTCCTCGAGGAACTCGTCGAAGGCATCGGAGACCAGGTACTCCTGGAACCGCTCCATCCCCAGGTCCACGCCGTCGTTCAGGATCGACTCCAGCTCCTGGACGACCCGCTCCGGGAGGATCTCCCGGATGGAGCCCCTCTCCCGCTGGAGGACAGTCCGCAGGAAGTGGGACAGCCGGTCGTCGAAGGCACTCCTGAACTCCTGGTCGGCGAAGGTGCGGGTCAGGTCGTCCTCGGTGAGGAGCCGGGTGCCCACGGTCCGGCCCACCGCGGCTGCCAGGCGGGCCTGGTTCTTGGGGATGGCACCCTGGATGATCCGGATGGGTCGCCCGAAGAGCTTCGGGGGCTGGTAGGGGTGAAAGAGCATCCAGATGGCCACCGTGTTCGTGATTCCGCCCGCCAGGGCCCCGAAGAGGATGGTCAGGAGTGCCTGCGTCAGGTGTTCGGACACTTTCAGCCCTGCTTGTGGCGAAGGAAGCCCCGAACCGGGAAGGAGCGCCCGTTCAGGGTGACGGTTCCGGCGATCTGGAAGAGGGCCCTGACCGGGAGGACGGGACCCTCCCCCTCCCCCACTTCCAGGAAGGGGGCTGCCACGTCCAGCCTTCCCCCAAGGTCCCCTCCCTCGGAACGGATGTCCAGCTCATGGGGACCTCCCGACGCGCCGGCTCGAAGGAGCGAACCTCCGACCAGACGAGCTGCACCCCCTGCCACTGCCGGTCCAGGAATTCCAGTCTGGCCCAGCACGCGTAGCTCCCCCCCGATTCCGCGGAGGCGGGGTCCTGGTCCTCCAGGACCATCTGGAGGGAATCGCCCGAGATGAGGAATCCCCAGTCGCCGGGGGCCTGGTCCTGGGGTGTCCACGCGCGGCTCACGTCCACCACCAATCCCTCCACCGTGCCGTCGGAGAGGACCGTGGTCCCCCGCTGGACCCTGTAGCTCTGGGCTCGCTGCCCGGTCCACTCCACCAGGAGCTCCCCCAGCACTACCTCCAGGTTACGGTTGCCCTCTTGAAAGAGGATCTCCTCGATGGCGTCGCCGCCTCCGACGACGAGGCGGACCGGCCCCCGAGGGAGGATGCGCCAGGGAGTGCGGTTGGGGCGGTCCATCCAACTCTCGTGGAAGAAGGGATCCCACTCTCCGCCCCGGGCCAGCCAGCCTCGCACCTCCCGCTGAACCCCCTCCTCCTGGCTTCGAGCGGTGAAGAACCAGGGGACCAGGAGCGTGCTGTCGCCCCGAGCGGAAAAGAACACAATGTTCCTTTCGTAGTTGCGGCTCGGGAGGTTTCGGGTGCTGGCCGGAACGTCCCGCCCGGGCTCGCCGGCTCCCGGGGCGGCGCTCTCCTCGGGAGAGCAGGAAACGGCTGCGAGCAGGATCAGCCCGATGGAGGTCAGAGCGGTGAACGTGTACGATGGATCCAGAATGGTGTGGGGCCCCGCGCCCACCCGTTGGTCCAGGAGCCGAAAGAACTTCCGGATTCCGCCGGCGGTCCGGCGTAAGAGGATCCCTCTTCCCCGAGAGCACACGGCCAGGTCCACTCGGGTCTGGCCGTAGGGGTCCAGGGAGATGCGGACCTGCACCTCCTGCACGAAGCCCAGCACGGGTGTTCTCGCCTCGGACCTCAGGATTCCCCGGTCCTCGTCGGCTTCCAGAAGCGTCCAGCCGCGGAGCCCGGCATCCGCCACTGCCCGGGCCGCCCTCCACACCTGGGCGAAGGGAATGGCGTATGTGCGACCCCGGAGCGTGGGGTCGGCGTGCTCAGGATGCGTTTCGGCCCATCGGGTCCGGACTCCGGATCCGGGCCGCGTGGGGTTCAAGGAGCTCGCTCCACGATCCGGTAGGTGATCGTCACGTTGGCCGTCACCGTCTGCTCGCCGGCCTCCACCGGCGTCGCGACCTCGGCAGCGGCCCGGAGCATGGGACCCTGCAGGTTGCGGGGCGATGGAGCGTTCGCGCCGCCCTGGACCTCGAGAGCCGGTCCGAGGCCGACCCCCATGGCGGAAGCGATGGCTTCGGCCTGTTCCCTGGCCGCCGTCACGGCCTCTCCCAGGGCCCGCAGCCTGGCCTGGCGGGTGTCGGAGGCGGAGAACTGGAGGTTGGAGACCCGGTTGGCTCCGGCCCCGATGGCCCGGTCGAGGAGCTCGCCGGTGGCCTCGATCTCCCGGAGGGTCACCGAGATGTTGTTCAGGACCCGATACCCCGAGATGGTGCGCGTCCCGGGAGTCTCGCGATCGACTTCATACTCGGGTCTGAGCTCGTAACCGAAGGTCTGGATATCCACCCGGGGCGTTCCCTCGGCGCGGAGGGCCGAGATGACCCGGTCCATGAGGTCCGCGTTGCGGGCCGTGGCCTCTGCCGCCGAGGTCGCTTCCGTCTCCACGGCGAAGCTGATCCTCACCTGGTCGGCCGGGACCGTGATCTGGGCTTGCCCGCTGACTTGAATCGTTCCCTCTCTCTCCTGGGGGCGAGGAGCCGGGGGAGGGGGGACCTGTGCCACCGCCGGTGCGCAGGATGTCAGGAAGACGAAGGAGGCCATCAAGGGGACGTGCCGACGCGGGCTCGAGTGTGCTCGACGCGGCTCGGAGGCGATCCGGCGCGGGCCGGAATAGGAGCCCATGACATTCATCTCGTGCCGCTCCTGGAAGAACGGGGATCAGATCTACCCTTTGAAAGGGCAGAGACAATATACAAATTGAGACGCCTCGCGCCCGTGGTTCGCTGCCCATCTCGATTCTTCCTATACTCCAGGCGGCGGCCCCGGGGTTCATTCTTCATCCATCGGGACGAGTGCGATCATGAAGGCAGTCATTCCCCTCGCCGGCAAAGGAACCCGGCTCAGGCCCCACACTCACCTGACTCCCAAGCCCCTCCTGCGTGTGGGGGGCAGGCCCGTGATGAGCTACATCCTGGACGACCTCCAGGAGGTGGGGGTAGAGGAGATCGTCTTCGTGATCGGGTACCTCGGAGACGTCATCAAGGAGTTCATGGCCGAAGAGTACCCCGGCATACGCCCCGAATACGTCGTTCAGGCCGTGCAGGACGGCACCGCCGGAGCCGTGAAGCTCGCCGAGCCCTTCGTGGACGACGAAGTGCTCATCCTCTTCGTCGACACGCTCTTCGACGCGGACCTGAGCGTGGCGCAGCGCCTCGACTCCCAGTGGGCCGGCGTCATCTGGGCCAAGGAAGTGGAGGACTACCAGCGGTTCGGCGTCATCGTCACCGACGGTGAGTCCGCCATGACCAGGATCGTCGAGAAGCCCGATGAGCCCATTTCCCGCCTGGCCAACATCGGCCTCTACTACATCAAGGATCACGAGCTCCTCTTCGAGGGGATCGATCACGCTCTGGCCAGCCCTCCCGGGCCTTCCGGCGAGTTCTACCTCACCGACGCCTTCCAGTACATGGTGGATCAGGGCTCCCGCATCCTTACGGCCCCAGTGGCGGGCTGGTACGACTGCGGAAAGCCCGAGACCCTCCTGGAGACCAACGAGCACCTGCTGAGGACCGGCCGTGGCCTCGTTTCTCCCCAGGCGCGACTGAGCTCCACCGTTCTGGGGGAGGCCGTCCGGATCGAGGAGGATGTGGTGCTCGAGGGCTGCACCATTGGCCCGAACGTCACCGTGGAGAGAGGCACGCGTATCGTTGGCTCCACGCTCCGGAACTGCATCGTGGGGCCCGACTCGTTGCTGGAAGGCTGTGTGCTGGAGAGCTCCCTCATCGGGGCGAACTGCCTGGTGAAGGCGTTCAGGGGGAGCCTGAACGTGGCGGACCACTCCGCAGTCCAGGGATAGGGCCGGGTCCGGAGGTCAGGCGAGGAGCAGGGCGGTCAGGAGGACCCGCAATATCCCGTCCGGACCCCGATCGTTGAGGTACCATTCGTCCAGGGTGTGGGTGCTCCCCCCCAGCCCCCCGGCTCCCAGCGTGATGGCCGGGACCCCCAGCGCCATGGGGACGTTGGCATCGGTGGAGGAAGCCACAAGTCGCGGGGTCTCCCCCACGGCCCGGGTGGCCTCCACGGCGGCCCTCACGAGAGAGGCCGAGACGGCGGTAATCCCGGCCGGGCGACGGCCGAGCTCCTTGACCACGGGGTGAAGCCCCCCCCTGCTCCAATCCGTGCCCGGAGCTCTCCCTCGGCCTCCGGGGCCCCTTCGGACTCCGATCGGCAGATCCCCAGGACCTCCCTCTCCACGGCCACGAGCTCCCCGGCTCCTTCGCTCCGCAGGTCCAGCTCGATCCAGGCCTCCTGGGGAATGGCGTTGATGGCGGTGCCTCCCCCCCATCGAGCGACGGTGAGGGTGGTCCGGGGGCTGGACGGGAGAGCCAGGGCCTGTAACCGGGCTCACCGCCCTCGCCAGAGCGTGGATGGGGTTGGGCATCCCCCAGTCGGACCATGAATGTCCTCCTCGGCCCGAAAGCTCCAGTCGGAGGCGCGTGGAGCCGACCCCCCGATGGATGATCTTGTCCAGGCC
This sequence comes from uncultured Gemmatimonadales bacterium, assembly GCA_963751255.1. Classification (GTDB taxonomy): domain Bacteria; phylum Gemmatimonadota; class Gemmatimonadetes; order Longimicrobiales; family Gaopeijiaceae; genus CAVVTW01. The sequence continues at coordinate 242,853 of CAVVTW010000001.1, read as the reverse complement.
CACTCCATCCAGGGAGATGAACCCCTGGGCCTCCCGCGCCGGCCCACCTTCACGGAAGAGGTGCCGAACACCTCTCAGGTCGCCGGGCCCTTCCTCTCCCACCGTTGCGACGATCCAGATGGGGGCTCCCATGGGGAGGTCGATCTCCACGAGGACCCGGGTCAGCGCCAGGAGGGCGGCCAGTCCGCGCCCGTCGTCGGAGATCCCCGGCGCTGTGATCCGCTCGCCCTGCCACCGGGGTGTCACGTCGGTCTCTCGCGAGAAGACCGTGTCCAGATGGGCGGAGACGATGAGGGGCGGCTGCGAGGAAGCGTCCCGGGAGGACCGCCGGGCCGGGATCTCCGCCAGGACATTGCCCGCGTCGTCACGCCGGACCCGGGTCCCGCCCGATTCGGCCAGGAGCGCCGCCATCCGCTCGCCCCGGGGACCTTCCCCAAAGGGGGGAGCGGGGATCGAGGTGAGCTCGACCTGCCGCTCGAGGGTCCAGTCATCGCAGGCCTCGAGGAAGGCCCGCGCCTCCCGAACGGGAGAAAGGGCCAGGAGAGCCTGGGTCCGCTCCTCGAGGGAATCGCTCATCATGCTGGGTGCCATTTTGAACGCATCCGGGTCCATGGGCTGGGCTGACAATCGGGAAGGCCGCCGGGCGCCACCCATCGCCGCCCGGGGCCCTGCCGCCCCTTTACCCCGTCGTTACCGGTCTTGTCCGCTTCTGTTACGACTCTCGGCCTTGGCCGTTACCCCCTCCGACCACGTTTGATGTGCAGCAACACCAGGGAGCTCGGTCCCCCAACGACCTCGGGAGGGTGCGCCGGGCTCCCGTCCAACAGGGCGGATCGGTCGCGCTGTGATCGAGCGGACCGGATCCGATGGAATCATGAAGAACCGAATCGCATCGCTCAACCGGAAACTCCTGGTCTCCCTCGGCATGCTGCCAACCGTGCTGGGGATCTCGGGATTGCCTTCGGCGGCGAGCGCGCAGAGCGAGCCGGGAGGTGGCCAGGGCCCGTCCACGGCCGCCGGCCGCATCGTCGGTCGGGTCGTGGACCAGAGCACCTCTCAGCCCCTGTCCGGAGTCCAGGTCTACCTGGCCGGCTCCGAGCAAGGTGCCATCACGGACGTCAACGGACGGTACCTCATTCTCCGGGTCGCCCCGGGAACCCACGATGTGGTGGCCGAGATGCTGGGCTTCTCCAAGAAGACCGTCACCGGTCTCGTCGTGGACGCCGGGGCCACCGTTTCCCTGGACATCGGCTTGGCGTCCCAGGCCATCGAGCTGGAGGCCATTACCGTGAGCGCCGCGCGGGAGCAAGGCAGCACGGCCTTTCTCATGAACCAGCGGGCGAGCTCGGTCTCCATGGTGGACGCTGTCGGCGCGACCCAGATCGGCCGGTCACCCGACGCCGACGCGGCGGAGGTGGCCAAGCGGATGACCGGAGTCACGGTGAGCGACGGGAAGTACGTGTTCGTGCGGGGTCTGGGGGAACGGTATTCCCAGACCGCGCTGAACGGATCGCCACTGCCGTCTCCGGAGCCGGAGCGGGAGGTGGTGCCGCTGGACCTGTTTCCCGCCGGGTTCCTGGAGAGCCTCACGACCCAGAAGTCCTATACTCCCGACCAACCTTCCGACTTCTCGGGGGGGGCCGTCCAGATCAGGACCAAGGACTTCCCCGACCGGTTCCGGATTCGCCTCGGCATGGGAACCAGCTTCAACTCCATGAGCCAGGGCCGAGGCAGCTTCCTCACCTACGACGGTGGGAGCAAGGACTACCTGGGTGTCGATGACGGGACGCGGGCCTTCCCGGCGGAGGCAAAGGGGGCCCTGGGCGGCTTGAAGGGCACACGCTTGCCCGCCGACGACGCTCTCAAGGCCCAGCTCGGACCCTACTTCTTCCGACAGTTCACGCCCTACTCCGAGGCCACCCCCCTGAACCGGAGCTTCGATCTCTCCATGGGTGGATCCTCCGACCGATTCTTCGATCGCCAGGTGGGCTTCCTCTTCGCAGGGTCCTATTCGGACAACTACAACATCGAGGACCGGGACCGGGAGAAGAAGTTCAGGGCCACGTCCTTCAATCCGGAGATCCCCGCGGCGATCCGCCAGCCCAACATCGACTACGCCTTCGTAAGCGGGACCCGCTCGGTGGCCATCGGGGCTCTGGGCAACCTGAGCATCGACCTGTCTCCCCAGCACAAAATCTCCTTCCGAGGCACCTTCAACCGGAACACGGACGATGAGGCCCGCCGGTACCAGGGGAAGAACCAGGAGGACATCGGGGGTCAGGTCCGGAGCGACCGGCTGCGGTTCGTTGCCCGGACCCTGACCTGGGGCCAGGTGGAAGGGGAGCACGTTCTTCCGCTGGACTCCAGGCTCCAGTGGCGACTGAACGCAGCCCGGGCGCACCGGGACGAGCCGGGGCTCCGGGAAGCCCTGTATCTCAACGACGAGGCCAACGCCGGGGGCGAGTACTACCTGCTCAACCACGCCGAGAGCGGTCGCATGTTCTGGAGCGACCTGGTGGACGACGACCTGAGCGGTCAGCTGGACTGGCAGGCTTCCCTTCCGGCTCTTCGACGAAGAGGGCAGCGTACGCGCGGGAGCGGCCTACCGGACGCGGAATCGGGATTTCGCGGCCCGCCGGTTCGCCTGGCGGTTCCTCGGGGGCTGGGCCACCAATGTGGATTCGGCGCTGGCGGAGGGCTCTATCGTGGGCACCCCCCGGGACCAGGGCCAGTTCGCCCTGGACGAGGTCGTGGAGCCCGGGGACCAATACCGCGCCGAGGATGAGCGCCTCGCCGGATACGCCATGGTGGACCTCCCTCTCAACCGGTCCCTTCGTGCCATCGTCGGGGCCCGCGTGGAGAGCTATACGCTGGGCCTCACCTCCCGGGGCGACACCCTGGCCCATGCCGATCGCACCGACGTGACGCCATCCCTGAACCTCGTGTACTCCCTGCGAGACGAGATGAAGATCCGGGCCGCGCTGAGCCGGACTCTGGATCGGCCCGAGTTCAGGGAGCTGGCGCCCTTCCAGTTCACCGAGGCCACGAGCCTGCGCCAGATCTTTGGAAATCCGGACCTCCGGCAGGCCGAGATCCGGAGCGCGGATCTGAGGTGGGACTGGTTCTTCGGCCTGGGCGAGGTCCTCTCCGCGAGCGTGTTCTACAAGGAGATCGACCGGCCCATCGAGCAGGTGTTTCTGGCAGCGGCGTCGTCGGCCTACTCCTACACCAACGGGAAGAGGGCCACGCTGAGGGGTGCGGAGGTGGACGCCCAGCTTCGTCTGGGCCGGTTCGCGTCCGCTCTGGAGAACGTCGGCTTCTTTGGCAACTTCTCGTGGATCGACTCCGAGACGCAGGTGGAGCAGCGGGGTGCCTTCGTTCCCACCAATACCCACCGCCCCCTGGAAGGGCAGGCCCAATACGTCCTGAACGCCGGAATCAACTACGTCATGCCCTGGAGAAGCCTGGAGATGGGACTCTTCTGGAATCGCCTCGGCAAGCGCCTCACGGCGGCGGGAGGGTCCGGGATCCCCGACATCTACGAGGTGCCCGAGGGACGCCGTGGACGCCAGTCTCAGCCTGGGGCTGGCCCGGGGAGGAACCCTCAAGCTCAAGGCCGCCAACCTCTTCGATGCACCGTACCGATTCGAGCAGAGCAAGAACGGAGTCACCCAGGTCCAACATCAGTACTGGATCGGGCGCACGTTCTCCATGGGCCTGTCCTGGGAGCTCTTCTAGGAAGGGCCTAACCATCACCAAACTTGAGGAAGAAAGAGATGAACTGGCGTACGTACCTTCCCCTTGATCGGCATGCTCGCGCTGGGCCTGGGCTCACCGTGACCGCCTGTAGCGACATACAACGGCACCGGGCCCGACATGACGGCTCCGGGGGCGCCCACGAACGTCTCGGCCGCCGTCGATGGAACCTCCATCACGGTATCCTGGGCCGGAGGGGCGAATGCCACGTCCTTCCGGGTGGAGCTGACGGCCCCCAGTGAGTCCGTCTCGGACTCAAACGGTGACCGGAGCGACCTCCACTGAATTCACAGGGCTTTCCCTGGGCAAGACCTACACGGCCCAGGTGTTCGCCGTGAACGCCGCGGGTGAGACAGCCAGCTCGGTGGCGTTGGCCGAGCTCCCGGCGGAGGAGTCCAACGTCGTCCTGGTGACGGACCAGATATTGGAGAACACCACCTGGGTGACGGGAAAGACCTACGTCCTCCGCGGGCCCGTCTTCGTGGGAAACGATGTGGGTGCGGACGGTAACAAGAGCGGCGGCAAGAGTGTGACGTTGACGATTCAGCCCGGCGTCACGGTCCTTGGGGACCCGAACCCTCCCGCCGGGACGCGGGCCTCCTACCTGGCCGTGGCCAGAGGCTCGAAGCTCATCGCCGACGCGAACGCCAACCGGGCCGACAAGAACGCGCGCCCCAACGCCGAGGACGTGATCGTCTTCACCTCCCGGAACCCCAGGGGTAGCCCGGACCCGCCTGGATTGGGGCGGGCTGATCATCAACGGCCGGGCGCCGCTGAACACCGGGGCCGAGGCCGAGGGAGAAGGGGATACAGGGTTCTATGGCGGGTCCCTGCCGGACGACGACTCGGGAATCATCCGCGGCGTTCGCATCGAGTACTGTGGCGACCGGGTGACCACCACCGACGAGCTGAACTGCTTCGCTCCCCAGGGCGTGGGCTCGGGCACCATCATCGACTACGTCCAGGCCCATTACGGTTCCGACGACGGGTTCGAGCCCTTCGGAGGCACGGCATCCATGACCCACCTCGTGTCCACCGGAATCAGTGACGATTCCTTCGACGGTACCGATGGCTACCGTGGCTTCATGCAGTTCGGCATCGCCCAGCAGCGCCAGGACGAAGCGGATCAGGGTTTCGAGCTCTCCACCAACGCCGACAACCCGGCAGCCTCTCCCCAATCCACCGCCGTCATCGCCAACTTCACCATGATCGGGTCCCACTACGCCCAGGGCACCGGTGAGATCACCAACGTGACCGGCGCCACGACGAGCGCGAGCGACTGGGGCATCATGATGCGGGAGGGCTCCAACTACCGGATCTTCAACAGTATCGTCACGGGGTTCGACGGCGGGTTCTGCGTGGAGACCGATCAGACTGCGGTCAACGCGAACAACCGGCTGAGTGGGTCCACGGAGCCGGGCACGACCCTTAGCGTGGAGAGCACCGTTCTCTGGAACAACGACGGCGCCGGGGCCGGAGACAACAACTTCAAGCCCTGCGAGGAGGCAGTCTACAGCCTGGCCCAGGACAAGGCCTTCTTCACCGCGGTAGCCTTCAACAACATGCTGGCCGATCCCATGCTCCCCTCCACCGCGTTCAGCGTGGGAAGCCAGAGCAACCCCCCCAACGTCATCGCCACCGGCATCCCTGCGGGCTACGTGCCTTTTGATGTGGCCTCCCTGAACGGGCAACCCGGACTGGTCATGCCGCAACACGGCGGTTTCAACCAGCTGGTTCAGACCAACTACCCGGGTGCCGTGGAGCCGGGGACGGCCCTGCAGGACGCCTGGTATTACGGCTGGACGATCTGGTCGGTGGACGGGACCGATTCCCGACCCAACGACGCTGGGAACTGAGTCGAGCGGCGTGAGGACTCTTCGGTCGACCTCGCGGATAGGCCCGATCCGCGTCGTCGTCCTCTTCGCCGGACTCCTCTCGGCCTGTGCCGAGGGGAGGTCCGGCGAGGTGGCGGCGCCGGAGGGCTCGCCTCCCGATGGGCCGGGTGCGGTGATCAGGTCCCTCGGTCACGCGTACGCTTCTCCACGGATCCTCGGAGAGGCGGTCCTCACCGCCCTCCAGGCCGGAGACCGGGATGCACTCCAGGCTCTCCGGGCCACCCGGGACGAGTACTTGGAGCTCTTCTGGCAGGAGTTGCCGGAGAGCGACGACACCCCGTTCGACTTCGCCTGGCAACTCAACGACGACCACAGCCGCGCCGGAATCCGACAGGCGATCGCCCGGTACGGCGGGGAAACCTTCGAGCTGGTGGAGCGATGACCGGAGTCACGGTGAGGGACGGGAAGTACGCGTTCGTACGGGGTCTGGGCGAACGGTATTCCCGGACCGCGCTGAACGGATCGCCACTGCCGTCTCCGGAGCCGGAGCGGGAGGTGGTGCCGCTGGACCTGTTTCCCGCCGGGTTCCTGGAGAGCCTCAGGACCCAGAAGTCCCATACCGCCGGCCAACCTTCCGACTTCTCGGGGGGGGGCGTCCAGCTCAGACCCTACTTCTTCCGACAGTTCACGCCCTACTCCGAGGCCACCCCCCTGAGCCGTAGCTTCGATCTCTCGATGGGTGGATCCTCCGACAGATTCTCCGATCGCCAGGTTGGCTTCCCCTTCGCCGGACTCCTCTCGGCCTGTGCCGAGGGGAGATCCCGCGAAGGGGCGGCGGCGGAGGGTTCGTCTCCCGATGGGCCTGGTGCGGTGGCCGGGCCACCCGGGACGAGTACCTGAAGCTCTTCTGGCCCGAGCTGCCGGGGCTTCGGTTCGCGGAGCCTCCCGAGGTCTACTCCACCTTCACCGTCCACGTCGGGGCGGAGCTCAGGGTTCGACGAGTCTCGGACGGGCGTTTGGGGACTCTCCCCATTCTCAGCGTCGTGGTAGAACGTCAGGGACTCTGGAAGCTCCTCAACTTCAGGGAGGACTGAAATCCGACGACTCGTGGGGGAGACAGCCGCACTCGGCGGTTGCGGTTTTCGCGCGGTACGCCAGTTTTGTAACAATCTCCTTGGCGCCGTGTGCTGCTCGCGGGTCCCGGTGGCAAAGCCGCGGCTCCCAGGGTGATACGACCCCAGGAGACCCAGCCCGTGACCAGACCTTCGGTAGCAGCCGAATCGGCACCTGCCCGGGTGCTGGTTGTGGAGGACGAGCCGGACATCGCCGCCCTCATCGCGTATCAACTCACGAGGGAAGGGTTCAGGGTGGAGACGGCCTCCACCGGAGTGGACGCCCTCTCGTCGGTCAGCAGGGAGATCCCGGACCTGGTGGTCCTGGACCGGATGCTCCCGGGCCTCTCGGGGGACGAGGTTCTTCGCTCGCTCCGAAAGGAGTCGGCGACGACGTGGCGTCCCCATCCTGATTCTCACCGCCCAGAAGGAGCAGGAAGACCGGATCTCGGGCTTCGAGCTCGGGGCGGATGACTACCTCACGAAGCCCTTCAGCCCCCGGGAGCTGGTGCTCAGGGTTCAAGCCATTCTCCGCCGGGTCCAGGAGCCCAAGGTGGAGACCGGTGGCAGGCTTCTCCGGGCCGGCCCCCTCTCCATGGATCTCGGTTCCCACCAGGTGCTCCTCGACGGAGACGAGGTCAGCCTCACCCCCACCGAGTTCCGGCTCTTGCGTTCACTTGTGGAGCGGAAGGGGAGGACTCAGAGTCGTCAGCAGCTCCTGGAGCGAGCGTGGAGCGTGGAGTCGCACATCTCCGACCGGATCCAGACGCGGACGGTGGACATGCACGTCCGGCGCCTCCGAGCGAAGGTGGGGCGGGTGGGAGACTGGATCGAGACGGTCCGGGGATTTGGCTACCGGCTCAGGGTGCCGGAGGAGGAGAGCTGAGAACCCCCCTGCGCGGCCCCCTATTCGCTTCCTTTCTCGCCCTGTGTGTCGTTCTGGTCCTGGGGCAGGTCTGGCTCCTGAACCGAGGACTCCGGGAGGAGTTCCTCGCCATTCAGCAGGACGGAATCCGGCGGGAGCTGGAGTTGGCTCCAATCTTCCTCCAGCATCTGTCGGCGGCCGGAGAGGCGGAGACGGCGCCCGGAGAGGGGACGCCGGCGGCCGACCTGGACGCCTCCGCAGTCCTCCTCTCCCGGCGAATCGGCTACCCGGTGACCTTCCTCGACGAGTCCGGAAGGGTCGTGGGGGCGTCCAGCGACTTGCCGTTTCAGCTCCGGGGCCTCGTCGTGCCGATCCAGGGCTCCGAGCTCCAGGGTGCCCAGGACGGCAGCGTGGGCTTCGCCCTGCGGCGTGGCACAGGCGATGTGGAGATCCGGATGTTCGCCGCCACCCGGGTCATGGTGGCCGGCCGGCCCCTCCTGCTCCAGGTGGCGGCCCCGCTGGACGGGATTCAACGGGCGGTTCGGGCGCGACTGTGGCGATCTGCCGCCCTGGCGCTTCCGGGCCTCCTTCTCGCCTTCCTCCTCACCGGGCTCCTGGGGAGGGCGATCGCCCGTCCCCTGAACACCCTCTCCCGGCGTGCCCGGGGGCTGGCGGCGGGCAACTTCTCCCGGCGGATGCCCAGGACCATTCGAATTCGTGAAGTGGACGAGCTGGCGGGCACCTTCAACCGGTTGGCCGAAGAGCTCGAAAGCCGGTACCGGTCCATCGAGGGCGAACGGGACGAGATGCAGGCGCTCATCGACTGCCTTGGGGAGGCGGTCATCGCCCTGACCGAGGACGGTCGGGTCCTCCGAGCCAACCGCTCGGCCATCGACCTGTTGGACTTTCCCGATCCGGTGGCGTTCGCACCCATTGGGGCCCTTATCCGGCAGCCCCTGCTCCGGTCGCTCCTGGAAAGCGCCGTGGTCCATCCATTCTCGGCACGGGAGGTCACGCTGGGCGATCGTAGCCTCCTGGTCTCCGCCCGGCCGGTGGACGGAGGGGGGGCGGTGGTCTCCTTCCTGGACATCACGGAGGTCCGGAGACTGGAACGGGTCCGGCGGGATTTCGTGGCCAACGCCTCCCACGAGCTGAAGACTCCTCTGACGGCCATGCGGGGGTTCGCCGAGACCCTCCTGGACGATGACGTCCCCGAGAAGCTCCGTCATGAGTTCCTGGCCTCCATACGGTCCAACACGGTGCGACTCCAGCGCCTGGTGGAAGACCTCCTGGACCTTTCCCGCTTCGAGTCCGGAAGCTGGGTCGCCAGGCGTGAAGAGCTTGCCGTGAGCGACGTGGTGGAGGGGCTGCGCCGGGATTTCTCCAAGAGACTGGAGGAGCGAGGCTTGTCCCTCCGCCAGGAGGGGGACGCCGTGGTCCTGGCCGACGGGCAGGGCCTGGAGCAGGTCCTGAAGAACCTGGTGGACAACGCCATTCGGTATTCCCCGGAGGGGGGCGCCATCACGGTGGAGGTGACCCCCGGGGAGGGGAGCGCGGCCCTGGAGGAGGGTGGGCAGGGGGAGGCTGCCTCGAGGGGCGGACGCGAGCCCGTGGTGCAGGTGGCGGTCCGCGACACCGGGGTGGGGATCCCCTCCGGTTCCCTCACCCGGATCTTCGAGCGGTTCTACCGCGTGGATCCTGCCCGCTCCCGGGCCGAGGGAGGGACGGGTCTGGGCCTGGCCATCGTGCGTCACCTGGTCCACGCCATGGGTGGAGAGGTCTGGGCGGAGAGCGAGCTGGGGCAAGGGGCGAGAATCGTCCTGACCCTCCCCGCCGCCGGGGGGGTCGAGGGGGCCGAGGGGGTCGCGGCTGATGCGCCCGGCACTTCTCGCCTTGGGCCTGTCCGCCTTCGGGTCCGTGTGCCTGTGGGGGTGCGGCGCCGGTGGTGAGGGAGGGCTCCGGGGCCACGGTCACCCTCGACGGCTCCTCCACGGTCTTCCCCATCGCCGAGGCGGTGTCCGAGGAGTTTCAGCTTCGTTTCCCCCGGGTCCTGGTCACTGCCGGGCGCTCCGGGACCGGCGGGGGGATGGCCAAGTTCTGCCGGGGCGAGACGGACGTGTCCACCGCCTCCCGGCCCATGCAGGAGTCGGAAGCGGCGCTCTGCGCGGCCAACGGGATCGACTACCTGGAGCTCCCCCTCGCCCTGGACGGGATCAGTGTCGTGGTCAACCCTGCCACCACCTTCCTCCATTGCCTCACGGTGGAGGAGCTGAGGCGAATATGGCAGCCCGGCAGCTCCGTCCGGACGTGGCGGGACGTTCGGCCCGAGTTTCCCCCGGCTCCGATCCAGCTCTATGGGCCCGGGACGGACTCAGGGACGTTCGACTTCTTCACTCAGGCCATTGTGGGCCGGGCAGGGGCCAGCCGCACCGACTTCCAGGCCAGTGAGGACGACAACATCCTGGTCCAGGGGCTCATCGGTGATCGCATACTCGCTGGGGTATTTCGGCTACGCGTACGTGGCCGAGAACCCCGGGGTCCTGAAGGTCCTGGCCGTGGATGGGGGAAATGGGTGTGTGCTCCCCGGCCCGGCGACAATCCGGGACGGGAGCTATTCGCCCCTGAGCCGGCGGCTCTACCTGTACGTCAAGAGGCGGTCTCTCCAGCGGCCGGGGATGCGGACGTTCATGAGTTATTTCATGATCCACGCCGCGGAGCTCATTCCCCCCACGGGGCTGGTCGCTCTCCCGGAGAGCGTGTACGAGAATGATCTGGCGAGCTTGGCGGAGGCGGCCGGAACCCCCCTGCCCGACATCCTCCTTCGGAGCGGGAGGAGGGGTGATGGGGGTTGATCGAGGAGGGCTCGGCTCCCGGAGCCGGAGAGGGAAGGAGCGGGCCCTGGGGTGGATCTTCGGCCTCTGCGCCGCCATCCCTGTCCTGGCCACCGTTGCCCTGGTCTTCTTCCTCGTTTCGGAGGCCTTGGGCTTCTTCTCCCAGGTCTCGGTCTGGGAATTCCTGACCGCCACCCAGTGGACGCCTCTCTTCCAGGAGAAGCACTTCGGCATCCTTCCCCTCGTCTGGGGTTCGGTGCTGGTGGCAACGGGTGCCGGCCTTCTGGCTCTGCCCACGGGACTTCTGGCCGCGATCTTCCTGAGCGAGTATTCGGGGCCTCGCGTGCGGAAGGTGGTGAAGCCATCCCTGGCCGTCCTGGCCGGGATTCCTACCGTGGTCTACGGCTACTTCGCCCTGACCTTCGTTACCCCGATTCTGCAAAGCATCGTTCCCGGAACCGGGGTCTTCAACGCGGCTTCGGCCATGGTGGTGGTGGGGATCATGGTCCTGCCCACGGTCGTATCCCTCTCGGAGGACGCCCTCCGGGCCGTGCCCGAGAGCCTTCGGGAGGCCGCGTATGGGCTGGGCGCGACGAAGATGGAGGTGACCACCCGCGTGGTGGTTCCGGCCGGACTCTCGGGGGTCCTGGCCTCGTTCGCCCTCGCCCTCTCCCGGGCCCTCGGAGAGACCATGGCGGTGAGCATCGCCGCCGGCGCGTCTCCTCACCTCACCCTGAATCCGCTGGAGGCGATCCAGACAATGACCGCGTACATCGTCCAGGCCGGTCTGGGAGGCATGGCCAAGGGGACCATGGAATACCGGACCCTCTTCGTGGTTGGATTGACGCTCTTCGTCCTCACTCTGGCCATGAACCTCCTGGGCCAATGGGTGAGGGCGCGGTTCAGGAGGGTGGGCCCATGAGCCCAGCGAGCCCCGCTCGCTACCCAGGCGAGGGAGATCGAGAGAAGCGCAGGCGGAGGTGGGGCCGCGCCTTCGCGGTGATTGCCGGTATGGCTGCCCTTGGAGGCGTGGTGGCGCTGGCGCTCCTGCTGGGAGAAGTCCTCGTCAAGGGAGTGCCCTATCTCTCGGGGCATTTCTTCAGCGATTACGCGTCCCGGTTCCCGGAGCGCGCCGGGATCCGGGCGCCCCTCCTGGGTACCCTCTGGGTCCTGGGTCTGACGGCCGTGATCTCCCTTCCCGCCTCCATCGGCGCCGCCATCTACCTCGAAGAATACGCGCCTCCCAACTGGGCCACGGCGGCCATTCGGGCGAACGTCGCCAGTCTCGCCGGTGTGCCCCCTATGGTGTACGGGCTCCTGGGCCTGGCCCTCTTCGTGCGAGGCCTCGGCCTGGGGCGCAGCGTCCTGGCGGGTGCGCTCACCCTCTCCCTCCTGGTCATGCCCCTGGTGATCCGGGCGAGCCAGGAGGCCATCTCCGCCGTTCCCCGGAGCGTGAGGGAGGGGGCGTACGCCCTGGGAGCCACTCGGTGGGAGGTGGTGCGCTACCAGGTTCTTCCCGCGGCGCTTCCCGGTATCGTGTCGGGTGCCATCCTGGCCTTGGCCCGGGCGGCGGGCGAGACGGCGCCTCTGATCCTCATCGGCGTCGTCAGCTTCATCGCGTTCACGCCGGAGACGGTTGGGGATCCCTTCACCGTGATTCCCCTCCAGATCTTCGATTGGGTGTCCCGTCCCCAGGCCGAGTTCCGAGGGCTGGCCGCGGCGGCCATCCTCGTGCTCCTGGCGCTGATCTTCACGATGAGCGTCGTGGGCGTGTGGATCGGGAACCGTTTTCGACGCCCGGTGTGAGAGAGAGCCGAGTCATGCCTACCGTCTACGACATCGACACCGGCTCAGAGCCCCCCGTGCTGGAGACCCGAGGCGTTTCGGTCTCCTATGGCGCCAGGGAAGTGGTTCGGGCGGTGTCCCTCTCCGTTCCGGCGCACCGAGTGGTGGCTCTGGTGGGGCCCTCGGGGTGCGGAAAGAGCACGTTTCTCCGGTGCTTCAACCGGATGAACGATCTCAACGCGGAGGCCCGGGTCACCGGCGAGATCCTCCTTCACGGACGGAACCTCTACGCGCCCGGCGTCGATCCCGCCCACGTGCGGAGGCGAATCGGGATGGTCTTCCAGAAGCCCAATCCCTTCCCGGGCTCGATTCTGGAGAACGTGGCCTTCGGGCCCAGGATCAATGGGTTCGATGGAGACCTGAGCGGCCTGGTGGAGGACGCCCTGAGGAAGGCGGCCCTCTGGAGTGAGGTGAGCGATCGGCTCCATCGAGCCCGCCTCCCGCCTCTCCGCCGGCCAGCAGCAGCGCCTCTGCATTGCCCGCGCCCTGGCCGTGGGCCCGGAGGTCCTCCTCATGGACGAGCCGGCCTCGGAGCTCGACCCCGGCGCTTCCCAGCGGGTCGAGGAGCTCATGTACACCCTGCGGGAGGACTACACCATCCTCGTCGTGACCCACAATATGCAACAGGCGGCCCGGATCTCGGACTTCACCGCGTTTCTGAACCGGGGCGAGCTGGTGGAATACGGTCCAACGGACGCCATCTTCACCAACCCGCGGGAGGAGGAGACGGAGGCCTACGTGACGGGGAGGTTCGGATGAGTCCGGCGAGGGGTGGGCGGCGTCGCTTCCACGAGGAGCTCGATCAGCTCCAGGCCCGCCTGATGGAGATGGCCGGACTGGCGGAGGACCTGGTTCGCCGGGCGGTGGATGCCTTCCTCGCCCGGGACGCGGCCGAGGCCGAAGCGGTGGTGGAGGCCGACCACCGCATCGACGCCCTGGAGGTGGAGCTGGACGAGCGGGTGGTCGAGCTCATCGCTCTGCATCAGCCCATGGCCTCGGATCTCCGCCGGATCTTCACCACCCTGAAGATCTCCAACGACGTGGAGAGAGTGGGAGACCATGCGCAGAACATCGCCGAGTCCGCCCGCCGTCTTGCGGAGCGGCCGGGCCTCCGGGAGATCCCCGAGCTCGCCGAGCTGACCGTGCTGGCCCGGGGCATGCTCCGGGACGCCCTGTCCTCGTATGGCACCCGGGACTCGGGGCTGGCCCGGGAGGTGTGCGTTCGGGATGACCGGGTGGACGACATGAGAGGAACCGTTCAGAGAATTCTGGTGGACCTCATGGGAAGGGATCCCGACCGGGTCGAGACTGCCCTGGAATACATCCGGCTAGCCCAGCAGCTGGAGCGGATCGGAGATCTCTCCACGAACATCGCCGAAGATGTGGTCTTTCTCGTGGAGGGACGTACCATCAAGCACCGGGCGGAGCGGAACGGGCCGCAGGCGACCTGACCGTGCGCCAGGACTGGGCGGCGGGACTATTTTTTCGTTGCGCCTAGGGCCCGAGGGGGGGTACCCTTGGATGTCGCCGGGCGGAAGCTCTCCGCCCGGCCTTTCGGATCGTCCAGGGATCGACTCCGATCGCTGGGTGGTGGAGGGGGCCGTCCTTGATCCCCGGAGCGTCGATGGAAGAAGAGAGCGGGCCTGCCGCCGCGTTCACCCCGGAGCCGTCGAAGAACATGGTGGCTCAAGCCTCTCGCCCCAGCGACGGGGAGCTGGTGGAGGAGTTTCTCGACGAGGTCGGGACCCAGACCCAGCCGGCCCCTGCGCTCATCGCCCGTGAGCTGAAGGGGCGAGTAGCCATCGTCACCGGGGGGTCCAGCGGGATCGGACGTGCCATCGTCCTGGAGTTCGCGGCGTCCGGCGTGAACGTGGCCTTCAACTTTCTCGACACCGGACCTGAGAGTCACGAGCAGGCCCAGGGCGTGGAATCGGAGCTCGGAGAGTTCGACGTCGAGGTGTTCTGCCGAGCCTGTGACGCCAGGGACCCGGTGGCGGTCGACGCCTTCGTGGCCGATGCCGCCGCTGCCCTGGGAGGGCTGCACTTCCTGGTGAACAACGCGGGGATCGGAAGGGACGGGGCCCTCTGGCGGATGGCCGACGAAGACTGGCGGTCGGTCCTGGATACCAACCTGACGGGGGCGTTCAACTTCATTCGAGCGGCGGCGCCCGTCTTTCGGGCACAGGAATGGGGGAAGATCGTCAACGTCTCCTCCGTCCACGGGGTCCGGGGGGAGTTCGGGCTGGCCAACTACATGGCCTCCAAGGCCGGGCTCATCGGACTCACCCGGAGCGCCGCCCTGGAGCTGGGGCCCAAGAACGTCAACGTGAATGCGGTGGCGCCGGGCTACATCCGTACGACGCAGCTCACCGAGCAGGTTCCCGCCGAGATTCTGGACCGGGCGAGGGAGAAGAGCGTCCTGGGTCGCCTGGGCGATCCCCGTGACGTGGCCTCCGTGGTCCTCTTCCTTTGCTCCGAGGGGGCGAGGCACATCACGGGCTCGGTGATTCCCATCGATGGGGGTTACCTTCTCTGACCCGACCCCGGGACGCCCGTCCCGTGCCCTTCCGTCCGCGTATGCCGGGTCTATTCCACCCAGGGCCCCGTACTTGTAGGAACCCCGGCAGCCTGCTATTGCTATTCTGACCGGCTCCCGTGGTTTTCTGCTTTAGAGGGGGTGTAAGAGGATGCTGGCCTTTCTTCTCGTTTCCGCCATCGTGCTCTTCGTTGTAGCCTATCGCTTCTACGCCTCGTGGATCGGCAGGAAGCTGGACCTGGACGACCGGCACGCCGTCCCGTCGGAGTACATGTACGACGGCACCGACTACGTCCCGGCCAAGACTCCCGTTCTCTTCGGGCACCACTTCAGCTCCATCGCCGGGGCGGGCCCCATCGTGGGACCGATCCTGGCAGGCCTCTTCTTCGGATGGCTCCCTGCCGTCCTCTGGATCATCCTTGGATCCATCTTCGTCGGAGGCGTCCACGACTTCGGCTCCATGGTGGCCTCCATCCGCCACAAGGCCCGCTCCATCGCGGAGCTGGCCAGGGATTACATGACGCCCTTCTCCTTCAGGCTCTTCCTGGCGTTCATCTGGCTGACCATGATCTACGTCATCGTGGTGTTCATGGATCTCACCGCCGTGAGCTTCATCGACGTCCGGGACGCCAGCGGCGTGGAGACGGCTCAGGGCACCGGAGTGGCGGTAGCCAGCGGCACCTTCATCCTCCTGGCGATTCTGCTGGGGATCGTGAACAACCGGACCAGGATTCCCGTCTGGATGTCCACCCTGGTCTTCGTGCCTGCGCTCCTGGTGGCCATCGGGTTCTCCACGGGCATCTACTCGGACGGCGGCTACATCCCGGCGTTCTTCTCGAACCCCAAGGACATGTGGATCCTCCTCCTCCTGGTGTACTGCCTCATCGCTTCGGTCACGCCGGTATGGATCCTCCTGCAGCCCCGGGATTACCTGTCGAGCTTCCTCCTCTACATCACGGTCCTGGGTGGAGGAATCGGCATCCTGGTGGGGACGTTCAACGGGGGATTGACCGTGACCTGGCCCGCCCTGGTGGACCCGAACAACCCGGCCTTCACGGAGGTCGCCCACCTGGGGCCGCTCTTCCCCATCCTCTTCATCACGGTGGCTTGCGGTGCGTGCAGCGGATTTCACTCCATCGTGTCCTCAGGCACCACGGCGAAGCAGCTCAAGTGTGAGTCCGACGCTCGGAAGATCGGGTATGGCGGGATGCTGGTGGAGGGTGTGGTGGCCATCATCGCCCTGGGCACGGTCATGGGCCTCACATTCAGCGTGGATGCTCTTCGGAGCGACCCCGTGGGCCTCTTCTCGGCGGGTGTGGGGAGGTTCTTCGCCACGCTGGGCGTTCCGCTTCACTACGGAACCATGCTGGGGCTCCTGGCCCTGTCCACCTTCCTCCTCACGACGCTGGACACGTGCACCCGGTTGGCCCGGTACGTTCTCCAGGAGTTCTTCGGGTGGGACAACGCCGTGGCGCGGACTCGATGGGTGGCCACGATCATCACGCTGGTGATCCCGGGGTTCATGGCGTTCATGACCTACACGACGCCCGCGGGCCAGGTCATTCCCGTGTGGCGGGCAATCTGGCCGGTCTTCGGCGCCACCAATCAGCTCCTGGCCGGGCTGGCACTCCTGGCGGTGACCATCTGGCTCCGGCGCACCCAGCGGACATGGCAGTTCGTCGGCGTTCCCATGGTGTTCATGGTGGTCATGACCCTGACCGCCACGGTGATGCTCATCTTCTCTCCGTCCACGGCCGCGCCGGTGCGCACCATCGCCGTCTTTCTGCTGGTCCTGGGGCTGATGATGGTGGTGGAGGCGGCTCGCTCCATCGGGAAACCTGCGCTGCCTCCCGAGAAGGTGGTCCTCCGTTCCGAGCTGGAAACGGCTGGAGCGACGGCGGACTGAGGCTCCTGTAGCGTCGGCGCCCGGTGAGGGGAAGTGTGGCTGGCGCTGTGCCGGCCGTGGCCCGGGGGATTGGCCGCGGGAAGGATGATTGGAAGGGGGGAGCTTGCCGAATGGGGGCTCCTCCTCTCTTTTTCTCCTCGGCGACGTGCCAGCGAACGTCGCCTGACTCCGAACACCGACCCCGTGCGCCGCTCGGGGTCATAGGACCGGGATCCGACCATGACCACGCCACGCCTACGCTCGCCGAGTCGCCTCGGGATCTTCTCGCCTCTCCTCACCCTCGGCCTCCTCCTGGGGCTTTCCGCCTGCCAGCAGGCCCCGGACCGGACCGCCGACACATCGCAGCCCGTGCAGGAAGCCCAGGAGACGGGCCATGGGATGGTGGTCTCGGCCAACGCCATCGCGAGCCAGGTCGGGGCCGACGTCCTGGCGGCGGGCGGGAACGCCGTGGACGCGGCCATCGCCACCGGTCTGACCCTCGCCGTCGTGCACCCCACGGCCGGCAACATCGGCGGGGGCGGATTCATGGTGATTCGTTTTCCCGACGGGCGCACCACGGCCCTGGACTTCCGGGAGAAGGCTCCCTTGGCGGCCTATCCCGAGATGTTTCTGGACGAGAGCGGCGAATACTCCTCTCAGATCCACCACAACAGCTACCGGTCCGTGGGGGTGCCTGGGACGGTGGCCGGGTTCGCCCTGGCCCACGAGGAGTACGGGAGCGGAGAATGGGCCCGCCTCGTGGATCCCGCCGTCCGACTGGCCGGAGAGGGCTTCGTTCTCTCCGAATCCCTGGCCGGGTCCATCAGTCGGAGCCTCAGGTCCATGCAGGCCTATCCTGCCTCCATCGCGAAGTTCTCCAAGGACGGGGAGCCGTATCAGGCGGGGGAGACCTGGCGGCAGCCGGACCTGGCCCGAACCCTGGAGCGCATTCGGGACCAGGGCCGGGATGGGTTCTATCGTGGGGAGACGGCCCGCCTGATCGCCGAGGAAATGGCTCGCGGGGGCGGCATGATCACCGAGGAGGACCTGGCCCGGTATGAGGCCCAGGAGCGGACGCCGGTCCGCGGGAGCTACCGGGGGTACGACATCATCAGCATGCCGCCGCCCAGCTCCGGGGGCACCGCCCTGGTGGAGATGCTGAACATCCTGGAGGGCTACGATCTCCAGGCCATGGGCCACAACTCCCCCACCTACGTCCACTACGTGGTGGAAGCCATGCGGAGGGCGTTCCGGGACCGGGCCCACTACATGGCGGACACGGACTTTGCGGATCCGCCTCTGGAAGAGCTGACGAGCAAGCGCTACGCGGAGACGCTCCGGGCCGGAATCGAGCCGGACGAGGCCTCGGTGTCGGCCCCCTCGGACATCGCGCTTCCTGACGAGAGTCCGGAGACGACCCACTATTCGGTGGTGGACGCCGACGGCATGGCGGTCTCCGTGACGTTCACGTTGGAGGCGGGGTACGGATCCAAGATCGTGGTGCCGGGAGGGGGATTCCTCCTCAACAACGAGATGGGAGACTTCAACGCCGCTCCCGGCCTGACGGACGACCGCGGCCTGATCGGCACCGAGCCCAACCTCGCCCGGCCCGAGCAGCGGATGCTCTCGAGCATGACTCCCACGATCCTCGCCAAGGACGGAAAGCTCGTGGCGGTGGTGGGCAGCCCCGGCGGGCGGACCATCATCAACAGCGTTCTTCAGGTCGTGCTGAACCTGGTGGACTTCCGGATGAGCATGCAGGAGGCGGTGGACGCCAAGCGCTTCCACCATCAATGGCTCCCGGACGCCGTTCAGATGGAGGCGGAGACGCTCTCCCCCGATGCCCTGACCGCACTGGAGGCCATGGGCTACAGTGTCCGGATGAGTGGCAGCCAGGGCCGCACGCACTGCATTCTGGTGGACCCGGAGACCGGTGAGCTGGTGGGCGCTCCGGACCCCAGGGACGCCGACGGCGGAGCGGCGGGGTACTGACGGCCGAGGACATCCCGTGAAGTGAGACTGGAGCCGGCGTCGTTGGCGCCGGCTCTTCTCCTGCGTGCGCGGAACCGGAAGCTCCCGCGACGGGTTCGGAAGAAGAGCGGAGGAAGACGATGCGGCCCGGGCCAGTGCTCGAGCGAGAGGCTGGAGGATGGGGCGACCCGGACCGAGGAGAGACATTCGTGGCCGACAAGATCCGAAAGACCGACGCCCAATGGCGGGCGTCCCTGACGCCGGAGCAGTACCGCGTGACCCGCAAGAAGGGCACGGAGCGGCCCTTCACAGGGCAATACTGGAGCACCGAGGACAAGGGCCTCTACCGCTGTGCGTGCTGCGGCGCGCCGCTGTTCGACTCCGGCACCAAATACGACGCGGGATGCGGCTGGCCCAGCTTCACCGCCCCCGTGGACGAGGGAGCCATCCGGGAAGAGGAGGACCGGAGTCTCTTGATGCGGCGGACGGAAGTGCTCTGCGACGTGTGCGACGCCCATCTGGGCCACGTCTTCCCCGACGGGCCCAAGCCCACGGGCCTTCGGTACTGCATCAACTCGGCCTCCCTTCGCCTGGATCGGGCCCCCGACCCGGAGGATGAAGGCTGAGCCGCCGGCGCCGCGAATCGAGCATCGTGCCTGGTCCGAAACGGGCCAGAATGCAGGGGTTCCGGCCTTCAAGGCGTTCGCCGTTTCCACTACCTTTCCTCCCCGGAGAGAGGAGGGAAGCTATGGAGGGGCTAGCCCGGAAACGAACGCGGGCCCGGTTGGCCGTCGCGCTCGTGGCGATTGCAGGAGCGACCGCCGGCTGCGCGTCCCCACCCGGCCCCCCCCGGACCCGGCGAGCACCGTGGAGCGATCCCCGACCTTCGGGGGCACACCGTTCTGGTTCTCCCCATCCAGCTACATGCGGGGATTTCCCCCTCCGTCTCCAGCGATCAGGAGCTCGCCTACGCGCTCCGGGCTCGCGGGGAGGGCGTGACCTGGGTGTTCCCGCCGGAGGTGGAGGAGATCCTCGCCCGCTCGCCCGGCGTTCAGGCCCGGACCCGGGGTTTGGAGGTCGGGATGTTCCTCCAGGCCGAGGTCGAGCGCGTTGGAGACCCCTTGTTCGGGCAGCTTCGGCGCCTTTCGGCGCTCGTGGGCGCGGATGTTGCACTCCTACCGGTGGAGCTCAGGTACGGCGAGGACGGAAGACTCCAGCTGGGGGCGGCCGTTCTGGCCACTCGAACGGGTCGCGTGAGCTGGTATGGGGTCGTGGAAGGGGTACCGGGCCCAGCGGACGATCCGGCCGCGCTTGGCCTCGGTGGCCGAGGCGTTGGCTGGAGCCCTTCTCCCCTTCGGATGAACGCAGACATCCCTCTGCCGGTAGAAACAGACAGAGGAGAGGTCCATAGACAAGAAGGCCGTCGTGAACGGGAACGCAAGACATCATTGGGGGAGCCGGCTCGGTTCGCGAGTGCTTCTCGGGGCGCTCCTCGGAACGCTCACCTGGGTGGGAGCGTGTGAGGAGGTGGACCTGGCGGTCCCCAACGCCCGCGAGGTGGAGTCGGCCTACGCCTACGAGGGATCCCTCAAGGCCTCGATGAACGGAAACGTGGCCGAGATCACCATCGAGCAGCCGGCCCGGCAGCTGCGCCGAGGCGGGACCCTTTGGGCCAAGGTCGGGCCCTACGTTCTCCTCTTCAGCAAGGAGACCGAGGGCCTCTTCGAGACCTACCCGGGCCTGGCCGGCGTACGGGTCATCACCCGGAGCTCAGACGATGGTGAGGTGGCCCGCGCGCTTCTGACTCGGGACGCGCTGAACGACTTGACCTGGCGAAGGGCGATCAACATCGCGGGCCGCGCTCGGAAGAGCGGGACGGCGAAGCCGACGCTCCTGGAGGATCTGGTGCGCTGGGGGGAGGACCACACCCAGCACGAGTACAACTCCCGTTACACCCGTTCCTGACGCTTCAGGTGGCAGTCTCGGGAGGACGGTCCCCCGGCGCCGGAGATTCCGGTGTCGGGACGGTCGTCCTTCATCCGGTGGATGTCCGGTAGGAGGAGGAAGGAGTGTTCGGAAGGAAGGACACGGATTCAGCTTGGCGGTCACGGTTTCCGGACCGGGCGACGTGCGTTCGATGCCTGGAGCAGAAGGACGTGGAGGAGATGGATCGTCTCCTCTGGTGTGCCTCGTGCCGGGAGGCGGCACGGCGTCGGGCGGGGTTGTGGGGATGGGGGTTCGGTGTCGTGTTTGCCGTCGCCCTGGCGCTCTGGATCTGGCTCTACATCCAACCCTCGGACGTCATCATCGGAGGATGGATCGCCACGGTGGTGGCGGGGCTGTGGATCGGCGGCCGCGTGGCCCGTGAGATCGCCTATGGGGTAATGAGGTACAACAACAGGAAGGCTGCGGAGGCCACCCCTCCCACGATCCCCCGGGGCGAGCCCTAACGGGTCAAGGCGTAGTAGATCACATAAAACCAACTGAAGAAGCCGTGGACAATGGCCCACAGGATGGACTTGTGCGTGGACCAGGAGATCGCGATGGCGAGGGCCGAGCCGAAGCTGATTCCCTGGCCTACAGCGTGACTCTTCTTGCTCATCGGGGCCTCTCAGAATGTTCGGTCAGGATGGGACGAACTCAACCAAGAGCGACGTAAGTTATGGCGGAGAAGTTTCAGGGCGTAGACTTCTATGACGTAGAGAGCCTCCTCTCCGAGGAGGAGCGGATGGTCCGGGATACGGTGCGGGAGTGGGTGGAGGACCGGGTCATGCCCATCATCCAGGAAGTATACATCGCGCGCCGTTTCCCCACGGAGCTGATTCCGGAGATCGCCGAGCTGGGGATGTTGGGGGCGAACCTTCCCACCGAATACGGATGCGCCGGGCTCAACAACGTGTCCTACGGCCTCATCATGCAGGAGCTGGAAAGGGGCGACTCGGGGATCCGGTCCTTCGCCTCGGTCCAGGGTTCCCTGGTGATGTACCCCATTTTCACGTGGGGTTCGGAGGAGCAGAAGCGGGAGTGGCTTCCGAAGCTGGCTTCCGGAGAGAAGATTGGATGCTACGGCCTCACCGAGCCGGACTACGGATCCAACCCCGGGGGGATGATCACCACCGCCCAGAAGACCGACGGCGGCTGGGTTCTGAATGGCGCGAAGATGTGGATCACCAACGGCTCCCTGGCCGACGTGGCGGTGATCTGGGCCCAGACGAAGGAGATCGGCGACCGGCACGGGATCCGGGGATTCCTGGTGCCCAAGGATGCGCCGGGCTTCACCGCCAAGGATCAGAAGGGAAAGCTCTCCCTCCTGGCGTCCGACACCAGCGAGCTGGTGCTCCAGGACGTGGAGCTTCCCGATGGGGCCGTCCTGCCGAAGACGAGTGGGCTCGCGGATCCTCTCACGTGCTTGACGCAGGCCCGCTATGGCATTGCGTGGGGCGCCGTGGGCGCCGCCATGGCCTGCTATCACGAGGCGTTGGACTACGCCAAGGAGCGGGTCATGTTCGACCGGCCCATCGCCGGCAAACAGCTCCAGCAGCTGCGGCTCGCGGACATGCTCACGGGCATCACCCAGGGCCAGCTCCTGGCGCTCCAGCTGGGCCGGCTCAAGGACAGGGGAGAGTTCACGCCGGCGCAGGTCTCCATGGCGAAGCGGGCCAACGTGAACATGGCTTGCGACGTGGCCCGGGAGGCCCGGCGGCTCCTGGGGGCGGTGGGCATCCTGGTGGAGTACAGCGCCATGCGCCACATGGAGAACCTGGAGAGCGTCTATACGTACGAGGGGACCCACGACATGCACACGCTGGTGCTGGGGCAGGAGATCACCGGGCTGCCGGCGTTCTAGAGCTGTGCGGGGGCCCGGGGGCTGGCCCGCGGACAGCCTCACCCAGCACGCAATGGGGGCTCGCCGGGTCACCTTCGGGACCGGATCCGGCGGCGGGGAAGGCCGCCGGCCGGTGAGGCGGCGTTACGCGCTGACGCGAGCGCCTGTACACCGGTTTACCGAGTGCCCGGAGACGTTTATCTTCCTTCGGCCAGCGCCGTTAGCTCAACTGGTAGAGCAACTGACTCTTAATCAGTAGGTTCGGGGTTCGAGTCCCTGACGGCGCATTTCCTAACATCAATGAAATCAATAGCTTATGGCCTCCTCGGTCCTTCCTTGGAGGCCATTTCCCTGCTCTGGTGGGTGAAATGGGTGACTGGGGGGTGACAGGAACAGGAGTGAACGGGGCGCAACGGAAAGATGCTTCAGATCACTCGGTGAGGTAGTCATCCAGAGCGCCGAGTACCTCCGGAGCCCGGTCCAGTGCCAGTCCTGCTGCTTCCCGCGAAACGGCGGCGCGGCTGTGCGCAGCCTCGTTTCCAAAGGAGACCAGCTCCCGAATCCCCTCGGCGAGTGTCGGACGAAGGACTCCTCTCTTTTGGAGGAGATGCAGAATTCCGCCCGCCGACCCTGTCCGAGGCCGGATTCCATATGCCTCCGCGATATCCTTCAGCTTACGCTCTATCTCCACACGCAACCCGACCAGAGCGAGGTTTGGAGAGAGTTCCGCCACGTCGCGGAGGTGTTCGAGGGTCTGTTCTTGAGATGGACGATACGGAGCAGGAGTCGTGGATTCTCCTTCCTTGATGCTACCAGCTTCGGCCTTGGCCTCACCAACGCCTTCGCTCCTCGCCTCGGAAGGTAGCTTGTGGCCTACTCCCGTCTTCGAGGGGGGAGGTTCGGCAGAGGTGATTTTCTCGGTGGCGCGCTGGATGTCCTGAAAGCTGATCTTGAATCCCCCAGGGAACTCCATTGACTTGATCACGGGGGCGGCCCAGGGAGCGAGAGCAATGACCAGAAGGACGACAGAGCCCAGATCGAGAGAGATATGAGGCCAGATGAGGTGAAGGAGTAGTAATCCTCCAGCAACGACTGAGAAGATGATCTTAGTTGCCATTTCCGGGTTTCCACCTGAACCGGGTGCGTCCGAAACAAAGCCAGAATGAGAGGGGAATGCCCGCGTAGGATCTCTTATCCCTTCCTGCGGGTCGACTTCTTCACGATCTCCCCCTGGTTGTTCATGACCCCGACCGTGGTCCCCTGAGTGGCCTCAAGTGCTTTCTCCACACCCTCCTTGGTCGTCACGGCGATGTAGACCGGCTTCCGATATCCCTGCAGCTGCTGGATTCCCTCTTGGACGGTCTCTGGCGTCTCCACCTCCACGGCCATCTTGGATGCATTAATATCCGCACCCTTCCCAGGGTTGTACTCTGCTCCTAGCTGCCTGGCGATTCGCATGGCAGTAGTCTTGTGGGATCGACTTTCGGCCATCGTGCTCTTCCTTCTGAAGAGGACTCCCAAGTCCCGTCCGCTTCCCGATCACCCTGAACACTCACCTCACCTCCGCTTACCCGCAAGGGGGAAGGTCGAGCGTCGGGAAATCGGAAAAGGTCAGAACACCTGAAGCTCCCGAAAAGGGCGCTCAACGCGGACGAAATCATGGTCAGGGAAGAAGACTGTGAACCGAACGGGTAGGTCAAGGAGGCCGACCCTGCTCCAAAAGAGTTCGCCGTCCATGTAGTACGGCTCCTGAAAGACCTGTTGCGAGTCTCCCGGAAACAAGGGATTCAGTTCCGTCTTCCGAAAGAACGCATGTGTCTTGGTTTCCCGGTCCTTCAATCGAAAGAAATCGGATGAATTGAACAGGACTCGCTTGGGTATCTCCAGTTCCGCATGCGAGGGTCTAAGGATCTGGCCCCCGTTGTTCGTCACGTTCGCCAACAGGAGGTATTCATGGCGATCGCTCTCGATGGATTGCTCGAGAAAATCGAGTCTCACCGTGATGTCTGACCCTCGGATCTCGGTCCAGGTAGGTAGAAGCTTTCCAAGGTGTTTGAGGACCTCGTTGTCGCTTTTGAAGGAGTACGGATTCGCGATTAGGTATTTCCTCATCCCTTCCGTGACCACTCCTTCTTCCAGGAAGGCAGCGAATCGGAAATGGCGCTGAAGGACCTGGGTGATGAAGGTCGCAACGGCAATCTCCTGCTCGATCCAGACTGAGGCACGAGTGAAGACCTCATCTCCGGCACAGACCTCTCCTCGGTTATGTAGGACTGCAATGAGGCCAGCTGATTCATTCAAGGCCGAGAGGATGTGGTCCGTAAGGCCTTTCAGGTCGGACTGGTTCTCAGCGAAGTAGGGTTCGAATGGGGTCAGGCGATCCACAAGCTCTCCCACGGCTTCTCCAAGCTCGATCTCTTGGGTTGTCCGCTGACCGCAACTGATGAAGAGCTTCTTCATTGGCTTGCACTCCATCGGTGGACGGTGCTATCCCCTTCCTCAGACCCGGAGGACCTCCATGATGATTCGCCGGAATCGCCGATAGGAAACCTCGGCACTCTGGATCCGCCGGTTCAGTTCCTTCACCTCTTCCCAATACACGAAGAAGTCGCTAGGAGCGGACCCATCAAGTTCCGGGTTCTTGTCGGGGAGGAAATAATACCTATTTGACGGCCAGCGAGGGTCCTTCCGGGGGAAAAGGTTCGTTCCGAGGAATTCACGGAGACCCGACAACTGGCTCTTGAAAGCTTCGTGGTGTTGTCGAACGGACGGAACCAGAAAATCATTTCGGGCAAAGGTGGCCCATCTAAGATACTCGGATACCGGTTCGAGTTCTCGGAAGGTGAGGATCTGCTGAAATGCTCCCTCAAGGTACCGATCAAGGGACTCCTCCGAGAGTACCGAATCAAGGCGAGAAAAGACCCCTCGGTCGTGGTCCATGACCTCCTTGCTCTGGCGGATTAACCAGGAGAGGACAGGAACCTTCGACAGAATGGGGGCTAGTCTGAGAAGAAAGCTGGTCATGACGGAACACTCGGTGTCGTGGCAACTGTCCGCAAGGGGAGTTCTCTCAAGTGGACGATCAGTCTCCAGGGTGACCGAAACCGGGCCCACTCCCCACTCTGAAGGTGAGGGCAGAACTCACTCCAAAGGAGGGACCGTGGAAGACCAGGCTCTACCGCAACTCCTCTCGGCGACCGAGGTGGCGGAACTACTCAGGATCAAACCCTGGAGGGTCTACGAGCGGATCAGGGCGGGGGACCTCCCGGCAGTGCGGATCGGGAGGACCGTGAGGGTATCGGCCTCCGCTCTCCGGGATTGGATCGAGCATGGAGGTACCGGCCAAGGGTCCTACGACCTTGCAGAGTAACAATCCTGTAACAGTTTCGGGGACAGATAAGGGCCTCCAAGCCCTCCGAGACCGGGGAACTCTCTTCGCTCCAATGACTTAAGCAGTCGGACCGGCTTGATGGGGAACTAATAATGCGGTGAACGACTTCAACCCGACTTCCCACTCTGACCATGAGGAGGTGAACCATACCAAAGGAGATAGAACCATGGTCGCGAACTACCTCATCGGAAACATCCACCCCAATCCGTTCCGGGCTCTCGATCGTTACCCAATCAGATCCGAGAAGGTGGGGGCGTTGCGGGAATCCTTCAGGGCCACTGGGTTTTGGGGGAACATTGTGGCTCGGATCGGAACGAACGAGTGCCCTGAGATCTCGTACGGGCATCATCGGCTGGAAGCACTCCGGCAGGAATACGGGCCTGACAAGGAGATCCCTCTCATCATTGAGGACCTGAGCGACGACCAAATGCTCAAAATGATGGTTCGGGAGAACGGGCAGGATTGGGGGAACTCCGCGGTCGTTGACCAAGAGTCCGTCAGGGCGGTCGTAGTCGCCTTCGCTCAGGACAAGATACTGCTGGCTCCCCCTCCTTCGAAAACAGCCAAGACGGCTCTCCGATTCGCTCCATCGTTCTCCCTTGGAGGTGGTCGGGGAATCCCCCCCGACCATCCCTACACCGCACCGATCCTGGCCGAATACCTGGGCTGGGATGAGACCAAGACGAAGGATACGCTGCGGGCTCTGGAACTCCTGGAAATGGGAGCTCTTCGGACCACGGACTACGAAGATTTGTCCCTTGCTCAAGCTCGGACTCTTACGACGAAGGCGCTCCAGGTATACAAGGCGACGGAGGCCGGCTGGAAAGCCATATACGAAGAGGTTGGAACAGAAGAAGCTCTGGAGGAGGCCAGGCGGATTCATCTGAAGAGTAGTGAGGCCGCTCGTACAGTTGGCTCGATGTTGGCCACCGAACTCAGAAGCGGGAAACGAGGGCATGGGGAACCGATTCAAGTCCCCCGGCCAACGGTACCTCGGGGCCTCCTCCAGCATGCTAGAAAGGAGACGGATGAGGAGATGGCCAGGCGGCGAGAGAAGGCCAGGGAGGCGAAGAGGGAAAGGGATGAGCGCTTGGAGAGGGAGATTGTCCGCCGGTATTGCGAAGATGTCTACTGGTTCGCCGAGGGCATGAAGCAGATTCTCGATTTCAGCCTATCGATTGATTCCGGACGAATTATCGTCGCTCAACATCGAGTGATCCGGAAACTCCTTGAGCAGGTGGAGGACAAGCTCCCCCGGCGGAGGGGAGCGTTGTGATACACAGGTGCGTGTAAGTATCGTTCCCAGGTGGACATAGGAGACCGGGGAGGAATTCCCCCGGTTAGGGCCGTGGCGGAAGTGGCCAAAAACCCCGCATCCCGAGGGAGGGAGGCGGGGCCTTCGTTTTCAGGAGGGTCGAATGGAGAAGAAACCATACCGCATCGTCGCAGTTCTCTCGGGCGAGGAGGGTCGAGCGCTCGACCGGGGAGCGATCAAGGCGGGCCTGTCGAGGTCGGCCTTCATTCGCTTCCTAATCCGGCAGGCAGGGGGGCTGGAACGAGAGGCGGAGGTTCCTGACGAATGCCGCTGGAAGTGGCGGAAGGACCGGAGAAACTTCCGGAACGTGGAATGAACGAACCCACCCCCTCGGCTCGGGGGTGGGTCAGGTCCTCGGACTTCCACACGGACAAGGCAGACTGAACCGTGTATCCAGACGATACCCAAAAGGCAGGCATCCCTTCAACTGGGATAAGAGAAGACCCTGGAGATCCCTACTTCACACGAGGGACGTACCGGGACTCTGCTCGGATGAGTCCGAGGATTACGAACACGGAGTTCCGCATCCTCGACTCAATCCTATCGTTCGCTGACTCCTCGACCGATGAGAAGGGTGACCGACGGGAAGGGGGGAACTGCTTTCCGAGTCAGAACCAGACCGCCAAGAGCTGCGGGAAGGCGTCTCGGACCGTGCAGAAGGTTCTGGCGAATCTGGAAGAGAAGGGCTGGATCCGTCGTGTCCAGTTTCAGCGAGCGGAGGGACGGGGCCGCACCTCGGATCTGTATCAGTTCCTCATTCCGGATAACGAGGAGGATGGTCCGCTCCGAGGCCCCCTCTGGTGGAGGAATCGGGAGAAAGTGGAACCCGTCTTAGGGAGGGGGAGCGAGCCGACCCCGACACAAGATTCTGACCAACCCCCCAGTCTCCGGGACGGGGGCCGTCCCAATGAATGGAACGGGGGCCGTCGCGAAGAGCGGGACGGGGACGGTCCCGAAGAGTGGGACGGGGACGGTTCCGAAGAGTGGGACGTCGTTACCCCACCAAGGATTCCACCAAAGACCCCCGGCAAGGAACCCACCAGAGGATTCCTGCCAGGGTGAGCCACGTACGCCGAACGGCCGATGGCCGTTCGGTCTGCACGGTCGCTCACCGAGGTGGACGGGTGGGGGCAGAGCCAGAAGGAGACCGGGAGATGTGGAAGGAGAATGGAGGGGGTCTCAGGCTCACGGAATCCCCGATTCCCGGTCAGTGGACCCTCAACCCCCACCCGGAAGGAGCGGTGGACGGTCGTCGGGCTTCTAATCGGCGAATCTGAGGGTGGAAAGAGAACCAGTGGAATCGGACCTATACGAGTCCGTCTTCTCGGTCTGGGACAGTCGGGACGGAAACCGAGGATGACCGATGGAAACACAAGGTGGATCAAGGAACCACCCCCCCGAGGTCCGCGCTCAAGTGATGGCTTCGCTCCTGGCTGGGCAGGGAGTTGCTGAGGCCGCACGGGCCTACAAGATCCCGGTCCAGACGGTTAGTCGCTGGAAGGTCGAGGCATGGCGGGAGGCGGGGAGGTCGGAGGACATCGGCGAACTGCTCCTGAACTTCCTGCGGGAAGGGCTGACCACCTTGGCGGTGCAGTTGGAGCACTTTCGGGACCTGGATTGGCTCCAACAGCAAGGGGCCTCGGAGAGCGCGGTCCTCTTCGGAGTGGAGACAGACAAGCTCGTTCGGATTCTGGAGGCATTGGATGTTGAGCAGACCGAGCCCTCCACTCGCTTCAACTGGGATCCGGAGCCCAGGGGGAACGGGAGATTCCGATGAGAATCACTCACCCTTCTGTCACCCATGGCGCTGAGATCCCTTTATTTCTGCGGCTTCTGGGCATACCGAAGAATACGGAATCAGTAGGTCACGGGACTTCCCGAGGGTTGCGCTGGGACGACCGGGCCCCGGCTTGGTGCGCGTAATTGGGGCTACAGCCACCCCTTCCTTCGGGATTCCCCATGCAAGCGAGGTAATGATGGCAACTGCGATGGATACCCCCCCGAAGCTCACCCCCGAAGTCGCTCGGATGAGGATTGGCGGGATGTGGCAGAAACGATGGACTAACGATGTCTCGGGCCTCGTTGTGGCTGAGACCTTCTTGGACCAGACGCGCCAGAAGGTCCTCGGAGTCGGTACCGCCTCGGAGAGGGTCAAGGAGGTGCCGCCGGACAAGAGGGTCCTCCACCTATCCGGCCTTGGCAAGAGGGCTCTGGACACCATCCGGAGCATACAGGGGGCCAGTGATTCGACCCAGGATCGACTCCGAGAGATGCTGGGAGGTTTCGAGTCGGAGTCCAAGAAGACTCTCCGGACTCCCAAGGGTGATACCAACTCCATGTTTGCGGCCGCACAAATCCGAGACTACGTCAGGAGCGGAGCGAGCCCTGTCCAGAGAGCCCGGGAGCTCCTGGACAACCTGGACGGGCTTCGGGCAGTGCTTTCGGCTTCCCCTTTCGCTTCTGGCTTGAATCCCGAACAGCAGGCGAATCTGCTGGCCGAAGCTGAGCGACGGCACATCCCCCGAGCCGCTCAGGGGAGAGAGGTTGTGCAGAGGGCATCGGAGGAAATCGCAAGGAGCACGCTTGCCGCCATCGAAATGGTGGCCGAGGCTGGGGGGCTCATTCGGAAGGGGGACGGCTGGGCCGCTCCCTGGGAGGTAGAAGTGTGACACTTCGGGATTGGTTCAGAGGAGGATCTCCTCTGACGGGGAGTCCCTTTTCGTTCGGAGAACGTTCGTTACCCCGCATCCCCCGGGGATCGGCCGTTGGGACTCGTGCGAGACTGGCGACCCGCCTTCGAGCTATCCACAACCGAATGAGGGAGGCGACCGACGAGCCCCAGGCGAGTGCGAGGGGCTGTCTACGAGCGAATTCAGGAGCGGCTAATCGAGCTGGGGGTCCGAAGGCACCGTGAACCCTTCCACCCCCGCGGTCGAAGCTCCTGACCCGCATTCCGGGGCTCCTTCCCTGGCTCCAGGCTGTCTTGTTGCCCCTGGGCTCACCCCCGGCGGGGGGCAGGGGCTTCCACCTCATCTCTCTTCACAGGCTTTCCGCGGGATTCCCCATCCGAGACCAAAGAATCGGAGATGTTGAGGTGACTGGTTTCACCTAAGTGAAATAGTAGCAGTTATTTACGTGTGGAATGGTCAGTACGGTTTCGCGTAAATTCCCCTTACACCATCGAGAGGGAACGTCCCCACTCTATCAGAGGAGGAAGGAATGAGCGCGACCCTGAGTGACCTGACCGTCAAGCAACTGAAGGACCTAGCATCCCAGAGAGGCATCTCCCCGGAGACGATCCGGGAGGTAGCGGGAGGGAAGACTCCAACCAAGGCGACCTACCTCAAGATCCTGTCCGAGGCAGGGGTCGTGGCCTGGGATCCCCCCGAATCGAAGAACCCGGCGGACCTCACCCGCAAGGGCCTCCTGGCTGGGATCCCCGACGACGAGATCCGCAGAGCGGTCGCGGCGCGGTACCCCGACTACAAGGCCCTGAAGATCTGTGTTCCAGTCTACCGGCGGGAACTCAGGAAGAAGGGTCTGCTGGCGGAGGGAGATTGAACGATGGCGAGCTTCGAGAAGAGGACACTCAAAGACGGGACCATCCGGTGGCGATGTAAGGTCTTCGCTGGCCTGGATTCCAGAGGACGGAGGAGGTTCATCACCTCCACTCACGGGACCCTGAAGGAGGCCAAGGCCGAGGCCCACCGACTGGAGGCAGAGAAGGACCAGAGAGGATTGACCCTTCCCCAGAAGGTCACCCTGGCGGAGTACCTCCGGCACTGGCTGGACGACGTGAAGGAAGGGGCGGTCAGGAAGAAAACCTGGGACGGATACGACGGGGCACTGCGGAGGTACGTGGAGGAACCCCCGGACGGGGCTCCACCCCTGGGTCGGATCCGGATCGACAAGCTGACGACCGAGAACCTCCAGCGGACCTACGGATGGCTCCGGAGGGAGCACGGGCTGTCCCCCCGCTCCATTCGACTCCTCGCCACCGTGATTCGGCAGGGGTTGTCCTACGCCGTGAAGACCAGGGCGATCCGCTGGAATCCGGCCACCGAGGTAACCCTCCCCAAGATCGAGCGCAAACCTCCGAAGGCGATGACCGACGAGGAGATGAAGGCGTTCTTGGAGGCGGCGAAGGATGACCGGTACTCGGCTCTCTGGCATGTCCTCCTCCTGGGAGGACTTCGACCGGGTGAGGCTCTGGGGTTGCGTTGGCGAGAGGTCGATCTGGAGGCAGGGAAGCTCCACGTCCGCCGATCCCTCTCCCGTCGGAAGGGAGGGAATGGGAGCTCACCCCACCAAAGACGGCGAAGGGAAACCGGACCATCCTCCTTCCCCAGCAGGCAATCCAGCCCTTGCGGATGCACAGGGCACAGCAGGCCAAGGAGAAGCTCTCCTTGGGACCTTCCTACCAGGATCATGATCTCGTGTTCGCGACTGAGACAGGGAGACCCGTGGATCAGACGAACCTCAATGTCCAGTTCCGGAGGGTCATGAGGAAGGCAGGTCTGGGGACCGAAGGGCCTCCTCGGGAGAAACCTCGATCCGGACCTACTCCCCTCCCCGATTTTCGGGCCCAGGTACAGACTCTACGACCTGAGACATTCCCACCTGACCGACCTGGTCCGGTTGGGGGTCCATCCGAAGACCATCAGTGCTCGGGCTGGACACTCCAACGAGGCATTCACTCTCACCACCTATGTGGCCGAATGTCCAGAGCTCCAAGAGGATCTAGTCCGGGCTCTGGAGAAGAAGCACGGCTGAATCTCCAGGGGGTGGAGGACCTTTAGTGGTCACTATTGGTCTTCCACCCCTCTTCTCCACTACTGATTCCCCGAGGGATACATGGGTAACCCTTAGGGTAACCCCCGCTCTTGAGGGCGCCTCTTCACTGAGGGTTGATCTAGGTGAGTTCCATTCCATAACTTCATACGGG
Source organism: uncultured Gemmatimonadales bacterium (assembly GCA_963751255.1). Classification (GTDB taxonomy): domain Bacteria; phylum Gemmatimonadota; class Gemmatimonadetes; order Longimicrobiales; family Gaopeijiaceae; genus CAVVTW01. Next base: position 210,740 of record CAVVTW010000001.1, on the reverse strand, counting down.
GATTAACCTTAGATAATCCACAGTAAACACGCGCATCAACTCTTAATCAGTAGGTTCGGGGTTCGAGTCCCTGACGGCGCACTGGCGGAAGCCCCTGGAAGACAGGGGCTTCCGCCATTTTCGTGGTACGCCCGGCGCGGCGTGGGGGGCAGTCCCGGGGGGGGGCGTTACGGCTTACCCACTCCCTTCACGGGATTCCTCCACGTCTTGCCCGCAGCCTGATACGCGGCGGGGATGTCGGTCCCGACGAGCTGGTTGAGCTCGGCGACGGCCTCTTCCGCGGCCTCGATCGCGTAGTCCAGCGCCTGCCCCTGGTCCACGCTAGGCGGTCCGCTCCACCCCTCGATGGGCCTGCCCTGCCCGTTGACGCCGCTGAAGGCGCGATCCACCTCGGTGCTGAGCTGCGCTACGCGTGCGTTGATGGAGTCGGCGGGCGCGCCGAGGTCGGCTTTGATGGTATCCCGCTGTGAGGTGAGTTGGGCGACGGCCCCGCGTGCCGCGCCGAGGGTCTTCATCCAGTCGTAGATCTCCATGAGGAGCGCCTGGCGCGCCTCGCGATCAGCCGCGGTGACCTTCGGGAGCGGATCGGCCTCCACGACGACGCTGGCCCGTGAGCGGCGCCTTGCCGGGGACCGTCACGCGCACGGTGTACGTGCCGGGCGGGACGAGCGGACCCTGCGGCAGGCCGCCGCGGCCGAAGCCCCCACTGCCGGAGGGATACCCCACCTGTACGGAAGCGGGCGGCCCCCCACGCCCACCACCTCCGCCACCCCGACCACCGGCGGTGGGCACGTTCGTCGAATCCACCGGCGGCTCGTAACGGAGATCCCAGGAGACCTGGTTCAGGCCCTTCGCGACCGGGCCTTCGAGTGTGCGGATGATCTCCCCCGCGCCGTCCATCACCGCGATCTCGGCGGGGCCGGTGGTGCCGTCCTTCAGGAAGTAAGCGATGTGCGCGTCCCAATCGGGGTTGGGCGCGAAGAACTCGCCGGCGCCGTACCACGCCTGCGGCGAGAACGTGACTCATTTCCCGCGCCACGTTGATCGGCAGGAGCGTTGCGTCGGCCTGCAACGCATCGGCGGTGAGCGCCTCGATGGGGCCCACGTCGTCGAGCACCCAGATGCCGCGGCCGTGGGTTCCGGCTACGAGGGCGTCGTCGCGCTCCTGGAAAACGACGTCGTCCACGGCAACGGTGGGCATGTTCGTCGTGAGCGGATGCCACGTGGCGCCGCCGTCGTTCGACGCGTGCACGCCACGCTCGTGGGCCAGCACGAGCACCTCGGCGTTCTTCGGATGCTCGGCGATGCGATTGACGCTCGTCTCCGGCAGGCCACTCGCGAGGGAGCGCCACGTGGCACCGAAGTCCTCGCTGACGAACACGTACGGCTTGTAGTCGTCGGTGTAGTGCCCGTCGAAGGTCACATAGACGCGGCCGGCGACGAACTGCGACGCGAGCACGGCGCTCACGTAGGTCTGGTCCGGCACGCCCGGTATCGTCCGGGTGAGGTTGGTCCAGGTCGCGCCGCCGTCCCGCGTGAGCTGTACCTGGCCGTCGTCGCTGCCGGTGTAGATCACCATCCCGTCCAGCGGAGACTCGCTGATGGTCGTAAGCGAGCTGTAGTTGGACTGGCCGTCGTGCCGCGACAGCGCGTCGGGGCCCACCACGGCGCCCATCATCTTCAGCGTATCGCGATCGACGTCGAGGGTGAGATCGGGGCTGATCTTGGCCCAGCTCGACCCCTTGTCCGTGCTCTTGAAGAGCACCTGCGCGCCCATGTACCAGACGTTCGGATCGCGCCTGGACACGATCATCGGCGTGTCCCAGTTCCAGCGGTATCGGACGACGGTACTTTCGCCACCTCCAGGACCCCCGGACCCCCCCGCGCCCTGGGCGGGGCGATCACCGGTGCCGGGCCGCGCGCCGCGCCGCTCGATGGTCTCGATGTTCACCCACGCCGCGTTCCCGTTCTGCGACGACTGCAGCACCATGTCGTTGTCGGTGGGATCAAAGAGCGCGTGGAAGCCGTCGCCGCCGCCGATGTTCCAGGCGTCGCGGTCGGCGATGCCGTTCCGGTTGCGAACCGCGCTCGGCATGCACCAGACGCCGTTGTCCTGCAGTCCGCCGCAAATGCGGAAGGGCACGCTGTTGTCCACGTCCACCTCGTAGAACTGGCCGATGGGCATGTTGCGCCGGAAGTCCCATGTCCGTCCTCGGTCCCACGTGATGGAGACGCCGCCGTCGCCACCGACGATCATGTGATTGGGCTGATCGGGGTCGAGCCAGAGCGCGTGGTCCTCGCCGTGCACGTTGCTGAACAACTCGATGAAGGACGTGCCGCCGTCCTCCGAGATGTAGAACCCGCGATTGGAGCCGAGGACGTAGACGTTGTCGTGGTTCTGCGGGTCGATGCGGATCTGCGAGTAGTAGTTCGGGCGGGTGTCGAGGGACGACACCTTCTCCCACGTGGTGCCGGCGTCGACGGTGCGATAGATGCCCTGGTCCTCGCGCCGCGCCTGGACGGTAGCGTAGACTACGCGCGGATCGGCCGCGTAGATCGCGAGGCCGATGCGCCCCTTGTCCCCTGCCGGGAGTCCGTTGGTGAGCTTCGTCCATGTCGCGCCGCCGTCGTTCGTCTTGTAGATGGCCGAGCCGGGGCCGCCGCCGTTGAAGCCCCACGTTCTGCGCTGGCGCTGGTACGTGGCCGCGTAGAGCACGGCCGGATTCGCCGGGATCGATGACGAGGTCGTTGGCGCCGGTGTTCTCGTCCACGAACAGGACCTTCTTCCACGTGCTGCCGCCGTCGGTGGTCTTGAACACGCCGCGCTCGGCGTTCGGTCCCCAGAGATGCCCCTGCGCGGCGACGTACACGATGTTCGGGTCCGTCGGATCGATGACGATGCGACCGATGGAGCGCGTATCCTCGAGCCCCATGTCCGTCCAGGTCTCGCCGCCGTCGGTGCTCTTGTAGACGCCGTCGCCCCAGCTCGAGCTCTGGCGCGTGTTCGCCTCGCCGGTGCCCACCCACACCGTGAGGGGCGCCGAGGGCGCGACGGCCACGGCGCCGATGGACATCATCGCGTCCACGTGGTCGAAGACGGGCGTCCACGACGTGCCGTTGTTGGCGCTCTTCCAGAGCCCGCCGCTGGCGGTGGCGACGTAGATCGCGTCGGCCTCGCCCTTCACCCGTGCGACGGCGATGTCGTCGATGCGGCCGCTGGTGTTCACGGGGCCGATGGACCGCCACGTGATGGAGGAGAACGGCGACTGGGCGGCGGCCCGGTGCCGGATCGGCTCCGGTCGAGTCCGGCGAGAACGCAGGGCGAGGGCGGCGACGCGCGACGGATGGTGCGACACGATGGGCTCCCGAGGTGGTGGTTGACCGAACCCGAACATAGGCCCGCCCGCACGTTGGAGCGAGAGGATCGGCAGCGTAGGGGCAGGGCGCCCCTCCGGAAAAGGTGAGCGGTCCCGGAGATCCCCTGCTCCACGAAGACTCCGCCTGCTCGGATTCCCGGGGCTGAACGAGTCGGCTCCGGCGTCGGTGCGCGGCTCAGAGCTCTGGGCGGAGAACCGAGTCATCCTCCTTTCGGAAACGCATGAGCAGTCGGAACCCCTCCTCAGAGTTCTCTCTGATCGGAGACCCACAGGATATCTGATTTGTCCTGCAGGTGCTGAAGCGCGACACCTACTGCGTCGTCGAGCAGGAATTTCTCGGAGGTAGGATACGTTCACTTTGAGACCCCATGCTCGTCGGAGGAAATAGAAACCCCCGCAACGAAACTCCCGCCGCGAATCCAGGAGGACGTTATGGACGGGCCGAAAATAGCCCAACCGGATGACATCTCATGGGAGCCCCATCCACAATTGTCAAATGTCCAGGTGGCAGTTCTACTCTCCAATCGGGACGAGCGGGCGGACCTTACCTGCATGTTGGTTCATCTGCCGCCTGGAACGGAAGTGGAAAGACATGCCCACGAATGCGACGACATTGCGTATGTGATCAAAGGCAAGACTCTACTGTGGATTGAGGGTGTCGGCGAGGTCCCCATGACTGGGGGATCATTTGTTCGCATACCGAAAAGCGTGCAACACCAGATGCTCGCTGTGGAGGAGGAGACCCTCATATGCGACGTGTTCTATCCGTTCTTGGCGTATATGCGCTCCACCCAATGTCCGAGCGACCGAGGCCCCGCGCCGGCAGCCCCAACTCCACGCGGTGACGGTGTCACTCCGAGGACGAGCACGAATCCGAGCATATACATGGCCGTTGCTTCCTTCCCGCAACCATCAGTCACACCGTGTGACCCTATCACAGATCCTGTTTGAGCTTGCGCTCATCCAATACGGGATTCGGCGGGTATTGCCTCACGGTCCATCGTTTGAGACGAAGCGGTCATGAACCCGACAAGCCGGGACTCCCCGGAGGTCTGGGTTAGCGGTTCGGATGCTGTTGGAGCTCCAGTACATCGACCGTATGAGAATCGAGCGGCGTTGAGTAAACGGGGGAATTCCAGTAAGAATGACCTGCACGGGGTCGCTAGCAGGTTCCTGTGGCGACCGTTCAGGCTGCACGCACCGGCACGTGGGGTCTTGAGATGAGGCCGAGATTTCCGGCAACCCTCGCCGTAGCTTTCGTAGTAGCGATTCCGATGGTCCTTAGCGCCCAGCGGAGACCCCTGTCAGTCGAACCGCTGACCGCGATTCCCTTCCAGCCCACAGCAACGCGTATGCGGTATGACTCCGGGACTCGTACCTTCGTGAAGTATGCTGTGGAGGGGAGGATCGAGACCCTCCGAGCGACTGGGGACTTCCTGGTTTCCTGGAACGGATCGGATGGCGCCCGACACCAACTGACCTGGGTGCCTCCAAACAAACTCTCCGTCATAGTGGCAGCTCGGGTGAGCTTCGACGAACTCGGAGGTCTCTACACCTATTCGTATGCCGTGTCGAACCTCATTTCCTCCCATCAGGCTCTGGCGATGCTCTTCATCGAAGGGAGGGGATTGGAGGGAGCCGAGGAGCCCAATGGGAGCTGGTACTCGTCACCGTTGACTCCCTTCCTGCGGGAGGAGCTTTCGATATCGGATGGATGGATCTGGAGTCAACCGTCAGGGCCAAGGGGCATACCGCCGGGCCAGATCGTCTCTGGCTTCAGGCTTGCGAGCTCTGTTCCCCCGGGCGTGGTCCGCTGTTACGCGGTCGGCAGGACCCCGGATCTCAGCTCGACGGGTGAGGAGATGCCAGAGGAACTGCATGAGGCCATCGATGAGGCGTACTACAGACTCCCGGAAGGCTTCACGATTGGGCCCGCGCCCGTTGAGGCGGAGAATCCGGAGGAGGAACTGAGCCAATTGGTCTCTTTCCTCGACGAAGCTGAGCTTGAGGGGTGGCTCGGCTCCCCGGAATTGGCCGCGAGCATCTTGAGCTCTCTGGAGGGCATTCGATCCGCCCTCTCTCGGGGAAACACCGTCCAGGCAACCGAGGGCATCACGACCGTGATCGGTGAGTTGGACCGCCTTGAGGACGAAGGGGTGCTCAGTGAGGGGAAAGCCCTTCTGGAGTACCGGCTCTCTTCAGTTCGAGCCCATCTCGGGAGTGGAGATTCTGTCTGGACCGCCGGTTTGCCTCGAGCCGGCCATAGCTCCATCTTTGCGCTACGTGGCCGCAGGCGGTCACAGCCGGAGGGTTGACCGAGACCATCCGCGGAGGGCATCCCCCCAATGGACACTCGACCCGCCCTGATTCCGAAGGCCCTGGTCCTGGGGCTCACCTCAGCCTTCATGTTCGCTCTGGCTCTCGCCTGCTCGCAGGCGGGCCAGAATCGGTCTTCCTCCCGTGCAACCGTCCGAGACTCCGCGGGGGTCGAGATTCGCACTTTCCCCGCCGGCGGATTCACCGACACGCTCTCCCCCGTGCCGCTGCTGACCATCGGGCGGGAGGGCGACCCGGACTACGAGTTCTTCGACCTGCGGAAGGTCGTATCGCTCGGGTCCGGCAACGTCGTCGTGGCTAATGGCGGCACCCATGAGCTCCGCTTCTACGATGCCGATGGGCGGTATCTCCGCACCGTCGGCCGGCGCGGAGGCGGTCCGGCGGAATTCGGCTTCCTGTCCGATCTGTGGGTCCGACCCGGCGATACCTTGGTGGTGCTGGACTCGAGCCGACGTCGAATCGTCTTCTTCGACTCCGCGGGGACTCTGGTGAGAGAGGTGTCCTACGCCCGGGACCTGACCGATCAGCCGCCGGCGGCCGCGGGCCCCTGCGCGTTCCCGGGACTGATGGGGCTGATGGAGGACGGCACCCGCGTCACCAGCGGATGGGGATGCATGGAGCTTCAGGGTAGCGAGGGCAGACGTCCCATGGGCCTACCTGTCGTGTTGGTGCGCCCGGAGGGGAAAGTAGAACTGGGAAGCTTCACCGCCGGGTGGATCTGGGAGAGGGCCTCCGCCACCGACCTGCGGAGCGCGTACGCTCCCATTCCCTTTCTGGGCAGTGCCGGCTACGCCGTCGGATCCGATCGAATCTACCTCTCCGAGGGCATCCATTTCGAGATCCGGGTCTTCGACGCTCATGGTGCCCTGACCGGCCTGCTGAGGGAGGATACCGTTCCCCCGACAGTCACTGAGGCGGACCGCCGTGCCTACGACGAGGAGGAGCTTTCCAGTCCCTCGGGGCTCCCGCCTCACGGGCCCTTCCCGGACCGCTTCGGGTCCTACTCCGGGCTGCAGCTCTCCTTCGAGGGGGACCTGTGGGCGCGCCATATGCCCCGTCCGGGAGACAAGGATCAGCGATGGCTCGTGTTCTCCCAGGGGGGTGACGAGATCCGGCGGGTGGTTGTGCCGGAGGTCAGGGTGACCTCCGTCCGGGCCGGACGGATCTATGGGTACCAGACTGACACCCTGGGGATTCAGACCGTCTTGGTGCTGGAGGCTGGCGGCTGAGCTTCGATCAGGCTCCTGGAGCCCAGCTTGCGCGGATAGCCTCCTCGTCCCCAGCTTACCCCGGTAGGATCGGCAAGGAACGGACCTCTCGCCCTGGTGGCTCGCTGGCTTCTGAGGAGAGGTGAAATGGTCAGAATCGTGCTGGGGCTGGTGGGGATCACAGCGATGATCGTGGCGGGCTTCCTGGACCCGGAGCACCGCCCGTACTGTCTGCTGTTCGTCTTCTTTGGGTCGCTCGGCACCTTCAACGCCTTTCGGAAGTGGCAGGAGAGGAGGGCGGACCAGATCCGAGGCTGGGAGTGATTCTCGGCCCTTTCCTCTCCTGCAGACTTCCCCGGACGAGAGGGGGAATCGATCCCGGCACGAGACTCCCCTCCGCGGCACTGCTCCTCGCCCTTGTCCTCTCCCACGCCTGCGCCGCGCCTGACGACCAGCGGAGCCCTCCGTTTCGCGTGGACACGCTCGAGGGCGGCGAGGTCTCGGCAGTCAACGACCGACGAGGGGCTTGGCAGACGGACGAGCGTTGGAGCGCCACGGAAGACCTGCGGGTCCGTGCGGTGGAGGGCGGAGGGCGGAGGGCCTTCTCGATTCTTCCGTTCCCGCGACTCCGGAACCCGTCACGGGCCAAGAGAAGCTGGAGGCCTCCCGTGCGTGGCTTCCGGGCCGACGGATCCCTCTGGATCGGATCCACGACTCGAAGCCCGTGGTGGAAGCCATCGTCGCCGATGAAGCGGGGCACGTCCTGGTCTTCCCCAATCTCGAGGGGATTCCCGCCGGGACCGCGGTCGATATCTTCCGGGATTCGGGGGTGTTTCTCGGGCGAGTCCCTCTTCCGCTGGTTCTCGAACGAAGGCCCGAGCCGGTGATACCCGGCGCTCCGGGCCGCCGAGCGCCTGTCTTGACGAAAGGACCCAACCATGGACAAGCCGGTGACGAAGGTGGCGCTGGCTCTTCTCTTCTTCCTCCTCTTCTTCTTCGCGCTCGGGTCGCGGGTCGAAGCGGCGGCGCAGGCCGGAGCCCGAGCTTCAGCCCAGACCGGCGCTCAGGCTCAGGATCGGGGAGTCTTCTCCCAGGCCGCGGCCGGGATGGCCCTCCGGGAGATCGGGCCGGCGGTCATGGGAGGACGGATCGCCGACATCGTGGTCAGCCCGTCCGATCCCCGCACGTGGTTCGTGGCGGTGGGCTCGGGAGGAGTGTGGAAGACCACCAACGCCGGCGTGACGTGGACGCCCGTCTTCGACCATGAGGGCTCCTACTCCATCGGCACGCTGGCGGTGGATCCGTCCAATCCCCAGGTGGTCTGGGTGGGCACGGGGGAGAACGTCAGCGGCCGCCACGTAGGATGGGGGGACGGCGTGTACCGGAGCCGGGACGGGGGGCGTCCTGGGAGCGGATCGGGACTCCCCAGCTCCCAGCACATCGGCCGGATCCTGGTGGATCCCCGGGACGGGAACGTGGTCTTCGTCGCGGCGGAGGGCCCCCTCTGGTCGTCCGGCGGGGACCGGGGGGTCTACAAGACCACCGACGGGGGCGTGACCTGGCGTCTCGTCCTGGGGATCGACGAAGACACCGGCGTTACGGACCTGGAGTTCGATCCCTCCAACCCCGACGTCCTCTACGCAGCCGCCTACGAGCGCCGCCGGCACGTCTGGGGCTTCATGGCCGGGGGCCCGGGCTCGGGGATCTACAAGTCCACCGACGGGGGTGAGGTCTGGCGTCGGGTGCAGCGCGGGCTCCCGTCGGGAGACATGGGGAAGATCGGTCTTGCCGTGACCCCGGCGGACCCCGAGCGGGTGTACGCAACCATCGAGGCCGACGCGGAGAGCACGGGGCTTCTACCGCTCCATGGACAAGGGCGAAAGCTGGGAGCGACGCAACTCCTACGTCTCCGGCGGCACCGGACCCCACTACTACCAGGAGATCGTGGCGTCCCCCCGGAACCCCGATCTGGTCTACCAGATGGACGTCTTCATCCAGGTGACCCGGGACGGAGGCGCCACCTTCGCCGACCTGGGGATGGGAAGGGAGCGCATAGCGATAACCATGCCTTCTGGATCGACCCCGAGGACGGCCGACCACCTGATGACCGGGACCGACGCGAGGGCTGTACGAGATCCTTCGACGAGGGCACGCACCTGGCGCCACTTCCCCAACCTCCCGATCTCCCAGTTCTACAAGGTGGCCCTGGGAAGCGAGGAGCCCTTCTACAACGTCCTCGGTGGCGCCCAGGACCTGGGAACCCTCTACGGCCCCTCCCGCACCACCAACACCGAGGGCGTCCGGAACGAGGACTGGACCGTCCCGCTGGGAGCCGACGGCTACAGCGTGGCCATTGATCCCGCCGACCCGCACGTCCTTTACATGGAAACCCAGGTGGGGAACCTGTACCGGGTGGACCGGCGGAACTGGGAGACGCTGCCGATCCAGCCCCAGCCGGCTCCGGGCGATCCCCCGGAACGCTGGAACTGGGACTCTCCCATCCTCATCAGCCCCCACGCCCCGAACCGCCTCTACTTCGGCTCCCAGCGCCTCTGGCGGAGCGAGGATCGGGGCGACTCGTGGACCCCTGTGAGCGGGGATCTGACCCGGAACCGTAACCGCTACGAGCTCCAGTTCATGGGGCGGGTCTGGAGCGTGGACGCGCTGCATGACAACGGGGCCATGTCCCAGTACGCGACCCTGACGGCAATCAGCGAATCTCCCCTGGCGGAGGGCCTCCTCTACACGGGGAGCGACGACGGCCTCATCCACGTGAGCGAGGATGGCGGGGAGAGCTGGAGGATGGCGGCGCCATTGCCGGGAGTCCCCGAAGCGTCTTTCGTCAACGACGTGGAGGCCTCCCAGCATGAAGCAGGCGCCGTCTTCGCCCTGGCCGATGCCCACAAGACCGGAGACTTCAGCCCCTACGTGTTCGAGAGCACGGACCGGGGCCGGAGCTGGCGTTCCATCGCCGGAGACCTCCCCGCCGGCACCATCGTCTGGGCCATCCAGCAGGATCACGTGGATCCGGACCTCCTCTTCCTGGCCGCCGAGTTCGGTCTCTACTTCAGCCCGAACCACGGAGCGCAACTGGATCATGCTGGACGCCGGCGTTCCCACCATCGCGTTCCGTGACCTGAAGCTCCAGCGGAGGGATGGGGACGTGGTGGGGGCCACCTTCGGCCGGGGCTTCTACGTGCTGGACGACTACGCGCCGCTGAGGGAGATGGCCCAGGGTGCCCTGGAAGAGGACGCTCATCTCTTTGGAGTGCGGGACGCCTGGTGGTACGTTCCCTCGATTCCCGGCCAGGCTCTGGGACGGCCCACCGTGGGGGAGCGACGCCTTCGCGGCACCCAACCCTCCCTTCGGCGCCACCTTCACCTACTGGCTGAAGACGGCGCCTACCACGGCCCGGGAGGACCGCCGCGAGACCGAGAGGAGGCTGCGACAGGCCGGCGAGAACGTTCCCTTCCCGGGGTGGGAGAGGCTCCGCCAGGAGTCGCTGGAGACGGGACCGAAGCTGCTCCTGGTGGTCCGGGACGCCGACGGAGAGCCGGTGCGGTGGGTGGAGGGCCCCGCTCAGCCCGGTGTGCACCGGGTGGCCTGGGACCTACGGCGTCCGGCTCCCGACCCCATCGACCTCTCCACGCCGGGGTTCGTTCCTCCGTGGGTGACGGAGCCGGAAGGTCCGCTGGCGCCCCCGGGAAGCTACTCGGTGGAGATGATGATGGTGTCCGCGGAAGCGGTGCAGTCGCTGGGCCAGCCCAGGACGTTTCAGGTGAAACCCGTGCCTACGGTCCCCGCCGAGACCGATTTCCAGGCCGTGGCCGCGTTCCAGCAGGAGGCCAGCGAGCTGATCCGTCGGGTGGCGGGTGCCGGCGAGGAGGTGGGAAGGGTCCAGGAGCGGCTGCGTTACATGAGAGCCGCGCTCCTGAAGGCGCCCGACGCCGATCCAGCGCTCTTCCAACGTATGGACGATCTGGCCCGGACCCTGGACGGCATCCAGACCCGGCTCACCGGCGACCGGATCCGGGCGAGCCTGAACGAACCGGCGGTGCCCTCCGTCAACGACCGCCTGAGCCGCATCCGGGAGCAATGGGCGACCCGACTCGAGCCCACGGCTACCATGCGGGAGGATCTGCGGATCGCCTCCGGCGACTTCGACGCCGTGTCGCGCGACCTGACTGCGCTGGTGGACGGTGAGCTGGCACGCCTGGAGGAAGACCTGGCGGCGGCCGGCGCTCCCTGGATTCCCGGGCAAAGGGTGGGGGGAGGAGGGTAGGGTTGGGGGGAGGGCGGTAGGGTCCGGCCGCGTCCTGATGGTCTGGTTCGCGACAGAGGATGCACCGTCCGCGCTGCCGGTTGCCGGGCCTCCGGGAGCCCGCCCCATGCACGCTTTCGAGGTGTGGGGCGTCATGAAGGGGAGGCTTGCGATGCGGCGGACCGCTGGTCGGTCACGCTGGGGCGGCCCGGGCGGTCACGCTGAGCGGGCCTGGGCGGTTACCCTGAGCGGGCCTGGGCGGTTACCCTGAGCGGGCCTGGGCGGTTACCCTGAGCGGGCCTGGGCGGTTCGGATGTGGGCAGGCGCGGACTTCGTGCCAAGGAGGAGAGGGTGAGAGGAGCTGCTGGAATTGGGGTCAAGGCTGTCGGGATGGCGAGGACCCTGAGGGCGCTCGCCGCCGGACTTGCGGGGACCTCCCTCGCGTTCGCAGGCTGCGCAAGCCTGGGACACGGAGGAGCGGACAGCTGCCGGTCGGATCTCCCGCGCGCCGCCCAGTCGGTGGGGGAAGTCCTGGACTCTGCCATGCTGCAATCGGAGCTCGAGGAGATCTGGACGCCGACTACAGGCCTCGTCCTGGCCGCGCTGCGGTATGATTCGCTGGGCGGACGGGACACGGCCTTTGTGTATTCGAAGAGTGTCCCAGACTCCATGCGGGTACGGCTCGTGGGCTCCCTGATGGGTCATGCCGCGGAGACGGGAGCTGCCGAGTCAAGAGTGAGTCTCTTCATTGGCGATGAGGCTGGCCCAGCCCTCCGCCGGGTCGAGCGGTTCGCCGCATGCCAGCCGAAAGGCCTCGACCGAACCTGGCTGACCACGCAGGTCCAGTACGCTGGACGGGCCCTTGGGCTGACCGAGAGCAGGAGTGCCAAGGTGTGGACGTTCGTAAACATGTGGGGAGAGGTGGAGAGGGTGCGCATCGAAGAGGGATCGGGAGATCCGGACTTCGACCGAGAGGTGGAGCGGATCATGAACAGCGCACGGTTCCAGCCCGCGATGATTGAGGGAATCCCGGTTCCCGTCTGGGCCTCATTCCCGGTGAACTACACCGTCAAGCGGAGGTGATGCCTTGGACCGGGGAGGTCCCTTCACCGGCATCAGTGGGCTTTCACCGGCGCAGCCATGCATAGCCCGCCGCAGCCCAACGCAGCCCGACGCAGTCCGACGCAGCCCGACGCAGTCCGACGCAGTCCGACGCAGAGGCGCAGGACAACCATGAAACCACTCGTCTCGGTCTTGGCAAGCACGGCCCTTTCCGGCGTCCTTCTCTTCGGGCTCGCGGGCACCGTGGCGTGGTGGAATGCTTGGGCCTTTCTCGGTGTCATGCTGGCCGTGGGCGTCCTTTCAACGAGGGCCATCGCCCAATCGCCAGACCTGGCCTATGAGCGCCGGACCGCGGCTGCCCAGGCCCCGCCCTGGGACCGGCTGGTCGTTCGCCTGACGAGCTTCGCCCTTCCGGCCGTCCTCGTCCTGGCGGCCCTGGAGCACCGGATTGGATGGCTCCCTCCGGTGGCGCCGGCAGTGTCGGTCCTCGCCTTCCTCCTCATGGTCCCGGCGGTGACCTTGACCTACCGGGCCCTGGCGGTGAACGCGTTCTTCTCCAGCCACGTCCGGATCCAGTCGGACCGGGGCCATTCCGTCGTCTCTTCGGGTCCCTACGGCCGCATTCGACACCCGGGCTACGCCGGGTCCGTTGTCTTCAATCTGCTGTCTCCGCTGGCGCTGGGGTCCTGGGCGGCCCTTGTCCCGGGCGCGTTCGCCGCTGCGCTGCTGGTCTGGCGCACGGCCCGGGAGGACCGTTTCCTGAGGACGCATCTCACGGGGTACGCGGAGTACGCGGCCCAGGTGCGGCACCGCCTGGTGCCAGGCCTGTGGGCGGTCCTCTTCCTCCTGGTTACGGGGCTCGTGAATGCTGCGCGGGCCCAGACTCATGCGCTGGAGGAAGTCAGGGTCATCGAGGACGAACGGATTGCCGATCCGTTCGCGCTGGTGGAGGTGGAGGGAGGGGCGCTCTTCCTTTCGGACCCTCTGGCCCAGGGCCTCTTCCGGATCTCGCCCCACGGTGAGTGGCTGCGCGTGGCCTCCCTCGGGGAAGGTCCGGGAGAGGTGGAGGTGCTGGCCGGGTTCTCGCTGCGGGGGGACACCGTCTGCGCGCTGGACCCAGGCTCGAGGTCCCTTGTCCTCTTCACAACGGAGGGGGAGTATCTCCAGGAGCTCCACGTGGACGTGGCGAGGCTCCTGGCCGTCTATCCACTGTCCTTCCCGTTTCTTCTTCTTCCGGGCGGAGAGATCGTCACGGTACCATCCTTCCCGCGGAACGACGGCACTCCCGGCTTGCCTCAGAGCGCCCCCTTCCTCCGATTCACCCGAGAGGGAGCGCTTCGGGACACTCTCATGCTCTGGAACCTTGGGGTCCCTACCCATGCCCGCCTGGAAACCGGGGCGTGGCCGCCGCCTGCGGTCCCCGAGTTCTTCCTCTCCGCCCCCACGGTCGCCGCGGACCGGCGAGGAACCTACCTCGTCAGCGTCGAGGAGTCCGAGTCCGGGCTTCGATTTACCTCACGGAGCCTCCCGGGCGGGAGGGAGACTGTCCGGGAAGTGGCCGTGGAACGCATACCGCTACGCGGTGACGCCGTGGACGACGTCGTGAGCCGGTGGGCGGAGTCGAAGGCACCGGGGCTCCACCTTCAGCCGGCCAGGTTGGAGGGTCTCGTGAGGGACGCCATCACGATCCCGGAGTACGAGCCCCTCTTCACGGAGGTGGTCGCCGGGGTCGACGGCTTCCTCTGGTTGCGGGGGTTCACCGCCGGCGACGAGGTGCTCTGGACCCGCTACTCCCTTGGGGGCGAGCCGCCGGCGAGCGTCGAGCTGAGAGCGGGGGATGAGGTCATGGACGCGGGCAAGGACTGGCTCTGGATCGTGCGGCGGGACGCGCTGGACGTCGCTACGCTGGTCCGGATGGTATTGCGGGCGGAGAAGGGCGGCCCGGGCGGGGACCGGCCAAGCCCCGCCACTTCGCCGAGTGCCCTCGCTGCGGATACGGTAGGCGAAATCGTCACCGTCCGAAACGGCGCCGCGGGACTGTGGCGGGAAGGGGAGGGGTGGAAGCTCGAGACCGGCTGGCGGGTGCCCTTGAGGGGGGAGGGTGAGGACGGACGCATGGGGCTTCTCACCAGTGTGAGTCTCGGCCCCGACGGACGCAGCTACGTCCTGGACCTCTCCGAGCGCGCGGTTCACGTGTTCGACCAGGCGGGGCAACCGGTGGGCCGGCTCAGCGGGGGCGAGGCGGAGCCCGGTCTCTTCGAGGGCCCCCTGGCCCAAGCCTGGGATCCCATGAATCGCCTCCGGGTGTCCGACGGTTGGCCCGGCCGGTACGTGGTCTTCGATACAACGGGAACGGTGATGAAGACGGTCCCGCGGCCGGTGCGGGCGTTTGCCGGTTGGAACCAGGTCATGGCCTTCGAGGAAGGGGGAGACTTCCTCGAGCAGACTGCGTGGCGAGGGGAGGGGCGCACGCTCACGGGGTCTGTACGGCTGGACACTGCAGGGGGGATCGCGGATACCCTGCCGCCCTTGCCCGCCCTGGATCCTGCGTCTTCCCGTGGCACCGCGGAGGGTTACCGGACGCCAACCGGATCGCCAGACGGCTCTGCCCCTTCACCTCGAGAGCGGTATTCGCCCTGAAGGCCAACGGCGCAGCATTGACTTGGTTCGCCCGATCCGATTCTCTGCGCCTCTTCCAGCGAAGCCTGGATGGCGACACGATCAGGGTGGTAGAGACCCGGCACCGGTGTCCCGGCCTGACCAAAGGGGACCAGCGGGTCCTCGACAGCATTCTCGGCAGGCTCGAGGGGGGCGCGGATAGGCCAGGTGACCATCCGGGGCTGGGCCGCCAGGTGGTCCAGGCCATCCACGTGCTGCATGACGGGGCTGTGCTCGTGCAGGTCGAGGAAGAGGTGGGAAAGCCGGGAGGCGTGCTGGACGTCTTCGACGCATCCGGCCGGTTCCTGGGCACCATCCAGTTGGGCGAGCCATTTCTCAGCTCGGTGATGGCGGCGACCCGGGGAGACACGCTCATCGCCGTCACCGAGGGGCCGGAAGGCAAGCGGTACCTGGTGCGAATGACGCTGCGGCGGTAACGGCTGGCTGCACTGCACGCAGACTGGCGCAACGGCGGTGACGGCTGGCCGTTCTTCTTCGTCTGCCCTCCAGGCTCCAAAGCGCGAGTCCGTTCGTCTCCCTCGAAGCTATTGGCCGTCAGGGGGTGGCGGAGGTCCCAGGGGCCGGAGCGTTCCGAAATCGGCGGTCATCGTAAGGAAGGCCTCCACCCGCTCGCCGAACTTCCGCTCGAACTTCCGGGTTACCATGTAGCCCCGCAGACCTCCCACCGTGGCGACCGCTCCAAAGACAACCAAGCCGCCATCGAGGACGGTCCATGGTCCCAGGCCGAAGCCGCGGATGAGGGCGATGCCGAGGGCCACGAAGGCCAGTCCGGTGCGGATGAACGCCAGCTCCGTCCGCCCCTTGGCCAGGACGGAACGGTAACTGGAGAGCAGCGTTCGGGACCCCGCCAGATCGGTTCTCGACTCCGCCAGTTCCGTTCGATCCTCGGCGAGCTCGGTCCGGTGCTCGGAGAGGGTGGTGCGCTGTCTGGCCAGATCGGTCCGGCCCTCGGCGAGCGTGGTGCGCTTCTGGGCGAGTCCAGTCCGTTCGTTGGCGAGTCCAGTCCGTTCGTTGGCAAGTCCAGTCCGTTCCTTGGCGAACTCCGTGCGTTGTGTGGCCAGGTCGGTCCGGTGCTCCGAAAGCTCCGTGCTCTTCCGGCTGAGCACGGTCTGGCGCTTCGCCAGCTCAGTGCGCTCCTCCGATAGCTCCGTGCGCCGGTCCGCGGCGGCGTTGCGCCGCTCGGCCAACGTGTTCAGCTCCCGGCTCAGCCGGGTCTGCTCTCTGACGTGCTCGGTGCTCTCCTCGGACAGCTCCGTGCGGCGGACGGCGGCGGCGTTGCGCTGCTCGGCCAGCCGGTTCAGCTCCCGGCTGAGCCGGGTCTGTTCCCTGACGTGCTCGGTGCTCTCTTCGGAGAGCTCTGTGCGCCGGTCGGCGGCAACGTTGCGCTGCTCGGCCAACCGGTTCAGCTCCCGGCTGAGCGCCATCTGTTCTTCCCCGTGATCCGTCCGCTTCTGGGCGAGTTCCACGAGGTTGGCCGTGAGCTGGTTCTCGTCCCGGAGCAGTTGGATCAGCGTCTGCGGGAACATGTCGATGAGATCGTCTGCGGGTCCTGATGAAAGTTGATGGTCCATGGTTCCCTACTCCTCCGGCTCGCGGCCCAGGGCCCGCCGAACGGAGGCCTGGAGGTCGCGAATCCTCACCGGCTTGGTGAAATAGTCGAAGGCCTGCTTGTGGAACGCCTCCATGGCCGTCTCCAGGCTTCCGAATGCCGTCAGCAAGATGACCTTGGCCTCAGGGTTCCTCTCCTTGGCGAACTCCAGTAACTCGATTCCATCCACCTCCTTCATCTTCAGATCGGTAATGATCACGTCGAACGTCTCCGTCTCGAGGGCGGCCCGCGCCTCCGTGGAATCGGTGAAGGTGGTGACGTCGTAGCCGTCGCCGGTGAGACAGATCCGGGACATGTCGCAGACGATCTTCTCATCGTCCACGACCAGGATCCTGGGGTTGGAGCTCATCGTTCGATTCTCCCGTATCGATGGGCAAGTAGATGGTGAAGGTGCTGCCCTCCCCCGGTTCGCTCGTCACGGATATGCTGCCACCGTGGCGCTTGATGATGCCGTAACTGACGGACAGTCCCAGGCCGGTCCCTCCGCCGACCTCGCTCGTGGTGAAGAACGGATCGAAGATCCTCGGGTGCAGCTCGGGGGCGATCCCTACGCCCGTATCGGAGACGGAGATCTCCACCTGTGCGCCGTCCTCGGTTCGCCCCGCGTTGATCGTCAACGTTCCACCTCGGGGCATGGCCTTGATGGCGTTCGTGTAGATGTTGACCAGGACCTGCTGGATCTGGTGCGGGTTCATCCGGACCCTGGGAAGGGACGAAGAGACCCTGAGCTCGGCGACGATGTTGGCCACGTCCAGCTGGTTCTGAACCAACTTGAGGCTGTGTCTTAGGACATCTCCGACCTCGCACGCGGCCCGCTCCGACCCGCTCACCCTGGAGAAGTCGAGAAGGTTGTGGACGATCTCCTTCGAGCGCTCGCACTGCTTGTCGATCTCGCTCATCAACTCGACCTGCTCGTCGCTGTCGAGCATAGCTCGATGCTCGATGAAGGTCTGAGCCATCATGGAGATGTTGTTGAGCGGGTTGTTCAGCTCGTGCGCCACTCCGGAGGTCAGGGTGCCCAGGGACGAGAGCTTGCCCGCCTGCACCAGCTCGTTCTGGTGCTTTTCGATCCGGTGGACCATGTGATTGAACGCATTCGCCAGGCGCCCGATCTCGTCGTGTCCACGAATGCCAGCGATCGGCGCGAAGCGGCCCTCGGAGACGTCCCGCGTGGCCCGTTCGATCCGGCGCAGAGGAGCGACGATGGTCCGGGTGACGATCATGATTCCCACCACACCACAAGCCAACAGCACGAGGAGTGAGACCAACAGCGTGCGGTGGGAGGCGACGATCATCTTCTCGATGCGCCCGCGCTCGGCGCGCACGATGCTGCGGGAGGAGCGCTCCAGGGCCTGTCCTGCTTCACGGAGCTGGTCGGCGTCGCTGTCCGCACCGTCGCCGAGGATCAGGCCGTCGGCGAGGTCGGTGTATCTGGCGAGAGTCTGCTGCAGGCTGTTCACCGAGTCCGTTCCCGCCAGCGCGATCATGTCTGCGGTCTTTTCCCGCACCGCTTGCTGGGTTAGCTCGATCTGGCTGGCCAGCTCTCTGGCGCTGGTGGGGTCGTGGTAGAGGAGGTAGTTCTTCTCCGCCCGGCGCATCTCGCCCACCGCGGCGCCGAAGTCATCCATCCCCTCGACGAGAGCCAGTCGCTCACGGATCGTGACCAGGTTGTAGTAGTAGAGGGATCCCAGGAGGGTGATGAACGCGAGGCCTACCCCCAGGGTCAGCAGGAGCTTGCTCTTGATCGACACTCCCTGGCTCCTTCGCCTGTCGACATGGAGTGGCCAGCTTCCGGACCCACGCCCTCTCTTCGGCGTCGGCCGGGTTGCTTAGCCGAGTTAAGGATAGGGAATTGGTCGGCCGTGCGGGAGGGCTGCACGGCCTTTTCTTCTGGAGGAGATGCGCCCCGGGGTCCGGCCGGAGTCGTCTCGGGGTGCCGCCACGGGGCCTTCGCGGGCGTCGTCTCTTTGCTCTGGCTTGGCCCCTTCTACGTTATCCCTCTCCACCGTCCCGCGGGCCTCATCCACGGGTCGAAACACTCCTGAAGACCAGGACCTGCGGGAAGGGATCGTTCCGTTTCGCTGCCACTCGGCCCGCAGCCCAGAAGGACGGCCCAGCACCGAACCAGAGTCGCTCCGGCTGCAATTCGCAGCGACCTCCTTCGGCTTCTCGTTGCTGCGGACGGGGAGATCAGAGGGAGGGGGCTCATGACTGGGCCGGAAGCACGGGGATCCAGAGAGGGTGGGCTCGCCGCCCGCCGCAGACCCTATCCGCAGACCGGCGCGGCCCTTCAGGCCCCCCAGGCGGGTCTCTTCGCGCCGAAGGCATCATGCGCCCGTCCGACAACATGGTCAACGTTCAATGGATCGAGTTCTGGGACCACCTCTGTAGAGAAAACCACACCATTTCGTGGTCTGCGCACCCCGCATCTTATCCGCGCAAAGACGCGTGTAGTTCTAGCCACGATCTGGTGTGGTCAAGGCTACAAGCGTGTGCCTCGAAGGGGGTCCGTGTATCGGGAACCACGTGACCTTGACCTGGGCGGACCCCCGTGTCCTCCGGTCGCCGGACGCGGCCTATCCGAAGGGACTCGAGCGCGTGCGCCGAGACGACACGCCTGGAATGCAGTCGGAATTCACCGGGTCCGCTCGCCTCCAATAGACGCACGGACCCGGACTGACCACGACCGACCCTGCCTCCCAACTCGCCCATGCGCTCGAAAGAGCGAGGAGCCCATCATTCGGTGGCTCCCCCCTTCTCCTGAGTGTGCACTCGGATGTACTCCACGTCCAACTCGTCCGTCCAGACGCTGCGAACGGGTATGTCACTGGTCTCCATGGGCCAGAATCGGTTGGGCTTCCGGACGGTGCCGAGGCACGAGGCCCGGTCGCGTCTCCCGTCGATCAGCCCGCCGGCAGGCTGCTCGTCCAGATGTCCCGATGCAGCTTCCAGGCCCCCCCGTCGTTCTTCCAGACCACGACGTACTTCCCCTGGTCTAGGGTCTGGCCTTCCCCGCCTCCCAGGGTGTACTTGCCGACCTCCACGGCCGTTTCACCGTGGCTTTCCAGCTCCAGCGTCTCCAACCTCGCCGTCTTGATTCCCATTCCGATAGCGCCGTTCCAGAACGCCTCGATGGCGGGCGCGCCGGTGACGAAGTCGCTGTTGGGGGAAGGAGTTGACCGTCGCCCGTGTAGAGGGCCGCGATCCCCGCGGCGTCCTGCCGGGCGAAGGTGTCCATGAAGCTCTGGTTTGCGGCGGCGATGGCCGCGCGTGCATCCGAGGACATCACATCTCCTCCGTCAAGGGGTCTTCCAGTGAGTGGTGCTCACAACGCCGCTCACGACTCCATTCACGCCACTGCGGGGAGCGTCCCGGCACGGAGTCACCGTGCTGCCCCGTGCTGCTGCAGGGCGCTGCCCCGCCCCGTGGAACCGCGCCCCGCCCTGTAGAACGGGGCCCCGCCCGTGACTGCAGGTCCGGGTGCTGAAGACTATGCTCCGTGTGTCGGATCCAACCTTGCTTGCTCCCTGACGGTCTGGCAAGGCTGTGTTGAGGATGCGAGGATCCGAGGGACAGAGGGGACATTTCGGATGGCCAGGACCCCAAGGTCAGCGCCTACGCCCGGGCATCCGGAGATGGGGGTGACGAAGTGTCGCTACCGGAAGAGGGCTGCGGCCCGAATCGACGCGTCCGTCCTCGCTTCGTCCATCTCCGGGAGGCCGGGCCTCAGGACGACGGGGCGCCTCGTGTGGGTGGATTGGCTTGATCTGGTGACACGGGGTGTCCTGACCCTGGCCCAGTGCCCCATGGGAAATCCCGTGCCGGTTCACGTTCACGACAGGATCCGCACGGCGATCGATGGGCACCGTCCGGATCTGGAGCTCTTGGACGTTCCACCGGACAATTTCAGGTGAAACGTCTCCCGGGGCCGAGTCCGCCTCGGCGCTCCTCCCGTTCCTTATACGCACTCTTCGATGGCTCTCCTGGCTCCACAAGGGCGGGTTTCGGGCCCGCGGGCACACTTCACCCATCTTGAAATGCGGGATATCGTACAAGCAGCGGCTACTGAATTCGCGCATGTCCGAATGACCGCATAGTAATCCGGGAAAGTCGACATGCATGGGCCAGGAGCCTAGACGCGTGTAATGAAACCCGCGAAAATATATGGTTTTTCGTACAGGCGTATGCCAGCGGAGACGTGCTTGGAAGGAATCCCGGGTTAACCTCGGCGGCATGGCCCGCTCTTCTTCTTCGGCCACCGAATATGGGCGCCATCAAGGGCTCAGCAGCATTAACCCGGCCCCCTCCACGGATTCCATCGCCATGGGCAGGCGCCGGCGCCCCCCCGAGGCGGTGCCCGAGGCCTGCCAGGCGGTGCCCGGGCCCTGCCAGGCGGCGCCCGAGACCTGCCAGGCGGTGCCCGAGACCTGCCAGGCGGCGCCCGAGGCCTGCCAGGCGGCCCCCGCCCCTTCCTAGGCGGCGCCCGGGCCCTGCCTTTCAGCCCATCCACGCGAAATTGCGAGGAGTCGGTCTTCCGCGGTCGACCTGGGCGCCTAGTATCGTGCGGGTCCGGGCTCGTTCACCATCCTCGATCCGGACGAGAATGCCTTCTCGTTCAGGGCCGCTTCCGGTGTTCGCCAACGGACCGGCGAACTGGCGGCCGGCCCATCACCCTGTGCGAAGCAACGGACCGGCGAACTGGCGGCCAGCCCATCACCCTGTGCGAAGCAACGTCCGCGCGACCTTGCGGCCGGCCCATCACCCTGTGCGAAGCAACGTCCCGGCCAGCCCCAGGTTCAGCGCCAGCCGGTGGATGCAGTGGTCCACGTTCCGATGGCTGACCTCGCTGGGATTGTTCTTGTACCACGTCTGGAAGGCGGCCTTCAAGGTGTCGAGGTTGAGCGGGTTCCGCGCGGTCTCGTACGCCCCCAGAGCCGTGTCCACGGCGTTCAAGTCGGGAGACCTCCAGTGGCCCGTGCGAGCCGTCAATCGCTTCCAGTCGGCCAAGCTGATCCAGTCGTCCCCACGAAGCTCATCCCAGGAATCGGCGAATCCGGCGGCCGGGGCGAGATCCCGCTCATAGAGGAACCGCCCGTCCTCGGACAACCAGAGATCGGGTCCCAGCTTGCTGACCTTCCGCTGCACGCAGTCGTCCCTGTTCATCGTCGATCGATCGAAGGTGGGATCGAAATGGGTGGCCCCCACCGAGCATACGTAGTGGACGGGAAACAGGCAGCGACCGTCCAGTACACCCGTCGGGGCAGCCCGAACGTTCCCATGGGCGGGTCCGGCGAAGACCGGGAGCGGGTTGGTGATCATTCCCGAGCCCATGGCGCCGAAGCACCGAACGACCTCCGCCCTCGGGAGGGGTTGGGCAGGGCCCAGCCCCTTCCGCATGTGCCCGACGTAGTTCCAGGTGGCGTGGAAGGCCCGGGCCAGATCTTCGCAGTTACAATGGGACGCGTCGTACGCCCAATGGGCCTTCGCGTAGGGCATGAAGTTCTTGCTGAAGAGCTCCTGCGCCAGCGTCATGCCCGGCCCCTTCCAGGTTACCGCGGGCCGAGCCAGGATCTCGTCCAGGACTCTCGTGTTCCCCCGTCCGTCTCCGAAGTATCCTCCGGTGAGATCGGGCATGTCCACCACCTTTCGGGTGTACGGTTCCCGTGCGGCTGAAACCCTGTTCCAAGCTACTCTCGGCGTTACTCCATCGCGAACCTCTCGGAGCTGCTCCATCGCGAACCTCTCGGAGCTGCTCCATCGCTGACCTCTCGGAGCTGCTCCATCGCGAACCTCTCGGCGTTACTCCATCGCTGACCTCTCGGAGCTGCTCCATCGCGAACCTCTCGGAGTCTCCCAAGGGCGGTAGATCTCCCACCCATTGCGGCCCTCCTTCGGGGAAGGCAGGTTCGGGACGACAGGCAGTGCGTTGTCCATAGAGCCCCAGCTCCTCCTCCGAAGAGGAACAACAGCGTCATGGCCTCCCCCAACCGCCTCCGTGCCCGCTCGTTCCGAGTCGTTTGCCTGGCGGTCGTGCTGGGTTCCCTCTCCGGGGCTCCTGTGCCCGCGCGGGCCCAGGGTGGAGGTCTGCGCGGCCGTTTCGGCCAGCTCTTCACCTTCGGAACCGGATGTGGACCGGAGGTACTGTTCTGCCTCCGCAGCGGCAGCGGCACCCCCGACTTTGCCCAGGAAGCGTTCAGCACCAACGCGAATGCCACGGCGCGGGAGCTGACCCTCTTCCTCCAGGGGGCCATCGCCCTGGGGATCGCGACGGTTCCCGCTCCGTCCGCCGGAAGCGGCGAGACCTTCCGTCTCAGCGCCCTGGGGGTCCCCGTCCGTAACGAGGAGAGCTCCCTGGGGCCTATTCTGGCGGAGCGGGCGTTGACCCTGGGGAAGGGTCAGTTTCTCCTCGGTGCCAACCTCACTTCCCTTCGTTTCGACCGGCTCCGGGGGCAATCGCTTCAGGACCTCCGGTTCAATGTCATGCAGAGGGACCTGCCGCCGACGGGGCCGCCCCTGGGCGATCCGGCAATCGAGCGCACCTACTTGGCGGTGTCGACCCGCATGGCCTTCGACGCCCGGGTGGCGAACTTCTTCCTCACGGCCGGGGTCACGGACCGGATGGACGTGAGCGTGCTGGTCCCGTTGGTCCAGGCGACTCTCTCGGGGTTCAGCGATGCGGAGATCGTCATCGGGCCGGGGGATGATCCCGCTGCGGGCTTCTCCTTCGGTGGCCCCACGGAGGACCCTAAGCTCCGGGAGCGGTCGGTCCTGCCCAAGCAGCGCGCCTCGGGCCTCGGGGACGTGTCCCTTCGGGCGAAGTACCGGCTCACGGACTCGGAGAACCGGCTGGGGTTTGCTCTCCTCACGGACGTGCGCCTTCCCACCGGGCGCGAGGAGGACTTCCTGGGCTCCGGTGGAGTGTGGTTCGAGGGCCTCGGCATCTTCTCCATGGAAGCGCGGGCGGGGTTCTCCCCCCACGTGAACGCCGGAGCGGTGTTACGGGGTGGGGAAGGCCAGCGCAACGCCCTGATCCTGGACGTCGGCGTCGACCACCGGACCACGAGCCGGCTGACCATCGCGGGGGGACTCCTGGCCCAGGCCCCCCTGGGGGCCAACCCTCTGGTGCGGAGAGGAGTGGCCATCCGGGACGGCCAGGGGAACGACATTACCGTCCCCACCTCCAACCTCCCGACTCTTCGGGACAACCAGGTGGACGGAACGCTGGGCTTCAAGTACCGGGTGTGGAAGCTGGCTCTCATTGGAAACGGCATCGTGCCGTTGAACGATGGCGGTCTTCGTAGCCGGCGCCTCTGGACCATCGGGCTCCAGGGGGGATGGTAGGTGAACGCTTCTCGCGTCCTCTCCGGCTCGGCGGTCCTGGTGACGCTCCTTGGGGCGAACCTCCTCGTGACTTCGTGCCTCCACGACCGAATCGTGGCACCGGAGGAGCCGCTGCCAGCGGTCCTGGCGGTGGACCGCCCCACCGTGCAGCTCTTCCGCTTCGCCCTGGGTCGAGGGGTGGCCGCCGATACCGTGCGCATCACCAACAATGGGGAGGGGGAGTTGGGACCGGTGCAGCAGGTCGGGGGAGTGGACTACGTACAGGGCCGAAGTGGGTGGCTTCGTACGGAGGTGGTGAACCTCGACGAGAACCGTGCCCTCCTGGTCCTGGAGCCGTTCTATGCCGAGGATGAGCAGGCCCAAGCCGACCTGGCGGAGGTCGTGCTCAAGGGAGCGGGTGCTGCCGAGCTGAGGACCGTGAGCGTGGTTGCCCGCACGCTTCGGGGGGCCAGCTTCGAGTTCTCCGTGAACCCGGTGACCTTCGCCGCTGCTCCCGGCGAACCCCCTTCAAACCAGCTCCTCACGGTGCGGAACGGGGGAAACGGCACCCTGGTCATCCATCCACCCACGATCCAATACGAGGGCGCCGCAGCCGGGTGGCTCTCGGTGGCCCGGGTCGGCGGCTCGGAGACGGCTCCCACCTTCCAGGTCCAGGCCGACCCTGAAGATCTGCCCGGCGGGCTGTACAAGGCGTACCTCCGTTTCGAATCCCTGGCGGAAGAGGAGACGCGGGCGAAGCCGGCTTCCCTCCAGGTTCAGATGAACGTCGGGACGCCGCTCCTGGGGGTCTCCACGTCCGCCCTGGCTTTCACCGTGGTCCGCGGAGGCGCGGCGCCCCCGACCCAGACGATACGCTTCTCCAACGTGGGCGCGGGATCCTTCGGCGCACTCGGGGCGCTGGAGGTGGGAGAGGTGACCTACGGGTCGAAGGCAACGGGCTGGCTGGAGGCGAGCCTGCGCGAGAGCGGCGCGGAAGTGGCTGCCGATCCCTCCGGTCTCCCGGCGGGGGACTACACCGCGAGCCTATCCCTGCGGAGCGGGAAGGGGGGGGCGCGGACGGTTCAAGTGACGCTGGCCGTGGAGGCCCCCGTTCTTACGTTGAGCACCCGGACCCTTTCCTTCGGCCTGGTGCAGGGGGAGGGCGATCTGCCCTCTCCCCAGCTGGTCCGCATCACCAACACGGGGAGTGGGGTTCTGTCCTCCCTCGGGGCCATGGGTCTGGGCTCCTTCGCACCGGAAGTGGCCTGGGTCACCGCGCAGCTCGACGGGGACCAGGTGTCGGTGGCTCCCACGGGGTCTGCCCGGGAGCTCCCCGTTGGGACCCACGTCACCCGTCTTCCCGTGGAGAGCCCCTTCGGGGGAGCCGACACGCTCGCCGTGACCCTTGCGGTTTCGCCCGGGACCGATGATCCCGTGCTGACGCTCTCGGCCACCAGCGTCTCCTTCACGGGCATCCGGGGCGATCCCGCCCCCCCGGCGCAGGTCCTCCGGGTCTCCAACGCCGGTGGCGGGAGCCTGGGAGCCGTGACACTGGGCCCCCTCGCCTATGACGGAATGGGGGGGTGGCTGTCTGCCTCCCTGGCGGACACCACCCTCAGGCTCTCCGTAGCCACGGGCTCCCTTCCGGCGGGGGCCCACGCGGCCACGGTTCCCGTGAAGAGCGCCTCGGGAGGAAGCGCGTCCGCCCGGGTGGTCTTCACCGTGACCTCGCCGATCCTCACGGCTTCGGCCACTTCGGCCAGCTTCAGTGGAGTGGCGGGGGGACCGGCCGGGGGAAACCAGAGCATCACCCTCTCCAACACGGGTCCGGGCACCTTCTCGAGCCTTGGGGCCATCACGACCGGCCCCGTGAGCTACACCGGTGGATCGGGCTGGCTCTCGGTCTCCCTCTCGGGAACTACGCTGAATCTCACCCTCGCGTCCATGCCGGCCAGCGCGGGGACCTACGGTGCCACGCTTCCCGTGACCAGCGAGCAGGGCGGGTCCATCTCCATCGCGGTGCGCCTCACCGTCATCCCCTCTCCCGACGCCCCCGACCTGGTGGCCTCCCCCACCAGCGTCCGCATGGACGCCGTGGAAGGCGGGCCCAATCCGGCCGCCCAGACCGTGGCCCTCTCCAACGCGGGGGGAGGCTCGCTGGGGACGCTCGGGGTGGTGGAGGTGTCGCCGTGGCTCACGGCGTCCATTGCCGGATCCGTCGTCACGCTCAGTGCCGCGACGGGTGCATTGGCCTCGGGTACCTACACCACTCAAGTGACCCTGACGAGCAGCGGGGGTGGTGACGCCACCGTGAGCGTCACCCTCGTGGTGGGCGCCCCGCGTCTCACCCTGTCGTCCCACAGCGCCAGCTTCAAGGCCGTGCAGGGAGGATCCTCCTCTCCGCCCCTTGCCACGGTGACGCTCTCCAATACGGGAGCCGGCGGGTTTTCCAGCCTGGGCGGAGTCACCCTGGGCCCCGTGGCCTATGGGGACGCCGGCGGGTGGCTCACCGCGAGCCTCCCGGCGGGGAGCAACACCCTCAGTCTCGGTTCGACGGCCGGCGGTCTGACGACCGGGACGTACACTGCTACGGTTCCGGTAAACAGTGGGAACGGGGGAAGCGAGTCGGTGGCCGTAGCGCTCACCGTGGCACCCCAGCCGGCCACCCCGGACCTGGTGTTGTCGTCTTCGGCGGTCGGGTTCGCCGCGGACGAGGGGGGGAGCGATCCTGACGACCAGTTCGTCCTGGTCTCCAACGGGGGTGGGGGCGGCTTCCCGGAGCTGGGGACGGTGACCCTGGGGGATGTGAGCTACGGCCCGGGAGCGTCCGGATGGCTGAGCCCCTCCCTGGGGGGTGACGAGATTACCCTTGCGGTCACCACCGGGGCCCTGGTGGCCGGGTCCTACTCGGCGGCGTTCACAGTGGCCGGCACTCAGGGTGGCTCGGCGTCGGTGAGTGTGGCCTTCGACGTGGCTGCCGCCGCCGACCCCACGACTCTTCGGCTTGGGGCTTCCCATGTCGACTTCGTCGCCATATCGGGAGGGGCCGATCCCGTCCCCCGGATCATTCCGGTGTTCAACGCCGGTTCCGGATCCCTGGGGAACATCGATCTGAGCTCCATCACCTACGGTGCCGGTGCCGCGGGGTGGCTGGACGGCTCTTCCAACAGCAACGCCGACGTGACGCTCGTGGCGGAGACCGGGAGCCTGAGCCCCGGCTCCTATACGGCGACGATTGAGGTCACGAGCCAGAATGGAGGGAGCGGGAGCCTGGGCGTCACCTTCCGGCTGGGGCAGGCGCGGCTGACACTGGACTCGCGGTCGCTGAGCTTCTCGGCGCCCCAGGGGGGAGGAAGTCCCGCGGCCCAGGTGGTCACCCTCTCCAACTCGGGGGCAGGATCCTTCGACGACCTGGGAACCGTGACCCTGGGGTCCGTTTCTTACGGCCCGGGGGCCGACGGATGGTTGGCGCGGACCCTGTCCGGGGATGAGCTCTCTGTGCGGCCGGCCACGGGAACCCTGGCTCCGGGGACGTACACGGCTACGGTTCCCGTCTCCAGCCCCGCCGGGGGCAGTGAGTCCGCCTCCGTGACCTTCACCGTGGCTCCGTCCGTCGCGGATCCAGCCCTGGCCCTCTCCGCCTCCAGCGTCTCCTTCATTGCCGTGATCGGCGGCTCCTCTCCTGCGGCGAAGGTCATCACCCTCTCCAATCGGGGCGGGGGGACGTTCGACGATCTCGGGGTGCTGGATACGGGCTTCATCGACTACGGAGGTGGTCCTTCCGGTTGGCTGGGCGGGCCGGAGCTGGTGGGCTCCGCCCTCACCCTTGCCCCGTCCACCTCCGGCCTGAATGCCGGGACCCACATGGCCACGGTGGAGGTTACGAGCCAGTACGGCGGCACCCAGTCCGTGGAAGTGACCGTGGAAGTGCTGGAGCCGGCCCTCACGGCCTCGACCCTCGGGCTATCCTTTACGGGACTTCCAGGAGGGGCCGCGCCATCGGCCCAGTCGGTGACCCTCTCCAACACCGGAGCTGGAACGTTCGACGACCTGGGGTCGGTCACCGTCGCGTCGGTGAGCTACGGGGCAGGGGCCTCGGGTTGGCTCACGGCTCCCCTCTCCGGAACGGCGATCGCGGGCACCACCGTGGCCTTCCGCCCATCTCTCTCCGGGCTCTCTCCGGGGAGCTACTCCGCCACGGTGATGTTGGCCAGTGAGAACGGCGGAAGCAGGACCATCGAAGTGACCCTGTCGGTTGTCCGGGAGACGGACCCACCGCGCCTGGTGCTTTCGGCCACCACGCAGCGATTCGGGGCGCTGGTGGGCGGTGAGGACCCGGAACCCCAGTCCGTTCGCGTGTCCAATGGAGGGGGCGGAGAGCTGGGGACCATTCAGGCCGGGGCTCCATCCTACGGGCCCGGGGCCACGGACTGGCTCACGGCCGCCGCCGCCGCGAGCACGGTGACCGTCCGGGCTTCCACCGGCTCCCTGGCGAAAGGGACCTACACCGCGTCCCTCCCCATCTCCAGTGCCCAGGGGGGAAGTGAGAGCCTCACCGTGACGTTCGTGGTGGGCTCGCCCCGGCTTACGGTCACGCCCCGGACCGTGAGCTTCGGCGACACCGTGGCGGGTGTGGGGCCCGGGCCGGCGACGGTCACGCTGGCCAACACAGGGGGCGGGACGTTCTCCAGCCTGGGAAGCATCTCCCTCCACCCCGTCGCGTATGGAGAGGGGGCCTCGAATTGGCTGGCATCGGCCCTGAATGGGAGTGTTCTCACCCTCACGGCGGAGACGGGGAACCTCGGGGCTCGAGGGGCTCCCTACGAGGCACGCTTCTCCCTGGCCAGCGAATACGGTGGGGAAGACACCGTGACCGTCGCGTTCACGGTAGCGTCGGGAGCCACGCCCCCGCGATTGGCGCTTTCCGTGGACTCGGTCACCTTCGCGGCCATCCTGGGAGGAGGCGACCCCTCTCCCCAGACGGTGACCGGGTCCAACGCCGGGGGCGGCTCTCTGGGGGCCTTGAGCATCGGCTCGATCAGCTACGATGGAACGGGACAGGACTGGCTCTCCGGCTCGGTTTCCGGCGCCCTCGCCATGCTCGATCCCCAGACGGCGGGCTTGGCGAGCGGGACCCATCGGGCCACGGTGATCGTCAAGAGTGAGAACGGTGGAGAGGCTACCCTCCAGGCGACACTCGACCTGGCCCAGCCCGTCCTGAGCCTCTCCAGCCGTGCCGTGACGTTCAGCGACACGGTGGGCAGCGCGGACACCCTCCGGTCCCAAGTGTTCGTCTCCAACACCGGAGGAGGGACCCGCTCCGCCCTCGGGACCCTCACCCTCGGGCCCGTGACCTACCCAATTGGGGGCACCGATTGGCTGGAGACGGTTCCGGAACCGGGAGCCACCGTCGAGGGGTTCGCGCTGGCCCTGGAGGGGCTGGCCGCGGACCTTGGGGAGGGCACGTCGGTGGCCTTGGTCCCGGTGGAGAGCGAGTGGGGTGGGTCCGACACCGTGAGCGTCACCTTCGCGGCCCGTCGTCCCGACCGCTCCTTCGACCTGCCCACCATCGAGTTCGTCCGGCAGAATGTGGTAGACGGC
This sequence comes from uncultured Gemmatimonadales bacterium, assembly GCA_963751255.1. Classification (GTDB taxonomy): domain Bacteria; phylum Gemmatimonadota; class Gemmatimonadetes; order Longimicrobiales; family Gaopeijiaceae; genus CAVVTW01. The sequence continues at coordinate 181,285 of CAVVTW010000001.1, read as the reverse complement.
GCCACCGTCGTGGAACCCCTTCCCGGTGACAGCGTGCTGGTAGCATCGGATCAGGGAGATCCGGGCCAGATCGGCGTGCGGGTAGGGGTCAGGAATGCTGCCGAGACCCGCTTGACCCTTTCCGGTCTCAGGGTGAGTACCCCCTCCTATACCGCCGGCCAGGCCGAAGGCTGGATCACGGGGGCCTTCCTCGACCGGACCAGCGCCACCTTCTCCGAACCCGCCGAGTTGTTCGTGGCCGTGGCCCCCGGGGCCCTGGCGCCCGGGCGTTACGAGGCGGAGCTGCTGGTGAGCTCGGAAGCCGTGGGGCTGGAGCAGGTGAGTCCCAGGACCCTGACGTTGGTTCTCGTCGTCCAGTAGCGAGAAACATCGTGGCTGCTCCAACTCTCGAGGGCGCGCAGGTGCTCGGAGGCGCGCCAGTCCGTCAGGGAGCCTGACCGCTGGCCCGCACCGACACGATGTGCCAACTCCCGTCGTCGCCTCGGCCCACCGTGTAGGTCATCCGGCGCGTCTGGCCCGCCCCCGTGGCGGGCACGATGCCTGCCGACACGTCGATATCCAGCGTCCTCTCCTCTCTCCCGGCCCTCAGAGTCCCGGAGAGGGGAAGCACCTGGAAGATGTCGGACTCCTGGACGCGCATGAGGTCTCGAATGCCGTCCTGTGAGATCGAGGGGTACAGCTCCCTGATCCTGGCCTCGTTCTTGGTGTTGATGGCGGCCGCATAGGCGCTCAGCAGGTCGGCGATCTCACGCTCTGCAGCGGGCGTTGCCTCCACCGCCGTGGACACGGGCCTCGGCGCCACATCGAGGCGAACGCTCAGCTCCTGGCTCTCGCTCCCGGCCCCCACGGGAACACTCGCCTGGTAGGCCCCGGCCTCGAGGCCATTGGTGTCGACGCGCAGCGCGAGGGTCACACTCCGTCCGGACCCCTCTTCCAGGCTGGTCCGGAGCCAGTCCCGGGCGGTTCCCTCGTACTGGACGACTCCGAGGAAGGGAGCTGCCCCCCCCGCCACCGTGACCGCGACGCTCTTCTCGGCAGGAGAGGGGCCCCCTTCCACGGCCTCGAAGGCCACGGAGGCCGGCGAGAGGCTGACGGAAACCGACGGCGCGGGCGGCCGCACCTGGAGCGTCACGCTTCCCTGGATATCGTCCGCTCTCGCGGAAACGGTGGCTTCCCCTTCTCGACGAAGGGCGACCACCGCCGAGTCCCCGCCGGACGCGGCGATGGAGGCGACGCTCGGATCGGACGAGTCCCAACGGAGTCCGCCGGTGCCGCGGTAGCCTTCCGGTTCGGCGGCCACCGTGGCCCGTACCACTGCGGAACGGCCGACCTCCAGGGGCGGGGTAGGCTGAGACACCGAGAGGGACTGAACCCGGCCCAACACCGTCAGGATCACCGTTGCCGATTGTTCCTGGCTGGTGGCAGTGACCTGGGCACGGCCTGGACTCCGGCCCGTGGCCACCCCCCGCTCGACGTCCACCGCCAGGATCCGCGGATCGCTGGAGTGCCACGTCACGCTGACGTCAGGGACGGGTTGCCCGTTGGGATCCGTGAGGATGGCCGCGAGGGCCAGGTCTTCCCCGACGCGAAGCTCGCGCCGTGGCGTCGAGACCCTCAGCGCCCCATGGGTTGGCTCGGAGACGACGATCTGAACCGTGCCCACCACCCCGCCGGTAGTGGCCCGGACCGCCGTGGTGCCGGCGGCGAGCCCCGTCACGACCGCCTCGCTGCCAGCCCCGTCGACTACCGCAATGGAGCTGTCCCCCGAGGTCCACGCCACATCCCGTGCGCTCACGGCCTGCCCCTCGGCGTCCTGGATCTGCGCCTGGATCCGGGCCGTGGCGCCCACGGACAGAGACTCGGCTGGACTCGCGAACGCAATGGCGGCGATGACGGGAGCGGTGGGCGGCGTCGGGGGCGGGGCCTCACCCTCCCGGAAGCCCTGAAGCGCCATGAACGCCGCTGTCCCGGCGATGGCGAGGCCCACGGCTCCACCGACGAGGAACGGAAGCCGGGACCGACGCCTGGGCGGGGTCGCCGGTGCGGGGGCCGGGGTGCGGCTGGCCGGCACCGGGCTCGGCGTCCGGGGCGGGATGGGGGCCAGACTGCCCCACCCCGCGGTCGGGGCCTGGATATCCGGCTTGACCAGGTGAGCCAGCTCCAGGCGCAGAGGGTCCCGAGGCCCCGGGAGATACCCTCCGATGGCTTCGATGGCCTCGGCGATGGTAGGGAATCGCTCCTCTGGATCCTTGGCCAACATCCGGAGCACCGCCGCCTCGAGCTCCAGGGGGCAGTCGGCCCTCTGCTCAACGATCCCGGGGACGACGGAGGAAGTGTGGCCCTGCATGATCTCGAAGGGGGATCCGTCGAATGGCGGATGGCCCACGAGCATCTCGTACGCCACCACCCCCAGGGAATACTGATCCGAGGCACCGGAGAGCTCCCGGGCCAGACACTGCTCCGGGCTCATGTAGGCCGGTGTGCCCACGGTGGATCCCGTCTGGGTGAGGTTGGAGGCGGTGGTGACTTTGGCGATCCCGAAATCCGTCAGGATGGCGTTCCCGTCACAGTCCAGGAGCACGTTCGCCGGCTTGATATCCCGGTGGACCACGCCGTGGCGGTGGGCGTAAGCCAGGCCGGTTCCCACCTGGTAGAGGATTGCCTGGACCAGAGGAATCGGCAGCGGCTCGGGGCTCCGCAGGACGCCCTCGAGGGAGCCTCCCTCCACGAGCTGCATGACGAAGAAGTGCAGGCTGCCGGCCTGACGGACGGTGTGGATGGTGACGATATTGGGGTGGTGCAAGCTGGCGACCGTCACCGCTTCCTGGCGGAACCGCTCCACCATTCCGGGCCCCAGCAGGAGTCCGGGTGCCATGACCTTGATGGCCACGTTGCGTCCCAGGGCAAGGTCCTGGGCCAGGTACACCGCGGCCATCCCTCCCCGCCCAAGCTCCCGGAGGATCGTGAACTCGCTCTCCGTCGCCGTCTCGAGCTGCTGTCGGATCTCGGGCCAGGTGTCCCCCTCTCTCTCCGTGGCCCCTTCCCCGGCGGTGGAGGAGGCCTGGAACACCTCGGTCGCGCCCCGGGGGGAGGGCGAGGCCGGCTGCTGCCCGGGTCGCGGCGCGCCGCAGGACGGGCATTGAAGGTCCTCCGCGTGGAGCGTCTCCCCGCAGCTGGGGCAGATCGATGGTTCCGTCATGGCCGCATGAAGATCGACATCACGGGCGAACAGGAGCCGGCGCCCGGCACCGGTGGCTCCGGTGGGGGGATTCTCCGGCAGATCGCAACGCAGGATCGAATATGGACCCGGTGGGTGCCTGGGGACAGTGGCGGACCGGGACGCCTGGGTCCTGGGGAAGCGCAAGGCCCCCCTGCATGCGCCTCGCAGGGGGAAGGGACCCTCGCCGCCCCGGCATCGGGCGCCCAGCCTTTATGGATCTTTCAAGTCCCTCAGGTGCAATAGCTTATATATAGGACGGACGTTGTCTGAACGAAGGGAGAGGGACCCATGAAGAAGAAGACGTTGGGCCGCATGGCCAAGCTCGCCGCCACCATGAAGGCTCCAAGGCTTACGTATGTCCTGCGCCATCCCATCCGGGGCCCGAGAAACCTGCTGGCCCTGCGGGGCGCAAAGTCCCTCCTCAAGACTCGCGGCGCCGCAGTGACCGCGGCGGCCATGGCCACGACGGCAGTGGCCGTCCCCCTCGCGGCCTGGGCCCTGAGGAACCGCGGAGGTCATTGAGCTACAGAGGCGGCCCCACCGCTGCCCGAACCTCGTCTAGCTCCGCCATCGCCTGGGGGTCGGGTGAGGTCAGGAGGCTCACGCCGATGGTACAGGCGAAGCCAACCGCGAAGCCCGGGATCATCTCGTAGAGGTCCCAGAACCTCTCCTTGAAGAACATCACCCAAAGGACCGTGGCCGCGAAACCGCCCACCATTCCGGCCGCCGCTCCCGCCCTCGTGGTACGCCTCCAGAAGAGGGAGCAGAGCACCACGGGCGTGAACGCACAGGCGATGCCCGACCAGGCGAAGAGGACGAAGTAGAAGATCATCCGGACCTGGGTGAGGGCCAGGATCAGCCCGGCGACGCCGAGAGCCACGGTCACCCCCTTCCCCAGGAGGGCCAGACGCCGCTCCGGGGCGTCGGGGCGGAAGACGTTCTGAACCACGTCCCGGACCACGACGGAGGAGGCCAGAATCAGGAGAGAGTCCACGGTGGACATGATGGCTGCCAGCACCACCACGAGGACCACTCCCGTGAAGAAGGCAGGGAAGAGGGTGTGACTCATGGCGGGGAGGACGGTCTCGGGGTCCTCCAGCGCAGGGAAGAGGACCCGGCCGGCCATGCCGCCGAAGACGGCTCCCGTGTCGAAGCCGATGACACAGAGCACGGCCCAGAGCCCGCCTTCCCTGATCTCGCCCTGGTCCCGGGCGGCCATGAAACGCGTCAGGAGCTGGGGTGAGCCGAGGAAGGCGAACCCGATGGCCACGAAGCCAAGGGCGCTGGCTACCCCCGGTACCGTCCAGCCGAACGAACCCATGGGGCGGAGAAGGGCCGGATCCGCCGCACGGAGGGCTTCCATGGTTCCTATCCATCCGCCGGCGGCCGGAATGGCGATCCAGGGCAGGATCACCAGACATCCGAGCATGAGCACGCCCTGGAAGAAATCGGAGTAGGCCACGGCCTTGAAGCCGCCGATGGTGGTGTAGAAGAGCACGATCCCCAGGCCGATCCACACCCCCGCGGTGTAGCCGGTTCCCAGGAAGGAGTCGAAGGCCTTCCCCGACGCGGTGAGCTGTGCCGCCGTATAGGCGGCGACCATGCTCAGGATGATGACCGCGGAAAGGAGGCGGAAGACGTGGCGGGTGTCCCGGAAGCGCTCGGTGAGGTAGTCCGGGACGGTGATGGCCCGGTACCGGTCCGTGTATTCCTTGATGGGGCTCGCTACGAAGACCCAGGCCGACGCCACGCCCAGGACCTCCCCCAGGATGACCCAGAAGGCGTGCACGCCGATGGCGTAACCCATCCCCGTGAGGCCGAGGAGGAGCCACGCGCTCTCTCCTGTCGCATTCGAGGAGAAGGCGATGACCCAGGAGGGGAGCCGCTTGCCCGCGATGTAGTAGCCCTTGAGGTCCGTGGTCTCACGGCTGCTCCAGATGCCCAACCCGAGGAGCACGAAAAGGTAGACGACAAGGACGAAGACGATTGTGGCGGTGGGGGTCAAGAGCGGCCTCGGTCGGGTGAGCGTCCCGGGCCCGGGGGTCCCTGGGGGCTCCGGTGCGGGGGCACCTGTAGGGGCGGGGTCTCCCCGGCGGTCGGGCGGCGTTTCCTCGACCGGCGGTAGGCCACGAGCTCCAACGACAACCCCAGCCCCACGGCCAGGAACAACAGGATCCAGGCTCCCAGCGGCAGACCGGCGATCATGGGCCGGCCGCCTCGCAGGCCGCGGCCAGCTTCTCCAGGCCCTCCCCGATCTCTTCCTCCGTGACCAGGAGGGACGGGCCGATCCGGAGCACGTGACCGTGGGTCCCCCCCTGTCCCAGGAGGAGACCCCGCTCCCGAGCGGCTTCCAGGACGACCCGGGCTCGCTCCGGGTCGGGGATCCTGGTCTCCGGATCCTCCACCAGCTCCAAGGCCTGCATCAGCCCCATCCCCCGCACGTCCCCGATCCAGGGATACTGGCCCTGGAGGGACAGGAGCCCACCGCGAAGCTGGCGCCCCCGGGCTTCGGCACGGGCCGGAACGTCCTCCTCGGCCATCACCTCCAGGGTGGCGCACATGGCTGCCATGCAGACGGGATTGCCCCCAAAGGTGGAGATGGTCTTGCCGGTCCAGGACTGGGCGATCTCCTCCGTGGCGATGGTGGCTCCCACGGGAAGCCCGCCGGCGATGCCCTTGGCCATAACCATGATGTCGGGCTCCACCTCGAAGTGCTCGATGCCGAACCACTTCCCACCCGTCCGCCCGAATCCCGCCTGCACCTCGTCGATGATGAGCACTCCGCCGGCGTTCCGGATGATCTCCGCCACCCGCGGGAAGTAGCCCGGGGGCGGCACCACGTACCCGGTCACGCCCTGGATGGTCTCGGCAATAAAGGCCGCGGGGCGGCCGTTGGTGGTGGTGTGGATCACCTGCTCCACATCCCGGGCGAAGGCCTCTCCGCACGAGTCGTCGCACGGACGTCTGAATGGGCACCGGTAGGGATACGGCGTCAGGGCGTGGTGGATTCCCGCGACCTGGCTGGGAAGAGGGCGCCACGCCGCGTGGGCGGTCACGTTGGACGCGAGCAGGGAGCGGCCGTGGTAGGCCATTCTCAGGGCCACGATCTCGCTCCGGCCGGTGTGGACACAGGCCATCATGAGGGCGGTATCGATGGCCTCGCTGCCGCTGTTCGTGAAGAAGGTCCTCCTCAGCCGCCCCGGCGCGATGTCGGCCAGGCGCCGCGCCGCCTCGACCATCGCCTCGGTGGCGTAGAGGGTCGAGACGTGACCCAACCGGCCCATCTGGTCCGCGACCCTTTGGACGAGCCGGGGATGGCAGTGGCCGAGGGAAGTGGTGAGGATCCCGCTGAAGAGGTCGAGGTATTCCTTGCCCTCGGCGTCGCGAACCCGAGCTCCCTTTCCCTCCACCAGGGCGAGGGGCTCGGAGTACATGTGCAGCATGGCCGGCAGGAGGTACTCCCGCTGGCCCCTGACGATATCGGCGCTACTCGGTGAGATCATGGCAGTCCCTTCTCCTGGCGCGACCCCGCCTTCGGCGTGGGGGTCTTGTCTCGACTCGCCGGTGTTCCCCTGACTGGGGCTTCCCGGTGGGGCTCATCGGGCGGCGGCTCCCCGGTGGGGCTCATCGGGCTGCGGCTCCCCGGCTGGGCTCATCGGGGAGCGGCTTCCCGGTGGGGCTCGTCGGGCTCGGGCGTCCCCAGGGATCACCACCGGGAGATGACCACTCGGGCATCGGTGAAGAAGCGGATGGCGTCTCTCCCCTGGGCCTTGAGGTCTCCAAAGAAGGACCCCTTGGATCCGCCGAAGGGAAAGAAGGCCATGGGAGCGGCCACGCCGATGTTGACCCCGATCATGCTGATTTCGGCCTGGTAGCGAAAATCCCGGGCCGCCTTCCCGCTGGTGGTGAAGATGGAGCAGGCGTTCCCGAACCGTCCTGCCCGCATGGCGGCAATGGCCTCCTCGAGGCTGGCTGTGCGGTTCAGGTTGGCCACCGGGCCGAAGATCTCCTCGGACCCGATGGAGACGTCGAAGGGGACGTCTTCGAAGACCGTGGGACCCACCCAGTAGCCCCCTTCCAGTCCGGGGACCGTTGCGCCCCTACCGTCCAGAGTCAGCGTCACCCCTTCCCGTTCTCCTTCCCCGATGAAGCGGTTCACCCGGTCCCGGTGTGCCGCGGATACGACGGGTCCCATGTCCGTGGCCGACTCCAATCCATCCCCCAGCTTCCAGGAGGCCGCCGTGTCCAGGATCCTCTCCCGGAGGGGCGCCCACGCCTCTCCCACACCCACGACGAAGGAGCCCGCCAGACAGCGCTGGCCCGTGGAGCCGAAGACAGAGTCCATGCACGCGTTGAGGGTGAGGTCCAGGTCGGCGTCGGGAAGGACGATGAGATGGTTCTTGGCCCCGCCCAGGGCCTGGACCCGCTTGCCGGACGTGGAGGCGCGCCGGTAGACGGCCTGTGCCACCTGGCTCGAGCCCACGAACGACACCCCCACGATCTCCGGATGGTCGCAGATCGCCTCGACAGCCTCCCGGCCACCGTGCACCACGTTCAGGACTCCGGGAGGGAGCCCCGCCTGCTCCGCCAGTTGGACGACCTTCTGATGGGTGAGGGGATCCTGCTCGCTGGGCTTCAGGACCACCGTGTTCCCCGTGGCCACCGCGTAGGGCCAGAACCAGAGGGGAATCATGACGGGGAAGTTGTAGGGGGAGATGATCCCGAACACGCCGAGGGGCTGGCGCACCGACTCGCAGTCGATCCCCGGGGCCACGTCTTCCAGGGTCTCTCCCATCATCAACGAGGGAATCCCGCAAGCGTGCTCCACGTTCTCGATGCCCCGCCTCACTTCGCCCCGGGTCTCGGGGAGGGTCTTCCCGTGTTCCACGGTCATGGACCGGGCCAGCTCTTCCTTGTGCTCGTCCAGGAGCCCCTTCAGTCGGAAGAGGACGCGGACGCGCTCCACGGCGGGAGTACTCCGCCACACGGGAAAGGCGGCCCGGGCGGCCTTCACCGCGGCGTGGACATCGGAAGCCGGGGAGAGGGGGGTGCGCCCGATCTCCTCTCCAGTGGCCGAGTTGGTGACGGGGAGGTTGGAAGTCCCGGCCGACGGCCGCCACCTCCCATCGATGTAATTCAGGACGGTTTCGCTCATGGGTCCTCCCGTGGCGCGGGATCGGGGCCGAGGGTGCCGCCCCCGGGATGACGGCAACTTACGCCACCTCCGGGTGGGGGGCCAAGCGACGGGCCGGGTCGGGTGCCTGCTATCCCCGGGGCCCCCCGAGACTCGGCCCGTACTCCTGAAGCCTGGGAAGCTTCGAAAAGTCCGGAATGCCCTCCTCCAGGACCCTCTGGAAGCGCCCGGCCCGCTCCTCTCCCACGATCCCGGGCCTCAGGTCCGTGAGTCCGCGGACCGGTACGGTGGTGGAGGTTCCGGTGAGAGGATTGAACAAGTAGCGGTAGCTGACCCCCAGGATGCCCTGGTTCCACATATGGCGCCAACCCCTGACAAGGAAGGGACAGAAGTCGTTGAAGCAGAGATAGAGGAACTCGTTGGGCCAATCGATACAGGGGTCGTCGGGAACCTCCCATTTGCTCAATCTCGTCAGGCAGTAGGGGCACTCCATGGTCTCCCCCACCTTCTTCTTTCGCAGCTGCACCGCGTCCCAGTCCACCTCCATCTGGGCCGGGTCCCGGAGGACCATCCGGGATCGGCGGGACCCCGGCGCCCCGGGTTTCTCCGCGAAAACGGCGAAGACGGGGTCGCTAGGGATTCCGAGGGAGAAATACCGATCGTCCTCCGGCCGGGGCAGGCCCATGGAGATGAAGAACTCCGTAGGCCCGAAGGCCTCTGCCTTCCGGAAGTACTCTTCCACGATCCCGAGACGCTCCTCCTCCTTGGCCTCTTCCCAGGCCCTCACGACTTTGGGAGGAAACCAACGGTTGGAGAAGGCCACGAGGAAGAGCCCCCCGGGTTTAAGCACTCGTCCGACCTCCCGAAAGACCCTATTTGGCCGTGTGAGGTATTCCACGGAAAGGGCATTCAACACCACGTCGAACGTCTGGTCGGGGAAGGGGAGGGACGGGTCGAGGTTGAGGTCGTGCACGACTCCGTCAGTCAAGCTCGGGTTGGCCCGGAGCTCCTCCTCGTTCAACCCGAGCCCCGTTACCCGGGAGGGCTGCATGCGGGAGGGAAGGTGGGAATCCACGGAGGCCATGAGGTCCAGGATCGCCGGGTCCTCCTCGACGACCAGACCGCCAATCAGGCGCTGGAGCGTCGTGTTCGCAGTGGAATCCAGGTGAGAGACGAAACGGGGCCGCCGGTAGAAGAGGGTGTCTTCTCCCTCGTCCTGACGGCGGAACGCCTCTTCCCCCTGAAGGAGGTGGCGAGCGAACCGGGGATCGGTGCGGCCCAGGGCTGTAGGAGCCATCGATGGCAACTCGTTCCGAGAGAACAGGGCCCGAGCGCTGGTTGCTCGGGCGGATCCGGCGGCAACCGCCTCCCGAAGGAGGGGGCCGTCGGCGCGGCTCACTACACCGGCCCATGGGCAGGGGTCCGGAGAACCTTGACGGTCCCGAGGCTCGTGGACAGATTGAACCTGACATATGATTCAGGTTTCATGTTCCTGGGGTCGGAATGACGAAGAGTCGAGGGGACAAGGGGGACCTGCCGCGGAAGCCCCGCACGGCACGGGGCGAGCGCACGCGCAAGAGGCTGATCGACGCGGCCGAGGCACTCTTCGGAAGCGCCGGCTACCACGACACCGGTGTCACGGACATCACGCGGCGGGCCCGGGTGGCTCAGGGGACGTTCTATCTCTACTTCGAGAGCAAGGAGGCGTTGTTCCGCGAGCTGGTGTCCGACCTGAACCACCGCCTGCGCATGAACATCGCCCGGAGCGTCCAGGGTCTGGACGATCGGCTCCTCGTGGAGGAGGCGGGACTTCGCTCCTTCCTGGCCTTCGCCGCCGAGCACCGCAACCTCTACCGGATCGTCTTCGAGTCCCAGTTCATGGCTCCGGACCTCTTCCGCTGGTACTACGAGCGCCTCGCCGAGGGCTACCGGGAGGGCCTCGATCGAGCCATGGAGAAGGGGCAGGTCGCCTCCATGGACGCCGAGACCGTGGCTTATGCGCTCATGGGGGCCGCGCATTTCATGGGGATGCGCTGGGTAGTCTGGGAAGGAAAGGAGCCGCCGGACGAGGTCTTCGCGACCCTCAGGACCTTCATCCGTGGAGCGCTCACGCCGGGTGCGACGCGGGAGGTAGCGTCGAAGGCTGGCTCGGGTGGATCGACAGCCCATGAGGAGTGACGAGACGATGCCGTCGGGCAGGCGGGCGATGGTGAGGGGCACCGGATTCTACGCACCCGGTCCCGCGATTCCGAACGCGGACTTCAACGATCGCTACGACCTGGACGTGGATTCCTTCCTCCGGGAGAACCGGAACATTCGGGAGCGCCACTTCATGGCCGCGGACCAGGCCACGTCCGATCTGGTCGTGCCGGCGGCACGCCAGGCCTTGGAGGAGGCGGGCATCGGGCCGGAGGAGCTGGACCTCGTCGTGGTGGCCACCGACACGCCGGACTACATCTCCCCTTCCACCGCGTCGGTGGTGCAGTTCAAGCTCGGTGCCCGGCAGGCCGGGACCTTCGACGTCAACACGGCCTGCGCCGGCTTCGTCACGACCCTCGACCTGGCGTGGAAGTACATCGCAGCGGACCCCCACTACAGGCACATCCTCGTGGCCGGGGCCTACGGGATGAGCAAATACCTCGACTTCGACGACTACAAACTCGCCACCCTCTTCGCCGATGGGGCGGGGGCGGTGGTCGTCTCCGCCGTGGACGCCGATGGGGCGGGGGCGGTGGTCGTCTCCGCCGTGGACAGCGAGGAGGCGGGGGCGGTGGTCGTCTCCGCCGTGGACAGCGAGGAGGCGGGGGTGCTTGCTTCCACGCTGTACGCCGACGGCTCCTTCCACGATTACATGGGGATCTATGCGGGGGGGACCTTCGAGCCCATTTCGCCGGAGGCCATGGCCCGGAAGGATCACCTGCTCCGGTTCGCCAAGAAGTTCCCCCAGGAGACGAATCCCACCCACTGGCCCCGCCTGATCCGGATGGTGCTGGGCAAGATCGGGAAGGTGCCCGGCGACGTGGACCGGTTCTTCTTCACGCAGATCAACATCGTCTCCATCAACGAGACACTGGACCTCCTGGGGGTGCCACGGGAACGCTCCCACAATGTGATGGACCGTTTCGCCTACACGGGAAGCGCCTGCATCCCCATGGCCATGGCGGATGCGGTGGACAAGCACCTGTTGAGGAAGGGTGATCTGGTGGTGCTCATGGGTTCGGGTGGAGGGATGGCCATGGCGGCCCTGGCCCTGCGCTGGGAGTACGACACGTGAGCGAGTCCTTCTGGTCCTGGGTGTTCTTTGGCCTGTACGTGGCTGTGGTCACCCTCATCGCGTGGCGGGCCCGCCGGGCGGCGTCCCTGGAGACCTACTCGGTGGGTAGCCGGAAGGTCGGTCCGGTGGCGGTGGGTATGTCGCTTGCGGCCAACCTCACCAGCGCGGCCACGTTCGTCATCAACCCCGGGCTGATCTATCTATACGGCGTTTCGGGGGTGCTGGGCTACGCGGTGGCCGCTCCCCTGGGGATCTTCCTCGGCCTCGTGGTCTTCTCCAAGAGCTTCCGGAGGATTGGCGATCGAACGCGAGTCCTCACCGTGCCCCAGTGGATCGGCGACCGCTTCGGCGACCGGCGGCTTTCGGTCTGGTTCAGCGTCCTGAGTCTGCTCCAGATCACCTTTCTGGTCCTGATCGTCGTCGGGCTCACGCAGGTGCTCCGGTCCGCACTGGAGCTTCCCGCTCCAGTAGCCCTGGGGATCGTGGTGGCGTTCACCTTCGCCTACATCCTCCTGGGCGGAGCGGGGACGCACATCCTGACCAACACCATGCAGGCGGGCATCATGATCGTGGTCGCCCTCCTCTTCCTGGGATCCGGGTTCGAGTTCTTCCGAGGAGGGGTGACGGCCTTCTTCGAGCGCCTCGCAGCGGTGGGGCCCTACTACGCGTCCGTGACCAACCCCACCAGCCTCCTCTTTCGTGATCTCTTCGAGGTGTTCGTGGCCAATTTCGTCGTGGGTGTGGCCATCATCCTCCAGCCCCACATCATCTCCAAGGCACTCTATCTCCGGGACGAGAAGGAAGTGAACCGTTACCTGGCCACGGCCATCATCGTCTCGGGGCTCTTCTTCGCGGTGCTTGTGACGGGGCTTTTCGCCCGCCTCGCCATGCCCGGGGAAACCCTCGCTCCGGACACGGTGATGGCCACCTACATGGTCATGCGCTTCCCACCATTCTTGCGGGCCGTGGTGGTGTTGGGGCTGTTGGCGGCGGGATTCTCCACCATGGAGGGCATTCTGGTGGCCCTCTCGTCCATCTTCCCCAACGATTTCCTTCGAAACGTGGTCGGGGGTGGCCGGCGGGATGATCCCGAGTGGAAGGCTCGTGCCCTGGTCTACGCCCGCTGGTTCCTGGTGGCCCTGGCCCCGGTGACCATCCTCCTGTCCTGGAAACAGACCGTCGACCCCTCGCTCTCGGTGGCGATCTTCGCACAGAACGGGGTGTATGGGCTTTTCGCCGCCACGTTCGTCCCTGTTCTCCTGGGCGTCTTCACGCGTCATACGGCGAGAGGATGGGTGTTCGCCGCATCGGCGTCGGCCCTGGTGGTCCACTTCGGGATGTACTACGGCGGGATCACGCACTACCACAACAACCCTGCCGTCCCTGCAACAACGGCCATCGCGGTCTCCCTCATCGTCGGGGGAATCGGCTGGATCCTGGGAAGAGGCGAGGGTCGCGAGCTGGCTCAGGGCGTGGAGGCGATGCCATGAATGGACCGGAGACCGTCCGGAGTGCTCCCCTTATGCCCCGTATCGATTGGTTCGAGAAGTGGGCCCTCTACAGTCCGGAGGCGGTGGCGCTCCAGGACGACGCCTCCGGGAGGCGGTACACCTACGCGCAGTGTCGTGGGGCCATCGATCGGATCGCCCGAATGCTGGCGAACGAGTTCGGCGTTGGACCGGGCGATCGGGTCGCGGTCCTCTCCATGAACGAGCCCGAGTACGTCTTCCTCCTCTTCGCCTGCCAGAAGCTGGGAGCCATCCTCCTGCCTCTGAACTACCGCCTCGCACCCCGGGAGCTGGCCTGGATGCTCGGCAACGCCGAGGCGGCCTTGCTCATCCATCAACGTCGATTTCAGGAGACCGTGGAGGCCATGGAGGGGCCGGGCCTTCCCCGAAGGCGCCTGGCCTTCGATGGGCCCGACAGCTATGTGACCCGGCTGTCCGATGAAGGACTGCCGTCCGATCCTGTTTCCGTCCGCGGGGACTTCGATACGCCGTGCATGATCCTCTACACGGCCGGGACCACCGGTCATCCCAAGGGCGCCCTGATCACGAACGGGATGCTCTTCTGGAACAGCATCAATACCACGCTCCGCCTGAACATCGTCCAGAGCGATGTGACGCTCACCTTCACCCCCTTCTTTCACACCGGTGGCTGGAATGTGCTGACCACGCCCTTCCTCCACCGTGGTGCCAAGGTGATCCTCCTTCCCCGGTTCGACCCGGATCGGGTTCTTCGGCTCTGCGAGGCGGAGGCGGTCAGCCTCCTCTTCGGCCTCCCGACGATCATGGAGATGCTTCGTCAATCCCCGGAGTTCCAGCGGGTGGACCTCTCCTCGGTCCGCTACGCCATCGTGGGGGGGGAGCCCATGTCCCTGGAGCTGATCCGGGTCTGGCACGAGCGGGGGGTGCCTATCCGCCAGGGCTTCGGGCTGACGGAGTTCGGCCCGAATGTCTTCTCTCTGAACGAGGAGCACGCGGAGCGGAAGATCGGCTCCATCGGCTTTCCCAACTTCTACGTCGATGCCGAGGTCGTGGACGACCAGGATCGCCGCTTGGGACCCGGGGAGATCGGGGAGCTGGCGCTTCGGGGGCCCGTCTGCACGCCGGGTTACTGGCGCAATCCAGAGGCCACGGCCCAGGCGATCCGGGAGGGGTGGTTCCATACCGGGGACCTGGTGAAGCGCGACGAGGAGGGATTCTTCTACGTCGTGGATCGCAAGAAGGACATGTACAAGAGCGGCGGGGAGAATGTCTACCCGGTGGAGGTGGAGCACTTCCTCCGGACCCACCCGAAGGTCCGGGACGTGGCCGTGGTGGGCGTCCCGGACGAGCGGTGGGGGGAGGTGGGAATGGCCTTCGTCGTCCTGCGCCCGGGGGAGTCCCTCACCACCCAGGACCTCCTGGATTTCTGCGCGGGGCAGATCGCCAAGTTCAAGACCCCGAAGTACGTGGAGTTCATCGAGGAGCTTCCGGTGAGCGACGCCGGCAAGGTCCTCAAGAAGGCGCTGCGGGAGCAGGCCGTCTCGGCCTTGAAGGGAGGACGGTGAGAATGGACCGCATCGACGGCTTGACCATCGATGACGTGGAGGTCGGCATGAAGGCCTCCTTCACCAAGACCATCACCGAGGGGGACGTCTACGGCTTCGCGGGGATCACCGGCGATTTCAACCCGGTGCACGTGGACCGGGTGGCGGCCGAAACGACTCGCTTCGGCAGGCGGATCGCGCAGGGTATGCTGACCGCGTCCTTCATCTCGACGGTCATCGGGATGAAGCTACCGGGTCCCGGGGTGATCTACGTATCCCAGAGCCTCCGTTTCCTCGCTCCCGTGTTCATCGACGACACCATCACGGCCGAGGTGGAGGTCTCCGAGGTCCTCGGGGGCAGGAACCGGATCCGCCTTCTCACCCGCTGCGTCAACGAGCGGGGGGAGGTGGTGGCAGAGGGAGAGTCCGTGGTCATGCCGAGGACGGCTTGACGTGACCATGGGACCGAAAGGAACCGCATTGAAGTGACCGCTAGGAGTCAACGGCGGGGAAGAAACGTGGGACGGCGTCGACCGCGCAGGGCGGCGCATGGGAGTTCAACCTAGGAGGAGTTCCGATGAGCAAGAAGACCCTATACGCCACGCTCATGCTGGCGGCACTGGCAGTGGTAGCGTGCAACGACGATAACGGTACCGGACCCAACACGAACACGGACGAGCTGGTGGGCACCTGGGTCTCCGCCGGGTCGAACGTGGCACCAGGGCTGGCCGCGGCGCCGTTCCTGACGGACAGCATCATCGCGACGTTCAACGAGGATGGTACGTACAGCGTGACGCAGTGGAGCGAGGGGCAGGCCATAGGCCTCAATGGCACGTACACCATCGGCAACGAGCCCGCGGGGCAGATCCGGTCCATCGTGGCCGTCCAGGTCTCTCCTACGGCCGTGACGTCCCAGGGGATCTTCCAGATCACCGGGACCACGATGAAGTACGAGATCATCCAGGTCTCGCCGGCACTCCAGGGGGTGAACGCTCCCACGGTGGGGGGCGGCTTCGGGAGCACGACGGTGAACGGCGTGTCCACCGGCACCTACTGGATCCAGAACTACGTCCAGAGGAACTGATCCAGAGGCCGGTGTGGATCGGCCGGCGGGACAACTCGTGAGCTTGCGGCACCTGCGGCGATCAGGCCGGCCGGTGGAGGGGAAGCCTCGTCCCTCCCTCCGGGGCATGCTTGGGAAGGAGCGTGAACATGATCAGACGACTGCTGGTGGCTTTGGCGCTCCTCATGGCGAGTGCGCCAGGGCCGGTCCATGGGCAAATCACCGGGCTCCACGCGACCATGGACACCCTGGCCAAACCCCGGGAAGGGGTCCCGAAACAGTGGACCTTCATCGGGTACTCCTTCACGCGGGGCACCTCCACGAACATTGCCCCGTCCAACGACCTCCTGCAGGGCCAGGTCATCGGGCGGCTGTTCGGGCCGAACTCCACGGCGACCGTGAACACCACGGCGAATTACGTGGAGCAGCGGTTCGTGCCGTACTTCATCTACCGCCCGGAGATCCTGGATGGGTACGCGGTGTTCCGGGGGATGTTCAAGATCGATTACACGTGGGGTGACCAGGCCTACGGAGTCGGGGGGAATCGGGGTGGGGGCATCAACGCGGCCCAGGTCAACCTGCAGACGCTCATGGCGAACGTGGACATCACTCCGCCGGACGCCTCCTGGAATGTCGTCCTCGGGCTCCAACGTCTCTACGACAACGCCTACGATCCCCACGACATCACGCTCCAGCAGGCGCAGACCAGCGGGTACAAGCTCGCGTTCTGGGGAACCAACGCCGTGGGTGCGAATCTGTTCATGACTCCGCGACCTGGAGTGCAAGCCCGGGTCGGTGCCTACCAGCTGTGGGAGAACTTCGTCGGGAGGAACGACGATGTGGCGCTCTTCATGGGAGACGTGGACACCCACCTGGCCCCGAAGCTGGAGGTGGGACTGGACGCATGGTACCTGAGGGATCGGGCCCGGGGCGCAGGGGGGATCACCGTGCTGGGGGAGGGCCTGAACAGCGCCCTGGCGGCCTATAACGGAGCGCCCCGCCTCTCCATGTCCAGCAACTACCACGCCGATATCGGCTGGGTCGGAGCCCGGGTGGCCTGGAACCGGGATTTCCTGGAGGGCCGCTGGTGGGCGGACGCCTTCGTCATCGCCAACGTCGGCGTCATCGACACCCTGCAGGCCGGAGGCTTCGTCCACGGGGCGGACATCCGGAGTGCGGCCGCGAATGCTTCCCTCTCCTACAAGTACGGGATGACGGCCCAGGACCGGATCTCGGCGGAGGGCCTCTTCACCACGGGGGACGGGAACGGCATCGCTGACGGAACCGTCAGCAGCGTCGTCACCGGGAATGTCTACGGCTCCCCCGTAGGCATCTACAGCTCCCACCGGGCCCTACTTCTCTTTCCCGATCCCCAGGTTGTGAACCGGTACTACTCCGCGGTGCAGGACATCTCGAACATGGGGTTCGGCGTGACCGGCGCGGCCGTGAACGTCTTCCGCGACTGGATCCCGAACCGGTTCTACACCAAGGTCGGCGCGGCCACCGCTTTCTCCAACACCAAGCCGGCCGGCGGCGGCAGCGCCATCGGGACGGAGATCAACTTCGAGGCGAAGTACAACCTGCGCGTCTTCCTCACGGCCGGCCTGGACATGGGCTACCTGGTCCTGGGGGACTTCTTCGACGCGCCGAAGGTGACCCAGACCGGTTTGAGACCCGAAAACCCCTGGGTGTCCTTCATCACGCTCAGTTGGCTCATGTTCTGAGGCGAGGTAGACCATGCGCACCGCAATCGTTCTCATGGCCCTGACTCTCGGGCTCGGCGGGTGTATCGGCGGCTTCCGCTACCGGAACGCGCCCCCGCTCTCCTTCCAGGACCTGGACTATGGGTTTCCCGTGAAGTACGCCCTGTCCGACCCCCGGGTGGCCTACGTAGACGTGGGCCGGGGGCCCTCCGCTCTGATCCTGGTTCACGGCCTCGCCTCCGACGCCGGATTCTGGCGCTACAACATCCCGGCGCTGGCCGAGCGGTACCGGGTGATTGCCGTGGACCTTCCCGGGTATGGCCGCTCGGAGAAGAGCGCGGACTACCCGTACACACTGACCTTCTTCGCCGAGACCCTGCACCGGCTCATCCAGGAGCTGCAGCTCACGGACGTGACCCTGGTCGGGCAGTCCATGGGCGGCCAGATCGCCATGGTGATGGCCCTGGAGGACCCCGATGATGTCGATCGGCTCGTGCTGGTATCCCCGGCCGGTATCGAGACCTTCAACGACGGAGAGGGGGAGTGGCTCCGGAACGTGTACACCATCTCCGGCATCCGGAAGACGCCGGAGGACGCCATTCGTCGCAACCTGGCCATCAACTTCTACAACTGGAGCGACCGGCTCGAGTGGATGGTGGAGGAACGGGCTCGCCTGGCGAAGAGCGAAGAGGAGTTCAACCAATTCGCCTACGCCGTGAAGGAATGTGTGGGCGCCATGCTGGACGAGCCCACCGCCCCGTACCTGGAGCGCATCCGGCAGCCGACGCTGGTGGTCTACGGGAAGTACGATGGGCTGATCCCCAATCCCTATCTCCACCCCGGGCCTGCACGCTCGGTCTACCAGGAGGCGGAGGAGCGCATCCCCAACTCGACCCTGGTCGAGATCGATGACGCGGGGCACCTGGTGATGATCGAGCGGCCGGAGGCCTTCAACGAGGCCGTCCTTGACTGGCTGGGGGCTCGGATCCGGTAACGGGAGGGATCGCCGGCTTCCGGTGTCTCCTGTCCACCAACCATAGGGGTCGCCGGCTTCCGGCGTCCCCCGTCCACCGTTCAAGCCGAGGTTCGCAGCGAGGCGGAGGAATCATGCGGCAGTTCGACAGTCTGTCGGAACGGGAGGTCCTCGCCCTGGCGATCTCCCTCGAGGAAGAGGACGAGCGGATCTACGCGGATTTCGCCGACGGGCTGCGGGAGTCGTACCCCGCCTCCGCGGCGGTCTTCGAGGGGATGCGCCAGGAGGAGTCCACCCACAGGGCCCGCCTGCTGGAGCAATACCGACGCCGGTTCGGCGATCACGTCCCCCTCATCCGGCGCCAGGAGGTACGGGGCTTCCTGCACCGGACCCCCACCTGGCTCGTTCGCCCTCTGGGTCTGGACGCGGTGCGCAAGCAGGCAAGCGCCATGGAGGTGGAGAGCCGCCGTTTCTACGAGCGGGCCGCAGGCCGGACCGAGGACGCGGGCACGCGCCAGCTCCTGGACAACCTGGCCCAAGCGGAGCGGCTGCACGAGCACAAGGCGGAATCCCTCGAGGCGGAGCTCCTTCCCGAGGACACCAAGCGCGAGGAGGACCAGGCCCGCCGGCGCCTGTTCGTGCTCCAGGTGGTGCAGCCGGGGCTCGCCGGCCTCATGGATGGCTCGGTCTCCACCCTGGCCCCGGTGTTTGCCGCCGCGTTCGCGACCCAACGGACCCACGACGCCTTCCTGGTGGGTCTTGCGGCTTCTCTGGGTGCGGGCATCAGCATGGGGTTTGCCGAGGCTCTCTCCGATGACGGGAGCCTGACCGGCCGGGGACACCCCTGGGCGAGGGGGCTCATCGAGGGACTCATGACGACCCTGGGGGGGCTGGGCCACACCTTGCCGTTCCTGATCGCCGACTTTCAGGTTGCGATGATCGCCGCCATCATCGTGGTCGGGGTGGAGCTCTCGGTCATTACCTGGATTCGGCACCGCTACATGGATACGCCCACGGTCTCGGCCGCCCTTCAGGTCGGTCTGGGGGGGGCGTTGGTCTTTGCGACGGGGGTCTTGCTGGGGCGGTCGTGAAGTGCGCCGGAATCGGCGGGTCCGGCCGCGCGCGGGTGCGCGGCCCGGACCCCGCCGTCCGACCTCAGTCTGTTTGAATGCCTGCTCGTACCTGCTCCGGCGTGAAGGGCATCGTGAAGACTCGCGACCCGCAGGCGTCGTAGATGGCGTTGGCGATGACCGCCCCGATGCACACGATGGCCGGCTCGCCGCCGCCCTGGGGAGCCAGCCCTTCGTTGGAGACGAGGACCGTGTGGATCTCCGGAAGATCCGAGAAGCGGGGTATCCGGTACGTGTTGAAGTTCCGGTCCAGGATGTCACCGCCGCGGAAGCGGATATGCTCCATGAGCGCGTAGCCGAGACCCATGGGTGATGCACCCCTCCATCTGCATGGTGGCGCCCTCGGGGTTCACCACGACGCCCATCTCCTGGGCGCACCACATGCGCCTCGACCCTCACCTCCCCCGTGGACTGGTCCACCGCGACCTCGGCCACGTGGGCCACGTAGGTGCCGGCGTCCAGCCCGCACGCCACGCCGAGACCCCGTCCGCTGGGGGCCGCGCCGGGCTTCCAGTCGGCCAGCTTCGCCACGGCCTCGAGGACGCTCCGCAGCCGCGGGTCGGTGGCGTTCCTCAGCCGGAACTCCATGGGGTCCATGCCCGCGTCGGCGGCCATGATGTCGATCTGCGACTCCCGGGCGAACGTGTTGGTGTTCGCGCCGGGGGCGCGCCACGGTCCCGTGGCGAAGGGGTGCACGTCCCGGGCCGAGTGGGAGACCACGGCCGCGTTGGGCACGTCGTAGAGCACCTCCGAGCCCCGGGTGCCCGCCATGTAGACGTGGTAGTCCCAGAGCTGGAGTCGTCCCGCTGCGTCGATGCCCGAGCGGACCTTCACCACCGCTGCCGAGTGGAAGGTGTCGTAGAAGAACTCCTCCTCGCGGGTCCACATGACCTGGACGGGCGGCTGGTGATCCAGGCGAGGCGCGCCGCCTCCTGGACCTGCCCGCCCGAGGACTTCCCGCCGAAGCCGCCTCCCACGTAGGGCGTGATGACCCGGACCTGAGACGGGTCGATGCCCAGGGCCTGGGCGATGCGACCCTGTTCCCCGAAGGGGCTCTGGGTGGAGGCCCACACGGTGATGCGGTCCCCCTCACGGTGGGCCAGGGCCGTGTGGGGCTCCATGGGCGCGTGGGCCACGTACCCGTCGTAGTAGGTCTGCTCGAAGACCTTCGCGCATGGCTCGCGCCCCGGCGTCCAGGCTGCCCGCCTCGTAGCCGGTGCGGCCGTTCGGGGCCGCCGCCACCATGCGCTCCCAGATGGTCTTGTCGTCCACCGTGGGTTCGGGAACGTCGAACTCCGCGTCGATCAGTCCGAGCGCCCGGTCCGCGGTCTCGCGGTCCTCGTGGAGGACCGCCACCAGCCCGTCCTGGTTCACCACGGCCACCCCGGGCACGGCCTCGGCCGCCGACGTGTCCACGCTCTTCAGGGTGGCGCCGTGGGCCGGCGGCCGGAGCAGCCGCGCCCGCAGCATGCCCGGAAGTCGGAAGTCTCCGGCGTACTTTGCCGCCCCCGTGACCTTCTCGATGCGGTCCATGCGCTTGGGAGACGTGCCCATGAGGGTGAAGTCCTTCACCGCCCGGAGCACCGCCTCCCGGCCCAGCGTTTGCTGGATCTTCTGGCCCTTGGCCAGCTCGGCGTAGGTCACCCTGCCCGACCCCCCGACGACGGAGACCACGCCGTTCTCCACCTGCAGCCGGTCCGTGGGCACGCCCAGGCGTTCGGACGCCAGCTCCAGGAGTACCTCGCTGGCCTTGGCGCAGCCGGCCCGCAGGGCGGGGCCGAAGACCCGCGTGGTCAAGGACCCCCAGGTGCCGGCGTCCCATGGGCAGAGGTCCGTGTCCCCCATGACCATGTCGACGGAGTCCAGGGAGACGCGCAGCTCCTCCGCCGCCATCTGGGCCTGGGAGGTCTCCACGCCCTGGCCCATCTCGATCTTCCCGGAGAAGACCGTGACCCGCCCGTCCTCGCCGACGAGGACGTAGGCGTTGAAGTCGGTGGGATAACCCCGCTGCTGCTCCACGGCCTCCGAGATGACCGACACGTCCTTGAGCGCCACGGCCACGGCGATCCCGCCCCCGGTGAACTTCAGGAAGTCCCGACGGTCCACCGCCATCGGGCCCAGATCGTTCCTATTCATGACACCCTCCTCACAGGCGTGCTGCGGCGGCTTCGATGGCTTCCACGATTCTCTTGTGGGCACCGCAGCGGCAAAGGTTGCCGTCCATCCCGCTCACGATCTCCGACCGGGTCGGATGCGGGTTCTTCTGAGGAGGCTGTATGCCTCCATGATCATCCCCGAGGTGCAATAGCCGCACTGGAAGCCACCTCGCTCGGCGAACTCCTCCTGGAGCGGATGGAGGTGGTCGCCCTCGGCCAGGCCTTCGATGGTCACGACCTCGGCATCCTGGATCTGCGAAACCGGGTAGAGACAGGAGCGGACCGCCTCCCCGTTCACGAGGACGGTACAGGCGCCACATTCGGAGATCCCACATCCGAACTTCGTTCCCGTAAGGCCGAGATCCTGGCGCAGCACCCAGAGCAGGAGCCGCGTCCCCTCGGTATCGAGCGTTGTATCCCGGCCGTTCAGCCGGAAGCGGATGGTCTCGCGCATATCAAACTCCTCCAGGGGGGCGAGATAGGAATGCCTCAGCGTATCATTTTGAGGATGATTCGTCCAGTCGGGAGGGCCTCGAGTGGTCCGGCCGTGGTCCGCGCTGCCCCGAAGTTCCGTGTCCGCAGCCTCCGGAATGAGGGGCCGGCAGGCGGAGTCCCTGGTGTCGAGCCGTGCTGAGCGGGGCCCATGCCCACCTGTAAGACCGGCCTCCGGCCTACTTGCTTGGCCGGGCGGGGGAGCATCGCCGGCGCGATGGGTGCCATCGAAGCCGAGAAGGCCGGTGTCTTTGCCAGAGGCCGCTTTGACCTTCCGAGAGGCCTATCCGGCTGCCTCTATCTCGCCGACTCCCCGGACCACGGGGTGGGTGAGGTGATGCATCCCTGGAGGGGACGAGAAGTCGGTGCTGCGCGTCTCCTGCGAGGGGTCCAACCGGTGGGCCTGGTGCGGGTCCGATTGCCGGAACCATGGTACTCCGGCGCGCCACCCCCAGCAGCGTGCCGAGGTTCCGGAAGTAACGGCTATCCGAGAGCTTTCAGGATCTCGGGCGCCGCCTCGAGGAGGTCCTCCATGGAAATGGCGGGGTAGACGTCGATGTCGAAGTACTTCATCCACGGGGCACGCATCGCGATGAGGGTCCCGAGATCCTCACCCTCGTAGACCATCAGGACCTTGTTTCCTCCCGCCGGGATGAGGAACTCCGCCAGCACGGTGATGCCATCCGGCGCCGCCCACTGGGCACGCTTCTTGAGCCACTCCGAGCGTAGCTCCTCGGGCTGCCCCGACTTCCAGGTCATGATCTGGGCCAGACGCATGATGTGATCCTCCAGTCTTCCAAGGATGCGGGGCTGCCACGAGTTATTGGAGAAGCATAACCCCTCCGGCGCCGCCAACCCGGAGTATCACTCGAACCTGATGACGGTTCCGTTCGGCACGGGTTGGCCCGGCCAATTCAGCCGTGTCTCCCGGCTCCGGTTCCGTCACCCTGCATCTTCCCCTCCACCGGGAGATCCTTCCGGTACACCCGGTACGTCTTGTACACGGTAGCTCCCACCTTTTCCAGGGGCCGCCTCATCTTCCAGTTGTCCTCCAGGATCCAGGAGCACTCCCCAGTGGTGTGGCCCAGCTCCTGGCCAGCCTGGAAGGTCTTGAGGTAGAAGACGGCGTCGATCCCCTTGTCCCGATGCTCCGGGCGGAGCCCCAGTGCGAAGACCCTCGCCCGGTCGATGTGGCGGGAGTGCCAGAGGAGCTTCAGGAGGCCCAAGGGGAAGAGGCGCCCGTCGGCGTGAAGCAGCGCCTGGTTGAAGTCCGGCAGGGTGAGGGAGAACCCCACGGGCTCCCCGTGGATGGAGGCGATGAGGGCGTAGCGGGGCTCCAGGATCGGCCTCAGCTCGCCGGCCAGGTGGGCCATCTCCTCGTCGGTCATGGGCACGAATCCCCAGTTCCGCTCCCAGGCGCTGTTGTAGATCTCCTTGACGATCTCCACGTCCGCGGCCAAATGCCGGAGGTTCACGGGCCGGATGCTCAGGCCCTCGATCCCTCCCTCCAGACGTGCCACGGCCCGGACGATGCGCTCCGGCGGGCGGTTGGAGGGGATCCAGTAGGCCAGGAGGTCCTCCGCTTTCTCGTACCCTGCCCCTTCCACCAGCCGCGGGTAGTAGGGTCGTCCGTGAGCCATGAGAACGAAGGGTGGGGTGTCGAAGCCGTCCAGGAGGATCCCGGGGGAGTGGGACTCGTCATTGGTGGAGAAGTTCATGGGGCCCACGGCGGTCTCCATGCCTCGCTCCATCAGCCACTTTTCGGCGGCTCGGAAGAGGGCCCCGGCCACCTCCTCGTCGTCGGCGGTCTCGAAGAACCCGAAGAAGCCCGTGCGGTCCCCGTGGAACTCGTTGTACCGGTGGTTTACGAATGCGGCGATCCGGCCCCCCAGGACAGGCCCTCTGCCGGCCAGAAAGTACTCCACCTCTGCGTGTCGGTGGAAGGGATGGTGCTTCCGGTCCAGGAGCCTCTTCTGCTCTCCTATGAGGGGGGGGACCCAGGCGGGATCGTCGGCATACAGAGCCCACGGCAGGCGGATGAAGCTCTGCAGGTCTCTTCCGCTTCTGACCGGGGTGATTCCGACGGGTTCCGGCCGGCTGTGCACGGGCGCGACCCTGACCGAGCCCACCCGCCGGCTGCCCTCACACCGGAGGCATGAGGCCGATGCCCGGCTTCGGGTCCTTCGGCCGAGCGATCCGGCGGAACTCGAAGCCGCCCATGTTCAGGGTCGGCAGCGCGCCGCAGACCAGGACCGACTGCCGAAGGATCAGGCCCCCGACGAGCCCGAGGGCGGCGCCCAGGAGAAGGGTGCCCAGGAAGCTTCCACTCGCCGGCCCGGCTCGGTAGGCCAGGACCATGAGGACCAGGGGCACGGCCAGGCCGAGGAGGAAATATCCGACCACGAAAGAGCGTCTTCTCAGGATCCTCTCCACCGATTCCCTCGCATCAGGCCCGCTGAAGGCCGCTTGGAGGAAGAAGGTGATGGCCAGCAGCTCCAGAATCACCAGAACCGCAGCCTCCATGGTCATGATGTGAAGGACGCCCACGGTTGCCGATCCTCCGAGGAACAGGGCCATTCCCAGCATCAGGGTGAAGTGGCCCGTCACCAGCGCCGACACCACGAACACCACCGGGACCGCCCCGGAACGCCAGAAGGGGATGCCCTTGGACGCGCTGAGAAGGATGCCCGTGTAGGCCATGGTGGCCACGGCGAAGACGATCCCGGCCACGGCGATGACGTTGAGGAGCGCCCGCCCGCCGGCGAGCTCGCTTGCGTCCGTGAAGAGGTAGAGGACGAAGTGGACGAAGGCCAGGACCATGAATATGGAGATGATCCAGAACCCTCTGGCCATCCAGGACGTCCGCGGCTTCATTCCGGCCAAGATGGCGCGGGTCGGCGAGCCCAGGTCGGCCAGGAGGCACAGGCTCCCGATTGCCAGCGCCGGAAACCCGATCCAGAGTCCCGCCGTGGTAGAGACCTCCGCGCCTCCCCCGATCAGCCAGTTCACGGCGCCGATCGTGTAGGCTCCCCCTCCGATCCCACCCAGAAAGAGGTAGATGGCGATCCACCAACCCCACTGCTTTTGCAGTTGACCGTTGACTTCCGGATTCATGGAACCTCTCCGACTGTCTGAACCTGACTGTCTGAACCTCAGGTCCGTGATCAGATACCGCCCGAGCCGCCGTGTTCTCGAGCGAGCTGCGCCGCCCCCGCCCTATCGCGGCGGCAGGTAGTAGACCTTGGGCTTGTTGCCGAACTCCGGGTTGAGGACCTCACCCCGCTGCTGCTTGATCAGGACGGAGACTTCGCTGTTGGGGTCGTCCAGGTCACCGAAAATGCGGGCCTTGGCGGGGCACGCCTCCACACACGCCGGCTCCCGCCCCTCGGCGAGCCGGTCCCGGCAGAAGTCGCACTTGGTGGCCACACCGATTCCGGATTTCTCCTCCCAAGCCTTCTTCGTGAACTCCTCGTAGGGAGAGAGAGGAAGGCCGTCGGGGAAGTAGCTCTCCCAGTCGTCTACCGAGTACCGGGCTCCATAGGGACACGCCATCATGCAGTACTTGCACCCCATGCACTTGTCCTTGTCCACGACGACGATGCCGTTGTCCAGCTTCACGGTGGCCCCGGTGGGACACACCTCCAGGCAGGAGGGCTCGTCGCACTGCATGCAGAGGACCGGCAGGGACTGGCGGATCGTGTTGGGGAACTTTCCGCTTTCGCTTTTCAAGAGCCTGGCCCAGAAGACGCCCGGCGGCGTGTGGTTCGCGGTCTTGCAGGCCATGACGCAGCTATAGCAGCCGTAACACCGCTTCAGGTCGATTACCATTCCATAGCGTGGCATGCTCGTCTCCACCCTGGATCCATGTTTCACGGATGGCTCCATCAAGGCCTCGCTCATGCTTGTGCCTTGTAGATCTTCACCCGACAACAGATGTCCTGGTTGAAGGTGAGGGGATCGGTGTGGGGTAGATCCATCTCCACCAGGTCATTGAAGAACACGCCCTTGCCCTTGGCGATGGGCATGTAGTTGCCCCAGTGCCCGGCCACTGCGGCGACGGCCAGGTGATGAGGCTCGATCCCTTCCGTCAGGGCCACCCAGCCCTTCACCCGGTGCCCCTGGGGGTTCTCCATCCACACCCAATCCCCGTCGGCGATCCCCTTCTCCGCCGCCGTCCCCTTGTGCATCTGGATGGAGTACACGTAGGGGTCCTCCTGGGAGATCTCGTCCAGGTAGGGGTTCTGCTGGGTCATGGAGTTGCAGTGCATGACCGCACGCCAGTAGAAGGCGTTCATGTCATACCCGGGATCGGTGTCGCAGTGGGTGGGGCAGGGATACCAGTCCGCCAGGGCCTTGAACCGCGACCAGTCGATCTTGAAGAAGTCGTCTCCTCCGAATTCCTCCCAGAGCTTGGTGATCTTCTCCCTGGAATCGATGAAGTACTCGAAGTAGACGGGCACCCGGGACGGATTGAACCACTTCCAGTAGACGTCTTCCTTCTTCTTCGGCCAGGTGAAGACACCCTTCTCCTTGACGTGCTCCAGGCCGTGCTCGTCGCCGAAACGGTCCCGGATGAGGCGGTCACAGATATCCTGCCAGGTGTGCACGACGCTGCCGTCTTCCACGAGCTTGTTCTTCTCGTCCATCGCTCCGCCGTAGCGCATGGGGATGGAGTCGTTCAGCCCCTTGAAGTACTTGCCGTGGATGTCGAGGCGCTCGGCGATGTCGATCATGACCTCGTTGAAGTCCCGACGCTCGAAGAGGGGCTCCACCACCGGCTGCCGGATCGTCCAACCCCAATCGTCCTCTCCCTGGGGATGGGAGAAGGTCGAGGGGAAGCTCACGGCCGGCGTGTACCGCTCCAGGAAGCAGGTATCGGGGAGCACCACGTCCGCCACGGCTTCCTCGAACTCCGTCAGGTATAGCTGGAAGGAGAAGATGAAGTTGAACTTCTTCAGGAAGTTCTCCGTCACCGCCTCCGCGTTGCCCATGGTCATGACGGAGTTGGAGCCGAAGTTGATCATTACGTCCGGCTTGTAGGGGACCTTGAAGCGCTCCAACATCTCGAACCAACGCGGGTTGGTGATGGTGAACGCGTTGTAGATGGACGTGGGGAACATGTCGTGGAGGTCGAGCCGCGTGGGCGGCTTCGGCTCCCGCATGGGGTAGGGGACGTGGTCGTATACCCAGGTCTTGGCCATGAGGAGGCCGTCGGGGCAGGGATACGGGATCTGGTACGGCTTCCCGGTGCCCTCGTACCCGCTCCCCACCGCTGCGCCCAGTCCGAAGGCCGCACCGTACGTATCCGCCGCGCCCACCATGTGGTTGACCATGTCGATGGACAGGCAGGTCCAGCCCGAGTTCACGTGCCCCTGGGCCCCCCGGAAGAAGTGGGTGGCCACGGGACGCCGGGGAATCCTCTTCGGTCCCTTGCTGGTCTGGATGGTGACAGTGGAGCCGATCTCTGCGGCCTCCCCGAATTCCTTGGCGATGCGGCTCACCGTGGCCGCCGGAACGCCGGTCACGCTCTCCACGAAATCCGGGGTGTAGGTCTTGACGTGTTCCTTGAGGAGCTCGAAGGCCGGCGTGCACTCGACTCCGTCCACCGTGTACCGGCCGGTGAGCGCCACCTCGTGGGCCACGTCCTCGTACTCCACCCGGGTCACGGTCGGATCGTTGTGAACCTTGGCCTTGTGGTCCACCAGGTCCCACACCAGGGGCTTTCCGGTGACCGAGTCCCTCATGTAGCGACCATCCGACGGCTGGATGAGGTAGGGGCCGTTGGTCTTGTACATCAGATACTCTGCGTCGAAGATGCCGTGCTCGTTGAGGAGCGAGTTCACGAGCCCCAGGGCCATGGCTCCGTCCGTCCCCACCTTGATGGGCACCCATTCGTGACCCTTGGAGGCCTGGGCGCTCTGGAACGGATCGAAGACCACGTTCTTGAATCCCCTTGCCCTGGCATCAGCCGCCTGGGTGGCGTTCTGAACGGCCACGTGTCCGGCGCCGTGTCCCTTGGAGCACCCGAAGTTCAGGGCGTAATTGCAGTGGGCGAAGTCGGGGATGATGGACCAAGCGACGTGCATGATCCCGTTCATGAAGTGAGCCCCGTTACCGCAGTGGAGCCCTCCACCCGAGACCCAGTAGTTCGGGGTTCCGAAGCCCTTCATGAATCCGATGACGCCGAAGCGGATCTCCGAGGCCTGGGTGGTGGTGGCCTGGAAGTAGGCTCCTCTGGGATCCCGCTCCCGGCACTCCTGCAGCTTCTCGACGATGATGTCCAGCGCCTCCTCCCAGGAGACTCTCTCCCACTTGGGATCGACCCCCAGACCCTTCTCGGGATTGGTGCGCTTGACCGGATAGTTCAGCCGATACGGATCGTAGAGCAGATGGGGAGAAGCCAGACCCTTGGGGCAGATGCTCCCCCGGCCGGTGGGGGCGTCGGGGTTCCCCGCGACCTCCGTGATGATGCCGTCCTGCCGCCGGGCCCGAATGCCGCACATACAGTAGCACTGCCCGCAGCTGGTGGGGATCCAGACGTCCTCCTCGATCTGGCTCTGTGTGGTTGCAGCCATGAACCGACTCCTACCTCGGGTGGGATCCATCCGGCAGCGGAGCGACCGCATGTGCGCCGGAGTCCATGTTCGCGACAACGTAACACGCGCTCTCGGCGCCCGATAGTTTGGGGGGGGCGGGAAGGGAGGGCCCGGAGAGAGGGCCCGGGAGGGGGAGGCGCGGGCTGTCTCTCCCCCCGGAGTTTCGCGTCGTTGCTCCCATGCAGCTCCGAGCCAGACGCGGGTGCCGCCCGCTCGCACCCGTTCAGCGAGGAAGTAGACGCGCCTCGCACCGAAAGTGTGCAAAGGCCGGTTGGAGGGCCTGCCTGCCCCGGGGGCGCGGGGCACCGTCGCCGCGCCCGAGCTCGGCCCGGCTTTGCACGTTTCGCCGGCGCCGAGCGTCTTAGGCTCCACCGGCGAGTTCAGCGGAGGTTCGGGGATGTGCAGCCCAGGCTCGAACGGACCCGGGACACCGCTCTCGCGGCCCTTTCCGGGGCAACCGTCCGACACCGATGCGGAGGACAAGGGAATGGAGCGACTCAGCCCTCGTGGACACGGGTCCGTATGCGCACTTCTTTTCCTGACCGTGTGCCTCTCCGGCTGCGGCGGCAGCAGGGCGGCTGGCCCGCCGGAGGTCAGGACCGTGGATCCGACCGACATCGAGCTCCTCCCTACGGAGGCCACCTTCGTATCCGTCCGGGACCTGTTCGTGTCCGAGGGGTCCGTATGGGTGCTGGACGGGGCGGAACCCTTCGTGGTCCGCGCGCCTCTGGAAGGGGGGGAGGTGGTGGCCTTCGGGCGGGAGGGGGAGGGCCCGGGGGAGTTTCTGCGTCCCCAGGCCATCCAGCCGACTTCAGGAGGAGAGGCCCCCGGCGTCCGCGTGTGGGATTTCGGAACGGATCGGGTCTCGGCCTTCGACCCCCTCGGGACCCTCAGGGGATCGGAGCGTATGGCCGACGAAGGCATCATCCGAGCCCGGACGGACCTCGGGCGGGTCTCCTACGTGGATCCCTTCCGGGTGCGGAATGACCGGATGGGTGTGTTGGCGGCCCAATTCCCGGGGCCGGTCCTCCACACGTCGGACATCCGGACGGGCGCCCTCCGCCGAACGGATTCACGTTTGGGGCCGGGCCAAGTGCTGGTTCCGTTCGCGGAGTTTGCCGGAGGGGAGACCTCCGACACGCGGGAGTGGGTGGAGGTTCCTCTGTGGGATGCTTGTGACGGATCGGTGGTGCTCTGGAGCTCCGACTCCAGCCGAGTCGTCTGGCTCGACGCCCAGGGTGGGAGGGCGGAAAGCGTGGACGTGGACGTTGCCCCATCGCCGGTGAGCCTCGAGGACATCCAGCGCTTTCTCCGCCGTATGGCCCGACTGGAAATCGGGCCGGATTTCGAAAACGCGGGCCTGGACTTCGCGGCCATAGCCGCCTCGGCCCGGGAGCAGTTCGCTCCCACCCGTCCCATCGCCACGGATCTTCGCTGCGAGTCCCGAAGCGCCGCCTGGATCCGCCGGTTCGGGAACGAGTACGATCCCATCGGTCGAGGCCGAAGGTGGCTGCGGGTGTCCACGGCGGATCGACCGATGGAGGTCACCTTTCCCCCGGACTTCCTGCCCCTGGCGTTCACCGGCGGCGTTGCGTACGGAATGGTAGAGGGCGCGGACGGCGCCCAGCGGATCGGACGTTGGACGGAGAAGTAGATCCTTGCCAAGTTGCCGGCGAGGACCCCACATCGTCCAATCTTCAATCGGAGATGGAGAGTTCGGAGGAAGGGGACATGGGAGTCAAGCGAAGCCTGGCAGGGAAGGGGTTCGTTCGGGAAACGGCCAAGTGGCTGGCGGCATCGGTCCTGCTCGCTGCCTTCTTTCAGCTTCTGACGGGTGGCTTCACCTCCGGATCGGCAGAGGGCCCCTGGCGCGTGTTGATGATGTTCGCAGGTGACATTGGACTTCTCCTTCCCTTTACGGTCTTCGCGGGAGGGGTCGCGGCGTATCGATGCGCCGCGGGGAGAGGGCTGCCGGTGAGGGCGGTCTCCGTAGCGGTTCTGACGTACCTCCTTGCGGCCTACGCGACCCCGCTCCTCGAGTATCAGGCCAATCGAGCCGGCGGACGGGCCGTGGCTCAATTGTATCCTTTTGGACCGCTTACGCCGGCCGCGTTCCTGGATCTCAGGTCGTGGGTGGAAGCCAACCCTCCGGCCAGGTACACCTGGAGCACCGACGAGCCGCTGAGCATCCCGCCCAACTGGTGGACCTACCTGTTCCATAGCCCCGTGGTCATCGCGTCCTTCGCCGTATTCGCCGCCCTGCTGGGCTGGATCAGCGCGGCGCTCACCAGCGGGCTCTCGCCTCCCGCCCGGGCCAACGCCCGCTGGGCCATGGGCCTCGCCAGCGGCCTGGCCTTCTTCCTGCCCATGGCGGCCGCCGGGGAGTGGGTCCGGGCTGACCCCGCGAACTCCGCGCTGCTCGGGGCCTGGGGTCCGCTGGTGGTTCCTCTCGGGGAGCTGTTCCTCCTGGCGGCCATCGCACGGTCCTTGGGAGCCCCCTTGCTCGGCCGGCCCGCCTCAAGCGTCTCTTGATCGAGATGGAGGAGTTCCGGAAGGGAACTCACCGGTACTTCCGGGAGCTCGTGGTCCGATACGGGCCTCTGGTTCTGGGGGTTGCCCGGGCCTACGGCCGGGATGGGGACCATGTGGATGACCTCTTCCAGGAGGTGTGGAGGAGGGTCTACGAGAGACGTGGCTCCTTTTGTGGAACGGGCTCCTTCGAGGCTTGGCTGCACCGTGTAGCGACTCGTGTGTGCATCGGAGATTACCGGGGCCGCCGAGCCCGGAGCCGATCCCTGGACCGTTTCGCTCGGGAACCGGAGACGCAGGCTTCCGGGGCCCGGGAGCCCGGTCCCCTGGAGGAGACGGAGCGGAGGGAGCTCCGGGCCCGCCTCCACCGCGCCCTGGCCTGCTTGACGGAAAGGGAGCTGGAGGCCATCACCCTCAAGCTGCTGGACGGCCTGACGACCGAAGAGGCTGCGCGGCGCATGGGGGTGACGCGGGCCACCGTACGATCCACCCTACGCAATGGGCTCGCCCGCTTGAGGGCGTCCCTGGAGAGAGAAGGCCATGACCTGTCCGGACCTTGAACGCCTCTTCGCGGCGTTGCACGAAGATGGGGCCGAGTCGGAGATCGACGCGCACCTGGCCACATGCTCCGAATGCCGTGAGAATCTGAAGATCATCCGGGAGATCCCCTCCCTCTTTCGCCCGGAAGAAAGGATCCCGGAAGGGCTGCTCGGGAGGACGATGGCGGCGCTGGGTGCCGAGGGGGGAGCGGTACGGTACGGGCGCGTCGCGGGCCTGCAGGTGTTGGTGGCCGGCGTGTTGGGCCTTCTGACGGCTCTGTTCATCCTCCTGGGCACTGACGTCGGCGGAAGTCCGGAGTGGATGGTTCTCCTCTCACTAGCGGTGGGCGGAGTTTGCGGTGCCTTCCGGGCGCAAGCTGGGAGCGGGCCCCGGGAAGGGGCATGAGGTAACGGCGGGAGGGGGTGCCCGGGTCGTCCTCTGACCTGATCCGGCCCGAGGTGCAGGCTTCACTATGCCCACCCCTCGAGCCGGTGTCGGGCCGTCACGAACCCATCTTTGGACTGTCCCCGGGGCAGCTTCGGGTTCCTGGTGGAGCGATCCCCCGGCCGATCCGGGCCTTCCTCAGAACAACCCCACCACCTTCCCCGTCTCGGGGTTCACGTCGATGCGGCGGTAGGCCGCGTCGGATGCGGTGCCGGGCATGAGCTTGATGTCGCCGGCAACCGGAACCACGAACCCGGCCCCCCGGAAGGTGAGGACATCCTGCATCGGGAGCGTCCACCCCTTCGGGCGCCCCTTGATCCTGGGATCGTGGGACAGGCTCAGGTGCGTCTTCACCATGCAGGTGCCGAACCTCTTCAGCTCCTCGTCCGACTCGACCTTGGCGATCTTCTGATTCGCGGTCGGGGAGTAGGTGACGCCGTCGGCGCCGTACACCTGGGTGGCGATCTGCTCGATCTTCGTCTTCAGGGGCTCGGTGTCCTGGTAGAGGAACTTGAAGTCGGGCTTCTCCTCCGCCGCCTCGATGACCACCCGGGCCAGTTCCTCGGCCCCTTCTCCGCCCTTCTCCCAGTGCTTGGACACGGCAAATCGGGCGCCCGCGGCCTCGGCAGCCTTCCGCACGACGTCCACCTCATCGTCGGAGTCGGTGTAGAAGTGGTTGAGGCAAACCACCGGGTTGACGCCGGACTTCTTCACCGTCTCGATGTGGGCTACCAGGTTGTCGATCCCCTTCTCGACCAGATCCGGGTGGGACTCCGTGTAGGCCGGATCAAGGGGCTTGCCGGGGGCAACGGCCGGTCCGCCGCCGTGCATCTTCAGAGCCCGGATGGTGGCCACGATGACGCTGACGTTGGGCGTCAGGCCGCTGAAGCGGCACTTCAGGTTCCAGAACTTCTCGAAGCCGATGTCGGCGCCGAAGCCGCTCTCGGTGATGTGGTAGTCGGCCAGCTTCAGGCCGACCTTGTCGGCGATGATCGAGGACTGGCCGATGGCGATGTTGGCGAAGGGGCCGGCGTGGACCAGGACCGGCTGCCCCTCGAGGGTCTGGAGCAGGTTCGGGTTGATGGCTTCGGGCCATGAGGGCCGTCATGGCACCGTCCGACCTCCAGGTCCTCGTGGTGACCGCGTTGCCCGCGCTTGTCGCAGGCCACCACGATCTTGCCCATCCGCTCCCGCATGTCGGCCAGGCTGGTGGCCACCGCCAGGATCGCCATCACTTCCGAGGAGACGGTGATCTGGAAGCCACTGCTCATCATGAAGCCGTCCATCTTGCCGCCGATCCCGATGACGATGTCCCGCAGGGCCTGGGCGCAGAAGTCGATGACCCACTTGATGTTCATGTTCCTGGGGTCGATGTCCAGCCGCTTGCAGGTTCTTGCTGGCCAGGATGTCGTCGCCGTAGTTGAACTCGTGCTGCATCCGGCTGGTGACCGCCACCATGGCCAGGTTGTGGGCGTTGGTGATGGCGTCGATGTCGCCGGTGAGCCCCAGGCTGAAATCCGTCAGCGGGATGCACTGGGCCAGGCCGCCGCCGGCGGCCGAGCCCTTGATGTTGAAGGTCGGGCCGCCGGAGGGCTGCCGGATGGCGGCGATGACGTTCTTGCCCAGTCGCCCCATGCCCTCCGATGAGGCCCATGGTGGTGGTGGACTTGCCCTCGCCCAGGGGGGTGGGGGTGATGGCCGTGACCTCGATGTATTTCCCGTCGGGCTTGTCCTTGCAGGCGCTCCAGGATGCTCATGTAGTCCACCTTGGCCACATAATGCCCGTACGGCAGGAGCTCCATCTTCTCCAGCCCCATCTCCTCGGCGAGCTGGTAGACCGTCTTCATGTTCTCTTCGGCCGCTTCGGCGATCTGCCAGTCGGCCATCTTGGTCGGATCGAGTTTCGCCATGGTCGTATCGATTCCCGTCGAGGGTTCCCGGGTGTGTCCGGTCCGTGTTCTGGCGCTCACCTGCTGGCCGCGCTTGCGCTCGGCGAGAAGCCCCGGCTGCGCGGACGAGGAGCCCACGGCACCGGCGTGTACTCGCCGCGGGACGGCCGCAGCGCGCTCCATTCCCGCGCGGAGCGCGGGCGAAAAGCAGTCCATGACGGTAGGGGAGGAAGAGGGAAGAGACAAGGGAGAGGTCAGCGACGTTGCCGCACTCGAACCACACTTCGTGAGTGCCTGTCCACAGCCGGATGGGAACGCCGGAGCTTCGCCCGCTTTTCTCCCACCCGAGAAAACCAGGCAATGATAAGCGTTCTAATGAATAACCTGTATGAAGTGAAGCGATGGAAGCTACATGCAGGAAATACACAGAATCTTTCCGCAGCACCAGGCGATTCTCCAGAGCGGAGCATACCATGTGTACATCCGTCCGCAGTGCCATGGCCCTGTCGGTGTTGGGCTATCTCCTTCTCGGGTGCGAAGGGGCTTCGGACGCAGGAAACCCGTTGACTCCGAGAGTCGAACCCTTGAACCCAGGGATGGAGGCGGACCTTGTCGCCGCGGAAAGCGGCGCTTGTGAAATGGACTTCACCCTCCAGACCCAGTCGGACGTGGATGGATTCCCGGACTGTGAGATCGTTCGGGGGAATGTCCGGGTGGAAACGGATGGTGGTGCGGGCGATCCGGTGGTCGACCTCGATGCCATGTTGGGTCTGCAGAGCATCGATGGGAGCCTGGTAATCCGCGGCAATCCGGATCTTACGAGCCTCGCCGGGCTGGCGGAGCTGACCCAGACCGGGGGACACCTGGTGGTGAGGGAGAACCCTGCCCTGGCGAGCCTTGCCGGGCTGGACGCAGTCCAGCATGTCGGGGGCGTACTCGCGATTCGCGACAACCCGAGCCTGACATCCAACGACGGCTTCACATCCCTCGAAACCGTGGGCAGATGGCTCCGGGTGACGGGGAACGCCGCACTCGAAGGGGGCCCGGAGTTCCCGGCCCTCAGAACGGTGGGTGAGGACCTGACCATCGCGGGTAATCCGGCCCTTGACGAGGTTGATGGATTCCCGGCGCTTTCGGAGGTTGGGGGCTGTCTGCACATCGAGGGGAATCCGGCCCTCACGGAGGTGGCGGGCTTTTCCGCACTGGAGAGCACAGGCGGGTGTTTGGTCTTGGCCGGCAACGGCTCCCTGACATCCCTCGATGGGCTCTCGTCCGTGACCTCGGTGGGTGGCGAACTCATCGTGCTGAACAACCCGTCCTTGCCGCATGTGGACGGGCTGTCGAGTGTCGGATCGGTAGGGTGGCGGCTGGCTGTTGTCGGCAATGGCTCGCTCTCCAGCCTCGAGGGGCTCTCGTCGGTGGAGACGGTTGGGGAGGTTCTGGAAGTCGCCGGCAATCCTCTTCTGGCCAGTCTGAATGGCCTGAGAAACGTGTCGTCGGTGGAGGGTGAGCTCTGGATCCGGTGGAACGAGCGGCTGGAGGACCTGGACGGCCTCTCGAGCCTGACCTCGATCGGCCATGCCATCTTCATCGAGGGCAATCCCGCACTCGGGAACGTGGATGGCCTGTCGGGGATCACCGGCTTGGCCGGACCCCTGGTGATCGGCGGCAATCCGCAGCTGACGAGTCTCGACGGCCTCAACGGGCTCGTGACGGTCGAGGGCGAAGTGACCATCGCCGGCAATCCGGCACTGACCCGGATCGACGGCTTCACGGGCCTGACGCGCATCGGGGGGGACCTCAACATCAGGGAGAACCCGGGCCTGGAGGGCATCGAGGGCTTTCCCGTCCTCGGCGAGGTCGGCGGGTGCCTGCGGGTAGAGAGACACCCGGCGCTGACCTCCGTGAGCTGGCTTCTCGTCCCTCGAGACGTTGGGGGGGGGCTTCTTCCTGGCCCAGAATGAAGCTCTGGCCTCCCTGGAGGGCCTGTCGTCCCTGGCCTCCGTGGGTGGAGACCTCATCGTGCTGGCCAACCCGTCGCTTCCGAATCTAGACGGGCTTTCTGCGGTGGAATCGGTAGGGTCGCGGCTGGCCGTCGTGGACAACGGGTCCCTCTCCAACCTCGAAGGCCTCTCGTCTGTGGAGACGGTGGGGGAGGTTCTGGAGGTCGCCAACAATCCGCTACTGACCCACGTAAACGGGCTGGCCAGTGTCTCCTCGGTGGCAGCGGAGCTATGGATACGCGGGAATGAGCGCCTGGAGAACCTTGACGGGCTCTCGGGTCTAACGTCCATCGGCCACGCAATCTTCATCGAGGGCAACCCGGCCCTCACCAACCTGGACGGGCTCGCAGGGGTTGCGAGCCTGGGCGGTCCGTTGGCGGTCACCGGGAACGAGCGGCTGTCGGACGTCGGAGGGCTGTCGGGCCTCACGATGGTCGGCGGGGAAGTGCGCTTCGAAGGGAACGCCTCCCTCGGTGACCTGGATGGTCTGTCCTCGCTGACTTCGGTGGGGGAGGCTCTCAGGATTCTTGGCAATCCCGTCCTCTCGCAGATCGATGGGCTGTGGTCGCTCCTCTTCGTGGGCGGCGATCTGGAAGTGGCCCACAATCCGTCCCTCGGCGCCTGTGCCTGGGGACTTTCGGGCCTCTTCTCTGACGGAGAGATCGGGGGCGGCATCTTCATCGGAGACAACGCGCCCGGCTGCCGGTCCGTGGAAGAGATCCAGGCCGACCTGAGCGATCCGACGGTGGCCTGTCAGATCATGACGGTGAGGATCGAGGACCTGGCCGAGCTGGGGGCTATCCGTGATCCCCACGCTCGCGCTCTGGTGAACAAGCTGACCTCGGCCACCAAGCAGATCGAAAAGGGGAACTTCGATGCCGCTCGGAACCAGCTCATGGGGGTTGTGGCCCAGGTCCAGGAGCTCGAGGCCTCCGGTCAGCTGGCTCCAGAGGACGCCGAGCGCATCCTTGGGTGGGCGTATCCCATCATCGAAGCGTTGGGCGGCTGAGGGGTACCCCTCCGAACCCGAAAGGCCCGCCTCGGAGTTCCGAGGCGGGCCGCCCCGAGCGCGTCGAATCACCTTCCAGCAGGCCCCGAGAACTGCTGCCGCCAGCGTTTCGGTCCCTACATTCCGGGCCGCGCGATCCCGGGGTACTTCACCACCGAGCCCGACCCGGGGGCTCCCAGGCCATTGATGGTTACGTAGGCGCTCCCGGCCTGGTCGAAGGCGACGGAGGTCGGTAACGAAAGGTCGGGCACCACCACCTCGGAGGTCCCATCACCGATGCGGAGCAGGGCGCCGGAGTTGGGCTCCGGACCCTCTTCGGCGAAGACACCCATGGACACGGCGTACAGTCGGCCGTCAGGCCCCGCGCGCAGGTCCGTGAGCATGGTGAGGTCCGTGGAGTAGTCGGTCACGTCACCGTCGGGGGACACGTGGACCACCTTGGAGTGGCCGGGGAGGAAAGGCACGCCCGAGAGGAGGGAGACGTACATCTCGCCCTGCCGGTCGAAGGCCACTGCGGTGGGCACGGGCTCGATCTCCTTTGCCCCTCCACGGTTGGGGTTCGGAATGGGGCCGGGCATCGCGTCGAAGACGGCGACGAGCTTCACGGCTCCCGTGGACGGGTCCACTCGCAGAAGATCGTTTCCCGCCGCGTCGGCCACCCAGAGCGCCCCGTCGGGGCCGGCGGTGAGGCCGAAGCAGTGGCTCTCCACCAGAGCGCCGGCCGGGTTCTTGCTGCTCTCCAGGTCCCAGGTGTTGGCGACCTCGGTGAGCTGCCCGCCGTCGAATCGGAGAACCGCGGCCATGAGGGGAATCCGGTCCACCTGCATCCCGTCGCTCCAGCCCCCGCTGCTCACGTACAACGCTCCGTTCAGCATGGCGAGACGGTTGGCGCCCTCGGGTCCCTCCGGGTAGCCCACCGAGGGGAAGGTGGCCATCTCCTCAGCGCTTCCGTCCGTGGCGACCTTGATCAGGCGTGACGTCTTCCCGAAGCTCATCTCCGTGGGCGTGCCGTCCGCGATGGAAGGGAAGACCATCTTCTCATCGCCTCCCACCCCGCTGTCCACAACCCAGACGTTCCCCGCGTTATCCACCAGGACCCCCATGGGACCGTTCAAGTCCGTGGCGATGACCGTGGGCATCGCGGCGGTGGCCATGCTCGAGGCGGTGTCCGCGGCCATGCCGGTGTCTTGGCCGCTGGACTGACTCTCCCCCGCGCATCCGCCGAGTACCAGGGCGGTCGCAAGGAGAAAGCCCGCCGGATGGAGTGTCTTGGTTTTCATGGCGTGGGCTCCTTTTTCGGTGAGGGGACGTCGGGGGTTCTTTCGGCTTCCAGCATATGGACCAGGGCCTCCAGGTCCGAGTCCGAGAGCTCCGTATAGGCGGGCATGGCGAATCGCGTGTGTTCGTAGCCGGGCACCCGGTAGGCGGGGGGATCGAGCACGCTTTCCCGGAGATACGCTTCCGCCGTTTTCGCCTTCCCGTGATACGAAGGGTCGTGAATCCGCTCCTCCGCCCGGAGCCCGACGCCGTTGTGGGAGGGCCCGAAGACGCCTCCCGTGCCGGCCCGGGTCAGAGTGTGGCATGTGCCACAGGCCTGCTCTCTGTATACCGCGATGCCACGCGCTTCGAGACGGGCCTCGGCGCTCGCGGTTTCTCCTCCGCTCGCCTCCTTGCACCCGGTAAGGCCCACCAGGCCCGCCAAGAGGATCCGGGCGAGGAGCGTCGCCCTTCCGGCAGCTCCCCCGGGCTCCTTCACCGTCGGGGCCACGCGGCGTACACACCGGACGACCCTCGACTCGGTCCCCGTCGGATCTCGTGCGTCTCCGGCCGGAGGGATCTGGCTCATTGGCCTCGCACCGTGAAGGTCAAGGTGATCCTTCGGCCGGGGGCGGGATGCACCATGCGCACGTCGGCCTGCTGGATGGGGTCGTAGAGGAGATAGCCGAAGCTGTCGTACCGTCGGTCGAACACGTTGAGCGCCGAGACCGCCGCCTCGAGCGGACCTCGTCTCCAGGCCAAGGCCGCGTCCAGGAGGTTGGATCCTCCCAGCTTGGAAGTGTTCTCGTCATCCACGTAGGCGGACCCCGTGGCACGATGGGTCAGGGAAAGGCGGACCGATGGGGTGAGACCCAGGTGCACGGTGGTCACGAAGGCCGTCTTCGGGATGTTCTTGAGCTGATTCCCTTCCAACTCCGACGAACGGAAGGTCGCTCGGGTGAGCGTGGCGGCGTGATCGATTTCCAGCCGGGACGAGAGAACCGTCCTCACGGAGGCTTCGAGCCCCGTGTGGCGACTGCGCTGGATATTGCCGTACCTGAACGTCCGAATGTCGAAGTCGATCTCGTCGTCCAGCTCTTGACGGTACACCCCCGCGGAGAGCTCGGCGAAGCGGCCCGAATCCCCCAGCGGGAAGCGCTGGTACGCTCCCCCCTCCACGGCCCAGGAGCGCTGGGGCTTCAGCGCGCGGTTGGACAGGCTGACCGTTTGGTCCGGCTGGCCCGTGGGGATGGCCCGAGAATCGTAGAGCTGGTCCAGCGTGGGGGCCTTGAATGCTCTGGTCCAGGTCAGGAAGAGGTTCCCCGGAGCCGACGACCGGGTCATGTAGGCGAAGTTCAGCGCGAACCGCGGCGACCACTGACCGAAGGAGGTCCGCCTTCCGGCGACATCGGCCGCGCCGTCCAGGGTCGAGAGGACGTGGTCATATCGAAGGCCGGTGTGCAGGGAGAGCCGCGGGACGAGGTCACGGCGGAGCTCCGCGTGCGCCGCCAGCTTGGTGCGGGCGCCCCGGTCCTGGGCGAGGAGATTTCCCGTCGATGGATCCCGGTAGCGGTTCCGGAAGGCGGACGTCTCGGCTTCCCCCCCCGCCCTCAGCTCACCCCAGGGGAAGGAAAGCGAGTACTGCGTCCGGGCCCAGCCGCTCAGGTCCCGGTCGTGCTGGCGCTGAGTGTCCCCGAACGAGGGAGCCAGGAGGAGGGTGCGGGTGCGCTCCTGGTCGGAGTAGCGCAGCCTGAAGTCCAGGTCCAGGCGCTGACCGCCGGTCCCCAGGCGGCTGCTGCCACCGGTCACCTCGAGGAGGTTGCGGACCCGTTCGTCGGCGGAAAACATCGAGGAGCTCTGCAGCGGATCCTGCGTCCGAGCGCTCGGAGACAGAGGGCCAGGTTCCTGATTGCTGATCCTTCCATAGGAAAGGCGCCCGAAGGTGCGGTCCCTCCCGTCTCCGGCGATGCGGGCGAAGGAAACCGAGGCGGCGGTCCGGCTCGACCGCGAGTGGCTCCGGAATCCGTCTTCCGCGTCCACGTCCACCGAGGCCCGGAGTCGCCCGCCGGCCATCCGCTGAGCCAACGAGCCCTGCATCCCTCGACCGCCCCACGAGCCTCCCCGGACGCTCATCTCGTGCATCTCGTCCGCGTTCGCGTCCCTTGTGACGACGTTGACCACCGCCCCCAGGGCGGCGTCGCCGTAGGCAACCGAAGCCGAGCCCCGGAGGACTTCAACGCGCTCGATCTCGGAGAGAGGGATCTGGGTCCATTCCACGAGTCCGGTGCGGTCGTCATTGACGGGGATGCCGTCCACGGTGAGGAGGACGTAGGAGGTCTCGCCGCCCCCGAAGAACCCACGGGCGATGGCCATGGGAAGCCGGCCGGAACCGTCGCTTTCCACGAACACGAGGCCCGGCACGGACCGGAGCACGTCCGGAAGCGTGTGAGCTGGGAGTCTCTCGATGTCGGCGCGGGTGAGGAGCGTGGTGGAGGCCACCGTCTCCCGCACCGGGGACCCGCTCCGGTCCGCCACCACCACGATCTCGTCGAGGTGGAAGCGAGGGACGGGTAGAGAGTCTTGCTGGGCTGAGAGGGCCCCTGGCCCGAGCAGGACGAATGACGTGGCTCCCACGCACATGCGAAAGAGCCCGGAGATGCTGCCCATTCCCGGTGGTTCCGTTTCTCTTGTTTTGATGGATCGTAGTCTTCCAGCCACCTCATTCCTACCGAGTACACTGGTTAACTGTCAAGAGTTTTCTTCAAGCGGAAAATTTTGGTTTCTAAAATAAAATGGTGCGAGACCGGAGACCCGGTCTTCTCGGGAAGCCAACGCCGTCTTCCTTGGCGCGCCCCGCAACTTGCCTGGGACCCCTCCGGACCCCCAATTGATGCCGTTCCAGCTACGGGCCCGCGGAGAACCGCAGGGGAACCGCAGGGAGCGGGCCCACCCGACCTTCACCCCAGCGGGAGATTCGACCATGCAGAAGCGATCTTTCTTCTCCTTAGGCCGATCGGCGTCGGGGCTCGCCGGCTGCCTGGCGGCCGGTGCTCAGTCGGTGGGCTCATTGGCCCTGGCCTTTGCCGCTCTCGTCTTCCTCGCCGGCGCCGCCGAGGCCCAGTACACCCCTTGGCGGTATTGGACTCTCCTCGATACAGGCGTCATGGATGAAATCATCGGGGAAGCTTCCGGCGAAAGCGCGTGGAACTCCGTGGTGGAGTTGGGGGGCTACAACAAGGACCGGCAGGCTCCGGAATATGGGACAGGGACGTTCTACGAGGCTCAATACGTCTACGACCAACTGAAGCTCTACGGTCTCCCCGGCGCCCAGATCGTCCGATACCCTGGGGGAGAGGTGTGGGACGGGATCAAGGGGGAGCTCTGGGAGGTCTCTCCTGTCCGCCAGAAGCTTGCTTCCTACAAGGATATGCGAGCCATGCTGGCCAACGGGAGCCAGAATGCCGACGTCACTGCGCCGCTGGTCTGGGTGGGGATGGGAACGCCGGAGGAGCTGGATCGGGCCGGTGTCGCTGGGAAGATCGTGGTGACGGAGGGCTCCATGAGCGGGGTTCACCAGGCGGCCTGCGTGGAGCGGGGGGCGCTGGGAGTGGTGAACCTCGCCAACGGAAGGCCCAACTTCGATCCTCTGCAGATTCCCTGGAGCGGGGTCGGAGGTCGTGGGGCCTCCACGGGGGACACGAAGTTCGGCTTCTTCATTCCTCCTCGGGAGGCGGAAGTTCTCAAGCGTCGGCTCATGGCGGGTGAAGAGATCAGCGCCCATGCGCAGGTCGAGGCTACCACCCAGCCGTACGAGCTCCAGGATCCCGTGGCCTACATTCCAGGGACCGATCCGAACTCCGGTGAGGTCATCCTCTCCGCGCACCTGTTCGAGGGGTACGTGAAGCAGGGCGCCAACGACAACGACTCGGGGAGCGCTGCCATCCTCGAGGTGGCCAGGATCCTCAACACTCTGATCGAAGAGGGCCGGATTCCACGCCCCAAGCGGACCATTCGTTTCCTCTGGGGGCCCGAGTTCTCCGGTACCGGCCCCTGGGTCAGCGCC
This sequence comes from uncultured Gemmatimonadales bacterium, assembly GCA_963751255.1. Lineage (GTDB taxonomy): Bacteria > Gemmatimonadota > Gemmatimonadetes > Longimicrobiales > Gaopeijiaceae > CAVVTW01. The sequence continues at coordinate 138,779 of CAVVTW010000001.1, read as the reverse complement.
CACGGCGACATCATGGAGAAGACCCTGGCCAACATCAACATGGACATGGTGGGCGAGTGGCTCAGCCTCAACAAGGCCTACATGCGCCTGATGCGGACCACGTACGGTCAGCCCCATTACATCAACGACGTGATGGAGAACTACTACCGGTTCGTGGGAGAGTCCAACAACGAGCGGATCCAGAATCGGAGCGGGTTCTACAAGGTCAACCGTCGCATCGTGGCTCCTACGGGCGCCGACGAGCCGTTCTACTACAGCGTCGAGACCCACTACGGAGCGTCCGATCACGAGGTCTTCAATGACTGGGGTGTCCAGGTCCCGGGGATCATGATGATCGTGTGGCCGGACCAGTGGTACCACACCTCCGGTGACCGTGTGGACAAGGCCGACCCCACGCAGCTGAGGCGCGTTGCGGTGATCGGGGCCGCGGGTGCGTACACGGTGGCCAGCGCCGACGACGATATGGCGATCCGACTCGCCGGGGAGATCGCCAGCAATGGGACACGCCGCCTGGGCCACCAACTCGTCATCGCACAGGACTTACTGAACGCCGCCACGGCAGCCGATCTGGCCGCACAGTACAAGCACGCCCGGGCGTTGATCCAGGGCACGGTCATGGCGGAGAAGGAGACGCTGGAGAGCGTGATGGAGCTGGCGTCCGAACAGGGGAGGGTCGGCGACTACGTGGAGAGGATGAAGGGCACCATCGATGCCATCGGTCAGGCTCACCTTCAGGCCCTGGAGACCCACATGCAGGCGGCGTCGGCTCGCCTGGGTGTCCGTCCCGTGAGCCTCCAGATGAGCGACCTGGAGCGGCAGGCCGGTCGCATCGTCCCGAGCCAAACCGCTCTGGTGGAGCGGGACGGCTACAGGGGGTGGCAGCAGCACCTCCAAGCGGTCTCGCAGGAGGTCCAGGCCCAGTACCCCTACCAGGGCGTGAACACGGCGGAGATCCAGCTGCTCGTGGACGGGCGGCACTCGGTTCTGGACATCAAGACCATGCTGGATGCCCAGAGTGAGGACGCCGCCGACCTCCAGGCCGTCATGAACTACCTCGAGGTCTTGAGGGCCGCGGGGCTGGTGGAGATGTAGAGGTCGGCTCCTCGTCGGCGATCCTCCGGCCTCGAGGATGCCGAGCCCGAAAGGGAAGACGGAGGAGGAAAGGGGAATGGACCTGGACGTCCTGGTCATCAACCGGGATGAAGTGGCTACGCTCCTGTCCATGGATGCGTGTATCGAGCTCATGGCCGAGGCTCTCGCGGCCCTGGACCGAGGGGACGCGATCGTCCCCATGAGAACGGCGATGTGGCTCCCGGAGCGGCAGGGACTCCTGGGAATGATGCCCAGCTACCTGGCGACCAGGAAGGTGATGGGGATCAAGGTTGTGAGCGTCATGCCCGGGAACCACGGCACGGAGCTGGATGCCCACCAGGGTGGAGTTCTGGTCTTCGAGGCGGACCGGGGCCGTCCTCTGGCCCTCGTGGACGGGAGCGAGATCACCGCGATCCGAACCGCTGCGGTCAGCGGTGTGGCCACGCGCCTCCTGGCCCGCAGGGACGCGACCGACCTTGCGATCCTGGGAACGGGGGTCCAGGCCGCTACCCACCTGGAGGCCATGCGTCGGGTACGGGCCATCAGGCGCGTTCGGGTGTGGAGCCGGACCGGGGGCCATGTCCGGCAATTCGCCGAGCGGCAGTCGTCCCTGCACGACCTGAAGGTGGAGCCCATGCCTGATGCGCGGTCCGCCGTCAGGGATGCGGACATCATCTGCACGACTACCTCGGCCCACGAGCCGGTTCTCGAGGCGCGGTGGATCGCGCCCGGAGCGCATATCAACGCGGTGGGATCCAGCGTTTCGTCGGCCCGAGAGGTGGACACGGCCACCGTGGCCCGATCGCGGATCTTCGTGGATCGTCGCCGATCCGCTCTCACCGAGGCCGGGGACCTGCTCCTGGCCCAAGCGGACGGACTGGACCTCGAGGGACGGATCCAGGGCGAGCTCGGGGAAGTGCTCTCAGGGCACGTCCAGGGCCGCCGTTCCGAGGACGAGATCACCCTCTTCGAGTCTTTGGGCCTGGGAGTGGAGGACCTGGCGGCCGCCCACTACGTCTTTGAGAAGGCCCGTGACGAGGGGGTCGGTGTGAGGGTGGCTCTCGGGGGCAAGCGGCCCTAGGAACCTGATCGGAAGGGGGGGGCGGCCGCGCGCAGGGGGGCCCTGCTCAGGAACGGTGCTCCCGCCGCAGGGTATTGATGGATCACCCCAGGCCCGCAAGAGTCCGTTGCATCATCCCGGTTGCCGCGGGGACCGTCCGGAGGGCGGGGCTGCGGAAGCCCGCCCACGCATCACCAAGAGACCAGGAGGGCTAGTGCCCACGGAAATCGGAGGGAAGGCTGCACGACGCTTGTGTGCCATGCTTGCATTGGCGGTTCTCGTTTCGGCTGCGGGGTGCAATAGCGGATCGACAGGGCCCACCGTGGACATCCAGGAGATTGCGGGCACCTATGTCCTCACCCAGCTCACCTTCGATCCCCAGGGTGTTCTGCCCGAGGCCGACATCCTGGCGACGCTCGGAACGACACCGCAGCTCGTAGTGACCGCCAACAAGGCGGCGCAGATCTTCTACGAGGACCCCATCACGTCCCTGTTCGTCACCATCGGAGCCTCTGTGCGCACCACGACGGAGGGGCTGCGGGTGAACTTCAACAGCGGGTCTTCCTACGCCAGCCTGTTGCTCTCCCGGCAGATGCGGTTCACCTACAACGCCCAGACCAAGGCTCTCTCCTTCGACGGGGATGCACCGGAGGGGGTGAATCGGACCCGACTGGTGCAGCTCGTGCCGGATTGGTCGAACGAGCAGTTGCTGAGCCCTGTGCCCGGGCGCCTGCGGGTCACGTTCCAGATTCAGTAGAAGAGGCTCCCGAGGGGAGGGGCAGCTCTCTCCGGCGAGGACATTTCACGTTCCCGATCACTCAAGGCAAGGGAGGTAGGTGACATGATTCAACCCACGCGCGGGGCGGTCCTGGGTCTGGTCCTTGCGATCGGCCTTTGCGCTCGCCCCGCCTCGGCGCAGCTCCGGCTCGCTCCCGAGCTCGCCTGGGGTGAGGACCATGATCTGTCCATCGGCGCTCGCCTCGCGGTGAACCTCAGCCGCCTCACGAGCGACTCGGCGGACCGGGGCATCGCCAGCAAGCTGGACTTTGTCCTGCCCTTCGACTGGTTCGTCGACTGCTCCGACTGCACCTACTTCGAGGTCACGCCCGGGCTGCTCCTCCCCCTCACCATCAAGGGTGCGGGGCCGTACCTGGGTGCGGGGCTGAACATCGCCCGCTTGTCGGTGAACTCGTCCGGACAGGACCAGAGCGACGTGCGCCTCGGCCTGGGCCTCAGCGGGGGCGTGGAGGTGCCGGTCAAGTCCTTTACGGTGTTCGGAGAGGTGCGCTTCACCCAGGGAGGGGCGAAACAGACGGTGGCAACGCTGGGGGCGTACCTCGGCAGGAATCGCGACTGAGCGCAGCAGGGGCAGACCGAAGGTCTGGCCTGCGCCATTTCGGGCCGACGGAAGCCGGGGGCGGGGATTCCCGCCCCCGGCTTCCGTTGGGCCCTTGCACCGGGTCAGCCCCCTCGTCGGACACCCTGTCCGCCGCCGGAACCCCCTCCCCCTCCCCCACTCTGCGCCGTCTCGTTGTTGAGCTCCATGACGTCGACGGCCGTGCGCTCATCTCCCAGGAGCCACTTGGCGAAGTACTCGGCCCGCACCCAGAACCAGTAGTTGTTCATGCTCCCGTAGCTGTGCCGCTGCCCCGGGAAGAGGAAGAAGTCGAAGCGCTTGTTGGCCTTGATCAGCGCGTCGGCCATTCGGATGGTGTTGGCCGGGTGTACGTTGTTGTCGATGTCTCCGGTGGTCAGGAGAAGGTGGCCTTTGAGGTTCTTCGCCAGCTCCGGGTTCTTGTCGATGTCGTACTGGAAGGACACCTCTCCCTCGCTGCTCGTGACCTCCTCCACCCCGTGGTGGGTCTCGGACCACCACCGGTTGTAGACGGAGTTGTCATGATTGCCGGACGATGACGCGGCGACCTTGAAGAAGTCCGGGTAGACCAGCATCGCCGCCGTGGACATGAACCCCCCGCCGGAGTGGCCGTAGATCCCTACCCGATCGATGTCGATGTAGTCGTAGCGGTCGGCCAGCTGCTCGATTCCTGCCTTCTTGTCGGCCAGCCCGTAGTCCCGGAGGTTCCCGTACCCGTAGTTGTGGTACCATTTCGACCGGGCTGGATTGCCCCCACGGTTGCCGATGGTGATGACGATGAAGCCCATCTGGGCCAGGGCCACCTCGCTGGAGCTGCTGGACCACGCCTTGGCCACCGACTCGGTCTGGGGCCCCGGGTATACATAAGCCACGATGGGGTACTTCTTCGTCGGGTCGAAATCGAAGGGCTTGTACATCACCCCGTAGATGTCCGTCACCCCGTCAGCGGACTTCACTTTGTAGGGCTCGGGGAACTGATATCCGGCGGCCTCCAGGGCCGCGAAGTCCGCCGTCTCCAGGTCCATGACCTTCCGGCCGCTGCCGTCGTAGAGCGCCGCCACCGGCACGGTGTTCACCCGGGAGTAGTTGTCCACGAAGAAACGGTTCGACTCGCTCACCGAAGGGCTGTGGTTGAAATCCCCGGAATCCAGGAGCGTCAGCCCGGTGCCATCCAGGTTGACCCGGTAGAGGTGCACGTAATACGGATCCTCTCCTTCTTCGCGGTCATTGGCCGTGAAGAAGACGTAGCCCCGGTCCTCGTCCACGCCTTCCACGCCGTCCACGTGCCAGGGACCTTCGGTCAGGCGGCCCTTCAACGTGCCGTCCGGTCCATACCGGTACAGATGCGCCCACCCGTCCCGCTCGGACCACCAGATGAGGTCCCCGTTCTCCAGGCGCCGCGGGTCCTGCTGCTCCTGGTAGGTGTTCATCCGTTCCTCGATGAGGGTCTTCACCTCTCCGGTCCCGGGGTCCGCCACCATGACGTCGATGCGGTGGAGGTCCCGACTGGCGCGGAAGAAATAGAGCTCGTTGCTGTTCGGCGAGAGCCACTTCCGGATGCGGGGCTCATCGTCCTCTCCGCTCCGGGCCGCGTAGCGGTCCCCCGTGGGAGTGGGATCGGACCAGACCCCCATGGTCTCGTCCTTCCACGGGTCGTCATCGATCTTGGCCATCTCCCGGTCCTGCGTGTCGTAGACCAGGAGCTCGGTCTGGGTGACGTTCTCCTCCCCCGGCATATCGTACTTGTAGGTCTCCAGCTGTGGCCTGCCGCTCCCCGTCACGTGGACCACCCACAGGTCACCCACCTCCCGCTGATCGCGGCGGGTCATGGCGAAGTAGCGGGAGTCGTGGGACCAGGTGATCCCCGCGCTCTGCCGCTTGCCCCACTGCTTCTCCTTTTCCTCGTCCGTTTGCCCCCGGCCCTCCGAGCCGTAGCAGTAATTCCTCTCTCCGTCGGTGGTCAGCTGGGTCTCGTCGACGTCCACCTTCATCTCCGCGGAGTCGGCCGCCTCACCCTCCTTCTTGTGGCGGGCCTCCACGATCTTCATGTAGTCGTCCCAGCCCATGAGGTAGAGGTTGCACTCCTTGCTGTAGACCACCATGGAGCTGTCCGGCGACACGCCGGCCCAACTCGGATGGGTCCTGGGTTCCTCGTAGTCCTCCAGCTCCCGGAGGGTCCGGGTGCCCAGATCGTACTCGAAGTGAAAGACCTTCTTCCGGGTCCGGGGCCGGGTGGGGCGGCGCTGCTCCTGCTCCTGCTGTTGCTCGCCGACCTCCGCTTCCTCGTCGGGAATCACCTCGTCCTGGGTGGACTGGACCTCGAACTGGATCGTGTTCTCGTCGACGAAGGAGATGCTGCGGACTCCCAGGTGCTGGCCGTCCCACGGATCGCCGGTGATGCGGGTGAGCTCGGCCGCCAGCTGGTCGTTGTCGAAGATCTGCCGCTTCGTGGCTCGGGCCGGGTCCACCACATAATAGAAGGTGCCGTCGGCGTTCTCCCACTGATACCAGAAGCGGTCGGTGTCGCCGATCCAGTTGGGGCGAATGGAGGTGCTCTTGACGAGATCGCTCATCTTGTAGGGTGCGAAGCGGGCGGCCAGCTTCCAGTTGGCACCCCAGACCTCTGTGGTTCCCTGGGCGCCGAAGCTCAGGTCCTGGGGAAGAGCCGCATCCGACTGTGGAGTCATCTGGGCGGACAGCGCCTGCTCGCCCGGCCCGACGCACAGCGTCAGGAGGACGAGCAACGCGAACAGGAAGCCTCGGCCCGGGACGGGCCGAAGGAGTCGGCCATGCGGTGGCAGTGTCGGCGTCATAGCGTTCCCTCGTGCTGGGCGGAAGCCGGCCGGTCCGCTCGGGGCGAGCCGGATCAGCCGGGCCGCGACTGAAAGACCGGGGAATAGACTACAGCACCAGGGGAAGAGAGGCGAGCCCTGGCCTGGGATCGCCCTGTGCGCGTCCTCTCGAAGAGGCCTCTGCGCCGTGGGGAGTTCCGCCCGGGAGTGAGGAGTAGGCGCGAATATGGAGCCGTCCGTTCAGGACACCCGCAACACGCTGGCGCCTCGGATCCCGCCCTTCTTCATTGCCTGCAGCGCTTGGTTGGCGTCTTCCAGAGGAAATTCCCGCACTTCCGGCCCCAGGGGGATCTCCGCGGCCAGCGCCAGGCATTCGGCCACGTCCCGCCGGGCCACGTTGGCGACGCTCTTGATCTCCCGCTCCATCCAGAGATCGTCCCCGTAATCGAGGCCCAGGAGGACGTCCTTGTCCCCGTCCTCCTTCCGAATGGCGTTGATGACGAGCCGCCACCGGGTCGCAGGTTCCGGAGGGCCTCCACCACCGGCTTCCAGACCGGGGTGGTGTCGATGATGGCTGCCAGCGCCCTCGGGGGCCCGGTCCGCCGGTGTCCCCGGCCCAGGCCGCGCCCAGCTCCAGGGCGAACTCCCGCTCCTTCTCGCTCCGGGCGAAGACGAAGATCTCGCTGTCGGGGTAGCGGTGGCGGGCCATCTGGAGCACCAGGTGGCCCGGAGGCGCCGAAGCCGGTGAGGCCCAGGGGGTCGCCGTTCTCCAGCTTGGTCAAGCCGGAGGGCCCGATACCCGACGGCGCCGGCGCAGAGAAGGGGAGCGGCCTGGGCGTCGGAGAAGACCGAGGGAATCGGGTAGGCGAACTCCTCCCGGACCACCATGAGCTCCGCGTAGCCGCCGTCCGCATCCCGTCCCCGTGGCCCGGAAGTCGGCGCAGAGGTTCTCGCTTCCCGACCGGCAGTAGGCGCACTCGCCGCACGCGTCGTAGATCCACGCAACCCCTACACGGTCGCCCAGGTCGAACCGGTGGGCGCCGGCCCCCCGGCTCTCCACGGTTCCCACGACCTGGTGGCCCAGGATCACGGGCAGGGAGGGGGGCGGCGTCCGTCCCTCGATCTCGTCCAGCTCCGTGTGGCAGGCTCCGCATACCAGAACCCGGATCCGGATTTCTCCGGACCCGGGCTCGGGATCGGGAACCGTGGTCGAATGGAGAGGCTCGGGGTTCTGGTCCATTGTGGCCAGGCTCTCCAGGACCATGGCTTTCATCACTGCCTCCTCAGGCTGCCAACTCCTCCAGTACCGCCGTGAGCAGGTCGTAGAAGCGGCCGACCGAGGCCACCTTCACCCTTTCGTTGGGCGAATGGGGATACTCGATCTGCGGCCCGAAGGAAATCATGTCCATTCCCGGGACCATCTCCCCGATGATCCCGCATTCCAGGCCGGCGTGGACCGCCTCGACGTGGGGCTCGCTTCCCAGTACCCGCTGGTGCACGGCCTTCACGATCTGGAGTACCTCCGAGTCCAGGTTCGGTTTCCACCCCGGGTACCCGTCGTGCTCGTCCACTTCGGCCCCGGCGAGGAACGCGATGGCGCGGATCTTCCGGCGAATCCACTCCAGTGCCGACGCCACGGAGGACCGGGAGCTCATGAGCACGCTGACCTCCGCTCCCTCCGCTTTGGCGACCGCCAGGTTCGTGCTGGTCTCCACGAGCCCGGGGATGTCGTTGCTCATGGCGATGACTCCGTGGGGAAGGGCCACCAGGAGCCGAAGCACGTTCCAGGTCGTCTCCGTGGTCCAGACCTCCGACGGGGCCGGCGCCTCGCCTATGCTGAACTGCATTCCCGGCTCGACGGTCTTGTACTCCTCCTTCACCAGCTCGAACTGTTTCCCGATTTCGAGCAGAAAGTCTCCCGACTGGTCCTCCGGGATGACCACGATCGCCCAGGCCTCCCGCGGGATGGCGTTGTGCTTGTTCCCCCCCTGCATATCGGCCACGAATCCGGGCGTTCCATGGGAGATGGCGTGGAGCATCCGGGCCAGGAGCTGGACGGCGTTGCCCCTCTGGAGGTGGATGTCGATGCCCGAGTGCCCCCCGTTCAGCCCGTGGAGGCTCAGCCTGAAGACCGAGCACCGGTCGGGTGCGGGGAGCGTCTGGAGACGGAGGCGCAGCTCGGTATCGGCCCCCCCCGCGCAGCCCACCGTCAGGGAGCCCTCCTCCTCGGAGTCCAGGTTCAGGAGGCGCTTGGAGCGAATCATGTCGGGATTCAGACCGCCCGCTCCAGTCAGTCCCGTCTCCTCGTCGATGGTGAAGAGGAATTCCAGGGGACCGTGGGTAAGGTCCGTGGCTTCCATGATGGCCAGCATGGAGGCCACTCCGATCCCGTTGTCGGACCCCAGAGTCGTCCCTTCGGCGGTGAGGTATTCCCCGTCCATGACCGGCTTGATGGGGTCCTTGGAGAAGTCATGCTCCACGTCGGAGTTCTTCTCGTTCACCATATCCAGGTGGCCCTGGAGAATGGTGCTCGGGGCGTCTTCCCTGCCGGCGGATGCGGGCTTTCTGACGACCACGTTTCCCGTGCCGTCGACCTGGTGCTCCAGGCCGGCACGCTGTGCCACCGAGACCACGTATTCCCGGATCTTGTCCTCCTCCTTGGAACCCCGGGGAATGGTCAGAATCTCGTCGAAATGGGCCCAGAGGGGCTTGGGATCCAGATCCGCTACAAAGGTCATGGTTCTCTCCTCCGTCGGAGGCCGAGGTTTCTTCAGGGTGTGGAACCGTACACTAATCGACGCTGGGGCGAATTGACAGAGCCTCCGGAGTGGCGCTAACCTCTGCGCCGTCGTCAAGTGAGGAATTCGCCGGCCGGGTCCGTCGGATTCCGGCTGTCGATTCCCTCCTTCCACGAGCTGCCCTATGGACAAGAAACCGTTTGCCCCCTTCGTCCCGGCGTCCCGCTCCATGGCAGAGCTCACCTTCAAGGCCATCTTCCTGGGCGTGATCATGGCGGTTACCCTGGGAGCGGCCAACGCGTACGTGGGCATGAGGGCCGGTCTCACGGTGGCGGCCACCTTCCCCGCCGCCGTGGTAGCCATGGCCGTCTTGAGGATCTTCCGGGGCACGATCCTCGAGGAGAACATCGCCCGGACCACCGCATCGGTGGGGGAAGCGTTGGTGGCCGGCGCCATCTTCACCATCCCCGCGTTCGTCATCAGCGGAGCCTGGGACTCACTGCACTACGTCCAGGCTACCGCCATCATGCTCATCGGCGGCATTCTGGGCGTGCTCTTCATCATCGTGCTTCGCAGGACGCTGGTGGTTGAAGCCGACCTCCCGTTCCCGGAAAGCGTCGCCGCGGCCGAGATCGTGAAGGCGGGGCAGGGGGGGCAGACGGGGGCGGCGTACCTCTTCATGGCCATGGGTGTGGCGGCCTTCTGGGAGCTTCTCAAGAACTCCAACGGCATCCACCTCGTCCGTGATAGCGCGAGCCGCTTCTTCGCGTTCGGCCGCTCCTCCATCGACATTCTCCAGGGGCGGGTGGAGTATTCCGGGGGCCTCTTGGCGGCTACGCCCAGTGCGTCTCCCATGCTCATGGGAGTGGGGTTCATCGTGGGCACCCGGATCTCGGCGGTCCTCTTCTCGGGGGCGGTCATGGGTTGGCTGCTCCTGGTCCCCCTCTCGGTCTTCCTCAATCCGGCCCTGGGGAACCTCATCGGACCGAACGAGGGTTACGCGGACCTGGCCACGGCGGTTTGGCTCCGCCAGGTTCGGCCCCTGGCCGTGGGCACCATGATCGTGGCGGCCTTCTACACCCTCTGGAGCCTGCGGATGTCCCTCATCACGGGCATCGGTCGAGCTCTGAAGAACATCGGGGCGGTGGCGGGGGGTGAGGCGGCCGAGCGGACCGACGTGGACCTGGACCTCAAGAAGGTGTTGGTGGCCGTAGGGGTCATGGCCATCGCCACCTTCTTCCTCTACCGGCATTTCGTGGGATCGTCCTCCGCGGCGCTCGTGCTGGCGGCGGCCATGGTGGTGCTGGGGTTCCTCTTCGCGGCGGTGGCGGGCTACCTGGTGGGGCTCATCGGGTCGTCCAACAACCCCATCTCCGGCCTCACCCTGAGCGCCCTGATCATCGCGGCCCTCCTCATGGTCCTCCTGGGGGTCCACGACGTTCGGGGAGTCGCCGGGGTCCTGGGCGTCGCGGGGGTGGTCTGCTGCGCCGCCGGCATTGCCGGTGACATGATGCAGGACCTGAAGGTAGGGCACATCCTGGGGGGCACGCCCTGGCGCATGCAGGTGGCCGAAATCATCGGCGTGGTACTGGCGGCCTTCGTCCTGACCCTGCCCCTCATCGCCCTGGATCGGGTCTACGGGATCGGGTCCGCCGAGCTTCCGGCTCCCCAGGCGGGGCTGATGGCCCTCATGGCCAACGGAATCGTGGCGGGGAACATGGCGTGGCCCCTGGTCATCGTGGGGATGTTCTTCGCCGTGGGCCTCATCCTCATCAAGGCCCCGGCCCCCATGCTCATCGCGGTGGGCATGTACCTGCCCTTCGAGTCCACGGCAGCCATCTTCGTGGGCGGCCTGGTCAAGTGGATCCTGGAGGTCTTCATGCGGCGGCGGGAGGCGACCGGAGAGGAGGTGGCCCGGGCGGAGAACACCGGTGTCCTGGTCTCTTCGGGCTTCATTGCAGGGGAATCCCTCATGGCGGTGGTCCTCGCCCTCCTGGTCATCGGTGCGGACAAGTTCCCGGCGCTTCTGGGCTTCCAGCGACTCACCTTCCTCGCGCAACCCAGCTTCGGGCTGAGCTTCTTTGCCTACCTCATCGTGCTGGTGATGCTGGTCTGGCTGCCCCTGAAGAAGATGAAGGAAGGAGGGATGCCTTCCACCCACCTGGAGTAGCGGCTCCAGGTGGGAGCGGGGGTCGTCGATGGCATCTTCGAAGCGGAGGGATCAGGAGAAGGAGCTGGAAGGGGTCAACCTCCTGGGGTTGGCCCCTCGCCGTGTTGCCAAGTGGGAGGAGGTGGACGGCCGTGTGGTGGTGATCCGCCCGGACCCGGAAACCCGGGGCCTTCGGGGCTGGCTGGACCGCCTTCTCCATAGCATGTCCGCATCCAGGATCCGCCTGGACGAGCTGGGGAGCTTCGCCTGGATGAGGCTGGACGGGGAGCGAACCGTGGCCGAGGTGGCCGAGCTCCTCCGCCGGGAGTTCGGCGAGGCAGTGGAACCCGCCGAGGAGCGGCTGGGTCACCTGGTCCGGGCGATGCGCCGAGAGGGTTTCCTGGCGTATCCCGGCTGGGACCCGGGAGACTGAGCGGGGGCCCCTCCACGGGCGCCTTCGAAGGTCGGGGTGCCGAAGAACACTACGTTCCCCCTCCTCCAGCGGAGCTCTTGCCGAGAAGCTCCGAGAACCGGTCGTACTCCTCCTCGAGGCCCACGTCGTCGAGGACGGCCAGGAGAGCGGACATCTCGCGAGCCGTGGCCGGGGGAGCGATCCTCCGGCATCGTCCCGCTGCTTTGACAGCCACGCGTGAAGCCGGTCCATGAAGGTGCGACTGATTTCGGGATCGCCGGTCAGCGCCCGGATTACCGCGACGCGAGCCAGGGCGAATGAGGTCCACTCGTGCTGGGGCCCGAGCTCCTCCTGGAATTCGAGCGCGGCTTCGCGTAGAACCGGCTCGGCCTCCGCGATCTTCCCCGCCCGAAGGAGCGCGTCCCCAAGGGTCCTCCGAACGGAGGTCACCCGCCAGCCGCCCTCTGGCCATTGGGCCTCGGCGGCCTCCAACGACTGACGAAAGACGGCGATGCCCTCCTCCCGACGCTCCAGGAGGGTCAATACGCCGGCCAGATTCGAAGCCACCGTCAGGGTGGTGGGATGCCCCCTTCCATAGAGCTGGGTGCACAGCCCCAGGGATTCCCGATACAGGGGCTCGGCCCCGGCGAAATCGCCCTGGACCCTGCGGAGATAAGCCAGGTTGTTCAAGTACTTGGCCAGCGACGTCACATTGTGACCCGGAAGCGCCCGATACTTCGGGAATTCCCTCCTCGTAGAGGGACGCGGCCTCCTCCAGCTTGCCCGCGAAGCGGAGCACCTGCGCCAGGTCGAGGGACGCGGAAATGGAAGCCTCGTCCACGGGGTATGGGCTCAGGATGGCGACCGCCTCCCTCAGCAGGAGCTCCGCCGAGTCCGTCCGCTCCTGCTGGGCCAGGGCGAGACCGAGGCCGGAGAGGATCGGCGCCAGGGCCCGTCCATCCCCGCTCGAGAGGCTTCGGCGGACATGGAGCGCCTCCTCGTAGAGGGGGATCGCGAGGCTGATCTCCCGTGCGGCGTGCTGCAGCTCGGCCAACTGGAGCAGGGCCTCGGCGGTCTCCTCGCTCTCTTCACCGAAGAGCCGGCGCCGGAGCACCAGGGCCTTCTGCATCAGCTGTGCACCTTCTTCCGGAAGGCCCAGATTCTCGTATGCCTCCCCCAGAACCAGGAGAAGCCTGGCCTGGACCGCCGGCCGATCGGTGAACTCCGAGTCCACCCGCTGCGCACCCCATTCCACGAGCCCTCGAGCCGTGAGGGTGTCGTTGGGTGCCTGGCTCGGATCCCCCGAGCGGAAGACGTCGGCCAGGAAGTCGATGACGAGGCCCGCGTTTTCGGCCTCCGTCTCGGCACGAGCGGCGGCGGCGGAGGCCAGGTTGCGTTGTCGTGCCGTTTCCGCCTGGAGGCGGGTCAAGATCGCGGCCGATGCCGCGAGCACGACCATGAGCGCTGCCGTGGCGGTGACGGCGAGCCAGTGGCGCCGCACGAACTTCCGGGCCCGGTACATCCGGAGGCCCTCCCTGGCCCGAACCGGAAAGCCCGAGAGGAAGCGCATCAGGTCGTCTGCCATCTCCTGGGCCGAACGGTACCGCTCCTCCGGTTGTTTCCGAAGCGCTTTGCCGACCACGGCGTCCAGGTCCCCTGCAAGGGCGCGACGAAGACGGGGAGGGAGGGTGCCGCGGGCCGCGGCCACGGCCTCGGGGCTGGGGACGGTTCCTCCTCCGTCGACAGGGGCCTGGAGGTGTAGGGTCGCGGCGGAGGAGGGGGGGGCCGGCGGGTCCTCGCAGATCGCCCGCTCCAGTTCGAAGGCGCCTTCGCCATCGCTTCCGAAGGGGCGGCGTCCGGCCAGGAGCTCGTAGAGAAGGACTCCGAGAGCATGCACATCCGTGGCGGTCGTGATCGGCTGGGCCAGGATCTGCTCGGGAGAGGCATACTCCGGGGTCATCCAGCGGGTAGCCGGGCGCGTGAGCGGTGCCCGGTCCTCCCCATCGTCCAGGAGCTTGGCGATTCCGAAGTCCAGGAGGTGCACACGTCCGTCGTCGCTGACGAAGACGTTCGACGGTTTGATGTCCCTGTGGACCACCAGCCTGCTGTGGGCGTATTGCACGGCGTCCAGGACCTGGACGAAGAGCCGGAGACGCTCCGGGATGCCGAGCCGGCGCCGGTCGGCCCATCGGGTAACGGGCTCGCCCCTCACCAGCTCCATGACGAAATAGGGCCGGCCGGCTTCGGTGGCGCCGCCGTCCAGGAGCCGCGCGATGTTCGGATGGGCCAGGGAGGAGAGGATCCGACGCTCTGCCCCGAACCTCTGGGTGACATCCTCCGAATCCACGCCCCGGAGGAGCTTCACCGCCACCCTCCGCCCCAGCACCCCGTCGGTCCGCTCGGCCTCGTACACGTTCGCCATGCCCCCCCGGCCGATCTCGCGGATCAGGCGATACCGTCCCACGACCGCACCGGGTCGGGGGTTCGGCCAGGAGGGTCTGCTCCCTCGAGGGACGAAGGCGGCCTGGAGCAACTCCGATCCCGGGCCGGAGAGGACACCGGCCGCCCTGGAGCTGGCCTCCAGCAGACGGGAGAGAGTGTCCAGCAGGAGTGTGTCGCCGGCGCAAGCGTCCTCGAGGAACGGGACGCGCTCCTCTTCAGCCAGGTCCAGCGCCTGGTCGAAGAGGTGGTCCACCTCGTCCCATCGCTTCCAGATCAGATCTGCACTCGGTTCAGACATACGCTTCCCGCTGGGGGCCCCCATGGAGCCTCGCCGGCAGCCCGCTGGATGCGGCCCGAGGTCAGCCCGGACCGGGCCTGTCCATCCTGTCGCTGCCCGTGGCCCCGTTCATCCCGAGCAGGTGGTACAAGTATCCTCTTGCCTTGGCCCATTCCCGCTCCACCGTCCGCGACGAGGTGTTGAGTGCCTCCGCTGTCTCTAGAACGGAAAGCCCGCCGAAGAAGCGACACTCGGCGATCCTGGCCATGCGGGCGTCGTGGGCCTCGAGCGTGCGGAGCGCCTCGTCCAATGCCAGGATCTCGGTGACGTCCCGCTCGACGAAGGCGCTCTCGGGTGTCAGGGGGATCCTGACCCGGTTCCCTCCCCGCTTCTCCGCTCCGCGTCGTCGGGCGTAATCGATGAGGATCCTTCGCATGGCTTTGGAGCAGAAGGCGAAGAACTGCGCCCTTCCTGCCCATTGGCCGCCTTCCGCACCGGCCAGCCTCAGGAAGGCCTCGTGGACGAGGGCCGTCGTGTTGATGGTGCCGGCTCCGGCGCGTACGTGCTTGTGAGCGATTCGCCGGAGGTCGTCGTACACCAGGTCGATGAGCTCCCCGAAGGCGTCTTCGTCCCCCTCGCCCCAGCGTTGCGCAAGGTGGGTGATTTCGCCCGGACGCTCGGGCATGACTGTCCTCCGACGGGAGTTGCAGGCGGTCAGGGACCGGACGCGTGAGGATCGGGCTGACAGAAGGAGCAAGACGGGGTACCCGGCAATCCGGAAGACGATCCTCCCATGAAGAAAGGAGGCGCCGGGCCGTGCCGGCGCCTCCTTTCCTGCAGCCGTCTCGTAGGCCGGTGGTTCTGCTCCTACTGCTTGGCCCCGGACCCCACGCTCACGTCCGGGGGAGGCGTGGAGGCGGTGCTCGGCGGGAGCACGGGATACTCCACCGCGGGTTGATCCCCGGTCAGGGCCGCCAGGTACGCCACGATGAGCTGAGCTTCCTGGTCCGTCAGATCGGCTCCGAGCTGGGCCGTCCCCATGATCTGCACCGCCTGGCCGAGGTCACGCACCTTCCCCGAATGGAAGTAGGGGGGCGTGAGGGAGATGTTACGGAGCGACGGAGCCTTGAAGACGTACTCGTCACTGGCCGTGCGGGTGACGGCGAAGCGCCCCTTGTCCTCCGGCGGAAGGATGCTCGCGTCGGGACGGTGGACGAGGCCGAACGGGAAGTACCCCGCTCCGCCCACGTTCACGCCGTTATGGCAGGCGGTGCAGCCCTTGGAGATGAAGAGATCCAGGCCTGCCTTCTGGTCGTCCGACAGGGCCGCGGCGTCGCCACCCATGAAACGGTCCACGGGAGAGTTGGGGGTCAGGAGCGTGGCCTCGAAGGCCTCGATCGCAAGGGCCATGTTCTCGAACGTCACGGGGTCCGCCTCCCCCGGGAAGGCTTCGCCGAACCGGGCGACATACTCGGGGATGCTGGTGAGGGTTTGAATCGCCCGATCCTGGGTGTTGTTCATTTCCACGCCGGCCTGCACCGGTCCTTTGGCCTGTTCGGCCAGGTCCGCGGCCCGTCCGTCCCAGAACTGGGCCAGATTGAACACCGCGTTGAGAACGGTGGGGGCGTTTCGGGGCCCTTTCTGCCAGCCGTGACCGATGGAGGTCTCCATCAGGTCCACACCTCCAAGACCCATGTTGTGGCAGGTGTTGCAGCTGATGAGCCAGCTGGAGGAGAGGCGAGGCTCGAAGTAGAGCATCTTCCCGAGCTCGACCTTCGCCGGCGTGATGGGGTTGTGGGCCGGGTCCGGAGCTCGGTCGGGGATCGCTGCCAGAACAGCCCGTGCCCTGGAGGCGAGGTCGTTCTGGTCTGCGGGCGCCTGGTCCTGGGCGGGGGAGGATGGGTTCTCGGTTCCAGCTCCTTGGTCTGCCGATTGTCCACAGGCCGAGAGGGCACCTGCGGCCATTAGAACTGCCAGAAGGGGGTGTTTCATGGATGTCTCCCGAGCGCGAGAAGGGTCCCACGGTTCCGACGAAACGAGTGCCATGGAGAAAAGGGAATCGAAGCACCTGTAACATAGGACCCGAGGAAGAAGACCGGGAGGGGGTGCGTGGCTCGAGTCGGAAACCCGCCGTCCCGAACTACCGTAGAGCGGTTGTGAGCTCGCTTCCCGGTCTCCTGATCATGGTCGTTCCCATGCTCGATTCGACGTTCCAGGATATCCGCCTCGCCGTGCGTTCGCTCCGAAAGCGGCCCCTGTTCCTGCTGGTCCCGGTGGCTTCCCTTGCCATCGGCGTAGGTGCGAACACGGCCATCTTCAGCGCGGCGGATCACTATCTGCTGCGCTCTCCAGAGGGGATACCCAATGCGGACCGGGTGGTGGAGATCGGGAGAGGATCCGAGGGTCACGGCTTCGATAGCTTCTCCTACCCCGACTTTCTGGACCTCCGTGAGCAGGCGGAACCGCTGGAGGCGGTGGCCGGCTACGAGTTCAGGATGCTCACCCTCAGCGAGGGCGGCGAGGGAGACCGTGTCTTCGGCATGCTCGTGTCCGCCAACTACTTCCATGTCCTGGGGGTGGAGGCGGAGCGAGGAAGGACCTTCCTTCCGGAAGAAGATCAAGGCCTCGACGAGCACCCGGTGGCGGTGCTGAGCTACGAGTACTGGCAGGCGCGGCTGGGAGGGGACCCGAACGTGGTGGGCTCCACGCTCCTCGTGAGTCGAAAGCCCTACACCGTCGTTGGGGTCCTGCCCGCCTCATTTCAGGGGCACCTCACTCTGGCCAGGCCCATGGTCTACGTTCCGATGGTCCAGTACCCTTCCCTCAGTGAGGGCAGGAACTGGTTCGACAGCCGCGGCTCTTCATGGTTCATGGTCCTGGGGCTGCTCGAGCCCGGGGCCACCGTGGACCAGGCCGATGCGGCGGTGTCCACCGTGTTCCAGCGTCTGGCGGAGGAATACCCGGAGACGAACGCTCGCAAGACCGCTTCGGCCCGCTCCTATGGGGTGCTCCCCGCTTTCGTGAGGGGTCCGGTAATGGTCTTCCTCGCGACCTTGATGGCTTTTGTGGGTCTTCTCCTTCTCATCACTTGCGCCAATGTGGCCGGGATGTTTCTGGCTCGCGCCAGCGCGCGGCGAAAGGAGATCGCCATCCGGGTGTCCATGGGCTCCAGCAGGGGGCGCCTGCTCCGGTACCTCCTCACGGAGTCTCTCGTCGTCTTCGTCCTGGGAGGATTGGGAGGCGTCCTTCTGGCGGCGTGGGGACTCGACCTCCTGTCCGGACTCGAGCTGCCGGGGCCCTTTCCCATCCATCTGGAACTGGCCCTCGACGGCAGGGTCCTGGTCTTCGCCTCCGGAGTGACGCTCCTCACGGGCTTGTTCTTCGGACTCCTTCCGGCCCGCCAGGCCACGGAGCTGGACCTGGTGGGAGCGCTGAAGGACGAGGGTAGCCGGGCCCGGTCCCGGGAAGGGCGACTGCGGAGAGGGTTCGTCGCCGCGCAGGTGGCGGCGTCCCTCGTCCTCCTGGTGGCGGCGGGTCTGCTCCTGCGGGCTCTCCAGCACGCAGGACGGATCGAACGGGGCTTCGAGGCCCAGGGGGTTTACCTGACCTTCCTGGATCTGGCCACGGAGGGATTTCGGGCTCCGGAGGGCTCGGTATTCCAGGATCGCATCCTGGAGAGATTCTCGGCCCTGCCCTGGGTGGAGTCCGCGGCCCTGGCCATCGACCTCCCACTGGACCTGAGCTCCCACGGAACGAGTGTAAGGCCGGAGGGATGGGGGGGCGCCCAGGGGCAGGAGAATCTGGGCGTGGATTTCAACTACGTCTCTCCGGACTACTTCCGGACGCTCCAGATCCCCGTGGAGGAAGGGCGGGGGTTCAGCTCGATGGACCGGGAGGGGTCGGAGCCGGTGGCGGTGGTGAGCCGGGAGTTCGCCCGGGAGGTGTGGCCGGGACAGAGTCCCTTGGGCCGTCGGGTTCTCTGGGGCGGGTCCGGTGACAGGTGGCTGACGGTGGTCGGCGTCGTGTCCGATGTCCAGAACAAGCTCCTGACCGATGACCCGAAGCCGTTCCTCTACCGCCCCCTGGCCCAGAGCTACGACGCAGAGGTGCACCTTCTGGTCCGGACCCGGGCACCAAGGGCTCTGGTTGTGCGGGAGGCCCATCAGGCGCTCCGGTCCCTGGAGCCGAATCTCTCCCTGGCCCCGGTCTTCGATCTGAAGGGATATACGGCGGTGGGGCTTCTGCCCCAGCGCATGGCCGGGATTCTCTCCACCTCCCTGAGCCTGCTGGCGCTCCTGCTCTCGGGCATGGGAGTCTATGGGGTGATGGCCTACACCGTCTCCAGGCGAAGAAGAGAGATGGGGATCCGCCTGGCTCTGGGGGCCGCGCCGCGGAGAGTCCTCCGGTCCATCGTGTGGGGGGCGTTTCGCATGGCGCTCCCGGGCCTGATCCTGGGAATGATCCTGGCGGGCGGCGTGGCGGTGCTCCTCCGGAGCCTTCTCCTGGGGATCAGTCCGGCGGACCCGGTGGCCCTGGGGAGCGTCACCATGGTGGTCACGGGGATGGTCCTGGGGGGGGCCCTGATCCCCGCCGGGCGGGCGGCCCGGGTGGATCCGGCCGAGGCGCTACGGCACGAGTGAGATCCGCGGCGGGGATGGGGCCCCATGCCCAGGCCTTCAATTCATCGCCGACCCTCCGCCCCGCTCGTAGAGCACCTGTCCCCCCACGATCGTGTAGACGACCTCCGTGCCGAGGATCTCATCCTCGGGTATGGTCATGATGTCCCTGGAGAGGACCGTCACGTCCGCGAGCTTGCCGGGCGTGAGGCTGCCTTTGAGCTCCTCCTCGAACGCCGCGTACGCACCGTTGATCGTGTACGCCTGCAGGGCCTCCATGCGGCTCAGCCGCTGGTCGGGGAAAAACGCCGAGCCGTCCTTCAGCCTTCGTGTGACGAAGGCGTAGAACCCGGGTATGGGATCCACCGCCTCCACGGGAGCGTCGGTCCCATTGGCGATGAGGGCCCCGTAGCCCATGAGCTTCTGCCACACGTACGCCCCCTCCTCGGCCCGCTGCCGACCCAGCCGCTCCAGGACGTAGGGCGCGTCGGACGTGCAGTGGATGGCTTGCATCGAGGCAATGATCCCCAGTTCGCCGAACCGGGGAATGTCGGCCGGGGCGAGGTGCTGGGTGTGCTCATCCCGCCAGCGCCAGTCGGCCCGCTCGGGGTGGGCCTCGAAGGTTCGCTGGTAGATGTCCAGAACCTCCCGATTGGCCCGATCGCCGATGGCGTGGACGGCGAGCTGGAAGTCGTGGTCCGCGGCGAGGCGAGCCGTCTCGGCGATGACCTGGGGAGAGGTCGTGTTCAGCCCGGTGCTTTCCGGCGAGTCGGCATACGGCTCCAGAAGCCACGCTCCCCGCGACCCCAGGGCTCCGTCCATGAGGCGCTTGATGGTCCGGACGGTCAGATGGTGGCCGCCGTAGCCGATCATCCGGTACTCGTCCATGTGGGCCTCCAGGGACTCGTTCGACTCGCTCAGCATCACATTGAGCCGAACGCCGAGCTCCCCTGCGTCCACCATGGATTTGTAGAGGTCCACGGTCTCATATCCGACGCCCGCGTCGTGGGCGGAGGTGATTCCTTTCGTGAGGAGCTCTTCCGACGCCAGACGGGCCACCCGGCGGGGATCCTCGGGGGGAGCGCCCTCCCGGGCCGGGGCCAGGAGTCCCGAGGCCGTTTCCCGGAACACCCCCATGGGATTTCCCGCGGCGTCGTGGAGGATCTCCCCCCCGGGGGGATTCGGAGTGGAAGCTGTGATCCCCGCCATCTCCATGGCCCTGGCGTTGGCGAACGTGGCGTGCCCCGAGGCATGGGTGAGGATCACGGGATTGTCGGGCGAGACGGCGCTGAGACCGTCATGGAGAGGAAAACCCTCGACGTTCGGCTGGGGCACGTGATCCCATTTCTCCTGGTGCCATCCCCGGCCCAGAATGAGCGTGCCCGGTGCCGCCTGGGCCACGGCCGCGGCCACCATGTCCACGATCTCTTCCCAGTTCGCCACGTCCATGAGGTCGAGCTGAAGCTGGGCCTCGCCCACTCCCATGAAGTGCAGGTGGCTATCGATGAGCCCCGGAACCGCCAGTTGCCCCTGAAGGTCGATGACCCGGGTGTTCGAGCCGATGTAGCCGTCGATTTCCTCGTCGGATCCCACGGCCAGGACGAGTCCCCCCTTTACGGCGAGTGCCTCCCCGTCCGGCACGGCCTCATCCACGGTCACGACCTTCCCGTGGTGGAGCACCAGGTCGGCTTCCTCGGCGGGGGGCATGGAGCAGTCGGCGGCGATCGAGGTGATGCCCGCAAGGACGAGAGCCTTGGCGACGTGCTTCCAGCGAGTCGAGTGCATGTGAGCCTCCGGAAGGAGTGTGGAGCCGAAGAATGCTGGGATGAGCGTAGGGCATTTCAGATCGTGCGGCAATCGAGAGCGGTCCTTATAATGGGGACCCATGGACACCAAGGAACCTCGCTCCGGCGATCGCCCAGCCCGAGTGTCCCCCAGGGAATATGCCGATGCCCTGGGCGACGTCATGAGGGACGAAGAGAGGAAGAAGGCCGCGGCAACCGGTCCTTCCGGTTCCGCCCGGCGCCGGACCTCTCCCATGATGTGGCTCGTCTTCTCCGTTCTCTGCGTCGTCTCGGGATACCTCTGGCTCGCCTCTCCGGGCTTCCTCCGGCCGGCTCCGCCCCGTCCTCTGCCGGCGAGTCTGGTGGAGGCGGGTCTCCGCGTCGAGGTGGCTTTGCAGGCCAGGCGAATCGAAGCCTATCGGGAACGGGAGGGGAGGCTGCCCGTGTCTCTTCAGGAGGCGGGCAACCCGTTCACCACCGTACGGTACGTGAGAGAGGACGCCCAGAGCTATCGGTTGTCCGCCGATCAGGAAGGCATCCACGTGGGGTATTCCTCCGGGGAGTCCCTGGAGTCCTTCCTTGGCGATGCCCGCCAGGTCATTCTGGGAGGAGCCTCATGAAGCGGGCGAGGATCGGGGCGGCCGGGATGGGGCGGTGGTTCGGGAGCGAAGGAGGCTTCACGCTCATCGAGCTCCTCACGGTGATGGTGCTCATCAGTATCATCGCCGCCATCGCCATGCCCAGGCTTCGAAGGTCCATCACCAAGGCGCGTGCCGCGGAAGTGATCGGCGAGCTGAACGTCATCAAAGTCGCCGCCATCACCTACCAGGCGGACAGGAACGCCTGGCCCGCCGAACGGGGACCCGGTGTGGTGCCCCCGGGGCTGGAGGCGTATCTGCCGGAGGGGTTTTCCTTCACCACCCCGGAATACACGATGGATTATGACAACATGGTGGGCTCCGGGGTGTTCGACATCGGCCTGACCATCGAAACCAGCGATTCGGAGCTGGGCCTTTCCGTCGTGAAGCTTCTCAACGGTGCTGCCTACAACGTGGGAGACCGCTACACCTGGGTGATCATCCCGTAGCCGGGAAATCCCCCACTATTCCCACTCGATGGTGCCGGGCGGCTTCGAGGTGATGTCCAGCGCCAGGCCCGAAACGCCGGGCAGGGTGAGGATCTTCCGGCGAAGGTCGTCCAGCACGGCCTCGGGGAGGGGGTAGGGCCGGGCGGTCATGGCCCGCTCCGAGATCACCGGGCGAACCACCACGATCTCCCCCGGACTTCTCCCCGAGCCTGCAGGGGAACCAGCACCGTGGGGCACTGCCAGATGGCGTCATAGAGGCCATTACGCCGAAAGACCTCCATGACGATGGCGTCGGCATCCCGCAGGAGATCGAGGCGGTCCCGGGTCACGGTGGCCGGCCATCGGACTGGCAGTGGTCGGCGTCTCGGGAGCCAGGTTCCAGATGCACCGGTTGATGCCCGGAACCTCCTTGGTCACGGCGGAGGCGGCCTGGATGAGCGTGTCCCAGGGCACCGCCGCTGAAGAGGACGGGGTGCTCGTAGGCCCGGAGATCCGCCTTCACCCCCACGGACCGGATCGGGAGAAGCAGCGCGTCCAGACCGAAGCGCCTCCGCCACCTCCGCCAGGAGGGGCTCCGCCGTCCTCGAAGCCTGTCCGGTCCGGCTTCACCCCGGTTGCAGAGGAGCCGAACACCCAGACCAGGCCCCGGGAAGGGGTGACGCCAGAGGAGCTCGCGCCGGAGATCCCCAGCTGCTCGCCCAGCTCCCGGACCTCCACCTTGTAGAGCTCGGCCAGGGGCTCCACCACCTTGCCCTCCTCGATCATCTGCTCGATGATGGGCACTCGATTGTGATGGGTCTTGATGACGTCGGCGCTGCGGGTCCCGCCAGTCTCGATGGTGTCGGGATAGATCGTTCCCTGGCCCAGAAGATGATCCTCGATCCGAAGGTCCCGGGCTGTGTCCTGGAACACTTGCACGAACGTGTCGCCGATTACACGCCTCTTTTCCTCCGGGTCCACCACGCCCGGACAAGGCGTCTCGAGGAAGGTCTCACTGGCATCCACGAAGTGGAGGTGCTCCCCCAGACCCCATCTCCCGGAACCTCCCAGGACACGGGAGCTCTCGCCCTTCCGCATGAGGCCGTTGTCGATATGCAGGAGGTGGAGGCGGCCCGGCCCCAGGACCTTGCCCAGGAGGACGGCAGCCACGGTGGAGTCCACTCCGCCGGAGGCCAGGAGGAACACCGATTCCTCTCCGACCTGGTCCCGAATGCGTCTCCGCCTGTTCCTCCAGGTACCTGCTCCATGCTCCAGGAGGCTTCACAGCCGCAGATCTCGAAAATGAAGTTCGAGATCATCTCGGTCCCGTGGACAGTGTCGTCCACCTCTGGATGGAACTGGAATCCATATCGCTTGAGCGCTGTCCGAACCGATGGCGGCGTAGCGGTGCTCGGCCCCGGCCGTCAAGGAAAATCCCAGTTCCTGGAATCCGGGCCCAAGGGAGGCAACGGAATCGTAGTGGCTCATCCAGACCTGCTCCGCCGCCTCCGAGCCCAGTGAAGAGGGGATGGTCCCCTTTGATCTGCAGATCGGCCCGCCCCCACTCCCGCCCTCCGTGGATTACCTCTCCTCCGTAATGCTTGGCGATTTCCTGATGGCCGAAGCAGAGGCCCAGGATGGGAATGTCGAGATCGTAGATGCCCTTGGTGTAATCCTGGTCCTCCCCGTGGGATGAGAGGGAGGGGCTTCCGGAGATGATGATTCCCTTGTAGCCGAGGAAGGCTTCTATGGGGTCTTCCGGTTGGCGGATCTCCGCCAGGACTCCCAAGCGGCGAACCTTGGTGGCGATGAGATGGGCGTACTGGCCACCGAAGTCGATGACGGCAATGGTGTCGTGTTGCATGGGAATCCCGGAATTTCGTCACTCGGGCCGTGAACGTGGGCCCCGCGGCCTCCGCGACGTTTGCGATCCCCATAGGATAAGAGAAAGAAGCTCCGGACCCAGGGGGGGGGCGCACTCGGTGGAGATCGGGTTCGGTTCCGAGGGGCGGTGGGGGTCAGCTTTCAGCTTCCCTCGACGGGAGGCGGGTGAGCCAGAAGTGACCCAGGACCCAGGCCAGAAAGAGGAGGAGGGCACCCCCCACAGCGAGGAAACGGAGCTGCATGTTCACGATGTGGTCCACCTCCTTCATCAGGGTAGCCCTGGTTCGGCCGATGGCCAGGTAGCCCTCGATGCTGCCGCGCGGGCTACGCAGAGCCGTGACGGCAAAGAACCGGTCGACCCCGTCCAGATCCGTTCCCGTGACCGTACCACCGGGGCCTCGGAGCCCTCCGGAAGCCCGGGAAAGCCCTCATCCGCGACGGCTCCTACCGAGTCGGCCAGAGTGAAGTCCCCTCGCGGGAAGCGCACCAGCACCGGCCCGTTCCTGTCCAGAACCGTCAAGGTGTATCCCGCCGGCAACGGTTCCCTCCCGAGCCGGGTTCCCCCAGCACGCTCAGATCCATGCTGGCGGCCAGGACCGACCGTTGACCGTCGTCCCCGTCCATGATGGGATGGCGCATTCCCACCACGGCCTTTCCGGTGATCCGGCCCAGAGTGAACTCCCCGACCGAGAAGGCTTTCGAGAAGTGGCCCGAACAAAATACGCCCGGTCTCCCAGGTAGAGAGGATTCTCGGGGGTGAAGGCTCCGCAGGCCATGTACCCGTCCATCCCGATCAGGGATATGGTCGTCAGTTGATCGGCGTGCCGGAGGACCCGTCCCAGGTAGTCCGTGCAGGCAGGGGGATGACCGGTGCGGACCTCCGGGAACTCGGCGAGGCCGGCCAGAAGGATCCCGTTCTCGGTCACCATGCTCCGGAAGCGCGCCGCGGTGACCTGTGCCCGGAGCACCAGCTCCTGCTCCTTGGCCTGGAGCTGCAGCTCTCTCACTTCGTGGGTGGCGTAGGCGAAGATCCCCATGGCGGGAAGGAACGCCAGGAACACGAGGATCAGCAGCCGCGCCTGGAGGTTTCGTGTGCTGATGTCTGCCATGGGGCCCCCTCTGCATGCCCGTGAGGAACGGAACGGGACACTCAAGGCCCCGAGACCGTTCTTCGGTTCGACCGCTGGCCACTCTTTGGCGGGGAGAGAGGGAGAGCGAAATCGGTGTCCCGATGTCTTTCCCTTCCCGTGAGGATACAGGCGAACGGTGAGCTCGAGCAAGCGGATGCGGCCCCCAATGCGGCCCCCAAATGTGCACCTCCCCCTTTCTTCTTGCCCGGCATCACCCTCACATTGTGGACCAGAACGCAAACCTGTCCGGGAGGACCTGCCATGGTCAGCACACAACGACTGATTCGGGCTGCGGCGTCCGCGGCCCTCTTCTGCCTCTGTCCCGCGCTCGCTCCGGGGGAAGGCCTGCTCGCCCAGGGTAGCCGTATGCTCGCGGAGCCCACGGTCAGCGCCAACGAGATCGCCTTCGTCCACGCCAACGACATCTGGGTCGTTGGGCGCGACGGCGGCATTGCCCGGCGCCTCACCAGCGGCGCGGGTGCCGAGACATCACCCCACTTCTCCCCGGACGGAAGATGGATCGCCTTCACCGGCGAGTACGACGGCAACGACGACGTATACGTGGTCCCGGCCGAGGGTGGCCAGCCGCAGGCGGCTGACCTGGCATCCGGGCGGCGACGCCGTCCATGGGGTGGACCCCGGATGGATCCGAAGGTCCTCTTCCAGTCGGGGCGGGAGGGCTATCCGACGGCCACCACGAAGTTTTTCACCGTTCCCCTGGACGGCGGACTCCCCGAGGCCCTGGCCGATTCCCCGGGCCGCCGAGGGAGGCATCTCGGCCGACGGCCGCTTCGTCGCCTACCAGGAGGTCGGCTTCTGGGATCCCGAGTGGAGGAACTACCGGGGCGGCCAGGCGCAGCCCATCTCCGTGGTCAACCTGGACACCTACGAGCGGGTGACGCCGCCCTGGGAGGGGAGCGCCAGATGTCCCCGGTCTGGATGGACGGGGTGGTCTACTACATCTCCGAGCGGGACTGGGCGGCCAACGTCTGGTCCTGGGACCCCCGCACCGGCGAGGAGAGGCAGCTGACCCACCACGCCGACTTCGACGTCAAGAGCCTCGGCGCCGGCGACGGCGTGCGTGGTCTATGAGCAGGCGGGTTACCTGCACGAGCTCGATCCGGCCACGGGCGCCACCCGGCAGCTCGAGATCGATGCGGCTGCGGACATGACGTGGGCCCTCCCGCGGTGGGAGGACGTGAGTGCCAGCGGTCTTCACAAACGCCACGCCTCTCTCCCACCGGGCAAGCGGGCCCTCTTCGAGTACCGGGGAGATCTCTTCACCGTCCCCGTGGAGGAGGGGAGCTGGCGCAACATCACCCGGAGCTCGGGGGTGGCGGACCGCATCCCGGTCTGGTCGCCGGACGGGGAGAAGATCGCCTGGTTCAACGATGAGGGCGGAGAGTACGGGCTGGTGGTGGCGAACCAGGACGGCTCCGACCCCCGGCAGGATCGAGATCCCCGATCCGACCTTCTACTTCGTTCCGACCTGGTCCCCGGACGGCACCCGGCTGGCCTTCACCGACACCGATTACCGGGTGCTCGTCCTGGACCTGGCTTCGGGCCGTCTGACCCATCGTCGACACGGACCGGTACGCCCACCCGGAGCGGTCGCATGAACCCGGTCTGGTCGCCGGACTCCCGCTGGATCGCCTACGCCCGCCGGCTGGACAACCAGCTCCGGGCCATCTTCGTGCACGACACGCGACGACGGGTGAGACCCACCAGCTCACCGACGGGATGGCCGACGCCATCACCCCGGTCTGGGACGCATCCGGGAAAGTATCTCTACTTCCTGGCCTCCACGAACTTACGGGCTGAACACCGGCTGGTTGGACATGACGTCCTACGACCGGCCGGTCACGCGGTCCCTCTACCTGGCCCTCCTCGGCTCCGATGAGCCCTCTCCCTTCCTTCCCAAGAGCGACGAAGAGGCGGGACGAGGCTGGAGACGGCTCAAGGGAGGAGAGAGGTAGGCCCGAGGCGGAGCCCCGGGCCGGCGCCCGACCGAGCCCGAGGTGGTCATCGATTTCGAGGGCATGGCCCGGCGGATCATCGCTGCCCCCGGCCTCCCCCAGAGGAACTACGTGGGCCTGACGGAGGGCCCCGAAGGCAAGGTGTTCGTGGCCGAGATCGGTCCCAGGGCCCGCGGTTTCACCCTCCAGCGATACAGCGTGGAAGACGCCGAGGCCGAGACCTTCCTGGAGGGGGTCTCGCAGGCCACCGCCTCCCACGACCGGAAGAAGCTGCTGGTCCGGTCGGGCAGCAACTGGAGCGTGGTGGACGCCGGGGGAGCGCCTCCCCGGGAGGGAGGGACCCGACTCACCACACGGGCAACCTGCGGATCCTGGTGGATCCCAAGGCCGAGTACGCCCAGATGCTTCGGGACGGCTGGAGGTTCATGAGGGACTTCCTCTACGTGGACAACACGCACGGCGCTCCCTGGAACGACGTCTGGGACTGGTACAGCGCCTGGCTCCCGGGCATCGAGCACCGCTCCGATTTCAACCGACTCCTGGACATGGTCTCGGGAGAGATCGCCGTGGGCCACTCCTACGTTTCCGGGGGCGACTATCCCAGCCTGGCCGGCCCCAGGACGGGCCTCCTGGGCGTGGACCTGGAAGAGGCGACGGCTATCTACCGGATCGCCCGCATCTACACTGGTGAGGACTGGAACCCGGGACTGGCTGGGTCCCCTCTCCCAGCCCGGGCATGAACGTCAACGAGGGTGACTACCTGGTGGCCATCGAAGGCCAGGAGCTCCGGGCACCCACGAACCCCTTCGAGCTCCTGGAGGGCACCGCCGGGCGAACGATCCGCGTGATGGTGAACGACCGCCCGGGAATGGACGGGGCGCGGGAGCTCCTCGTGGAGCCCATCTCCAGTGAGGGGCAGCTCCGGAGCTGGGCATGGATTGCCGAGAACCAGCGGAAGGTCGACGAGCTGAGCGGGGGTCGCCTCGCCTACGTCTATCTCCCCAACACGGGCCAGGGCGGCTACCAGTACTTCAACCGGATGTACTTTCGCGCAGCAGGATCGCCAGGGCGCGGTCATCGATGAGCGGAACAATGGAGGAGGCTCGGCGGCGGATTACATCATCGAGGTACTCTCCCGCCAGCTTACCGGGTACTTCAACTCGAAGACCGCCGACCACAGGCCCTTCACCCAGCCCATGGCAGGGCTTTGGGGACCCAAGGTCATGATCATCAATGAGCGATCGGGTTCAGGTGGGGACTTGATGCCCTACCTCTTCCGTTTCCGGAAGGTGGGACCCCTGGTGGGCACCAAGACCTGGGGTGGTCTGGTGGGGACCTGGGACACGCCGCCGCTCATTGACGGAGGCCGCTTCGTGGCGCCGAGGGGCGGCTTCTACGATGTGAATGGGGAGTGGGAGGTGGAAGGGAAGGGTGTGGCTCCGGACATCGAGGTGAAGAACGATCCCAAGCCGGTCATCGACGGGCATGATCCCCAGCTCGAAGCCGCGGTCCAGGAGGCGCTCCGGCTGCTTCAGACCGAAGGCGTGCAGCTGAAGCCCGAGCCGCCGGCTCCCATCCGGTGGCGCCGTCCGGGGCGGGGAGGGGGCGGAGGGAGCTGACGTGCCACCCGGCCACGCCGAAAGCGCGAAGAGGGGCCCGGGGGAGAACCTCCCCCGGGTCCTCATCGCTGAGGAGCTGAAACCTCTCCTCCCGGAGGATCCGCTGCCGGGGTATGAAGCGGTGTGGCTCGCTGCCGAAGAGCCCACGCCGTCCGGGGCCTTCGTGGGCATTGTCCCGCTTCTCTCCCGACGCATGGGGGAGGAGGAGTTCGCGGCTCTCCCCGAGCTCAGGGTCGTGGCCCAGTGCGCGGTGGGATACGACAACATTGACCTGGCGGCGGCGGGTCGTCGAGGGATCTCCGTCACCAACACTCCCGACGTGCTCACCGACGCCACGGCGGACCTGACCTGGGCCCTGATCCTGGCCGTGGCCCGGCGCCTGAAGGAAGGTGTGCAGCTGTTGGAGCGAGGGGAGTGGGAGGGGTGGAGCCCGACGCAGCTCCTGGGGCTGGAGCTCAAGGGTGCGACGCTGGGGGTGGTGGGGGCCGGGCGCATCGGCCAGGCGGTGGGCCGGCGGGGCCTGGGGTTCGGGATGGCCCTCCAGTATGCGGACGACCGACGGCAGCCCGCGTTCGAGGCCTCCACCGGAGCTCGACGCCGCGATCTTGCCGATCTCCTGGCGGCGAGCGACGTGGTGACCGTTCACGTGCCGTCAACGCCCGAGACCCGAGGGCTCTTCGACGCGGAGCGATTCGGCCTCATGAAGCCCGGAGCCCTCTTCATCAACACCGCCCGGGGGGACATCGTGGACGAAGAGGCGCTGCTCCAGGCCCTTGATCGGGGGCCCTTGGGCGGTGCGGGCCTGGACGTGTACGCCGGGGAGCCGCGGATCCCCTTCGAGCTCGTGTCCCATCCCAAGGTCTTCGCCCTCCCCCACATCGGTAGCGCCACGACCCACACCCGGCGGGCCATGGCGGAACTGGCCGTGGGGAACGCCCGGGCCGTTCTGAGCGGGGAGGCTCCCCTGACTCCGGTCTCGAGCTGAGGAGGTTCCATGGGTGCTTCTCTAATTCCCCGGGCTACGCTTCTTCGGGCTACGCTTGTTCGGGCTACGGTCCTCCCGGCTACACTTTTCCCGGTTCTCCTCCTGGGGGCCTGTGCTTCCGCCGGACGTCTCGGGGAATACGATTTCCGGGACCGGAGCCTGGCAGCCGTGACCACCACTCCCCCCCGGCCCCAGGTCTTCACCCAGGACTTCTGGGACCCGCAGGATCGAAGCTGGTTGGAGAGAGCCTTGAGGGTGGGGAGCGAAATCGCCCGGGATGTCCAAGCGGACAAGGCCCAGGAGAGGATCGAGGCAGCCGCCGAGAACGTGGATGTCTCGGCCCTGATGGCGGACGAGCTCCTGACCGGGAGCGCACGGGCCCTGCGCGCCCGTCCAGTGGAGTCGGTTCGGGAGGCCGACTTCGAGATCGAGACGCGGGTGGAAGAGTACGGAATACGGGCCGACTCCTGGAACTCCGATGCCGATTTCTTCATCAAGGCCAGGGTCTACCTCCTGGATGCGGCCACGGGGCGGGAGGTATGGAACGCCAAAGTGGAGGCCAGGGACCCCGTCAATCCCAGCCATTGGGGAACGGGAGGCACCTTGGGTACGCTGATCACGGCCTCGGCTCTAGCCCACCTCTCTCAGTCGGAGATGGAGGAAGCCCTGCGTTCCCTGGCCCAGTATTCGGCGGGCCAGGTGGTCGAGAAGCTGGAGGAGGGCCTCCGCAAGGCCGGAGCTCGGTGAGGCGCGGAGTCGCCCAGGCACGGAGTCGCCGAGGCGCAGAGTCGCCCAGGCGCGGAGTCGCCGAAGCGCGCGCTCGCGGGGGGGAAGACGCCAGTCGCGACGGTCCATGGTCGGGCCTTGTGTAGACGGGGCGTCCCGGATCGTTCTAAGGATGAGGCGTACCTGATCCTCCTCAAGTCCTGTCGAGTGGCCATGACTGCCCATCGAGCCCGAGCCCTGCTGGTCTTTCTCCTTCCCGTGTTGGTAGCCGGATGCTGGGGGGACCCGGTCACCGTCACCGAGCTCGGGACGGTGCAGATCCGACTGCGCATGTCGGGTGGTTTCACAGGATTCAGCAGCACCATCCTCCTGGACGGCGAGTCCGGGCAGCTGACGGGGGAGGCCTGTGCGGGAGGGTGCTCATTCACTCCGGGTGAGGTCCTCACCACCCTGGCCAGGAAGGACGTGGCCCACGTAGTGGCTCTCTTCCAGGATGCGGGCGTCCGGGCTCTCGACGGCTCGGACTTCGGGGTGGAGTGCTGCGACCAGACGTATGTGGAGTTGTGGTACTCCGACCTGGCGGGTTCCAGCACGGTGGAGGGGACCCTGTCCAGGCTTCCCCCTCGCCTGGCCCAGGCGGTGAGCGCCCTGTACGGGTGGGTCCCCCTCCAACAGCCGGTGATCGTGGATTTCGAGGGGGAGCCCAGCGACTGGCCTCGAGCGACGCTCCAGATCGAAAATCCCCGGGTGTCGGGCGACATCCTGTCGGTGAACGTCAGCTATGCGGGCGGATGCCGCGAACACGAGATCCATGCGGTCGCCTGGGGCGGATGGATGGCGTCGGCCCCAGCCCAGGTACGGATCTTTCTCGCCCACGACGACCACGGTGACGCGTGCGAGGCGTGGATCACCGAGACCCTCCGCTTCGGACTGACCCCGCTGAAGGAAAACTACCAGGACGCCTACGGCACGGCGCCACCAGGCCAGACCACGGTCCGGATCCTCCTGGAGGATCCGCGCCTGGCCAGCCCCCTGGGAGCGTGGGTGCTGGAGTACACCTTTTGAGGGTCCTGCCGAGGGTCCGGCGCCGTGCGCCTGACCCCCTCGACGTGGCCGGATGAACTAACGCCGGCCCACCTCCGGCTTGGGCCCGAGCACGTCCTCCGGCGTCTTGATCTCCAGTGGGCCCAGGTTCAGGGCCCGTACGCCCGCTTCGATCCTGCTCCGGTCCCCCACGACCACCACCAGGACCGCGTCCGGCAGCACGTACTTCCGGGCCGCCTCCAGGGCCTCATCCTGCCCAACCGCCAGGATCCGGTCCACGTAGCGGTTGAAGTAATCTCCTGGCAGATCGAAGAGGACCATGTCGGTGAGCTGACCGGCGATCCCCCCCACGGTCTGGAATGCCGCGGGGTAGCCCAGCGCCTCATAGTTCTTCGCTCGATCCAGCTCCTCGGGGGGGATGGGCTCCCGGATATCTCGAAGCTGCTTGAAGAACTCCTCCAGGGCGGGAGATGTGACCGCCGTCTGGACCGAAGACTGGGCCACGAAGGGACCGGGCCATTTGTTGAACGCGAAGCTGGACGACGCTCCGTAGGTGTAGCCCTTCTCCTCCCGAAGGTCCTGGTTGAGGCGAGACGTGAAGGAGCCCCCCAGGACCGTGTTCATCACCACGATGGAATAGTAGTCGGGCGTGCTCCGGGCGGCACCGATGCGGCCCATGAGGATGACGCTCTGGGCCGCGCCGGGCTTGTCTACCAGGACGACGCGGCGGGTGTGGACCTGCTCGGTAGGCGGCTCGGTCAGGGGAGGGAGGGAGCGAGCGCCGGGGAGCCAGCCCCGGAAGAGTGCTTCGAGCTTCGGCTTGATCTCGGCCATGGTGACCGCTCCCACGACCACCACGGCGGCGTTGTCCGGGCGAACCCAGGTGTCGTGGAAGGTCTGGAGGTCGGTGACGGAGAAGGAACGGATGGAGGCCTCGTCGGTCATGAGCGGGCGGCCGTAGGGGTGGTCCTTCCCGTATAGACCCTGGCTGAAGGCTACCGCGGCAATGGCCGTGGGCTGATCGTGGAACTGGAGGAGGGAGGTGAGAGCGCTTCGGCGCTTGCGGTCCAGCTCCTCCGGAGGGAAATCCGGCCGGAGCAGCACGTCCGCCATCAAGGGAAGGGCATCGTCCAACTTGGCCAGGGGCGTGTAGAGGGAGACCCCCAGGTCGTGGTCCCCGGCACTCGTCCGGATTCGGGCGCCCAGGAAGTCGATCTCGTCGGCCAGCTCCAGCGCGGTCTTCCCCGCGGCGCCCTCGTCCATCATGTCCGCGGTCATGGCCGCCAGCCCGTACTTTCCGGGCTCTTCCCGGTCCGCGCCGGAGAACACGATCACGTTGAGCTGGACCAGGGGCACGTCGTGCTTCTCCATGAGGACCAGGCGGAGGCCGTTGGAGAGGCTGTCCTCCTGGATGGGCGGAAGGGAAAGGCGCGGCGGTGGTCCCAGGGCCGGTGGGCCATTTCGGTCCGGTACCTGGGCTCGGAGGGTCGCTGCGGGCAGGGCGAGAGTCACGGCTCCGATGGCCAGGAGGCGGAGGCAGAATGAGTGAGAGCGGCTCATGGCGTCAGCCCTCCTTTCCAGGGGAGGAGGGGGCAGTGGTGGGGACCGGACTCCGTTCGCCCGGCTCCCCGGGGGCTCCACCCGTCGAGGGTGTCGCGATTCCCGGGTCCGATGGTGTGCCGGCTGCCAGGTTCCGCTGTCCCTCGGGCACCACACTGAGGACGACTCGACCGTCGTCTTTCAGGATCTCCCGGACCTGGGCCTGGACATCCTTGGGCTCCACCACCCTGTAACGGGCCAGGTCGTCGTGGAAGTATCCAGGATCTCCGGTGCGAAAGTAGTAATCGTTCAGGGAATTGGCCGTGCCCAGGATCGACTCCATGCCGGACAGGAAAGCCGACTCATTCTGGTTGATGGCCCTCTGCACTTCCCTCTGGGTCGGCCCCTCCTCTTTCAGCGAGTCGATCTCGTCCTGGATGACCTCTTCGATTTCGTCCAGGTCATGGCCGCTACGGGCCGTGCTCACGATGCAGAACTCCGACGAGAGCTCCGCCGAGGACTGACTGGCGGAGACGTCCTGGGCGATCTCTGATTCGTAGACCAGCCGGCGGTAGAGGCGAGAGTCCTTTCCGCCCGCGAGTGCGGAGGCGGCAACGTCCATCTCGGCATCGCCGGGATCATAGATGGGGGGGAGAGCCAGCACATGTAGAGCCGCGGCAGCTGGACCCGGTCTTCGAGGACGATGCGCTTCTCGTGGTCCAGAAAGGCGGCGGGTGCCCCCAACGGAGGAACCGGCGGGCCCCCGGGAACGTCGCTGAACCAGTAGCTCACCCGGTCCCTGGCCTTCTCCAGGTCGATGTCACCGACGATGGCCAGTGACGCGTTCGAAGGCGAGTAGAAGGTCTTGAAGAACTGGACCACGTCCTGATAGCTGGCCGCGGACAGATCTTCCTGGGAGCCGATCACGGGCCAGTGATAGGGGTGCCCCGGTGGATAGAGGTTCTCGCTGAGCGTGAGGCTGGCCATTCCGTATGGCCGGTTTTCGTAGGATTGGCGGCGCTCGTTCTTCACCACATCCCGCTGACCGTCCACCTTCTCGGGGGTCATGGCTTGAAGGAGGAAGCCCATTCGGTCGGACTCCAGGAAGAGTGCGAGATCGAGAGCGTTCTCCGGCACCATCTCGTAGTAGTTCGTACGGTCGGTGGTGGTGGAGCCGTTGTTGTAGCCGCCGGCGGCCTCGAGCCAGTCGTCGAACTTCCCCTCCGGCGCATGCTCGGAGCCCTCGAACATGAGGTGCTCGAAGAGGTGGGCGAATCCCGTCCGGCCGGGCTTCTCCCGGGCCGACCCCACGTGGTACCAGACGTTGACCGCCACCATGGGGGTGGTGGCGTCACGGTGCAGGAGCACGTTCAGCCCGTTGGGAAGAGTGAATTGCACGTAGTCCACAGAGACCTGGTCGCCGGTCTGGGCCTGGAGTCCCGCGACGGGGAGCAGACTGGCGAGGAGCACCCAGAGGCCGAGGCGTGCCAACAGGCCATCGTTCAACATCTTCATTCGGAGCATGGGAAGGATCCTACCTCGAGTTCAAAGCGACTCCATGGAGATCGCCGAAACCCGGATCGAGCGGGTGGCGCTCCCCCTTACAAAGGGATTGCACCCCCGGAGAGGAGGGGAGGTTTCGTCCTTCACACCACGTTGGCCTCGAGGACGAGCCGCCCCTCGGCAAACCGCCGGAAGCCGAACCTCGAAAGGTCGAGCGTTCGGTACCGGCCGTGGAGGACGAGCTCCGCCACTCCCCGGCCGATCCCCGGGGCGTGCTGGAGCCCGTGCCCCGAGAACCCACTGGCGAAGATGAAGTTGTGGAGATTCGGATGGGGCCCCAGTACCGCATTGCGGTCCGCGGTGTTCACGGCGTAGTGTCCGGCCCAGGCCGAGCCGAGCTTGAGAGAATCGAAGGCGGGGACCCGGTGGGCGAGTGCGGGCCAGACGACTTCGCGGAAGAGGTCGTATCCCACCTCCAGGTCCAGTGTATCCGGATCCTCGTCCGTCGGGGGAGACACACCGCAGAGGTAACCCTTCCCCTCCGGCCGGAAGTACACGCCGGACGGGTCGATGACCATGGGACAGCCCGGCAGGGGCTCCTGAGCCCGGACCTGGTAGACCATCCGCTTCCTGGGGTGGACGGGGAGGTCCTGGATCCCGGCCATGCGGGCGACGTCGGCTGCCCGGGGGCCCGCGGCGTTCACCACCGTCCCCACAACGACGTTCCCCGCCGCCTTCAGGAACGCCCGCTCCACCATCCCCTCGGCCACCTCCAGGCCCACCACCCGGTCCTGGAGATACTCCACGCCCTGTACCTGGGCTTTCTGCCTGAGAGCCTGGAGGAGGGAATACGGATCGAGCCACCCCTCCCTGCTCAGGCCGAGGGCGGCCCCGGCCAGGTCCGAGACTTCGAGCCACGGATAACGGTTCTTCAAGGAGGCTGGATCCAGGGGCAGCACCTCAGCGCCCAGGGAGGTCTGGAGGGCGAGGTTCCGCCGCAGCGTCGCCATCCCCCTGTCGGTGGCGAGAAAGAGGTAGCCCCCCTCCGTGTAGGCCAGATCGGGGCGCTGGTCTCCCACGGCGAGGCGCTCGGGGGCGGCCCGGAAGAACTCGGAGCTGAAACGGGAGAGGAGGATGTTCTCCGGGGTGGAGAACTGGAGGCGGATGCCTCCCACCGAGAGGGCCGTGGAGCTCCGGGCATAGGTCGGGTCCGGTTCGACAACAGCGACGCGCAGTCGGTCGGGCCGCTCCTCGGGAACGGCGTTTCGGCCACCGCTCCCCCCCCGCTCCTGCCCGGCGACCTGGCTCCGGGTCTCGTCCGCTGTGAGAAAGTAGGCGACCGCGCTCCCGATGACGCCCCCGCCGACGATGAGGACGTCCCAGCCGGGAGCGTGGGGCGACAACGGGGTGGAGGGGCTCATGCCCGGAAGATACGAGGGCTCTCCCGGGCCCCGACACCCTTCCGTCAAAAGTCCGTGCTCACCCGGAAGATCACGTCACGGCCGGGATCCAGAGCGAACTCCTTGTAACGCCAGAGGAAGTCCTTGTAGGCTTTGTCCAAGGCGTTCCGCACGCGCAGCTCCATTCTCACGTGGTGACCCGAAATCGGTAGCTCCACGCCCCCTTCCAGGTTCAGCAACGAGTAGCTATCCGTGGCGTAATCGGACGGGGCCAGGTGGGTCTGCTTGCCCACGACCTCGGCTTCGGCCCGGAAGTACCCCGTTTCGACCCGGGGCAGAGTGCTGGAACGGACCTCGGCGGCGAAGAGCCCCCGGGGGGGAGGCATCAGCGGGAGGGGCTGGTCCAGATCCTCGTTGGTCCCCCGGACGAAGTCGCCGCTGGCCTCCAGAGTGAGGGGACTCGCGACTTGAACCCGAAGGGAAGCCTCGCCCCCCTTAAGGACCGCAGACGCCTGACGCTGACGGTAGACCCTCAGGCCCCCCTGCTCCTCCTGGGTGGGCTCGGTGTAGATGAAGTCCGAGATCCGGTTCCGGTAAGCGGAGGCTTCGGCCCGCACCCGTCCCGAGCTCCACCTCAACCCCGCGTCCAGGCTGAGGCTCTTCTCGGGCTCCAGGCCCGGGTCGCCGATGTCGAAGCGGGCCTCACCCAGTCGAGGACCGTAGGAGAAGAGCTCGGCGAGGGTGGGTGCGCGCCAGGCCCGCCCCACGTTCGCAGTCAAGGAGAGGCGGGAATCCAGGCGGAGGACCGTGCCCAGGCTCCACGTGGCCGCCGTGTAGTCCAGGGTCTGTTTCGCCACCTGGAGAGTGGCATTCCCGGGGGTCCGCAGCCTCCGCAGGTCAAGCCGCGCTCCCGCCAGGACGTTCACCGGCCCCGCCCCGACGTTCTCCAGGGCGAAGAGGGCTCCATTCATCCCGGTGGCATCGGGGACCAGGGGCACGACGCCCCGGGTGTCATTGCTCTGGTATTCCCCGGACATGCCCACCGTGCCGCGGACTCCCGGGAGGAGAGAGTGGTGGAGCAGGGCATCCGCCGTGCTCGTGTTCAGGAGGAGGTCGAACACCGGGACCTCGGTCTGCGTCCCGGGCCCCCCGGGGCCCAGCTCATCGGAGACTTCCTGGAGCCAGTGCCTCTCCCACTGGGCTTTCGTTTCCAGGACCATATCCGACGCCAGGGGGAAGTTGCCCACGAACTGGATCCGGTCGTCGCTGGTCTTCCGTTCGGGACCCTCCTCGGCCCCCTCCTCGGCGCCCGGGGGTGGGCCTCCGGCTTCCAGGAGGCGGAACTCCCCGCCATAGCGGGAATAGCGGAGGGTGGCCCGGCCCCAGGGGCCTCTGCGGGCCAGAGCGCCCTCACCGTTCACGGCGAAGAAGCCCGTGTTCTCGAGCTTGCCCCCCGGCGTGTGGAGATCCTCGGCAAACCGCCCGATCCCGGTGGCACGCCACCCCCATGGACCCGAAGCCCCTTCGAAGGTCAGGACGCCACCCGTACCCAGGTTGTTCGTGGCGAAGTAGGCCTCGGCGCTCCGGTGCACGAAGCCCTCCCCACCGCGGGCTTCTGGAACGGCCTCGGGGATCACGTTCACCACGCCCCCAAGGGCCTCCGATCCGTAGAGAACGCTGGCGGGACCCCGGATGACCTCGACTCGGTCGGCCAGGCGGGCATCCACGGAGGGCCCGTCCTCGTCGCTCCAGGAGTAATCCTCCAGTCGCATCCCGTTTTCGAGGACGAGCACGCCGGCACCCGCGCTTCCCCGGATCACCGGCTTGCCGATCTGCTCACCCGTGCTCAGGGTCCGAACACCGGGGAGGTTCTCCACGGTCTTGGACAGGGAGACGCTCTGGCTCCTGCGGAGCTCGGCACCGCTCAGGATCGTGGCCGGAAGGGGAGACGAGGAGGTCGCCAGGGGCCGTCGGGTTGCGGTCACGGTGAAACCCGGCAGCTCGAAGGGAGTGGATGCCAGGGTCACCCGCACCGGCGTGCCGGCGGGGAGCGTCAACTCCTCCACCTTCGTGTCGTAGCCCAGCCTCCGGAAGACGACCGAGTGAACGCCAGGAGGGATGGAGGGAAGCGAGAACCTCCCGTCCACCCCCGTGAACGCCTCACGGCTCAGCTCCGGAAGGAGGACCTCCACCCCCTCGATGGGTTGGTTCTGCCCGTCCGTCACCTGGCCCCGGAGGGTGTCCGGGGCCATGGCCGCGGCAGGTCCTTCTTCCGCCGACACTCCATCCGCGTGCCCTTCTACGGGAGCCATGACTCCCAGAATCACCGCGCTGACAGTAAGGAAGAATGCTTCGCGCCGGATCCACATGTGTATCCTCCCATTCATCACAGATGCTCCCCCGGTGCTCCGGCATACGAAAGCGGGCGGGAAGTGTTCCCGCGCCGTTCAGGCTCCTAGGCGCGCGCTGCGTGCGGACCCGGGCCCCAGGGGCAGGGCGAGGGCTCCAGGAGACGGAAGGAAGTGGGGTAGTCGCGACTCGAGCATCGACCCCCTGGGTCTCTACGGGTATGTGGGCGGGGTGGGCGTGACCACCAGACGACCGAGGACGCGGAGGCCCAGCTCCGCGACCTTCTTCATCCCCGGGAAGTTGATGAGGCTCACATCATCGGAGGGGGTGTGATACTCCGGGTGAAGACCGGTAAAGAAGCCCACGAAGGGGATATCGTGGTGACCAAAACAGACGTAATCCGTGCCCCCGGTGCCCCCCATCGCCTTCAGGTTGAGGTGAAGGGCGGGCTCGTTCGCGTCGGTGAGCAGGCGCCGCCACTCGTCCGAGTCCTCGCGCAAGCGAAGCTCCAGCTGCCCCTCCCTCAGGCGGCCCACCATGTCGAAGTTCATCATGACCCGGGTTCGGCCCAGGGGCACGGTGGGGGCCTCGTCCGTATAGAAGCAAGAGCCCAACAGGCCTTCTTCCTCGGCTCCGAAGGCGACGAACAACACGGACCGGCGGTCCCGGTCAGCGCCGCCGTCCGAGGCCGTCCATGCCTGGTATTGCCGCGCGATCTCCAGCAGAAGGGCCGTACCCGAGGCGTTGTCGTCCGCTCCGTTGTTGGGGCCCTGGCTCTCGTCCGGGAGATTCCGGAAGCCGATGTGGTCGTAGTGGGCGCCCACCACGATCCAGTCTCCGCCCAACTGTCCTTCCCCCCGCACCATTCCCAGGACGTTCTGGGACGCGATGAGGTCCCCTGTTCGGGCCGAACGAGCCGTGAACTCCTGGATCGCGCCGCCGGGAGGAGCCGTGAGGCCGTATTCCGCAAGGAGCGCCGCGAGGTACTGGGCAGCTTTGCGCTCGCCAGGGGTGCCCGACCCCCGACCCCGCATGCTGTCGTGGGCCAGGGCTCGAAGATTGGCCCGCATGCGATCGGAGCTGGGACGGGGCAGTTTCCGCCCCTCCGTGATGAACCCCCACGATTCCTCCCGGGCGAGGGGCCGGCCGTCGGCGTAGGTGACGGACCGGGAGACCCTCACGGTATATCGTGTGCCGAAGTCCAGGGGATCGGACGTTGTCAGGACGAAGGTGCGATCATCCAACGAGGACACGTCCAGCCAGGTGTGTCGGACCCCGTCCAGGAGGGTGACTCCCCGGCCCACGCTGGCGGGATCCACGGGCTCGGCGAACCGGAGGATCAAGGAGGTGAGGACCGACACGCCACCTTCACTCCGGGCCGGGTCAACGAACTCCAGGGCCGAGGTGCGCCCGGCGCCCGTGCCGAGGAGGTCTCCACAGGCATTGAGAAGGAGTGTGAGGAGACACACGGCGTAGAAGAGGGCCGCAGGGGCACGTGAGATCGGAGGCTTGGGATGCCGCAGAATCGAGGGCACAGAGCCATGCGGGATCGGAGGCGTGGGAGGGGGCACGATGGAACGCATGAACTCTGACTCTCCGGGCTCACGAAAGAGGTGACCAGGCCCCCGCCGAGGATCGGGCCCTTTCTATGGGATACGCCGGGCCGGCGGCTCCCCTTTCTGAAGGTACCGCCCTCTTCAGACTATGAGCTCGTTCCTGCCCAGCGCTATCTTGGTGCCGTCTCCCCGCTGTTTCCAGGAACAGGGAGGTGGGCCTTGTCCATCCAGTGCCCGAAATGCGGTCGGGAGTACGACGTCACGCTCTTCCAGTTCGGACGCACGATCCACTGTACGTGCGGAGCCCGGGTGGGCCTGGAGAAGAGAATCGTGGGAGAGCCCCTTGCGGCGGAGCGCCCCCGGACGGAGCCCCTCATGGAGGAGCCCCTCCCGGAGGGGGCCCTCCCGGCGGAGCCCCGCTTCATGGTGGACGCCATGCTGGGTGCTTTGGCTCGTTGGTTGAGGGTGCTGGGGTATGACACGGCCTACGACCCGTCCATCGCCGACCAGGAGCTCGTCCGCCGGGGCCTGGCGGAAGGGCGCCACATTCTGACCCGGGATCGGGGAATCCCCCAGGAGTGGAGGGTGTCGAGCTGCACCCTCCTGGATAGCGACAACCCGGAGGCTCAACTGAAGCAGGTGGCCGAGGCGTTCTCCTTGAGTGCTGACTCGGGACTCTTCTCCCGTTGCACGATCTGCAACAGCCGCCTGGCGACCGTTTCTCCGGACCAGGTCCGGGACAAGGTCCCTCCCCGGGTCCTCGAGCTCCACGAGGCCTTTTCCTGGTGCCCCGAGTGTGGCCGCGTGTACTGGGAGGGCTCCCACACCCGTCGCATGCGAAAGCGGTTGGAGGAGATGCTGGGGTCCTGAGGGTCGGGCGCGCGGAGTTGCCTCGCTTCCCTCGTTTCTGCCAGATTCGAACCATGACCTCCGATCTCGAGCCCCCGTCCCCTGCTCCCGGCGACGGCAGCCCCCTCTCCCCTGTCCAGCTCGACGAGCTCGCCACGGCCATGAAGAGGGCGGGGAAGATCCGTGCTGCCGCCCGGGCGGCGGCCTTCACGGGATGGACGAGTCTCGCTCTGGGGGCGTTGTCGCTCGTTCTCAGCCTCTTCAGCCCCGTCGGAGTCCTCGTGGGCGGGGCGCTCCTCGCCGTCGCGTGGAACGAGCTCGAGGGACGGAAGCAGGTTCTGCGCTTCGACCCCCAGGGGCCGCGACGCCTGGCTCGAAACCAGCTCTGGCTCCTGGCGGTGGTCGCGGTCTACTGTGGCTGGGCGATCTATCAGGCCCGCTTCAACTCCGACCCCGACGTGAGCCAGCTGGAAGAGGCCCTGGGGTTGGAGAGCGGTTTCGTGGCGGGGGCCACGGAGATGGTGTACGCCATCGTCTTCCTCGTGGCGGCGCTCTTCCAGTGGGGCATGTACCGCTATCACGCGGCCCGGATTTCCCTGATGCGGAGCTATCTGGCCGAGACCCCACCCTGGGTGGTGGAGATCCAGCGCGTTCTGCTGGGGTGAGAGGCATTCCCGCCGGTTCCTGGGACCGAGCATCGCCGCCGGTCCCCGGGACCGAGCATCGCCGCCGGTCCCCGGGACCGAGCATCGCCGCCGGGGCTGACCCTGACCCCTGGTCCCATATCCCAGACTGGGCGGCGCCCCCCATCCGGCACCCGGGACACGCTCCGGGGTACCGCCTCGTCCGGAAAGGACTCTCGCACACGCATGGCATCTCAAGGCGTCATCGGATCGGATTCCCATTCTCCGGTGGATCCCCGAGTGGCTTCGGCCGTGATCTGGGGCTTCACCTGGACGGTTGGCCTCGCGGGGCTGGCCTGGGGAACGATCTATGTGTGGCTGGACGTGCCGACGGCGGCGGTCTTCCCCTATGCCTTCTCGGTGGCGTCCGTGCTCAACGCCTTACTCTTCCGGCGCCACGGGCGACTGCCTCTCTTCGGGGCCGTGGAGATCTCCCTGATCCTGGTGGTCCCCGCCGCACTCAGCGTTCAGCTGGGCGGATTCATGGCATCCGGAGCGGTGGCGCTCTGGTCCCTCCTCGCTCCCATCGGCGCCCTCCTCGTCTTCGGGCCCCGCTGGGGAGTGGCTACCTTCCTGCTCTTCGTGGTGCTGGTGGTGGTTACGGTCTGGGTGGATGCCCTGCCGGGGTCCACTTCCATGCTGGACCAGGGTGCCCTGAACCTGTTCGCCTTCCTCAACGTGGTGTGCGTCTCCCTCGTAGCGTACTGGGCCACGCACATCTTCCTCACCGTCACGCGACGCCTGGGACGGGAGCAGGAACGGCTTCGTGAGATCGAGCGCGCGTACGTGGCGCAGGAGGCCATGATGCGACAGCAGGAGCGCCTGCTGACACTGGGCAAGCTGAGCGCCGGGGTGGCGCACGAGCTCAACAACCCCGCCGCGGCGGCCGGACGGGCCACGAGTCACCTGGCGGATGTGGTGCATCGCCTCGTGGAGGACGGGGTGGAACTCCATGGGCTCGAGGTGGGGCCCGGGGCGCTGGAATGGGCTCGGAGCCATGCCGGCGAAGTGGAGTCGGAGGAGGACCCGATCGACCGGAGCGATCGCGAGGACCGGGTCGCCGAGTGGCTCCAGCGCCCGGAGGTGCGGGGGATGGTGGAGAGCCCCTGGGAGCTGGCGGGGGAGCTCGCCGCCCTCGGGTTCGATGCTCCGGCGCTGGCGGCTGCGGCTGCGCGACATGGTCACGGCCCCATCGTGGGGGCTCTCCGGTGGACTGTCGCCGTGTCCCGGGTGGATGGACTGCTGGGTGAGGTGCGGACGGCGGTGAGCCGAATCTCCGAAACCGTGGGAGCGCTGAAGGGCTATTCCCACATGGATCGAGCGGAGGCGGTGGAGCTGGATGTCGAGCGGGGGATCGACGACACCTTGGTGATCCTCCGAGGCAAACTGTCGGGGCTGGAGGTGGTGCGCCGGAAGGGCGAGCACCTTCCCGCCGTGGTCGGTCATCCCGGAGAGCTGAACCAGGTCTGGACGAATCTCATCGCCAACGCCGCCGAGGCGATGAACGGTTCGGGGACGTTGGAGATCCGCTCCTACGAGGAGGGAGGGGACGTGGTGGTGGAGGTCCGCGACGACGGTCCGGGCATTCCCGCCGACCTCGTGGACCGGGTGTTCGATCCCTTCGTGACCACCAAGGCGCCGGGGGAGGGCACCGGCCTCGGACTCAACCTCTCTCACCAGATCGTGGTGCAGCGCCATGGGGGGACGATCTCGGTCCAATCCGAGCCCGGTCGGACCCGGTTCGTGGTCCGCCTGCCCGCCGATCGCCAACCTGTCGAGGCCCGACCATGACTGAACGCCCTACCATCCTGGTCGTGGACGACGACCCCCAGGTGCTCGGCTCGGTGGAGCGTGACCTTCGTCGCCAGTATGCCTCCAGGTACCGGATCCTCCCGGTCGGATCGGCTCAGGAAGCTCTCGATTCCCTGGACCGGATCGCTCTCCGGGGGGAGCAGGTAGCCTTGGTCGTGGCGGACCAGCGAATGCCCGTGATGGAGGGGACCGAGCTCCTCGCGAAGATCGGTGAGCGACTCGTCGGGACCCGTCGGGTCCTTCTCACAGCGTATGCGGACACGAATGCGGCCATCGACGCCATCAACCGTGCCCGGGTGGACTACTACATTCTCAAGCCGTGGGATCCACCGGAAGAACGGTTGTATCCCGTGATCGACGACCTCCTGGAGGATTGGCAGGCGACGGGACGGCGCCCTCGCGAGATCGGCCTGCGCCTGGTGGGCGACCGCTGGTCGTCGAAGTCCCACGAGCTCCGGGAGTTCCTGGCCCGAAACCAGGTGCCCTTTCGATGGCTGGAGATCGGCCGAAACCTGGAGGCGGACCGCCTCGTGGAGGCGGCGGGTGAGGCCACCTTGCCCCTCGTGGTTCTGGAGAGCGGTTCCGTGCTCGCGGACCCGTCTCCGGCTGCGGTGGCGGCGGCCGTTGGGATGCAGCCCAGCCCGGAAGCGGACTTCTACGATCTGGTGGTCGTGGGCGCCGGTCCTGCCGGGCTGGCGGCGGCCGTGTACGGTGCCTCCGAGGGCCTCAGCACGGCCGTGGTGGAGGCGGAGGCCCCGGGGGGCCAGGCGGGGACGAGCTCCCGAATCGAAAACTACCTGGGTTTCCCTCAGGGAGTGAGCGGGGCGGACCTCGCCCGTCGGGCCCTCACCCAGGCCCGCCGGTTCGGCGCTCAGTTCATCACCCCCTGCCGGGTGACCAGCCTGGGCAGGGATGATCCCTACCGGGTGCTGACCCTGGACAACGGGGGGAGCCTTCGCTGCTCCGCCGTGATCGTGGCCACCGGAGTCCAATA
Organism: uncultured Gemmatimonadales bacterium; assembly: GCA_963751255.1. Taxonomy (GTDB): domain Bacteria; phylum Gemmatimonadota; class Gemmatimonadetes; order Longimicrobiales; family Gaopeijiaceae; genus CAVVTW01. The sequence continues at coordinate 94,927 of CAVVTW010000001.1, read as the reverse complement.
CCGTGAGCTCGAGGTTCCTGGTCTGGAATGCCTGGTGGGAAAGGGCGTGTACTACGGCTCCACCGTCTCGGAGGCGGCCGCCTTGAAGGGAGAGAGGGTGGCCGTGGTGGGCGGCGCGAACTCCGCCGGCCAGGCGGCGGTCCACCTGGCGCGGTTCGCCGAGGAGGTGTTCCTGGTGGTCCGAGGGGACAGCCTTCACAGGCGGATGTCCAGCTACCTGGTGCAGCAGGTGGAGGCGACGCCCGGCATCTCGGTCCTGGCGGAATCGGAGATCGCGAGCGTAAAGGGCGAGGAGCGCCTCCAGGGCGCGACTCTCCGCACCCCTGCGGGGCTCCGGGAGGTGGACCTTTGCGCCATCTTCGTGTTCATCGGGGCCCGTCCCCGGACGGACTGGCTCAAGGGCATCGTCACCCGCGACGTGAACGGCTTCCTCCGAACCGGACCCGATCTCGTGTCCGCCGAACGCTGGGGTCTGGAGCGGGACCCCATGTTGCTGGAGACGAGTGTACCCGGTGTCTTCGCGGTGGGCGACGTCCGCTCCGAGTCCGTCAAGCGCGTGGCCTCGGCGGTGGGCGAGGGTTCGGTGGCGGTCCACCTCGTCCACTCCTACCTCGGGAACGCCTGACGCTCCTTCGTTCGGCGCAGCGCATCGAGGGGAACCGTCCCGGGTCTTATCGATTCGACATCCTTCTCGCCCTGGCGGCGGGGAGCCTCCATGGAGCCGAGATCCGCAGGCGGGTGGAGGAGGAAAGCGAACGAAGACGGGCGGTGAGTCGCAACCGCACCGCGATAAGGCGCAAGATCGGAGATCGGGAGGGTTGAAATCTCATGGAGGACTTCTTCCAGGACCTCAGGTACGCCGGGCGTCAGCTGGTCCGCCGCCCCGGCTTGACGGCTGTGCTGGTGCTCACTCTGGCTCTCGGGATCGGGGCCACCACAGCGGTGTTCAGCGTCGTGGATGGCGTGCTCCTCCGTCCGCTGCCCTACCCCCATCCGGACCGACTCACCGTGCTGTGGACCCAGTTCCCCAGCATGGATCTCATGGAGTTTCCCTCGTCCTGGCCGGAGTACGAAGACTACCGCAACGCCTCCCGGTCCTTCGACGAGCTCGGGCTCTGGGGCGTCACGGAGCGCACGATGACCGGCCAGGACGAGCCAGAGTTGCTGAGCGTAGCCTACTTCACGTGGACGATGTTCCGGGTCCTGGGAGTACAGCCTGAGCTGGGTCGCGTCTTTACGAAGGACGAGGACGTGGACGGTCGGGACCACGTCGTGGTCCTGAGTCATGGCCTCTGGGACCGTCGCTTTGCCGCAGACCCCTCCATCATCGGGAAGACCCTGGAGATGGACGGCACACCGGTGACGGTTCTGGGCGTCATGCCCGAGGGCTTCGGATTCCCGAATCGAGACACCCAGGCGTGGATCCCCGTGGGGATCGATCCCACGAATCCACCCGGAAGGGCCAGCCACTTCGGAAGGGTCCTGGGGCGACTGGCCCCCGGTGTGACCTTGGAAGAGGCCACCGTCGAGCTTCGGGGCCTCATCCAGCGGTGGCAGAACGACCCATCACTGGGCCACACCTGGCACCTGGACCTCCACCCGGCCTTCCTCAGACCCCTCCACGAGGAGATGGTCGGCGACGTGAGGGCCTCCCTCATCGTGCTCCTGGGAGCCGTGAGTCTGGTCCTCCTCATCGCCTGTGCAAACGTCGCCAACCTCCTCCTGATGCGGGGCGAGGGCCGCCTGCGCGAAATCTCCGTGCGGGCCGCCCTGGGGGCGGGGCGCAGCCGAATCGTGCGCCAGCTCTTGACGGAGAGCCTGCTCATGGCCCTCCTCGGCGGGACCGCGGGACTCGCTCTCGCCCACTACGGTCTCCAGGCGCTCCTGGCCATGGCTCCGCGGACCTTGCCCAGGGTGGACGCCATCGGGCTGAACGGGGCGGTCCTCCTGTTCTCGGGGATCGTGGCCCTCGCCTCGGGGGTCGTCTTCGGGGTGGCTCCGGCCCTGCAGACTCTGCGTCTGCAGGTGCAGGCCACGCTGCGGGAGGAAGGGAGGAGCGGGACCGCCGGCCGTAGCCGGTTCCGGTTCCGGCAACTTCTGGTGGTGAGCCAGACGGCACTGGCCGTCGTTCTCCTGATCGCGGCGGGTCTGCTGATGCAGAGCTTCTGGCGTCTGCGAAGTGTGGACCCGGGCTTCCGCAGCGACCACGTGCTGGCGTTCTCTTTGAACCTTCCCTTGGCCCGCTATTCCGAGGACCAGGCCGTGACGGGATTCTATGACCGCCTGGTGCCGAGGCTGGCGTCCATCCCCGGTGTCAGCGCGGCGGGCCTGGTGGGCACGGCGCCCCTGACGGGAAGCCTGCCTCCCAATGATATCGAGTTCGAAGGCCGACCTCACACCGAGGCGGACGGTCCGCCGTTGAACGCGGACATCCAGGTGGTCTCGGAGGGGTATTTCGCGATCCTGGGTATCCCCCTTCTCCAGGGCCGGGCATTCGACCAAACCGACGCCGAGGGAACGGAGACGGTTGCGGTGGTGGACGAGGTCCTCGCCCGTCGGTTCTTCGACGACCCTTCCGATGCACTCGGGGAGCGGATCCGCCAGTCCGGTGCCGATTGGGGCGCGGATCATCGGAATCGTCGGCGCCGTCCGGCAGGAGGACCTGGCGACGGAGCCCCGGGCCCAACTGTACCTCCTTCACGCCCAGACGCCGCGGACCTGGTCTGTAAGGCGGGCGCATGACGGTTCTCCTGCGACGAGCGTCAGGAACCCCTGGACCTCGTGACCGCCGTCCGGTCGGAGGTGAAGGCTCTGGACCCGGACCTGCCCGTGTACCAGGTCACCACCATGACGCAGAACCTCCAACGATCCACGGCCAGCGAACGCTTCACCCTTTTCGCTGCAGCTGGTATTCGCCGGTGTGGCCCTCTCCCTGGCGGTGATCGGAATCTACGGGGTCCTCTCCTATTCGGTGGCCCAGCGTACGCGGGAGATCGGCATCCGGATGGCTCTGGGAGCCGAGCGGAGCGCGATTCTCAGGCTGGTGGTGGGGCAGGGGATGTCCCTGGTCGGCCTGGCGTTGGTCTTGGGCGTGTTGGCAGCCCTGGCCGTAGCCCACGTCCTGGCCAGCCTGCTGTTCAACATCTCCCCTCGTGACCCCATTACGTACGGGGCGGTCTCGGTGGCGCTGGCCGCCGCCGCGTTCGCGGCCAGCTGGCTGCCGGCCCGGCGAGCCAGTTCCGTAAGTCCCCGAACGGCACTCCGCGCGGAGTAGGAGGGAGGTGGGCTCGGGGCCTTTCCGGGATCTGCGGCTTCGGATGGGCCTCCAGGAGATCTCTCGCCCGCTGCGCTCCTGGTGCGGCAGGAAGATCGGGAGGCGGCCACTCGGGTTCGGACCATGGTGAACCACGGAGACAGGTTCTACTATTCCCTGAGCATGTTCCGACGCTGCTCCGGAGGATGGGGGCCGATCCCGTAACCGGCCCCTCCGGCCGAATCCACGAGTCGGCCCCTCCGGCCGATTCCGCCGGAAGACGGGAGGTCTGCCATGACCATGCAGGTACCGGATGCGGAGCAGGGACTCTCTCCTTGGTGGAAACGCGGGCTTCTCATCATTCTTGGGGTCGAGTTCGCCGTTCTCCTCTTCATAGCATTCAGTGCCTACTCGGGGCGGGTCGGGCCGCCGATCCCCGGGCGCGTGGTGGACCCGTCGGGTAGCGTGGTGTTTACGGGAGAGGACATCCTCGCCGGCCAGCAGGTCTTTCTGAAATACGCGCTCATGAACAACGGGACTCTCTGGGGTCACGGAGCGTACCTGGGCCCGGACTTCTCGGCGCAGCACCTGCACGGTGTGGCCTTGGCGGCTACCGAGGCCCTGGCCCTGGAAGCCTATGGCGCGGCACCGTCCGAGCTCACCGAAGCCCAGAGAACGGCGCTGCGGGCGCGCGTGGGCGACTTCCTGGCTCTGAACCGGTACGACGAGGCTACGGGGACGCTCCTCTTTACCGAGCCTGAGGCGTCTTCCTACCAGGATCAGATCGGCGAGTGGCGCGCGTACTTCGCGGGGTCCCGGGCCAGCCACGGACTGGCGGCGGGGACGATCGGCGAGCCGGAGGAGCTGCGGCAGTTGACCTCCTACTTCGCGTGGGCGGCGTGGGCCGCTGCCGCCCGCATCCCCGGGAAGAGCTACTCGTACACGAACAACTTCCCCTATGACCCGGCCATCGCCAACGGTCCCTCCAGCGCGGCGATCCTCTGGAGCGCGTTGAGCCTGATCGCGTTGTTGGCAGGCACCGCGGTTATCCTCCTCGCGTTCGGCAGATTCCATTATCTGGGCTGGCACGGGGCATCCGGGGAGACTCCGCCTCAGCTCCTGGCCGGCCCCACGACGGCGAGCCAGCGGGCCACATTGAAGTTCTTCGTCGTGGTAGCGGTCCTTCTCCTGGCCCAGGCCCTGGTGGGAGGAGCCATGGCCCATTACCTGGCAGAGCCGGGAGGGTTCTACGGCTTCAACCTGGCCGGCGTTCTTCCCAGCAATGTCCTGCGCTCGTGGCATCTCCAGACGGCCATCCTGTGGATCGCGACGGGGTACGTGGGCGGTGGGCTCTTCCTCGCGTCCGCGATCGGGCGGAGGGAACCCAAGGGCCAGAGTCGTCTGGTCAACCTGCTGTTCGCCGCCCTCGCTCTCGTGGTCTTCGGCAGCCTGGCGGGGGAGCTCCTGGGCGTGAAGCGGCTCCTGGGCAGGTTCTGGTTCTGGCTCGGGAACCAGGGGTGGGAATACCTGGAGATCGGACGAGCATGGCAGATCCTGCTGGCCATCGGGCTGGTATTCTGGGTGTTCCTGCTGGTGCGGGCGGTGGGACGAGCCCGCAAGGAACCGGAGCAGGGCCGGCTCCCCCAGCTCTTCCTTCTCGCGGCCTTCGCCATTCCGTTCTTCTATCTTCCGGCGTTCTTCTTCGACGCCACCACCCCCTTCACCCAGGCCGACACCTGGCGGTTCTGGATCATCCACCTCTGGGTGGAGGGCTTCTTCGAGCTTTTCGCCACAGTGATGGTGGCGGTAATGTTCGTCCGCCTGGGCCTGGTCTCCCTGCGCACCGGCACCCGGGTCATCTACCTGGACGCGGTCCTCTTCCTGGGGGCGGGCATCCTGGGGACCGGCCACCACTGGTACTGGACGGGGCAGAGCACGGCGTCCATGGCGATCTCGGCGGTCTTTTCGGCCATGGAGGTGGTTCCCCTGATACTCCTCACCCTGGAGGCCTCGGACTTCGTAGGACTCATGAGGTCCAAGACCGACGCCGAAGGGAAGCGGGCGCCGTTCCCCCACAAGTGGACCTTCTACTTCCTGATCGCCGTGGGGGTCTGGAACTTCGTCGGCGCCGGAATCTTCGGATTCCTCATCAACCTCCCTGTGGTGAGCTACTACGAAGTGGGCACCCAGCTCACCCCGAACCACGGTCACGGAGCCCTCATGGGGGTGTTCGGGATGCTGGCGGTGGGACTGGCGGTCTTCGCCCTGCGCCAGGCGAGCACCGACGAGCAGTGGAAGACTACGGAGAGGTACGTCCGGATTTCGTTCTGGGGGCTGAACATCGGGCTCGCGGGGATGATCGTGCTGCAGCTCTTCCCCATGGGTGTGGCCCAGCTCCTGGACGTGATCCAGAACGGGTACTGGCATGCCCGGAGCCCCGCCTTCATGGAGCGGGGGCTTGTCAGGGGGTTCGGCTGGGCCCGACTACCCGCGGACGCCGTCTTCATCGTCTTTGGCGTCCTGCCCTTCCTGGTCGCGACGGTGCGGACCTACCTTCTGGCGAGGAGGCCTGCGGGCTCGGGGATGTGACGGCTCCGCCCGGGGGCTTGACTTGGGCCCCTCCTCGCACGATAAACCTACGGGTCCGCCCGAGGCCGGGGGCCTGCCGGCACGATCAGCTTGATCCGCGCGAGGACCATTGATCTGATGGAGAGGAATGCCGTGTCAAGGAAATGGAGCGCTGGAGCGACTCTTCTCGTGTCCCTTGGGGCTGCAGCTTGCGCCAGTGCGGGAGCGCTGCCGGGATTTCCGCTTCCCATGGATCCTGGGACGAGTGCAACGGTAGTCGTGCTCCGGAGCCACAGCTTTGTCGGGATGTCTCCTCCCCAGAGGGTCTACCTGGATGGGGAGCCCATCGCCCGGGTAGGGATCGGTCAATACGTCTGCTTCGAGATCGGCCCCGGGAATCACACCATCGGAATCAGCGACGAATCGGTCACCCTCGACCTAGAGGTCGGCGACCAGTACTTCTTCCAGGTCAATCCAAAGACCCTCAGTTTGGGTGAGAGGGAAATGGACCTGCTGGAGCTTCCCCGCGAAGCGGGCTTGGAGGAGATGGCCGCCTCGGAGGACGTCTCGCCCCGGTCAGGGCCGCGGAATCCGGGATCCATCTGCTGAGGCCGATCCGCTTGCCCCTCTCCGGGGGGCACTCCCGTAGTATCCGCTCGGGGATGCGCTCGGCGTAATCCCCGCTCGGGGATGCACTCCGCGTAGTCCCCGCTCGGGTACGCTCAGTCGCTTCCCCTGGCTTGTTCCCGCCGTCCTCTGCGACGAAGCCGGCGCCTATTTCCGATAGGGAGAGGCCGCAGGAGGCCTCCAGCCTCCATTCCCACGAACCCCCATGGGGACCAGGGCCTCCTCCCGGGGCAGGGGGTAGCGGTATTCCTTGCCCGCATAGTTGCGGAGGATCACTTCCTCCTCGGTGATGGCCTGCACGTACTCGGGCAGAAGGGGGATCTTCCCGCCCCCGCCGGGAGCGTCGATGACGAAGTGGGGCACCGCCAGTCCGCTGGTCCAGCCCCGGAGGGCCTGAATGATCTCCAGACCCTTCCGGATGCCGGTCCGGAAGTGTTCGCCTCCGGCCACGACGTCGGCCTGGTACAGGTAATAGGGGCGCACTCGGGCCTTGAGAAGCCGTTGCATGAGCTCCTTCATGACGGCGGGATCGTCGTTCACACCCTTGAGAAGCACCGTCTGGCACCCCAGGGGCACGCCGGCATCGGCCAACATGCCCAGGGCCTTCACCGCCGCCGGCGTCAGCTCGGCGGGATGATCGAAGTGAACGTTGATGAAGACCGGGTGGTGCTTCCGGATGATCTCGCACAGCTCGGGAGTGATCCGCTCCGGGAGGTGGCTCGTGACCCGACTCCCGATGCGGATGATTTCCAGGTGGGGGATGGCCCGGAGGCTCGAGAGAAGGTATTCGATGCGCCGGTCCGAGAGGAGAAGAGGATCCCCACCGGAGAGGATGACGTCCCGGATCTCCGTGTGCTCCCGGATGTAGGCGAGCCCGGCGTCATACTGGTTGAGAGGGATCTTCTCAGGGTCGCCCACCTTGCGCCGGCGCGTGCAGAAGCGGCAGTACGAGGCGCATACCGGAGACACCAGAAAGAGCACCCGGTCGGGGTAGCGGTGAGTGATGTTCGGGACGGGCGAATCCTCGTCTTCGGCCAGGGAGTCCACGATTCCGTCTTCCACCACGTTCTCGGCGGCCGTGGGCACGTACTGGTTCCAGAAGGGATCACCGGGCTCCTTGATCTGACTGAGGGCGGCGGGGGTGATGCGGAGGTTGAACTTCTCCACCGCCCGCTCCACCTCATATCTCTCCACGTTCTCCTCTCCGAAGCGCTCCACCAGCTCGTCCACGCTGGTGAGGCTCTGCTTGAGGATATGTTGCCAGTCGTCCATTTCTTTCTCTTTCCCGGTCAGACGGTGATGGTCTTGGCGTAGATGACCCGGTCATCACCGGCTTCGTAGAAGTCCGGAACCCGGGCGACCTCCCGGTATCCCCGCTTCAAGTAGAACGCCCGGGTCGGGTCGTAGGCCGGGCGCGACGAAGTCTCGATGATCAGTTGCCGAGCGTTCGACCGGGTAAGCCTTCCTTCCACCTCCTTGAGAAGCAGGGTGCCCACGCCCGCGCCCTGGGTTCCGGGAGCCACGGCGATCCAATACAGATCCCAGGTGCCCATGGTGCAGGGTGTGGGTCCGGCGACGGTGAAGCCGAGCAGCTCTCCGCCGGGGGTGAAGGCGCCCACGGCGGTGTAGTCCTGCCCGGGACGGGCGAAGAACGCATCCAGAACCTCCAGGGCGACGAGGATCTCGTCCTCCCGGAAGACTCCGGTTGTACGGAGGATTGCTTCGGCGGGGCCCCGGGCCTGGGAGTCCAGGGGGGCCAGGAGAACCTCTGTGTCCGGGGCATCCAGGGAGGTCATCGGCCCCCTCCCGCTGCAGCGGTAAGGGGGCGGAACGCCTGCCGCAGGACCCCCTCCACCAGCTCCGCGTAGGACCATCCATGAGCGGTGGCCATCCGGGCCAGTCCGGCGGAAGGCGCCAGATCCGGATTGGCGTTTACCTCCAGGACGTGGAGCTGTCCCCGGTCATCGAGACGGAAATCCACCCGACCGTACCCACTGCCGCCTACGGCCTCCCAGGCGTCCATGGCCAGCTGCCGGATCCGACTGGACAGGGAGGAATCCAGGTGGGCCGGGCAGACGGGACGGGTGCCGCGGTCCTCGGGGCTTCCCGGCGACCATTTCGCCGCGTATCCCACGATGGGGTGATGCCCAGCCGGAAGGTCGTCGAAGAGGATCTCCGAGAGGGGGAGGACCTGCCTCCCGACGATCCCCGCATTGACCTCCCGGCTGCCTACGAAGGCCTGCACCATGAGGGGAGCCAGGTCGGCCACCTCCAGCATCCTCCGCGAGAGCCTCTCCCGGTCCGACACCACGGAGGACTGGGTGATTCCCACCGAGGCGTCCTCCGCCACCGGCTTCACGATGGCCGGGAAGACGTTCCATTCCGCGACCCAAGCGTCCCGATTGAAGCCGTCCCATACCGCCCATGGGGGAACCGGGAGCCCTCGTTTCTCCAGCAGACGGTTCACCTCGTCCTTGCGCCGAGCCAGGTCCAGCACCCCGGAGGGGCTGCCCGTCATGGCGAACCCAAGCTCCTCCACCGCGCGAGCGGCCAGAACCTCTCCCTCGCTCAAGCCCCCCAGCCCCTCGCAGAGGTTGAAGACCAGGTCGGGCTCCGCCTCAGCCAGACGACGGGTCCAGGCTGACAGCTCGGTTCCGGCCGGAACGCGCGAAACCCGGTGCCCACGTTCGCGGAGCGCCGCCTCCACTGCCTGCACGGCCTCCAGCACACCCAGCTCGTCCGGAGTGGCCGACTGGCGGCCCGTCACATCGTCGAAGAGGAGGGCGACCTTCACGCCACCACCTCCTCCGGGCCCTGAGGCCAGGGTGCCGGCATCCCCCTTCCCGCGGGCGCGGAAGCTGTGGCCCGCTGCCGCAGGGTGTCCTCCTCCCCGTTCACGGCGACGTCCACCCGGTCCAGCGTCGGCCTCATGCCGAGCCGCTCCAGGGCCGCCTCCAGCACGGCGAGGATCATGGCGGAGTAGTCCATGCCCGCTGCCCGCGCCGCTTTGGGGAAACAGGAGTTCTGGCGGGGATCGGGAAGGATGCCCGGAAGGGCGTTGACCTCCAGCACGTGGGGCGTGCCCTCCCCGTCCAGGCGAAGGTCGACCCGGGCCCAGTCCCGGCACCCCAGAGCGTGGAAGGCACCGAGGGCGGCGGAGGCGATGGCCTCCTCCAGGGCCGCGTCCAGGGTCGCCGGACAGTCGAAGATCGAGAGAGGGGCCTCGGGGGTGTCCCAGATCCACTTGGCTTCCCAGCCGTAGAGAGGGGGAGCACCGGCGGGAAGGGAGTCGAAACGGATCTCCACGGGCGGGAGAACACGGGCGCGGTTCCCGTTGCCCAGGACTGCCACGGTGAACTCCCGGCCGGTCAGATACTCCTCCACCAGTGCCGGCTGGCCGTACCGCTCCTGGACCCATCGGACCCGGGCGCGGGTCTCCTCCCGGGTGCGGCAGAGGGAGCCCACGTCGATGCCCTTGCTCGATCCCTCGAAGAGGGGCTTCACGAAGAGGGGAAGAGACATCCCGGGTGTACGAAGGGGTCCGACCCCGTCTCCGGAAACGGTCCATCGCGGAGTCCTGACGCCCCGGACGGCCAGGACCTCCTTGGTCCGCCGCTTGTCCAGTCCGAGGGCAAGGGCTAGAGGATCGCTTCCGGTGTAGGGAATCCCGAAGTATTCGCAGATGGCCGGGACGTGGGCCTCCCGGCTGGGACCGTTCAGGCCCTCGGCGATGTTGAAGACGATGTCGGGTCGGGCGCTCCGAAGGCGTTCGGGGAACGTCTCGTCGGCCTCGAGGGGGACGACGGACCCGGCCAGGCCGAGTGCGTCGGCGACGGCGGCGATGGTGGCTGGGTCGTCCCACTCCGCGAAGCGGTCGTGGGACAGGTTACTTGGTGGTTCCTCTTCCTCCGAGGGCTTCTCGTTGAAGGCGAACCCGATGCGAAGCGCCAACGTGCTGTACCCCTATGAAAAAACCCCTCTCTCGAGAGGGGAGACGACCGGACTGCCCCGGCGGGCGCGAATCGGATTTTTACTCGTAGGGTAATCTAGCGTCCTGCCTGTCCGGATGGAATAGTCTCTTTCTTCCGTACCACCAAGGATCCGAACCGCCCCGCGGATCCGGAAGGGTAGGTGGATTCGCGGGACAGCCCGGGCTTACACCGACGCCACGTCTACTGGAGTGTGTCCACGATCTGACCGGCCAGGGCGCGAGGAATGCTGGGGATCCCCGCGAGCCCATCAGCGGGCGATGCGTTCATCAGGTCCCGAAGCGTGGGGAAATGGCTCGCCGAGGGCGTCCATCCGCTTCGGCCCCAGCCCCTTCATCTCCATGCGCTGCAGCGTGTGCCGAAGGCGTTCCCGCTCCAGGGCTGCGCCCACGCCGTCCCGGTCCGCCACGTCATGCCCCTGGCTTGCCAGGGAGTCCAGCAAACCCAACCAGTCGTCGTGCCCCCAGCCCTGGGGGTGCTCCTCGGCGAAACGGCGAAGCTCCAGCATCAATTTATCCGTGGTCATGGGAGACCCTCTACTTTCCGGTCGGGAGAGACCGAGGTGGGGTGAGACAAACTTCACTCTACTGGCCCTGGTTATCCCCGGGACCCCCTTTCGGTTCCGGGTCGGCAAGACCATCCGGCGGAGTTATTCCTGGCCCGTCACGGTGTTGTATGGGCAGTCTCGGACGAGCTCCGGCCCTTCAGGCGCGCCCAGTGCTGGATCTTGCCAGGCCCCAGGCCCCCCAGGTGAAGCAGACTCCCGCGAGGACGCGCTGGAATCCCAGCACGCCGGGGTACCCCGTATGGTCGATCACAAGGAGGACGACTGCGGAAACGAGGAGGGCGGCGCCCAGGATGAGACGCGGAACCGGTCTCGTTCCCCAGGGCGCCCGGCCCGCCCAGCGGAGACCGGCCCACGCGGAGAGCCACCCCAGGGCCAGCCCGGCCAGGACGTCCGCCGGCCAGTGCACCCCCACCGCCATCCGGGAGACACCCACCAGGAGGGCAGGGAGGACCAGGAGCAGGGAGAGCCAGCGCCGGCGGGTGCTCAGGGCCCAGATCCCGGCGTACAGGCCGAACATGGATGTATGGCCCGAGGGGAAGGCGTGGCCCCGGAGGCCGGGACCGATGACGTGGACCGTTCCTTCGGGGAGGACCGCCAGGGGCCGGGGAAGGTCCAGCAGGTTCTTGAGGAGGCGGAGCACGATGACCATCAGGATGGCTCCCAGAACGCCGCCCCATACCCGTTCCGGGTGCCGGCGGACCCAGGGGAGGAAGAGAACGGCGCACACCAGACCGTCCCCCAGGATGGTGATGTGCGCCCATAGGGCTGGGCCCGTGTGCAGGGACAGGGCGTTGAACCAACGGAAGAGCGGCACGTTCAGGCCGCCGAGCTCCACTCCACCCAGGAGTGCCAGGGCCACGACCGGCACACCGAAGGCGAGCACGGGGGAGGCGCGCACGAAGCCGGAGCCGTCTCCGGAAGGCCTCACGTCTGCCCCGCGTCGGGTCCGGAGGGCGCCGGCACGGAGGCGGCCTCCGCTTCCCGGGGAGGGGACGCGGATGTCCGGGCGCCACCGTCTCCGGAGGGCGCCAGCGCCCGCGCCAGCACGACCCCTCCCTTCTGAAAGAGGACCTCGGTGGGCAACTCCAGTCCCGCCAGTCTCGTTACCCGGGTGAAGACGACCTCGCCTGGGACGGGCGGGCGCAGAGGCGTGATCTCCCTGTAGTAGAAGGCGAAGCTGGGCATGTCGAGGCGCCACATCACCACGTCCCACCCCTCGGCTCGGGCCAGCTCGGCGGCCTCCTTCGTGGGGCCCTGCTGGATGCGTCCGTAGGTGGGGAAGAGGGCGAAGGCCACGACCGCGGCTGTCACGATCCCCGCCCCCATCAGCCGCTGCCACGGCGCCCATCCACGAACGAAGAGAAGGATGAGGGTGGCGAGGAGTGCGGCCCCGGTCCAGGCCCGATACCCCGAGACCGAAGGCCTGCGGGCGCCACGGTCATGACGGCCCGGGTGTAGGCGTCCCTCACCATGGGCTCGGCCACCCGCCAGATCTCGGGAAGGAAGAAGAGGAGGCCGGTGAGGAGGAGGGCGGGTAGAAGCGTGAGGAATCGGTTCCTCAGCCCCTCCCTGTACCGGGCCATGAGCAGGAAGAGCGGTGTCGCGCCGTACAGCAGGTAGTGTGGAAGCTGTGTGCTGGACACGGAGAAGAAGAGAAAGACGAACCCGAACCAGAGCCAGAGGAAGAGCTCCAGGTCGCTCCTCGTGCTCCTCCGGATCCGGCCCAGGGCCTTGAGGAGGAGACTCGTGTGGGGCAGGGCCAGCACCAGAAGACGACGGGGACGTAGTAGAAGAGGACTCCCCCGTGGCCCTCCATGGTGTCGGCGAACCGGTTCAGGTTGTGCCGCAGGAAGAACCCGTCGATGAAGGCCTGACCGTCCCGGGCATACACCGCGGCGTACCACGGCCCCGCCACGGCGAAGAAGATCAGCCAGCCCACGGGGCTGAAGATGGCCCGGACATACCGGGTGAGCTGGCCCCTGACCAGTGCCAGGAGAAAGGCCGACGCCAAGGGGATGGCCACGGCCACGGGCCCCTTGGTCAGAAACCCCAGGGCCGACCAGAGGAAGACCCGGTAGAGAGGGGCCCGCCTCTTCTGGTGCCAGAAGCGATAGAGGTCGAAGAGGGTCAGAGCCAGGAAGAGGTTCAGCAGGGCGTCGGCCGTGGCCGCCCGGCCGATGACCATGACCCACAGGGACGTGGCGGTGATGAGGCCCGCCACCCAGCCGGTGGTCTCGTCCCACTGCCTCCGGGCGAAACCCCACACGGCCAGAACCCAGAGGGTCGCCGCCAGGGCGGAAGGGATCCTGACGCCCCACTCGTCCCACCCCAGCACGGCCACCCCGGCGGCCTGGAGGTAGTAGGTGAGGATGGGCTTGTCGTACCGGGGCTCCCCGTTCAGCGTCGTGGAGATGTAATTCCCGCTGGCCACCATCTCCCGGGTGGCCTCGCTGAAGGCCCCTTCGTCCCGGTCGAAGAGGGGAGCACTTCCCAGGTTCTGGAAGAAGGCCAGCCAGACTGCGATAGCCAGGAGGAGGAGGGGTCCGCGGCTCCGCCGGAACCGGAGCTCGGGGAAGTCCGGGCTCAAGGGGCCCGCTCGCGGCCCGGGGGAGGCGCCCATTCGCCCCCAGCTCCCATCTCCGACCGAACGATGTAAGGCTTCACCCGGGACGACTCGAAGTAGGTCCGGGTCAGGAGCTCCGCCACCACCCCGGTGGTGAGGAACTGGAGCGAGGCGATCACCAGCACCACCCCGACCAGCAGGAGGGGGCGGGTTCCGATGTCCTCGCCGAGACCGAATTTCACCCACGCCAAGTAGGCGAGCACGAGCCCCCCGACGCCTCCGAAGACCAGGCCGATGGATCCGAAGAAATGCGCCGGGCCGGGTCCAATACCGCATGAAGAAGTGCACGGAGAGAAGGTCGAGGAGGACCCGGAAGGTGCGGCCGATGCCGTACTTCGATCTCCCCGCCACCCTCGGGCGGTGGTTCACCACCGCCTCCGCGATCCGGTCGGGGGACGTGGAGGCGGCGAACCAGGCGGGGATGAAACGGTGCATCTCGCCGTACAACCTGACCGACTCCAGGACCGATGCCCGGTAGACCTTGAGACTGCACCCATAATCGTGGAGCCGCACGCCGGTGACTCTGCCGATGAGGCGATTGGCCAGGAGTGAGGGGACCCTTCTCAGGATGAACCCGTCCCGACGGTTCTTTCGCCACCCCACCACCAGGTCCAGGTCCTCCTCCAGGAGACGCCGGGCCAGGGGGAGGATGTCCGCGGGGTCGTTCTGCCGGTCCCCGTCCAGGGTGGCGAGGAGGGTGCCGGACGCGGCGTCGATTCCTGCCTGCGTGGCGGCTGTCTGGCCGAAGTTCCGCTGGAGGGCCACGACGCGGACGTGGGGGCCGAAGCGGGTGCGGGCGGATTCGAGCCGGCTGAGGGTGTCGTCCCCGCTTCCGTCGTCCACGAGGACCGCCTCCCAGGGCCAGGGGCACGCCTCCAGGGCCTGGTGCAGCTCTTCCACCAGGAGCTCGGCGTTCTCCCCCTCGTTGAAGAAGGGGATGACCACGGAGAGGCTGGGTCCGGCCAGGGGCTCGGTCATCGAGGGAAGATACTAAGAATCCGGCGCGGGCTCACGCGTCCGGACTCCCACCGGCATGAGCACCGCGACGAGTCCGCTGAGGATGGCGGCGCCGAGGACGAAGAGATGGAGGTTCACCGCCCCAGGGAGGGCGGCGTCGAGGCCGACCCCAAGAGGCACCAGGCCGGCGAGGATTCCGGCTTCGTAGGTGCCGGCCCCCGCCAGGCCGTGGAAGGGAAGAACCGACGACAGCTCCCCGGTGATGCTTCCCAGGAGGGCCGTGGCGTAGGGCATGGGCGCGAAGGCCCGGAGGATCCACGCGAACACCATGAGCTTGACGACCCAGTTCACGGCGGTCCAGGCCGACGTCTCCCAGAAGAGGGCCGCGTGTGGAGGAAAGCCTGAGAGGCCTTTGGCCAGGAGCCGTCCGGCCGCTCCGGCCTCCCGTCGGCGACCCGGGCCCTCTGAAGGACGGAGCCCCCGTTGGAGCCGGGTCTGGAAGAGAAAGGCGAGGAAGGGGAGGGGAGCCAGCGCCGGGGGCACGATCCACACCCACGGGCCGTGGTGAAGGAGGAGGACCGCGGCGCCCAGCACCACCAGGAAGTGCAGATCCAGGACGCGGAGGTAGACCAGGCCCGAGACCGACCGGGGGTACCCAACCCGGAACTCCCTCTTCATGAGGATGGGGAAGGAGGCTTCACCGGTCCGCATGGGGAGGAGGTTGTTGAAGAGGTTGTGAAGGAGGATGAGGCGGAAGGAGCGGAGGAAGCCCCCCGAGGTGTCGGGCTGGAAATAACGGTGGATCCGGACGGTGCGGACGGCGTAGCTGGCCATGACGAGGACAAGCGCCAGGGCGAGGTCGGACGGCGGGATTTCCGTCCAGGGTCGCAGGAGCGCCTTCCACCCGAAGGTGAGGTGAAGGAGGAGCGCCAGAGCCAGGAAGAGGCCGATTCCCAGGATCCACCCGAGAACCGGCCTCCCTCCCAGCGGCGCCTCCGGCGCGGCCACCCTCCGCTCCCGGTCGGAGCCGACGGTCCCTACTCTCTCGTCCAACGGGCCAGCCAGGCCAGGACCGTATCGTGCCACAGGATCCCGTTGGCGGGATTCAGGACCCAGTGGTTCTCGTCGGGGAAGTAGAGGAACTGGCTGGGAATCCCCTTCCGCTGCAGCGTCGTGAACGCTCCGATACCCTGCTCCAGGGGAACCCGGTAGTCCAAGCCGCCGTGGACGACGAGCATGGGAGTGCGCCACTCATCCACGTGAAGGGCGGGGTTGAACTCCTCGAACCCCTGGGGATTCTGCCAGTACGTGCCCCCCATCTCCCATTCCGGGAACCAGAGCTCCTCCGTCCCGAAGTACATGGATGCGCTGGTCGAAGACCCCATCGTGGTTCACCAGGCACTGGAATCGATCCGGCCAGTTCCCGGCGATCCAGTTGATCATGTAGCCACCGTACGAGGCCCCCAGGGCGCAGGCCCGGTCTCCGTCGATCCAGGGGAACTGGGAGACGGCGGCGGCGAATCCCCGCTTCAGGTCCTCCAGGGGTTTGCCGCCCCAATCCCCGGTGATGGCGTCCGTGAAGGCCTGGCCGTACCCGGTGGACCCGTGGAAATCCACCATGAACGGCGGCGTACCCGGCTGCGGCATAGATCTCCGGGTTCCAGCGGTAGTGGAAGTTGTTGGCGGAGGAACCCTGGGGCCCTCCGTGGATGATGAAGGCCATGGGATAGGACGTGGCGGGATCCAGGTCCACCGGCTTCACCACCCAGGCGTAGACCAGATCGCCTCCGGCCCCCCGGAAGGTCATCTGCTCCGGCTGACCCAAGTCGAATGGAGGCCAGGCGCTCGGCGTTCACGGAGGTGATGGGACGGACACCGGTGCCGTCGAGCTGGGCGGTGTAGAGCTCCACCGGGGACAGGAAGCTGTCCATGCCGAAGACCAGGCGGTCACCGGCGAAGGAAGGGGAGCGCACGGTGCCCGAGTGAATGAGCTCCCGCACCCGTCCGGACCTGGCATCCACGGAGAAGAGGGACAGGTTGCCCAGGTTCTGGGCGGTCACCAGGAGGGTTCGTCCGTCCGGCGAGAAGGTCATGGATCCCACCGAACGGTCCCAATCCTGGGTCAGAACCCTGGTGCCTCCGTCCGGCCAGCTCCGGAGCAGAATGCGGAACCGGTCCGCCTCGAAGCCAGGCCGTTCCATGGCCAGATAGGCCAGCGTGCGGCCGTCGGGGGAGAAGACCGGCTGGGTGTCCCAGGCCGGGTTCTCCGTGGTGAGGAGCCGGGGCGCGGTCGGATCCGTCCACCGGGGACAGATAGAGGTTGTAGTCGGTGGACCACGCTTCCTCCCGTCCCGCGACCTTCGCCGTGAACACGACGCCGCGGCTGTCGGGGGTGAAGGTGTACTCCTCGGGACCGCCGAAGGGCATGGAGGGACAATCGGCGTCCATTCCTTCCATTACGTCCACGGCGCTCCAACGCGCCCCTCGGACGGGACCACGAAGATGTGGGACCGGCGACCGTCCTCCCAGGTGTCCCAATGCCGGATGAAGAGCTGCTCGTAGAGCACGCCGCTGGAGACCCGGGCCTCGTTCTCCGCCAGTCGGTCCACGGTGCAGCGAAGCGTCGGGCAGTCCGGAAACACCTCCATGCTCACGGCCAGGCGGGCTCCGTCGGGGGAGACGGCCATGCTTCCCACGTCCAGGGGAAGATCCGTCACCTGTGAGGGCCTCGCCGCCGTCCGATCCCCAGGCGCCACACCTGGGAGCTTCCGGACCGGCTGGAGAGGAAGTACACGGCGGAGCCGTCGGGAGCCCAGCGGGGGTTGAAGTCCGAGGCCGGGTCGGTGGTGAGCCGCCGGAGGTCGGTCCCGTCGGTGCCCACGATCCAGAGGTCCGAGCGACGCCGATTCGCGTCCTGGTCCAGAGAGCTGATCCCGAAGACGACCCACCGGCCGTCCGGGGACAGCTGCGGATCGGAGATCCGCTCCATCTCCCACAGGTCGTGGACGTTGAAGGGGTGGGTCTCCTGGGCCTGCCGGCCGGCGGTCCCGACCAGGAAGAAGAGCGTGGTGGCAAGGCAAGCTCCGGCTCGTCCTGCCGGCGGATCCAAGCCATCGTCGTCATCTCCATTCCGCTATTCCTGGGGAGGCATTCCGTACGCCCCCCACTCCTCCTTCGAGGGGCCGTAAACGCCGGGCACCTGCAGCCCTGCCTGCCGCATGAGAACCGTCATCTGGCCACGATGATGGGTCTGGTGATTCACCAGGGCGGACAGGGTCAGGCCCCGTGTCCAGCGCTGGCCGTAAAGATCGTCCTCTATCCGGAGATCCGCGTCGGTCCACTTCTCGCGAACCTCCTGATTCAGGGACTCGGCCGCCGCCTCGAACTGGGCCGCGATCTCCTCCGCGCTCCCCGGCACGGGGGCTTCTCCGCCGGGCCCCTGGACGGTCAGCCCGGTGCGGTTGCCCATCTCGGGGACGGTCTGGACGATGTGCCAGGCGATTCGGCCGAGGGAACGGCCCTGGGGATAGACCCTCTGGTCGAGGGACTCATCGGTAAGGGCGCGGAAGACCCTGGCGGTCGCATCGGTCTCCCGGGCCCATCCATCGAGAAAGTCGTCAATCGTGCGAAACATGGGCGGCTCCTTGGCCGGGTGCGGGCCGAATCAACAGGGTACGGGCGAAATGTGTGCGAGCCGGAGCCGGAGCGCCAGCAACCCATCCCCTCAACGGTTACGGTGGTTCACGAGCTCCAAGATCAGCGACGCGGTCTCCTCCACGGCGCGGTCGGTGACGTCCACCACGTCACAGCCCAGCTCTCGGTAGATCCTCCGAGCATAGGCCAGCTCCGCCTGAATCCGACGGAGGTCGGAGTAGTCCGAGGGGCCCCTCACTCCCATGCTCTTCACTCGCTCCCTGCGGATCTGCACCAGCTTCTGGGGCCCGATGGTCAGGCCGACGACCTTCCGAAGGGGGACCCGGTGAAGCTGGGTGGGAGGCGGAACCTCGGGGATCAGAGGAAGATTGGCGACTTTGACCCCCTTGTTGGCCAGGTACATGCTCACCGGGGTCTTGCTGGATCGGCTCACCCCGACCAGCACCACGTCAGCCTTCCGGAACCCCTCCGGGTCCTTTCCGTCGTCGTGCTGAACGGCGAACTCCACCGCCTCCACCCTGCGGAAGTACTTCTCGTCGAGCTTGTGGATCAGGCCCGGCTCCAGGAGGGCGGGGTGGCCGGTGATCCTCTCCAGACCGACCAGCGCCGGACCCATGACGTCCACAACCGCGATTCCGTGGCGGGCCGCCTGGGCGTGGATGACCTCCCGGACCTCGGGAATGATGACCGTGAAGATGACGAGGGTCGGTTGGATCCGGGCGGCGGCCATGACCTCCTCCGCCGCCTCGGTGGTCTCGATGTGACTGAAGCGCCGGAGGCCGGCCTTCCCTTCCGGGAACTGGCTCAGGACCGCCTTGGCGACAAGCTGGGCGGTCTCCCCCATGGAGTCCGAGACCACGAACACGACCGGATGTCCCTTCACGTCATTCCTCCCTGGCTGAAGAGCCGCGGCGGTGGCCGTGGCGCTCGAATGCCAACGGATTCCGGACTCGGGATACTTCGGGATACTTAGGATAGGGCCTGGCGGCGCGCTTTACGAGGGCCGGGGGGTGTGGCCCGGGGAGAGGAGCGCATGGACGCTGCCCGGGCTCTCCGGTCAGAGTGAGGGAAGCCTTGCCCTGAAGCCCGGCAAGGCCTTTCTTCCCTGGATGGCCACCACCGAAGCTCGGGGGGAAGAGATCCCCCCCTCCGCCCAAGCCGCAGCGGCCCTCCTCCGGGAGCTGGGCGTCTCTCACGTCGTCACTCTTCCCGACAACACCTCGGCACCGCTCCTGGAGGCCCTGGCGGACGGCTCCATCGAGGTCCTCTTCGCCACGCGAGAGGGGGAGGCCGTTTCCCTGGCCTCCGGACTCTGGCTCGGAGGTGCGCGGCCGGCGGTCCTTCTCCAGAACACCGGACTCCTGGAAGCGGGAGACGGGCTAAGGGGAACCGCCGCGCGAATGGGCGCTCCGCTCCTCCTCCTGGTCACCTGCCGAGGCTACGCCAAGGCGCGGGCGGCGGGGATCGATCCCGGAGTTCGGCCCGTGGACCGGGACACGCTGGTCCGGAGCGACCTGGACTCCGTAGCGCCCATGACCGAAGCCACTTTGCGGGCCTGGGGTATCCCCTACCATGTGGTTTCGGAGGCGTCCGGTCTCGGTCCGATCCGGCGGGGATGGACTCTCGCCCACGAAGAGGAGCGCCCCGTGGCGGTCCTCCTGGACCTGTCTCTCAGTTAGAGGTCTTGCCGCGTGCTCACCAAAGAACAGCTCCTCGGACCCCTGGCCCTGCACCGGAGGGACGAGGTCGTAGTGACGTGCATGAGCGTCACCCGTCCGTGGGGCCGCCTCTCCAGCCACGACCTGGACTTCGCCTCCGCAGACAGCGCCATGGGGCACACCGCCGACCTGGCTCTGGGGATCGCGCTGGCCCGGCCCTCGCGAAGGGTGGTCTGCCTCAACGGCGACGGCAGCATGCTCATGAACCTGGGCACGCTGGTCACCGCGGCGACTTCCGGTGCCCGGAACTACGTGCTCTTCGTCCTGGAGAACGGGACCTACGAGATCACCGGGAATCAGCCGATCCCCGGGGCAGGGCGTGTGGACTTCGCCGGCCTGGCCCGGGCCTCCGGATTTCCCGTGGTCCATGCCTTCAGCGAAGCGGGTGACTTCCAGGCCGCATTGCCCGACATTCTGGAGGGCGGCGGGCCGACGTTCGTCGCCGTCAAGATGGAGCCGGGATCGGAGGGACCCATCAGCCGGAGCGCCCGGGAGGAGAGCCGGTACCTCCAGACCTCGCTGGCGGATTGGTCCAGGGTGTTTCGCAGGGCCATCCTCACCGATCCGGCGCCGGCCCCATGACCGTGCTCCCTCAGAACTCCAAGGAGGAACGATGGTCTTCCACCGGAGAGCCTTCACACATTCCCTCGCCGCCGTCGTCATCGCCCTCCTGTTCTCGTTTCCCCGGCCCGTGAGCGCTCAAGGGCAGAGGCCCCAGAAGCCCGTTCTCCACGGCAAGCACTGGGTGGCGATCACCGGGAAGCCCATGGCCGCCACGGCCGGGGCCATGATGTTCACTCAAGGGGGAAACGCGGTGGATGCGGCGTGCGCCATGCTGGCGGCCACCGCCACCATGTGGGACGTCCTGAGCTGGGGAGGGGAGACCCAGGCTCTCATCTACAATCCCGACACGGAGAAGGTCATCGCCATCAATGCCCTCGGAGTCGCGCCCGCAGGAGCGACTGCGGATTTCTACCACGAGCGGGGATACCGGTATCCTCCTGAAGAGGGCCCGCTGGCGGCGGTGACCCCCGGGACCCCGGGCGGACTCCTGACCATGCTGGCCGAATACGGAACCATGAGCCTGGCCGAGGTCCTCGCCCCGGCCATGGAGATGGCCCAGGGCTATCCCATGGAGGAGGACGCCGTGGGGAGGATCCGCTCCAATCGTGAGGCCATGGCCCAGTGGCCCTACACCCGGGCCCTCTTCTTCACCCATCCCGAGGACGAGGAGAATCCCGGACCCCGAGCGGGGGAGGTGTTCCGCCAGCCGGATCTCCACAACATGCTCCAGAAGCTGGTGGAAGCCGAGACCCAGGCCCTGGCCCGGGGCAGTAGTCGGAAGGAGGCCATCTACGCCGCCTACGATCGCTTCTACCGGGGGGACATCGCCGAGGAGCTGGTCAGGGGGACCCTGGAGCAAGGGCGGCCTCATCACCATGGAAGACCTGGACCTGTGGCAGGTCTACATCGAGGAGCCGGTGTCCACCAACTACAAGGGGATCGAGGTCTACAAGCTGAACTCCTGGGTCCAGGGACCCGTCATGCTTCAATCCCTCAACATGCTGGAGACCGTGGACCTGAAGTCCATGGGGTACAACAGCGCCCAGTACATCCACGCCCTCTACCAGGTCATGAACCACACCTTCGCGGACCGGGACTTCTATTACGGCGATCCGTACTTCCCCCCCGACGAGCCCATGACCGGTCTTCTCTCCAAGGACTACGCCCAGAGCCGCCTGAAGGACGTGAACTGGACCATGAACGACCCGGACGTCCGGCCGGGGGACCCCTATCCCTTCATGGATGCCGTGAATCCCTTCGAGGCGTACCTGGAGAACTGGACCACCACCGGCGGTGAGGAGGATGCGCCGGGCCGGCGGCCCGCGCCAATGGGCTCCGAGCGCACCGTTTCCAGCGATGCCCTCTACCAGGAGCCCTTCTACAGGGGAACGACCTCCATCGAGGCTGCCGATGAGGAGGGCTGGGTCGTGTCCGTTACTCCTTCCGGCGGGTGGGTCCCCGCGGTCATCGCCGGACACACGGGGGTTGGTCTCAGCCAGCGCGCCCAGAGCTTCGTCACCCGTCCCGAGGACAACCCGTTCAACGTCATAGAACCCGGGAAGCGACCCCGGGCGACCCTGACTCCGGGTATGGCCTTGAAGGACGGGAGGCCCTTCCTCTCCTTCGCCGTGCAGGGCGGAGACAGCCAGGACCAGAACCTTCTCCAGTTCTTCCTGAACATGGTGGAGTGGGGCATGAACGTTCAGCAGGCCTGCGAGGCGCCCAACATCAACAGCTACCAGATGCGGGGGTCCTTCGACCTCCACCAGTCCGAGCCCGGGAGGCTGCTGGTGAACACCTCCTTGCCCGAGGAGGTGCGGGACCGCCTCCGGGCCATGGGCTACACTCTGGAATTCTCCGACCGGACCTCCGGTCCCATCAACGCCATCTTCTTCGACTGGGAGCACGGCAGCTTCTGGGGAGGATCCAGCAACCACGGAGACGACTACGGGGTGGTCTGGTAGTCGCCCGGCGCTGATCCGAAGCCCGGATCCCGGCCCGTGACCCAACGATTCCTGCTCCGCCTCCGGACGCGAATTCAGCGTTCCGAGGCTGTGGCCCCGGTGATCATGGCGGTCACCGTGGGTGCCCTCTCCGGGGCGGGCGCCATCGTCCTCCGGCACCTCATCCGCGGGGTCCAGTGGCTCTTCTTCGACCAGGGCGCGAACCTGAGCCTACGCCCTGGGGATCCCCTGGCTGGAGCGTGTACACGTCATCTTCGCTCCCGCCACTGGGCATGGTCATCTGCGCCTGGATGGTGACCAAGTGGGCACCGGAGGCCAGAGGGCCACGGGATCCCGGAGGTCCAGTACGCCCTCCGGATGCTGGGCGGCCGAATCCGCGCCCGGGTCGCGGCCATCAAGGCCATCGCCTCGGCCATCTCCATCGGGTCGGGAGGGTCGCTGGGCAGGGAGGGTCCCATCGTCCAGATCGGCTCCTCCCTGGGCAGCACCCTGGGCCAGGTGGTGGGCCTGGGGCCGGACCGGACGCGGATCCTGGTGGCTGCGGGGGCCGCGGGCGCCATCGCCGCCACCTTCAATGCCCCCATCGCCGGGGTCATGTTCGCGCTGGAGGTGGTCCTGGGGAGCTTCGCCGCCCGGTCCTTCGGGCTCGTGGTCATCTCCTCCGTCACCGCCACGGCCATCTCCCAGGCCGCCCTGGGAACGGAACCGGCCTTCCGCCTCCTCGAGCCGTTCACGCTGGTGAGCGACTGGGAGTTTCCCCTCTACCTTCTCCTGGGGTTTTCGCGGGTCTCGTGGCCCTGGCCTACGTGCAGAGCGTGTACTGGTTCGAGGACGCCTTCGAGGCCTGGAAGGGGAGCGAGACCCTGAAGGCCGTTCTGGGCGGCCTGGCGGTGGGGGTCATGGGGTTCTTCGGCAGCGAGCTCCTCTTCGGGGTGGGCCACGAAGGGGTGGAGATGGCGTTCGCAGGGCGAAGAAATGGCCCTGGGCTTCATGCTCGCCATGGTCGTGCTGAAGATCATCGCCACCTCCATCACCCTGGCCGCGGGAGGATCCGGTGGCGTGTTCGCCCCGGCCCTCTTCATCGGTGCCATGGCGGGGGGGGCCTTCGGGAAGGTCGCCAACCGGCTCTTCCCGACCCTCACCGCCCCGCCGGGAGCCTACGCGCTGGTGGGGATGGCGGCCCTCTTCGGAGCGGCGGCCCACGCGCCCATCACGAGCATCATCATCCTGTTCGAGATGACGGACAACTACCGCATCATCCTTCCGCTGATGTTCGCCGTGGTGGTGGCCTACCTGATGTCGGCCTCCATCTACCAGGACTCCATCTACTCCATCAAGCTACGCCGGGCCGGGGGCCTGGCCGTGCCACGCCAGGAGATGGGGATCCTGGACCTCCTGCTGGTGACCGATGCCATGTCCATGGAGTTCCCCACGGTGGCCTCGGACCTCTCTCTGGAGGAATTCGCCGAGAAGGCCAGGGCCGAGAGAGGCCGGAGCTGGCTCGTCCAGGACGCGGAGGAGGAGCTGGTGGGGATCGTCACGGAAACGGACCTGGAGGAGGCGATCATGGCGGGGCGGCCCGGGCCCGCCACGGTGAGGGACATCATGACGACAGCTCTCATCACCTGCCATCCCGGACGAGCCCCTCAGGACGGCGTTCCGGCGTTTTGCGGACCGGGCCGTTTATCAGATCCCGGTGGTGGACGACGACGATCCCCGGAAGGTCGTGGGTGTGCTTCGCCGCAACGAGCTCCTGTGGGCCTACAAGGAGCTGGCCGACGAGCATCAGCGCCTCCTGCAGCAGACCGGAGCCGAGGTGGGCCCCGGGCAGGGCGAATCGGTGCAGATGGAGGTCCAGGTGCGGGAAGGGCAGCGGGACCTGTGCTTCCGGCGCATTCGGGACATCGCCCTTCCCCGGGGCACCCTCATCGTGCTTCTGCGCCGGGGAACTCGCGCCATGGTGCCCAAGGGCGACACCCGGGTCGAGCCAGGGGACGTGCTCTCCTTCCTCACGACCCACGACCGGGAGGACGCCCTCCGGGCCTGGATCGGGCAGCACTGAGACCCGGGCTTGGGCGGCGGTCCGCGAGCGCCCCGCCTCACTCCGAGCGGCCGATCCGGTAGTCGTAGCGCAGCAACACCTCCCGGAACGCGATCTCCTCGGCGGCCAGGACGAAGATGGTGGAGGGAAGGCCGTCCGTTCGCTCCCGGAGATGGGCGTAGTAGTCCTCGAACTTCCCCGGCCTCCGGCCGGGCGATTCCCATGAACACCAGGTCGGCGTCCTGGGACGATTCCTGGAGGAGCTCGAAGAAGGGCTTCCCGTTGGATGCCAGGACGTGGGGCTCCGCGCCCGTCCGGGTCCTTTCCGCCATGACGGCGAGGTTGATTCGGGCATCCCGGGCCGCCTCCTCGTCGGGCACCACCATCTTCAGGCGAACCCTGGCTTCCCGCCACTGGATGCTGCTCTGGAGGAGGTAGGCCAGGATGAGCATGAGGGCCCCGTTCGCCTGGAGGCCCGCCCCACCAGATGTCGATGAGCTTGCGGTCCCGGTAACCCCTCTCGGTGTCGTCCCGGACGATGAGGACGTTGCGCCGGGCGAAGTAGAACCGCTCCACCATGCGGCAGTATGCGGTCTCGGTGCCTGGGCTCCTTGGTGTCTCCCAGGAGCACCGTGTTGGGAACCAGCGTGCCCAGACCGTACAGCTCCACGAGGAGCTCCGAGCCCACGAAGGGGTCCGGGCGGAGACCACCCGCACCAGGGATTCCACCCCGCGCTTGCTAGAGGAAATCCCGGATCCCGTTCTCCAGGGAGACCTTCCGGGTCCAGGGTCACGGAATCGCTGGGCAGGACCGTGGCGATGTTCAGGATCCCTCGGTTGTGGGTGAAGGACGTGGCCAGCTCCACCAGGTGCCATCGCTTCATGGGTGCGCCCGTGAGCACCAGGAGGTGGGGCCGCCAATTCCGGGGGTCCACCTGGCTCTTCAGTCGCATGAGGCCTGCCCGGGTCAGGGCGAGCCAGATCCCCATGCGCACGTCGCCCCAGGCCGCCTCCAGGCCCGCGCCGCTCCAGCCAGAGGAAGATGGCCAGCACCACCACGGCGCGGCGATCACGGTGGCCGCCGGCGTTGATGAGAAACATCACCAGGGCGCATCCTGCGGCTCCCAGGAGGGAGAGGGACCAGTGGACCTTGAACAAGAGGCCGGAAGGACGGGCTCTGCAGGAGCTTCTCCACCCCCGCCGAGATGTTCAGCACCCCGTAGGTGGTGAGAAAGAACATGGTCAGGATGGGAGCGATGACGTTCAGGTTCCCGAACCAGACGGCCGCCAGGGCCAGGCCCAGGGTCAGGACGGTACCGGCCCGGGGGGTGTCGTCGGGTCCGCTTCCGGCAGCGACCCACTGGAGCGAGCTTGGGGAGGATGCCGTCCCGGGCCAGAGCCTGGAGGACCCTGGGGCGCGCCGAGGATGCTTCCCACGGCGCTGGAGAGGGTGGCTCCCCACACGCCCAGGAGAATGGCGTCGCCCCAGACCGCCATGCGTCGCATGACCAGGGGATCGGAGACGAGGGCGCCCGTGTCGGCCCGAAGCACCAGGACGATGGGGACGGATCATGTAGACCAGGTATCCCACGCCGATGGCGGCGAACGTGCCCCGGGGAATGGATCGCCCGGGGTTCTCCAGGTCGCCGGACATGTTCACGCCGGCCATGATTCCCGTGACGGCGGGGAAGAAGACGGCGAAGACCGCCCAGAAGCCCACTCGGGGCGTGGGATGCCTGGAGGGCCATCTCCGCGGGCGTGTTCTGGACGTGGCTCCCGAAGAAGAGGGAGAGGAGGGAAAGGGCGATGGCCCCCATGATGAAGTACTGGGCCCGGATGGCCGCGCGGGCCGAGACGATGGCCAGGGCCGCCACCCCCACCGTGGTGACCAGTCCCACCAGTCGCTGGTCCAGGACCGGGAAGGCGGCGACCACGCTCTCGGCGAAGCCCACCGTGTACAGCGCCACCGACAGCCCCTGGGCCAGGAAGAGCGGGATCCCCACGGCCCCACCGGCCTCGATGCCCAGAGAACGGCTGATCATGTAGTAGGCCCCGCCGATCCGCACCCGCTGGTCAGTGGCGATGGCGGCGATGGATAGAGCCGTGAGGAAGGTGATGGAGGTGGAGAGGGTGACGATGAGGAAGCGCTCCCGAGGAGCCCGACGTTCCCGACCACCCATCCGAACCGGAGGTACATGATGACCCCGAGGATGGTCAGGATGGAGGGCGTGAACACGCCTCCGAACGTGCCGAGGCCTCCGGCTTTGCCCGGGGCCACTTCGGCCTGGGCGGGAGTCGCATGGGGAGGGCGGGGGTCTCTCACGCTCGGCGCGTCGCCTCTGGCTCGGAGGAGTCTGGGCTCACGGCGGCGGGCAGCCCATGGATGCCGTAACGTCGGAGTCGATGTCGCTTCGCGTCAAGAGCGGGCCTCCGGCTTCCCGGAAAGGAGAACCCGGCGGAGAGTCGGCCTTCCAGGGAGGAAGTCCAGGCGCGGAGGCGCCCTACCCGGGAGACGGATCAGGCGGGGGCGCAGCCTGGCGGAAAGACGGATCAGACGGGGGCGTGGCCTGGCGGAAAGACGGATCAGACGGGGGCGTGGCCTGGCGGAAAGACGGATCAGACGGGGGCGTGGCCCTTCGAAACCGCCAGGGTGCCGCCGGCGTAACTTCGCCGCGTCCCAAGTTTCAGGAACTTGCGCCGGAGCGATGCCCCGCAGTCACTCAGGAACGGGCGAGGGTCGTCCCAGGCGAACACCGCATCCACCAGCGGGCCCTTGAGCGACTGCCACCAATCGCGGTAGGTGAGGCGCCCGAGCCGGTGGAGGGTCCACGCTGCCATGAGGTCCTGGGTGATGCGCACCCACTTCACCCCCGGCTTCCAGCTCTTCACCGGGGGCAGGGGCTGACCGATCGCGTCCATGTAGGCGAGGTAGGGAAGGTCCACGCCGCAGGCGGGGGCAAGGCCGATGGTGTTCACCGCCCGCGCGTTGATCTCGATAAGCTTGAACAGCCCGGTGCGCGGATCGTGCTTCCACTCCACCCCGGCGATGCCCTGGTAGCCGAGGCCCTGAAGCAGACGAAGGGATTGTTCGCGGACCTGAGGCTCGTCGCAGCTCACGGTCATGGTGCAGTAGCCGAAGTCCACGGGCCACTGGCGGAACTTGCGGCGAACACAGTAGCCGAGGGGGCGGGAATCCTGGTCGAGGGCGGCCAGGAAGGTGTAGAGGCGCTCGTCTCCGCCTCCGATCACCTCCTGGAGCATGACCCCTTTCGCCTGGCGACCGAGCTGATCGTAGGCACTCAGGAGCTCCTCCACCGTCTCCACACGGATGGCCTTCCGGCCGCCGGATACGCCGCGCATGGAGGCCAGGCGCCAGTAGTGGGCAACCGTGGGCTTGATCACGTAGGGGAAGTTTCCCAGACGCGGTGCCAGGGCTTCGACCTCGGCCCGGTCCGCGGGGAACCAGGTGTCCGGAATGGGGAGCCCCAGTCCCTCCGCGGCCGCGTATTGGCGGCGCTTGTCGATGATCTGCCCCATCACCTCGCCCGAGGGTGAGGGCAACGCGAAGCACCGGGCCAGCCGCTCCCAATGACGGCCCACGAACTGGGCGCAGTCGTCGGTGGCGGGGATGAGGACCCGAGTGCCGGGATAGCGCGCCGCGAGTCGCTCGAGGTAGTCCACGAGCTGCTCCTCGGACTCGTAGAGGTCCGGGCAGATCTCCACCTTGGCGCAGTAGCGGGAACCCAACCCGGAATCGAGGCGGTTGGGGTGCACGCGCACGACCTCGACGTCGTGACGCCCAAGGGACCGGGTGATGGCCAGGGCCTGCGCACTGAGGGTCTTGATGGAGCGACCGGGGTCGGACTCATGGGTGAGTACGAAGGCTCGCGGTGCGTTCATGTCTGGCTCTCCACTCTTCTTTTCAACCGGCCGCCACTCGGGCCCGGTCGACCTGAGGATGATGGACTCCGCTCGATGCCCCGAGGAGCCCCTCCCTGACATAGACGTGCCCGTCCATGAGCCTGCGTGCGGTGCGCATGAGGGATGCGCCGAGGATTCGAGGCCCTCCCCCCTCCGCGGAAAGGGTGATCTCCACGGGTATGCGCCCGGAAGGGTGGCCGATGGTCAGCTGCCCGCCCCGACGAGGAGGGAGCAGCTCGCTGACGACCGTGCCCGGAATGGAGGCCGCGGTGCCGAGGGCGATCGCCCCGGTCACGGCAAAGGCCTTGTGCACCCGTCCCGGATTGATGATCCGGCCGGAGAGGTCGGCCTGCCCGTCCGTGGCCCTCCCTATCAAGGCCACCTTGAACGTCGAGGCGAGCCTGGCGGCCAGGGACCCGTTCAGCGCCCCGCAGTGCATGAGGTACGCCGCGGCCCGGCGGCGGAGGTCGTCCACCGCCTCCATGAGTCCGGGGGTCCCCTCCAGGGCGTCGGCCGTCTCGTCGCCCCTCAGACCCAGAGCCGCGGCGGGCAGGAAGGCATACAGAGTCCCCGAGTCCACCAAGGAGACCCGGGCAAGGGATGCCTGGGCGCCGGGGACCCGCAACGGCAGCTCGTCCTGGAGCGAGCCGCTGGGCAGCAGTCGCCCCGTGACCGAGCCCCCCGGATCGACGAAGGTCAGGCGAATCCCGGCTCCGGTTCCCGGAACCCCATCGATGGCGCAGTCGCCCTCGGTCCGCGCCCGGCCATTCTCCACGGGAACGTCCGCGAGGATGATCTTCCCCGTATTGGTGTTGTGGATCCGGACCCGGGTCACGGGAGCCTGGGACGGGACGATCCCTTCGTCGATGGCGAACGGGCCGACGGCGGAGGCGATGTTCCCGCATGTGAGTGCGTAATTCACGCTGGCCTGCTCGATCCCCACCTGGCCGAACGTGTAGTCGACATCGGCGTCGAAGCGGGTGGACCGGCTGACGATGGCCAACTTGCTGGTCAGGGGCTCCGCTCCTCCGAGGCCGTCGATCTGCCGTCGGTCGGGACTGCCGAAGACGGAGAGGATGACCGCGTCCCGTTGGGCAGGCTCGGGGGGAAGGCTGTGTCCGTGGAGGAACACCGCCTTGCTCGTTCCGCCGCGCATTACGACGGCGGGTAGCGTCGTGTCCATCAACCCCTCAGGATCTTCCGGAATCGGGTTTTCGCTCTCTGTAACGCGGGGACCCGTCGAAGGACGACCCGGGCCAGACGGAGAGAGCGAGCGAAGAAGTAGTAGGGATATCCCCTGGGACCGGTGACGCTCAGGTGGTCCGAGAGCTCCAGTATGCCATCGGCCCAGTCGAGCTTGTAGGGCTCTTCCCCGAGGGAGAAGTCGAAGACGTTGACGCCATTCTCGGAGCACCACTCCATGAGGGCGTGCATGAGATGGACCCCGGGCGAAAAGGCGCCGTAGGCGTCATCGTACGCCGTCAGGAGCCAGGAGAGCCGTTTCCCCCGGACCACGCCCCAGTGGGCCGCGATGACCTCGCCGTCCAGCTCCAGGGAGGAGAGGATGCTGCGTGTGTGTTGAGGCTCTGTCATCGCCAGAGAGGTGTAGAAGTCCAGGCACCCCGGGATGGCGAACAGGTCGCGAACTCCCATGTGCCGCAGGTGACGAGACTTCAGCTCGGCGAGCCGGCCCATGACCCGCTCCACTTCGGCTCCACCACGCACGTCCATCCTGAACTGGAGCGCGCCCTGATCCTCGAGCTTGCGGAGCTTGCGCCGATCGGTGGACCGGGATCGGCCGCTTCGGGCCTTCTTGTAGTACTCCTTCCAGGGCCTATCGAGGACAGAGTAAAACGCCCGCTCCAAGCCGGGGTCGGCGCCGAGGGCCAGGAATGGATTCGGCCACCCTTCGATATTCGCGGGCTGCTTCTCCAGGTGCAGGCAGTCGAAGGGAGGGATGGACGAACGGATCCGGCGCCACAGAGCCGGAAGGTCCATTTCCCCGTCGAGGGAAGCCCAGCCCTCTCCGAGCAGGGGGCCCAGGTAGTCGGTGTTGCGACCTCCCAGCCAAGTCAGGCACCGGCTGCCCAGGCGGTTCTCCAGGCCCATGGGCAGGAACATCAGACGTCCGGCGGAGGGGTGACGCACCGCCACCAGACAGGGACGAATTCCCTGACGGGACCCAATGTGTTGGAACCAGGTCTTCAGCCAGTCGAAGGACTGAAAGGCGTAGCCCATTCCCTCTTCCTCGTAGGCCCGCCACTCGGATCGCGCGTCCTCGAAGTCATGGAATACGGATACGGAGACCTCTTCGGCGAGCTCGTCCGCAGCCACCCGTGCCGCCCCGTAGGCGACCGGTCCGCCCGGTAGGGTGGAAGGCGCACGGACCCGGGCGGGGTTTGAAGCTTCAGGGGCAAGGTCGCTTCGATGGAGATCGTTCAGACCGACGAGTCCACGCACAGATCCGCTTCCTTTCCGGTGGCGATGTCTCGGGGAGTGCCGATGGCGAGGGGACGCGCAAGAGCTATGCCTCGGGCGGTCCACGGTTGCGGATTCGTCGAAAGACCCTATTCCGCCTGGTTCTTCGGGACGGAGGGAGGATCCCGGACGTGGGAGCCGGAGCGGGGGATTTCGGTCGCGGCCCTGCGTCACGCTGGTTAGCCGGTGCGACAGTGTGGGCCGGGCGATGAGTTCCGGAGTGGGAAGGGGCGCCTGGTCCGCCCGGCCCGTGTCTGCTCGCGGAGAGCAGCGCCCCCTCCGGGGCCCGCCTATCCGCGGGGTGGGGGCGGGCGGTCCCCGTGGCCGCGGCACGCAAGTTGCCACTAAAGGAGCTCGACCCTATCGCGCCTCCTCCACGGGACCTCAAGGTGAGATCTTCCTCCGGACCGTTCTGGCCCCTTGGGGTCCTGCGCAACCTCCGCACTCGTTTCCTCTATCGAGCCTACGATGCCGTCTACACGGCGCGCACTCGCCCCGAGAAGGGAACGAGAGACTCTTTTCAGGAGATCCTCGGGCCGGGGAGCCACAGCTTCGATCGGGTCGGGGCGCTGACCCGGTACGTGTGGTCGAAGGCCCCCGGGGTGATGGAGCATATTCATCAGCTTCTTCATTGCCCCCACCGGATGCCGCTCCTGGCATCTGCAACGGGACCGTTCGCCTTCGGTAGGGAGGCCAGCTGCATCGTGCTCCATGGTACGCCGAAAGTGCTCAAGGTCCACCGTGGCTCCCTGGGCCAGGACGTGCCCAACCTGGTCAGGATCGCCAAGAGGCTCGAGGCCGAGTACGAGACGCTCCTGCGATGGTATGCGCCCGTGCCCGCTCTCCTCCCCCACACGATGCACCTGGTGATGTGCGTTCCCCTCCGGGGCGTCCGGGGCGTCGTACGAATCCAGGACCTCGTCCCCGAGCCTTCCCGGGACCTGCTCATGGACTTCAGTGATGATGATCTGGTGGAGCTCATGGGCCAGAACCCCCGCCTTTCCAGGGATTTCAGCGCCTTCGTGGGAGCCACAATGAATGCCTGGGATCGGGAACGGCAGTTCCTGGACCTGGTGGGGGCGAACAACCTGGTCCTGGTCCATCACGCCACCGAGCCCGAGATGCGCGTGGTCGACCTGGGAGTGGTGGATCTCGCCAGGAGGCGGCGCACCGCCCCCCACTACGTGCGGAGGGCTTCGGAGGTGCTGGCCCGCCTCGAGCGCGTCGCGCTGCGCGTGGGCTGCGTGGGCTGATCGCCGCCCGCATCCGCGGGCCGGTATTCCTCAAGGAGGTGGCGGACAGGCAGGGGCCCCCGTGCCCTCTCCCGTTGCCTACCCGGCGCGACGCAGAGCCACTCCGAGCCGTCGCGTGCGCTAGGCAAACGTGGGGGGAAGGGCCCCGTTTGCGGGGCGATGCGGGAATGTTCGGCCGGCCGGCGCATGGCCTGGAACCTGCACTCCTCCTCCCCTCAGAGTCCGGTTCCAGGTCTCACATAGGAAGGACCTGCATGAATGCGCTGCTGCAAGACTGGGTAACCGAGGCGGCCCAGCGCGGACCCGAAGCCCGGGCCGTGGTCGGTGAAGATGCGACCCTCACCTATGGCGAGGTCGAGTCCTATTCGAACCGTCTCGCACACACCCTCAGGGCACAGGGATTCCGGTCTGGGGACCGAGTCGGAGTGCTCATGCCCCCTTCGGCCCGGGCCGTTGCCACCTTCATCGGAGCTCTGAAAGCCGGGTGCACCTACGTGCCCCTCGATCCTACCGGCAGCATGGCCCGGAACTTCGATATCATCCGCCAGACCGAAACGAGGCTGATTCTCGTGCATGGGTGTCTGTCCGGGGTGGTGGAGGATCTGGAGTCCCGGGGCGCCCTGCGTCACACGTCGTTAGGGTGGCTGGGCTCCGATGCGCCTCCGGGAATGGCGGCGTTCACCGGGAACGATCTCCTGGGAATGTCCGGCGAGCCCCTCGGGCTGGATCTCTCTCCCGACGACCCTGCCTACATCCTCTTCGCCTCCCGTACAAACGGGCTTCCCCTGGGGATCCCCATCACTCACAGGAACCTGCGGCCGTTCGTGGAGTGGGCGGGGGGCTACTTCGAGCTCGGTCCCGGAGACAGGCTTTCGGGCCACACCCCCCTCACGTTCGGCCTGTCCGCGTTCGACGTCTTCGTGACGTTCAGGGCCGGCGCTGAGCTTCACCAGGTGCCCAGGGAAGTGCGGCTCCTGCACCAGGACGTTGCCGCGTTCATCCAGGAGCGGGAGCTGACCCTCTGGCTCTCGGTACCCTCACCCCTGGAGCGGGTGGCTCGCTTCAGGGGCCTGGACGGGGTGAAGCTGCCTTCACTCCGACACGTGGCCTGGTCGGGCGACGTTCTTCGGGCTCGGACCCTCCTCTATTGGAAGGAGCGTCTTCCTGGCGTCCAATTCACCAATCTGTATGGCGCCACGGAGACCACGGTGGCCAGCAGCCACTACCGGGTTCCGGACGACTTCGCCAACCCCATGACCGAGATCCCCATCGGCTCCGCCTGCCCGGGCGAGGAGCTCCTGGTCCTGGACGCCCAGCTGCAACCCGTCCCCGACGGTGTCGTGGGGGACCTGTATGTGGCCGGCGTCGGGCTCAGCTCCGGTTACCTCCGGAATCCGGAGAGGACCCGAGCCGCGTTTCTCCCGGCTCCCGGCGCGAACGGTGATGGCCGCCGTCTCTACCGCACCGGAGATCGGGGCCGCCGGGGGCCCGACGGGGAGGTGACCTTCCTCGGACCGGCCGAGTTCCAGATCAGTACTTCCGGGCACCGGATCGAGCCCGTGGAAGTGGAGAAAGCAGTCCTCCAACTGGATGAGGTGACGGCCTGCGTGGTGGTCCCCGTCAAGATGGAGTACTTCAACGATCCGGGTGTAGGTTGTGCCTACGTGCCCAGGAACGGGAATCCCCTGCGGACCGGAGAGATCACGGAGCGACTGGCGGACCGGCTACCGAAGCATATGATCCCCACCCGATGGATGGTCCTGGACGAGCTCCCCCGGGACAATCGAGGGAAGATCGATCGGGTCCTGACCCGCATTCTCCTCGGGGGTTGAGCCGCATCCCGTTCGGGGGCTGAGCCGCATCCCCTTCGGGGGCGGATCCGCATCCTCACCATGCGCCGCTCCGGGACGTGCGGAGGATCATGGCGCGGCTCCCGGGGTTTCAACGCTTTCGAGGTGGCTGCGGGTCCCGGAACGAAGCACTACTCACGGGAGTAGGGAGGTGGAATCACAGATGGCGGCTGCGGGACCCGCGGGGCGTGGATCGATCCTGATCGTCGATGACGACGAGGACAGCCAGTACGTGTATCGCGTGATCCTGGAGAACGCCGGGTTCGACGTGATTGGGGCCATGTCGGGGGACAGGGGGCTGGCGTTGGCTCAGGAGCTCCGCCCCAACGCCATCCTGATGGATGTCTCGGTCCCCGGGATGGACGGCTGGAGAGTCACCCAGCGGTTGAAGAGTGATTCGGACACAAGAGGCATACCCATCATCATCGTCACCGCCCACGCGTTCCCCGAGGATCTGCGCCGCGCCGAGAGCGTTGGGAGCGACGGCTTTCTCACGAAGCCCTGCGAGCCACGGCGCGTGCTTGAAGAGGTCCAGCGTCTGCTGGAAGGATGAGAGGTGAGGATCGGGGAGATGACTTCGAAGGGTTCGTCGCCGGAATCGTCGCTGGAAGGCCTGCCCAGGTGTGTGTTCGATGCCCTGCCGGATCCTGCGGTGGTCACCGACGGAGGCGATCGGCTCCTTCTGGCCAACCGGCGCGCCGTCGAGCTCCTCGTCGGGGCCTCCCACGAGAACCAGGATTCCAGGTCCGCGGCCGAGGCGAACATGGTGTTCTTCCGCGCCTTCCTGGCACAGGGGCCTGGAGGGGAGCGCACCGGCGCTCGTCCGAGTGACCTGGTCCTCACCGATCCCAAGGATGGGTCCGACCTCCTCTTCGAGGTGTCCGTCATCCCCCTTCCCCCCCTCGAGGGGGCACCCCAGGGAACCCTTCTGGTGCTCCGCGACCGGACCGAGCTCAAGCTTGCCGCCGCGGAGCTCAGGATCCAGGCCGGGCGTTCCGACGCCGCAGAACATCAAGCGTGGAACGAATCCAGACGTCTGAACGTGATCATCGAGAATGCCGGCGTCCCCATCTTCGTCACGGACCGCCAGACGAACGTGACCCTCATGAACCGGGAGGCGGAGCACCTCCTGGAGGCCGGGCCGGGGGGTGGACAGGCCTCTCCCCGTGTCCACGACATCCGCGCCAACGACGCCAAACTCGCGGGTTTCGTCAACGAGTTCCTCCTCGAGTCCCGGCTTCGGAGCGAGCGGCGGTTCACGCTGGTGGATCCGGAGGAGGCCAGGGAGTTCCCGGCCGTTGCGGTGAGCACCAAGATCCTGGACGAGCATTATCAGCCCGTGGCGGTGGTGACAGTCCTCCGGGACCTGACCCAGGAAGTGGAGAACCAACATCTGGCCGAGGAGCTCCGGCGGCTGAACGCGGAGCTCGAGGGACGCGTGGCGGCGGCCACCCGGGAGCTGGCTGAGCGAAACGCCCAGCTGGAAGCCCAGTCCTCCGAGCTGGAGCGGGCCTCCCGGATGAAGAGCGAGTTCCTGGCCACCATGAGCCACGAGCTCCGCACCCCCATCAACGCGGTCCTGGGGTATAACTCCCTCCTGCGAGAAGGCCTCTTCGGGCAGTTGACGGAGAAGCAGGAGGACGCTCTCGACCGCATGCGGAACGCGGCCGAGCACCTCCTGGCCATCATCAACGACATCCTCGACCTGTCCCGGGTGGAGGCGGGCAAGATCCAGTTGTCCCCCTCGGAGGTCGATTTGGGGAGCTTCCTCGCTGAGCTCTCGGCGTCCGTGCGGCCCATGGCGGAGAGGAAATCGCTGGGATTCGCCGTGGAGCTGGAGGGGGAGGTTCCCCGGGTGCGAACCGACGAGAAGCGTCTGCGTCAGGTGCTCCTGAACCTGCTCTCCAACGCCGTCAAGTTCACCGATGACGGTTCCATCACACTCCGGGCCGCATGGGTGCCGGGATCGGGGACGGTCTGCCTGGAGGTCATCGATACAGGCATCGGCATCGACGAGGAGAAGCTCGAGACCATCTTCGAGGCCTTCACCCAGGTGGATCAATCGGCGACGCGGCAGCACGGTGGAGCGGGGCTCGGGCTGGCCATCAGCCGGCGTTTCATCCGGGTCATGGGCGGGGAGCTGACCGTCTCGAGCCAGGTTGGGAAAGGAACCACCTTCCGCGTGGAGCTACCGCTCGACCATTCCGCGTCCTGACGAAGGACGGAGCTCCTCCGGCGACCAGGGATGGGGCGCCGGGAGGAGGGTCCGCGCATCGCCCCGCATGGATACGCCGGTCAGGCCAAGGGGGGAAGGGCGAGGCGAAAGCGCATGCTCAGGCTTCCCTCCCCGCTTGCCTCGACGTGGAGTTCCGAGCCCAAGGACCGGAGGAGCCTCCGGGCGGCGGCGATGCCCAGCCCCTCTGCGGAGAGAGTGAAGGTCCCCGAGTCGGGATCGACGAGGAAAATCCGTCGAGGATCCGGCGCGTCCTCTCCGGGCGCGCTCTCCTGCGCCGGCCGGTAGCCTTCCGCGTTGACATGGAAGACGACCCCCTCCCCCCTTCGCCGGTGGCCCGGATCTCCAAGGCGCCGTCCCGAGTGCCCAGGGCGGCCCGCAGCCCCAGTGCCAGCAGGACCTGCTCCACCGCGCTCCCTGGTCCGCTGCGGGGACCCACCACCCCGACCTGGACCTGGAGGTCGGAGTTGCGGGACTCCGCCACCGCGCGGACCAGGTGGGCCACTCGCTCCATGATCTCGTGCAGAGCAATGGCCTCGGCCCTCTCCACCCGCTCTTCCTCACTCCAGAGCGCCAGCAGATCCCCGGTAGTCTGGGCCGCGGCGGTGGCCGCGCGGTGAACGATTCCCAGCTGATGTCTCTGGCGGTCGGTAAGTGAGCCGGTCCCATCCTCCAGCAAGGTGCCGGTAAGCATGACCAGGGCACCCAAGGGGGAGCGAAGGGAGTGGGACACTTCCCCGAGGAGGGCCCGGGAGAAGGGGCTCAGGACATCGGTGGCTCCCTCCACTTCATCCCGAACCAGGAGGCGGGCCTGGACGGCCTCCAAGCCCCGCATGATCGGGAGGGGAGATCCGTCGCCGTCCGACCACTCTTCGACGACTCCGGTACGGAGGGACCGGAGGAGACGGAGGCGGTTCAACCCGCCGGCGACGGAGGGGGCGGGCGGTGATCCCCTGGAGGCGTCCCGGACCTCGTTTACGATGGCGGTGATCTCCCGTCGAAGCAGCTCCCGATCGTCGCTTTCCAGGGGAAGATCGGCGTGATCCTGGATCAATCGGCGGGCAGCTCGCTCGAGAGCGTCCTCCGGTTCCGGAGCGTGCGAGGCGTCCGGGGAGGGCGGTGAGGGAGGGTGGGTCACCGGCCGTAGATCCAATCCGTCCAGCCCACGTTCTTGCCCGGTTGGGCCGGGAGCGGGGCCGGGAAGTCCGTTCCGTAGTAGTGGTTCAGAACCCAGGGCTGCCATCCGTCGTCGCCGGAGGCCGGATAGCCGGCCTCCTCGTGGAGCCAGCGTGCGGCCCGGAGGAGGGCCCGGTCCTGCCACTGGAAGGCCGGGTAGCCCGCCCGGGTGAGGATGACCGCCTGCACGAGGGCTCCCTGAAGGGCTTCCCACACGTAGTTCTCTCTGGGCGGGGGCCAGGCGAAACCGCCGGCACGCCGTTGGTCGTCGGGCAGGACTCCGTCGATGGAGTGTCCGTTCCGGGTGCATCCCACAGGGTTGATGCCCACGGGTCGTGTGGGATCGCATTGCCAGGACAGGTCTCCGTCCACGAACCCCGAGTAGGACTGCCGGTCTCCGAGCCACCCCCGGAACACCTGGGCCACCCGGGCGAGCTGAGCCGAGTCCCCGAGGTAGGCGGCCACCGCTGCCCGAGAGGCGCCGCAGTGGGTGCCCCAGTTGTTCGGCCGCCGCTCGTGACACTCCACCAGGTTCCTCGGGCCGCTCCGGGTGTAGGTGGTGAGCAGCCCGCGGATCGTAGACCGGAACGAGGCGTCCAGGTCCGGATCGAAGGTGGCCAGGTGGATCAGGTCCGCGGAGATGACATATGCGGCCAGCTCCCGGCCAAGGGCCAGGGCGCGGCCGTTGTACGCCGGTGCCTCCACGATCCGCCTGAGGGCCCGAACAACATCCGTCCGGTAGCGGGTTTCCCCGGTCCGGCCGAAGACCAGGGCTTTGGCCATGATGCAGACGTTGTTGTTCTGCTCCTGGTCGCTGAGGTCCGGCCTGCCGCAGGACAGGTTGGCCTCGGCGAGGAGGCTCCGCCAGGCCGGTCCCTCCATGGGCAGCCTCGCCAACTCAGCAGGACTGATCCATATGCCGGTGGTGTCCGGGGGCTCGGCCGCCGGCAGGGTCGTGGTGATGCCCGTGGCCACGTTGGAGTAGGCGGCGCCGTCCCCGCTGCCCGAGGCCGGCCGGTAGGAGGCGACCTGGACGTCGTAGGAGGTTCCCGAGCTCAGATTCCGGATCGTGCACGACATGGGGGCTCCCACCATGTCTCCGGCCAGTGTGGCGTCACAGCCCACGGTGGCGGACGGCCAGTCGATGGGGGGGGAAGCGTACCGGACCTGGTAGGCGGCGGGGCCGCCCGCGCCGTCGCCCACCTGGGTCCAGCCCACGGTCAGGCTCGAATCCGTTGTCTCCGTCACCGCCAGATCCGTCACCGGCTCGGGATCTCCGGCCGGGAGGGTGGGGGCGGCTCGAGTCGCCGCCGTGGCCACGTTGGAATAGGCGGCGCCCTCCTCCGTGCCCGAGGCCGGCCGGTAGGAGGCGACCTGGACGTCGTAGGAAGTTCCCGAGCTCAGATTCCGGATCGTGCACGACATGGGGGCTCCCACCATGTCTCCGGCCAGTGTGGCGTCACAGCCCACGGTGGCGGACGGCCAGTCGATGGGGGGGGAAGCGTACCGGACCTGGTAGGCGGCGGGGCCGCCCGCGCCGTCGCCCACCTGGGTCCAGCCCACGGTCAGGCTCGAATCCGTTGTCTCCGTCACCGCCAGATCCGTCACCGGGTCCGCAGGTGGGTACGAACCTCCAGGTGGCGGCTCCGGGGCGGCGGTTTCCGCCGTGGTGATGTTGGAGCGGACGGCGCCCGCCCACGATCCTGCCGCAAGCCGGTAGGAGGTAAGCTGGACGTCATACGTCGTTTCCGCCTGGAGTCTCTGGATCGTGCAGGTCATCCCTTGGCCGATCCGGTCGCCGGGAGCTGCCGGGTCGCATGCGATGGTGGCCGAGGACCAGTCGATGGGAGGGAGAGCGTACCTCACCTGATAGGCGGCGGGGCCGCCGGTGCCATCATCGACCTGTGTCCAACTCACGGTCAGGCTGGAGTCTGTCGCTTGGGTGACGGCCAGGTCGGTGACCGCATCGGCATCGGCAGGACGGTCGACGGGGGAATTGGCGCCGCAGGCCGCAAG
Organism: uncultured Gemmatimonadales bacterium; assembly: GCA_963751255.1. Classification (GTDB taxonomy): domain Bacteria; phylum Gemmatimonadota; class Gemmatimonadetes; order Longimicrobiales; family Gaopeijiaceae; genus CAVVTW01. The sequence goes on along the minus strand of CAVVTW010000001.1, from coordinate 55,474 downwards.
GGCGAAGAGTCCCAGCGTAATGGCGGCGAGGGACGGGAACGGCCGCACATCCGGCACCACGCCATGGTGATTGTACTCGATCATGCCATCACCCCGATGACTCTCGTGCTTACCAACGACCTCAGGAGCGGGTTTCCCCGCACGGCGCATGGGGCCCAGCCGTTAGCTCCCGTGCGTCCAATCCGCCCAACCCACGTTCTTACCCGGAGAGGCAGGAATAGGTGCCGGAAAATGCGTCCCGTAGTAGTGGTTCAGGAGGTGGGGCTGCCAGGTGTTGTCGCCGTCGGCGGGATAGTGGGCCTGGTCATGGAGCCATCGAGCGGCCCGCAGCAAGGCCCGGTCCCCCCACTCGAACGCGGGATAACCGGCCCGCTGCAGGATCACCGCCTGGACCAGGGCTCCCTCCAGCGCCTCCCACACGTAGTTCTCCTTTGCTGGCGGCCACGCAAAGCCTCCCGAGCGGCGCTGGTCGTCCGGGAGAACCCCGTCGATGGAATGACCACCGCGGGAGCAGCCCGGGGGATTGATCCCCACCGGCTGGCTCGGGTCGCACTGCCAGGAAAGATCACCATAGCTGAACCCGGCGTAGGAGTCCCGCTCTCCGAGCCAGCCCCGGAAGACCTGGGCGACTCTCGCGAGCTGGATCGAGTCTCCCAGGTAGGCTGCCACCGCGGCCCGGGAGGCGCCGCAATGCGTACCCCAGTTGTTGGGGCGCAGCTCATGACACTCCACGAGGCTGCTCGGCCCTTCGGTGGTGAAGGTGGTGAGGAGCTCCCGGAGGGCCTCGCGGAAGCGGCTGTCGAGGGCCGGGCTGTATCGCTCCAGGTCGATGAGGTCGGCGGAAATGACGTAGGCCGCCAACTCACGCCCCAAGGCAAGGGCGCGCCCGTCGTAGAGTGGAGCATCGACGATCTCCCCGAGCGCCCGTACGACGTCCATGCGGTAACGGGCCTGGCCGGTCCGGGCGAAGACGAGCGCCTTGGCCATGACACAGACGTTGTTGTTCTGGTTCTGGTCGCTGAGGTCGGGAGTCCCGCACGCGCCGTTCGCTTCGGCCAGGAGGCTGTTCCAGGCCGGGCCCGATGTGGGCAGGGAGGCGAGCTCCGCGGGGCTGATCCAGATGCCGGTGCTGTCAGGCGGCTCCAGTGGAGGGTCCACGGGGGAGCCCCGCGAGCACGCCATGAGCGGGAGAAGGGCGACGGTGAGCCCTGCCACGGGCCCCGTGAGACACCGGGAGAGCATCCGCGCCTTGGGCCGGAGGTGCGCAAGAATGGTCAAGAGCGACAAGAATGAGAAAGGGGGTGGAGGCCATGGCCTCCACCCCCTGAGTCAGGAGAGGGACGGTCAGCGCCCCAGCGTCCAATCGGTCCAGCCGACGTTCTTACCCGGCCGGGCACCGGAAGGTGCCGGGAAGTTGGTTCCGTAGAAGTGATTTAGTACCCAGGGCTGCCATTCATCGTCGCCCTCGGCGGGGAAGTCGGCCTGGTTGTGGAGCCACTGGGCCGCCCTGAGCAGGGCCCGGTCTCCCCACTCGAAGACAGGATAGCCGGCGCGCTCCAGGATGATGGCCTGGGCGAGTGCGCCCTGAAGGGCCTCCCAAACGTAGTTTTCCTTCGGGGGGGGCCAGGCGAACCCGCCTGCCCGCCGCTCGTCGTCGGGCAGAACTCCGTCAATGGAGTGGCCATTGCGGGTGCAGCCGACGGGATTGATGCCCACCGGGCGACTCGAATCGCACTGCCATGCCAGGTCCCCGTACTTGAACCCGGCGTAAACGCTCCGTTCGCCCAGCCAGCCCCTGAACACCTGGGCTACCCGGGCCAGCTCGGCATCGTCTCCCAGATAGGCGGCAACGGCAGCCCGGGAGGCGCCGCAGTGGGTGCCCCAGTTGTTGGGCCGCTGCTCGTGGCACTGCACGAGGCTGCTCGGGCCGCTGTTGGTGTAGGTCGTAAGGAGCTCCCGGATCTTGTTCCGGAACTGCCCGTCCAGGGACGGGTCGGCATGTTGAAGGTCGATGAGGTCCGCCGAGATGACGTAGGCCGCCAACTCCCGGCCCAGGGCCAGGGCCCGTCCGTTGTAGGTCCCGCTGTTCACGATCTGCCGAAGGGCCTGCTCCACGTCTGAGCGGTAGCCGGACTGGCCGGTCCGGGCGTAGACGAGCGCCTTGGCCATGATGCAGACGTTGTTGTTCTGGTCCTGGTTGCTGAGGTCCAGCGATCCGCAGGACCCGTTGGCCTCGGACAGGAGATTGCTCCACGCCGAGCCGGAGGTGGGCAGCGCCGCGATCTCCTGCGGGCTGATCCAGATTCCTGAACCCGAGGAGGGTGGCGGCGTGGTCAGGGTGGAGGTCTCGCCGGTGGTGACGTTGGAGTAGACCGCCCCCTGGGGGGAGCCTCCCACCATCCGGTACGACATGAGCTGCACGTCGTACGTGGCCCCGGAGTCGAGGCCCCGGATGGTGCAGGTCATGCCTGTGCCGATCTGGCTGCCCGACATGGTGGATCCACAGGCGACGCTGGCGCTGTTCCAGGAGAGGGGTGGGGTGTCGTACCTCACCTGATACGACGCGGGTTGCCCGGTGCCGTCGGCCACCTGCGTCCAATGCACCGTGAGGCTCGATTCGGAGCTTGAGGTGACGGCCAGGTCCGTCACGGCGTCGGCGTCGGGCAGCGGGGTCACGGAGGAACCGTCGGTGGTTCCGGTGGCGATGTTGGAGTAGACCGCTCCCTGCCACGCGCCACCCGCCATCCGGTACGACATGAGCTGCACCTCATAGGGGGTGCCGGCTCCCAGGCCCTGGATCGTGCAGGAGACCGCTTGCCCGATCTGGGTGCCGTTCACGTCGCAGCCGGTGTCGGCGTTGGCCCAGTCGGTCATGGAGGGGGAAGCGTACTTCACGCGGTAGTCGGCGGGCGCTCCGGTGCCGTCGTCCACCTGGGTCCAACGCACCGTGAGGCTGGTCTCCGACGCGCCCGTGACCGTCAGGTCTTCTACCACTGCGGCGTTCCCCGAGGTCGGAGGGGTCGTGGTCCGGGCCCTTGCTACGTTGGAGTAGGCCGCTCCTTCCTGTGCCCCCCCCGCCGACCGGAACGCCACGAGCTGAACGTCGTAGGTGGTCTCGGCAATCAGGCCCTGGATCGTGCAGGTCAGCTCCGCGCCGATCTGGGTTCCGGCCAACGTGGGATCACAGGCGACGGTGGCGCCGGACCAGGAGATGGGGGCGGTCCCGTACCTCACCTGGTAGTCGGCGGGCTGCCCGGTGCCGTCGTCCACCTGCGTCCACCGTACGCTCAGACTCGTGTCCGTGATGTCCGTGACCGCCAGGTCCGTAACGGCGTCCGCGTTCCCGATCGGAGTCGTGGCGGCGGCGTCGGTCGTGCCGGTCGCGATGTTGGAGTAGACCGCTCCCTGCCACGCGCCGCCGACCAAGCGGTACGACATGAGCTGCACGTCATAGGTGGTCCCGGCTTCGAGACCTTCGATGGTGCAGGACGCGACCTGCCCGATCTCGGTTCCGTCCACGTCGCAGCCGCTGTCGGGGAGGTTGCCCCAGTTGGTCATGGGAGGCACGGCGTACTTCACGCGGTAATCGGCGGGCTGCCCGGTGCCGTCGTCCACTTGCGTCCAGGTCAGCGTCAGGCTGGCCTGGCTCGTCGCCGTAATGGCCAGGTCGCCCACCGAAGTGGCGTCACCCGGTACGGGGATCGTGGTCTGGCCGGTAGCGAGGTTGGAATAGGCGGCCCCCTGCGGAGCGCCCCCCTCCATGCGGAAGGCCATCACCTGCGCGGCGTAGGTAGTCCCTGCATCCAAGCCCTGAATCGTGCAGGAGAGCTCCGTGCCGACTTGGGTCCCGGTCAGCGTGGGGTCACAGCCCACCGTGGCGCTTCCCCAGGAGAAGGGTGGCGTCGCGTAGCGCACCTGGTAGGAGGCCGGCTGACCTGTCCCGTCCTCGACCTGGGTCCAGCGCAGGGTGAGACTCGACTCGGTGGCCGCGGTGACCGTGAGGTCGCCAACCTCGGCGGCGGTTCCCGCACCCGGGGTGGTCGTTTGGGCTGTGGCCACGTTGGAGTAGACCGCGCCCTTCCAGCGACCGCCCTGGGTTCGGTAGGACATGAGCTGGAAGTCGTAGGTGTCGCCCGGAGTCAGGCCTTCCACCGTGCAGGAGATCTCGGCGCCGATCTGGTCGCCCTTGATCGTGGGATTGCACCCCATGCTGGCGTTGCTCCAATCGATGGGGGGCGTCGCATATTTGACCCGGTACCACGCGGGACTTCCTGTCCCGTCATCCACCTGGGTCCATTTGAGGGTTACGGTCGTATTCGTGACCGATGTCACGGTCAAATCGTTGACCTGCCCGGCGTCGACCACCGCCGCCAACGCCTCCAATGAAGGATCCGTGGGGGAGTCGTCCGTGCAGGCTGTCAAGGGAAGAAGAGCCAGCGTTAAGCCCATGGCCATCCGCGGCCAGAATCCGAGGTGAATCCGCTTGGTACGCGGACGTGCGCCGATAATCGCCCCAGCAAGAGCGCGCATTCTCATCCAACCATCCTCACGACTGATGCGTTTGTAGCGTCGGGTCCGCCGGGCTTCGTGCCCGGGGTTCCCATCGAGAGTGCCTCGCGGCCGTCTTGTGGGTCCGTGGCCTCCTGGACACGGCGGGGGGCGTTGAACGAAAAGCACCGGGCCACCAACTGATCGCTGAGTGCATCAGCGTCCGCTGGCGGTCCGGCTAGCCTGAGGAGGGGGCGTTCCTTTTAGCTCCGTGACTCTGCGTCACCGTCTTTCGACGGCTTTGCTCTGAGCAGCGGTGACCGAGGTTGGCGGCAGCAACCTGTCACGACGTGCCCTCTGATCACGATGTGTTCCTTCAAGATTGGTGCACCGAAAAGGGGGGGGACCGGCGAGAACGGCCAATTGGTTAGCTGCGATACAAATGTTTGGTAGAAACTGCTAATGAGGGTGGATGGCTCGGGGGCGGGACATCTTTTCCGGCTTGAGGACATTTTTTTCCAAACCGGTGCCCTGGCCGGGAAGGCTGCCCGGGGTCGGCGGGGAGGGGGAGACGGAGGACGGCGGGGAGGGGGAGACGGAGGACGGCGTGATCGGTATGGTCAACTCTCCCATTTCATCTGGTTCATCCGGTGGCCTGATCGGACCGCTGTCGCCCGATCTGCCGCAGGAGGAGCCGCGCTCCGGTCCGGAGGTCGAATTCCGCCAGAACCTTCTTCCGCCCGGCGGCGCCGAGGCTCGGTCCGAGCTCAGGAGTGACGGCCAGCCGTTCGAGTCGCTCGGCCAGGGTCCATGGATCCCCTGGAGGGACCAGGTATCCGGTTCGCCCGTCCTCCACGAGCTCGGGAATTCCGCTGAGCCCGCTCGCAACCACGGGGAGTCCGCTCATCATGCCCTCCATGAGAGCAACAGGAATCCCTTCCCGCTTCCCCGAAGGAGTGGGATAGCTGGCCAGGACCAGGACGTCGGCTTGTGCCAGGATCCTGCCTACCTCCGGCCGCGGGAGGGGCCCGTGGAACCGGACATGCCCGCTCAAGCCGAGATCGGCGGAGAGCTGCTCCAGCCAGCCTCCGAGGGGCCCGCCACCCGCCATGTCGCAGCGCACGTCCACGCCCCGGTCCAGGAGGAGACGGCAGGCGTGAAGGAGGAAACGGTGTCCCTTTACCTCTTCCAGGGAGGCCACGCACGCGATGCGGAGGGAGGGTGCGGAGGCATTCCCGGATTCGGCGCGGAGGGAGGGTCCAGTCGCGTTGCCGGCTTCCGGGGCCCCACCACCGGGAGACTGCGGCTCGATGACAGAGCCTTCCGCACCCGGGGGATCCTCGCCCCCTTCGGCCGCGAAGGCGGCGGGGTCCGTCCCGCAGTGGATGACCTTGATCTTGTCTCGGCCCTCCCGGGGGCACTCCCCCGCAATGAGCTGCCGGTTGTACTCGGATACGGCGACCACGAAGGAAGCCCCTGCGACCTTCTCCGGAAGCATCCGGCGTTCCACGTGGAGGTCCGAGCCATGGGCGGTGAAGCTGTAGGGGATTCCCGTCAGGCGGTGGACCACCAGGGCCGCCAGGGCCGGGTGGTTGGCGAAGTGGGCATGTAGGTGCTCAACCTCGAGGGATCTCATCCTCTCGGCGAACGCCACGCACTTCGGAACGTAGGCGACGGCGCCCAGGAAGAACCGGGCGCTGCCGAAGGTCCCGGCGAGAGCCTCCCACCAGGTCCTAAGGTAGGTGCCGGGCTCCCGGAACAGCGTCCGGACGTTGGCCTGGAGGACCTCCCATGACAGAAACCCCATGAAGTGGGCCCGCCGCTCGTAGGCGGCGGCCTCGGGATGTCGCTTCCCGGGGGGCTGCCGCAGGAGGGGAAAGACCTCTACCGTTGCCCCCATTTCCTCCAAGGCCTTCATCTCGTAGAGAACGAAGGTCTCGGTGATCTTGGGAAAGCGTGACATGATGTACGCCACCCGTGGGCCGGCCTTCTCGCGGATGCCCACGGCTTGGGGGCTCCGTGGGGCCTTCATCATGCCCCTTGCCTCGGACCGCGGGGGCGGTGGCGCCACTCGTCCACGCGGGAGAACCACGGCATCATCCGGAGCCTGAACACTGCCGCGGACGTCCGGGGGGTGATGTTGGTCCGAGGGAGGCGGAGGGGATCGGTGCGCCCCGGCCGGCTCAACCCGTCTTCGGTGGTGAAGGCCAGGAGGCAGCCCTCCTCCTTGGCGATGCGGAGCACCGCAGAGTCGTGGATGCCGTAGGGGTAGGCCAATGCGAAGGGCTTCTCCCCAAGCTCACGACCGAGGTCGTCCAACGACTGCCGAATCTCCGCCCTGGCCCGGTCCTCGTCCACCTGGGCCAGGGCGACGTGATGCCGCGTGTGCGCGCCGACGGAGACCCCCTCCTCACGGAGAGCCCGAAGCTCGTCCCAGTCCAGGACGCGGGACGGTTTGGAGGCCGCGGCGGCTACGGCGGCAGCGGAGGTCGCGGCGGCCGCGGAGGCCGTGCCGGCAGAGGAGACCGGGCCGGCCGGAGTGCGGGCGTCGGTCGGAGCGCGGGCGTCGGTCCAGCTCTCCGCCTTCTCGCAGACCAGGTCCACCAGGCCCTCCGCCTCGTCGTGGGGGATCCAGCGGAGCAACGATCGAAGGTCCCCCTCTCCCTTCCCGTGCCCGTTCCCTCGGAAGGGGGAGGGGAGGGTGTTCATGGCCGCGTCCACGGCCTGCCTCCACCCCTCCGTGGGCGTCCGAGCCCGGGCCCCCTGAAGCCGGTCCCACCAGAACTGCCGGGAGGAGTCTCCCGGGTAGGCGGTAGGCACGAAAAGCGTGACCGGGATGCCCAGCTCCCGCAGGATCGGCCAGCTGACTTCCCCGAAGTCCCGGTACGCGTCGTCCACCGTGACGAGTACGGCCCGGCGAGGAAGGGGCCCTCCCTCCAGAAACGCTTTCGCCACCTCCGGCAGGGACACCGGGCGATACCACTTCCGGAGGTGGAGCATCTGCTTTCGGAAGACCTCCGGAGTCGCGCTGACGATTCCGGGATCGAGCTCCGGCGTGTCCTGGGGCACGGCGACCCGGTGGTAGGCTAGGACTCTGAGCAACCGATGCCTCCTTGGCGGGGAGAGGGGGTCATCCGACCTCGACGGGAACCAGGTACGAGAGCTCGGACTCCGGGGCCGGGCGAAGCTCCTTCTCCAGGATTCCGGCGGCAGCGGCGGTCAGGGCTATGAGGAACCAGTAATACCGCTCGAACGCCACGTGGAGGAAGACACCGGTACCCAGGTATGCCAGGATGGCCAGAATGAACCCGGCCGCCAGGCGAGCGAGGTCGGGGCGCCGAGGGGCCAGCTCCCGGCGAAGCCCCTCGAGATCCCGGAGGAGCAGAAGCGGAATCACCATGAAGATCACCAATCCCAGGGTGCCCGTCTCCGCGGCGACCTCCAGGTAGAGGTCGTGGGCTCGTCGGGGAACCGTGAGCTCGCGAATGCTGATCTCGGGAAGGGACTGATAGTGCACGGAGTAGTATGGCACGTACTGCCCGGGGCCCACCCCCAGGATGGGATGATCCATGTAGGCGGCCAGAGCGGAGAGCATCTCGGTCGTGCGGCCTCGGGTGGCGCCGTCCGCCTGGACGTCCCCTTTCCCGAAAAGACCCGCTACGCCGGCCAGGGACCCGATCCGCGCCGCATAGCCGGGGAAGGCCAGGGGCGTGAGCACCGCACACGTCAGAACCATCGCCAGGATTCTCCGGGGTCGGATCAGGCGCAGCGGGGCGCACAGAACGAGGAGCACGAGGAGCGCCAGAAAAGCCCCCCGGGAGTACGTCAGGAGGACACCACCCAGCATCAGAAGGAGAGCGATGCCGGCCAGGAGGGCCTGGCGGCGGCGAAGAGCGTTCAGCCTCAAGACGAGCGCAAGAGGGGCCATCATGAGGAGGATCTGGGCGAAGCGGTTCGGCTCGTCCACCGGGCCACGAGCCCGATTCGACGCATCCAGCTCCTGCAGGCTCGCCGCCGGCGTCCCGCCCACCTGCTCCACGTTGCGCTGTGCCAGCCCCAGGAAATCCTGGCGGTAGTTTCCGGTGACCGTCTGGACGATCGTGAGGCCCCCCAATAGGCTGGCCGCAAGGAGGACGGCCACCAGTGCCACCTTGAGTTCCGGGAGGCTCCGCACGGCGTTGCGTACGAGGACATAGATCAGGATCCCCTCGGTCACAAAGACCCCGATGTGGCTGATGGCGACCTCGAACCCTCGGGCCCGGAAGGTCGAGAGGATCAGCACGGCGAGAAAGGCCAGCATGGCCAGGAGCGTCCGGTCCATGACAATGGGCTGGCGACGCACCACCACCTGGTGCACCACCGCGGCCAGGAGGAGAAGGGGCACCAGCCCGGCCGCGGCCTTGGGTAGGAGACCCTGCTGGTAGGCCACGACGGGGAGGTTCGTGTACAGGAGGAAGACCGCTGCGGCCGTGGCCAGACTCGAAAGGATCGTCCCCGACGCGCGCGTCATCCGAAGAGCACCTTCAGAAAGGGGAGCCGGGCGAGCTCGGGAAAGGTCTCTCCCACCGAGAGCGTGGCTCGGGCCGGCAGGAGGACCGCGACCGTTGCCAGAGCCGCCGCGGCCCACAGGACATACGGGTCAGCGGGGAGGGCCAGGCGCACGGCCAGGAGCCCCACCGTGACGAAGGCCATGGCGAGATACGGAGCCGCGTACCGGGAGTCGAAGGACGGGACTCCCGCCGCTCGGCTCAGGCCCGCCTGCTTCAGCACCGCGTAGACGATGGCCCCCGTGGCGGTAGCGATTCCGGCACCCAGGGGCCCCATGGAGGGGATCAGGGCCAGACTGAGGCCGACATTCGCGAGCACCGCGACGATGTTCGACTTGACGAGCCAGCCCACGCGCCCCGTCACCCGCAAGGTGGGGGCGTTGAATCCCAGGATGGCATCCAGGAAGTTCCCGGCCACGAGAAGGGAGAGGATGGGGGCCGCAGCCCGGTACCGCTCTCCGAAAAGGAGCACCGTCATCGGCTCCGCCGCGGTGAAGCAGGCCGCGAAGGCCGGGAAGCTGAGGACCGCCACCCAGGCCGCGGAGCGCCAGTAGAGACGGCGCAGCCCTTCCGGGTCGCTCCGAGCCGACATCCTCGCCGCCGCGGGCTCGAACAGAAGCCCGAAGCTCTGGGCCACGATCCGGGTCACCGTGACCAGGGGGATGACCACCTGGAAGAGCGCCACGGCGTTCGCGCCCTGGAAGTATCCCAGGAGGAGAGGGCCGGTGGTGGTCATGAGGACCGCACCCCAGTCCGCGGCCATCACGGGCATGGTGTAGGAGAGGACGCGGCGCGCCGGGAGCTGGAAGCGGAGATCGCCGGACTGGAGAAGCCCACGCCGGAGCATCTCCCCCCGGACCATCCACCCGTAGTAGAGGAGGCCCGCCACCCCCGATAGCAGATACCCGTAGGCCAGCAGCCGGACGTCCGCCTTGAAGAGCACCAGCAGGAGGGCCACGGCGGTCCGCAGTCCCGGGCTCAGGATATAGCGGCGAACGAAGATCGTCCGGGAGCTCGTAAAGGCTGCGCAGACCCCGGTGAGGAAGTCGTCCAGGGCGTCCACCGGGACCAGGAAGATCACGATGGCGAGGATGTCCAGCTGCTGGTTGGCCGCCACTCCCGCGAGGCGCGCGACCCACTCGGGAAATGCATAGAAAAGAGTCACGACCAGGGCCCCGCCGAGAACCAGGCTCCCGAACACGAAGGCCATGACCCCGAAGAACTCCTGCCGCTCGCCCCGCTCCAGGTGGATCGGTAGGAAGCGTGCCACGGCCCGGTTGAGGCCCAGCGTGGAGAATCCCCGGAGGAAGAGCACCGCGGCCAGAGCGTAGGACCATGCCCCGTACTCGGCGGTGGTGAGATACCGGACGATGATGAGCTGGGACACGAACTTGAGGGCAGCCGAAATGCCCCGCCCCGCCAGGAGAAGGCCCGATCCGCGAATCTGCTTCCGGGTGAGCCTATCGGAGGCGCTGAGAGAGGTCGTCTGGTTGGCCGGCTCGGGGCTCCCTCCGCGACGGACCAGGTGGGCCGAACTGTTGGCCAGCCAACGAACGCACGACCGTGCCGGCGCCTTCGACAGGAGGTGGAGACGCAGGGCCCTCCGCCGGGCCAGGAGCGCCTCCCACTGTTCGTGCACCAGCTCGGCAAGGAGATCGCTCCAGGGGAGCGCGGGGGCCAGCTCCTGCTGGACGCGCTCCGCCGCCCGACCGGCCAGGACCGGATCCATCCTGAGGTGGCCCATGAGCTCCACCAGTCGCTCCCGGTGCCCAGCCGGGAAGGATCCCAGGTCCAGGACACAGTGCAGGAGCGTGTCGAGGAGCTCGTCGGCGGGGGTGGCCGTGGGGATGCCATCCACGGGCACGGCCCGGTGGAGAATCCGCTCCTCGGACTCGCCCGTCCGAAGCCAAGCCCTCCCTCCGCCGTAGCGCAGCTCGGTGACGGCCGAGATTCGCAGCGGCGAGGACCCGGACCCAATGCCGTGGCGTTCCAGGAGCACGCCGAGCCTTGCCTGGTCGGCCTCGGCGACGAGGATACGCAGCTCAGGGGTGTCCGCGGAGCCAGGCCTCCCCAGCTCGGGGGTGTCCGCGTACCCAGGCCTCCCCAACTCGGCTCCGGTTACCCGACCGGGCCCGCGCATGAGCGCGAAGGTCACTCCCTCGGACCGGAGATCCTCCAGGAACTCTCTCGCTCTCGACGGCCAGGGCTCCCGGGAAAGGAGGCCCGATCGGACCCGGGGAGCCTGCGGGGGAGGAGGGGCCACCCGCGACCGTCCAGGGTCAGGGTCCTGGATAAGCGGACCCGGCCGGGAAGAGGCCGGGAGGGGGGTGTCGCTCATGGCGCCTGGGCCCCGGCGATCCCCAACGGTCCTCCCGGGGTCCGGTCCCCCGCATCGTGTCTTTGGGGTGTCCACAGTTCAATGCGGCTCCCCCGGAGCAGGTTCCAGAGGGCCAGCATGGAGGCGACGTTCGCCAGAACGAAGAAGAAGGGCACGCAGAGCACCGCGGACTTGCCCACGGACGTGCCGCGCAAACCCCACCCCAAGCCGGCGCCGGCGAGGAAGAGGATCTGGGCACCGGCGCAGGCGGCGAAGAAGGCGCTGCCGGGAGCCAGAAGGAAGCTCACGGCCAGGAGGGGAGGAAAGCCCAGGGGTACCACCCGGCGCAACACCTTGCGGGATCCGAACGCGACGGCGTAGAAGCCAAACCGGAACGGGTTCAGCAGCCGGCGCCTCAGGACCACGCCCTGCAGGCCCCGGGTCATGAGCCGGACCCTCCTCCGAAACTCCGAGCCGCTCCCGACCATCGTCCTCTCGTACCCCACCGCGTCGGCCTCGAAGACGAGCCGCTTGCCCTGGTCCACGACGGCGGTGGAGATAGCGAAGTCGTCGGTCACCGCCGGATCCTCCACGGGGCGGAAGAGCTCCCGGCGAATCGCGTACATTCCGCCGTGGGCGGACACCACGCTGCCGGTCCGGGACTCCAGGCCCTTGATCCACGTGTCATAGCGCCAGTAGAGATCCTCGCCCCGTCCCGAAGACTCCGCTTCCTCGTCCAGCACGTAGCCCGTGGCGCCCGCCACGCCGCCGACTTCCGGGTCGGCGAAATTGCGGGCGAGCATGGCCAGGGCGTCGGGCCGGAATACGGTATTCGCGTCGGTGAAGACCAGAACCTGACCCGTGGCGCGCCGAACGCCTTCGGCGAGGGCCGCCGCCTTCCCCCGGCGTGGGAGATCCAGGACCCGGACCCTCTCCGGGGCGACGGAGGAAGCTACGGAGGAAGCAACGGCCACGGTGTCGTCGGTGGACCCGTCCGAGGCCACCACCACCTCCAGCTTGTCCTCCGGGTATTCCGACGAGAGGACGTTGCGGATCTTGGCCGCAATGCCGTCCGCTTCGTCATAGGCGGCAATGATCACGCTCAGGGTCGGGGTGGAAGGAGCACGGTGGACCCTTCGGTTCAGCAGGGAGCCGACGCCCGCGACGGTCAGGGGGTAGCCGAAATACCCGTATGCGATGAGTGCGACGAGGATCCAGAAGACCAGGATCATGGCATCTATTACTCCTTCACGCGGCCCCTCGCCCGCCCAGGACCGCCGTCACCGTCCTGAGGAGGATCATCAGATCCAGCATCAGGCTCCGGTTGCGGATGTAGGCGATGTCGAGGCGGAGGCGTTCGTTGAAGTCCACTTCGCTGCGGCCCGAGACCTGCCAGAGGCCGGTCAGGCCGGGCTTGACCTCCAGCCGCACCGTGTGCCAGAGGCTGTAGGTGTCGGCGGAAAAGGACGTGGGGCGGGGCCCCACCAGGCTCATGTCGCCTTTGAGAACGTTCAGGATCTGGGGCAGCTCATCCAGACTGGTGCGCCGCAGGAAGCGGCCCACCCGGGTCACCCGTGGATCGTCGGTGATCTTGAAGTCCGGCCAGGACAGCTCGTTGAGGTGCGCGTATTTCTCCTTGAGCTCGCCGGCGTTGGCGACCATGGTGCGGAGCTTGAACATGGAGAACCGCCGTCCTCCAAGGCCCGTGCGCTGCTGGCTGAAGAACGGAGAGCCCGGAGACTCGAGACGGACCGCCAGGGCGCAGAGGAGTATGACGGGCGCCGCGAAGACCAGCGCCACCAGAGACAGGCTGATGTCCAGGAACCGCTTCGCCACACCGTAGGCCCGGGCACTCAGTAGGGGCGGAGACGCCGACTCGTACCACGGAGCCGGAGGAAAGGCGGCACGCAACCGACCGGCCGCTGCCGTCTTGGTCCGCGCATCGGTCCGGCGGCGAGCGAACGGCTCGTCCACGGCGAGACGCCTTCCGCCCGTGAACGGCCCCGGTGCGTTCGGTGGAGGCCGGCGCCAGTCGAAGCGGGATAGCCCGCCGCTGGAAGAGCCCGAGCCGGGAGCGAGAGACATGCTCATTCACCTCCTGCCGCATAGGCCTTGGCCTTGAGGGCGGGTTGAGGAATCTCGGACGGTGCCGGGCGCTCGGGAGTCCTGGCGTGAAAGACGCTGGCCGGAAGTTCGGCGATCCGGTGCGCCGCCACCGCGATCAGGTCGTCCAGCGTGAGGCCGTCCTCCGGGAACCGCGCGGCACCCGCCCGGACCTCGAGGCGAAGGCGGCTGCGGAAGAAGGACTGGATCCGGCGAAGGGCCCCGCGGGCCTCCTCGCCTCCGGATTCCGCCAGGGCCAGGACGAATCGATTCTGGGAGGGTTGGTAGTGAACCACGTCGCTTTCCCGGAGCACCTCCCGGAGCGCCGCGGCCGTAATCAGGGACACGACCTGGGGCAGGTGGGTCTCGATGATGGAGGATCCGTTCCCCGACGCCGCGTTGACCTGCGAGCCGTCCTCCTCGACAGGCGTGGTCGAGAGCACCACGATGGAGAGATCGTGCTCGTACCGGCGTGCCCGCCCGAGCTCGGCCTTGAGTAGATCGACTCCCGCCGCCGCGGACGAAACGGCGGCGACTCCGTCCCCCAGGCGCACCCGGTCCAGGGCGGTCCCAACGTGGTAGATGGCGTCTCTTCTGCCTAGCAAGCGGTTGATCCATCGGGTAATCATGGGGCTCTCTCAGGCTCTCCTGCGTGGGTCAACGGGACACGACGGAAACGACGGCTCGGTCTCGTCCTCACCCCCAGCCGGTATCGCTGCTTCCGACCTCCACCGTCTCCCCGTAGTCGGCGAAGTACTCGCCGAAATAGCCTGGGAGGCTGGACTTCTGGAGATCGTTCACGACCAGGCCGATGAGGTTCGGCACCAGGAGCGGAATGCGCTCCACGAGGGCCCGGGGCGTAGACCGGCTCCGGGTCACCACGACCACGCCGTCCACCTCGTTGGCGAGGAGGGTCGCGTCGGAAGCGTTGATGAACAGCGCCGGGGCGTCCACGATGACGAAGTCGTACTGGGCCTCCGCCTCTCGCATCACCTGGCCCAGGCGCTTTCCGGCCAGAAGGTCCCCCGCGGAGGTCGTCACGCCCCCGGCAGGCAACGCATCGAGCCCCGGTGCCACGGACCGCTGCACGGCGTCCTGGAAGCTCACCTCGCCCCTGAGACACCCGAGAAGGCCCGGTCCCTGCTCGATCCCCAGGGCCCGGTGCACCGCGGGCTTGCGGAGGTCACCGTCGATGAGAAGGACGCGATTGACGAGCTTGGTCAGCGACATGGCCAGGTTCAGGGAGATCGTGGTCTTCCCTTCGCCGGCTCGGCAGCTCGACACCAGGACCAGGCGGGGGAGGGGCGCGTCCTTCCTTGAGAGCACCGCGGTGCGGAGGGCGCCGAAGGCGTCCACGATGGCGATTCCCTCGGGGTTGCGGCGGTCCACCGTGTCGATGCGCGGCCACTTGCCGTTTCCGTTGGCGTGGGCCACCCGGTCGCCATTTCGGGAGTCCACGCGAGTGCCCGGCCCGGCCAGGAGTCCCCGGGCCCCTGCCCTGATGCGGTCCATCGCAGCCGCTTCCAGAGAGGGGATCATGGCCAGAATGGGGACGCCCATGGGGATGGGCAGGTCCTCGGCGGTCCGGACCGTGTCGTCCAGCAGTTCCCGCCCGAACGCCGTACCCACGCCCAGGAGGAGCCCGAGCATCATGGCCAACGCCATGTTCATGGCGAACACCGGTCGGTGGGGCGAGCCCGGCGCGACGGCGGCGTCCACGACCGTGAGGTCCGTGGGCCCGATGGCCGCCGCGACCTCAGCCTCCCGCTGCCGCTCGTGGAGGTTGGTGTAGAGCTCCCGGTTCGAGAGCACCGCCTGGCGCAGGAGGTGGTACTTCCCGGACTGGAGCCCCACCTCGCTGGCGGTGTGCTCCTCGGAGTCGATGGCGGCGGCGATCTTCTGCTCACGTTCCCTGGCAAGCTGGTAGTCGCTCTCCACCCGCCTGGCCTGGCTCTCCTGCTCCTTCTGGATCAGCTCCTGGACGTTCTCGATCTGGCGCCGGACCTCGGCCGTGGCGGGGTAATCGTCGGTGAAGGTGGCCGAGAGTCGGGCGTAATCCCGCTGGAGCTCGCCCCGGCGGATCTTCAGGTCGTCCAGGACCTTGCTGTCCAGGAGATCGACCCGCCCCTCCTCCACCACCGCCTTGTAGAGGGACTCCTGCTCGTACCGGGCCTCCTGGGCCTCGGTCAGTCGGGCCCGGAGGTCCGTCAGGCGCGTGGAGGCCTGGGCCGTAGGGTCCTCATCCACCAGGTAGGGGAGGTTGTTGGCCTCGGCGTAGGCTTTGAGCTCATTCTCCGAGCCTTCGAGCTTCACCTGGACGCTGTCGAGCTGGAGAGCCAGACGCTGGGCCGCGTCCAGCCGCTCGTCCACGCGCATGGAGGAGTAGTCCTTCACGATCGTATTGACGATCCGGGCGGAGAGCTCCGGGGACCCGGCATCGAAGCTCACCTTCACCAGCCGGCTCTCTTCGATGGGGTCTACGACCAGCCGATCCAGGAAGCCCTCCACGACCGCCTGGGCCCGAGTGCTGTCGTCGGGGGCGAACTCCTGGAGGGTGTCCAGCCTCAGATCCTGGATGACACGGCTGGCCAGGGCGGCGCTGCGGAGGAGGCCGAAATGCGTCCGGAGGTCCGCGTCGGAAGGATCGCGCCCGGCGAAGAGTCCATCCATGGAGGGCGTGTCTCCCACGTCCGCTCTGATCTCGAGGAGCGCCGAGGACCGGTACACGGGCTTGCGCACCAGCGTCACGACCAGGGCCACGGCGACCACGGCCGCGAAGACTCCCGCGATCCACCGGCCCCGGCGCCGAAGGATGTCCATGTAGGTGCGGAGCTCCGCCTCCATCCCCCCCGCGAAGCTCCCGGAGTGAGGGGCGACGTGCGGAGGAGCCGGTGGGGGGCCCCCCCACGGCGTGAGCGACTTTCCGTTCCCGTTGCTTCTCACCGGACCGACCATATCAGTATATCCATCCACGGAGGGTGACCATTCGAACGAGGGCATTCGCCGCGCCGAGGGCGAACGACTTGGCTCCGTTGTTGGGCACGAAGAGCACGTCGTGAGCGGCCAGCACCGGCGGTGGCGCGGAGCCGTTCAAAACGTCGCCCAGGTCCACCGGCACCTCGGTTCTGGATCCGTCGTCGAGGGTGTGCACGATGACGCTCCGGCCCGCCGCCGCCGTGCGCCCGAGTCCCTGGGCCAGAGCGAGGGCCTGGAGCACGGTCATGGGTTTGCCGGGGGGAATCGTGAAGCCCCCGGGGCGGTTCACCTCCCCCACCACGTAGACCAGCCCGGCAGGCCGGACCTGGACCACGTCCCCGGGCACGACGGCGATGTTCTCGCTCATCCCCCCTGGCTGAAGGAGGGAAGCCAGGTTGACCTCGATGACCTCGCTCCCCTGGTCCGCCGCCAGGGAGGAGTCGGGGGCCGGCAACGGGTCTCCCCACCCGAGGGCCTGAGCCGAGTCGGCACGTGCCAGATCCTGGGCCGAATCCACAGGTGCGGCAGCCCGAGCCGAGTCGGCGCCTGCCACGCCCCCTCGACGGCTGTTGCCCCGCACCACCAGGACGGTCTGGCCAGCTTCCTCGGTCAGGCCCTCGGCCATGGCGAGGACATCCAGAACAGTGGTCCTACCGGCGATCTGGTAGACGCCGGGAGCCCGCACCGCGCCGAGGACCGACACGCCGTGGCTCTGCATCTCGGAGACCTGGACCGTGACATGGGGATCCTTCATGTAGGTCGCCCGGAGGCGGGTCTGAAGGGAATCCTCCAGCTGCCGGGCCGTGTAGCCCGCCGCAGCGACGGGGCCGAGGAGGGGAAGGGCGATCTGTCCGTCCTCCCCCACCCGGAAGGATCCGCTCAGGCTCTCCACCCCGAAGACGTTGATCGCGGTGACGTCCCCGGCTCCGATGACGTAGTCGGGGGAGACACCGGTGTCCGGAGCCCGGAGCTTGTCCCGGGCGGCCGCCTCCAGAATCCTCCGGTTGGTCTCGGCGGTGGCGGCGCTGTCGGCGCTCATGGCCGGAGAGGAGCCGGCCGGGGCCATCTCCGTGCCCCTGGAGGAGACACAGCCTGCCAGGAGCAGGAGAATCGCCGCCGCGGCTCCGTAGGACCGAGGTCCAGGTCGGCGAGATGTCCACTCAATCGCTTGCATCATGGTGAGCCTCAAGTCATGGAGGGATCCGCACCGACGCGTTGGGTGACGGGATCCCTTCGGCGCTTCAAGCTCCGGCGTTCCCCGCTCAACCGGGGTCTACGCCGGGGGCGTGGCCTGTGTCAGGCGCACGTTCCGTTCCTCGGTGGGCGGTCGGGCCGGGATTGGCGGGCAGGGGGGGAATCCCCAGTTACAGCGGGCTATCTCGGGGGATGGGCCGGTTTGGGAGAAGTCCCCGGGGAGGGGCTGGACTGGATAGCGGCCGCGACATTGACGCGGCAGGGCGTCAGGCCCGGTGCGACGGCCCGGGCGCCGTCAGTCCTCCACCACGTCGCCTTTCGTCAAACCGTGACGCTCCAGGAGCCGGTAGAGGGTGGCCCGGTTGACGTCGGCCACGCGGGCGGCCTCCGAGACGTTCCCGTCGGTCTTCTGGAGCACCCAGGTCAGGTAATCCTTTTCGAACGAGGCCAGGACGCGCTCTCGTGCCTCGTGGTAGCTTCCAGCGGCTACCTGGGAGCCTCCGTAACCCCCATCTGCGGGGAACTCCCCGTTCTCGCCGCCCTCGACCTCGGGAAGGTCCGGGGCGTCAATCACGGCACGGCCGTCCGCGATGACGATCGCGTGCTCGATGGCATTCTGCAGCTCACGGACGTTTCCCTTCCAGGTGCGCTTCTGAAGCTCGCGCATCGCTTCCTGGGTGAACGTCGGGGCCTGCCGTCCCCGCCCGCGATGCCGCAGCCAGTATGCGTAGAGGAAGTGCTCCGCCAGGAGCGGGATATCCTCGGGGCGCTTGCGGAGGGGGGGAATCCGAATGTGGACCACGCCGAGGCGGTAGTAGAGGTCCTCCCGGAGTCGCCCCTCTTCCACGGCTTTGGAGGGGTCGCGGTTGGTGGCCGACAGGAAGCGGACATCCACGACGGCATCGGTCCTGGAAGACCCCACCCGTCGCACCACGCCGTCCTGGACCACCCGGAGGAGCTTGGCCTGGGTCATGGGGGACATCTCCACGAGCTCGTCCAGGAAGAGAGTGCCGCCGTCGGCCTCTTCCATGAGCCCTGCCCTGTCCCGGGTGGCACCGGTGAAGGCCCCCTTCACGTGGCCGAACATCTCCGATTCCAGGAGCGGCTCCGGGAGCGCCGCACAGTTCACGGCCACCATCTGGTGGTTCTTGCGCCTGCTCGTCCGATGGATGACCTGGGCCACCAGCTCCTTCCCGGTGCCCGACTCTCCCGTGATGAGCACGGAGGCGTCCGTGGCCGCCACCTTCCGGGCGAGGGTGACCACCGAACGGAAAGCAGGGGACTCACCGAGGTGCACCAGCTCGTCGGCCCGCTGGACCCGGCTCTGGTGGGTGAGGTCCCGGGACTCCCTGGACACGATGACCATGTGGGCGGCCCGGCCCACGAGGACCCGAAGCTGAGTGGCCGAGAAGGGCTTGGGGAGGTAGCCCCAGGCGCCGTCCTCCGCGGCCTGGATGCTGGTCTCCACCGAGGGCCGACCGGTGATCAGGATCACGATGGCATCGGGGCGGGCGTCGAGGGCCATCTTCAGGAGCTGCGAGCCCGAAACCCCGCTCATGAAGAGGTCCAGGAGAACGATGTCGGCGGCCCCGCTCCGGAGGCGTGCCGTGGCTTCGGAAGCCCGGCACAGACCGGTCACCTGGTAGCCCTCGTGCTCCAGCACGTTCGCCGTGCTCTCGAGAATGGTCTCCTCGTCGTCCACCACCAGAACGTTCACGGCGTGACGCTGGTCGGCGGTCAAGGAGAGTGCGGAGGGGGTCTCGTCCGCCTCCGGACGTTCCGTCTCTCTCTTCGTTGGTGAGGCCAAGGGGGCGCCCGTATCCCTGCGGTGGAGGAGTCCCGTTCCGTTCGTTCCCATCAGTGCCTGACCTCTAAATTGAGGACACTCGTGGAGCTAGTCCAGCGATGCGGGTGAGATTGGCGACAAGGACCCGGGAGTCCGAGCGAGGTTCCGGGAGCGGTTCGGTGTGGGGCCGGAGCGTGGACGACAGCCCGCGCACGCCGCCGGGCGGCCCAGGGGATCTGGCGTGAGACTCATCTCCCGGGGGCGGGGTCAGCGTCCGCGACAGGATTCGACACCGAGGCCTCGAGCATGTCCAGGATCTCCTGGGGATCAACGGGGGGGCTGTCGGCGCTCCATACGGCGCTTCCCGCCCCGACGACCGACAGGGTGATATGCTTCCCCGCAACCGTAAAGGAGTCCGACGCGGCGTCACGCACCCGAGCCAGAACCTCATCCACCGTTCCCCATGGCCCGAAGTGGTCCAGCAGGATGGCGAGCTCCTCTTCGCCGATGCGGGCGATGAGGTCGGCGGACCGGAGCCGGTGCCGGATCCTCCAGACCAACGCGTCCAGGACCGTGGCGCTCATGACCGTTCCCATTCGCCTTTCCACATCGGTCAGGCCCGCCATCTTGAGGCCGATGACCGCGAGGCTTTCCCGCTGGGCCTTTGCCGCCCCCTCCAGCAAGCGCTGGAGTCGATTCCTGAAGTGGATACGGTTCGGGAGGCCGGTGGGTGGATCGAGGTTGAGGCTGCGGTGAATCGGCGCTCCGATCGAAGCATTGGAGACCTCCTTGATCACCGAGATCAGACTCACGACTCGGCCTCCCTGGTCCCGGATGGGGGCGACCTCCCACTCCACCAGCTTCGGGTCTCCCCCCGGCCTCTTGACGATCACCAGCGCGGACTGGGGATCCTCGCCCTGAATCCGGTCGGAGTGGAGGCGGGAGAGGATCCTCGGTCCGTCCTCAGGGGCGAGGAAACGGGTGAGGGGCTCGTGGCGGACATCCTCTTCGGCCATTCCCATGAGCGTGCAGAAGGCGGCGTTGCACCTGAGGATCTCGGGGCCGTGGGGAGCGTTCGCGGGCGTGGTGAGGATCATGGGATCACTCAGCTCGGCCCACGCGGGCTCCACCAGCTTCACCGTCGCCTCCAGGTCCAGAGGGCGCTCCCCTTCCGGTGCTGAGACGACCCCGGCCACCAGACCGACCCCGATCCGGAGGAGCGTCAAGCGAACGACGCCGCCAAGACCCCCCCGGGCCGATCGAACCAGGATCGAGGGGCCCACCGAGCCTGGCTCCCCCGTTGCTGTCCGCGTGACCAACGCAGACACGTCCTCTCCGTTCTCACTCCGAAACAGATCTCCGAGGCTGAGCTCGTCGAGGGGGCCTCTCCCGACGTTGCCCAGCAACTCGGCCAGGCCGGCAGCCGCCAGGACCGCCCCCTGGCGGCTCAGGAGGATGACGGCGGTGTGCGCTCCTTCTGGGGCGTATGAAATCATTCTCGAGGGTTCCGCGACGGAAAAGGATCCTGCGCGACGGTACCGCTTCAGTGTCGAGGAGGTGAGACAGGGGCGTCGCACGCGTGTATGCCCGACTTCCCTCGAGGTCTCCTCCCGCACCCGGAGCCCATCGGATAGAGAAGCACCGAATCACGGGAACTTTCCGGGGGTGGCAGCCAACCGGGCCGCCGGTCACACGGTCCCCATTCCTCCTCGAACTGCAGCGGTGAACCCATGCAAGGCGCAAGATTGGTGCCGGAGGACGGGGAGGGTCGCGGCCGGCTGCGGAGGCGGGTCGTGGCCGGGTGTGGAGGCGGGTCGTGGCCGGCTACGGAGGCGGCTCTCGGGGGGACGACGGAGAGTGTCGATGGCCGGTGTCGTCGGTGGAGGGGGTCGGCGGAGGGCGTCGATGACGGCAGATGACGGAGGTGGTGGACGGAGGCGGTGGACGGAGGCGGTCGCCCTGAAAGAGGGAAGAGGGCGCCGTGGGCGCCCGAAGCGGCGACGGGCCCGGAATGTGCAGACCGCTCCGCTCGTCACGAGTCCTCGGTTGTTCCCGGCGCCCCTGGAGCCGGCCACGAGCCCATGCTTAGCCTGATCCTCTCCCTTCTCTGGTTGGTCGCCGCGGTCGCCACGGCCGCGGCGGGGCTCGGCTATTACCGCACTCCCCTTCAGGAGCGGCCCTTTCTCCCGGCCCACGACCTCTTCGCTTCGTCGGCGCTGGTGGGGCATGGATACGGCGTCATCGGGACGCTGATGATCATCGGGGGGGTGGCGGCCTACTCCGTCCGGAAGCGGGCCGTTCTTCTCAGGCGGCTCGGCAAGCTCAAGCACTGGCTTCAGGTGCACATCTTCCTCTGCACCCTCGGCCCCTACCTGGTTCTCCTGCACACCACGTTCCGGGTGGGAGGAATCGTGTCCATCGCGTTCTGGAGCATGGTCCTCGTGGTCGGGAGCGGGGTGTTCGGACGCTATCTTTATGCACGGATCCCCAAGACACTCCAGGGGCACTTTCTCACTGCCGAGGCCCTCGAGAAGCGCCGAGGAGAGGCCCTGGCTGCCGTGCGGGGCCGCTACAGCCTCGATGATGAGCTGGTGGCCCGGCTGCTTCCCCGGACGGTCCCTGTCCGGGCTGCGGGCACGGGGAGGGCTCTTCTTCTCGCTCTCCGCTGGGATCTGGGGCATCGTCAGGCGTTGAAGGCGATGCGCTCGCAGTTGAGAGGGATGGGGGCGTCGCGTCAAGCACGAAAGGAGCTGACCGCCGTGCTGATGGACGAGCGACGCCGCGAGCTACAGGTCACGCTTCTGCACCCCTTTCAGCGCCTGTTCCGGTATTGGCACGTGTTCCACCTCCCCCTCGCCATCGTGATGTTCCTCATTCTCACGGTCCATGTCGTCGTCGTGGTTCTCTTCGGATATGTCTGGATCCTCTAGGTTCTGGGGCCGCGTGATGGCGGCCTGTCTCGTCCTGGCTCACGGCGGTCCCGTTGAAGGGCAGGTCCTCTCCCCCGGCAAGCTGTCCGAGGCCCACGCCAACCTGGAAGGGGTAGGGGAATGCACTCAATGCCACCAGTTGCGCAAAGCAGGGGTGGATTCCGAGCGCTGCCTGGGCTGCCACGAGCCCCTGGCGGCTCAGATCGAGGCAGGGGCCGGGTACCACGCCCGTCTTCCGGATCCCGATTGCGGTGCATGCCACAAGGAGCATCTGGGAAGAGATTTCGCCTTGGTGCATTTCGATACAGTCACCTTCGTGCATGACTCGACGGGATACAATCTGGAGGGGAGGCACGGCGAGGCGGGGTGCCGCTCCTGTCACCGGCCCGAGTGGATCAATTCCCCGGTGATCAAGGAGTTCAAGGGCAACGCGGGCGCCCTGGAGCAGACCTTCATGGGCCTCGGCACGGAGTGTGCTCTTTGCCATGCCAACGACGACCCACACGGGGGTCAGTTTCCGGGCCGGGCGTGCAGCTCCTGTCACAGCGAAGGCGGTTGGAACGGGGCCAACACCTTCGAGCATTCCCGGACCCGGTACCCCCTGCAGGGGGCACACAGGGACGTCGAGTGTGAACGGTGCCATCGGGCAGAGTCCGACGGCGCAGGGGGGGCAATCGTCCAGTACCAGCCGGTATCCTTCGCGGATTGCCGGTCCTGCCATCAGGATCCCCACGAAAGTGCCATGGCGGGGCGGTGCGACGGTTGCCACGAGACGGCGGGTTGGGAGCGGGTTCCCGCGAAGAAGGTCGAGGAGATCTTCGACCACTCGACCACGGAGTTTCCCTTGGACGGCGCGCATGCCGATGCGGCCTGCGGGGCCTGCCACGACCCGGAGCGACGGAACGAAGGCCTCCACTTCGCCTTCCGGTCGGGAGATGCCGACACCCGAGCTTATCCGCGGCCGCTCTACGACCGCTGCGCCTCGTGCCATACGGACCCCCACGAAGGCTCGTTCCCGGATCAGGGATGCGACGCGTGCCACGGGGAGGTTGCGTGGACACCCACCCGGTTCGGATTGGATCTCCACGATCGGGAGAGCGAGTTCGCCCTGACGGGGGCGCACCGGGTGACGCCGTGTGACGGCTGTCACGTGGCCGGGGCGGCAGTGATCGGGGTGGGGGTGGAGAGGGTCTTTCGGTTCCGTCTGGAGGGCTCGGACGATTGCCGGACGTGCCATTCCGAGGACGACCCCCACGAGGAGGCCTTTCCGGAGAGGGCGGCTGCGGGGCGGGGCGGGACCGAGGCCGAGTGCCAGCTGTGCCACACGACGGACTCCTTTCAGATGGACCAATTCGACCATCAGCGGGGAGAGGTGCAGCCTTGGATCGAAGCCTGCTCGGCCTGCCACGGTAAGGAGCAGCCCCACGGGAATCAGTTTCAGGGGCGGGAGTGCGGGGAGTGTCACGAAACGGAAGACTATCGCATCCCGAGCTTCGACCATTCCGGAACACAGTTCCCCTTGGACGGGGCCCATGCGGAGGTTCAATGCGGCGAGTGTCACGAGCGGGAGGCGGAGCCCAGGGCGCCGGGCGAGGGAATGGTGAGGTACCGCCCCCTGGATACGGAATGCTCCGCCTGCCACGGCGGCGGCGGGGAGGCCAGGCCAGGCCCCCGTGCATTCGTCCGGTCCTCCGCAGGCTGGCCCTCAGGCTGAGGGGCTTCGGGGCAATTGTTCTCGGCGGCCTGGCTATGGCGGTGGCCTTGTTGGCTTTTCCAGGCCCGGCCCAGGCCCAGGTCTCCGGGGTCGACTTCCCCCACGGCTCCCTTCCGGAAGGTGTAGAGTGCGACGACTGCCACACCACCCAGGGTTGGAGACCCCTGGACCCTGACCGCTCCTTCAATCACGCCGAGGTGACGGGCTTTCGCCTGGACGGGCGCCACGGCGACGCCACCTGCGAAGCCTGCCACGACGACCTCCGGTTCAGCGAGCTGAGGGGCACATCCGGCGAATGCGGGACCTGCCACCTGGACGTCCACCAGGGAACCCTGTCGGCGGACTGCGCCCAGTGCCACACCACCGGGAGCTTCCAGGACGTCCAGGGCATTCGCCTCCACCAGAACACGCTGCTCCCCCTGGAGGGTGCGCACCTGGAGCTGACCTGCCAGAGCTGCCACGAGGACGACCGAAGGGGAGCCTTTGCTCCCCTGCCCACGGCTTGCCTGGCCTGCCACCAGGAGGACTTCGAGTCGCCAAAGGCCGTGGATCATGTCACCCTGGGGTTCCCGGGGAACTGCCTCCAGTGTCATACGCCGTTCTCGTTCAGCGCTGTGGCATCATTCGATCACGAGGTCTTCTCCGGGGGGTTCGAGCTCCAGGGCGCGCACGAGGGCCTTGCGTGCGCTGACTGCCATGAGACCGGGGGGGGGCTGCGCTTTCCGACCCCCTCGAGCGCGCAGGACTGCGTGGCCTGCCACCAGGCGGACTACCAGCAAGAGCACGCGGGGAGCGGGGTTCCCACGACCTGTGCGACCTGCCACTCGGCCACGAGCTGGGAGGGGGGCGAATCGGATCACGCCTCCCTCTCGGACGGGTTCACGCTGGTGGGCGACCACAGCCAGCTGGCGTGCACGGCGTGCCACGCGGCCTCCACCATGGAGCCCCTCTTCCAGCCGACGGACCCCCAGGACTGCGTGGCCTGCCACCAGGCCGACTACCAGCGGGAGCACGCGGGGAGCGGGCTGCCCACCACCTGCCTGAGCTGCCACTCGGCCACGAGCTGGACCGGCGCCACGGCGGACCACGCCTCCCTCTCGGACGGGTTCACCCTGGTGGGCGACCACAGCCAGCTGGCCTGCACGGCGTGCCACGCGGCCTCCACCATGGAGCCCCTCTTCCAGCCGACGGACCCCCAGGACTGCGTGGCCTGCCACCAGGCGGACTACCAGCAAGAGCACGCGGGGAGCGGGCTGCCCACCACCTGCCTGAGCTGCCACTCGGCCACGAGCTGGACCGGCGCCACGGCGGACCACGCCTCCCTCTCGGACGGGTTCACGCTGGTGGGCGACCACGGGCAGCTGGCGTGCACGGCGTGCCACGCGGCCTCCACCATGGAGCCCCTCTTCCAGCCGACGGACCCCCAGGACTGCGTGGCCTGCCACCAGGCGGACTACCAGCGGGAGCACGCGGGGAGCGGGGTCCCCACCACCTGCCTGAGCTGCCACTCGGCCACGAGCTGGACGGGCGCCACGGCGGACCACGCCTCCCTCTCGGACGGGTTCACGCTGGTGGGCGACCACGGCCAGCTGGCGTGCACGGCGTGCCACGCGGCCTCCACCATGGAGCCTCTCTTCCAGCCGACGGACCCCGAGGACTGCGTGGCCTGCCACCAGGCGGACTACCAGCAAGAGCACGCGGGGAGCGGGGTCCCCACGACCTGTGCGACCTGCCACTCGGCCACGAGCTGGACCGGCGCCACGGCGGACCACGCCTCCCTCTCGGACGGGTTCACGCTGGTGGGCGACCACGGGCAGCTGGCGTGCACGGCGTGCCACGCGGCCTCCACCATGGAGCCCCTCTTCCAGCCGACGGACCCCCAGGACTGCGTGGCCTGCCACCAGGCGGACTACCAGCGGGAGCACGCGGGGAGCGGGCTGCCCACGACCTGCCGAGCTGCCACTCGGCCACGAGCTGGACCGGCGCCACGGCGGACCACGGGGCGCTGTCGGAGGGTTCACCCTGGTGGGCGACCACAGCCAGCTGGCGTGCACGGCGTGCCACGCGGCCTCCACCATGGAGCCCCTCTTCCAGCCGACGGACCCCCAGGACTGCGTGGCCTGCCACCAGGCGGACTACCAGCGGGAGCACGCGGGGAGCGGGCTGCCCACCACCTGCCTGAGCTGCCACTCGGCCACGAGCTGGACCGGCGCCACGGCGGACCACGCCTCCCTCTCGGACGGGTTCACGCTGGTGGGCGACCACGGCCAGCTGGCGTGCACGGCGTGCCACGCGGCCTCCACCATGGAGCCCCTCTTCCAGCCGACGGACCCCCAGGACTGCGTGGCCTGCCACCAGGCGGACTACCAGCGGGAGCACGCGGGGAGCGGGCTGCCCACGACCTGTGCGACCTGCCACTCGGCCACGAGCTGGACCGGCGCCACGGCGGACCACGGGGCGCTGTCGGGAGGGTTTACCCTGGTGGGCGACCACAGCCAGCTGGCGTGCACGGCGTGCCACGCGGCCTCCACCATGGAGCCCCTCTTCCAGCCGTCGGACCCCCAGGACTGCGTGGCCTGCCACCAGGCGGACTACCAGCGGGAGCACGCGGGGAGCGGGCTGCCCACCACCTGCCTGAGCTGCCACTCGGCCACGAGCTGGACCGGCGCCACGGCGGACCACGGGGCGCTGTCGGGAGGGTTTACCCTGGTGGGCGACCACAGCCAGCTGGCGTGCACGGCCTGCCACGCAGCCTCCACCATGGAGCCTCTCTTCCAGCCGACGGACCCCCAGGACTGCGTGGCCTGCCACCAGGCGGACTACCAGCGGGAGCACGCGGGGAGCGGGCTGCCCACCACCTGCCTGAGCTGCCACTCGGCCACGAGCTGGACCGGCGCCACGGCGGACCACGCCTCCCTCTCGGACGGGTTCACGCTGGTGGGCGACCACAGCCAGCTGGCCTGCTCGACCTGCCACATTCTCCCGGGATTGGAGCCCATCTTCTCGCCCTCCGCCCCGGATGACTGCATCGCTTGCCACGTCGCCGATTTCCAGCGGGAGCATTCGGGCTCCGGATACCCCACCACCTGCCTGAGTTGCCACGTGGTGACGAGCTGGACCGGCGGGCAGTTCAACCATGACTCGGCGTTCTTCCCCATCTACTCGGGCCACCACCAGGGACGGTGGGACGCGTGCACGGACTGCCACACGACGGCGGGTGACTACGGGATCTTCTCCTGCCTGAACTGTCATGCCCACGACAAGTCGAGGATGGACTCCGAGCATGGGAACAGGTCGGGATACGTCTACGAGAGCACAGCATGCCTGTCATGCCATCCGAGGGGGAGCGGCGAATGAGAACGGGTGCGGGTCGGGGGCCGGTGCCCCGGTCGGAGCGACGGAAGCTCACTAGCGGGGTTCGGCGTACGGTGGCGCGACTGCCCTGGATCCTGGCCTCGATGGCCGGGACGCTGGCCCCAGCATCCAGCCTGCAGGCTCAGGAGGTTGACGAGGTCCGGGTCCTTGGCGTGGTGGACTACATCGCCGGAACCGACGTCTATCTGGCGATCGGCACCGAGCAGGGCGTCCTGGCGCTGGACACCCTCCGGGTCTACGACGGGGCGGGAGAGAGCGCGAAGCTGCTGGGTCTGGTGTACCTGGTCTCCGCGACGGAAAAGCGGTCCGTCGGCAATGTCCTGGGGGAGCCCTTCCCCCTGGAGCGGGGGAGCGTGCTCTACCTGGCGGTTCCCGCTGCACGGCTGGCAGCCCGGGCGGCGGAGGACTCCGCTTCAGCCGCGGCGGGAGCCGGGGGTCCGAGACCGGCGGAGGGCGAGAGCCAGCGCGCCTCCGCGCCCTCATTGCCGATGGAGGTGCACGGCCGGGTTTCGTTGGACTTCGACGCCCTCCGCACCACCACTCGGTGGGGAGCGGGACCGGAATCCGAGGTGAGCCGGAGCTTCAACACCCCCACGTTCCGCCTTCAGGCCCGGGCCAGGAACATGCCCGGAGGGTTTGACCTGAACGCTGGAGTCAGCCTGGCGCACCGAACGAGTCCCGACAGCATGGTCCAGCCCGTGACTTCGACCCGCATCTACCAGTTCGACTTGGAGAAGAGGTTCGAGGTCGCTCCGGTGGAGATGCACCTGGGCCGGTTCTACAACCCCTTCGAGGAATACTCGGGGTTCTGGGACGGTCTTCTGCTTCGCCTTGGCCCCGAGGCCTTCGGCGCGGGAGTGGCGGTGGGGTATGAGCCTGACCTCGGCGACGAGGGATTCAGCTCGCAGCGGCCGAAGGTCTCGGGGTTCGTCGACTTCGACGCCCGGGGCGAGGCATTGAGGTATTCCGGGGCCGTGTCCTTCCTGCGGATCCGGCCCACCGACGGGATGCCCGATCGCACCGCCCTCGGCCTGACCCATCGCCTCCGGGCGGGCGCCGTGTGGATCTACCAGCGCCTGGTGGCGGACCGCGACCTGGGAGGGAGTGGGTGGGACGTCACGCGGATCGAGCTCGATGGGACCGTCCCCATCCGTGGCGGATGGAGCGCCTCGGCAGGCTGGCGTCGGTGGCGCTCCCTTCCCCTGTGGGACGAGCTGGCGCTCCTGGGACCCCGGGAGGACCGGGGCCGCCTGGGGCTGTCGTACTGGGGATCCGCCGGCGGTGGCTCGGTGGACTTCGGGATCCAGCGGCCGGAGGAGGGCGACACGGGGCGAACCGTGTCGGGGTCCTTGTACCTGACCCGGACTCCGGTCCTCGGCATCGGCTTCGCCGTCAACGGAAGCCGGTGGTCCGAAGGAGGGGACAACTCTCTCCTCCTTTCCCCCGAGCTTCGGGTGCCCCTGGGGCGAGGTGACGTGCGGGGTTCGTACCGTTTCTATCGGACCGCGACAAGGGGGACCCGGGTGACGACGCACTTCGGGGACCTGAGCCTCTCCTTCCCCCTGGGGAGCGGAGCCTATCTTCGGCTTCAGGGAAGCGACCAGTGGGGCGGGGGACTGTCCAGCACGCGTCTCTACGCCTCCCTCTGGAAGGGGTTCTGATGCCTGGCGATGGCCTTCTGGTCTGGGGCACGGGCATCACCCTGTGTGTCCTGGCCATCCTTCCCTTCTTCCTCCACCAGCGCGCCAAGGAGCGCCGGACCGCGGAAGCGGAGGAGCGGGCGCGCAGGGAGGGCCTGAACGAACCCTTCTCGCTCCACCCGGTGATCGACCCGGAGCGCTGCATCGGCACGGGAAGCTGCCTGGCGGCCTGCCCCGAGCAGGACATCCTCGGCCTCCGGTCCGGCCAGGGTGTGACCGTGAGCCCCGCCAAGTGCGTGGGCCACGGACTTTGTGAGCGCGCGTGTCCCGTGGAGGCCATTCAGCTCGTCTTCGGCTCCGAGCGAAGGGGGGTGGACATCCCCCGGATCCGGGAGGACTTCCAGACCAACGTCCCTGGCCTCTACGTGATCGGGGAATTGGGAGGAATGGGGCTCATCCGGAACGCCTTCGAACAGGGACGCCAGTGCGTGGAGGGGATCGCCCGGAACGGCAACCGCGCGAACGGGAGTCCTATCCCGGCCAGCGGGAACGGCGGCGACGGCCGGGGGAACGGGACCGGCGCAAACGACGGCAACGGCAACGGCGCGAACGGCGGCGGGAACGGCGCGAACGGCGGCGGCTCCGATGTCCTGGATCTGGTCATCGTGGGGTGCGGCCCCGCGGGTCTTTCGGCGGCCTTCATGGCCCGGGCCCAGGGAATGCGGATCGCGGTGCTCGAGCGGGAGAACATCGGCGGCACGGTGAGCCACTACCCCCGGAAGAAGCTGGTGATGACCGAGCCCCTCAAGATCCCGGGGGTGGGGAAGGTGGGGGCCCGTGAGATCCTGAAAGAGGATCTCATGGCGATCTGGACGGACGCGATCCGGGAGGCGGGCCTTGATGTGGAGACCGGCGTCACCGTGACCGGTCTCGACCCGCTCGCCGAGGGCGGCTTCAGGGTCCGGAGCAGCAAGGGGGAACACCGGGCCCGGAAGGTCATCCTCGCCATCGGCCGGCGGGGGGTGCCCCGGAAGCTCGACATCCCCGGAGAGGAGCTCTCCAACGTGGTTTACTCCCTCCGGGAGCCGGAGGCCTACGCAGGGGACCGGATCCTGGTGGTGGGTGGTGGGGACTCGGCGGTGGAGGCCGCCCTGGCGCTGGCCGGGCAGCCGGGGACCGAGGTGAGGATTTCCTACCGTCGGGACCGGTTCTCCCGCATCAAGGCCGGGAACCGCGAGCGGATTACCCGGGCCGAGGCGGAGGGGGCCGTATCGGTCCTGTGGTCCACGGAGGTGGTGGAGAATCGGATCGGCGAAGTGCTGCTCCGGCGGGATGCCGGGGCATCCGCCGGGTACGGCTCCGGGGCGCAGGCCGGGCACGGCTCCGGGGCATCCGCCGGGCACGGTTCCGGGGAGGCGGCCGGGCACCATTCCGGTGGGTCGGCCGCCCACGGTCCGGGCGAGGTCTTCAGACTGCCCAACGACCACCTCTTCATCTTTGCCGGAGGCGCGCTGCCCACTCCTTTCCTGGAGCGCTGCGGGGTCCAGATCGACACGAAGTTCGGAGAGCGATAGCTTCTCGGGGATCAGCCAGGCCTGCGCCCAGCGGGGCCACACCCTGACGGAGGCGCCCGAACCGGTTCCGCAACTCCGAGCCCATGCGCATCTCCCTCTTCATCCCCTGCTTCAACGACGCCCTCTTCCCGGAGACCGGGATCGCCACGGTGCGGATCCTGGAGAAGCTCGGGCACGTGGCGACGTTCCCTCCCGGTCAGACCTGCTGCGGACAGATCCATTTCAACACCGGCTACCGCATCGAGGCGAGGCGCCTCATGGAGCGGTTCCTCCGGATCTTCGGGGATGCGGAGGTCGTGGTGGCGCCTTCGGCTTCCTGCGTGGCCATGGTGCGGGAGCAGTATCCGAGGCTGCTGGAGGAAGACGGGTTCGGGACCGAAGGAGGGGCCGGCGCCGTGGCGCTGGCCGACGCCGTGCGGTCCCTCGCCTCCCGGACCTTCGAGCTCTCGGAGTTCCTGGTGCGGGAGCTGGGGGTGGAGGACCTGGGTGCGGTCTTTCCGCACCGAGTGGCGCTCCATCCCACGTGCCACTCCATCCGGGGGATCGGCGTGGGCGACGCCCCACTCCGCCTCTTGCGGCGGGTGCACGGACTCGAGTTGGTGGATCTGCCGAACGCCCGGGATTGCTGCGGCTTCGGGGGCACCTTCTCCGTGAAGAACCCCCACACCTCCCTGGCCATGCTCCAGGACAAGATCCAGGACGTGATGGAGAGCGGCGCGGAGGTGCTGACGGCGGTGGACAACTCCTGCCTGATGCACCTGGCGGGGGGGATTCACCGGCAGCGGCGGAAGATCCGGGTCCTGCACCTGGCCGAGATCCTGGCCCGCGGACACGAGGCGGGCGTCCCATGGGCCCCCGCCCCATGAACGAGCGCAAACCCGAGCCCAGGCCCACCTTCTCGTCTTCCGCGCCGGCGGCCCTCGCGGACGCGCAGCTCCGCCGGAACCTGAGGAAGGCCACGTCCACCATCCGGGCCAAGCGCGCGGCCGTTACGGCGGAGCTTGCCGACTGGGAGGCCTTGAGAGAGGCGGGCCGGGCGGTCAAGACGGAGGCACTCGTCGGCCTCGACACCTACCTCCGCCAACTGGAGGAGGCCGTGACCCGCGCTGGCGGACACGTCCACTGGGCCCGAGACGCCGAGGAAGCCAACCGGATCATCGGCGACCTGGTGGAGGCTGCTCTTGGGGGTGGTGCCGCAGCCCCCGGGTCGGCGGCCGGGGGGGCGGCGGATTCGGAGGGCGCGGTCGCCGCGGGCGATGCCGCCGCGGCCTCCGGGCCGGCGTCGAACGGCGGGAGTCCCCGCCGGGAGGTCGTGAAGGTCAAATCCATCACCACGGACGAGATCGGGCTCAACGAGGCCCTGGCCGCCCGGAGCATCACGGCCGTGGAGACCGACCTGGCGGAGCTCATCATCCAACTGGCCGGGGAGACCTCCTCCCACTTTCTGGTGCCCGCCATCCACAAGAACCGGACCCAGATCCGGGACCTCTTCCGGGAGCACCTGGGGCGCCCCGACCTCTCGGATGACCCGGCGGAGCTGGCCGAGGCCGCCCGTCTGCACCTGCGGCGCAAGTTCCTGGAAGCCAAGGTGGCCGTCAGCGGGGCCAACTTCGCCATCGCCGAGACGGGGACCCTGGGGGTGGTGGAGTCGGAGGGCAACGGGCGCATGTGCTTGACGCTGCCCCGCGTGCTGATCACCCTCATGGGGATCGAGAAGGTGCTGCCCCGCTTCCAGGACCTGGAGATCTTCCTCCAGCTCCTGCCTCGATCCGCCACCGGGGAGCGGATGAACCCCTACACCTCGCTCTGGACCGGCGTCACCCCCGGGGACGGCCCCGAGGAGGTGCACCTGGTGCTCCTGGACAACGGACGGCGGCGGGTCCTCGCCGACCCGGTGGGGCGCCAGGCTCTCCACTGCATCCGTTGCAGCGCCTGCCTCAACAGCTGCCCCGTGTATGCCAGGGTCGGGGGCTACGCCTACCACGCCACCTATCCCGGGCCCATCGGCTCCATCCTCACCCCCCAGCTCCTGGGGCCGGGCGTCCATGACTCTCTCCCCTTCGCCTCGACGCTGTGCGGGGCGTGCGCCGAGGTCTGCCCGGTGAAGATCGACATCCCGCGGGTGCTGCTTTACCTGAGGGCGCGGTCGGTGGAGGGCGCCCCGGGGAGGCCACCGCCTGGGGGCTCTCGCCAGGAGCGGTGGCTGATGAGGATCCTCTCCTGGGCGTTCCGTCACCCCCGGGCGTATGCGTGGGGACTGAAGGTCGCGCGCTTCGTGCAGGCCAGGTGGGCGAGGGATTCGGGCGCTCCCGACGGCGCAGGGGCCGGGAGGGAGGGGGACGGCCCCAGCGGCGGGAACCGCCCGAGCGGCGGGAGCAGCGCACCGGGCTGGATCTCGAGGCTGCCGGGCTACGGGGCTGGGTGGACGTTAGGGCGAGACGTGCCGCCCCTGGCCAAGGAGAGCTTCCGGGCGTGGTGGACCCGGGAGCGACAGCCGGCCTCATCGGCCGCCGGCCGGGCCCCGGACTCCGGCGCGGGAGTGGAGGCGCCGCCCGCCGAGGAGTCGACGCCACGCTACCGAACGCGGGGCGAGCGGACCCACGAGGAGATCCTCTCCCTCTTCGTGGAGCGCTTGGAGGACTACGGTGCCACGGTGCACCGGTGCCGGGAGGGCGAGCTCGGGGAGGCCGTCTCCCGCGCGCTCAAAGCCCGGGGCATCCGCTCCCTGGCCGTCCCGCCGGACTTGCCGAAGGCGTGGGGAGCTCCGGCCGGGTCCCCGGAGAGGGGGATCGAGGTGCGGGTGGATGGGGCGCCCGCCCTCCTCTCCTGGAGCGAGTTGGACCGATGCGACGGCGTGCTCACGGGCTGCGCCGGGGCGGTGGCGGAGACCGGCACGCTGGTACTGGACGGGGGGCCGGCCCAGGGACGCAGAGCCCTGAGCCTGGTGCCCGACTACCACCTCTGTGTCGTCCATGCCGGGCAGGTGGTGGAAACGGTGCCGGAGGCGGTTCGGACCCTGGGAGGCCGGGTGAAGGAATCCGGCGGACCCGTTACTCTTATCTCCGGTCCCTCCGCCACGTCGGACATCGAGCTGAGCCGCGTGGAGGGCGTGCATGGCCCCCGTACCCTCGAGGTGATGGTCGTGGAAGGACCCCGCTGAGCCCATGCTGAGACGCGCGGCAGAGCTGCTGAAGACCGAGCCCGAGGTCGTCGCGCTCTCCTTTGCCCGCATGGCCGACGCCCTGGGCAACAGCCTCCTCATCATCATCCTTCCCCTCTACATCGCCGAGCAGCCCTCGCCCTGGTTCTCCCTTCCCACGGAGACCATGATCGGGGTGGTCATCTCCCTCTACGGCTTCCTCTTTGCCCTGGGCCAGCCCCTGGCGGGGATCGCCAGCGACCGCCTGGGCAGGCGAAAGCCCTTCATCGTCGCCGGCCTCGCGCTGATGACGGTGGCGACGCTGGGCTTCATGTTCGCCCACCGGGCCTTCTGGATCCTCCTCCTTCGGTGCCTCCAGGGCCTGGGGGTCGCGCTGATCCTTCCGGCGGTGCTGGCCATCATCTCCAGCGTGACCCACAAGCACAACCGCGGAAACGCCATGGGGGTCTACAGCGCCTTCCGCATGACCGGCTTTGCCGTGGGTCCCCTCCTGGGAGGCTTCCTCCACGTGCACTTCGGGTACAACGTCACCTTCCTCACCGGGGCGGTGTGCCTGGCCACGGCGCTGATCCTGGTTCAGGTGACCGTGAAGGAAGTGCCGGCGGGGCAGGGGGGGGGCTCGGATGCGGAGAGGGTGGAGGAGGGGAACGAGCCCGGGGGCGAGAGGGCGGCCGGGCCGGACCCCGCCGACGAGGACGGATGGCTGGGAACGTCGGAGAAGGACACGAGGCGGCCCGGGGGGAAGGTCTCGGCCGGCGGCCGGTCCAAGCTGCTCCCGTCTCCCACGATTCTCGCCCTCATGTTCAGCACCGTGGTGATGGCCAGCTCCCTGGCCATGATCTCTTCCCTGGAGAACCAGTTCAACTCCCGGCTCTCCCAGACGGCCGTCGGGTTCGGCATCGCGTTCAGCGCCCTGACCGTGTCCCGGCTCATCGTCCAGATCCCCATTGGCCGGCTCTCGGACCGGATCGGCCGCAAGGCCCTTATCATCGGGGGGATGCTGGCCCTGGCCCCCCTCACCATGCTCTTCGGGTTCGTGGCCACCACGCTCCAGCTCGTGGGGGTGCGGCTCCTTCAGGGTGTGGCCACGGCCGCCGTGGCGGCCCCGGCCTTCGCCCTGGCCGGGGACCTGGCCAGGAAGGGTTCGGAGGGCCGGGAGATGAGCTTCGTGACCATGGGGTTCGGGCTCGGCCTGGGGCTGGGTCCCCTGTTGGCGGGGGCCCTGGCCGGGTACGTGGGGTTCCGGGTCCCGTTCTACGTGGTCGGTGCGCTGGCGGTAGCCGGGGCCGTGATCGTCTGGCTCTGGGCCGAGGAAACCATCACCCGGGAGGAGAAGCCGGTGGGGCAAGGAGCCGCCCGATGAGAGGAGCCGCCCGATGAGGAGCACCGCCCGATGAAGGGAGCCCGGTCGTGACCCTGTCCCTCGGTGCCCAGGCCTTCCTCGCCCTCCTGCCCATCCTGCTGGCCGGCGTCCTCCTGGTGGGCTTCCGCATCCCCGCCAAGTGGGCGATGCCCGCGGTCTACGCGGTGGCGGTGGGCGTCGCGGTGGGGATGTGGCGGATGGCGTGGGTCCGCGTATGGGCGGCGTCCATCCAGGGCCTGTTCCTCACCTTCGACCTCCTCTTCATCATCTTCGGCGCCCTTCTTCTCCTGAAGACGCTGGAGAACTCGGGGGGGGTGGCGGCCATCCGCAAGTCCTTCCACGCCATCAGCGACGACCGGCGGGTCCAGATCGTTCTCCTGGGGTGGCTCTTCGGCTCCTTCATCGAGGGTGCGTCGGGGTTCGGCACGCCGGCGGCCGTGTGCGCCCCCCTCATGGTGGCCATGGGGTTCCCGGCCGCGGCGGCGGTGATGATCGGGATGATGATCCAGAGCACCGCCGTGACGTTCGGCGCCGTGGGCACGCCGATCCTCGTGGGGGTGCAGGGGGGGGTCGGAGGCGCTCTCTTCGACGCCCGGATGGCCGCCGCAGGCCTGGACATGCGGGACTTCCTCCAGATGGTCACGGCCCGGGCGGTGGTGCTCCATGGAATCGCCGGGACCCTCATGCCGACGCTGATGGTGGTCATGACCACCCGCTTCTTCGGGTCTCGGAAGTCCTGGACCGAGGGGCTTTCCATCTTCCCCTTCGCCTTGATGGGCGGCCTGGCGTTCACCGTTCCCTACGTTCTCACCGGCCTCTTCCTGGGGCCCGAGTTCCCCTCGCTCCTGGGAGCGCCCATCGGGCTGGTGATCATGACCGCCGCCGCGAGGAAGGGTTTCCTGGTGCCCGCCGAGGCGTGGGACTTCCCGCCCTCGGACCGGTGGCCCGCGGACTGGGTGAGCGGGCTGGAGGTGCGGGGAGAAGCCGAGCCTGCCCCGCGGGCCCTCTCGCCGCTCAGGGCCTGGGCCCCGTATCTCCTCCTGGCGGTCCTCCTGGTCCTCTCCCGTCTGCCCCAGCTTCCCTTCGGGAGCTGGCTCCAGGCCCCGAGGATCGCGTGGAACGCCATCCTGGGCTCGGACATCAGCGCCTCCTCCACGCCGTTCTACCTGCCGGGGTTCATGCTGGTCCTTGCGGTGGCGGCCACCTTCTTCCTCCACCGGATGCGGCCGCCGGCGCTGGGGCGGGCCGTCGCGGAGTCCGGGCGCATCCTCCTGGGGGCCGGGTTCGTCCTGGTGTTCACCGTGCCCATGGTCCGGGTCTACATCAACTCCGGCGTCAACGGGGCCGGCCTGCTCTCCATGCCCATCGCCATGGCCGAGTGGGTCGCCACCAACGTCGGCCGGATCTGGCCCCTGTTCGCCGGAGTGACCGGCGCCCTCGGCGCGTTCATCGCCGGCTCGAACACGGTGAGCAACCTCATGTTCTCGGCGTTCCAGTACGGCGTGGCCGAGCGCCTCATGGTGTCGGGGGCCATGATCGTGGCGCTTCAGGCCGTGGGTGCGGCGGCCGGCAACATGATCGCCATCCACAACGTGGTGGCCGCCTCGGCGACCGTCGGGCTCCTGGGCCGGGAAGGAGCAACATTGAGAAAGACGATCCTCCCCACCCTCTACTACCTCGGGGTCATCGGCATGCTGGGGCTGCTGGCCGTCTGGGTCCTGGGGATCCGGCGATCCGCTCATGGGGGCGGTAGAGCAGGTGCGGCGGTTCCGCGTGATCGCGAGGGGAGGGGAGGAGGCAGTACATTGGAAGCGGAGGCCGCCGGCGTCGGGACCACATCTGCCACATCTGAAGGAGCCGTCCCGCACACGATGAAGCTCATCATCCAGATCCCCTGCTACAATGAGGCGGAGACTCTACCTCGGACCCTGGCAGATTTGCCCCGGGCAGTCCCGGGGGTCGAATCGGTGGAAGTCCTGGTAGTGGATGACGGGAGCAGGGACGGAACTGCCGAGACCGCAGCCGCAGGCGGGGTGGACCACATCGTGCGACTACCCGTCAACCGCGGCCTGGCGAACGCGTTTGCCGTGGGCCTGCGGCGCAGCCTGGAATTGGGCGCCGATTTGATCGTGAATACGGACGGAGACAATCAATATCGAGGGGCCGATATCGCCAACCTCCTCAGGCCCATTCTTGATGGGAAGGCTCACATGGTGGTGGGGGACCGCCAGGTGGACCGGATCCCCCACTTCTCGCGCGTCAAGAGACTCCTGCAGAAGGTAGGGAGCTGGGTGGTCCGATGGACGTCCGGTACCGGCGTTCCCGACGCCACCAGCGGCTTCCGGGCTTTCTCCCGGGAGGCTGCCCTGCAGCTGGTGGTGTTCTCCAACTACACCTATACGCTCGAGACCATAATTCAGGCCGGAAAGAAGGGGCTGACGGTGCTGTCGGTGCCCGTCGCCACGAATCCGATGCTCCGAAAGTCCCGGCTCATCCGAAGCATTCCCCACTATGTCCTCCGGTCGGCCGCGACGATTCTCCGCATCTTCTTGATGTACGAAGCCCTGCGGGTCTTCCTGACTCTGGGCCTCCTCCTGGCGGCGGGTGGATTCGTCCTCTGGGTTCGGTTCGGGTATTTCTTCCTGATTGGAGAAGGTCAGGGGCACGTGCAGTCGTTGATCGCCGCAACCATTCTCGTGATTCTCGGATTCCAGACCTTCCTGTTGGGGCTTCTCTC
Source organism: uncultured Gemmatimonadales bacterium (assembly GCA_963751255.1). GTDB lineage: Bacteria > Gemmatimonadota > Gemmatimonadetes > Longimicrobiales > Gaopeijiaceae > CAVVTW01. The sequence continues at coordinate 17,570 of CAVVTW010000001.1, read as the reverse complement.
GGACCTCATCGCCAGGAACCGGCAGATGCTGGAGGAGGTCAATTATCGGATGCGGAAGTTGTGATGCTGTTTTGTGCATGAGGTCCCGGTTCATGGGACCGGCGCTCCCATTCCGAAGAGGGCCTGAGGAAGGACCGCACCCCCTACTGTCGCAGATCGGGGCCCGCGGGAATGATAGAGGCACTCCAGAGGAAGATCTGGTCCAGGCAATGGTCCTCCGGCGACGTGGCAAAATATGTCGGGGCCTTCCGTTCGGTCTTCTTCTCCTATGCCGCAGACCCTGAACTGAGACGGAAGGCGGCGTCCGGGGGCAGTGTAACCGCCCTTCTGACGCACCTGCTGGAAAAGGAGAGATCGGCGCGGCAGTGGTCCTGAAGACCGTGGTTTCAGAGGGAAGGTGGGATCGAAGTTCGTCCTGGCGCGGACGCCGGAAGAGCTCCGGGCGCTGTCAGGGGAGCAAATATGCATCTGTCCTGTTTACGCATGAAGCCTTCCCGCTGATCAGGGACTTCGAGGGAAGGTGGCGCTCGTCGCGCTCCCGTGCGACGCCCGAATCGTCGCTGACTACCGACGGAGGAATAAAGAGTTCGACGAGAAGATCGCTCATGGTAATCACCCTCTTCTGCGGGCATAACAGCGAGCCGGTCCTTGAGGGATGAGGTGTTGAGGAGAATGGGGGATGGGACGGGGTCGCCTGGTGGATTTCACTTACCGGTTCGGCCACTGGAGAGGACAGATCGGTGCCCGATTCGAGAACGGCGACGAGGTTGTTCATCCCTTCAGGGAATTCTCCGACTACCAGAACCTCTACTTCTTCTCGCAGCGCAAGTGCCACCATTGCATCGATCATACAGGCTACCATGGCGACATCTCCGCTGGAGACATCTGGTCCCGGAGAATGCGGGATAACCCAACGAAGCACACGGCCTTGATTGCCAGGACGGACGTCGGGGAGAGGGTGGTCCAGGACGCCCTCAGAGCGGGGGCTCTGGTAGGGGAGGCCGAGCCGGTCGAGGAGGTCCTTGATGGTCAGGCCCGGACCCTCCCATTTCACTACAACATCTCGGCTCGGGCCAAGGTCGGTGGCCTCCTCGGAGAGACAATCAAAGACACCGTCGGCGAGCGCGTTCGGTGGAACGATTACATCGTGGCGTTCATCGTCCTCATGAATGAGAGGATTTCACGAACCCGCCTCGGGCGCGCCGTGATCTTCCGTATCCCTCGGCCCCTGTCTGCGCGGGTATCTGCTGCTTCTGAAAGGCCTGGAGAGTCTTTGAAGAACACCCCTCTGCAGGTAGCTGTGATCGGAGCCACGGTGTGGGGAAACCGTGGTGCCGAGGCCATGCTCTGCTCTACCATCGGGCAGGTCAGACGCAGGTGGCCGGACGCTACGTTCTGGGTCTACTCCTATTATCCTGCGGAAGACCGGGCCCGAATCGTGGACGAGAAGGTCCAGGTGCTGGATGGGCGCCCCTTCGCACTTGTGGCCAAGCACCTTCCATTTGCCCTCCTCGGCTTTCTCTTTCGACTTGTCGGACTCGACCTTCCGGACCCGTTCCTGTCACGGGAGATGCGCGCACTCCGTCAGTGCAGTGTCCTGCTGGACATTCCCGGCATCACATTCTCCGATGGGCGGGCCAAGTACCTTCCCATTCAATGTTCTTACGATCTGGCCAGCCATGCTCCTGGGTGTGCCGGTCGTCAAGCTCTCCCAGGCTATTGGGCCCTTCTCCGAGCCCTTGAACCGGCCTGTTGGCACGCCGTTTCCTGCCGCGGTGCGCCCATGTCTTCGCCCGGGGGAAGAAGACCGGAGAACACCTCCAGGACCTGGGAAGAGGATCGGTGCGCTGGACCTGGCCGCCGATACCGCTTTTCTGTTCGAGGAGTCGTTTCAACTCTCCGAAGAGAACCGCGAGAGGGTCGCTGCCCTCGACAGCCGCTTGAAGGTGCTGAAGGACTCTTGTGGGTGCATGGTGGGTATTTCACCCAGCTCACTGGTGCTCTCCCAATCCAGGAAGAGAGGAGTGGATTACATCGGGAGACTCAGTCGATTGGCTGAGGACCTATGCAATTCGGAACTCCGTCCCGGGTTCCTCATCGTCCCGAACGCCACGCGAGCGGGGTCTGGAGGCTCGAGGAACAACGATCTCGAGGCCGTCGGCGAGCTCCGGGAACGTCTCGGGGGTGCCCTCTCTCGGGACGCGCTCGAGCGGTGTGTTTGGGTGGACTTCGATCTGAATACAGCATCGATTCGCCAACTCATGAAGTCTTGTGATGTGCTGCTCACCTCCCGTTTCCACGCGATGATTGCCGGTCTCTGCCTTGCCATCCCCACGGTCGTCGTTGGTTGGAGCCATAAGTACGAGGAGGTTCTCGCGGAATTTCAACTCGAGCGGTTCGCATTTTCCTTCGATTCCGAGGGTCTGGACCTCACGGACGTCGTGCTGGAGGTTCTGGGTGAGCGGGAGACGCTCCGGTCCAGAATCGACACGGAGTTGGCACGAGTCACGTCCCTGGCCGCGGCCCAGTTCGAGATCCTCGGGGGACTGATCTCGTGAGAGCGATCGCTCTGCAGATCGCCAAGTGGAGCTGGGTGGTTGTGGTTTGCGCTGCTGGCGCTGTTTATGCCGCCCATCACCGTGCGGAGCTCATCACTCAGCTGCAGTCGGTCCCCGGTGTCCGGCTGGCCCTGAGCTTCGGGCTGCTGGTCCTCGGGAAGCTTCTCCTGGTTGTGCTGTCCAGGCGCTCGGTCCAGGTGCCGGTTTGGAAGCCCTCGTTCGGGGAGATGTTCTTCATATCGGGAATGACCCAGGTCGCGAAGTACTTGCCGGGTGGCGTGTGGCATTTCGTTGGACGAGCGGGAGCCTACCGAAGTAAGGGAATGTCGCTGCAGGAGACCGGCCGCGCGTTGTTCGTGGAGAACGTGTGGCTCTGCGTCTCGGCCCTCGGTACGGGACTGCTGTTCTTCCTGCCATTTGGAGCCCCGCTGGAGGTCTCGCCCTGGGTCCTGGAGGGGGTCCTCGCATTTGTCGTGGTCTGCTGGCTCTCTGGCGTCTGGGGACTCGACCGTCTGCACCGACCCGGCGCCGGAGCCAGGGCTCGGTGGTCCTTCGATCTGCTTGGAGTCCAATGCCTCGCTTGGCTCACCCTGGGAGCGAGTTTCTGGGTTCTGCTTCCCGCTGCTTCCACCGTGCAGGGGCTCCTCGTCTCCGCCGGTGCCTTCGCCCTATCATGGCTCCTGGGGTTTCTCATGGTCTTTGCACCGGGCGGACTTGGTGTCAGAGAGCTCGGCCTGGGTGTACTCATGTCCAGCCTCTATGCGCCGGAGCAGACGATGTTCTTCGCCGTCATTCATCGCTTTGTCTGGGTGTCCGTGGAGATGCTGCTGGCGGCCCTGGCGGCCGGCCTCAGCGAGATGAAGCCGGTTCGGTCGGTGGTGCCGAGAGAGGGATCGACGCCCGAGTAGGAGAGGCCGCGGAGGTCGTGCCGACTCCCTCGCTTGGGGACGCGACACGGAAGAGCACATAGCTCGGCGTGGCCTCCATCAGCTCGAGGCAGAGCGCCGCAAAGTCTCCGAATGTTCCCCAGACAATCCTGTCGGGGTCCAGTCCCTTGCGGATGAAATACTCCAGGGTCCCCGTCCCCACCAAGACGTGCGTGATCCCCGTCGGGCGCAGGCATAGTCCAGGTGAGTACAACTGGCTCAGGAACAGCCAGTTCGTGAGCACGTTGTCCTGGATAACCGGAGTGGCGAAACCGTACCCCCGGCCTTCCAGGAGCATGAGAAGCTTTCCGTCTTGCGGGATCAGGCTGTTGACTTTCCCAGTCATTCTGGCGTAAGCAGAGATCTCCGGATCCGGGCTGAGCACTCGGTAGCCCTCCCGCGACAAGAGTCCCGCAGCGAAGGGGAGTGCCCGGGTCTCCCGGAGCCTTCCCGCAAGCGCGGAGACCGACGGAAACAAGATCGCTCCGGCAATGAGCGTAACGAAGCAGAGCCGAAGTGTCCGGCTCTTCAGGGGCCTCATGACTGTCGTGATGCCGGACGCTGCGCCGATCGTCAGCAGGGGGATCACCGGAATGAGGTACCTCAGGTTCAGGCGTTCCTCCGTTCATCAGGAGCGTGCCGCCGAAGAAGAGGGCCGCTGGCAGGGTAATGGCAGCAAAGGCCCGACGCCTGATCAAGGGCAGGGCAGCGAGCAGGAAGAGAAAAGCGAGGTTCGCTCCGTAGGCTCCCCCCTCCGACTCAGGCGTCAGACGCTCGGGATGGAGAAGCCATGTAACCGGGGAGAACGGCTCGCGGGCTGCGAGCAACGGCTTGGGCGTTGCCGGCCCCAGAACACTCCGAACATGAGCTTCGTCTGCCAGGCTCGCCAACCACCGCGGAATCGCCGGCTCGGAGAGGTAGGGGTAGAGCGGGGCACCGAACAGGACCCAGTTCTTTAGGAGCCACGGGAAGGCGGCACCAAGGAAGGCCGCGGCGAAGAGTGATGCGGTTCGAAGAGGGTGCCTCCCCGGACCGGCTGCCTGAAAGAGGATAAGGAAGACCAGGGGGGACAGTGCCGCGACGTAGACGAGTGCCAGGTATTTCACACCTACCGCGAGGCCGAGGACCAGGCCCGACAAAGCCATCCACTTCCCTACCCGAGGAGGTTGGTATAGGGCATTCAGGAGGGCGTAGTGGCCCGCTAGGAGGAAGAAGGCCAGGGTGACGTCCACCTTCGGAGTGGCCGCTACGAGCATCAGGATCGGGCTGCCCCATAGGAGGACCAATCCCAGCCGAGCCTCCGCAACGGTGAACACGTTCGAGGTCACGCGGAGGACCAGGAACCCCAGGGCGAGGGCGAAGAGCGTGCTCAGTACGGCGGGGGTGGAGGGCGCTCCGAAAGCGAGAGCAGGGATGTAGAGCATGTGGGCCAACCCGACGTAGGCGACATGAAAGTTCCCGTCGGGCAGGTAGATCCCGCCGCGCTCCAGAAATTGGGCGGGGCCTTCCAGGTGATACATCAAGCTGTCGTAATCTGTGGGAGGGGCCACGGCCAAGAGAATCATGGCGACAGCCACCGCCGCGAACACGAGGAGGGCCGGCCGACCTGCCACTTCCGCCGTCTCCTTCGCCGCGCCCAGACCGAGGTCGGGGAGGCGGCCCAGGTTTGCTCGCCCAACCCAGACCCCCGCCAAGAGCAGGAGGAAGAGCCAGGGTAGGTGGAAGCCTCCCACGGAGCCGAGGATGAGGATTCCCGTGGCCAGGACCCCGGACCCCAGGGCGAGGGAGAAGGCCAGGGTGTCGGTGTCGCTTAGCCCATCCAGCCGCGTTCGGCTCAAGACGCCAAGACCGAGGGCGGTGGCCAAAGCCAGGAAGGAGAACGAGAAGAGCAGCGTGAACAGGTTGTCGAGAAAGAGAAGCGGGCCCCCCGCCAGGCCCGGCTGCTGAAGGTAGAGCCCGTGGGCGAGAGAAAGGAGAAGGAAGAGGCCCCCTCCAAAGGCCCAGATCCTGGTCCTGGGGGTACGCTCGAGGCCGCTCATTCAATCTCCGCGTGAGGGTCCGGAAGACTCGGATGCACTTCTCCAATTCTCGGAGGGCCGTGAGACTTGAGTCAACATCCCCGTATTTCAGGCTCTTCACCTGCTTGCATCCCCGGGCGGTCATCCGACGAGCCCGTAACGGGTCTCGTGAAGGGCGAAGATCCGAAGGCGGAAGAACTCCTGATCTCGGTAGCTGTAGGCTTTCCGCTGCGAGAGCTTGATCTTCGTGGTTGTCCTTTCCAGGGGACCGGGGCTGATGGGAATGTCGTAATAGGCCAGCACGCCTTTCCTCCTCATCCTTCTGCTCATCCAACTTCTTGGGATTCTTGAGCAACAGCCAGCGGATGCCCTTGAGCACTTCCTCGTCCTCGGTCTCGGCCTGACGCTGCAGGGCTCGGCGCAGATCGGAGAGCTTGCCATTCATCAGCTTCACCACGCGGAAGTGGTCGAAGACCAGCACCGCATCGGGCAAATGCTCCCTCACGGCCCGGATGTAGGCCGGCGCCATGTCCGTGGCCAGCGCTTCGATCTGGGCTCCGGCCCTCTTCAGTCGCTTCCAGAAGGAATCCAACGCGTCCGAGCTCTTGCCGTCTCCCAGGAACACCACGGCTCCGCTCTCCGGGTCCAGGACCACCGTCAGGTACCGATGGCCGCGCCCGATGCTGATCTCATCGATGGCAATCCGTTTGGGATCACGAAGCCGGGGCCGCCGGAAACGACGCTTCAGTTCCGCCTTCAGGATCGTCTTCACCATGTTCCAGCTCACGTCCAAGTGTCGGGCAATGCCCCAGATCGACAAGCACCGGGCGAGCTCCAGCGCATACCGGGCACACCGCTTCGTGTACCGATGGTGATCCGGTGCGAACCTAACCTCCGCCTGGCGAACCGCCGCACACGCCTTGCATCCAAGTCGCCGCACAGACAACTCGATCCACACAGTTCTTCGGCCAATCGGGAGCCCTCGAAAGCGTCGATGCTGTCCCCCTTTCCGGGCCATGTCTCGGCTCCCACAGGCCGAGCACCGGGGCTTCTTGTCCGGCTGACAGATGGTGAAGTGGACCTCGCCGCCCACATACTCGGTCCGCCGGTAGACGGAGCCATGAATGCCAAAGGCGTGGTACAATAGGCTGGTGGACACGGTTTCCCGCCACCCTCGACTACTCAACTCACTTCGCCCCCAGAGCCTCCGGCGACGGAAACAGGTGAAGCGCCCGAATAGAGCTGGACCCCTCTTCGGGAAAAGCTCGGAGCGGTCTCGATGGGCCGTATCGAGACCGATCACGCCACCATATCGCGATTGCGGGTCGAGCGACTCGAGGATTCCGAGAGCAAAATCTGGAATTGTTGCCGCCTCGAACTGCCGCCCAAGACGCTCCAAGTCCTGGTGTAACGACTCGTTGTGGGAATTCAGGCCCAGATCGGGGCCTCGTACACGCCCTGTTCGCCGCTTTCTCCTATCCTACTAAGGGCCAATGACTTCCGGCATCCGCGCAAGTGGCTGCTGTCGAACGCCCGCCGGAGAAACCGGCGAAGAAGAGGCTGGAGCCGGACGCGGCCGACGAGGACCGATGAATGGGGAGGCGAGAGGGGGGAGGAATGAGACATTCGGGGAGGATCTTTCTGGTGGTTTCCAGAAGCTGTTGCCGTCCCGCACGGTCCTCGCCCTCATGTTCAGCCCCGCGCTGATGGCCAGTTCCTTGGCCATGTTCTCCTCCCTCGAGAACGAGTTCAACTGCCGGCTCTCCCAGACGGCCGTCGGGTTCGGCATCGCGTTCAGCGCCCTGACCGTGTCCCGGCTCAACGTCCAGATCCCCATTGGCCGGCTCTCGGACCGGATCGGCCGGAAGGCGCTCATCATCAGGGGAGTGATGGCCCTGACCCCTTCTCTCGGTGCACAGGCCTTCTTCGCCCTCCTGCTGGCCAGCGTCCTCCTGGTGGGCTTTCCAGTTCCCGCCAAGTGGGTGAGGCCCGCGGTCTACGTAGTGGCGGTGGGGGTTGCGGCGGGAGTGTGGCGGATGGCGTGGGTCCGGGTATGGGCGGCGGCCATCCGCAGATCCTGCCACGCCATCAGCGACGACCGACGGGTTCAGATCGTTCTCCTGGGGGCGCCCATCGGGCTGGTGATCATGACCGCCGGCGCGAGGAAGGGCGTGCTGTCGCCGGGCGAGGCGTGGGACTTCCCGCCCTCGGACCGGTGGCCCGCGGACTGGGTGAGCGGGCTGGAGGTGCGGGGAGAAGCCGAGCCTGCCCCCCGGGCCCTTTCCGCGCGGAGGGCCTGGGCCCCGTATCTTCTCCTGGCGGTCCTCCTGGTCCTCTCCCGTCTGCCCCAGCTTCCCGCCGGGGCCTGGCGCTGGGGCGGGCCGTCGCGGAGTCCGGGCGCATCCTTCTCGGCGCGGGGTTCGTCCTGGTGTTCACCGTGCCCATGGTCCGGGTCTACATCAAATCCGGCGTCAACGGGGCCGGTCTGTTCTCCACGCCCATCGCCATGGCAGAGTGGGTCGCCACCAACGTGGGCAAGATCTGGCCCCTGTTCGCCGGAGTGACCGGCGCCCTCGGCGCGTTCATCGCCGGCTCGAACTCCGTGAGCAACCTCATGTTCTCGGCGTTTCAGTACGGCGTGGCCGAGCGCCTCATGGTGTCGGGGGCCGTGATCGTGGCGCTCCAGGCCGTGGGTGCGGCGGCCGGAAACATGATCGCGATCCACAACGTGGTGGCCGCCTCGGCGACCGTCGGGCTCCTGGGCCGGGAGGGAGCAACACCAACGTTGAGAAAAATGATCTTGCCCACCATCTATTACTCAGGGGTCATCGGGCGGCTGGGGCTGTTGGCGATCTGGGTCCTGAGCGAGCGATCCGTTGGTGGGGGTGGGGGGATAGGTCATTGCAGGACCAGTAATTTCCGGCTAGAAATCGAGGAGTGGCAACCGGTCGTGAATGTCGGCAATGTCGAAGGTGGAATCGAGGCTCGAGAGGACTTGTGGGAAAGGAGCTTTCTTGAAGGCATAGACGCTCAGGATCTGCAGGAATGTGCAAGGATCTAGCTTGATACCGGGCCGTTTGCGGGCAACGGCCACGACCAGGTGCACCGAGATAGCGATCCAGATCTGAGTACGCCCCCCCGTTGTCTGAGGTTTCGGAGAAGCTCTTGAAGCGCAGGTGCTGCTTGATCCATTTGAAGAACAGCTCGATCTGCCAGCGAAGCCGATAGAGATGAGCGATCGTGAGGTCCGGAAGACAGAAGTCGTTGGTCAGGAAATCGAGCTTCTGGCCTGTTTCGGGATCTCGGTAGCTGACACGCCGAAGGGGAACGGGGTAATCGTGGGCCGAATGGACACCCGTCAGGACAATGGTCTGATCGCAGATGAGTCCGGTGGTCCGCTCGACGGGACGGGAGTAGCGTCGCCGCCACTCGAGCTTTTCCCTGGCTGGTGTGGCGAGGATCGCGTGGAGCTCGGTAAGAAGATACGGGCCCTGGGGATCACTGTGGGGTTCTCCTCATGAAGTCTCTTCGAGGCTCTCCATTCACTTCCCCCTCTAATCACCTGTTTCACCAAGACCTCTTCACCGAAGAGGGCCGCTTCTCAGCCCCATGGGTCCTCGTCACCGGGTTGGCCCTCTGGTTTCTCGGTCACCCCTATTGGGGGATATGGCATGACGCTCAAGTGTATACTCTCATGGCGGTGCGCTGGCTCAACCCCTCCGCCTTTGTCCGCGACCCCTTGTTCATGTTCGGCTCCCAGGACAGTTACACCATCTTCACCCCCTTGTATGCGGGTCTGATATCACTGCTTGGGGTAGAGAAAGCTGCTCTGTGGGGCACATTGGCGGAGGGCGCACTCTTTGTTTCTGCCTGCTGGATGCTGTGCCGGGCCCTCCCTCTTAAGACGGGAAGATATCTGGTCTTCCTTCTACTCGTTTCCACGCAACTGGTGTATTGCGTGAATCAGTATAACTACTTCGGCTCCCTCCGGATCTCCGAACCCTTTATGACCGCGCGAAATCTGTCTGTTGCGGTTGCTCTGATGGGTTTGAGCTTCGCCTTCCAAGGGAAGAAGGCTCATTCGTGGCTGCTGGCGTTACTAGCGACGGCTTTTCATCCTCTGATGGGCGGGTGGTTCCTGTTGTTGTTATTGGTATGGTCTCTGAACCTGAGGACACGCACAGTCTGGTTGCTAGGCATAGCAGTCGTTAGCGTGCTGGCAGGCCTGGCCATTTCAGATACAGGCATCTTCACGACGATGTCGCCGGAATGGGCGCATTATGTGCGGCTCAACTCGGGGATCGTCTTCCCCCATCTGCAAGAACAACAACGTCTGAGTCTTTATGTGGCCGGCTACGCCATGCTGTATTTCGCCGGCCGTTTCGGTGCTCCAACGCTTCGTGATTGGTATAGACGGATTCTGGCCATTTCGTTTTCCGCCAACCTACTCTTCTGGTTCAGCGGCACGTATGCTCCCTCCGCTTTGATCATGCAACTGCAACTCTGGCGAGTCAATTGGCTTGCTTTGATCTTTGCCGTCATCGCAATTGTCGATCTGGCAAGGCGGGCCTGGCTGGGCGGTAGAACTCGGCGTCTCATTTCTCTATCCATTGGGACGGTGTTCCTGCTTTGGCCGTGGGGATCTGTTCCCCTGCTTCTGATGTGTGGGAGTTTTCCGGCCCGATCTCTGCGTTTCGCCCGCCTTCTCCTGCGTCGGTATCATGAGCGCTTCTGGCAAGGAATGAAGATCGTTGAGGTGATCTTGTTGGTGCTCTGGGTGGGTTACATCCTGGCCGCAGCGGGCATCGTCGGGAGGGAGTTTTCTGGAGCAAGCCCGGGAGGTGAGGCGGTTAGTGGGGCGATTCCTTCTCTTCGCCATGTGTCAACGAAGGATCTGCTCATGGGAATTGGTTTCACGGGGGGCAGCGGCTTAGTTGCCTTGACGGCGTGGCTGCTGCTTTCGACTCGCTTACGTGCCGTCGCGATTGTTGGTACGCTCGTTCTGACGTTGGTCGTCACTCCGTGGGCCTGGGATGTCCAAGCCGCGCGAGACAGGGAGGGCGATTATCAGGAATACAGAGAATTTGAGAAGATCATCAAACCCGGCGATACGGTATACTGGCGACAACGACCCTTGGCCGTCTATCAATCGTTGCGGACGGCAAACTATGTCAGTACGGTTTCTGCCATAGGACTCGTCTTCTCCGAGGAAAGAACCAAGGAGGTCACGCGTCGCCTGCAACGGGTGGCGCTCGCCGGAGAGGATGAGCGGCTTATTGCCTCCTCTCTATCGGAACGAGACAAGGCAATAGCGGCGCATCGGCGCCGGGGAGATGAGGAGTTCAAACCAGATGAACTGATGACTTATGAGGTTGAAGATCTGTCACGGCCTGGTCTGGCATACCTCTGCGGTGATCCTGAACTGGATTATGTGATCCATGACCAGTCGTTTCCCGAACTGGTGGTGGCTACGGAAAGAGATTCGATTGGAGAGGGAGAATCCTGGTATCTGTATGATTGTCGGGATCTGAGAACTCAGTAGGGTCCGGTTGGGCGTTCGACGGCAGGGATTCGCCCGGATCCCGGAAGTCGTGGGTGCTTGAGCTTCTCGGTCCGGTAAAATGTGGAACTCTCAGAGCTGGGTCTTGCTGGCGAAAAGTGACATCAAGCGGCCTTGGGGTCAAGCCGCTGGTCGCACTGATTATTTGTTCCTGCACGGGCTTCGGCACACTGCGATAAGTATATCCCCGAAACCATTGCCATTCGGTTTCGGCACATACCATCTTGGTGATCGGAGGTAGGCTATAAGGTTCTTGTAGGCGCGGTGTACGGAGCAGCTGCCGCTCTTAGAGTAGCGAGCTAGATGCTCAACCGTCTCCACGTACCTCTTGCTGAAACAGCATTGCTCCAGGAGTTCGATCTGTGAAAAGCACTCCTTTAGTCCCTTACCAGTGAAATCCTACGCAAGACGACTATAAATCATGGTTGATATTCACGCCGGGAGTCCAGCCAGCGCTGGAATCACGATGTCCTCGCGGAGCCGGAGGGCAGCGGCGATGACCCGTCGCCCGAGGCGGGTCAGGTAGTACCTGTACGTGCCATGGACCTTCTTCACGAGCCTGTGCATGCGCAGCCTCTTCACGAGCCGGGAGAGTTGAGGGCTTGTGAGATGAGGCAGGAGGCGACGCAGATCCCGCACTTGAAAGCCGTGGATGTTGAACTCACCACGGACGATGGACACGAAGAGGTCGAGGTCGAGGGCATCAAAGAAGTTGATGCCCCGGTAGCTTCGGTTGTGGTCCCGGACGGGGTCCGAGAGCCGCTCCAGTTTCCGACGCCCTTCGCTATCGTCATCGAGACTCGAAAGGAATTCCAGGTAGCGGCGATTCGCTGCACCGAGCAGCTCGGCCATGACGCCCAAGCTGTAGATCGTCTTCTGGACGGGAGCGAGCTTCTTCTCCCGTGTTCCGTCGCGGTGTTCCACCGTTCGGTGGTGCTTGAAGAAGGAGACATCATTGACCACGGTCTCGATGCGGAGCACGTAGCCGAACTTATCGTACATCTTGAGGGCAACGCGGCCCATCTGATGCCGGATGCGCGTGCCCTGGATACGGGTGTTGAAGTCGTTGCCTACCTCACCGAGGTAGCGGGGGTCGAGCTTCTTGCCCAGGAAGGTGGCCACCTGCTCGGCCTTCACCGCGTGGACGGCCGTCCGCACCAGTTGCTCGTAGAGCGGTTTCAGGACGTCTGCGCTGGAAAAGACGATGTCGGTGGCGTACTCCAGTTGCATGAGGCTCCAGTGGTAGCCCGCCGCGAACTCAGAGGCCACCGGACAGAACGTCTCGACGAAGCGCTCCAGCTTGCGGTGCAGCACCTTGGGATGGAAGCCGTCAGCGATCTGCTGGGCAGCCTCGAAGTCGTCGATGTCGACGAAGGCGTTGTCGACCTTCTTGAAGCCGATCCCTTCGGCCCCCAGCCTGGACGCCAACCAGTTGTGGCCGTTCATGCAGAACTGAAGTCGGTAGGGCGCCCAGGTGGGCACCCGCAGGTGACACAGTCCAAGCTCGGCGTCGATGAAGTAGAAGTAGTAGTGCAGGCAGCGTCCGCTGTCGGGAAGCAGGAACGTCTTGCCCGACGGCTTGTCGTGCCATGGCTTGAACGAGGGGCAACTCTCCATGGCGCTGAAGATGTGCACCAGCCCTGGGTGGGTGCCGCGCTCGGCCACGATCGCCTGGACACGGTCCTCCTTGCGGAAAGCGCCGATCTTCTTGATGAACTCGATCTCGATGCCGTTCTCCGTGGCCAGCCGCTCGGCATTGTCCCGGATCCCGTTCCGCAACCCCTGGGCGAACTGCGGGAAGTCGAAGATCCGGATGCCGCGCCGGTTGAGTTCGCGCGTGAACGCCTTCGCGTGGGCAATGTCGGGGAGCGTCCCCATGATGAGCATGCGATCGAAACAGGAGAGTATGCCCCGGACGTGCCTGGCATGGCGCTCGGTGAGCATGAGCATCGGAACCCCCACCGTTCAGAGTGTGCACCCTCTTCGTTGCAGGTCGCACTTCGAGCGGGTCCGGTCAAGAGCTTGGATCAAGGTCCACCCTCCCGCCTGCCCTCGGGGGGGACGCGACCCGCGGGAGGGGAGGATGGGGGCGGCCACTGCGGTGCGAAGCACAGGGTGGGGCGAAGGCAGACAACGGCACCCATGCTCTACCTGCGACGTCACGCCTTCACATCACCCTGTTTGGTTCCGGCTCGTCCGGGTTAGGAGTTCCTTGAACTCTTCGTGATCATACTCACGCACATGGTGGGGATTGTATGGGGGATCCGCCAGGCTGCCTCCCGGGTTGAACAGGCGTCGATTCGGTGTGGAGCAGATGAATGTGCCATCTACAGCGAGGATTCGACTCATTTCCTCCAGAAAGCTCCGGTCATCGCGTAGGTGCTCGATGGTCTCGAACGAAACGACCAGCGCGGCCATCGAATCCTCCAAGGGAAGCTGATAAGCATCTCCAACTCGGAACTCGACTCGTGCTCTAGAAGAACGCTCGCGGGCAGTAGTTACAGCCATCGGGTCGAGGTCGAATCCAATCACCTCAGCCTCCTCACAACAGCCTGCCAGGGCCCTCGTCCCGTATCCCGTGCCACACGCGACGTCAATCGTCACCCCCTTCCCGACATACTGGCACGCCCACTCGTATCGAATCAGGTGCTGCAGTCTAGTCAGGCGAGGAACCCATTGCTCCGGATCGAAACGCTCGGTTATCATCACCTTTCCAGGAGTAAAAAGAAGTTGTTGCGGTATGGCGGCAGAGTGCCCCTCCTTATGACTTTCCAGCTGGTCAATAGCCCCTCGTAATACTTAGCCGAACGATAGATTACCCGATCTCCGGTTATCACGCGATCCGACAGATATCCCAACAAGTGGATGGGAGTCGCCGAAGGCGCCCAGTCTTTGAGAAGGAGATATCCTCCGGGGTAGACCAATTCGCTGACGACTTGGAGGAACTCCGGACGTGCTTCGAGGGGAACGTGGTGCAGCACGTCGCACACGATAACTAGTGCGGCTTTCCCTCCCGATTCGAGATACGCCTCCGCAGTGCACTGGCGGAACGATACGTTCTGTCGCTCCCGGAACCCAGAGAGCCGCCCCGTCTTCGGTGAAATATCGATACCCTCAAGCCGACACTCAGTCAAGCGTGCCGCCAAGAGGTCGGCCAAGAGCCCCTCTCCGCATCCCACTTCGAGGACACTGGTGGGGTGCAGATCCTCACAAAGGTCCACGAGCGGACCCAGGTTCACAAAGAAGGAACGGTATGCGCGGGCAATGGTCGACTCCCAGGGGCCGAGCATACTGCGTACGAGTGGTCCGATTCCCATAGCTCATCCCGTCTAAAGAGAGGAGGCCGATCGATACTCACGGATCCTCGGAGCCGCTGCTCCACGATTCGATCTCGAGGAGATGTCTCACCACGCCCACCAGCTTGGATTCCCAATGCGGCTGGCGGACTCCGAGCACTCTCTTGATCTTGGAGCAGTCCAGCACAGACCGCTTCGGACGGCTTGCTGTCGAGCCATACTGCGCCAGCGCTATTTCTCTAACCTGGCAAAGAGAGCTGCCCTGGTGTCCACCGGCAACGAAGATTGCCCGAGCGAACTCCGCCCTGGATACTGCTGGCCGCCCGCAGAAATGGTATGTCCCCCAATCTCCGAATCCGGAATCGGCCGCTCGCCCTGCCATCCGCAAGATCGCCCCGGCTACTTGGTCCGCACTAGTCGGGCAGCCGGTCTCGTCAGCCACTACGCGGACCTCCGTCTCCCTCCCGGCCAGGCGAAGCATCGTACTGACAAAGTTCCTTCCATGTGGGCCAAATACCCACGACGTCCGCAAGATGAGATGTTCCCTCAGGACATCGCGCAACGCCTCCTCGCCAGCCAGCTTACTCCGCCCGTATACATTGAGGGGGTGAGGCGCGTCCGTCTCCCGGAGATCCCGCTCACTCCCGCCAAAGACGTAGTCCGTCGAGACGTGAATCATAGGGAGCCCAATATTTGCGCATCTACGGCCGAGGATCTCCACGCCTCGCGCATTGACTTCGAAGGCTCGCTCCGGATCTCGTTCGGCGGCGTCCACCCTTGTATAAGCGGCAAGATTAACGACAATCGCGGGCGCCCCTCCCGGCTGCTGGGTCAATCTCTCGACGGCACAGGGATCCCTTATGTCCAGTTCCTGCTTTCCAAAGGCAACATGTGGGATGCGTCGTCGCGTCGCCTCAATGACCAGCTCCCTTCCCACCTGTCCATGGGCGCCGGTGACAAGGAGGTTCAAGGCTCATACTCCGGCAGGTGCCCACGCTTCTCCAACTCCGAGAGCGTAAGGGCTCGAGAGTCGGCCTCGGAGAGGATCGGGTCCGCTACCGGCCAGTCGATATCTACCACAGGATCGTCCCAAGCCAGTGAGTGCGAAGACTCCGGGGAGTAATAGTCGGTACAGCGGTACTCAAAATCAGCAACCCCGCTCATCGTGAGGTATCCGTGAGCGAATCCGGGGGGAATCCACAGCTGTCGGCGATTGTCCTCCGACAGCTCAAGGCCCCACCAGCGTCCGAAGGTCGGAGATCCACGACGGACGTCCACGGCCACGTCTATCACCCGTCCGCGAGGCACGCGCACTAGCTTCCCCTGTGGGTTGGGGTGCTGAAAGTGCATTCCGCGCAGCACATTCCATCGGGAATGTGAGTGAACGTCCTGCACAAAAGACCCGGGGATACCGACGTCGAGGTACCGGAGGAGATGCCATGTCTCTAGCAGAAATCCCCTCGGGTCATCGTAGACAATCGGCTCTATCACGGCCAGATCCGGCAACTCCCGAGGCCGCAGCACGTTCATCATGCAGAGTGAGTTTCGCATTCGGCTGGTATGTCCACTTGATCGCCCGCCCATTCGGGTCCATCCGCCAGCCTGCGCAAGTACCGTCCGTAGGGATAGTCTCCGATAAGCTGCGCTAACCTCGACAGCCTCTCATTGTCGATGAAGCCCATGCGGAAGGCCACCTCCTCTGGACAACTCGCCTTCAGCCCCTGGCGCAACTCAAGAGTGCGGACGAAGTCGGATGCGTCGAGGAGGGCCTCGGGAGTCCCGGCATCCAGCCACGCGAAGCCACGACCTAAGAGCTCCACGTTTAACTCCCCTCTCCCAAGGTAGAGGAGGTTCAGGTCGGTGATTTCAAGCTCACCACGAGCGGATGGTCGGAGCGTTGCGGCCCTTTCCGAGACCTCCCCATCGAAGAAATAGAGGCCGGTCACGGCGTAGTCCGAAGGGGGTTCCCGGGGCTTCTCGACGATCCCTGTCACCCGGCCATGGCGATCGAAGCTGAGTACTCCGTACGCCTCCGGCCGCTCGACCCTATACCCGAAGACAGTGGCACCGCAGGCACGAGAACCCACCCGGCGAAGCGTTTGAACGAAGTTGGAGCCGAAAAAGATATTGTCCCCCAGAGCGAGGGCACAGGGATCCCCGGCCAAAAAGCTCTTTGCGATGAGGAAAGCTTGCGCGATCCCCTCCGGCCGAGGCTGAACCTCGTACGAGAACCGCACTCCCCAGGCGGAGCCGTCCCCAAGGAGTGCCTCGAATTGCGGTTGACCTTGGGGGTTGGTGATGACGAGGATTTCCCGTATCCCAGCGAGCATGAGGGTGCTAATGGGGTAGTAGATGAGCGGCTTGTCGTAGACCGGCAGAAGTTGCTTGTTCACGACGGAGGTCATCGGAAAGAGGCGGGACCCCGTCCCACCGGCCAGCACGATGCCCTTCCGCTTCATATCTTCCTGTTCCTGCGGCTGGTTTTCACGGCGCTGTTGCACTTTCGCGATTTCCTTCCGAGGTCAGTCAAACTATGTTCTCTTCGCTGGGAGTGTCCTAACGGTGTCTTCTTTGTCCAAGACGTTCGCCCCTGTACGACCCTGCCCGGATGGGCTGCCACCAGTCCTGGTTCTCGAGATACCACATCACCGTCCCACGGAGCCCGACTGCGAAATCGATTTCTGGGGTCCATCCAAGTTCAGTGCTGAGCAATTCGTGGTCGATCGCGTATCTCCGATCGTGGCCAGGCCGATCTGTCGAAAGCGTGATCTGCTCACTATGGCTTCGTCCATCGGCTCGAGGCCCAAGCTCGTCCAGGATCTCGCAGATTCTATTCACCACTTCAAGGTTCTCCCGCTCCTCTCGCCCCCCGATATTGAAGTAGGCACCCGGCTTGGCGCCATTCAGCACGGTCATCAATGCTCTAACGTGATCGTCCACATGGAGCCAGTCTCTGATCTGACGTCCATCCCCGTATACTTGAAGAGGTTTGCCCTCGAGGGCGCAGAGAATCATGTGCGGAATCAGCTTTTCGGGGAACTGATATGGTCCATAATTGTTGGAGCAGTTGGTGGTCAACACCGGAAGGCCATAAGTAACGCCCCAAGCCCGAACTAGATGGTCGGATGCCGCCTTGCTCGCCGCATATGGTGAGTTCGGGGCATACCGGCACTCCTCGGTAAATCTCATCCCAGGCGCTGCGATAAGCAAAC